>NZ_CP025997.1:1920036-1934348 GCF_003086815.1 Stenotrophomonas sp. YAU14D1_LEIMI4_1 | reverse complement strand
CGAGGGAGACGAAGCATCCACGGCGGCAGGGCCGAGATCCGCCAGGTGCTCTACATGGCGGCCACGTCGGCCATGCGGCACGAGCCGCGACTGCGGGACTTCTACCGGTCGCTGCGGGCCCGCGGCAAGGAAGGGAAAGTGGCCATCGTGGCCGTGATGCGCAAGATGCTGGTCATTCTCAACGCCCGCGTGCGCGACGCAGAAAGCGGACCGATCCCCGCTTGAGGCAAGCCCAAGCGCACCGCAGCGGCTGCCGGCCGGCGGCCGGCTTTGCCGTGACTGTCTGCCAGACGGCCAAAAAACCATCCGACAACACAGTTGCTCCATGGATGGATTTACGGCGTGTCCCGCCAGCCCACCCCGCCCGGCCAACCCAGGGATTCAGAACGGCGACCCAGCCACGAGGGGCTCAGCCGTTGGCCGAATCCAGTAAAATCACCCGCATGAACGCCCCCACCTTCCCCTACGACACCGCGCGCCTGAGCGAACTGGCCCAGCTGCTGATCGACAACGTCCGCGAACTGGCCCAGGCCGGCTGGACCCCGGCCACCAGCAGCAACTTCTCCCACCGCCTGGACGACCGCCACGCCGCGATCACCGTCTCGGGCAAGGACAAGGGCCGCCTGATCGAGGACGACATCATGGTGGTGGATTTCGACGGCCAGGCCGTCGGCCGCCCGCTGCGCCCGTCCGCCGAAACCCTGCTGCACACCCAGCTGTACCGCCGCTTCCCCGAAGTCGGCTGCGTGCTGCACACCCACTCCCCGGTACAGACCATCGCCTCGCGCCTGTACGCCCCGCAGGGCCATATCCGGGTGGAAGGCTACGAACTGCTGAAGGCCTTCGCCGGCAACAGCACCCACGAAATGGCCATCGACATCCCGGTGTTCGCCAATACCCAGGACATGAACGTGCTCTCGGCCCAGGTGGATGACCTGCTGGACCGCCAGCCGCTGTGGGGCTACCTGATCGACGGCCACGGCCTGTACGCCTGGGGCCGCGACATGGCCGAAGCGCGCCGCCACATGGAAGCCTTCGAGTTCCTGCTGCACTGCGAACTGGAACTGCGCAAGCTGCGCGGCTGAACCATCGCGCACAGGCACATGCCCATTGGCCATCTGGCCGCCGCCTGCACCCTGCTACCCTGTCTTTCCCCCGGAATGTTCAAGCTGCCGCCATGAGCCGACTGCGCATCTACGACGACACCCGCCCCGACTCGCCGCTGCTGGATACCCAGGACGGCGCGGTCATCGCTGCCGAACTGCAGAAGATCGGCGTTACCTTCGAGCGCTGGCAGGCCGCCGCGCCGGTTGCCCCCGGCGCCAGCCAGGATGAGGTGTTCGCCGCCTACCGCGCCGACATCGACCGTCTGGTGGCCGAGCGCGGCTTCAAGAGCGTGGACGTGGCCTCGATCGCCCCGGACAACCCGAACCGCGCAGAACTGCGCAAGAAGTTCCTCGACGAGCACTTCCACAAGGAAGACGAGGTGCGTTTCTTCGTCGCCGGCTCTGGCCTGTTCACCCTGCACGTGGGCGACAAGGTGTACGAGATCGAATGCGTGAAGGACGACCTGATCGCCGTGCCCGATGGCACCACGCACTGGTTCGACATGGGCGATGAGCCCAGCTTCGTGGCGATCCGTTTCTTCACCGAGCCGGATGGCTGGGTCGGTCATTTCACCGGCACCGACATCGCGCAGAAGTTCCCGCGTTACATTCCTACCCAGGCGTCCTGATCCATGCAGCCCCGCGTCATCCTGACTGATATCGAAGGCACCACCAGCAGCATTTCGTTCGTCAAGAACGTGCTGTTCCCCTACGCCCGCCAGGCCCTGCCGGCGTTTGTGGCCGAGCACGGCCAGCAACCGGAGATCCGCCGCTGGCTGGATGCGGTGGCCACCGAGATCGGCGGCGCCTGCCAGGACAGCCTGGTGGTGGAAACGCTGCAGGGCTGGATCGACCAGGACCGCAAGCACACCGCACTGAAGGCGCTGCAGGGCGTGATCTGGGATACCGGCTACCGCCGTGGCGACTACACCGCCCACTTCTACCCGGAAGTGGCGCCGGTGCTGAAGGGCTGGCACGCCTCGGGCCTGCCGCTGTACGTGTATTCGTCCGGCTCGGTGCCGGCGCAGAAGCTGTTCTTCGGCTTCAGCGATGCTGGCGACCTCAGCCCGCTGGTGTCGGGCTGGTTCGATACTGAAGTGGGCGGCAAGCGTGAGGCCGACAGCTACCGCCGCATCGTGCAGTCCATTGGCGTGCCCGCCGGCGAGATCCTGTTCCTGTCCGATGTGGTGGAAGAGCTGGACGCCGCGCGCGAGGCCGGGCTGCAGACCCGCCTGATCGATCGCCTGGGCGACTACCCGCTGCCGCGTACCGGCCAGGCCGCCAACGGCCACGAGCGGGTCGAGAATTTCCAGCAGATCCAGCTGTAACTGCAGAGGGTGGATGCCAACCGTGGTTGGCGTACGCCCGAAGATCCCGGTAGATGCCAACCTTGGTTGGCATGCTCCCGAAGCCCCTGGTAGATGCCAACCTTGGTTGGCATGCTCCTGGTGTGCCAACCAAGGTTGGCACCTACCAAAGCGGGATACGCCTGCCCGAAGGTCCCGGTAGATGCCAACCTTGGTTGGCATGCTCCGGGATGTGCCAACCAAGGTTGGCACCTACCAAAGCGGGTCGCCTGCGCGATTGTCCTGGTGTGCCAACCAAGGTTGGCACCTACCAGAGCGGGGTGTTCCGCCCTCAACGGTCGTTGAGGGTTTTCACCTGCAACGCGCCACGCAATGCGCCCAGATCCACCGGGCCGCGCACGGCGATGTCGCGCGTCTCGCCAGGCAACAGATCCAGCAGGTTGTCCTCCACCTGCACATCCAGCGCACCGAAGTCGATCCAGGCGGCGCGCACATACGCCTTGCTCTGCAGTCGCAGGCGGTAGTGATCGCCCTCGATCTGCAGCGTGGCCCGCAACGCCTGCGGCGGCAGTGTCTGGTCCTTGGCTTCAACGAAGCCCACCACCTGCCGCGCACTGACGTTGCCATCCTGCAGCAGTTCGAACACCGCCACGGTACGCGTCGGGTCGGCGCCCGCCAGCAATTCGGCATCGCCGAAGTCCCCCACCGAGGTGACCCCGGCGGCCGCCAGCGTCACCGCCGCTTCGCGACGGCGCAGCACCTTGCCGTCCACGTCCATGACCCGCAGCCGCCAACGCGCGTCCACTGCAGCGCCATCGTTGATCAGGCGCACGCGGGTGCTGCCTTCGTCACGCAGGGCCGCCAGCGTGACCGGCGCGAAGAAACGTCGCGCCGCGAAGTGCAGTGCTTTCCAGCGCCCGAAGTAATCCACGCTGGACCACGATGCACCCGGCCAGACATCGTTGAGCTGCCAGTACAGCGAACCCATGGTGTACGGCCGCGATGCGCGATGATGCAACGCGGCCAGTGCCATGCCATCGGCCTGCATCACCTGGCTCAGGTAGACGAAATCGGCGAAGTCCTTCGGCGTGCCGTAACCGCGCTCGATGTACTGCAGCAGGCGGCTGTTGCCCTCGCCGGCCATGAACTTCTGGTGGGCGCGGATCACCGGGCTGTCGATGCGCTGTTCGGCGCGCGTGGCGATCTGGTCCACCGTTGCCAGCGACGGCCAGGCCTGCAGGCCGTACTCGGACATGAAGCGCGGCGTCTCGTGCAGGTACGCCTGCACCGGCAGTGCCGGGTTGCCCCAGACCTGCCAGTAGTGCTTGTCGCCGCGGCTGGAATCGTTGGCCTTTTCGTCCAGATCGTTGCTGGGCGAGCTTGACCAGTACGGCACGCCCAGCCCTTCCTCGCCCACCACCTGGCGCAGGTCGTTGCCGAACAGATCGACATAGCCCTGCCAGACCCGTGCGGCGAACGCCGGGGCGGCAGCCTCCAGGTCGCGGCCATGGCCCCAATCCTTCCACGCGGTCTCTTCTTCGTTGTTGCCACACCACAGCACGATGCTGGGGTGGTGGCGCAGGCGCCGCACGTTGTCGCGCGCTTCGGCCACCACGCTGGCCCGGAACGCCGGATCGTAGCCCGGCTGCATGCCGCCACCGAACATGAAGTCCTGCCAGACCAGCAGACCCAGCTCGTCGGCAATATCGAAAAACGCGTCATCCTCGTAGTACCCGCCGCCCCAGTTGCGCAGCATGTTCATGTTGGCATCGCGCGCGGCGGTCAGCACCTGACGCATGCGCGCCACATCCACCCGCGCCGGGAACGCATCGAACGGAATGACGTTGGCGCCCTTGGCGAAAATCTCCACGCCATTGATGACAAAAGCGAAGCCCTGCCCGCCCTTTGCGTCGTTCTCGCGGCGCAGTTCCACCGTGCGCAGGCCGATGCGCTGCTCGCGCTGGAGTGTCGGGTCGCTGCCAGCGTCCAGCTGGGCGCGTGCCGTGTAGCGGTCCTGCGCGCCCAGCCCCACCGGCCACCAGCGGCGCGGGTCGGCCAGGTCAACCGGAATCTCCACGCTGTTCTGGCCGGGCTGCAACAGCACCGGGCGCTGCACCGTGGCCACAATGCGCTCTTCGGGATCACGCACCTCAACTTCCACCCTGGCCGAGCCGGCGGCATCGCCCTGCTCCACCTGCAGCAGCACGGCCAGCCGCGCCTGCTGCGCGTCCAAGGCATCGGTACGCACGGCCAGATCGGTCAGGCGGTGCGTGTCCCAGGCCTGCAGATCCACGCCACGCCAGACACCGGCGGTCACGTAACGCGGGCCCCAGTCCCAGCCGAAATGGTAGGCCGGCTTGCGTGCGAAGTTGCCTACCATCGCGTCCTTGGGCTCATCACCGTAGGGCGAGGGATAGTTGCCGGCAATCTTGTGCGGCATCGCCTGCACGCCCGGCAGCAGGGTGCGGATGGGCGAACGGAACACGATCTGCAGTTCATTGCCGCTGGGCCGCAGCCGCCCTTCCACGCGTGCACGCCAGGTGCGATGCGCATTGTCGGCGCGCAGCAGCGGCTTGCCGTTCAAGCGCACCTCGGCATAGGTGTCCAGGCCGTCGAAACGCAGTTCGGCATGCGCCTTGGCCAGGGTCGCCGCATCTACATCGAAGCGCGCGCGGTATTCCCACGCTGCCAGGCCGATCCATTGCAGCTCGGCCTCCGGCGCGCCCACGTAGGGGTCGCGGATCAGCCCATGGTCCAGCAGGTCGGTGTGCACGCTGCCGGGTACGCGCGCCGTACGCCACTGCTGCAGGCTGGGGTGCGCGGCGCCCTGCGCATCGCCGGGCAGCATGCGGAATTCCCATTGCGCCGGCAGAGGCGCGGCCAGCGCGGGGAAGCTGCCAAGCGTGAACAGCAGCAGGAGCAGACGGACAGCGAGGGGAAGACGGTGCACGTGTGAGACTCCTGTTGTGTCCGCCGGGCATGGCCCGGCGCTACCAGCCGCGTCCGCCGGGCATGGCCCGGCGTGCGACGTCAACGAACGACGTTCAGCACTTCGTAGCACGCGCCCATGGTGTGGTAGTCCACCTTGCCGGCCGGGCTCTTTTCATTGCTGTACTTGCGGTTGTCGGCATCCAGGATGCGGAACCAGGCGCCGTACTGGTGGTCGACGAAGTGCTCCCACGAATACGCCCACAGCCGGTCGTACCACTGCCAATAGCGGTCATCGCCGGTGCGCTGGGCCATCAGTGCGGCCGTCGCCAGGGTTTCGGCCTGCACCCAGAAGTACTTGTCGTCGTCGCAGACGAAGCTGTCGCCGCCGATCGGGGCACCGTCCATGCCCGGCTGGCGCCGCGATTCCGGCGCGAAACCGTAGTACAGGCCACCACGTGCTTCATCCCAGCTGCGCTCGACCGCCACATCGAACAGGTGCTGGGCGGTGGGCACCAGCCAATCGGCCTGCACGTGGCGGTCCAGGATCAGCAGCAGCTTGGCCCATTCGGTCTGGTGGCCGGGCTGGAAGCCCCACGGGCGGAACAGGTGCTTGGGATCGTCCAGGTTGTAGTTCCAGTCGATCTCCCAGTTCGTGTCGTAGTGTTCCCACACCAGGCCGCCGGCCTTGGCGGCCTGGCGCCGGGTCATGTTGTCGGCCAGCTGCAGTGCGCGCTGCACATAGCGCTGCTCGCCACTGGCCTCGAACGCGGCCAGCATTGCCTCGCACATGTGCATGTTGGCGTTCTGCCCGCGGTAGCCGGTGAAGTTCCACTGGCCGTCGGCTTCATCCTTGTAGAGACCGTGCCCGGCTTCCCAGAAGCGTGCTTCCAGCAGCTGCCAGGTTTCTTCCATCCACGCGCGGGCCTGTTCGACGCCGGCCTTCAGCGCGCAGCTGTAGGCCAGCAGCACGAACGCCACGCCGTAGCAGTGGTTCATATCGTCTTCGACCTGGCCATCGCGCAGCGTCCAGGCGTAGCCGCCGGTGGACGGGTTGCGATGCACCTCGCGCAGGTAGCGCACGCCATGTTCAACGGCCTCGCGGTAGTCGGCATTGCCGAATTCGCGATAGGCCATGGCGTAGTTGAAGACGAAGCGGGTGCTGCTGACCAGGTGGCGGTGGCCGGCGTCATAGACCGTGCCATCGTCCAGGAAGTAGTGGAAGAAGCCGCCGTTGGGGTCGATGCAGCGCGGGTGGTAGAACGCCATCGTGTCGGCGATGTGCGCGCGCAGGAACTCGGCCGAGCGGAACTGCGGAGCGAAGCGGGAGGCGGTCTGGGTCATGCGGAAAGTTCCTGGGTCTGCAGCAGCTGCTGCACTTCATCGAGCGAGGGCATGGCCGCGAAGGCTCCCTTGCGGGTGACCGCCAGCGCGCCGACGGCCGCGCCGAAGCGCAGCGTTTCGGTGATCGCCTGCGGGTCCTGGCAGAACGCGGCGAAGCCGGCGCCGGCACCGCCGCGCTCCAGCAGGCCCACCAGCACACCGCCCACGAAGGCATCGCCGGCGGCGGTGGTATCCACCGTGGCCACGCGGAAACTGGTGACCTGGCCCTGCTGCTCGCGGGTGTACCAGCGCAGCGTGGCGGCACCGTCGGTCACGATCACCCAGCGTGCCTGTGCGCCCAGCAGGCGCTGCAGCACGACCTGGTCACCGTCGGCACCGTGCGGCGCGGCCAGGTAGTCCAGCTCTTCGCGCGAGAGCTTCACCAGGTCGGCACGCTCCAGCGCCTGCCACAGGCGTGGGGTGGGATCGGTGTCGGCCGGCCACAGCGCCGGGCGCAGGTTCAGGTCAAGGCTGACCACCGCACCGGCGGCACGCGCACGCTCCATGCCGGCGAAGGTCGCGGCGGCAATGTCCGCTTCGGTCAGGCTGTTGGAACACACATGGAAACAGGCGGCGCTGTCGAAGCAGGCGCCCTGGAAATCGCTGTCACGGAACAGCAGGTCGGCCGCCGGCGGCCGGTAGAAGCTGAAGCTGCGTTCGCCGTGCGCGTCCAATGCCACGAACGCCAGCGCGGTCTTCGCTGCATCGGTGCGCACGATGTAGTCGGTGCCCACGCGGTGCTCGGCCAGGCTGTCGGCCAGGAAATCACCAAACATGTCCCGGCCCAGCATGCCCACGAACTGGGTCTGCGCACCCAGCCGGGCGGCGGCCACGGCCACGTTGGCCGGCGCACCGCCGGCGTACTGCAGGAAGGCGCGCGGGGTGTCGGCCGAGGCCGGCGGCTGCGCTAGTAGATCGATCAAAATTTCGCCGAAGCAGACGATGGCATCCATTTCCGACTCAGCCTCCCTGCGGGCCGACGGCCGGCGGGCGCGAGCCCACCAGACCGTAGAAGATGATGTAGACGTAGCAGACCACCGGCAGCACGAAGCTCAGGTGCAGGCCGATGCGATCGGCCAGCATGCCCTGCAGCAGCGGAATGATCGCGCCGCCGACGATGGCCATGATCAGCAGGCTGGAGGCCTTGTTGGTCAGCGGGCCCAGGCGTTCGATGGCCAGCGAGAAGATGGTCGGGAACATGATGGAATTGAACAGGCCGGTGGCCACGATGCCGTACAGCGCTACCTTGCCGCCCGAGCCCAGGGTGACCGCCAGCAGCACCACGTTGGCCAGCGCGAAGCCGGCCAGCAGGCGGCGCGGCGAGAATTTGGCCAGCAGCCAGGCGCCGGCGAAGCGGCCGACCATGGCGCAGCCCCAGTAGGCCGACACGTAGTGGGTGGCCTGCTGTTCGCTCATGCCGCCGATTTCCGGCAGCGCCAGGTAGTTCACCATCAGGCTGCCGATGGACACCTCGGCGCCCACGTAGAAGAAGATGGCAAGCACGCCGAACAGCACGTGCGGCTGCTTCAGCGCATCCAGCAGGGTGTGGTGGCTGGTGTCGGCCTGCTCGGTGGTTTCGGTCAGGCTGGGCAGGCGGAACAGGTAGACGAACACGGCCAGCAGCACCAGCGCGATCGCCAGGCCCACGTACGGGCCCTGCACCGACTGCGCTTCGGCAGTACGGTAGGCCAGCTGCTCGGCCATCGGCATCGCTTTGATCTCGTCACCGCTCTTCACCGCGGTGCTCAGGATCAGGAAGCCGCCGAACAGCGGCGCCAGCGTGGTGCCCAGCGAGTTCAGCGCCTGCGCCAGGGTCAGGCGGCTGGAGGCGGTTTTTTCCGGGCCCAGCAGCGCCACGTACGGGTTGGCCGCCACCTGCAGCACGGTAATGCCGGTGGCCAGCACGAACAACGAAGCCAGGAAGGCGTCATAGGTGCGCAGCGCGGCCGACGGCCAGAAGCCCAGTGCGCCCACACCGGCAATCAGCAGGCCGGCGATGATGCCCTTCTTGTAACCCAACCGTGCCACCAGCCGACCGGCCGGCACCGACATCAGGAAGTACGCGCCGAAGAAGGTGAACTGCACCAGCATGGCGCGGGTGTAGTTCAGCTCGAACACGGCCTTCAGGTGCGGGATCAGCACATCGTTGAGGCTGGTCAGGAAGCCCCACATGAAGAAGATGGTGGTGGCCACCCACAGGGCCGCACGGGCATTCATCACCGGCGCCTGGCTGCTGTTGGATCCCGATGGACGGGGCGTTGCGGAAATCGGCATGCGGTTCGCGCCTCGATGCGCGTGTAGGTCGTTGGTACGTGGAAGGGAAAAGGTCGCAGGAAATCAGTTCGGCCGCGCGGCACTGCTCTCGCGCACGCGCAGCTGCACCGGGGCGACGGTGCGCCGCGGCGGTGCATCGGGATCATCCAGGCGTTGCAGCAGCAGCGCGGCGGCCTGCCGGCCACGCTCGCGCGGGTCGGCGGTCAGGGTGGTCAGCGGCGGCACCGCCACCGATGCCTCGGAAATATCATCGAAACCGGTCACCGCGAAATCACCGCCGGGGCGGATCCCGCGGGAATTCAGGCCCAACATCAGGCCCAGCGCGACCGTGTCGTTGTAGCAGACCGCGGCACTGGGACGATGGCCGTCGGCGAACAGTTCATCGGTGCGCGCGGCCGCCTCCAGGCGATTGGGCGCCGATTCGATCATCCAGCCCGGCGGCAGCGCCAGGCCTGCCTCGGCCAGGGCCTGCTGGAAGCCGGCGCGGCGCTGGTGGCAGGAACTGGAATCGGCATGGCCGCCGAAGAAGGCGATCTGCTGGTGGCCGCGCTCGATCAGGTGGCGGGTGGCCAGATAAGCGCCGTGCTGGTTGTCCAAGGTCAGGAAGTCCCAGTCGGCCCCTTCCAGTTCGCGGTTGAACAGCAGCACGTTGGCGTTGGCACCCAGCGCCTGCCGCAGCAGCGTGGCATCGCTGCCCTCGGCCGGCGACAGGATCAGGCCCGCCGGGGTGTGTTCCATCAGCGTGGACAGCACCGCCTGCTGGCGCTGCGGCGATTCGCCCGTGCTGCCCAGCAGGGTGACATAGCCTCGCCCGCCCAATGCCTCGTCCACGCCAGAAGCAAATTCAGCGAAGAACGGATTGGACAGATCGTTGATGACCAGCGCGATGCTGCTGGAGGTGCGCCGCCGCAGGTTGGCCGCCGCGCGGTTGTAGACATAGCGCTGGCGGCGCAGTTCGGCTTCCACCTTGGCCCGGGTGTCGACATTGACCAGCGGACTGCCACGCAGCACCAGCGACACGGTGGCGCGCGACACGCCGATCGCACGGGCGATGTCGGTCACCGTCACCGCCTTGCCGGAACGCTTGCTGGAAGTGCCGTCGTTGTCGTTCATCGCTGTACCGGGCTCCTCGGGAGGGTCAAGCCTAATGGATCGGAGGCCATTCGTGCCGTGCCGTTCGCTGGTTGGCCGCGAACGGCACGACGATGGCTCAGCGCAGCACGCTGCCTGGTGCAGCGCACCATGAGACCGGCAGATCCTTTACCGCCGTACCCCAGCCCTGGGTCGGGGCCTGTGCATCCAGCGCGAACTGCAGGCGCGGGCCCTGCTGCAGCTGGTCCCAGTCCAGCCACACCGGGGCGTGCGCGCGGCCATCCAGCTGCACGCCCTGCACGTACTGCAGGCGACGGCCATCGGCGCCGGGCGCGTCGATGCGCAGCGTGCGGCCGTTGCCCATGTCCACTTCCACCTTGGCAAAGCGCGGCGTGTGCAGCAGGAACTGGCCGCTGCCCGGCACCGCCGGGTACACGCCGATGGCACTGAACAGGTACCAGGCCGACATCGTGCCCAGGTCGTCATTGCCGGTGACGCCGTTGGGCGCGTTGGTGAACAGCTGCTGCGCCGCACGCAGCACGTTGGCGGTCTTCCACGGCTGGCCGATCAGCGTGTACAGCCACGGCGCGTGCAGGTCTGGTTCGTTGTTGGGGTTGTAACGGAACTGGTTGTAGTAGCTGTACGGCCCCACCACCCATTCCTTGCGCGCGGCGGTAAGCGGATCGGCCTGCAGCGCATCCATCGCGAAGAAGGCATCCAGGCGACGGCCGGCCTGCTCGCGGCCGTCCATTGCTTCCACCAGGCCCGGCACGTCCTGCTGCGCCAGCCACTGGTACTGCCAGGCAGTGCCCTCATGGAAGCCATGGTGCGAACGCGGGCTGTAATGGCCGTCGGCCGGGGTGTACCACTGGCCGTCTTCGGTGCGCGGGCGGGGGAAGCCGGTAAAGCCGGTTTCGGCGTCACGCACCTGCGGGTCCCACACCTTGCGCCAGTTGCGACCGCGCTCGCGCAGCGTGGCCGAATCCTGCGCATGGCCCAGGCCGTCGGCCATCTGCGAAAGCGCGCAGTCGGCCAGTGCGTATTCCAGCGTGGCCGAGCCACCATGGTGCGGGTCCACGTCCATGCCCTTGGACGGGAACGCGCGGTCATAGACCACATAGCCCTTGTCCAGGTAGGTCGGGTTGCCGGAGCGGCCGGCCATGCGCGAGTTCAGCGGCGGCGTGCCGAAAGCATTGCGGCGCAGCGCATCCCAGGCCTGCGATTCACGCCCCTTCAGCGCACCGAAGCGCCACAGGTCGACCATGAACGGGGTGACCGGATCGCCGGTCATGATGTTGGTTTCGAAGTTGGCATAGCCCCAGCGCGGCAGCCAGCCACCCTGCTCGTCAATGGCCAGCAGGGTGCGTCCGATATCACGCGCCACGTCCGGGCGGGTCAGGGCCAGCCACTGGTTCTGCGCGCGGTAGGTATCCCACAGCGAGAAATACTCGTAGTAGGTCCAGCCGTCGGCGCGATGGATGCCATCGTCATAGCCACGGTAGCGGCCATCGGCATCGCTGCCGGTGAGCGGCTGCAGCAGCGCGTGGTACAGCGCGCTGTAGAACACGGTGCGGTCATCGCCCGTGCCACCCTGCACGCGCACCCGCGCCAACTGCTCGCGCCACTCTTTCTGCGAGAGCGCGCGCATGCGGTCGAAACCGATCAGCGCCCCGCCCTGCATGCCCTCGGCGCGCAGATTGGTTCGCGCGCCTTCGGCGTCCACGTGCGAGATCGCACTGACCGCCGTGACCGACTGGCCCTTGGCCAGATCGAAGGTCAACCAGGCGCCGTTCGGCTTCTGCTCGCCTTCCATGCTGTGCCGCGCGTTGGGCAGGCCACCGGCCTCGCCCCAGGTGCCGTGCGCCTTGAACGGGCGATCGAATTCAACGCGGAACCAGGTGGTGTACTGGTGGCCGCCGCAGAAGCTCTTGGTGACCAGCTTGCCTTCCACCACCCGGTCGCCCACCACGTCCACCACGCTGCCGATCACCGAATGGCGCTCGTTGGCCTGGCCCACATTCACCAGCACATGGCCATCGCCGCTGCGCTGGCTGAAGGTGTAGCGCTCGGCCGCGGCGCGGGTGCGCGCGGTGGCTTCGGCGTCGATGCCGCCGTAGCTGGTCAGGCGCACCTTGTAGTAGCCGGCCTGGCCCACTTCACCGTCGTGGGTGTAGTTGGCGGCATAGGCCTTGTGGTCGAACTGCTTGGGGTTGGCGGTATCGAAATCGCCGCCCGGGCCGATGCTGCCGGTCACGGGCAGGATGGAGACCTGGCCGCCCTGTTCCCAGCAGCCGGCGCCGGACAGGAAGGAATGGCCGAAGCCGCGGATCTTTTCGTCGTCGTAGCGCCAGCCGGAATAGTGGCTGCCGATCGGGCTGACCTGGATCAGGCCGAACGGTGCCGACGCGCCGGGGAAGGTGTTGCCGTCATCCTTGCTGCCGATGAAGGTGTTGACCTCGCGTTCGAGTGCGGCAGGTGCGGCCTGCAGCCAGGGCGTGGTGGCCAGGGCCAGCAGGCAGGCGGCGCGGGCCAGCGGCCGCGGGGAGAGCGCCGGCAGGCGCAGGGGGGAACGACGGCGGGACAACCTGGTCACGGACAGGACTCCTTGGCGGCAGGGCGGCAGCGGGGGCCGGCCGCTGCGGCCGAACTCCCCGTTTCCATCGGTACAAATCCGCACCCCGGCGGATTTAGATCGATTGAAGTAGAACAGGGAGCGCCCGCCCATGCATTCTGCGCCGCAGCAAAAGAGGGGGGTCTTTTGCAGGGCCTGCGGCCCTGCACCTGCTGGGAGCCACGTCAACGTCAACGTCAACGTCAAAGGCTGGCATTCCGTGGATGGCGGGGCGGTGTGGGTGGGCAGGACACGCCGTAAACCCGTCCATGGGGGCTCGTAGGCGCCATCCATGGCGCCTGCGGTCCTGCCCACCCACACCGCCCCGCCTCTGACGGTTCCCCGCGATTTGTCGGGCCAGGCGGGGTCGGATCCCGTTGCTGCGCAACGGGCTCCGACCCCAGATTGATTTCGATGTCTGACAGATTCATCCACGCATGGCGTGGATCTACTGGCCGCCGGCCAACTGGATGTATCCATTCGATACCCGACAGATGTGTCGACCAAGGTCGACACCTACCAACAGCCGCGTGAACCTGTCGAGGGCGGGGCGGTGTCGGATTGCGGGGTGTCAGCCGCATGGATGCGGCTGCCAAGCCTACAAGGACGTACTTGCGGCGTCCCCGCAATCCGACACCGCCCCGCCAACCCACGGATAGCCCGCTTTTGAAGTTGACGTTGCCGTTGCTCCAGGCGGGTGCAGGGCTGCAAGCCCTGCCGAACAACCCCCACCCCTTTGCGCATGTAAACGATTCCAGTGTGTTTCAGCGAAACATCATTCGGCCGACACGTCCCTGCAATATTGCGCAGCAGCATGCGCAGACCCTCTGGCCATGCTAAAAATCGCCCCGCCATCGCTTAGATCGATCCAAGCGGATCCCGTGGGATGGCCCGGCGTTGGGGACCGGCACCAGATGTACCGAACACCAGCGCGCCGCCCCAGGCAGCCGCGCGGCATCAGCAAAATCGGCACCGCAGATTAGATCGATTCAAGTTTCCGCGTCAGTCACCGGATCAATCCATGAGAGAGGGAGAGATGGCAATCAAGCATTCAACTCGTACGCACGGCCGCGACGCCTTGTCGTTCGCCGTCGCACTGGCCCTGGCCGCAGCCGTTGCGCCGACCGGCGCCGCTGCCCAGCAGGCCAGCGCACAACCGACCACCGGCAGCGCCGACGCCACCACGCTGGACAGCGTGCAGGTCACCGGCTACCGCTATGCGATCGAGAAGAGCCTGCAGCAGAAGCGCGACGCCAACGCCGTGGTCGAAGTGATCACCGCCGAAGACGTCGGCAAGTTCCCCGACAAGAACGTTGCCGACTCGCTGCAGCGCGTGCCCGGCGTGGTCATCACCCGTGACGGCGGCGAAGGCAAGAGCGTCAGCGTGCGCGGCCTCGACCCCGACCTGACCCTGACCCAGTTGAACGGCAACTACATCGCCACCTCCGAAACCAATGACGAGGCCAGCCGTTCGTTCAACTACACCCTGCTGCCGTCGAACATGCTGTCCAGCGCCGAGCTGTTCAAATCGCCAGAAGCGCGCATCGACGAAGGCGGCATCGGCGGCACGGTCATCCTGCACACCCGCCGCCCGCTGGAAATGGAATCCAA
>NZ_CP025997.1:1919934-1920026 GCF_003086815.1 Stenotrophomonas sp. YAU14D1_LEIMI4_1 | reverse complement strand
GGCGCGACAGCTGCCGATGGGTGCGTTGCTATGGCTGCGTCGGGTGTCGGAGTTGTGCTGGCTGATGCTAGTTTCGGGTTTTTTTTTTTTTT
>NZ_CP025997.1:392620-1919871 GCF_003086815.1 Stenotrophomonas sp. YAU14D1_LEIMI4_1 | reverse complement strand
CCCCACACCGCCCCGCCTCTGACGGTTCCCCGCGATTTGTCGGGCCAGGCGGGGTCGGATCCCGTTGCTGCGCAACGGGCTCCGACCCCAGATTGATTTCGATGTCTGACAGATTCATCCACGCATGGCGTGGATCTACTGGCCGCCGGCCAACTGGATGTATCCATTCGATACCCGACAGATGTGTCGACCAAGGTCGACACCTACCAACAGCCGCGTGAACCTGTCGAGGGCGGGGCGGTGTCGGATTGCGGGGTGTCAGCCGCATGGATGCGGCTGCCAAGCCTACAAGGACGTACTTGCGGCGTCCCCGCAATCCGACACCGCCCCGCCAACCCACGGATAGCCCGCTTTTGAAGTTGACGTTGCCGTTGCTCCAGGCGGGTGCAGGGCTGCAAGCCCTGCCGAACAACCCCCACCCCTTTGCGCATGTAAACGATTCCAGTGTGTTTCAGCGAAACATCATTCGGCCGACACGTCCCTGCAATATTGCGCAGCAGCATGCGCAGACCCTCTGGCCATGCTAAAAATCGCCCCGCCATCGCTTAGATCGATCCAAGCGGATCCCGTGGGATGGCCCGGCGTTGGGGACCGGCACCAGATGTACCGAACACCAGCGCGCCGCCCCAGGCAGCCGCGCGGCATCAGCAAAATCGGCACCGCAGATTAGATCGATTCAAGTTTCCGCGTCAGTCACCGGATCAATCCATGAGAGAGGGAGAGATGGCAATCAAGCATTCAACTCGTACGCACGGCCGCGACGCCTTGTCGTTCGCCGTCGCACTGGCCCTGGCCGCAGCCGTTGCGCCGACCGGCGCCGCTGCCCAGCAGGCCAGCGCACAACCGACCACCGGCAGCGCCGACGCCACCACGCTGGACAGCGTGCAGGTCACCGGCTACCGCTATGCGATCGAGAAGAGCCTGCAGCAGAAGCGCGACGCCAACGCCGTGGTCGAAGTGATCACCGCCGAAGACGTCGGCAAGTTCCCCGACAAGAACGTTGCCGACTCGCTGCAGCGCGTGCCCGGCGTGGTCATCACCCGTGACGGCGGCGAAGGCAAGAGCGTCAGCGTGCGCGGCCTCGACCCCGACCTGACCCTGACCCAGTTGAACGGCAACTACATCGCCACCTCCGAAACCAATGACGAGGCCAGCCGTTCGTTCAACTACACCCTGCTGCCGTCGAACATGCTGTCCAGCGCCGAGCTGTTCAAATCGCCAGAAGCGCGCATCGACGAAGGCGGCATCGGCGGCACGGTCATCCTGCACACCCGCCGCCCGCTGGAAATGGAATCCAACTCCGGCTACGTGACCCTGGAAGGCGTCTCCTCCGACACCCACCAGGATGTCGACCCGCAGGCGTCGGCGCTGTACTCGTGGCACAGCAAGGACGAGCGCTTCGGTGTGCTGGTGGGCGTGACCCAGCAGAAGCGCACCAGCCGCACCATGGAAGTGACCACCGAGAACTACCAGTGGTACGGCACCGATGTCGATGCCCGTGATGTCAACGGCAACGCCCTCACCCAGGGCGGCATCAACTACTGGTGGGGCAACTCCGGCTTCAACGACCAGTTCGGCCGCAACTACAGCGACTTCTTCATGCCCACCTCGGTGAACTTCGCGGTGAAGGAAGAGAAGCGCGAGCGCAAGGGTGGCCAGCTGACGTTCCAGTTCAAGCCGGTCGACAACCTGACCCTGACCGCCAACTACTTCCGCTTCCAGCTGGACGGCGACTACACGCAGAACATGCTGAAGGTGCCCGAGTGGAACATGGCGCGCTACAACGGTGACGGCAACTGGGCCGGCGGCCGCCTGCTCAACGGCCTCAGCTTCGACCCCAGTGGCACGGTGGTCACCGGCGCACAGTTCGAAAAGCTGGCTGGCAAGACCTACTACTGCAGCGAAGACGAAGCCGCTGCCGCCGGCCTGGCCCCGGGTGGCTGGGGCCCGGATGACTGCACCATTCCCACCCCGCAGCTGACCGGTGGCTACAGCCGCGAAAAGGCGCTCTCGCAGACCGCCGACCTGACCATCGACTGGGACATCAGCCCGCTGTGGAAGGCCTCCTTCAGCGGTGGCCGCACCTGGTCCGAGGGTGGCCCGTCGATGAACTTCCGCATGTCGGCCAAGCCGCGCCGCCGCGTCAACGGCGTGTGGGAATCGGGCAACCAATACACCGCGTGGGACCTGACCGGCACCCCGTCGCTGACCGTCTCGCCGAACCTGCAGGAGGTGCTGATGAATGGCATCGCCGAGGTCGACACCGGCTCGACCGATTCGTCGTGGATGCAGACCGAGGTAGAGCAGAACCACTTCCAGGCCGATGTCACCAAGATGTTCGAAAGCGGCTGGCTGGACTCGATCCAGTTCGGCGCCAAGTACCGTGATGGCAAGGTCCACCGCAACACCGGCAACACCTACTGGGTGTGCCAGGGCGCCGACCCGGCCGACTATGACAGCCGCTATCAGGCCGGCTGTGACAACACCGCCGGCATCGCCCAGCCCGGTTTCTTCCTGTCCAACCCGATCAGCGGCATCGCCGGTGGTTTCAACGCGAATGTATTCCCGGGCATCAACTTCCCGTCCTACATCGACTACCTGAACTCCACCTATGGTTCGTCGCATAACCGCGTTGAGGACGACTTCGTCTACAACGTCAACGAGAAGATCTATTCCGGTTACTTCCAGGCCAACTTCCGTACCGAGCGCCTGCGCGGCAACGTCGGCGTGCGCGTGGTGCGCACCAAGCAGTTCGCCCAGTCCAGCGACTCGATCGAACGCTTCAACGATTACTTCCTGGACAACGCCTCTGGCGCGCCGATGTCCTGCGACGATCCGGCGGCAGCCGCCTTCCCGACCTATGGTTGCGAAAGCGGCTTCGTGCGCCTGCCCGATGCCCTGGCACGCGAGAAGAGCTACGAGCTGATCGGTTCGGACCGCACCTACACCGACGTGTTGCCCAGCTTCAACATCGCCTGGGACATCACCGACAACCTGGTGCTGCGTGGCGCCGCGTCGAAGGTGGTGGCACGGCCGAGCTACACCAGCATCGCCGCACCCGGCAGCCTAAGCTACTACAGCCCCGAGTACGTCAATGACCGCCGCGTTGCCGGCGGTGCGCCGACCGAAGGCTGGGCCGGCAGCGGCAGCAACAAGAACCTGGAAGCCTTCGAAGCGACCCAGTACGACCTGGGCGTGGAGTGGTACTTCATGCCGGGCGCGGTCGCCGGCGTCGGCCTGTTCCGCAAGGACATCAGCAACTTCACCGTGCCGATCGTGCGTGACGTGCAGATGGAAGTCGGTGGCGAAATGGTGACGGTGCAGAACTACAGCACCCAGGCCAATGGCCGCGATGCAGTGTCGCAGGGCGTGGAACTGTACGGCCAGTACACCTTCGACTTCGGCCTGGGCGTGCAGGCCAACTACACCTACAACGACACCAACCTGGCCTCGATCGAGCTCAATGGCGAGAACCTGGGTGCATCGCCGCTGGTGGGCAGCGCCAAGAACCAGGCCAACCTGACGGTGTTCTACGAAACCGATCGGTTCCTGGCCCGCGCCTCGTACAACCGCCGTGGTGAAGTGGTCGGCGGCCTGGTCAACGGCATGACCCAGTACACCGAGCCGTACGACCAGCTGGATCTGAACGTGGCCTACAACTTCACCGAAGCGCTGACCTTCACCGCCTCGGTGCTCAACGCCACCAAGTCGGAACAGCGCATCTACCTGGGCAACGACACCCAGTCGCGCCTGATCTCCAACCTGTACTCGGGCCGTCAGATCTACTTCGGCGCGACCTACAAGTTCTAAGCGCTACCGGGGTCGGAGCCCTTCTGCGAAGGGATCCGACCCCGTTCAACGGTCCTCCACGGCAGCTGCGCTTTCACAGGTGGCTGCCGTTTTTGTGTGCCGCGCCGTCCAACGCCTTGCGCAATGCCGCCACGGTGGCGGTACTGGTCTGGTGCCAGTCCGGGTCCAGCCCGCGCAGCAGCGGGTTCTGGAACTGCATGGCCGAACGCCGCAGGCCCTTGGCCGATGCATGCAGTTCGCTGCAGCCGGTCAACCGCGCGATCCTGGCGATGTTGGCCGGGCCGATCCCTGCGCCCGCCATCACGCGGATGCGCCCTGCCGCCTGCGTCACCAGCGCGGCCAGCATGCTGCTGCCGGCTTCGGCGCTCACCTGCCCGCCCGAACTCAGCACCCGCGTGCAGCCCAGCTCGATCACCTGTTCCAGTGCAGACGGCAGCTCACGCGCAGCATCGAACGCGCGATGGAAGGTGACCTGCAACGGCCCTGCAGCCTGCACCAGTTCACGGCACAGCGGCATGTCGATGCCACCGTGCATATCCAGCGCACCGATCACCACGCCATCGCAGCCCAGCGCACGGCACTGCGCGATGTCGCGCAGCATCAGCTCGGTTTCCAGCGCGTCGTAATGGAAGTCGCCCGGGCGCGGCCGCACCAGCACGAACAAGGGAATCTGCAGGCGCTCGCGCGCGATGGCGATGCTGGCGAACGATGGCGTGGTGCCGCCCTCGCCCAGGTTGTCGAACAGCTCGATGCGGTCGGCGCCACCGGCCTGCGCCGCCAGCGCAGATGCCAGTGAGTTGCTGGCGATCTCCAGCGTCAGCGCGGCGCTCACGTCTGGCTGCTCGTGTAGATCGACGGCGAATCGCGCAGGTCGTCCTGGCGCTGGCCATCGCATACCGCATAGACGAAGCCCCGATGCAGGGCGTACGCGCCCACCTCGCCCTGTTTGTTCATCGCCAGGAAGCACACCTGCAGTGTGCGGCTGGCTTCGGGGCGCTTGCGCACCACCCGGTCGATCGCTTCACGGCAGGCCTGCGCAGGCGTGCGGCCCTGCCGCATCAGCTCCACCACCAGGAACGAGGCGGCGTTGCGGATCATCTCCTCGCCCACGCCCGAGGCGGTGGCGGCGCCCACCTCGTTGTCCACGTACAGGCCGGCACCGATGATCGGGCTGTCGCCGACCCGGCCGTGCAGCTTCCAGGCCATGCCGCTGGTGGTGCAGGCGCCGGCAAGATGCCCCTTGGCGTCCAGCGCCAGCATGCCGATGGTGTCGTGGTTGTCGCTGTTGCCGGGGATGCCACGGCGCTCGGCGTTGATCTGCGGCTGGTACTGCTCGGTCTTCAACCATTCGCGCCAGGCCGCCTCGGCCTGCGGGGTGAGCAGCCGCTTGCGCTCGAAGCCCTGTTGCACGGCGAACCGCTGGGCACCGTCGCCCACCAGCAATAGATGCGGGCTGTTTTCCATCACCTTGCGTGCCACCGACACCGGGTGCGCGATGTCCACCAGGGCAGCCACCGCGCCGCAGCGGCCATCGCCATCCATGATGCTGGCATCCAGGCTCAATACCCCGTCGCGATCGGGGTTGCCGCAATGGCCGACGGTGGGATTGCACAGTTCGCTTTCGGCCCAGCGTGCGCCGGCTTCCACCGCGTCCAGCGCGCTGCCGCCCTGGCCCAGTACCTTCCACGCGGCCTGGTTGGCCGGCACGCCGAAGTCCCACGTTGAAACGACCTTCGCCCCGCCCTGCGTGCGCGCCTGCACGCCCGGCAAGGCGGCCATGCATGCGGCCAATGCACCGGCCTGCAGGAACTGCCTGCGATCCACCATGTTGCCCTCCCCTTGCAGAAAGCGATGCCGGCCGCGGGCCGGCTGCGTGATTCAGCCCCCGCGCGGCAGCCGCGCCGCGTGCCAGACGGCCGCGCCGAGCACGCCCAGCTGGCCATGTTCCACCCGCCACACCGGCACCTGGCGCAGCACATCGGCCAGCACGCCCTTGTTGAGGAAGCGGTCGCGGAAACGCCCGTCGGCCAGGAAATCCTGCACGTGGGCGGAAATGCCGCCGGCCAGGTACACCGAGCGCGCGCCTACGGCAATGGCCGCATCGCCCGCCAGGCTGCCCAGCCACGCGCAGAACACCTGCAGGGTTTCCACCGCCACCGCATCCTCGCCGCTGCGCGCGGCGCCTATCAGCGCTTCGGTGGTCGACCACTGCGGTGCAACCCCGCGCAGTTCGCACAGGCACGGGTACAGGTTCAGCAGCCCGCTGCCGGACAGCACCCGTTCGTTGTCCACGTGCGGCCAGCGCTGCAGCAGCTTGGCCAGCACCTGCAGTTCCAGCGCGGTGCCAGCCCCCAGCGCGGCGTGGCCCAGTTCACTGGCCAGCACCGGGCGGTCGCCATCGGCAAAGCGCAGCGCTGCGCCCAGGCCGGTGCCCGCGCCCAGCACCAGCGCCGGGAACGCCTGCGCCGGGTCGCCCGGGCCGTTCAGCGGCACCAGCGTTTCCGGCTGCAGGTAGGGCACGGCCAGGGCCACGGCCTCGAAATCATTGATCAGCTGCAGTTCGCCCAGGCCGGACTGCGCGCGGGTGGCCGACAGTGAAACGGTCCACGGCAGGTTGGCGTTGATCAGCACATCGCCATCAAGCACGCCGGCAATGGCCACCACCGCGCTGTGCGCGGGCGGGTCCAGGCTGGCACTGAAGTCGGCCAGGATCGCTGCCAGGCTGGCGTGGTCGGCGCAGGCATAGGTGCGATAGCCGCCCAGGCGCGGGGTCTGGCCAGGCACCAGATGGGCCACCGCGACACGGGCGAAGGTGCCACCCACATCGGCCACTACCACGCTGTGCGAAACGCCGGCGCCGCTGGCGTCGGAGGAAGACGGGTCTACTGCTGCGACGTTCACACGGGCCTGCTTGAATCGACGGATCGGCGTCGATTCTCGGGCATCCCAGCGGCTTTGCCAACGCTGCGGCAATGCCCCGCCCGGCAGCGGCTTACATGCCTTCCTGCTCGGCCACCTGCACGCCGTCCACCAGCACGCGCAGGCGCTGCGGGCGGAAGCCGGCAAACAGCAGCGGCCGGGTGCGTTCCACCAGCACCTGGTGGCCGGCGATATGGCGCAGCCAGGACTGCACCAGCGAGAACGAAAAATGCGTGCCCGGGTGCAGCGGGTGCTGCACCCACACCGTTTCGCTGGCACTGCGCAGCTGCATGGCACCACTGAACCAGTGGCGGCTGAGGGTGACCGGCGTGGTGCCGGCCATGAAGCGGATTTCCATGGCGCGTCCTTTCGTCGTGGCAACCGCCCGCCCGGTCAGGGCTGGGCGGTCTGCAGGCTGTAACTGGTGGTGGCGGTGAACACCGCACCGTCCGGCTGGGTGGAGCGTACCTCCACCTTGTGGCTGCCGACCGCCAGCCCGGTGGGCAGCGCGCCACGCCACAGGTGCGGCGAGGCGGTGGCTTCCGGCGAACGGTCATAGCCGCGCAGGGTGCTGGCCAGATCGTCGGCCACGTTCTCCACCAGCAGGCGCGGGTCGGGCTGGCTGACCTGCTTCATGGGCTGCCACGGGCCACCATCCACGCGGTACTCCACCACGCTGGCGTCCTCGCCCATGTACACGTTGGCGTACACGCCCCACGCCGGGTAGGCACCCTGGCGCAGCACCTTGGGCGCGTGCAGGCCGATCTGCTCGCTGGCCGCGGCACCGGCCACGCGGTACTGCAGGCGGTAGCTGCCGTTGCCGGCCACATCCAGCAGCGCGTAGCCCTTGGGCGTGCCATCGCTCATGGTGCTGTCCGGCACGCCGGCAGCATTCTTCACCCCGGACCAGAACGCGCCGCAGTTGGCGCCCACGTTGTATTCGTGCAGCGGCTTGTCGCCCTGCCAGCCTTCGGCCTTGCCGTGGTAGACGTGCTGCTGGGTGTGGCTGTGCCCACTCAGCACCAGCACATTGCGGAACGGCTTGAGCAGATCGAACAGGCGCTGGCGGTCGGCGTGGCGGAAGGTCTCGCGCCCCGGTGCGGCATCGAACAGCGGAATGTGCATGCCCAGCACCAGCAGGCGGTCCTTGTGCAGGCCCTGCAGGTACGCGGCCAGGAAGGCGAACTGGTCCTCACGCAGGCCGCCCACGTACTTCGGTTTGGCGTTGGGGTCGTACACCACGTCGTCCAGGAACACGAAGCTGGCACCGCCCTCTTCCACCGCGTAGGTGTCCGGGCCGTAGATGTTGCGCCAGCTGTCCAGCGAGTGGTCATCGTTGGCGGCGTCGAAATCCAGGTCGTGGTTGCCGGGCACATGGAACCACGGCACGCCCAGTTCGGTGGTCACCTTGTTGATGGCCGGGTACAGGGTCAGGTCGTCATTGACGATGTCACCCAGGGTGGTGCCCAGCCGCGCCTTGGTCTGCCCCACCAGCGGTTTGACGATCGACTGCTGGTAGTAGCCGATGTCCTGCGTGGTGGCGGTCTGCGAATCGGTGAACACCAGCATCTGGAAGCCGCGCCGGCTGTCGTGGCGATCGGCCTGCAGGGCGAAATCCCAACTGCGGGCGGCATCACCGGTGGCGGCGATGCCACCGTACTTCAGGGCCGGCGAGCCGTTGGGGCGGTAGTGCCGCCAGAACGACGGCAGTCCGTCGGCCGCCTTCGGGAAGGAATAGGCATCGGGCTTGATGACGAACACCGTCTGGCCGTCGCGCACCGGCAGGCTGTAGCTGCCATCGGCGGCGGTCTTGACGATGGTCTCGCCGTTGGACACCTGCACGCCGGCCAGGCCGGGATCGGTGGCACCGCGCCCGGGCTTACCGTCGCGCTCCAGGTAGACCTTGCCGCTCACCACGGTATCGGCGGCCCATGCCGGCGAAGTAAGCAACAGGCAGCACAGCCAGGCGGCAGGCAGTTTCATGGGGGCAGTCCGGGGGCAGAGAGACCCCCTATTGTAGGTGCGGACCGTTGGTCCGCACACCACTATCTGTCGCCCTTGTAGAGTCGAGCCATGCTCGACTGCATTGGCCACAACAGTCGAGCAAGCTCGACTCTACGGGTGGGTGCGGATCACCGGTGGCGCTGTTCCAGCACCGCCCGCGCATCATCCAGCGACAAGCCGCGCGCGCGCAGCAGCACCAGCAGGTGGTACAGCAGGTCGGCGGCCTCGCCCAGCAATGCCTCATCGTCCTGAGCCACGGCCGCCAGCGCGGTTTCCACGCCCTCCTCGCCCACCTTCTGCGCAATGCGGCGGATGCCGCCCTCGAACAGCGAAGTGGTGTAGCTGCCCGGCGGTCGCTGCGCATCGCGCACGGCCACCAGCTGGCCCAGCCCGCCCAGGAAGTCCTTGGGTGCGCCGTCGAAGCAGCTCTCCGCGCCGGTGTGGCAGGTCGGGCCGGCCGGCCGCGCCAGCACCAGCACGGTGTCGGCATCACAATCGACGCTGATCGACTGCACCGCCAGCACATGGCCGGACTGCTCGCCCTTGGTCCACAGGCGCTGCTTGCTGCGGCTGTAGAAGGTCATGTGGCCGGTCACCTGGGTGATATGCAGCGATTCGGCATTCACATAGCCCAGCATCAGCACCTGCAGCGTATCGGCGTCCTGCACCACCGCCGGCAGCAGGCCATCGCCCTTGGCCCAGTCCAGGGTTTCCAGCGCCTGCGGCGAGGGGCGTACTTCAATAGACATCTCGAACCTCGATCTGTTGCTCGCGCAGGTAGCGCTTCAAATCTGCAATGGCAATGGCGCCGCTGTGGAACACGCTGGCGGCCAGTGCACCGTCCACGTCGGCCTGGTCGAAGGCCTGGGCGAAGTGCTCCATCGCACCGGCACCACCGGAGGCAATCAGCGGCACGTTGCACACCGCACGCGCCTGGCGCAGCTGCGCCACGTCGTAGCCACGGCGCACACCGTCGCTGTCCATGCAGTTCAGCACGATTTCACCGGCACCGCGGCGCTGTGCGTCCACGATCCAGTCCAGGGTGCGCAACGGCACCGCCTGGGTCTTGCTGGGGTCACCGGTGAAGCGGCGCACGCGCCACTCGCCATCGGCCTCGCGCACCGAATCCACGCCGACCACCACGCACTGCACGCCGAATTCGTCGGCCAGTTCGGTGATCAGCTCGGGGCGGCCCAGCGCCGGCGAGTTGATCGAGATCTTGTCGGCACCGGCAAACAGCACACGGCGTGCGGTTTCCACGCTGTCGATGCCACCGGCCACGCAGAACGGAATGTCGATCAGGCGCGCGATGCGCTCGATCCAGCCCACGTCCACCGAACGTGCTTCCGGGCTGGCACCGATGTCATAGAACACCAGTTCGTCGGCACCCTGGTCGCGGTAGCGCTGGGCCAGTTCGGCGATATCGCCCATGTCCACGTGGTCGCGGAAGCGCACGCCCTTGACCACGCGGCCATCGCGCACGTCCAGGCAGGGAATGATGCGGCGGCTCAACATGCCAGTGCCTCGCCCAGGTCCATGCGCTGCTCCAGCAGGGCCTTGCCCAGGATCGCGCCACCACAGCCGGCCGCGCGTGCCTCGGCCACGTCGGCCACGCTGCGGATGCCACCGGACGCCTGCACGGCCACGCCCGGCAACAGCGCCGCAAGATGCGCGTACAGGCTGATGTTCGGGCCGGCCAGCATGCCATCACGGGCAATGTCGGTGCACAGCAGGTGGGCCATGCCCGCCTGCGCATAACGCTGCGCCAACGCATCCAGGGTGACCCCGGCGTTTTCGGTCCAGCCATGCACCGGCAGCTGCCACTGGCCCTGCGCATCCTGGCGCGCGTCCAGGGCGATGGTCAGGCGCTGCGGACCGAACTCGGCCAGCCAGGCGATCACGGTGTCCGGTTCGCGCACGGCCAGCGAACCGACCACCACGCGGCCAGCGCCGGCATCGAGGATGCGCGCCACGTCGTCGCGGCCGCGCACGCCGCCGCCGGTCTGCACCTGCAGCGAGGTCTGCGCGCGGATCGCCGCCAGCAGGGGTGCCAAGGTGTAACCGCCCGCTCGCGCCGCATCCAGATCGACCAGGTGCATCCACTGCGCGCCCTGCGCGGCAAAGGCCTGCGCGCGCGGCAGCGGATCGTCGCCGTAATGGGTTTCCTGCGCATAGTCGCCCTGGCGCAGCCGCACCACGCGGCCATCACGGATATCCAGCGCGGGGTAGACGGTGAAGCTCATGCAGCGGTGCCCTCAAGGAAATTGCGCAACATCTGCGATCCGGTCTCGCCGGAACGCTCGGGGTGGAACTGGGCGCCGAAGTAGCGGCCCTGCTCCACCACGGCGGTGAACAGGCCGCCGTGATCGCAGGCGGCCACGGTGTGGGTGTTCAGCGGTGCCGCATAGCTGTGCACGAAGTATGCGCTGGCACGCTCGGGCACGCCCTGCAGCAGGGTCGATTCGCGCAGCGGCAGCAGCCGGTTCCAGCCCATGTGCGGCACGCGGATCCCACACGCTGGCACCAGCTTGCGCACCACACCGGGAATCAGGCCCAGGGTGTCCACGCCTGCTTCTTCGGAACGATCAAACAGCAGCTGCATGCCCAGGCAGATGCCCATCAACGGCACCTCCAGGCGCCGCAGCGGTTCCACCAGGCCCTGCGCGTGCAGGCGCTGCATGCCCGGTGCGGCCGCGCCCACGCCGGGCAGGATCACCCGCTGCGCACCGGCCAGGCCTTCGGCATCACGCACCAGCCGCACCCGCGCGCCCAGGCGTTCCAGTGCGTAGCGCACCGAGCCCAGGTTGGCACCGCCGGCATCGATCAGCGCAACTTCGCTCACAGCGCCCCCTTGGTGCTGGGCAACGCCGTGCCCTGGCGGGCCAGCGCCGGGCGCAGCGCACGGGCCAACGCCTTGAAGCAGGCCTCGACCTTGTGGTGGTCGTTGTCACCGCGCACCTGCAGGTTCAGGTTCAAACCGCTGGCATCGCACAGCGAACGGAAGAAGTGCGGTACCAGCTCGGTGGGCATGTCACCCACGCGCTCGCGCTTGAACTCACCTTCGAACACGAAGTACGGCCGGCCGCTGAAATCCAGCGCGGCACTGGCCAGGGTCTCGTCCATCGGCAGGGTGAAGCCATAGCGGCCGATGCCGCGCTTGTCGCCCAGTGCTTCGCGCAGCGCCTGGCCCAGCGCCAGGCCGGTGTCCTCGATGGTGTGGTGCTCGTCGATGTGCAGGTCACCCTCGGCCCGGATGTCCAAGGCGAAACCGCCGTGCTTGCCGATCTGTTCCAGCATGTGGTCGAAGAACGGCAGGCCGGTGGCGATGTGCGCGTCCCCGGCCCGGTCCAGGTCCAGTTCAACGCGGACCTTCGTTTCCTTGGTGTTGCGCTGCACCACGGCGGTACGCGGCGCATCGGCCAGCGCGTGGGCGATGCCGGGCCAGTCCCACTCGCCGCCGAACTGCTCGGTACGCAGCTGGAAACCGCGGATGTTGAGGTTCTCGGCGAACTGCACGTCGGTGATGCGATCACCCACCATGGCCGAACGCGCCCAGTCGATGCTGCGGTCCTGCAGGTAGGCGGTCATCAGGCCGATGGCCGGCTTGCGCGTGGGCGCATTGTCCTGCGGCCAGCTGCAGTCGATCAGCACGTCACGGAACACGATGCCCTGGCTTGCGAAGATCTGCAGCATCAGGTCGTTGGGGCCATCGAAGCTGGTGCGCGGGTATGCCTCGCTGCCCAGGCCATCCTGGTTGGTGACGATGACGAACTGGTAGCCGGCATCGCGCAGCTTCAGCAGCGCCGGAATAACCTGCGGCACGAAGCGCAGCTTCTCGTAGGCGTCGATCTGGAAGTCGGCCGGCTCCTCGATGAGGGTGCCGTCGCGATCGATGAACAGAATGGGGATCATGCAGCGGCCCTCCGAGCCGACAGGGCCGCGAGCACGCGGTCGTTCTCTTCGCGCGTGCCAATGCTGATGCGCAGTGCATCGCCCAGCTGCGGCGCGGCGCGCTGGTCACGCACCACCACGCCGGCCGCCAGCAGGGCGTCGAATGCGGCCTGCGCATCGCCAAAGCGCACCAGCAGGTAATTGCCGGACGAGGGGTACACGCGGCGCACGCCGGGCAGGCCCGGCAATGCCGCAAACAGGCGTTCACGTTCGGCAATGACGGTGGCCACGCGTTCGGCGGTGCGCGCCAGCGCCGCCGGCTGCAGCGCCTGCACGGCCAGTTCCGCGCACGGCGTCGGCACCGGATACGGGGCCTGGCAACGGCGCAGCACGGCAATCAATTCCGGCGCGGCAATCAGCGTGCCGATACGGGCCGCGGCCAGAGCATGCGCCTTGGACAGCGTGCGCAGCACCGCCACGTTGGCGTGCGCGGCCAGCAGCGTGGTGGCTGACGGGCGCTGTGCGAATTCCACGTAGGCCTCGTCCACCACCACCAGGGCCTGCCCACGCAACGCCGTGGCCACACGTTCGATCCCGGCCAGGCTGATATCGCTGCCGGCCGGGTTGGACGGTGCGCACAGGAACAGCAGCTTGGCGCCCTGCTGCTGCGCGGCGCTGATGACAGCATCCAGATCGGCGTGCAGACCCTCGGCCGAATCCACCAGCGGCACGTCGATCAGCGCGGCGCCCTGCAGGCGCGCGCACACCGCGTACATGCCAAATACCGGCGAGGTAACCAGTACACCGTCGCGACCGGGCACGCACAGCGCGCGCACAAGCAGATCGATCGCCTCGTCGCTGCCACGGCCGATCAGCAGCTGCTGCGGCTGCACGCCGTACAGCGCGGCCAGACCCTCGCGCAATGCAAGCGGTTGCGGTTCGGGATAGCGGCGGCTGCTGCCGGCGGTATCGGCAGGATTGGCCCAGGCCGACTCGTTGGCGTTCAGCCAGACATCGCCCTGCACCGCCGCGCTGCGCGCCGAGCTGTAGCCCGCGAACGCCTGCAGGTCCGGGCGCACCAGCGCCAGTACGTCATCGATGGCAGCGCTCATGCGGCGGCCTCCATGCGCACGGCCACGGCACGTTCGTGCGCGTCCAGGCCTTCGGCACTGGCGATGATGCGCGCGCAGCCACCAATCGCCGCCAGCCCGGCCGCGCTGGCACTCTGCACGCTGATCAGGTTCTGGAAACTGGCCACGCTGACGCCGCTGTAGGCACGCGCGGCACCGGCGGTGGGCAACACGTGGTTGGTGCCACTGCAGTAATCGCCCAGCGCTTCGGGTGTGTAGTCGCCCAGGAATACCGAACCGGCGGCCTGCACCTGCGGCAGCCAGTCACGCGGTTCACGCAGCGCCAGGATCAGGTGCTCGGGTGCGTAGCGGTTGCTGATGGCGAAGGCTTCGTCCAGCGCCTCGACCTGGATCAGGCGCGACGCCGACAGGGCCTGCCGCGCGATCTGCTGCCGCGGCAGCAATGCCACCTGACGCTCCACTTCGGCTTCAACGGCCGCCAGCATCGCCGCATCGTCGGTCAGCAGCAGCACCTGCGAATCGGGGCCGTGCTCGGCCTGCGACAGCAGGTCCGCCGCCACGAACGCCGGATTGGCACCGGCATCGGCGATCACCAGCACTTCCGACGGGCCGGCCGGCATGTCGATGGCGGCCGCGCCGTCCTGCGCCACCTGCTGCTTGGCCTCGGTCACGAAACTGTTGCCCGGCCCGAACAGCTTGTCGCAGGCCGGAATGCTGGCCGTGCCATAGGCCATCGCAGCGATGGCCTGGGCCCCGCCCAGCTTGAACACGCGCTGCACGCCGGTCAGCCGCGCGGCCACCAACACGGCCGGATCGGCACTGCCGTCGGCGCGCGGCGGCGTGCACAGCACCACCTGCGGGCAGCCGGCCAGTTGCGCCGGCACGCCCAGCATCAGCGCGGTGGAAGGCAGCGGCGCACTGCCGGCCGGCACGTACAGCCCTACCCGGCCGATCGGCCGCAGCATGCGTTCGCAGACCACGCCCGGCGCGGTTTCCACCGCATAGCCCTGGCCCATGCCGGCTTGGTGGAAGCGGCCGATGCGCTCGGCGGCCTCGACCATGGCCTGGCGCAGCGCCGCCGGCACGGCCGCTTCAGCGGCGGCGAATTCGTCCTCGGATACTTCGAACGACGGCAATTCAACGCCGTCGAAACGGGCGGTGATGGCACGCAGGCCGGCGTCACCTTCGGTGCGCACCTGCGCGATCAACGCAGCCACCGCATCGCGGGTCTGCTGGGCCACGGTCTGCACCGGGCGGGTCAGCGCCTCGCTGCGTGCGGTTTCATCAAGTTGCGACCAGATCAGACGATTCATGCCAGCGACCGCTCCACGCTCAACACCATCAGGCCCTGGGCGCCGGCGCGCTCCAGTTCTTCCATGCGCTGCCAGGTCAGCGGACCCGGGCACATGGTCTGCAGGCGCAATGCGCCCCCATCGGCAGGCAAACGCACCAGCGGCTCGGCATCGGCCAGCAGCTGGGCCAGTGCGTCCACCCGGTCTTCGCTGGCGCGGAACATCAACAGCTTGCGGTCCTGCTTCTGCACCACGCCATCCAGGCGGCGCAGCAGCATGCTGCGCAGGCCGGCGCGGGCATCGTCGGGCACGCGCACGGCCCCGGCCAGCACGGCCTCGCTGTCCAGCAGGTTGTGCACGGGCGTGAGCTGGTTGGCGCGCAGGGTGGCGCCACTGGAGACCAGGTCGCAGATCAGGTCGGCGGTGCCCAGGCGCGGGGCGATTTCCACCGACCCGGACAGTTCCACCACCTGCGCATCCACGCCCTGCTCGCCCAGCCACTGCTTGAGGATGGCCGGGTAGCTGGTGGCGATGCGGGTGCCGGCCAGCTGCGCCGGACCGCTCCACTGCCACTCTTCGGGCACGGCCAGCATCAGCCGGCACTGGCCGAAGCCCAGCCCGCGCAGGGCCTGATAGGCGTCGGGCAGGCCGATCTGGCGGCGCGCGGCGGCCTGTTCGTCCAGCTCGTTGCGGCCGACGATGCCCAGGTCGCACACGCCGTCGGCAATCAGGCCGGGAATGTCGTCGTCGCGCACCAGCAGCAGGTCCACCGGCAGCGATTCGCCGTAGCAGAACAGCTTGTCGCGGCTCTCGCGCCAGCTCAGGCCGCAGGCGCTGAGCAGGTTGCGGGCGGGTTCGGCCAGACGGCCGCTTTTCTGGATGGCGATGCGCAGCCGGTCACGTGCCGGCGCTGCCTGGGTTGCGCTCATGGGGGAGGTCTCGAAGTTCGGAACGGGGCGCGGATCAGCGCGAAGCAAGGCGGTCGATGGCGGCGGCATAGCCTCGATGGCCATGCTCGAGCGTGCGCGCGACGCGTCCGGTGGTGGTCACGCTGACCCCGGTGCGTTCGTGGATCTCGCGGTAGGGCACGCCCTGCTGCAGCAGCGGCACGACCTTCCAGCGGTCGGCCATGGCTTCCAGTTCGGCGGGGGTGCACAGGTCACGCAGGAAGGCTGCCACCTCTTCCGGGGCGCGCAGGGCGGCAAAGGCTTGGGCCAGCGCGCCCAGGTCGGCCTGCGGGTCTTTGGCGGCAATGTCGGGGCGGGCTTTCACGGGGTCGATCTCGTGCATCAATGTAATAGCGCGTTAGTACATTAACGCATTCTTGCGCAGTGCGTCAAATCTGGGGGGGGGTTGTGGGCAGGGCTGCGCCCTGCACCCGCTGTAGAGTCGAGCCATGCTCGACTGAAGCAACAGCAAAAGCTGGTTTCCTGGGGTTGGCGGGATGGGTCCACCCCGCCTTCGACAGTTTCCTGCGAGCTGTTGGGAGGGCATGGGGTCGGATCCGTTTTCTGAAGGAAGACGGCTCTGACCCCGGAACGCGGCCCGGAAACAAAAACGCCCACCGGGTGGTGGGCGTTTCGTGGCGTGTCGGCGTGCGGCCAACCGGCCGTTACATCACCTTCGACTGTTCCAGCTCGACCTGCAGAGTGCTGGCCAGTTCGTCGCGGGAGACTTCGAACTGCTGCTCGCGCACCAGGTCCTTCACCGCCACCACGCCGCGCGCCAGTTCGTCCTCGCCCGCCAGCACCACGAAGCGGATGCCGGCCTTGGCCGCGTACTGGAACTGCTTGCCGATCTTCTTCGGCTCCATCTGCACTTCGGTGTTGATGCCACCGCTGCGCAGGCGGCGGGCGATGTCCAGCGACTGCGCCATGCCCTGCTCGTCCATCAGTGCCACCAGCGCCTGCACGCTGCTGGCTTCGATGCCGTCGATCAGGCCGGCTTCGCGCAGCTGCCAGAACAGGCGCGACAGGCCGATGGAAATGCCCACGCCCGGCAGCTTGGACTTGCTGTAGTGGCTGGCCAGGTCTTCGTAGCGGCCGCCCGAGCAGATCGAGCCGATCTGCGGGTGGTCGGTCAGCGTGGTTTCGTACACGGTGCCGGTGTAGTAATCCAGGCCACGGGCGATGGAGAAGTTCAGGCAGTACGCGCTTTCCGGCACGCCCAGCGCCTGCACCAGTTGCAGCACTTCGCGCAGTTCGGCCACGCCGGCGCGCAGGGTGTCCGACGATGCGGCATTGGTTTCCAGCGCCGCCAGCTGGGCCAGCGCATCGGCATGGCCCTGCGAACGCACGGCCACGAACGCCAGGATCTTCTCGACCTGTTCGGCCGGAATCCCGAAGCCCTCGCCCACCAGCGTGTCGCGCACGTAATCGGCGCCGCGCTTGTCCAGCTTGTCCACTTCGCGCAGCACCGCCAGCTGGCGTTCGCCCTCGGCCACGCCCAGGCTTTCGAAGAAGCCGCGCATCAGCTTGCGGTTGTTCAACTGGATGCTGAAATCGCCGATGCGCAGTTCCGAGAACACCGCATGGATGACCGCCAGCACTTCGGCGTCGTAACGCACGCTCAGGCTGTCCTTGCCGATCACATCGATGTCGCACTGGTAGAACTCGCGGAAACGGCCACGCTGGGCACGTTCACCGCGGTACACGCGCTGCATCTGGTAGCGACGGAACGGGAAGGTCAGTTCGTGTTCGTGCTCGGCCACGTAGCGGGCCAGCGGCACGGTCAGGTCGAAGCGCAGCGCCATTTCCGGCAGCGAACGGTCGCCCGATTCGGCCGCATTGGCCAGCGCACCGGTGGACTGCACGAAGTACACCTGGCGCTCGGTTTCGCCGCCGGACTTGGTCAGCAGCACATCGGACAGCTCGAACACCGGGGTCTCCACCGGCAGGAACCCGAAGCGCTCGTAGTTGCGGCGGATGACGTCCAGCATGCGCTGGAACGCAATCTGCTCGCGCGGCAGCAGTTCAAGGGTGCCGGGCGGGGTACGGGGCTTGATCACGGGGCAGAACTCCTGCAGGAACGGGAACGTGGGAGGGGGCGACATTCTAGCGCCCCGCATCGCTCAGGCGCCGATCAGGGGCCGTCTGGCCGCATGAAGTATCATAAGGCCCTCCCCCGCCCGCGATCTGCCCCTGCACCATGTCCCGGCCCGACGGCGCCCTGCCCGCTGATCCCTCCTCCGCTGCACCGTCCTGCACCACGCTGGACTGCCTGCACTGCTCGGTGCGGCATCTGGCGGTGTGTTCGGCGCTGTCGCCCGACGAGGTGCAGGCGCTGGAACAGGTTACGGTGTCGCAGCAGGTGGCCGTGGGCAGTACGCTGGCCCGCAGCGGTGAAGAACGCCTGCATGTCTATACATTGACCGCCGGTGCGCTGCGCCTGGTGCGCACCCTGGCCGATGGCCGCCGCCAGATCAGCGGCTTCGTGCTGCCCGGCGATTACCTGGGCCTGAGCGGCAGCGACCTCCACCGCTACGATATCGAAGCCATTGCGGACAGTCGCGTGTGCCGGGTGGCGATGCCGCAGATGCGCGCCCTGCGCGGGCGTTACCCACATCTGGAACGCAAGCTGCTGCAGCGCGCCTGCCAGGAACTGGACGCCGCGCAGGACGCGGCGCTGGCCCTGGCCCGTCTGCAACCGGCAGAGAAGCTGGCCGATTTCCTGCTGCGCCTGGCCGCGCGCGAGGCCCGCCTGGGCGGCGATGGCCTGCGCGTGCAGCTGCCGATGGGCCGCGGTGATATTGCCGATCATCTGGGCCTGACCATGGAAACGGTCAGCCGCACCTTCACCAAGCTGCGCCAGCAGGGCCTGATCGCCCTGCCCCATCTGAACGTGGTGGAGATCCAGGACGAAGACGGCCTGCGTGCGCTGGCCGGTGACGGGCTGCTGTAACCGCGGCCGCCGGGCATGGCCCGGCGCTACTCCCTTCGCCGACCTTCGGTAGCGCCGGGCCATGCCCGGCGGCGCTTGATCAACGCAACAACACCTCGCGCAACGTGTTGTAATCGGCTGGCAACGGCTCGGCATGCGCCGGGCGCTGCAGCAGCGCATCCAGCGCCGGCGGCACCGCCACGGCTTCACCGATCAACGGCTCCACCACCGCCTCGAACTTCGCCGGGTGCGCCGTGGCCACCACCGCCCAGTCACCCTTGGCACCACGCACGCGCAGATCGCGCAGCACCTTCACTGCCGTGGCCGTATGCGGGCAGAACAGTTCGCCATGGCTGGCGTGTTCGCTGGCAATGGTCGCGCGGATCGTCACATCGTCCACGCTGAACGCACGGAACGCGGCGCGCAGTTCGGCGTCATCGTCGTTGTACAGCCAGCGCAGGCGCTCGAAATTGCTGGGGGCACCGACGTCCATGGCATTGGCCACAGTAGCCACGCTGGCCTGCGGCTGGTAATCGCCGCCGTTGAAGTAGGCTGGCAGCACTGCATTGGCATTGGTGGCCAGCACGATCTGCCCGATCGGCACCCCCAACGCGCGCGCCAGCACCGCCGCCATCGCATTGCCCAGGTTGCCGGTCGGCACCACCAGGTTCAGGCGGCGCCCGCTCTGCGTGTGGTGCACCAGCGCGGCATGCGCGTAGTAGCTCATCTGCGGCAACAGACGGCCCAGGCTGATGCTGTTGGCCGAACTGAGCGGCACCTGCGCCTGCAGCGCGGTGTCGGCCAACGCCTGCTTGGCCATGGCCTGGCAATCATCGAACGAGCCGGCCACGCGCAGCGCCTGGATGTTGTCACCGAAGCAGCCCAGCTGATGTGCCTGGCGCGGCGATACGCGGCCGTCGGGATACAGCACCACCACGCGCACGCCCGGCTGCTGGTGGAAGGCCGCGGCCACGGCCGCACCGGTGTCGCCTGACGTTGCCACCACGATGGTCAGATCGCGGTCCTTGCCGGCCTGCAGGCGCGACAATGCACCGGCCAGGAAGCGTGCACCGATGTCCTTGAACGCGGCCGTGGGCCCATGGAACAGCTCCAGCACATGGTCGCCGTTGCCCAGCGCACGCAGCGGCACGGGGAAATCGAAGGCCTGTTGGCAGATTGCCGGCAGCGCATCGGCCAGTGCATCGCCAGTGAAGAACGGTGCCAGCAGATCGGTGGCGGTCTCAGCCAGCGACGCGCCGGCCTGCAGCACGCGCGGTGACGGCAGGCGCTCGGGCACGTACAGGCCGCCATCGGGAGCCAGCCCGGCGGCGATGGCCGCACTCAGGCCAACGGCCGGTGACTGGCCGCGGGTCGATACGAATTGCATCACGTCGGTTTCCAGAAGGGGGGAAGGATTCAGCACAGGTGGGCTCCCGGGGCATCCAGCGGCGAGACCCAGGCCTCGCTGTCCAGGCCGGCGGCCGCAAACGCGGCACGCACCGGCGCCGCCGCGGCCCGCGCGCGGTCGGCATCGTCGAACCAGGCGAACACGCTGGGACCGGCACCGGAAATGCCCGCGCCCATCGCCCCCGCCGCCAGTGCCGCCTCCTTGGCGGCATCGAAGCCGGCAATCAAGCCGGCGCGCCGCGGCTCCACCAGCACATCACGCAGGCCGGCCCGCACCAGCTCCGGATCACTGCGATGGCAGCCGCTCAGTACCAGGGCCAGGTTGGCACTCTGCGCAACGAACTCGCCCAGGGCATAGCTGCCCTGCAGCGCCTGCCGCGCACGCCGCGTTTCCAGCACGGCCTGCGGGTGCACCAGCAGGCTGTGCCAACTGGCCGGCACCGGCACCGGCACCAGCCGGTCGGCGGTGCACAGCGCCAGCCCGCCCAGCAGCAGCGGACCCACGTTGTCGCCGTGGCGGCCGCCACTGGCCACCGCTTCGCCATCCAGCGCATGCGGGTACAGCGCTGCGCGTGGCAGCGGCGAATCCAGCAACGCGTTGGCCGCCACCAGAGCGGCCACGCACGAGGCCGCCGAACCGCCCATGCCCGAGCCGAACGGAATGCCCTTGTCGATTTCGATGGCGAAGCCGAACTCCAGGCCCAGCGCTTCACGCAGCGACATCAGTGCGGCGCCGGCGGTGTTGCCGGCGGCGTCCAAGGGCAACGCAACTTCGCTGCCGCGGATCGCATCGATGCGCACCAGCGGGTCGGCGATGCGGCGCACGGTTACGGTATCGCCCACCCCGGCGATGGCGTGGCCGAGGATGTCGAAGCCCACGGCCACGTTGGCCACCGAGCCCGGCGCGAATGCACGTGCGATCACAGCCGCGCTCCTTCACCGGCAGCCACTCGCAGCAGGTCGGCGAAGACACCGGCGGCGGTCACTTCCGGGCCAGCGCCCGGGCCCTGCACCACCAGCGGGTTGTCGCAGTAACGGCGGGTACGGAACTGCACCACGTTGTCGGTCAGCCGCAGGTTGGCAAAGGCGTGCTCGGCCGGCAGCTCCTGCAGGCCCACCGACGCACCATCGGCGCCCAGCCGCGCGACATAGCGCAGCACTGCGCCACGCTCGCGCGCGGCCTGCAGGCGGGCCAGCAGTTCTGCATCCGAGTGGCCCAGCCGCGCCATGAATTCGTCCACGCTGCCCGCGCGCAGGGCCGCCGGCACCAGGCTTTCCACCTGCACCTGTTCCAGGCTGAGTGCGTGCCCGGCCTCGCGGGCCAGGATCACCAGCTTGCGCGCCACGTCCACGCCGGACAGGTCATCGCGCGGGTCCGGTTCGGTGTAGCCCATCGCACGCGCCTGCGCCACCAGTTCCGAGAACGGCTGGCTGCCATCGAAACGGTTGAACAGCCAGGCCAGCGTGCCCGAGAAGATGCCTTCGATGGCCAGCACTTCATCGCCGGTGTCCACCAGGTCGCGCAGCGTGGTGATCACCGGCAGGCCTGCGCCCACCGTGGCTTCATAGCGGAAGCGCGCGCCGCTGGCCGCGGCCGCCGCGCGGATGCACTGGTAGCGCGCCAGCGGCCCGGCCCCGGCCTGTTTGTTCGGGGTGACCACGTGGATGCCGGCAGCCAGCCAGTCGGCATAGCGCTCGGCCACCTCGGCACTGCCGCTGCAGTCGATCACCACCGCATGCGGCAGGTGCGCGGCCAGCAGGTGTTCGGTGAAGGCATCCAGATCACTGGCCTGGCCGTTTTCCTGCAGCGCGGCGCGCCAGTCGGCATGCAGCACCTCCGCTTCCAGGCGCATGCGCGAACGCGAGGCCAGTGCACGCACGCGCAGATCGACATTGGCCTTGGCCAGCAGCTGCGGGCGCGCGGCCAACAACTGGTCCAGCAAGGCCGCACCCACGTTGCCCGGACCGATCACGCCCACCGCGAAGGTCTGCGGCGATAGCCAGAACCCGGCATGCGCGGCGCGCAACGCACGCGGCGCATCGGCGCTGGACACGGCCACCGAGATATTGCGCTCGGACGAGCCCTGGGCGATGGCCAGGATGTTCACCTGGGCGCGACCCAGCGCTTCGAACAGGCGCGCGGCCACGCCCGGCTGGCCGGCCATGCCGTCACCCACCGCGGCCAGCACGCTCACTTCGTCACTCACCTGCACCCGCTGCACCTGGCCCACCGACAGTTCATGGGCAAACGCCTGCAGCAGCGCCTCGTGGCCACGCGCCGCCTCGGCGCCGCGCACCACGCAGCAGATCGAATGTTCCGACGACCCCTGCGAGATCATCACCACTGACACATGCGCCTGGCGCAGTGCGGAGAACACGCGCTCGGCGGTACCCGGCACGCCCATCAGGCCGGTGCCTTCCAGGTTCAACAGGGCCAGGCCGGGGCTGAGCGTCAACCCCTTCACCGGCCCACGCGGCGAGCGCTCGGCACTGATGCGCGTGCCCGGATGCAGCGGCTGGAAGGTGTTGCGGATGATGATCGGCATGCCCAGGCGGATGGCCGGCGACATCGTCTGCGGGTGCACCACCTTGGCGCCGAAGTAAGCCAGTTCGCAGGCTTCGTCGTAGCTCAGCGCTTCCAGCTGCACCGCCTCGGGCACCAGCCGCGGATCGGCCGAGAGCACGCCGTCCACATCCGTCCAGATATGCAGCTCATCGGCGTTGAACAAGGCGGCGAAGATCGCGCCGGAATAGTCGCTGCCGTTGCGGCCCAGCGTGGTGATGCGATCCTGGCCGTCACGTGCCACGAAACCGGTAGCCACCACCCGCGCCTGCGGGTGCTGCAGGCGCCAGTTGGCCAGCCGGTCGGCGCTGGCCTCCCAGTCCACGTCCACGCCCAGTTCGCCGTGGCCGACCACCAGCACGTCGCGCGCGTCCAGCACCGCGCAGTCCTCGCCCAGCGCCCGCAGGTGGCTGCCCAGCAACTGTGCGGAAAACACTTCGCCCAGGCCCTGCACGCGGTCCAGCACCTCGCGCGGCAGTTCGCCGATCACCGCCAGCGCGGCCAGCACCTCGGCCAACTGGTCAAAGCGCGCGTCGATCCATTCCACCGTCTCGCCCACCTGCTCGCCCAGCAGCGCCACGGCCGCGCCGCGGTGCCGCGCACGCACCGCATGCCAGGCATCGCGCCAGCCCGCGTCGCCGCGCGCGGCCAACTGGGCCAGTTCGATCAGCGCATCGGTCACGCCCTTCATGGCCGACACCACGGTGACCTGCAGTGCCTCGGGGCGGGCCAGCAGCAGACCGGCTACGTGGCGATAGCGCTCGGCATCGGCCACCGACGTGCCGCCGAATTTATGCACGACAGTGGAAGGCGCGGCCAGATCGAGGTGGGCACCGGAATGGGCGGGGGCGTTGGCGGACATGCAGACCTCATTGGGAGGCCCCGTCGCATGCAGGTGTCGAGTTTCCCCGCCACCTGGATGGTGCGGGGCCGTGGTTTTCGGGAGTTACACGAAGACGACGGGCCGCACCAGGGCAGTGGTGACGGTGGTGGTGGTAATGGCGACCGGCGCAGTCGAGCGGCCCGCGGTAGCGGGGGCGATCAGGCTGGCAAGGGCGGCATCGAGAACCATGGCGCACAGAAAACACCGTGCGCCGGGGCGCTGTCAAGTGTTGCAGCGCAAAATATTCCTGCGGCGATCATCTGCCAACGTGCCGCCATTTGGTTGCATCTGTGACGAAGCGGCGATCAGGGCGCGCACGGCGCGCAATCACCCGGCATGTTCGGCGATCGCGCGCGGCGCACGGTGTGCGTGCGCACACAACAACACCCCGGCCACCAGGCAGACGATGGCCAGCGCCTCCAGCAGGGTCGGCCAGCGCCATTGCCAGGCGAACGCGTATAGCAGCGCAAACAGTGTTTCGAACACGATCATCTGCCCGGTCAGGGTGAGCGGCAGCAGACGGCTGGCGCGGTTCCAGAAAGCATTGCCGATCAGCGAGGCAAACACCGCCACGCCGGCACTGATGCTCCAGAACAGCGTCCACTGCGCTGGGCTGTGCGCCGCGCTCTGGCCGGTGAACGCCATCGGCACCAGCAACAGGGCCAGGCCGCCGGTGGTCACGCCGGTCAGCATGGACCAGTCATGGCTGGAAAGATCGGGCCGCCGCGCCAGCCAGCGGCTGTTGCCCACCGAATACACCGCCCACGAGAACAGCGCACCAAACGCGCACACCAGACCCAGCACCCGCTGCCGCCACGGCGTGGCCAGGTGTTCGGACATCAGCGCCTCCCAGCCCACCAGGATGACCCCGAGCACGCACAGCCCCAGCGCCGGCAACAACTGCTTCAGCGGCACCGCACCCTGCTCGCGCACACCCACCAGGGTCACCACCACGGGGATCAGCCCGACGATGAGCGAGGCCGCCGCACCACCGGCCCACTGCACGGCGGTGGCCAGCAGCAGGAAGTACACCAGGTTGCCGGCCAGGCTGAGCCACAGCAGGCCCCGCCATTCGGCGCGGCCCAGTTTCGGTGCCAGCCGCTTCCAGCGCGGCAGCAGCAGCACCAGCGCAATCAGGCCGTAGACCAGATAGCGGCCGGCCGACAGCTGCAGCGCATTGAACGAACGCAGCACGGCAGGGGCGAGGAAGACCACGCCCCACAGCGCGCCGGCGGCAACGCCATTGGCGATGCCCAGGGCCATCGGGTTGTTGCGCATGAACACATCGGCGGGGGAAGGACAGGCCGCGCAGTGTAGGCGGCGCCGTCGCGCGCGTCTTGACCGAGGCTACTGCCCCACCCCGTCGCGACGGCGCTTACCGCGCCCAACGGCGGTTGCCCTCGCTTTTCGTAGCGTCGAGCTTGCTCGACGGCTGTTGCTCTCCGCTCTTCGTAGCGTCGAGCTTGCTCGACGGCTGTTGCTCTCCGCTCTTCGTAGCGTCGAGCTTGCTCGACGGCTGTTGCTCTCCGCTCTTCGTAGCGTCGAGCTTGCTCGACGGCGTTCCAGCAAGAGCCGTCGAGCAAGCTCGACGCTACCAAAGCCATTCACCGCCCGTGTCCGGTCGTTCCGCCTCAAGGCCATTCGCCGCCCGGGTCCGGTCGTTCCGCCACAAGGCCATGCCGCCTAAGTCACGGCGTTTCGCTGCAGCCCAACGCCGCCCGAATCAAGGCACCTCACCCCGCCGCCACGCTGCCGGGGTCATCCCGGTTTCCCGGCGCAGGGCACGGGTCAGCGCGCTCTGTTCCGAATAACCGGCCGCCAGCGCGATCTGGCTGATCGGCGCGGTACTGGTCAACAGCTGGTGCTTGGCCCAGCGCAACCGGTTGGCACTCAACCAGGCCTGCGGGCTGACCCCGAACTCACCCAGGAACAGCGCATGCAGGCGGCTTTCACTCACCCCGACAAACCCCGCCATGCGCGCCACCGGCCAGTGCTGGCCCGGTTCGCGCTGCACCGCCGCGCACAGGCCCTGCAGCCGCGCGCCACTGCCGGCCGGGGCGAACGCGTGCAGCAGGTCCGGCAGCAGTTCCGGCACCGCCTGCCCCGCCTGCACATGGGCCAGGCGCTGGCGCAGGCGCTGCGGCAGGTGCAGCCAGCGTTGCCGGCACAGGTGCTCCTGGGTGGCATCGTCCAGCACGCCCGGGCCGCAATCGACGATCACGAAACCGTTCGGCCCCTGCGCCATCTGGTCATGCGCCTCGCCGGCGGCCACGAAGGCGCCCTGCAGCAGATCCAGCCGGCCGCCATGGCCTTCCATCTCGAACTGCAGTTCGCCCTGCAGCGGCAGCACCCACTGCGCGTAGTCGTGCCGGTCCAGCCCGGTGGCCTGGCCGTAGTGCCGCAGGTGGAAGATCGCGCCCATCGGCGCAGTGTGCGCGTGCCGCCCGGCGGCGGCAATACTGACATGGGCCCGTGCTATGGTCGGCGCCATCCACACCCACCGGGATCGCACGATGAAGGAACGTCTGCTGCCGATCGCCCTGGCGCTGCTGCTGGCCAGCCAGCCGCTGTCTTCCCTGCGCGCGCAGGACGCGCGGACGCCGCCCGCCCCGCACTGCGTGGATGCACGCAGCGTGCAGCAGGTCGAACAGGATACCGCCGGGTCCATCGCCGTGCGCGATGGCCGCGACCGCGCCTTCCGCATCGACTTCAGCACTGCCTGCCCCGGTGTGAACCAGGCCGAAGCCCTGCGCCTGGAAGCGCCACAGGGCTGGGCCTGCGGCACACCCGGCGAACAGGTGGTAGTCGATGGCCGCCGTTGCGCGGTGAGCACGGTCACGCCCATCGACAACCGTACCTTCGCCCTCACCGCGCGTGAAAGCAGCCGCCAGTTCGCCGATACCCTGCCTACGGTTACGGTGGAAGCCAAAGGCACGGCGCGCCGCACCGACGATCGCGGCCGACACACCTTCCAGACCTCATCGGCCGTCTGCTTTGCCACCCGCCACGTGCGTGGCTGGAGCGAAACCCCCGAAGGCGTGGAGGTGGAAACCAACCCGCGCCGCAACGGGGGCCACCGCTATTACACGGTTGAACTGGCCAGCAGCTGCTCGATCCTGGCCGGCGCCACCGAGGTCGATTTCCAGTCCGGGTTCCAGAACGGGCTAATCTGCGGCAACCCGCGCGATCGCATCGTGCTGCAGCCGTCGGGCATCGAGAACGATGCCCGCTCCTACGGCCCGCGCTTCGCACGCCCGGGCTGCGACATTCTGGCCGTCTACCCGAGCGACAACAAAGGCCCCGCCGCGCCCTAGCCGTCGGTGCCCAGGAACGCGAACGGCTTGCTGGGCTGGAAATGGGACAGCGCATCACCGGCAAAGGTGTTGCGCTGGTCCGGGCCCAGGTCCAGTTTCAGTACCGGCCCGGCGAAGTCGATCTTGTTCAGGTCCACCCAGAATGTATTGGGCGTGAGCGCCGATTCGAAGAAATACAGGCGCCGCTTGTGGTCGGCCACCGTGCGCCAGCGGGTGGACGAAATATTGGGCTCGCCCGGCGTGGTGATGCCGTAGGGCACCGATGCATTGCGGATCACGCTGAACACACTGGCCAGCGCCACCACCGGGTCTTCCGCCTTCGGAATTGCATTGATGTAGAACGAAGCACGCGCGAAGCGGTCGGCCGAGCGGTTGGTACCGGGCAGCATCACGGTGCCGCCGATCTGCTTCCAGTAGGCGTTCAGGGCCAGCTGCTCATCGAAGATGGGCGAGTTGGTCATCACCTGGTAGCGGCGGTCGTGGTGGATCACCTGGCGTCCGCCGATGTACTCGACGATGGCGCTGTCACCGCTGGCATCGGACAGGGACAGGTGCAACGTGGCCTGGCGATCTTCGCCGGGCACCTTGTCGGTCACGATGGAATACGGCTCGCGTTCCAGCGCGGCCACCGCCTCCTGCACCGTGGCGAAATTGTCCAGCACGTACTGCGCCCACAGCGAAATGGCCAGGCCCGGCTTGTTGCTGCGGCTCTTGGGGTATTCCGATTCCACCAGCCACAGCAGGTTGGCGACCAAGCCCTTTTCGTTCATGCCATCGGTGGTGGACACGTCGTAGCCGGTCGCCACCACGCTGCCGTAGCGCGCCTTCCAGGCAATCGACTTCGGCCCGGCCTGGCCATTGCGTTCAATGCCCCGTGGCAGCACGTACAGGTTGGTGGCCACATCCACCTTCCAGTCCATGGAGCGGGCGGTGATCACATCACCATTGTCCCCCAGGTACACCGCGCGCGTACACGCCAGTGCCGGTGAAACCGCCGCTGCCAGCGCCATTGCCAGCATCGCCCTGCCCTGCCACTTCATGCGCGCCATGTCGTGCTCCATTCCCCGGGGATCAGCCGATGAAAGCGCGGCGCTTGTGACCTGCGAGTGAAGTGGTGCGCCCGGGACCGGTGTTACAGCGCCGGCTGCACGATCTGCGCCAGCAGATCGATGGCGGTCGGGCCGCCGGCATCCCCCGCCAGCGTGCGCGCGAAACCGGACCAGTCACCGGCGGCCAGCTGCCGCAGCAGGGAGGCCTCCACCGGCAGCACGCGCATTGACCAATAGGGGAACTGCCGCTGGCCCAAGTGCCCGCGCGCAAGCTCCATCAGATCGTGGTGACTGCCCGCGCGCAGGATGCGTTCGTACACCGAATCGATGCCATCGGGCGGGCCCTCGATGTACTGCAGGAAGCGCTGGCCATCATGGAGCAGCACGCCGGTGACGCCCGCCATCTTGTTGAAACGTGCCGCGTCGTCCACCAGCGCGTGCATGCGTTCAACCGGAAGATCTGCCTTTGCCTGGCTGACATAGGCGATGGCGCACAGTGGCATGGGGCGTCCTTGACCAAAGAGGCGCCCACCGTAGCAGTTGCGGACGGATGCGTCTCAATCGCCGCCGGAACTTGCTGAAGAATTCAGGAAACGGCGATGGCGCGTCCATCCACGCGACGCGGCAGGATCGCTTCGAACACCACCTGCCCTGCCTCGTTGCGTGCGGTCAATCGTCCGTGATGCGCGCGCACGAACTGGTCGGCGATGTACAAGCCCAGCCCCAGCCCCTTGCTGGGATGGAAGCTGGCCTTGAACGGTTCGAACAGGCGCGGCAGCAGCGCCGCATCGATCTGCCCCGCATTGCGCACGCGCAGGGTGACCGTATGTGCATCGCGGCCATCGACCTGCACCTGCACCGCCGAATCACCGCCATGGGTCAACGCGTTGCCGACCAGGTTCGCCGCGATCTGGCCCAGCCGATCCAGGTCGCCCTGCAGCCCGCTGTCGCCATCCTGTTCGAACTGCAGCCGGGCGCTGCCATGCGCGCTGCCGGCCTCGGCCAGCACGGCACGGGTCACCTCGGCCAGGTCGCACGCCGCCGCATCCATGCGCAGGCCGCCGGTGCGGATGCGCGAGAAGTCCAGCAGCTGTTCCACCATGCGCGCCATGCGCACCGTACTGGCCTCCAGATGCTTCAGCGTCTGCTGCGCTGAAGCGTTGTCAGCCGGCAGCTCCAGGCTCAGCTTGTCCGCGCACAGCAGGATGGCCGACAACGGCGTGCGCAGGTCGTGGGTCAACACGGCCGCCATGGTCTCGTTGAGCTTCAGCGCCCGCTCCAGCGCCTCGTTGCGGGCCTTCAGCAACTGGCGTTGCTGGTAGAGCTCGATGAACACGCTCACCTTGCTCAGGATCACCTGCGGCGCCACCGGCTTGTGCAGGAAATCCACCGCGCCGCTTTCATAGCCCTTGAACGCGCGCACCGGGTCGTCGGGCGAGGCGGTCAGGAAGATGATCGGCACATCGCGGCTGCGCTGCGAACCCCGCATCAGCTCGGCCAGGGTGAACCCGTCGATCTCGGGCATGTGCACGTCCAGCAGCGCCAGCGCCACTTCGTGCTCCAGCAGCAGTTCCAGCGCCTGTGCACCGGAACCGGCCAGCAGCAGGTTCACCCCGTCGCGGCGCAGCAGCGCCTGCATGGCCACCAGGTTCTGCGGCACGTCATCGACGATCAGCAGGTTGACCGGGGACTGCGTCGGGGCAGGCTCGGGCGGCAGCAGGTTCATGCGAAAACTTCCTTCAGGCGACAGCACAATGTTTCAAGGGACAGCACGGCGTCGGCGCCGGCGTGCTGCAGGGCGGAGGCCGGCATCATCGATGCTTCGGCCTCCTCGGGGCATTGCAGCCAGGCGCGGCCACCGGCGCTGCGCACCGCGGCCACGCCTTCGCTGCCATCACTGCTGGCCCCGGTCAGCAGTACTGCCAGCACACCCGCACCGAACACCGCCGCGGCAGATTCGAACAGCGGATCGATGGCCGGCCGCGAGAACAGCACCGGCTCGTCCATCGACAGCGCCACCGCCTGGGTGTCTTCCACCAGCAGGTGGTAGTCCGGCGGCGCGAACGTCACCGTGCCCGGCTGCAGCGGCTGCTTGTCCTCGGCCTCGCGCAGGGCCACCACGCAGTACGGCGCCAGCACTTCGGCAATGCGGCTGCTGCGGTCACGCGGCAGATGCAGCACCACCAGCACCGGCACCGGCAGGCTGGCCGGCAGCGCGCCCAGCAGCTGCTGCAACGCCGCCACGCCACCTGCCGAAGCACCCACCACCACCAGCGCCGGACGCGGCTCGGCCATCAGGCCACCTTCCGGTACAGGCGATGCTCGCGCGAGCAGACTTCGAACGCGCCATGGTGGATGCCAAACTGCAGCGATTCCTTGCTGCCCAGGCCCAGGAAACCCCGGTGCACCAGCGCTTCGCGGAACAGCCCGACCGCACGGTCCTGCAGATCGCGGTTGAAATAGATCAGCACATTGCGGCAGGACACCAGGTGTACTTCGGAAAACACCGTGTCGGTGGCCAGGCTGTGGTCGGCAAACACCACGTTGCGGCGCAGCTGGCGATCAAACACCGCGCCATCGTAGGCGGTGGCGTAGTAATCAGACAGTGAACCGGTGCCACCGGCGGCCAGGTAATTGCGGCTGAACTGCGCCAGGCGGTCGATGCCATAGGCACCGGCCTCGGCAGTGGCCAGTGCCTCCGGGTTGATATCGGTGGCGTAGACGATGCTGCGCTCGAGCAGGCCTTCCTCATGCAGCAGGATCGCCAGCGACCACACCTCCTCGCCCGTGCTGCAACCGGCCACCCACAGCTTCACTGACGGCCAGGTGCGCAGCACCGGCACCACCTGCTCGCGCAGTTCGCGGAAATAGGCCGGGTCACGGAACATTTCCGAGACCTGCACGGTGAAGAACTGCATGGCCTGGGCGAACAGCTCCGGCTCGTGCAGCAGGCGGTGCTGCAGGTCCACCAGGCGCTCGCACTCATAGCGCTGCATGGCCTGGCGCACCCGCCGCCGCAGCGACGAGATGGCGTAGCTGCGGAAGTCGTAGTGGTAGCGCTGGTACAACGCTTCCAGCAGCACCTTCAGTTCCAGGTCGAACAGCGCCTGTTCGTTCATTGCCGCGAGCACCACACACGGCACAGCGACACCAGCTTGTCCACGTCGATGGGCTTGGCGATGTAATCATTCGCGCCGGCCTGCAGGCAGCGCTCGCGGTCATCGGGCATGGCCTTGGCGGTCAGCGCAATGATCGGCAGGTCCTGCAGGTGCCGCTGCGCGCGGATCTCGCGCATGGCGGTCAAGCCATCCTTCTCCGGCATCATGATGTCCATCAGCACCAGATCGACCTCGCGCTGGGCCAGGCGGTCCACCGCTTCCTGGCCGTTGCGGGCGATTTCCAGGCTCACACCCAGCGGTTCCAGCACGCTGGACAGGGCGAAGATGTTGCGCACATCGTCTTCGGCCAGCAGCACGGTGCGCCCGTCCAGCACGGTGTCACGGCGGCGTGCCTCGCGCAGCAGGCGCTGCTGGTCACTGGGCAGGCTCGCTTCCACGCTGTGCAGGAACAGGGTCACTTCATCGAGCAGGCGCTCGGGTGAACGCGCGCCCTTGATGATGATGCTCTTGGAATAGCGGCGCAGGCGCTGTTCGTCTTCGCGGCTGAGCGCGCGGCCGGTGTAGACGATCACCGGCGGGAAGCCGACGTCATCGTTGCCGGCCATGTGCTCCAGCAGGTCGTAGCCGCTGCCGTCGGGCAGTGCCAGGTCCATCACCATGCAATCGAAGGTGACCGTGCTCAGCTGCTGCAGCGCCTCGGCCTGGGTGCCCACGGCCACGATCTGCAGCTGGTCGCGGCCCAGCAGCAGTTCCAGGTTGTGGCGCAGGTCGCTGTCGTCTTCCACGATCAGCAGGCGGCGCACATCGCGCTGGCTGGTCTGTTCCAGCTGCTCGATGGCCGCCACCAGGCGTTCGCGGGTGGTCGGCTTGATCGCAAACCCGATCGCGCCCAGTTCGCGTGCCACCTGGCTGCGATCCATCGCCGACACCACATGCACCGGAATATGGCGGGTGTCGGGATTGCGCTTCAGTCGTTCCAACACGCTCAGGCCGGATACATCGGGCAGGCCGATGTCCAGCAGGATGCCATTGGGGCGCAGCTCGACGGCCAGTGCCAGCGCTTCTTCGGCCGTGGTGGCCACCACGCAGTCGAAGTCCAATTCATGGGCCAGCGCCACCAGCGCTTCGGCGAAGGTGGCATCGTCTTCCACCGCCAGGATCAGGCGGCCGCCGTGGCGGCGCTGGCCACGATCATCGGCCACGGTGCGCACCGGCGCGGCAGCGCCATGGGCCACCCCCAGCTGCGGCGCGGGCGCATGCACCGCAGCCGGCGCTGCAGCAATGGGCGCAACTTCAGCCGGCGCGTGCGGTACCGATTCGGCCACGGCCGGGGCGCCCTGCAGCGGCAGTTCCAGGATGAAGCAGCTGCCCCGCCCCGGTTCGCTGTCCACCTGGATATCGCCGCCCATGCGTTCGGCCAGGTCACGCGAGATCGACAGACCCAGGCCCGTGCCACCGTAACGGCGGCGGGTGCTGCCATCGGCCTGGCGGAACGCCTCGAAGATGGCCTGCAACTGGTCGCGGGCGATGCCGATGCCACTGTCGGCCACTTCGAAACGCACCCGGCCATTGCCGCCGGCGCGCACGTGCAGGCTGACCTTGCCGTGCTCGGTGAACTTCAGCGCATTGGCCAGCAGATTCTTCAGGATCTGCTGCAGGCGCTGGCTGTCGGCCACCAGCTGCGTCGGTGCCAGCGCGTCGGCTTCGATCTGCAGGGCCAGGCCCTTCTGCCGGGCCATCGGCTCGAACGTTTCACGCAGGCGCTGCAGCACGCTGTCCACCACCACTACTTCGTCGGCCAGCTCGACATGGCCGGCTTCGATGCGCGACAGATCCAGGATGTCGTTGATCAGCGCCAGCAGATCGTTGTTGGACGACAGGATGGCGCGTGCGTACTTCACCTGCTCCTCGGTCAGCGTGCCGTCCTTGTTGTCGGCCAGCAGCTTGGCCAGGATCAGTGAGCTGTTCAGCGGCGTGCGCAGCTCGTGCGACATGTTGGCCAGGAATTCGGACTTGTAGCGCGAGGTGGCGGCCAGCTCGTTGCTGTTGCGCACCAGCTGCCCCTGCGCGACCAGCAACGCCTGCTTCTGCGCTTCCAGTTCGTGGGTGCGCTCTTCCAGCTGCACGTTGCTCTGTTCCAGCTCGGCCTGCTGCTGCTCCAGGTGGCCCTGCGACTGCATCAGGCTGCGGCTCTGCTCTTCCAGCTCTTCGTTGGCCACGCGCAGTTCTTCCTGCTGCGCCTGCAGTTCCTCGCCCTGGCGCTGCGATTCCTCCAGCAGCACCACCAGCTGCGCGCGCAGCAACGAGGCGCGCAGGGCCATGCCGATGGTTTCGCCACAGCGCTGCAGCAGTTCGGTGTCCAGCGCGGCCTGCTGGCCCGGGCTGGCGCGGCCCAGTTCGATCACGCCCACCAGGCTGCCATCGCTGCTGATCGGCGCCAGAATGCGCTCGCGCACGGCAATGCGGCCCAGGCTGGACTGAAGCTCCAGCGCCTGCGCATCGCCACCACTGAGGTGCAGCACCCGGCCATCGCGGGCCACCTGGCCGAGCAGGCCTTCCTGCAGGCCCACGGCGCTGGCAATGCCGGTGGGCAGGGCCACGCCGCCGGTCAACTGCAGGCGGCCGCCTTCCAGGCGGTACAGCGCGCCCACCTGGGCCTGCAGCTGCACGGCCAGGCTGGACATGGCGGCCTCGGCAATCTGTTCCGGGCCCGGGTCGCCGCGCAGGCTCAGGGCCACCGCGTTCTCGGCTTCCTGCAGCCACAGCGCGCGCATGGCCTGACGCCGGGCCTCGATGGCGCGCGACACGATCAGCGCGATCATCAGGAAGGCCACGCCGCCAATACTGCGGTTCACGAACGAGAATGCCGAGTTGCTGCTGGCCGGCGCAACGTTGTAGCCGATGGCCAGCAACCCGCAGGCGATCACCGCCACCATGAACGGCACCCGCGCACTGCGCTGGAAAACGGTCACGCCCACGGCCATGAAGTAGGCCAGCCAGACCGCGTAGCCCAGCGGCACCACCAGTTCCATGGCGGCAGTTGCCGCAAGTAGCACGGCTGAAGCCGTCCAGACCCAGCGGTCACGCGTGGTTGCACCAGGACGCATGCAGGTGGTTTCCAGTCGACAAAAGGGGGATGAGGATACCCCGTGTCGCATTCAGCCGCATACGACAAATGGCACACGCCGCGCCTGCACATATCCTTCACGCTGCGCTGCCTAGGGTCTGCGCCCTTACAGGGGCTTTTTCTATTGACGTGGTCGCTGCCGCATTCACGGATTCCGCACTGACGGATCCCTCACGACAATTGCGATTGCTGATTGACAGCGTGCATGACCATGCGCTGTACCTGCTCGATCCCGATGGCATCATCTGCAGCTGGAACCCGGGCGCGCAGCGCATCAAGGGGTTCCTGGCCAAGGAAGTGGTGGGCACCCATTTCGGCCGCTTCTACCTGGCCAAGGACCGCGACGCCGGTGAACCGCAGCGCCTGCTGCAGCTGGCTGCGCGCGATGGGCACCATGCCAGCGAGGGCTGGCGGCTGCGCAAGGACGGCTCCTCGTTCCGCGCCAGCATCGTGATCGAACCGGTGGTCGAACAGGGCCAGCTGCTGGGCTTCGTCAAGATCACCCGCGACATCACCGAGAGCTGGCAGGCCCAGCGCCTGCTGCGTGATGCCCAGCGCGCGCTGCGCCAGACCCAGCAGTTCGAGACCGTGGGCCGGCTCAGCCGCGGTTTGTCGCATGAATTCAACAACCTGCTGACCACCATCGGCAACGCCATCGACCTGGTCTCGCTGCGTGTGGGCCAGGACCCGCGCGCACAGGAGCTGCTGGCCAGCGCCCAGGCGGCCACCGACCGTGGTGCCCTGCTGACCCGCCAGCTGCTGGCGTTCAGTTCCGGGCAGACGCTGGTACGCGACCGGGTGGACATCAATGCCTTGATCGGCGGTCAGTTGGACGCCCTGCGGCGCAGCTGCCCGCCCGGCATCGGCCTGGACACGTCCATGACCCTGGACCTGCCGCCGCTGTGCCTGGACCGGGCGCAGCTGGAAACCGCGCTGGCCAACCTGGTGGCCAACGCCGCCGAAGCCACCCCGCCCGGCGGCCGGGTGCGGGTGGCCACCGCGCTGGAACGGCGCCTGGACCCCGACGCCGACGGGCACGTGGAGCGCGCATACGTTACCCTGCGTGTCCACGACGAGGGCCGTGGCATGGCGCCGGAGATCGCCGAGCGCGCCAGCGAGCCCTTCTTCACCACCAAGGACATCGGCAAAGGCAGCGGCCTGGGCCTGAGCCAGGTGTTCGGTTTCACCACCCAGAGCGGCGGTTTCGTCGACGTGGCCACCACCCCCGGTGTTGGCACGACGGTCAGCCTGCTGCTTCCTGCAATAGAGGACTCCACCCATGACCGATGACCCGATCCGCGTATTGATGGTGGAGGACCAGACCGATCTGCGCGAAATGATCGGCCTGGCCCTGCGCGATTTCGGCATCGACGTGGAAACCACCGCCGACGGTCACGAAGCGGTGGCGCTGCTGCAGAGCGGCACCCGTTTCGACGTGGTGTTCAGCGATATCAGCATGCCCAACGGCATGTCGGGCATCGAACTGAGCGAGCACGTGGCCCGCGACCAGCCGCACGCGCGCATGATCCTGTCCTCCGGCTACGCGCGCTCACAGCTGCCGCCGCTGCCCGACCAGGTCGAGTTCCTGCCCAAGCCCTACCGCCTGCGCCAGCTGGTGGAGCTGCTGCAACAGCACTGATCCCGCACCGCCCCGGTACCGGCGTACGATCCAACACCACTGAACCCGCTTCGGTAGAGTCGAGCTTGCTCGACTGCTCCTGCCCGTGCCCTTCGTAGAGTCGAGCTTGCTCGACTGCTCCTGCCCGTGCCCTCGACTGCTCCTGGCTCCTGCCCCATCCGTCGAGCAAGCTCGACGCTACAAAAGCGCCTCGCGTCGCTCCGGCGTGCGGCCGACGGTCCGGCGACCTCCGTCGAGCAAGCCCGACGCTACGCCGCGCCGGCAAACGTCTCGTGATTGAGGTCCACCCACCCCGTCCACATCAGCTGTATGCCAATGCACAGCAGCACGAACGCCACCAGCTGCTGCATCACCACCGCACCGGTCGGGCCCAGCCGCGTAACCAGAAAAATGGAATTGCGCAGGATCAGATAGATCACGCCCACCACCAGCAGCGCCCCACCCACCGCCACGATCACACCCGACAGCAGGTGCAGCGGCGTCACCGATTCCACGTGCGTACCTAGGGTGATGCACGCGGCAATGGTTCCCGGACCGGTGGTCAACGGGAACGTCAGCGGAAAGAAACTCTTGCCTTCCAGTTGCGCATCGGCAATCGCCTCGGCCTGCTCCTGCGCCGGGCTGGGCGGGTCGTCAGTACGCGCACCCAGCATGCGCCAACCGGCAGCGGCCACCAGCAAGCCGCCACCGATACGCACCACCGGCAGGGAGATGCCGAACAACGACAACACATAGGTGCCGACCAGCATCGCCAGCACGATCACCACGAAACTGTTCACCGCGATCTGCCGCGCCAGCTTCTTGGCCATGGCGCGGCGGTTGCCCACCGTGGAAACGAAGATCGACGCCGTGCTGAGCGGATTGATGATCGGCAGCAGGGTGACCGGCACCAGGATCAGTTCACCGGCCAGGGTGACAAGCAGGGTGGGCAACTGCACGGGCGCCTCCGTGGGGCTGGGCGGTTACCAGCGCAGGAACAGGGTGACACCGAAGATGATCAGCACCACGACCAGCACCAGCCACAGGCCATGGCGCTGTCTCCAGGTGGGCTTGGGCGTACCGGGGGTATTCATGTCGGAAATCCTTGCGTGGTGGGGATGACCGCAGGGTGCTGGACGCCGTGTGCAGTGGGCGTGGAGACGGGTTGGGTACTTCAGAATGGGTAGGATTGAACGGCCGCACCGAGTCATATAGCTTTCAGGCTCAGCTGTCCCCTGAGGGTACATTCGTGAGCGGCATGAATCTGCTTGGATTGCTGTTGATGCTCGGCCAGGACGCATCGCCGCCGACTGCTGCCGACGTTTCCCAGAAAGAGATTGCCGTCGCCGCCGCCGAAGCGGTTGAATCAGCGAAGATATATGCCAACTGTGCGGGCTGGTGGGATTTCCTGGCCACGCACGAGCGGGACGCCGGGCGACCCGCGTCCGCCGAGCAGTTCAAGAACCTGGGAAATGGCGCACAGACTGCGGCGTTGTGGCTGCATGGCCAAGCATATGCTCTCACCGCGACCAAGCCTGCCCGCTACAAGACGTGGTTACCCCTGGTTGCGCCTTTACGGGAGGGCGCGGCCATCAGAGCCGCGGCCATGGCCGAACATGGGAAAATCGACCTGGTGCGATCTGAGCTGCAGCGATGTGAAACCTTGCTGGAGAGCCAGCAGCGCGCCATCGACAGCATTCGCAATGACACTGTCCAACAGGAACTGGATGCCGCCGGTGCGGGCGACTAGTCCGGGGCCGTTGCGCAACGAGGCGGGTGCCCGGGCTTTCTGCTGGATTAACCGTCGTAACGCAGGTGGATCAAGGGATACGGACGGCCTTGCGAGTCACACGGTGAACGGCCGGTCTCGATGAACCCCATCCGCAGGTAAAACCCAACAGCCTGCGCGTTCTGCTCGTTTACATCGGTCGTCAGGTGCTTGTGCGCAGACAATCCATGCAGCAACAGCTGTCGTCCAATGCCGGTGCCACGGACATCAGGATCGATGAACAACGCTTCCATATGGGAGCCGTCGATCAGCATGAAGCCGTACGGCCGATCATTCTGATCAACCGCCACCGTCATCGGCGCTTGCGGCAGGAAAGCGGCGACCTCGTCATCAATCGCCAGCCGGTCCTCGGTACGGAGGAAGCCGTGGGTCGCTTCAACCGAGCGACGCCACAGATCCACCAAGGCTGCGCCATCGTCGGCGCGCGAGGAACGCAGAGTGTACATAGCCTGCTCAAGGTGCTTCGAATCTGGTGACCCCGGCCCGATTCGAACGGGCGACCTTCCCCTTAGGAGGGGGACGCTCTATCCAGCTGAGCTACGGGGCCATGCAGCCGCCAAGTTTACAGGCAAGCCCTCGGCCCTCCAAGCATTCATGTTTCCCCTCCCCGCTCCCAGCCCGCTGGCGCGCCGCACCATGGGCATCCGGGCGGCTCTGCTACCATCGGCGGTTCAGTCCGCTGCATCCCCCACCTGCCCGCGGCGGCGCCAACAACGTAACGAAATACAGGAGTCTGCATGTCTTCCGAGCTGCTCAAATCCCTTGGCCTGGACGCGATCAACGCCGGCACCTACCTGGGCAACGGGGAATGGTCCAACGCCAATGGCGGTGAGCTGATCACCCCGGTGAACCCGACCACCGGCGAGGCCATCGCGCAGGTGCGCGCCACCACCGAATCCGAGTACGAAATCGTCATCGCCCGTGCGCAGGAAGCCTTCAAGGTCTGGCGCACCACCCCGGCCCCGCGCCGTGGCGAGGCCGTGCGCCTGTGCGGCGAAGCGCTGCGCAAGCACAAGGACGCGCTGGGTTCGCTGGTCGCGCTGGAAATGGGCAAGAGCAAGCCCGAAGGCGACGGCGAAGTGCAGGAGATGATCGACATCGCCGATTTCGCCGTGGGCCAGAGCCGCATGCTGTACGGCTACACCATGCATTCCGAGCGCCCCGGCCACCGCATGTACGAGCAGTACCACCCGCTGGGCCTGGTCGGCATCATCTCGGCCTTCAACTTCCCGGTGGCGGTGTGGAGCTGGAACGCCTTCCTGGCCGCCATCTGCGGTGATATCTGCATCTGGAAGCCGTCCAACAAGACCCCGCTGACCGCCATCGCCTCCATGCGCATCTGCAACGAAGCGCTGCGCGAAGCCGGCTTCCCGGACATCTTCTTCCTGGTCAACGACGCCGGCACCGCCCTGTCCGAAACCCTGGTGGACGACCGCCGCGTGCCGCTGATCAGCTTCACCGGCTCCACCCAGGTCGGCCGCACCGTGAATGAAAAGGTAGCCCGCCGCCTCGGCCGCTGCCTGCTGGAACTGGGCGGCAACAACGCCATCATCCTGGACGAAACCGCCGATCTGAAGCTGGCCGTGCCGGGCATCGTGTTCGGTGCGGTCGGTACCGCCGGCCAGCGCTGCACCACCACCCGCCGCCTGATCGTGCACCGCTCGATCTACGCCGATGTGCTGGCCACGCTGGTGAAGGCCTACAAGCAGGTGGAAGGCAAGATCGGCGACCCGACAGATGCCGCCAACCTGATGGGCCCGCTGAACAGCGAAGGCGCCGTGCAGCAGTTCCTGGATGCCATCGCCCAGGCCAAGGCCGCCGGCGGCACCATTGAAACCGGTGGCACCCGCATCGACCGCGCCGGCAACTTCGTGCTTCCGGCCATCGTGTCGGGCCTGAAGAACAGCGACGCGGTGGTGCAGCACGAAACCTTCGCGCCCATCCTGTATGTCATGCCGTACGACAACATCGATGAAGCCATCGACATGCAGAACGGCGTGCCGCAGGGCCTGTCCTCGTCCATCTTCACCGCCAACCTGAAGACCGCCGAGAAGTTCCTGTCGGCCGCCGGCAGCGACTGCGGCATCGCCAACATCAACATCGGCACGTCCGGTGCGGAAATCGGCGGCGCCTTCGGTGGCGAGAAGGACACCGGCGGTGGCCGCGAATCCGGTTCGGATGCGTGGAAGGTCTACATGCGCCGCCAGACCAACACCATCAACTACTCCGATTCGCTGCCGCTGGCCCAGGGCATCAAGTTCGATCTGTGATGGCAAGCGAGCTGGCCATGGCCCAGGGTCGGATCCCCGCAGGGGCTCCGACCCTCGACCTCACCGGCCGCCGGGTGCTGATCGCCGGCGGCAGCAAGGGCATTGGCCGTGAACTGGCGCTGGCCTTTGCCGGCGCCGGTGCGCAGGTGTCGGTCTGCGCGCGTGGCCAGGCCGGCCTGGACGCCCTGCAGGCCGACGCCCAGACCCAAGGCACGCCGCTGCACACCGCGTCGGTCGATCTGGCCGACCTCGACCAGATCGACGCTTGGCTGCACGGCGCCGCCGACGCACTGGGCGGCATCGACGTGCTGGTGAACAACGCCACCGGCTACGGCATGGCCGACGATGAAGACGGCTGGGCAGCCAGCGTGCAGATCGACCTGATGGCCGCGGTGCGTGCCTCGCGGCTGGCCCAGCCGTGGCTGCGCGCCTCGGCAGATGCGTGCATCCTGAACCTGTCGTCCATTGCCGCGCAGCAACCGCGCCCCGGTGGCGCGCCGTATGCCGCGGCCAAGGCCGCGCTTTCGCACTACACCACCTCGCAGGCCCTGGCGCTGGCCCCGCACCGCATCCGCGTGAACGCCATCGCCCCCGGCTCGATCGAGTTCGCCGACGGCCTGTGGGATCGCCGCCGCGTGGAAGACCCCGCGCTGTACCACGGCACCCTGGCGAAGATCCCATTCGGCCGCTTCGGCCACCCGCAGGAAATCGCCAACGCCGCCCTGTTCCTGTGCTCGCCGCTGGCACGCTGGATCACCGGCCACGTGCTCAACGTCGATGGCGGCCAGGTGTTGATGGGCTGACCCGGCCCCGCCGGTGGGCGTCCCTGCCCCCGGTAGCTGCCAACCTTGGTTGGCAGTCCCGCCCCTGGTAGCTGCCAACCTTGGTTGGCAGTCCTGCTCTGGTAGCTGCCAACCTTGGTTGGCAGTCCTGCCCTGGTAGCTGCCAACCTTGGTTGGCAGTCCTGCCCTGGTAGCTGCCAACCTTGGTTGGCAGTCCTGCCCTGGTAGCTGCCAACCTTGGTTGGCAGTCCTGCCCTGGTAGCTGCCAACCTTGGTTGGCAGTCCTGCCCTGGTAGCTGCCAACCTTGGTTGGCAGTCCTGCCCTGGTAGCTGCCAACCTTGGTTGGCAGTCCTGCCCTGGTAGCTGCCAACCTTGGTTGGCAGTCCTGCCCTGGTAGCTGCCAACCTTGGTTGGCGATTCGCGTCGACCAAGGTCGACGCCTACCAGAGCAATCCCCGCCCCCGGTAGCTGCCAACCTTGGTTGGCGATCCGCGTCGACCAAGGTCGACGCCTACCAGAGCGATCCCCGCCCCCGGTAGCTGCCAACCTTGGTTGGCGATTCGCGTCGACCAAGGTCGACGCCTACCAGAGCGATCCCCCGCCCCCGGTAGCTGCCAACCTCGGTTGGCGATTCGCGTCGACCAAGGTCGACGCCTACCAGAGCAATCCCCGCCCCCGGTAGCTGCCAACCTCGGTTGGCGATCCGCGTCGACCAAGGTCGACGCCTACCAGAGCGATCCCCCCGCCCTTGGGCTTGGCCACCCGCAGGCACTATCATGTGCACACTGCCAAGGAGGACCCCGATGAGCGTGGCACCCCGACAGACCAGCACCGTGGCCGTACTCAGCCTGGTGCTGGGCATTGCAGGCTGGACCGTACTGCCGTTCGTGGCCAGCATCGTGGCCATCATTACCGGGCACATGGCCCGCGCCGAAATCCGCCGCCGCCCCACCGATCTGGACGGCGATGGTCTGGCCCTGACCGGGCTGATCCTGGGCTGGTTGAACGTGGGCATGGTGCTGCTGGGCATCCTGGCCTTCATCGCTTTCTTCGGCGGCCTGGCCTGGCTGGCCGCCATGTCGAACTGACCGCCATGAGCGCTTCTGACAGCACCGAACGCTTCAGCAGCCGGGTGGCCGACTACGTGCGCTACCGGCCCGACTACCCCGCCGCCCTGATCGACTGGCTGCATGGCCCGATGGCCGTGCACACCACGGCCCTGGTGGCCGACATCGGCGCCGGCACCGGCATCTCCAGCCGCCAGTTCCTGGCCGCCGGCCACCCGCTGGTGGCGGTGGAACCCAATGCCGCCATGCGCGCCGCCGCGCAGCAGTGGCTGGCGCCGCAGTACCCGCAGTTCCGCGCCGTCGATGGCCGTGCCGAAGCCACCGGCCTGGCTGATGCCAGCGTGGATCTGGTGTCTGCCGCCCAGGCATTCCACTGGTTCGACACCGTGGCCGTGCGCGCCGAGTGGCAGCGCATCCTGCGCCCCGGCGGCCTGGCCCTGGTGTACTGGAACTCGCGTCTGCTCGACGCCAGCCCGTTCCTGGTCGGCTACGAGCAACTGCTGCTGGACTTCGGCACCGACTACACCGCCGTGGCCGAGCGCTACCAGGACGATGCCACCATGCAGGCCTGGTTCGGCCCCGGCCTGCGTGGCTGGGTGCAGTTGCCCAACGTGCAGCACCTGGACCTGGACGCCCTGCGCGGCCGCCTGCTGTCGTCCTCGTACGCGCCGCAGGCCGGGCACCCGCGCCACGATGCCATGCTGGCCGCACTGCAGGACCTGTTCGCCGCCCACGCCGTGGATGGCCAGGTCGCCTTTGAATATCAAACCCGAGCCTTCCTCGGCACGCTGGACTGAAACCACCGCATGTATTCGCTTGCCCGCCCCTTCCTGTTCTCGCTCGACGCCGAGCGCGCCCACGGCCTCGGCCTGTCCGCCCTGGACCTGGCCTACCGCACCGGCACCACGCCGCTGCTGGCCGCACGCATCGCGCCGATGCCCAGCACGGTGTTCGGGCTGACCTTCCCCAATCCGGTCGGCCTGGCCGCCGGCCTGGACAAGAATGGCGAGCACATCGATGCGCTGTTCGCGCTCGGTTTTGGCTTCGTGGAAATCGGCACCATCACCCCGCGCCCGCAGGAAGGCAATCCGAAGCCGCGCCTGTTCCGCCTGCCCGCCCACAGCGCCATCATCAACCGCATGGGCTTCAACAATGCCGGCGTGGATGCGCTGGTGCGCAACGTGGAACGCGCGCGTGACCGCCGCGGCCTGCTCGGCATCAACATCGGCAAGAACAAGGACACCCCCAACGAACAGGCGGCCAACGATTACATCACCTGCCTGGACAAGGTGTATGCGCTGGCCGACTACATCACGGTGAACATCTCTTCGCCCAACACCGCCGGGCTGCGCGAGCTGCAGGAAGAAACCGCGCTGCGCCAGCTGGTGGCACAGCTGCGCGATCGCCAGGAGGCGCTGGCCGCGCAGCATGGGCGCCGCGTGCCGATGCTGGTGAAGGTGGCACCGGACCTGAGCGAGCGCGACATCGATGCCGCCGCACGCGTGCTGGGCGAACTGCAGGTGGACGGGGTGATCGCTACCAACACCACCATCGACCGCAGCCGCGTGGCCGGCGATCCGCTGGCCAACGAGGCCGGCGGCCTGTCCGGTGCGCCGGTGCTGGACCAGTCCACCCTGGTGCTGCGCCGCCTGCGCGCGCGCCTGCCCGAATCCATTCCGCTGGTCGGCGTGGGCGGCATTCTGTCCGGCGCCGATGCGGTGGCCAAGATGGCCGCCGGTGCGTCGCTGGTGCAGTGCTACAGCGGCCTGATCTACAAGGGCCCGGCCCTGGTGGCCGACTGCGTGGAAGCGATCCGTCGCCGCCGCGAGGCGCCCAGCCGTGGCGCGGTGGCACCACTGTGAGCACCGCACCCTTGCGCTGGACCCTGACCGAAAACGCGCCGCTGCAGGCGCTGAACACCTTCCATGTGCAGGCCACGGCAGCGCAGCTTCTGGAACTGCACGACCCGGCCCTGCTGCCCGATGTGCTGGCCCTGCCCAGCGTTGCCGGCGGCCCGCTGTTGGTGCTGGGCAGTGGCAGCAACGTGCTGATCGCCGACGATCTGTCCGGCACCGTGCTGGTGTTCGGCAACCGCGATATCAGCTTCCTGGAACACCGCGCCGACCACGCGGTCATCCGCGCCGGTGCCGGTGTGCCCTGGCACGGCCTGGTGATGTGGTCGCTGCAGAATGGCCTGTCCGGGCTGGAAAACCTGGCGCTGATTCCCGGCACCGCCGGTGCCGCCCCGATCCAGAACATCGGTGCCTACGGCGCGCAGGTGGGCGAATTCATCCAGGCCGTGGAAGCCTGGGATTGCCAGGACCAGGCCTGGGTGCGGCTGGACAACGAACAGTGCGGCTTCGGCTACCGCGACAGCGTGTTCAAGCAGCAGGCCGATCGCTACCTGATCACCGCCATCGAACTGAAGCTGCCGCTGCTGCACGATCTGCGCATGGATTACGCCGGCATCCGCGAGGAACTGCAGGCACAGGGCGTGGAACTGCCCAGCGCGGTGGACGTGGCCAACGCGGTCATCGCCATCCGCCGCCGCAAGCTGCCCGACCCCGATGTGCTGGGCAATGCCGGCAGCTTCTTCAAGAACCCGGTGCTGCCGCTGGAACAGACCGAGGTGCTGCTGCAGCACTTCCCCGAGCTTCCGGTGTTCCCGGCCGAGCGCGAGGACCAGCGCAAGGTGTCGGCGGCGTGGATGATCGACGCCTGCGGCTGGAAGGGCTTCCGCGAAGGCGATGCCGGCGTGGCCGCCAGCCACGCACTGGTGCTGGTGAACCACGGCAATGCCAGCGGCGCCGAACTGCTGGCCCTGGCCCGTCGTATTTCCGCCTCGGTGCTGGAAAAGTTCGGCGTGCCCATTGAACCGGAACCGCGCCTGCTCGGCGCCCAGTGGTGAACACCGCCGTGCAGGGCCCGGCCGCCGCCCCGTTGCGGGCGGCACTGCTGATGCTGGGCAGCACCCTGGCGTTCGGGCTGATGGCCGTAGCGATCCGCTACGCCACCCACTACGTGCCCACCCAGGAAGTAGCCTTCTTCCGTAATGCCTTCGGCCTGCTGGCGCTGCTGCCCATGCTGCTGCGCCCGGGCCGTGCGCCGCTGAAGACCCAGCAACTGCCGCGCTATTTCCTGCGCAGTGCCATCGGCCTGGCCTCGATGCTGTGCGCGTTCTGGGCGCTGGGCCATCTGCCGCTGGCGCAGGCGGTATCGCTGTCCTATTCCACGCCGCTGTTCGTCACCATTGCCGCGGTGCTGTGGCTGGGCGAGATCGTGCGCGTGCGCCGCTGGGCGGCGGTGGTGATCGGCTTCATCGGCGTACTGGTGATCGTGCGGCCCGGCACCGCCGGCTTTTCCGCAGGCAGCCTGGTGGCCGTCGCTGCCGCCCTGCTCAGCTCGCTGGTGGCCATCCAGATCAAGCAGCTCACCCGCGTGGACAGCGCCGATACGGTGGTGCTCTACGCCTACGTGTTCTGGGTGCCGCTGTCGCTGGTACCGGCCTTGTTCGTGTGGGTGTGGCCCACTGGCATGGCCTGGGTGTGGCTGGTGGCCACCGGCGTGATGGGCACCGTGGGCCAGCTGCTGTGGACCCGCGCGCTACGCCTGGGCGAAGTCTCGGCACTCACTCCGATCAGCTTCCTGCAGCTGCCCTTGGTGACCCTGTGCGGCTGGCTGCTGTTTGGCGAAACCATCGACCGCTGGACCCTGATCGGCGCCGGCATCATCCTGGCCGCCAACGCCTACATCGCCCACCGCGAAGCCGTACTGGCCCGCCGCGCCCGCACCACCGCCCCGTAAAGTCGAGCTTGCTCGACTGCTCTTTGTAGAGTCGAGCCATGCTCGACTGAATTGCCGAACGCAGTCGAGCATGGCTCGACTCTACAAGACACGGCAGTCGAGCAAGCTCGACTCTACAGAACGCAGCACGCTACCCGGTACGCGCGCTCTGCCGCATCCACCACATTCCCCGGCGCGAACTGCTCGCCCAGGAAATGCAGCGCCTGCCGCCGCTGCTGCACCGCACGTCCCTGCGCCTGCGCCCCCAGCAGCATCTGCTGGAACTCGATCAGGTCCTGCAGCACGCGCACATGCCGGTACCAGGCAATCCATCGCGCATCGCCCAGATCGTCCCCATAGCCTTCCACGAAACCCGGCGGGCGCTCACGCCCCCAGCGCCCGCCCACCGCGCCGCCCACGAACATCAGGTCACGCTCGCGCGGGGCCAGCGCCAGGCCATCCCAGTCGATCAGATGCAGTCGGCCAGCCGTATCCATCAACAGATTGCCGGCATGCAGATCGGAATGGCACACCCGCAGTTCTGCACGCTGGTCCTGTAGGCCCTGCTGAAGGTCCTCGGCGCGTGCATGCAGCTGCGCAATGCGCGCACGCTGCTGCTGCCACAGCGCCAGGAACGCCTCGCCCCAGCGATCCGTGGCCGTCGGCAGCGCACCGGGCTGCTGCAGCCACTGCCCCACCGACCCCAGCGCGTCGGTATCCAGCGCAACCTGCGGCAGCGCGCTCGCCATCGCTTCCGGCAGGCGCGCCTGGTGCAGGCAACGCAGCACGCGGCCCAGCTGCTGCCACTGCGCCGAGCTCAGCGGCGCCTCGAAACCCGATTGCCCTTCAATATAGGGAAACAGCGTGAACTGCAGGCCCCAGCGCTGTGCCGACGCGGCACCGGCCAGCGTGGGCCACGGCGCCACGATCTCCTCGATGCCCAGCGTGCCGCGCAACCAGTGCAGGCTGTCCCACACTGCCGGGTTCACCTGGTAACGGCGGCACTTCAGCCACCACTGCGCGTTACGCGCATCAATGCGGTACACCGCCGCATGGGCATCGGCGCCCACCGCGCGCGACACCACCGCCGTGGGCGTGATGCCATAGGACTGCTGCAGGACTTCCCCGATCTGCGGCGCCGTTGCAAGTGACATGAACACCCGACTGCGTGGAGGGCGCGCCCACTATCGCAGACACGCTTTACAGCGCGCAGGCAAACCGGTCACATCTTTGGCCAGCTGCGACAAAACAGCGCAGCGTCAGGTCACTTCGCGTAGTGCCCCAGGAACATCGCCACGGCCGATTCGGCCACCCGCGTACGCTCGGCGGCGGCCAGCGGCGGCTGCCCCAGCGTCACCTGCGGCCAGAACGCAAAGCCCTTCACCAGGCCCTGCAACTGCTGGTCGGCGAATTCCGGATCGACCTCGCGCAGACGGCCATCGGCCACCGCCGCGCGCACCCACGCACTCACCCCGCCCTCTTTTTCGCCCATGCGGCAGACGATGGCCTGCGCGCGTTCGGGCGAATGGATGATCTCGGCCATCGCCACCCGTGCCAGGTCAATGAAGTTAGGGTCGCCCAGCAGCTCCAGCTTCTTGGCCAGCAACTGCAGCAACTGCGCCTGCAGCGGCTGGTCGGCGCGGTACGGCACGTCCACGCTGGCCACGCTGCTTTCCCACAGTTCTTCCAGGATCAGCGCGAACAACTCTTCCTTGCTGGGGAAATGGTTGTAGACCGTGCGCTTGGAAACGCCGGCCGCCGCCGCGATGCGGTCCATGCTGGTCGCCTCGTAGCCCGCCGCGCGGAACTCTTCCACCGCCGCGCGCACGATGGCTTCGCGTTTGCGGTCGGTCAGGCGTTGCGGGGCTCGGGACATGGCGTTACCAGGAATCTGAACGGATGCCGTCATTTTACACCGCCCAGTGTACTTGCCTGAAATCGGAAACTACACTGTGCAGTATACCTAGCGGACGTCCCCGATGAAGCGCCTGCTCCTTGTCCTCCTGCTTGGAACCCTTGCCGTGACCGCCTACACGTTCTGCAAATCCTGGTCCCTGCCCGACTTCCCCGACTCGCCGCAGTACCGCGACGGCAAGTTCCGCAACGTCCTGCCCAAGCCGGCCATGGGCCTGCGCGATGGTCTGGAAATCTGGTGGACCTTCCTGTTCAACAAGCCCAAGGGCACCGTGCCCACGCAGCCTATTCCGGTGCAGCCGCTGGACCGCGCCACGCTGGACGCCGCGCCCGATCGCAGCCTGTTCCGCCTGGGCCATTCCACCCTCCTGCTGAAGCTGCGCGGCCAGTTCTGGCTGACCGATCCGGTGTTCTCTGAACGCGCCTCGCCGGTGCAGTGGATGGGCCCGGCGCGCTTCCACGCACCGCCCATCAGCATCGACGATCTGCCGCCGATCGCCGGGGTCATCCTGTCGCACAACCACTACGACCACCTGGACCATGCCGCCGTGCTGGCGCTGGCTGGCAAGACCACGCGCTTCATCGCGCCGCTGGGCGTGGGCGACCAGCTGATCGCCTGGGGCATCGATGCGGCCAAGGTGGAACAGCTGGACTGGTGGCAGAGCACCAGCGCCGGCGGCCTGCGCCTGACCGCCACCCCGGGCCAGCATTTTTCCGGCCGCGGCCTGGGCGACAGCGACCGCAGCCTGTGGGCGTCGTGGGTCATCCAGGATGACGACTTCCGCATCTTCTTCAGCGGCGACACCGGCTACTTCGATGGCTTCAAGGCCATTGGTGAAAAGTACGGCCCGTTCGATCTGACCATGATCGAGACCGGCGCCTACGACGAACGCTGGGCCTTCGTACACATGCAGCCCGAACAGACCCTGCAGGCGCACCTGGATCTGCGCGGCAAGTGGCTGCTGCCGATCCACAACGGCACCTTCGACCTGGCCCTGCACGACTGGCAGCAGCCGTTCGAACGCATCACCGCCCTGGCCGCTGCCCACAACGTCCCCGTCGCCACCCCGATCATGGGCGAAGCCCTGGACATGCAGGCCCCCACGCCCGGCACCCGCTGGTGGGAATCCCCCCGATAACCCCGGCCGGTAGGTGCCAACCTTGGTTGGCACGCCTTCTACCGCCGCCGTTGCTGCTCCTTGTCCACGTTTACCTGGGCCGCCGCGGCAGCCAGTTCCAGCAGTTCTCTGCTGACCTTCTGGCTACCGCGCGCCTGCAGCCACGCAAGAATGTCAGCCAAGTGCCAGATGGATGCGCTGCCTTCATGCACGGGTGCAGGGAAGGTGTGCGGGTGTGACAGCAGCAATTTGCGCATGTTCTGCCGCGACATGCCCAGCAGATCTGCCACATCGGTCAGCCCCACCAGATCGGGGCTGACTTCAATCAGCTCAGCACCCGGCACCGCGGCCCGTACATTGGCAAGTGCCGATGAGACGGCGTCCTGAGCGCTGGCGGCCTGTCGGCAGAACTCAAGCGCCAACCGACCTGGTCGGCCGATGCCCAACAATGCATCGTCGCAACCCGCTTCAGCCAGTTGCCGCTCCAACTCGCCGGCATCTGCACCAGCATCAGGCAGACGGAATTTCAGAATGAAGGTGAACTCGGTCATGGATACAACCCTTCGGGGCAGGCAGGTGCGTCATTGCTCACGGATGCAGTTCTCCACAACACGGCGCAGCGCCCTGGCGTGGTTCGCGGGATTGCGCGGCGTGCTCCAGATGCTGACGACACAGAATTCGCCGCAGCGGCACTCCTTGTCGTTGTAGGGGCAGTAAATCCTCCCCCACGCATGGCTGCCACCGATACGTAAGCACCAACCACGCTCTTCCGCAAAACGCAGCGCGGCCTCAATGTCTTTGTCTGGCTGGCGCGAACGGGGCATTCCTTTCCCTCGGAGTCTGGAGTCAGCCGGATGGGTTGTCAAGTGACAACCCACTCTGTGTGCGAACACCGCGATCAACCGTACGCGTTATCCAGTACCGATCCAGAGGCACCCGCGACACAGCGATAGGTGCCAACCTTGGTTGGCACGCCGTCCCTACGCTGACCCGCCCACATACTGCGATGCGTCATGTAACCGCTTACATGCCTTGCTAGCGTAGCCCTGCCCGTTCCCGGGCCGTGCTCATGTGAGGCCTTCGCAATGACGCTCTGCGCCGACCGCTGCACAACTTCCCCGCCGCACCGACGCCTCGCCCAGGCACTGCTGCTGCCCACCCTCGCACTGGCGGCAGCGGTCAGCGCACAGAACCTGCCACCGCGCGCGCAATGGCAGGCCAGCGCCTCATCGCAGCAGGTTCCGGCGATGGCGATCAGCCACCTGATCGACAACGATCCGAAGACGGTGACCGGTGGCGCGTTCAGCCCCGGCCATTGGTTCCAGATCGATCTGGGTAAACCGGCAATGCTGGCAGGCGCGCGCCTCACCTGGGATGTCTCCAACCCCGAAGCCTATTCGCTGCAGACCTCGCTCGATGGCACCCACTGGCAGACGGCGTACGTCATGGCCGATTCGCTGGGCGGCATCGAGACCCTGTACTTTGCGCCCCGCCAGGCCCGCTACCTGCGCCTGGCCAGCCCGCAGCGCACGTCCGACTGGGGTGTGTCCATCTTCGAAATGGAACCGCTCGACACCGCGCTCAGCGCACGGGTGCCCGGGCTGAAGGCCACCCAATCCGCTGCGCTGTGGCAGGGCGGCGGCACGGTTGCCCTACCCGCCGGCAAGGACGGCAGCCACACGCTCGACATCATCCTGCCCCGCGCCCAGCCCAGCACCGGGCTGGCGGTGGACTGGGCCAGCGTGCACGGCGCCGCACGGCTGCAGGCACAGGACGCGCAAGGTCGCTGGCACGAGCTGGCGCGCGATGCGCAGGCCGCCACGCGCCAGCAGAGTTGGCTGGCGGCAGATGCACCACTCGACCTGCAGGCGCTGCGGCTGACCGTGCAAGGCGATGCGCCGCAGGTCAAACGCATCCGCCTGCTCGGCCCGAAGGCCGTGATGACACCGATGAAGCGCTACCAGATCGCTGCCAGCGGCGCGCAGCGCGCATTGTTCCCTACCTCGCTGCACATGCAGCAGACATATTGGACGGCCGTGGGAGTGCACGCGGGCCGTCAGAAATCCATCTTCGACGAGTACGGCAACATCGAGGCCTTCAAGGGTGCGCCGCTGGTTCAACCGATCTGGCGCAGCGCCGATGGCCGCGCCGCCGGCGCCGCAGGACACCCGGTGCAGCACGCCCTTCGCGATGGCTGGAAGCCGATGCCATCGGCCACCTGGTCGCCGCAGCCGGGGCTGGAACTGCGCAGCGAGGCCTTCGCCATCGAGCGCGACGGTCAGCCGGTCACCTTCGTGCGCCATCGTCTGCACAACACCGGCACTACAGCGATCGAAGGCACGCTGAGCCTGGCCGTGCGACCGATGCAGATGAACCCACCGTGGCAGAACGGCGGGCTGTCGCCGATCCGCGAGGTGGCCGTTGCAGGCAACGCCGTGCGCGTGAACGGCCGAACCCTGCTGCACTCACTCACCTCGATCGACGCCGCAGGCAGCGCGCCGTTCGGCAACGAAGGCGAAACCGAAATCACCGCGGCCATCGCCAGCGGACAGCTGCCAGCAGCGAAGCAGGCCAGCGATGCGGCCGGGCTGGCCGCGGCGGCGTTAAGCTATCGCATCCGCCTGGCCCCCGGTGCCAGCGAAGCCGTCGTGGTGGCCTTCCCGCTGGGCACCGCCAACGCTGATGCCAATGGCGTGCTGCCGCAGGCACCGCCCCTGGACCTGGCATCGCTGCCACGCGACGGCAGCACGGCCTTCGACACGCTGGCCAGCCGCGCCTCCAACGATTGGCAGGCACGGCTGGGCCAGGTCGGCCTGCGCCTGCCCGATCCTTCGCTGGTGGACATGCTGCGCGCGCAGGCCGCTTACATGCTGATCAACCAGACCGGTCCGGCCATGCAGCCCGGCCCACGCAACTACAACCGTTCCTTCATCCGCGATGGCATGGCGACCTCGGCCGTGCTGCTGCGCATGGGCGAAGCCAAGGTCGCGCGCGACTACCTGGCCTGGTACAGCGAACACGGCGTGCATGACAACGGCCTGGTGTCCCCCATCCTCAACGACGATGGCAGCGTGAATACCGGCTTCGGCTCGGACATCGAGTACGACAGCCAGGGCCAGTACATCACCCTTGTCGCCGACGTCGCACGGCTGGATGGTGGGCCGGAAAGCGTGCGCGCCTATCTGCCCAAGGTGAAGGCCGCGCTGCGTTTCCTGCAGGAACTGCGCGAACGCACTCTGGTGCCGGGCTACATGGCCGACCAGCCGTCGCCGGAGCGCTTCGCCGGCATTCTGGCGCCGTCGATCAGCCACGAAGGCTACCCCTCACCCACCCACAGTTACTGGGACGACTACTGGGGCCTGAAGGGCTGGCATGATGGTGCGTGGCTGGCCGAATCGCTGGGCGACCATGAAACCGCAACGTGGGCGCGCGAACAGTACAAGGCGCTGTATGACGCACTGCATGCCTCTATCCGCGCGACCATGGAATGGAAGGGCATCGACTTCATTCCGTCCTCGGCAGACCTCGGCGACGGCGACCCGACCGGTGTGTCGATCGCACTGGATCCCACCGGCGCGCAGAGCGTGCTGCCCGCCGAGGCCCTGCGCACCACCTTCGCCCGCTACCTGGACGATGTGCGCAAGCGTAACCAGCCCGGCGCGCTGTATGCCTACACGCCGTACGAGATCCGCAACGTACTGAGCTACGTACACCTGGGCCAGCCTGAAGCAGCCGACGAACTGCTGCAGGGCCTGCTGCGCGATCGCCGGCCGCTGCAATGGCAGGTGCTGGCAGAAGTGGTGCATTCCCGGCTGCGCTTCCCGCGCTACCTGGGCGACATGCCGCACACCTGGATCGGCGCCGAATACGGCCGCACCCTGTTCGGCATGCTGATGCGCGAAGACGACGACGCGCTGTCGCTGCTGCCGGGGGCGCCCCCTTCCTGGGTAGCGGGTGAAGGCCTGGCCGTGGACCGCCTGCCCACCGCCTACGGCACGCTGCAGATGCAGGCCCGCCAGCGCGATGGCACCTTGCGGGTCACGCTGGGCCAGGGCCTGCGCAAGGACACCGCCGTGCGTGTGTGGTGGCCCAGCCGCACCCTGCCGAAGGACGTGCGCGTGGATGGGCGACCGGTCAGTGACTTCAATGCTGAGGGTGTGCGTCTGCCTGAACCGTTCAAGACGCTTGAAGCGCGCTGGCCGTGACCCGGGTCGGGTGGGTGCCAACCTTGGTTGGCACCCCCCGCCTTGGTAGGCACGTTTTGCCTTGGTAGGTGCCAACCTTGGTTGGCACGTCCTGCGTCGACCAAGGTCGACGCCTACCAAAGCACAGCCCCTCGCATTCCGGTAGGTGCCAACCTTGGTTGGCACGCCCTGCGCCGACCAAGGTCGACGCCTACCAAAGCACAGCCCCTCGCATTCCGGTAGGTGCCAACCTTGGTTGGCACACCCACATCAGAACCCCGGCAACCCCGGCGGGTTGGTCTGCGACTGCGGCACGGCTTCCTCAGCCAAGTTCCAACGCTGCAGCGCCTGCGCATACGTGCCGCTTTCAATCTGCGTGTTCAACGCCTGGGTAATCGCATCGGCCAGCCCGCTGCCCTTGCGCGTGGTTGCTGAAATCGCCGCCGAATCCGGCCAGCCGCCGGGGAACAGCCCCACGCGGCGCACCTTGCCATCGCGCGCCGAATAGGCGCCGGTCGCATTCGGTTCAAACGACACATCGGCGCGCCCGGTAATCACCGCCAACCGCCCCACCACCGCATCATCGAAGTACTGGTACTCCACCGGCTTCAAGCCCGCGGCAATATTCTGCTGGTCCCAGTGCCGCAGAATCTGGTCCTGGTTGGTGCTGGCGCCCACCACCACTTTCAGCCCTGCCACATCGGCAGGCTTTTCGATCTTCTGGATCGGCCCGTCGGTACGCGTGTAGATGCCTAACAGGTCAAACCGGTAGCTGGAAAAATCGAACTTCTTCTTGCGCTCTTCGGTCACCGTCACGTTCGACAACACCGCATCGTACTTGCCCGATTCCAGGCCCAGCGGCCAGTCGGCCCACGCTACCGGCACCAGCACCAGCTTCAGGCCCAGGCCATCGGCAATCAGCTGTGCGATGTCCGGCTCCACGCCAATCACCCGCTTGCTGTCGGCACCATAGTCGGCCAACGGCAGCTGCGCCGGGTGGGTGGCCACGGTCAGCACGCCCGGGGTCACGAAACGGTAGCCGGGCGGCAGCAGCGCCTGCGCCTTGGGGTCCGGCGTGCCGCGCAGCACCGGCGCGTCGGCGCCGGCCAAGGTAACGCTGGCAGCCGGCACCGGCGCCGGTGCCTGGCGCACGCGCGAATAGACAATGCCGGCAATGCCGATCACCAGCACACCCACAACCAGCAACGTGCTGCGCGAAGGACGACGGTGAGATGCAGGGCTCATGGGTTCACTCGAAAGGGTTACAGGGTCTTGGCAAGGAAATCGGCGGTGCGTTGCTGGCGCGGGCGCTCGAACAGTGCCTCGGGCGTGCCCTGCTCGATCACCCGGCCCTGGTCCATCATCACTACGTGGTCGGCCACGCGGCGGGCGAAAGACAGTTCGTGGGTCACAATCACCAGGGTGGTCCCCGAGCGCGCCAGTTCCTCGATCACACTCAGCACTTCGGCCACCAGCTCCGGGTCCAGTGCCGAAGTCGGTTCATCGAACAGCAGCACCTTCGGCTGCAGCGCCAGCGCGCGCGCAATCGCAATGCGCTGCTGCTGGCCGCCGGACAACTGCCGCGGGAACGCATCGGCCTTGTCGGCCAAGCCCACCCGCTGCAGCAACGTACGTGCCTGCTGCTCGGCCTGCACGCGCGATACCCCGCGTACCGCGATCGGCGCTTCCATGATGTTTTCCAGCGCGGTCAGGTGCGGGAACAGGTTGAATCCCTGGAACACCATGCCGATCTCGGCGCGGCGGCGACGGATCTCACGCTCGGGCAGTTCGTACAGGGTGTCACCGTCGCGGCGGTAACCGATCAGCTGACCGGCCACGCTCACATAGCCGCTGTCGGCGCGCTCCAGATGGTTGATCAGCCGCAGCAGCGTGGATTTGCCAGCACCCGAAGGACCAATCAACACCGTCACGCTGCCCGCGCGCAGGTCCAGGCTCACATCGTCCAGCACCACCTGCTCGTCGAACACCTTGCCCACGCCATGCAGGGTCACTGCCGCCCCCTGCCCGGCTTCCAGCGGCACCGCCACGCGTGGGCGATCACCATCCCCGGGCACAGCAGCGCGCGCACGCGGTACCGACGACACCCGCGATACGCTGCGCTCGCGCTGCAGCTGGCCACGCGCAAAGCGCTGCTCCACCCGCCGCTGCAGCAGCGACAACACGGTCAGGATCACCAGGTACCAGACCGTGGCCACCATCAGCAGCGGCACCACTTCCAGGTTGCGGCGGTAGATCACCTGTACGGTGTAGAACAGCTCGGGCAGCGCCAGCACGTAGACCACCGAGGTGCTCTTGGCCAGCCCGATCACATCGTTGAAGGCCGCCGGCAGGATCGATCGCATCGCCTGCGGCAGGATGATGCGGCGCACCTGGCGCCCGCGCGGCAGGCCAAGTGCGGCCGCCGCTTCATATTGGCCATGGTCCACCGACAGAATGCCGCCACGGATCACCTCGGCCGAGAACGCTGCCTGGTTCAAGGTCAGGCCCAGCACCGCCGCGGTGAACACGCCGATCAGCTGCGTGGTCGGGTACGAGAACAGGCTCATGCCGGTGAACGGCACGCCCAGTTCAATGGTGCTGTACAGGTAGCCCAGGTTGTTCAGCAGCAGCAACAGCACCAGCAGCGGAATCGAGCGGAACAGCCACACATAGCCCCACGACACCGCCGCCAGCAGCGGCGAGCCGGATACCCGCGCCAGCGCCAGCAGCGTGCCCAGCGCAAAGCCCAGCCCGGTGCCCAGTGCGGTCAGCAGCAGCGTGCGCCCCAGCCCTTCCAACACCGGCTTGGCGAAGAACCATTCGGCGAACGTACCCCAGCCCCAGCGCGGGTTGCCCAGCACCGACTGCAGGCCGATCAGGATCAGCGCCAACGCCAGCAGCGTACCCACCACCTGCAGCGGGTGCCGTGCGGGTACGATCTTCAATGCCGGTGCAGCGGCAGCGCGCGTGGCCAGTCCTTCCAGCGCGGTCGAAGGCGTGCTCATGCATGCACCGCCTGGCGTGCGGCAACCACCGCGCCTGCCCCCGGCTGCGGCGCGCGCAACCTCTTTTCGAACGGCAGATGCGCGATGGTTTCCGGGTCGGCGTGCAGGTCGAACAGCGCCGTGTAGCCGTGGCTCAGGTACAGGCCCACGGCCTCGGGTTGGCGGAAGCCGGTGGTCAGGAACACGCGCCGGTAGCCTTGGCGTGCGGCCTGCGCCTCCAGTTCCTGCAGCACCCGCCGCGCAATGCCCTGACGGCGCAGGCCGGGCAGCGTCCAGATGCGCTTGAACTCGGCGGTGTCGGCATCGCGGTGCGGCATGAAGGCGCCACCGGAAATGGCCACGCCGTCGCGCAGCAGCAGTACGAACGCGCCCACCGGCGCGGCAAACGCCTGCGCGGGGTAGCGCTGCAGTTCCTCGCGGGCGCTGCCGCCAATGCGCCGCCGCACATCGGCGTAGCGGCTGTCGTATTCCTGTTCCAGCCCATCGAACAGCGGCCGTGCCAGCGGATCGTCCACGCCGGTATACAGGAAGCGCTCGTTTTCAAACACCGTACTCATGCCGCCTCCTCCACCAGATAGTGTTCGGCCAGCCGCGCCCACAGGCTGGCGGCCGGCGCAATGGCTGCATCGTTGAAGACGTAGCGCGGGCTGTGCAGCGAAGCGCTGTCACCGTTGCCGACGAAGATGAAGCTGCCCGGACGCGCCTGCAGCAGGAAGGCGAAATCCTCACTGGCCGTGCGCGGTGCGAAGTCGGCCACCACCTGCTCGCGGCCAAACGCCTGCAGCGCAAGATCACGCACCAGCGCGGTCTGCTCGGCGTGGTTGATCACACTGGGGAAGCCGCGCGGGAAGGAAATCTCCACGCGCGCGCCAAATGCCGAAGCGGTCTGCTCGGCAATCTCGATCACCCGCCGCCGCAGGGTGTCACGCACCTCCGGCAGGTAGGCGCGCACGGTCAGGGTCAGTTCCACCGCATCGGGAATCACGTTGGCTGCCTGGCCACCGTGGATCGAGCCCACCGTCACCACGCCCATCTGCCGCGGGTCGACATTGCGCGACACCACGCTCTGCAGCGCGGTCACGATATGCGCCGCCGCCAGGATCGGGTCCACGCTGCCCTGCGGCTCGGCGCCATGCCCGCCCTTGCCGATCACCTTCAGCCGCGCCCAATCCACCGATGCCATCGCCGGGCCATCCACGAAGCCGAAATGCCCCACCGGCACGCCCGGCCAGTTGTGCAGACCGTAGATCGCATCCACCGGGAAGCGCTCGAACAGGCCGTCGTCGATCATCTTCGATGCGCCCGAACCGGTTTCTTCGGCCGGCTGGAGCACCAGGTGCAGGGTGCCGCTGAAGCGCCCATGATGGGCCAAGTAATGCGCCGCCGACAGCAGGATGGCGGTGTGGCCATCGTGGCCGCAGGCGTGCATCAGGCCTTCGTTCTGGCTGGCATAGGCCAGGCCGGATTCCTCGGCGATCGGCAACGCGTCCATGTCCGCGCGCAGGCCCAGCCGGCGCGTGCCCGTGCCACGCTGCAGCGTAGCGACCACGCCAGTGCCGCCCACGCCGGTGGTCACCGCATAGCCCCAGTGCTGCAGCAACTCCGCTACGCGGGCGCTGGTGCGGTGCTCCTCGAACGCCAGTTCCGGGTGGCGGTGCAGGTCATGGCGGATTGCGATGGCCTCGGCAGCGCGTGCCGCGATCTCCGGCAGCACGCCGGTCGCTGCGGAAACGCGCTGAGGGTGGCCCGGCGCTACCGAAATGTCTCCGCTCATCGCCCTACCCCACCTTCTGCGCTGGCGCGGCATCGACCGCATGCCGGCTGGCCTTGTACGGCAACGCCAGGTTGTCGCGCAGGGTCTGCCCCTGCAGCTCACGCTGGTGGTAACCCCGCGCCTGCAGGATCGGCAGCACCAGGTTCACGAAGTCATCCAGCCCTTCGCGCTGCGCGGCAAAGCCCAGGATGAAGCCATCACTGGCACCGGCATCGAACCAGCGGATCAGTTCGTCGGCCACCTGTTCGGGCGTACCAATGAAGTTCGGCCGCGGGCTTACCGCCTGCAGCGCCACCTGGCGCAGGGTCAGGCCTTGGGTGCGCGCATCCTGTTTGATGCGGTCGGTGGCGGAGCGGAACGAATTGCTGCCCACCTCGCCCAGTTCCGGGAACGGCGCGTCCGGGTCGTATTGGCTGAAATCGTGATGGTCGAAGAAGCGCCCCAGGTAGGCCAGCGCATCGTCCAGCCCCGCCAGTGCGGCAATGGCCTGGTACTTGGCCTCGGCCTCTTCGGCGGTGCGCCCCACGATCGGGCCGATGCCGGGGAAGATCTTCACGTCCGCCGCGCTGCGGCCATGGGCAATCGCCGAATTCTTCACCTTCTGGGTGAAGGCACGGGTTCCTTCCAGCGACGGCGAATGGGTGAACACTGCATCGGCATACTTGCCCGCCAATGCAATGCCATCGTCGGAAGAGCCGGCCTGGAAGATCACCGGCTGGCCCTGTGGCGAGCGCTGGATGTTCAGCGGTCCTTCCACCTGGAAGAAGCGCCCCTTGTGGTCCAGGCGGCGGAATTTCTCCGGTGCGAAGAACACGCCACTGTCGCGTTCGCGCACGAACGCATCGTCATCCCAGGAATCCCACAGGCCCTGCACCACCTCCAGGTACTCATCGGCAATCTGGTAACGCAGCGCATGTTCCGGGTGCGGGCGGCCGTAGTTGCGGCCCGACCCCTCCAGCGGCGATGTCACCACGTTCCAGCCGGCGCGGCCACCACTGAGCAGATCCAGCGAGGCAAACTGACGCGCCACCGTGAACGGATCGCTGTAGGACGTGGACAACGTCCCCGCCAGGCCGATCTTCTTCGTCGCCGTGGCGAGTGCGGACAGCAGCGAGATCGGCTCGAAGCGGTTGAGGAAGTGCGGAATGGACTTCTCGTTGATGTACAGGCCATCAGCCACGAAGCCGAAGGCGATGCCGTTGTCTTCGGCGGTACGCGCAATGTCGATGTAGAACTGCAGGTTCACGCTGGCATCGGCCGGGTTCGATGCGTGCTTCCACGCATGCATGTGGCTGCCAGGGCCCTGCAACATGATGCCGAACGGAATGGGACGCGGGGTCGTGCTCATGGGGGAATCTCCTGCAGGTCAGGCCACCGCCGCGCGCGGTGCGGGCGACAGCAGTTCAAGGGAGGTCAGGCGTGCATCCAGGTCGGCCACCGGCGCGTCCAGGATGAATTCGCCCACGCCGAAGCGGCGGTGCAACGCGTCCAGTTCTGCGCGCACGTGGGCGGCATCGCCGGACAGCACGCTGGGGACGGTTTCCTCGATACGGAACTCGGCCACACCCAACTGGCGGGCGTACTCGGCTGCCGCTTCCGGGCTCGGCAGGTTCACCGTCTGCCCAGGCGCCAGATGCAGCTTGTACACGCGCAGCGCGCCGATATGCCGCGCCGCTGCTTCGGCGGTGGGCGCAGCGAAGGCCACTGTGGCCAGCAACGGCGGTTGCATGGACAGCGCACGGTAGGCATCGAACGCCGATTCAATGTGCCGCGGGTCGCCGTCGAAGTGCGCCGCGTAGACGAAGCGCCAACCCAGTTCGGCAGCCTGGCGCGCACTGTGCGGGCTCGCGCCCAGCAGGAAGCGTTCGGGCGCAGTCTGCGGTACCGGCCGTGCCTGCGCATCCTCGCGGGTGCTGGCCAGATAGCCCTCCAGATCACGCAGCTGCTGGTCGAAATCGGCAAACGGCGGTCGCCCCGCCGCCAGCGCCGCGGTCGACGCCGGCAGGCCGCCGGGGGCCTTGCCCACGCCCAGATCCACCCGGCCCGGCGCCAGCGCCGCCAGCAGGTTGAAGTTCTCGGCCACCTTGTACGGCGCGTAGTGGCGCAGCATCACCCCGCCGCTGCCAATGCGGATGCGCCGCGTCTGCGCCAGCACCCAGGCCGCCAGTACTTCCGGCGCCGGGCTGGCCAGGGTGGGCGAAGCGTGGTGTTCGGCAAACCAATAGCGGTGGTAACCCAACTGCTCGGCGCGCTGCGCCAACTGCAGGCTGTTGCGCAGCGCCTGCTCCGGCGTTGCGCCCTCGGCCACCGGGCTCTTGTCCAATACGCTTATCTGGTAGCTCATGCGCGCGTCCTCGCTCAGGGGTGGGCCACGGGAATGCCCAGCAGGGCATTCAGCGCCGCCAGAATCGGCTCGGCGCCGGACACCACCTGGCGGTCCTGGTGCGCGCCATTGGCGTGATCGCTGTGCACGCCCTGCGGCAGCACCAGCTTGGGCAGCGACTGGTCCTGCTCGCCAATCTCGGCAATCACCTCACGGCGCGGCCGGGCGAACCCGATCCGGCGCACGTCCAGCTGGTCATCCAGACCGTCAATGCTGGACAGCGCGCCTTCCAGCAGCAGGCTGTGCCGGCAGAAGAAACGTTGGCCGGGCAACTGGCCATCCTCGAACTGGCGATCCAGCAGGAACAGGATGGGCTTGGGGGATGCGTCTACCGCCACAGTGAAGTCCTCATCAGGTGCGGCGTAGTGCTGCCGCGTCACCTTCGATGCTAGAGAGACCGAGCGCCGCCACTGCGCCAGTGCGCGACAATCGGCGGTCAGATCCGGCCATGCAGATGCGTGTTGGCCATAAGCACAGTGCTGCGCGTCATGGCCACCACAGGCAATGTCAGGCAATGCGGCGCAACGCCACCGGCAGCGCCACGCCCTGCGCCGCCAGGTGCCCGCCCGCCCGTTCGGCAGCCAAGACGATGCGCGCCTGCAGGGCCGCGCTGTTGATCACCTCGCCATCGAAATCGGCCGGCGTGGCATACACCCCGATGGGCAACGTGTGCGCCTGCAGGAAACTGAACAACGGCCGCAGCTGGTGATCGATCACCAGTGCGTGGCGCTCGCTGCCGCCGGTGGCGGCCAGCAGCACCGGCGTATCCACCAGCGCCTCCAGCCCGATGAAATCCACCAGGTGCTTGAATAGACCCGGGTACGAGCCGCGATAGACAGGCGCAGCCACCACCAGCAGGTCAGCCGCTTCGATGGTCTGCAGTGCCTGCTCCACCGCAGGCGCGGCCTCATCGCGCGACAGCGCCTGGCCCAGCGAGCGCGCAATCGGCGCCAGCTCCACCCACTCCACCCGCGCCTGCACCCGCTGCTGCAGCGCAACCAGCAGATGCCGCACCAGCAACGACGTACGCGATGTCGCCGACCCCGTCGGCGATCCCACCAATGCCACAACGTTCACTACAGAAGACATGAATCACTCCCATGTAGAGTCGAGCCACGCTCGACTGCCTTACACCTCAGAACCGATAGTTCACCCGCCCGTACCACACCGCGCCCACCGTGCTCAGCACATCGCCGGTATCCCAGGTGGTTTCGATGCTGGCCACGTCGGTGGCACTGCGCGCGTACTCGGGTACCTTGCGGGTGCGCTTGTCGAACACGTTGTTCACCCCCAGCGCGGCGCTCCAGCCCGCGCCCAGCTCCACCGCCCCGGAAATGTTGGTAACCAGCACCGGCGGCTGCGTATAGGCCACGCCGTTGTTCAGACGTTTGATCGGCCCGTAGTAAGTGAAGTCCAGGTTCGAGCGCCAGCGCCCGTTCTGCCATCCCAACCCCGCCACCTGGGTGTACTGCGGGGTGCGGTAGCGCAGTGCGTATTCGCTGGAACGGGTGAGCAGATTGATGTTGGGCAGGCCCTGCAGCGCGGCCGGAATCGCACTCACTTTCTGGATCGTGGTGCGGCCCACGTTGGCCGCGTACGTCCAGCGCAGCTTGCCCCACGCCGTGTCCTGGTTCGCTTCCAGGGTCAGCTCCACGCCGCGCGTGCGGGTGTCGCCCACGTTGGTGAAGTAGCTGGCGTAGAACGCATCGCCGGGCAGGATGCTGATGCCCGCCGTGCCCAGCAGCGCATCGATGGTGTTCTTCTGCGCGGCGGTCAGCACGGTGCCGCTGTTGTCGGTGATGCGCGCCGGGTCCTGCGCGTTGTAGCCAATCTGGCTGGACTGCCCCAGCTGCCCGCGGATATCGATCTGGTAGGCATCCACCGCCAGATGGAAGCCTGGGCTCGGGTCCCAGGTCACGCCCAGGCTGTAGTTGGTGGCCTTTTCCGGCTTCAGCGGCGTCGCGCCCAGCGCAACGGCAGCCGGCGAACCCACCTGCGCCACCAGCGTAGTGCCGCACGGGCAGCTGCCGGTGGCCTGGTAGAACTGCGCACCCAGGCTGGGCGCATGGAAGCCATTGCTGACCGTGGCGCGCACGCCCAGCGCATCGGTGAAGTCGAAGCGCGTGGTCAGCCGCCCGGTGGACACCGTGCCGAAATCAGAGTGGTCTTCCCAACGCGCCGCCGCATCCAAGTACCAGCGCGAAGTGATGTTGGTGGCCGCACCGGCATACACCGCCTTGCTGTTGCGCGTGGCCTTCACCGCATCGGCGGTGGAATAGCCCACGAACGCTGCCGCGCCGAAGCCGGTGTACGACTCCCACTGTCCGGCGCCGCGCTCGTACTGCTCGTGCTGGTACTCGGCGCCGGCACTTACTTCCAGTGGCGACGCAAAGGCCGCCACCTCGAATCCACGGCGCAGGTCCAGGTTGGCGATGCCCTGCTGGTAGTCCAGCTTGCCGTCGTAGAAATCGGTGGGCGAGCCGGGGTATGGCAGCGAATAGTTCACCGAATTGCGCGTGTAGGTGCGCACCGTGTTGCGGTTGCCGGTCAGGCTGGCGTCGTAGTCCCAGCCCGCCAGCTGGCCCTTCACCCCGGCCGTACCGGTGTACTGCTTCTCCTTGGTTTCCAGCACTGGCAGGAAGCCGTCGGGAAACACACTCAACACGCCCGGCGCCTTGTAGGTAGTGAAGATGGTGGCCGGCAGGCGGAAGTTCTGGATCGCCTGCGCCGTGCGGTTGCTGGCTGTGGCATTGGCATAGAACTGCACGCTTTCGCCCACGCCGTGCCCCACGTTCACCGCGAAGGCCTTCAATGCGTAGGAAGGCGAACTGAGGATGGTGTTGGCTTCCGCATCGCGCGTGGCCTCGGCCGGGTTCGGCGATGCACCGGCCGGCAGACGGTTATTCGGGCGCAGCGCCACCAGGTTGCCGTTGGCATCCACCGCCGGGTAGCTCAGGTAACCATCGATATAGCGCCGGGTGCGGATGGCATGGTGCTGGCGCGTGGTTTCACCAGACAGATTGATGAAACCATCTTCGCCCCAGGGCAGGCCCACATTGGCGCGCACGCTGGTGCGGGTGCCATCGCCATCGAAGCTCTGCCCGCTCTCCACGGAAACATCGCCACCGTGCGCCTGCGATTTCAGGATCACGTTGATCACACCGGTAATGGCGTCCGAACCGTAAATGGCCGACGCACCATCGCGCAGCACCTCCACATGGTCGATGGCCGACACCGGAATGAGCGCCAGATCGGCCCAGGCATGGCCGGGGTAGCCGCCGCCGTTGGCACCACTCACATAGGCGCTGGCATTGCGGCGTTTGCCGTTCACCAGTACCAGCGTGTAGCCTGGCGACAGATTGCGCAGCTGGTAGCCGCGAATCAGGCTTTCCTGGTCGCTCTGGTAGCCACCAATCTGGCTGAGCGACGGTAGGCTGCGCTGCAGCGCTTCCAGCAGATTGGCCTGGCCGGTGGAGGCCAGATCCTCGGCCGAGATCACATCGATGGGGATGGAACTGTTCTTGACCGTGCGCGTGCTGGTGCGCGAACCGGTCACCACCACCGCATCCAGTGTGGGCGCGGCCAGATTGGCCGAGGTGGCGCTGGCCGTGCTGGCCGGTGCATCGGCATCGGCGGCGTGGGCAGGTGCAGCGGCCAGCGTGGCCGCAATCAGAACCGCAAGGGTATTCAGGACAGGCGTGTGGGCGGCAGGCATGGGGGCTCTTGGGGGTGGGCCGGAGACACACCTCCATTCAAGAGCCCCGGCCCGCCAGGCAACAGGCGAAATCGCGTCACCCAACCGTCATATCGCGCCAGCCACATGACCGCTGGTAATGACCTTACGCAGCCGGGGTCGGATCCCTTTCCGAAGGAAAGGGCTCTGACCCCGCACGCAATCCATCCCCGACCGGGGTCAGATCCCTTTCCGCAGGAAAGGGCTCTGACCCCTGGCGCACATGCCCCACGGGCATCACCACATGCCCGCGCATCCCTGCGCTTACCGCCGCGCCTCGCTAGCATCACCCCATGCACAGCGAACCCGCCGCCCCCACTGTTGCCATCGTGGCTTGCCACGGCCAGGGGCTGTTCGAGTTCGGTTGCGCCGTTGGCCTGTTCGCGCCCATCCGCCCGGAACTGGGCGTGGCCTGGTACCGCACCCAAGTCTGCGCCGGCGAACCCGGTGCGCTGCGCATGCTCGGCAATGCGCAGGTGCAGCTGCCCTACACGCTCGATGCGGTGGAAGATGCAGACATCATCGTCATTCCCGGTTGGCGCGAACCCAGCGAACGCCCGCCGCAGGCGCTGCTCGATGCGCTCATCCGTGCCCACGCGCGCGGCGCACGCATCACCAGCATCTGCTCCGGCGCGTTCGTGCTGGCCTGGGCCGGGCTGCTCGATGGCCGCCAGGCCACCACGCACTGGCGGCTGACCGACACCCTCGCCCGCGAATTCCCGCGCGTGCAGGTCCGCGACGACGTGCTCTACGTCGATACCGGCGACATCATCACCTCGGCCGGTTCGGCCACCGGCATGGACATGATGCTGCACATGGTGCGCAAGGATTACGGCGCGCGCGTGGCCAACCTGGTGGCCGAACGCCTGGTGCTGGCACCGTGGCGCGATGCCGAACGAAGCCAACGGGTCAGTCGGGCCATTCCCAATGGCGAACCCACGCGGCTGGCGAAACTGATGGAATGGATGCGCCGCAATATCCGCGATGCGCACTCGCTTGCCAGCTTGGCCGAACAGGCCGCACTGAGCCAGCGCACCCTGCAGCGGCAGTTCCTGGAAGCCACCGGCCTGTCGCCCATCGATTGGCTCATCCGCGAGCGCGTGGCGTTTGCCCGCGAGCTGCTGGAAACCACCGACCGGCCGTTGCAATGGGTGGCCGAACAGGCCGGGTTCGGTTCGCAGGAATCGTTCCGCCGGCACTTCCGCGGACTGGTGGATGCCAGCCCAACGGAATACCGCAGCCAGCATCGTGGGGCGGTCAGTGCGGATCGGCTGGTGGGGTGCTGACGCTGCCCGCTATCCGGACCACAGGCGAACGTCCTCCGCCCCAGTGGGGAAAAATCCGTCCGGTTTGCAGAACACCAGTTTCCCGCCGAGAGACTGAGTGCGAGTGAAAACAGCTACGCCACCCTCGCTGCCGAATACTGCGTAGTGGTGAGTCAACTGGCACACCAGATTGGCTTCGGCACCCGGCTGACGCTTCCAGAAGGGACTTGCCTCCGAGTAAGCGAAAAGATGAAGCTGGTGTCCTTGATAGCCATGGCCCACCGAGTAGTCAGGTAGACCGGAGTGCTGAACCTCAACCTGCCGCAATGCATCGCGAAGCCGCTCCATCGCGGCAACGGCATTCTCCGCAGGGGGCATGGCCTCGAATGCATCCAATGCCAACTTCAATCGCTCGCTCTTCTTCAACATCGACTAATCCTTGACGGGAAGACCTCAGGCTGAAGTGTAGGCGCTGCCGATGTTGTTCAGCATGCGATTGCTGTTCCGCCGCATTCATTGGCGAGCAGCACGTCCAATCCGCCAGCACTGCGCAGCGAACCCGACCACGAACACCACCGCGCAGCACAGCAACACCTGCAGCACGACCGGCGCCAACGGCGCAGCCGCAATCGGGTGCCCCAGCGGCAAACGGGTAAGCGTTTCATTGGTGCCCGGCACCAACGACAACAGGAAGCTGAAGGACAACGCGAACGTGGACAGATACGGCGCCAAGCGCCCCAACACGCGCAGGCGTCCCGCCAGCACGCCGCCAAAGGCGATCAGCAGCACGATCACCCCAAACGCATGGCCCGGGTTGAGCCCACCTGTACTGGATACGGTGAATGCCGTCGCCACTGACAGCACCAGACCGACCAGATAGACCTTGCCTGAGCGAGTGGACGGGTCGATCGCGCGGTGGTGGATGAAGCTGTAAAGCCCGGCCAGGACAGGAATCAGGCTGACGGCCGTATGGATTGCGCCGAGGGTGGATAGTGGGTGTGCCATGAAGAACTCCGGACTCTATTTGAACCTACTAGTAGGTAGGGTTGATGGACAAAAGAAAGGCCTGCGCTGCCGCAGGCCCATCACACAACACTCAGGCTGCCGCGCTTACCCGCGCGATAGCCAGGCGCGCCAGCGTCGCGAACGTGGCCGCGTCACCAAAGCCACGCGCGGCCAGCATTGCGCCATGCACCGACGACATGAAGGCCTTCGCCTCGTCGGCCGCCGAGCCTTGCAGGCGCAGTTGCCCTTGCGCCGCGCCTTTTTCCAGGGTGACGGTCAGCCAGCCGCTCAGATCCTCGAAATGGCCGCGTACTTCCTCGGCGATCTCGGACGGAATCAACGGCGCCTCGGCCGCCAACATCGCGCAGATGCAGAACGACGACGTACCGCCGGCAATGCAACTGGACCAGTAATCCACGTAGGCGTTCAACTCCTTCAGCGGATCGCCCAACTGCCGGTCCAGCAGCGCCAGACCTTCGCGGGCTTCTGCCCGGTACAGCACCACCACCGTGCGCACCAGGTCCGCCTTGCTGGGGAAGTGGTGGTGGATGCTGGCCTTGCTGATGTTCACCCGCGCCGACACGTCGGCATAGCTGAAACCGTTGTAGCCACCGGCTTCCAGCAGCGAGCGGGCCTGGGCCAGGATTTCCAGTGCCTTCGGGGAGAGCTGCTCTTTCATGACTCCTAACCTACTAGTTGGTAGTCTTCACTGTCAACTGAGCCGCTGTGCTCGCCGGGCGTGGCCCGGCGCTACCGGTGGGTGATGGGTAGTGCACCGCCATGCACAGCAGCGGCTCAATGCGACGACACAAACACCGCACCTTCCACCGGCGCTGGCAGCGCGAAGCTGCGCCGCATGCGCGCCACCTCAGCTGCCGGCGGTAACCCGAATAGCCGCTTGAACTCGCGGTTGAACTGCGAGGGGCTGGCATAGCCCACCGCCAGCGATGCCGCTTCTGCAGTCATCGCCTGCCGCAGCATCAGCAGCCGCGCCTGGTGCAGACGGGTGGACTTCACGTACTGCATGGGCGAAGTGCCGGTAATGCTGCGGAAATGCTCATGGAAGGTCGCCACGCTCATTTCGGCCTCGGCGGCCAGCGCATCCACATCCAGCGCAGTGGAATACGCGGCGTGGATATGCCGCAGCACCTTGCCGATGCGCCCGAAGCGCCCGCGCATTGCCAGCGCTTCGCGCATGGCCGCGCCCTGCGCACCGGTCAGCACGCGGAAGTACAGCTCGCGCACCAGCGATGGCCCCAGCACATCTGCTTCCAGCGGGTCGGCCAAGGCCTCCAGCAGACGCAGCACGGTGGCCTGCAGGGCACCCTGCATCGGGCTGGCCATCATGCTTTGCGCAGGCGCCTCGCTGCTGCCCGCGCGCTCGCCCAGTTCAATCAGCAGATCGGCGGCCAACTGCAGGTCCAGGTGCAGGTAGATCGCCAGCAGCGGCGCCTCGGCGGTGGCCTCGGTTTCCATGGTGAATGGCACCGGCACCGACACGGCCAGATAGTGCTGCGCGTCGTACTGGTAGACCTGCCCACCGAGGTAGCCGCGCTTCACCCCCTGGCAGACGATCACGATGCCCGGGTCGTATAGCACCGGCGTGCGCGCCAGCGGCCGGTCCGAACGCAGCAGCCGCACACCCGGCAGCGCGGTCAGCGTGTAGCCCTCGTCCACGGCCAGCGCCTGCAGCAGTTCCACCATGCGCGCCTGTGCCTGCGGCTGGGTCGGCTCATCGCGCGACATCGCACCCTCGTAGAAATAGGCAAGAACGGGCGAATGTTAGGCCTGGGCGGTGCCGCGCTCAAGCACTAACGTGCAAGCTCCCTCACACGAGCCCTCCCCCATGACGGCCTCCCGCCTCCTCTTCATCACCGGCGTCAGCAGCGGCTTCGGCCGTGCCCTGGCCCAACAGGCGCTGCTGGCCGGCCACCGCGTGGTCGGCACCGTGCGCAGCCCTGCTGCGTGCAGCGACTTCGAAACCCTCGCCCCCGGCCGTGCGTTCGGGCGCCTGCTGGACGTCACCGATGCACAGGCCATCGACGCGCTGGTCAGCGCTGTTGAAACCGAGATCGGCGCCATCGATGTGCTGGTCAACAACGCCGGCTACGGCCACGAAGGCATCCTGGAAGAATCCACGCTGGACGAACTGCGCCACCAGTTCGAGGTGAACGTGTTCGGCCCGGCCGCGCTGATCAAAGCCGTGCTGCCGCACATGCGCGCGCGCCGCCGTGGCCACATCCTCAACGTCACCTCCATGGGCGGCTTCATCACCATGCCCGGCATTGCGTGGTACTGCGGCAGCAAGTTCGCGCTGGAAGGCATCAGCGAAGTGCTGGGCAAGGAAGTGGCCGCGTTCGGCATCCATGTCACGGCGGTGGCGCCCGGTTCGTTCCGCACCGATTGGGCCGGCCGTTCCATGGTGCGTGCACCGCGCGCGATCAAAGACTACGACGCACTGTTCGACCCCATCCGCAGCGCGCGCGAGGCCAAGAGCGGCCAGCAACTGGGCGACCCAATGAAGGCCGCGCAGGCCATGCTGCAGGTGATCGACAACCCCACCCCGCCTAGCCAGCTGCTGATGGGCAGCGATGCCCTGCATCTGGTGCGCGGCAAGCTGCAGGCCATGGCCCAGCGCATCGACCAGTGGGAAGCGCTGAGCCGATCCACCGACAGCCCGGTTTGAAATCAATACGGGGCACCGTTGACATGCAGGTAATTACCTGCCTAATCTCAGCTCCATGGACGGCCCGCGCCGTGGGCCGCCCTCCTACCGTAGGACGCTGAGATGGTCGAGATCGCGCACCGCGTTGGTATCAAAGCACCCGTCGCACAGGTCTACCAGGCCCTGGCCACCCCGCAGGGCGTTGCCGCCTGGTGGACCGAGGAAACTGCCGGCGACCGGCACCCGGGCGGCACGCTGCACCTGCGTTTCACCGCCCATGGCGAAGAACGCGGCGTCATGCAGATGAAGCTGCAGGAACTGCAACCCGACACCCTGGTGCTCTGGGAAGTGCTGGCCGGCCCGCCGGAATGGATCGGCACCCACATCCGTTTCGCCCTGCGCCAGGAAGGTGAGTACAGCATCGTGCTGTTCACCCACGAAGGCTGGAGCGAGCGCGCCGAATTTACCCGGCACTGCAGCACCAAGTGGGCCATGTTCCTGATGAGCCTGAAATCCCTGCTGGAAACCGGCACCGGCCAACCCAGCCCACGCGACATCAAGATTGACGAGTGGAACTGACCCACCGCATGGATGCAGACAAGGTTTTCAAAGCCCTGGCCGACCCCACGCGCCGAACCCTGTTGGACCGGCTGTGTGCGCAGAACGGCCAGACCCTGGGCCAGCTATGCGACCACCTGCAGATGACCCGGCAGTCCGCCACCCAGCACCTTGGCCTGCTGGAAGACGCCAACCTGATCAGCACCGTGCGCCGCGGCCGCGAAAAACTGCACTTCATCAACCCGGTGCCGCTGCACGACGTCTACGCGCGCTGGGTACGCAAGTTCGAGCAGCAGCGGCTGACGCTGCTGCATGACCTGAAACGCGAACTGGAAGGAGAATGACCATGCCCACCGAGGCCACCCGCTTCATCCACGTGATCTACATCGCCTCCACACCGCAGAAAGTGTTCGATGCCATCACCCGCCCGGAAGTCGCACGCACCTACTGGGGTCACGAAAACGTTTCGGACTGGCAGCCCGGTTCGCGCTGGCAGCATGTGCGCGCCAACGATGCACGCACGGTCGAACTGGTCGGCGAGGTGGTGGAAAGCACCCCACCCTCGCGCCTGGTCATCACCTGGGCGGCGGCATCGCAGGCCGACAACCCAGCCAGCTACAGCCGGGTGACGTTCGATATCGTGCCTTATGAAGACATGGTGCGGCTGACCGTTACCCACGACGACCTGGAGCCAGGCAGCGGCATGGATACCGGCATCCGCCAGGGCTGGCCGATCGTGCTGTCCAGCCTGAAATCGATGCTGGAAACGGGCACCGGCCTGGATGTGTTTGCCAAGCCGAAGGGGTGACCCTGCGCCGCTACGCCCCCACCACGGCCCCCGCCACGCGGCACACCAGCATCGTGGCGGCCAGCGCCCCGGCGAAGGCGAACAGCCAGCTCATCTCGGCGTTGAGCAGTCGCTTGCCCGCTTCATCCAACAGACCGGCATCGCGGCGGCGGACCTGGCGGTAAAGCAGCAGCATGCAGAACGCCATCAGTACCAGCAGCGGCAGCCACGCGAACAGCAGCACGTTCAGTTGGCCCGCAAACGCGGGGCTTACGCTGAAACGGCTGACCCAGCTACCGAAGGTGCGCTGGTTGTCCAACGGCAGGAACACGAACAAGACAAGCGCCATGCCCAGCACGTACAGCGCGCCATGGCGCAGCCGTAGCGACCACGGCCAACGCACATCGGCGTGCGGCGATGCCACGTTGGCGCCCAGTTGAAATGAAACGGGCGTGCCCCCGGCCTCACCCTCGCGCGCGTGATGCCAGAAGCCGCGCAGCATGCCCCGATGCAGCACCGGTAGCAGCACCACGGCGCAGAACCCCACCAGCACCGTGTTCAGTGCCAGCGCGCCACCGTCTTCGCGGTCGCCGAACAGCAGGGCCAGGCCGAACCAAGCGGCGAAGAACACGGTCATGCCTGCCACGAACAGCACGGCCGCGACCAACAGGCGGCGCCCTGGCTTCGCGGCCATCCATGCATGCAAGCCTGTGCTGTTCTGCGCATCCTTCATGGCAATCTCCTGTGCCGCCCTGCCCGCTTCAGCGTTGAATCACGTAGACGAACATGCCCACCAGCATCAGCAGCGCCACCGTCAAGGCGATATAGGGCGTGGCCGAGAACAGCTTCAGCAGCAGGTCAACGCCCGTGCTCCGCTTGCGCCCCCCAACATGCTGATCCAGCACGCTGTACAGGCCGTTGAAGCTGGCCTTGTCCTTCTCGTCGGGTGCGTTGAAGTCGCGCCAGGTCAGCAGGCCGCAGTAACGACCCGTTGCAGAATCCAGCCGCAGCACATGGCCGCCGCGGCGGTTGATGAACGGGTAAGCGTTGTAGCTGCGAATTGCCGAGAACGGTGAAGCGAACAGCGTGCGCTCACCGTGGCGGATCGCAATGGCGCCCGGGGACAGCACGATATCAATCAGGTAGGTGCCACGGCGCACGATCAGGTAGTTCACCCCACCCACCACCGAAAGCGTGGCGATCAGGAAAGCGGTCTGCGCGGATGTGTGCTCGATGGCATAGGCGCACGGCACGATGACCGACAGCGGCACCACCACCGCGATCAGATTGATCAGCAGGGTTTTCCAGGCTACCTGTCTTACGGTCAGCGTTTCCATTCGCGGTCCTTCGCTGGTGGGGGAAACGGGGTCGGCGCGAACAACCAGCGCCCGGTGGGGGCATGCTAATCGGAAATGGGGCGACAGGTGCAGGGGCTGGTGGTGACGCCTTTGGCTTGGCCGAACTCAGGGACATCATGCGGCACGCCCCTACTCTAGCTCGGGCATGCCGGCCGGGCGCAGACGCCGCATGAGGCTACCCGTCCTGTATGGATAGAATCCCATGAAGGCCAACAGCGCACTCAGGGAGGAAACGATGCCGTTCGTCAACGAGTACATCTCGCCGGAGGATGCGGCCAGATATCACTTGGCCGAGATTGACGCCAGCTTCAGAAGCGGGGGAATTTCCCGTCAGTGGACCATCGATCGCGAGCAGGACATCTATCTCAGGATCCTGTCGCGAGGCCTTGAGGCGGAGACAAAGCATGAAAGCGTGTGGTCGTTCTACTGGAAAGGAACGCTGCTGACGCTCCGCTTGGACCTGTTGAATGGGAACGGAAAGCCGGGAGAACCAGGGGGGTCGCATTGGCTACTGGTCAGACTGAACGGAACCAATGGCTTGCCACCGACACTTGGCCCATACAAGCAATCGATCAAAGAGAGCCTCAGGCAAGCGCTGGTGGCTTACAAGGACGCGGGGGTACTTTCAGGCAACACCGACTACACCATTACATTGGATGTTAGCGACGAGTGCGCGCTGTAAGCGCACCCTTCAATAGCGCATGTATCCAGTGACAACGGGCGATCACGCCACTGACTGAGGTAACGCCAAACTCTGCCCAACCCAATCAACCAGGCACCGTGTGGGGCGATGGATCGAGTATGAGCATACCCGTGCATGCATGCTGCCCTTGGCTCGTAGCATTCAGCGGGAGCACCATCTGGCGATGGAACAGCAGCGAAACCAGGATGGCCCTGGTGGCCGTGCTGGCCCGAGCCTAGGCTAAGTCGTGTGAAGGCCTGCCCACGCGCCCTCCTGCCCCCGGCTTGTAACCTGAGGCCCTACCAACTGCCTGGGGCGCAGGGTGAACGCATCGATCCGGCGGGTGAACCTGCAACGGCTGATCCTCGCGCTTGCCGCGCTCTCGGCCCTGGTCATGCTGGGCAATGCGGTCTGGGCCAGCTACCAGGTGCAGCGCCAGCAGCTGCTTGAAAAGAGCCTGGAAGCCAACCGGGTGTATGCGCACTCGCTGGCGCAGTCCACCCAGCACTTCGTGCTGAACGCGCAGCAGCAACTGGCAGTCGGCGCCGAACGTCTCAGCCGCAACGCCGCCCAGCCCGCCGCGCACGACGATGAAGTGGAACGGGTCAAGCTGCAGACCGATGCCTTCAACAGCGTCATCTCGGTCAATGCCCAGGGCGTAGTGGTGGGCACCTCACCGGCCCTGCCCGAGCTGCAGGGCAAGGCCCTCACCAGCGCGGCCAACCGGCAGGCGCTGCAGCAGCGGGTGCCGATGGTCAGCGATCCATTCGTTGCCCACACCGGCAACCTGGTGGTCACCCTCTCCCACCCCGTGTTCAACGCCGATGGCGACTACGCTGGCTACATCACCGCGTCCATCCATCTGCGCGACCCCAATGCGCTGCACAGCCTGCTCGGCACCCATCCCTACGACGATGGCTCGTATCTGTACGTGGTCAGCCGCGATGGCACCGTGCTCTACCACCCCGACCCCGACCGCGTCGGCCAGGCCGCCACCCGCAATGCCGCCGTGGAGGCACTCAGCCAGGGCCGCGCCGGCGCATTGCACTCGCACAACCGCCACGGCGTGCCGATGCTGGCCGGCTTCGCCCCTGTGCCCGCGGCCGGCTGGGGCATCGTCGCCCAGCGCCCGACCGATGCGGCCGTGGCCCCCATGGGCAGCCTGACGGCCACGGTGCTGCGCAATGCCGCGCCGCTGGGGCTGCTGACCCTGCTGCTGATCTGGCTGTGCTCGCGGCGCATCGCCTCGCCGTTGCAGGAACTGGCCCGGCACGCACAGGACCAGGATGTCGGCGCCGCCATCACCCAGGTCAAGGCGGTCAATTCCTGGTACCACGAAGCCGCCCAGCTCAAGCAGGCCGTGCTGGTCAGCTTCCGCAACCTCAACGAACGCATCGGGCTGCTGGACAAGGCCGCCCTCACCGATCCCCTCACCCAGCTGCTCAACCGGCGCGGGCTCGAACGCGCGCTCAGCGCGCTCAATGCCTCGGGCGTGCCATTCGGGGTCATCACCCTGGACGTGGACCACTTCAAGGACGTCAACGACCAGCACGGCCACGATACCGGCGACCAGGTGCTGGCCGGCATCGCCCAGTGCATGCGGGCCAACGCGCGCCCGCAGGACGTGCTGTGCCGCTTGGGCGGTGAGGAGTTCCTCGCCCTGCTGCCCGAGGTCAGCGCAGACACCGCGCTGCAGGTGGCCGAGCGCCTGCGCAGCGTGATCCAGGCGCACGCCTTCCCCAGCGTCGGGCACGTCACCATTTCAGCCGGCGTCAGCCACTACCCTGAAACCCAGGGCGACGCAGACCTGGTCATCCGCCAGGCCGACAAGGCGCTGTACCGCGCCAAGCACGGCGGCCGCAACCGCACCGTGCTGTACCGGCGTCGCAGCCAGCGGCGCGAAAACCCGTCTTGACGCGATGCTTGCCGTTTCTGCACAACGGCACCGCCCCGCACCTGCAACCCTGTCATCACCGCCGTGCCGCCTGCACGGCCCTGCTTCGGCTCTATGGCGCCCCTGTTCAACCGGAACACGCACATGGCCCCTACCCGTACCGAAGAACGCATGTCGACGCTGGGCAGCCTGGACGTCCTGGACGACGCCGCGGGCGCCTCGCTGGATCGGCTGACCGACCTGGCGGCGCGCACCTTCCGCGCGCCGGTGGCCTTCGTCTCGCTCATTGAAGAAGACCGACAGCGGCTGATCTCGCGCCAGGGCCTGGACGTGGCCGAATCGCATATCCGCGATTCCATCTGCGCCCACACCATCGGCTCCAAAGCCGGCCTGGTCATCAACGATCTGCGTGTGGATCCGCGTTTTTCCAGCCTGCCGCTGGTGGCCGGGCCTCCGCACCTGCGCTTCTATGCCGGTACGCCCCTGGTGGCCGCCAACGGTGTGCCCATCGGTGCGCTGTGCGTAATGGACAGCGTGCCCCGGCAGTTTTCCGCCGATGACCGCCGACAACTGCAGACGCTGGGTATGGCGGTGATGAACGAACTGGAGCTGCGCACCCTCAGCGGCCGTCGCGATCCGGTCAGTGGCCTGCCCAACCGCCACCAGTTCGCCATCGATTACGCCGCGCGCGCGGTGCGCGCGCCGGGCCAGCCGTGCTTCGCGGTCATGATCGACATTCTGGATCTGCCGCGCGTGCACGAGGCCGGCCAGGTGCTGGGCATGGTGCCGCTGGAAGCGCTGATCCGCCGTGCCGGCGTACGCCTCAACCTGGCCCTCGACGGCGTGGCCCAGGTCTACCATGTGGGCGCCACCCGCTTCGCCTTCGTGGTGGAACTGCCCACGCGCGAGGCCATCGAACGCCTGGTTCACCTGCTGCACGACGATCTCATCCGCCCATTGATGGCGGCATCGGTTCCGCTGGCGCCGCAGTTCCATGCCGGCCTGTGCGAGGCCGCCCTGGGCCGTGACAGTGCCGACGACGTGCTGCGCAAGATGATGATCGCGCTCGGCTCGGCCCTTGCCAGCCAGGTCACCTGCTGCTGGTACTCGCCCAGCCGCGATGAACGCCTGCAGCGCAGCTACCGGCTTGCCACCGACGGCCAGCAGGCACTGCAGCAGGACCAGTTCCACCTGGTCTACCAGCCGCGCTTCCGCGCCCATGATCTCGCCCCGGTGGCGGCCGAAGTGCTGTTGCGCTGGAACCACCCGCAGCTGGGGGCGGTCAGCCCGGCCGAGTTCATTCCCGTATTCGAGCGCACCACGCTGATGGATGGCGTTACCGCCTGGGTGCTGGAACACGCCTTCAGCCAGTTGGCGCAGTGGCGGCGCGAAGGCCTCAGCCTCACCCTGTCCATCAACCTGTCCGCGCGCGATGTGTCCCGCAAGGGCATGGCCGATGCCTTCATTTCCGCGCTGCTGTGCAAGGGGCTGTCCTGCAGCGATGTGGAAATCGAGATCACCGAGGGCGAATGGCTGCGTGCCGATTCGCTGCCTGGCGAACAACTGCAGCAGCTGGCCGCGGCCGGCGTGCGCGTGGCCATCGATGATTTCGGCAGTGGCTACAGCAACTTCGGCTACCTCACCGAACTGCCCATCCACACCATCAAACTGGACAAGTCGATGATCCACGACCTGCCCACCGATATGCGCGCCCAGTTGAAGGTGCAGGCGGTCATCAGCCTGGCCCACGGCCTGGGTTACAACACCGTGGGCGAAGGCGCCGAGACGCCGGAACAGGTGGCCCTGCTGCAGGCCTATGGCTGCGATGAGATCCAGGGGTTTGCCCTGTCCCGCCCGATCAGCGCGGCAGATCTGGCCCGGCAGCTGGACGCCGCGCCCTACGCCCAGACCTGACGCCCGCCGGGCGCTTGCCCAGCAGAAGCTGAATGTGCGCCTCGGCCTTCATCTGCCGCGCACACACCCGGGCATTCCGGCACGGCATGATTGCAGCGCATCAGCAGCGCCCCTTCCCCCGGATTTCCCTTGCAGCCGCATTCCCCTTTGGCCGGTCAACCGGCCCCGTTGTCGCATGACTTTTTCGAATTCCTGGCCGTGCGCGCGGGTAATCAGTGGTTTGCCATGGACGTGCAGGCCGCTGTGGAAATCCGTGGCCCTGAAACCTTCAGCCGCGCACGCGGCGAAGGCCGCCCCACCGTTACCGTGCGCGACGAAGCACTGACGGTGGTCGACCTGCGCCGGCTCAGCGGGCTGGGTGCGTTCGGGAGCGCCTGCCCGGCGATGCTGTTGGTGCAGGCAAGCGCAGAGGTGCTGGCTCTGGCCGTGGACGAAGTGGGCGATATCGAAAGCGTCCCCCGCGAGCAGGTGCGGGCGGTCAATCCACTGGGGTTTGTGTTCTGCAGCCAGAGCATCGCTCTGGGTGCCAGGGGCGTGTTGCCGCTGATCGATCCGATGTTGTTGATCGCCGCCTGATCGCTACCCCACCGCGCTGCAAAAGGCTTGCACGCAAGAACTGTCGCTACCTGCATTCAGCGCTCACATTCAAATGTGGCGAAGATCACATATCGCGCTTCATCCCCACCTGCCGGTGAAGGCCGAATCGCAATGCCCGGCCCGGATAGCGTACCTTCTCAGAGAGCCAAGCAGGGGCGAGATGTGAAAACTATCTACAAAGCCACGATTGCATCAACGCTTCTAATTGCAGCCGCTTGCGGAACTACGACAGGCGCGACGACCGTGACGGACAGACAAGGACGCGACATGAACGGCAACACGCAAATCACACCTGAACTGCTCGGCCACCGCTTTCTCAAAATGATTGAAAGCACCGACAACTTCGACCAGCTGACAGCGACTTCCATTCGGAATGCAGTAGGTACGCCATTCGATTCCGACGCAAACGATGAATCAGGTTTTTACACACTGATGATGCCCGGCGGCGATTGGCAGTACAGCGTCACCTACAACCTCGACGACTCCCGTCCGCAGTACTCGAACGTCGCAATCGAGCTGATAAGGTCGAAGGAGACCCCTGACACCAATGGCCCACCTTGCGGGCTCGATCTCAACACCTATCGAACCTCCTTGGACGCCATGGGGTTCAACGCCGAACCCGTCAGCTACAACGAGATTGGTTGGGCTGTGGCATTCAACTACACACGCAATAATGTGCGTGTTCAGATCATTCCGCAGCATCTGACATCTACGGAAAGCCAATCTGCCCGCGACTGCGTTAAGACGCTGAGCATCCACAAGCTTGGGGGCTAACACGGATGACATCTCCGAACGCAGCGCTGCAGGCGGCGCTATCTCGGTTTTCGAGTGAACCGGGCGTTTCTTCAGAGCAGCAAGCACAGTTGCGCGCGACGCTGGATGCTGATCAGGACCTGCTTGAACGGCTCAATGAACAGGCTGCAGCCGGGCATCTGTCCGGGTTCGCGTTGGGCCAGGCTGGCCATGAATCTTTGGCAGGCTCGTACAACAAGAGCAGCGGCGTAGTCACCCTCCCTGCCATTGACGCAGGAACGGGAGCCGACGAATCGCTGCGGGGTGCATTGCGACTGCAGGAAATGAGCATCCGATTTGCTCATAGCACCTACACCGATTCGAATGGCCAAAGCCAACCCGTGACGCAGGACATGGTCACCAATCTGCAGGCGACAATCAACGGATCGCCCACGCTCGCCAGCGAAATGAAACGAGCCGTCGTAACTACAGACAGCAGCAACGTCAACGACACAGGTAACGGCAGGCGGCAGCACATGCTGCTCGAGAATTTTGCACCGCTTAGTGGAACCGTCGCAGGTGGAACATTCTACCCTGGCGATAAGACAATGAGCATCCCGCCCGCCACACTGAACCAGCCTGCAGACAGATTCATGCAGAGCAGCGCAGCGGCCGACCTGACGTTTGTCTTAGGTCACGAGACTCAACATGCGTTCAATCAGGTAGATGTCGCATCTGCTTATCGTCAGTTTGACGCATCGGTAAAGGCGATTGCACGGGACAACAATCCCGTCAACGACTACACATTACCCATTGAGACCTTGATCGCAAGCAACCGCGAGGATGAGGCCAAAGCACAGATAGCAGGATGGAACGCATTGGTTGATAGGGTAAGGCAGACGGACCCTGCAGCCGACATGACCGCCATGCGGAATCTGCGCATCGGCCGGACAGACGATTTCATCGAAGCCGATCCACAGAACCCAAGACATGCCAGACCTCGGAGCGGATTTGAGTTCAACGAGAATGGCTCGCTATCGATGACGGCACAGAACATCACAACGCAAGCCAACTACTACTTCGACAAGCCTCCCGTCGGCACGCCCGGCGTGGCACGAAATCAGACCACCGGCATAGGCTTCCGTGGCGATTCTGATTACCCGAATTACTATGGGGCGGGCGCCGTCAGCCGTGCCATCGCTTTTGACAGGGCCTATGCCCACCCGATTTCGGGCGTTGAACCGCAATTTCATCTTGATATGCAGCGCCTGCGTCTCAGCGAGAGACTGCTCGAACACAACGGAATTACGCTCCCCCAAGCTACCGCCACAACACCTCAAACGTACTGGGATACGAGCACGACACCACCGACGCGCGGACTATTTCAGCACACGCGCGATTCGCACGAGCACACCTACCCAACGCCAGAGTTCAGTGCCCAACCAGCTCGCCCCGAGCACCCGGGAAGCGCAGACAAGGCTTTGTTCGATAAGATCTGCAGCGGCGTTCGCGAACTAGATCGAAGCGTGGGAAAGTCCTGGGACGACAACAGCGAACGACTCAGCGCAAGCCTGCTCGTATTGGCTACCCAAAAGGGCTTCACGGCGAAAGATGACGTTAGAGTCGCGTCCAATATGCCGACCGAGACCGTAGCCGGAGGGGAATTCGTACACATCTGGCGATGCGGACACCCCTCACCCGATCCGGCCTCCAACAGGGCACACATGCCAATGCAGGAGGCACTCTCGATGTCGGCGGAGCAACGCCTTGCTCAACTGGACGCCCTGCAACAGGCCAAGGCAGAGCAGATCGGAAGCAGACAGCAACAGGACGTCGCACTCGTGGAATCAGGTCCGGCTCGATCCATGTAGCTTGCCGTTCAAAGATCGCGATATGCGGCAGACTTTTCATGGTGAGTGCCGACGGCAGCATCCTGTTGGTCGACCCCATCGCGCGGCTGGCCAAGTCCAGGGTGCCGCCGGACATGGCCCGGCGCTACCCCACAGCGCCCGCGGCGCCCCCAGGTAGCGCCGGGCCATGCCCGGCGAGCGCAGCGGCCCATGACGCATTCGGCACGTCAAATCGGCCCGATGCGCCACATCGCGTCATGCGTTCTGTCTGCCGCGACCTCGCAGGGAATGCCTCATACAACTACTCCTAAGCGAAAAACGTCACGCATCTTTGGGCTTTCCGCGCCGTTTGCGTCATTTCATGTCGCGCCACGCCCGCCCGCGGCACGGACGAGCGCCCTCGTGTCGCATGTGCCACTGATCGTGCATGCGACAATCGTCTCCGCTCTCTCGATACATCAGCACGTTTCGGATTTTTCTGATTGAAGCGAGCGTGCACGCGTAGACAACATGGCGTGCCACCGACAACGGGTGGCCGGGCATGCAAACCCGAGACAGAAGTTGTTTACGCTTGCCCGTCGGCACCGTCCTTAACCGGTGCCGGCGGGCAATCCGTCGGCCGTCTATGGCGGGCGGTGCGTGGGGGTCTTCGGACCCGCCGGTCTATGGCAACTGTCTGTCCCGGTTTGCAGCCACGTACCGTCCGCCACCCCGCCTTGCGCGGGTGGCGCTGCTGTGCCTCTGCCACGGAAGCCGACGCCATGACCGCACCGAACGCCCTGCCCTTCAGCGCCACCGCTGATTCCATCAACGACGACGAAAACCCCTCGCCCGACCTCAGCACCCTGCTCGGCTGCCTCGACCGCATCCGCGCAGGCGAAGGCGCCGACGGCCAGCCTTGGCCCGAAACCCACCTGCCCCTTGGCCGTCGCATGGCCCTGGCCCGTATCGACCGCGCCGCCGCCGGTCTGCTCACCGTGGCCGAAGTGCTGCACGCCGCAGAGCGCTGCCGCGCCGTAGCCACACCCGATCGGCACCTGAGCGAAGGCGTGGTCGATGGCCTGTTCCTGGCCTGCCGCAGCCTGGCCGAACTGGTCTGCCAGGACATCCGGCCGCGCGGATGATCAGCGTCGTTCTCCGCTTCCAGATTGCCAAACACCACCACACCGATTACGAAGCCGCCTACCTGCAACTGGTCGAGATGCTGCAGCGCTTTCCCGGCAGCGACACCTGGTACTGCGAGGTAAACGCCCCCGGCCAGGTGCCGCTGCGGCTGGACGATGTCCCGGCCGTGCTGCACCGCCTGCGGGTGCGCGCCGAACTGGCGCCCGTGCGTACGTTCAGTGCATCGCTGTTGAACCGGCCAACCGGCCAGCGCCTGCCCGGGCTGATCAATATTGATTACAGTCCGGGCGTCGGCACCATGACCGTGGTCGTCAACCGGCCCGCCGACGTGCAGGCCAACCCCACCCGCTGGATCGCCGGCATCATGCTGGCGGTGCTGGAAAGCGAATTGGGCACCCGCTACGCATTTGCCGACGTCTACGACCGGCTGAATGGTCGGTTCGTGAACTACCACGATGCCTGCGCAAGCTACCCCGGGCGGCACTGCCTGGGGTGGATGGCGTATGTGCGCCGGGCAGTGAGCGCGGCGGAGTTACCACAGGCCGCATTGATTCTGCCCGCGCCGGGGGGATCGATTGTGGTGTCGGTGGATGGGGCGTTCAAGCTGGCCGACAAGAAGCATGTGCGGGTGGCGAACGCGCTGGAAATGCGGATGTATGAGTTGGGGTTGCTGCCGGTGTTTTAGCTGGTTGGGACGTCGGGTCTGCCGTGGTTGCAGAAAGGCGGGGTTACTTGCACACCGCAACCTGCCTTCCCTGCCAGACCGCCGGTGCAGGCGGCAGCGTTTCGGTCGATGTACCAGCCAAACTCTGCGCGCCGTCGAGATGGGTTACATGCAGTCCTCTGGCTTCCCGCTGCACAGCGATCGACTCGATGTTCCCGCGCATCAGAACTAAAGAATTGCCCCGTGGCTTGATCTTCATGACCTCAGGGGCGCTCGCTTCGCCCTCGTATCGCTGCACCACGGCATATCCACCATCCGGACCCCCAACGAACGAAACCTCCAGTCCCAGCAGGTCGCCGGATTCGGGGTGCATGCAGACGTTCGAATAGATGGGTGCCGGGTTCGGGGCGCCAGCGCCCGTTGCAATGCCAGGTAAAACCGCCAGCACCAGCATGCATAGAAGCTCTGGGTTGATCATCTGCGGGTCTCCATTCCTCAAGGCGCGAACGTGGCGGGCAGCTGGGAGTACACGAGATTGCAGCGTTAGCCGGTGGCTAGCGCGCCGTCCAGCCCCCATCCATCGGCAATGCTGTACCCGTAATCTGCGCCGCAGCATCCGAGGCCAGGAACACCACCATGTCCCCCAATTGCTCCGGCGTCACGAACTGCAGCGAAGGCTGCTTCTCGGCCAGCAGCTCACGCGCGGCGACCTCCTGATCGGTGCCATCCCGCTCCGCCAGCGCGGTGATCTGCTGCTCCACCAGCGCCGTGCGTACCCAGCCGGGGCAAATGGCGTTGGCGGTGATGCCGTTGCCCGCATTCTCCAGCGCCGTCACCTTGGTAAACCCGACCACGCCGTGCTTAGCCGCCACATAGGCCGACTTGTTCACCGACCCGACCAGCCCGTGTACCGAAGCAATGTTGATGATGCGGCCCGAACCCAGCTGCTTCATGTACGGCAGCGCCGCCGCCGTTGCATGGAACACCGCCGATAGATTCAGCGCCAGGATCGCATCCCACTTCTCGACCGGGAAGTCCTCGATCGAGCCGGTGTGTTGGATACCGGCGTTATTCACTAGGATGTCGATACGGCCCATCGTTGCGACAGCGCGGGCGATCATTTCCCGTACCGCTTCGCCGCGTGAAAGGTCGGCTCCATCGTGTGCCACCCGCACCCCAAACTCTGTCTCCAAGCCGGAGCGGATACGTTCGATCTCCGCCGAATCACCGAAGCCATTGAGCAAGATGTCGGCCCCCTGCCGCGCCAGCGCGGTGGCGATGCCAAGACCGATACCGCTGGTGGAGCCCGTGACTACCGCGACCTTTCCACTGAACATGGGTGATACTCCTCGGGACTGAGGCGCAGTGTAAACCTGCGCCATGCGTGGATGCTCCACCTCGGCACTACGAAACACGCAGTGCTTCTCCACATCATCTCGGCCACTTCAGGATGATCTCAGCTCGGCAATGGAAAGAGCAATCATATCCCTCCCTGAGACCGCAGCCTTGTTGTTTCCGAACTATCGGTTACTTCGCCGCACGGGCGTGCGCTGAAACAGCAACTACCCACGCATCAGGTGACCCATAGGCGCTTGCGAACAGGCGCACCCGGACAATCTCGTGAGGCACATTCTCCATCACCGTATCGCTCAATCAATACCATCTCTAAAGAACGTCGATGCACAGGATCGTCCCCATTGTATAGGTCGGCCCCCGTAGACGAGGCGAGGGGTAGCAACGTGGCTCTGTGTGCGCCGGCCGTGCTTACCACGGCATCACCTGCTACATTTCGACCAGTAACACCTCGCGCCTACCTGCGTGTTCCGAAGCATTCCGCATCAGCAAATTCCAGGTGCATGGATCACTTCGATCATGGGCTGGTTCGTCTACCGCACGCCAGCAATTCGTGAGGGAACTGCCGTGCAGTGCGAGAAGATTTTTTTAAATTACCTTAGGCCTCAACAGATTCCTCATCATTGCGATTGACCGTCTTCTAAGGTAGCGTTGCAGCTAATAAGGAAATTATGGAAGCTACCAGAGGGGGGCTCGATGGTATACAGGCATCACCCGCAGCATAGGTCAGCCGCATTTGCTAACAAGAAGTCGCAGTGGTGTATCACGCCGCCCGATGAGACCGCGTGCTATAACCTCGCGACTCTCAGCGGATGGATAGCGAATGGCGCATATTGGGGGCTTCACGTTTTGAATGGTGGCGTACCCGCCCCTTCTTTATTGGGAACATCGCCCAAGAATGACAACCTATTCATCGCCAAATTTGTCTCCAACCAGGGAGTTTGGCATGGCTATCCAGTTGCGCACTGGCTTTCTCCATTTGATAAGCCAACAATGGACGTTTTGAATAGCTGGAATGCCATTGGCTACATTAATAGGGCGGCAAAAGCGAAAATCCACAGAGGAAAGAAATGGACGCCGTAAAGATCAGAATTCCCGGCGCATTTTGGGACTCCCAAATTTACTCGGGAGAAATAATTCTATTTACGGATGGCGGAGGTGTACGACGATTCGACTGGCGCCAGTTCATCGATTCGATAGCAGATCATAATTTCAAAGTAATGACCGCGCTACGGATTGCCTTCGTGGATGGCGAGCTCTTCTACAATGAAAAAGTTAGAAAGATTCTACTTGATCCCGAGGTGTCCAGAGTAATTAAGTCGCAACTTGACACTTTGGCCTCGATGGATCTATGGGTTAGTGATAACTCTCGAGAAATGGGAAGGGAGACATCCAGTCCATTCGACTTCATGCCTACCGACACGGATATTTATTACAATAACGTCATTGCTTCCGGAGATAATGGACTCTTTAGCTGCGCGAGGGGACACATAGGGAAGCGATCCTCAGGTGCTTTTGTCGAAAAGCACCACGATGCAAAATTTATCCAAGTGAAAGCATCTGACCGCAACACTGCTGTGGCCGCTGCCGCAGGAGATGATGGATTACTGGAATTTTCGTTTGATCGTGAAGGTAGCGACGCCAGACTCGCCGCATCAAAGCTTCTTGCTCAGCGACCATGCAGTGCGTGCGACTGGGCATTCCAGAGCGTGGTGGGGTGGACCGAGTCTGACGGGTTTCTTGCAAATTTCAGAGAAGAGCGGCAAAGAGGAAGGACTGAGAAGATTCGTCTTTTTGATCGCGTCATCAATTTTTCTGAATTCTTTGACAATTCAACCGACGACCAATCCAAGTCCTTCTCATGGGGCGCACGCGAAAAATTCTACCGGATATCGGATGGATCCATATCCGTCGTGGAGCGCAGTGATTCATCCAAGTCCAGAAAGAGGGCAATGAATGAGTCGACCGGAGAGTTCAAGATACTCGACCGCATCGCTGCTAACCTTAATGCAGATTCAGTTGTATCGACTGGCACTGCACCTTTCGGGAGCGTCGTGGAGCTATCCGATAGGATCCTGGTAATACGCAGCGATGGACGGGTGGATACTTTCCAGGGCGAGCTTGTTCATTGGCGCATATTCCCCCGATCTTCCAATTACAGCAATCAACTGCACTTGATATACGAAGACCACATGGAAGTCGTGTCCTTCGTTCACGACTACTTTGTAGATCAAATAGATAAGAGATTTGGGTTCTATCGATCTGCTGACCCGCTTTCGGAAGAGGTCAAGGTCGCCTTTTCTTAGCATACTTAAGATGCGACTCCCCGCCGTAACTGGCGGGGATCTTTAGAGTCCGGATTATGCCCGCCACCAGTGGCCGCAAGCCGGTAGTCCTAAGCGACTATCACTACGTCGGCGATTGTCATTCTCTATCGTTCCTAGTCGAATTGGCGCCGCAGAACTACGAGATCGGTGCAGGCGTACAACAATCTTAGGAGCCAGCTCTCGCCTAGGTATAGCGGCGACACATCCAACACTTATGCGACGCATTGTCCAAGGATTACCCCACCCACTCGCGCTCGCCATCGCCATCGCCATCGCATCATACGCTTCATTATCGAGTCCGGACCTCGCCTTGATCGCGCCGTTGCCTGGGATGCGGAGTAAGAACTACTGCAAAGAAGGCGGTCGCGCTACTCGCTTGTGGCATGAGCGATTGCGCCACTTTGAATCACCATCAGCAGGACCGCTGCGCGAATGCGGCAGCCACGGAAGCCGACGCCATGAACGAATCCGACGCCTTCCCCTCTTACACCGTTGTTGAGCCCATCAACGACGACACTCCCCTACCCGACCTTAACTCTCTGCTCGGCATCCTCAAGCGCATGCGCGGCTGCGAAGGGGGATGGGCACCCTTGGCCAGAAACCGACGTGTCTCCCGGCCGCCGCGTCGGCGTGGCCAGGAGCGAGCGCGCGATGGTGGGAGCGCTGACGGTGCTGGAACTGCCGCACGCTGCAGACCGCTGCCGGGTGGCAGCGGAGCCAGACCAGTATTTGGATGAGGGTGTGATGGGCTGTTTCTGGCTTGCCGAGGGTTGGTTGAGCGGGCTTGTCGGGAGGTTAGGCCGAGTGAGCCCAATTTCCCGAACACGAATGCCGTAATGACAACCGAGGTGCCACCGCGTGTGGACGGGCACCTGCGCTGCGACGCTCGCTCAGTATCCATCAACAGGAGAACTGGAGGTCAGGAATATCCCTCTGGGCGGAGCGCAGATCCCAACTATTTTCAAGACCCGAAGCCTCTAGCTACCCCAGCCTGCGTAAGCATTCACGATAATCAGCTAGGACTATCAAAAACATCAGAGCCAGAGACATCAGCTTCCAGACCCCCTGATCCCCAGCGACCTAATACCCTCGCATAACATATAACAGTTGGAGGTCGCCCTAGCTAATCCAGGTCTGCATACGACATGCATCTCCTGCTCCGCAAAATGGCAACTCGTCTGAACTAGTAGAGCTTTCTGGCAGCCAGCCCGACTAGTGATGCCAGAAAGGCTTCATTCGAAGGCATCTGTATACGTTAGTAGTATTGCTTGATGTAGCTATAGGCCTTCTCGAAGAGCTCTTCATCCACGTGCAACTTGTACTTGAAGAGAGCCTTTCGCAGCGCTTTCTTGACCTCACGCTCGCCTGCTTGCGTGCTCTGCCAGCCCGGAAAGCGAACGAGCCGCACGATCTCGTCAATATCCGACACAACGCGTTCGACGATGATGGGCGTCTCAGAAGTCTTGATCTCGTTGAAAAGCTCGGTGAGCGCGGCCTTACCACGATCTTCGTGCTCTTCGGGCTGGACATCCTTCTCGGCTTGCAGCGTCTCCTTTGCGATTTCCAGCAACTGCTTCAGAAACTCGACGCTGCTGATCTGACCGAATTCGAAGCGGTCCTTCAGGGCATCAAGCCGCTCCGACAGCTTCTTGAACTTGGGGTTGCCGCCATGCTCGCGCAGCCGACGCTTAAGCTTGATCTCGATTTCATCGGCCTTCTTCGGATCGGGATTCGACAGCACAGCCTCCAGCAGATCAGCGTCCAGCACCAGGGTGTCAAGGTCATCCCGCACGGCGTCCACATGCACGTTCTGGTGGATCAGCTCGATGGTCTTGGCGCCTAGCGAATGCCAGATTAGCTTGCCGTGGCCACTCGAGGGCTGCACCGACTGGTACACCTGGGACAGCCACTTGTAGTCCTTCTCGAACGGGCCAAGCACAATGTCCGGTGACAGCGCCTCCCATATCTTGCCCAGCACGCTGTAGGCGGCCGCGAAGTTGTCACGAACCTCATTGTTCGGCAGGCACTGTTGCGCAGCGATCAGACCTTCATAACCTTGCAAAGAGCGATCACAGCCAGCGAAGAAGGCCAGGCTCTTCTGCATGGATTCGGGCAGCTTGTCCTTCAGCTCCTGAATGTTGCTGACCACCTGCTTAACACTCTGGTCGTCAAATTCCAACGCTGCCGCTACATCATCGAAGATGCCGAGGTAATCGACGATCAGACCGTGAGTTTTCTGCTCGGAGTAAGTGCGGTTCACCCGGCAGATGGCTTGGAGCAGCGTGTGGTCACGCAGCGGCTTATCCAGGTACATGGCCTGCAGGACCGGAGCGTCGAAGCCCGTCAGCAGTTTGGCCGTGACGATGATCAGCTTCAGCGGATCGGCCGGGTCGCGGAAACGATCCAGCAGTCGCTCTTCTTCGTCACGGCTTCGGGCGTAATGCGAGTACTCCGGGTGCTCCTTCTTGTCGGACGCCTGCACCGACATCACGATGTCTGTAGCCTCGGGCGGCAGCAGCTTGTCCAGTTCGACCTTGAACAGCAGGCAGCACTCTCGGTCGAAGGTGACGATCTGACCCTTGAAGCCGTTGGGCTCCACCTTCGTCTGGAAATGCTCGACGATGTCCTCGCACACCTTGCGGATTCGCTCGGGCGTCTTGACCAGCACGGCCATCTTGGCGGCAGTCTTGGCGAGGTTGTCCTTGTCCAGATCCGACAGGCCGCCGGTCAGGTCTTGGTAGGCGGCATCCAGCGCCGCCTTGTCGATGTGTAGGTCAATAAGCCGGGGCTCGAAGTGCAGCTTCAGCGTGGCGCCGTCGCGGATCGACTCCTCGAAGCCGTACCGGCTCATGTAGCCCTTCTCGTCCTCGTCTGCCCCAAAAGCATAGAAGGTGTTGCGGTCGGCACGGTTGATCGGCGTGCCGGTCAGGCCGAACAGAAACGCATTGGGCAGGGCCTCACGCATCTTGCGGCCCAGATCACCTTCTTGGGTGCGGTGAGCTTCGTCCACCAGCGCGATGATGTTGCTGCGGTCATTCAGACTGCCCGCGGCCTCACCAAACTTGAATATCGTGGTGATGATGATCTTGCGCACATCCTGCGCCAGCAGTTGTTGCAGCTTCTCGCGGCTGTCCGCCTTTTCCAAGTTGGGAATGTCCGCCCCGGTGAAAGTGCCCGTGATCTGGCTGTCGAGATCGATCCGGTCCACCACGATCAGTACCGTGGGATTCTTCAGGCCAACATGCATGCGCAGCTTCTGCGCGGCAAATACCATCAGCAGCGACTTGCCCGAACCCTGGAAGTGCCAAATCAGCCCTTTCCTGGGGTAGCCCATCAGCACGCGCTCGACGATCTTGTTGGCCGCTTCAAACTGCTGGTAGCGGCAGATGATCTTGATGCGCTGCTTTTTCTTGTTGGTGGCGAACAGGGTGAAGCTGCCGAGGATGTCCAGCACCAAATGCGGGCGCAGCATGCTCTCGGCGGACAGCTTGAGCGACTTCAGCGGGTGATGCTGACCATCCTCCCCATTGCGATCCAGATGCCACGGCCCCCAATCCTTGACCGGCAGACCGATGGAACCATAGCGATAGGCTTTGCCTTCAGTGGCCACTGAGAACACATTGCAGACGAACAGCTCCGGCACGAACTTCTCGTAGTCGTCGTGCACCTGCACCGCGCCATCGACCCAGCTGATGCATTTCTTGACTGGCGTCTTGGCCTCGATCAGCACCAGCGGCAGCCCGTTGACCAACAACACGAGATCGGCGCGGCGCTCGGTGGGACCTGCGCGGTAGATGAACTGCTGGGTGACGATGTATTGGTTCTGCGCCAAATCATCCAGGTCGATCAACCGCACCGGCACATGCTCGTTGTTAGGGCCGAAGGGCATCGAGCGCTCACTGCGCATCCAGGCAGTCATTTCCTCGTTAGCGCGGATCAGCCCGTCCGAGCGGACCGACAGCACGATGGCGCGCAACTTGTAGAGCACCTCGTCGGCCCGGTCGGGCTGGGCGGCAATCTCGGGGTTCAGTCGAATGAGCGCATCGCGCAGCCAGGGTTCGACCAGCACTTCCTGGATCTGGCGCGGCACATCAGCAGGGGCGACATAGCGCCAGCCGATGCCTTTGGGGCTAGGACCGTAGCTGACACTAGGCTCCTGGACGGTGTTGGCCGGGACAGCCTTGATAGGACCGGCGAGCAAATCGCGGACGTAGGCTTCGACGGTGTTGGCTTCTGTGAATGACATGGCTACCTCCTCACGACGCCAGATTCTGGTTAAGGAAATAGCGCTTCATCTTCATCGCATCAGCGTGCCTCGATTTCGCTTTGCCTACCGCAGCCCGCACGGCATCCACTTCAGCAATAAATGCGTCTTGTTCATCAAGGTCGATCTTTGGGACAGCAAGAGAAAATAGCTTGTCACTCTCCAGACGCTTGGTGCCGTGTGATGACTCCGAAACCAGCCGGAGGTAGCGTGGCGCCGCGTATTCGAACCAATACTGGATGTACTTAGGCCGATACTCATCGCTGACCACCAACGCCTTCATATCCTGATTAAATGCAGCAGGCACCAACGTCCGTGCAACGGGAAACGTGTGCGCTAGAATCATCCCTCGGACGACGATCATGATCGTGTCTTTGGGCATCAGCTTCGATCCCGCCTCAACACCTTCAGCCGTGAGATTCTCCTCAGCTGAATCAAGCTCGACCAGTTTCATGTCCTTCGGGCTTACCCACGGAATCGGGCCACCCCAAAAAGCGGAATTCCCCCGCGAGGGTGTTCCACCACTGTGCCATTTCCCGATCTCGGAAACCTTACGATATTCGGCATATGAAGTCTCGAAGTGATCGATCATCAATGAACGGCGTAGCTTCTCCGCAGAGTCTGATAGTGACTCTGTCAGTTCCAGGAATTCCTCGAAGCGAGTTAGCCCCCCCAGGAGCCTTTCCTGCTCATCCTTCGGCGGAAGCGCAAACTCCTGCGCCGCCATCGTTTTCCAGTTGATCGTTGGTGATAGAGAACCTACAGAAATCTCCACCGCGCGATTCATGAACAGATCACTCTGCATGAAGAATGGAAGGAGTTCGGAAAGTACAACTTCAGGCTTAGCCCGCAGTACCATCGCATGAGCCGAGCAAATGCCATCGAACTCGGAGACACCGAGCTTGCGCTGGTAGGCGCGACGGCGACCGAAAATTACGTCGCCCTTCTTGAACATCAACTTGGTGGCTTCCACGTCGTCCGGCGTACCCCAGCGACGGATCTTCAGCGAATCGGCATCCAGGTGTTCGAGACCAACGTAGTGCTCCATGCCTGATTCGGACGGGTTGTCGATACGGACATTGACGTTCGTCGCCATCTGATCGAAGCGCCAGACCTTCCAACCCGGCTTCAACTTATTGTTATCAGACACGCTCGATGTCCTCCGTAATCAGCCCATCCAGCGTTTCCACCAGTGCATCCATCTGTTGCCAGAACGCGCGGCCATCGGTTTGCCATTGTTCCCAGGTAGAAAGCAGCGATACCGCGTTGCCACTGCTGTCGGTAGTGATGGCAGCAGTAATACGCTTCACGTACAGCGGTATCGATAGGTTGCCTGCATTCGCGCCGATTTCAGCTAGTGTGGCGACCTTGGCGAAACCGGGCACATCCGCAAAGGCATTGTAAGCGCCCAGGATGCGCTGCTGGTGCTCGGGCTTCAAAAAGCTCTGCGCTCGTTCGCGAGTGACCTCGTTGACAGCGTCGATGAAAATCACCTTGCCCTGGCGTGCAGCGATCTTCTTGCGGTTGCAGATGACGATGCACGACTCCATCGGGGAGTTGTAGAACAGATTGGGGCCCAAGCCGATGACGGCCTCGATCCAGTCCTGCTCAACCATCTTGGCGCGCATAGCCTGTTCTTCGTTACGGAACAGCACACCGTGGGGCCAAAGAGCGGCACTACGCCCCTTGGAGGTGAGGCTGCTCAGGACATGCTGCTGGAAGGCGTAATCGGCGCGGCCTTGCGGCGGCGTGCCCAACGAGTTTCGGCCCCACTTGTCACTGCTCCAGGCCTCTCGATTCCACTGTTTGATGGAGTATGGCGGGTTAGCCAGGATCACATCAAACTGTCTCAAACGGTCGCCTTCGATGTGCTTCGGTTCCGCCAGAGTGTCGCCCCTGATGATTTCAAAGTCCTCCACGCCGTGAAGGAACAGGTTCATGCGGGCGATGGATGACGTGATGAGATTGCGCTCCTGCCCGTAGAGCTTGAGCGAGCGGTACTCGCCGCCCGAACGTTTCACTTCGTCCAGTGCCGAAATCAACATGCCGCCGGTTCCGCAGGTGGGGTCGTAAATCGACTCGCCGGTCTGCGGCGCCAGAAGCTGCGTCATCAAGTGGACGACGGTCCGGTTGGTATAGAACTCGGCCGCCGTGTGGCCTGAGTCGTCCGCGAACTTCTTGATCAGATACTCGTAGGCGTTGCCCAACTCGTCCTCGGGGACGTTGGCCACCGAGAGTGTCTGGGTCGAGAAGTGCTCTATCAGGTTTTTCAGCGTTTCGTCGGGCAGGCGTTCGCGATTGGTCCAGGGGGCATCGCCGAAGATGCCGTCGAGCAGATACGGGTTGGCCGTCTCGATGGCGCGCATGGCTTTCTGGATGGCTGCGCCCACACTCTTCGGCGTCTGACGCACATCGGTCCAGTGAGCACCTTGGGGTATCTGGAAGCGGTGATTCTCGGCGAACTGGGCGTAGGAGAGGTCGCCCTTAGAGTTGGCCAGCGCCGCCTGGTATTCCTCGTCCCAAACGTCAGAAACGCGCTTGTAGAACAGCAACGGGAAGATGAACTGCTTGTAGTCACCCGCGTCGATGAGGCCGCGAAGCAGCACGGCCGCACCCCACAGGTAGCTTTCGAGATCTTGTTGGCTTATGCGTTTGCTGGGGTGACTCATTGCAGCCATCCCCCTTCAGCCATGACCTGCGCGAGCCGCTCTTCGGCTTCACGGCAGCGGGTGAGCGCGTCCTTGAATGTCGCGATAGCATCGGGCAGGGGTGGGATGTCCTCTTGCAATGGCGGCAGGACATAACGCGAAATGTTCAGCGTCCAGTCCTCGGCCTTGATCTCGTCGAGACTGACCAGGCGGACTGCGTCCTGCACGTCAGCAAAGTCGCGATACCAGCCGAGGATCTCGGTGGCGTGGTCGGGTTCCAGATAGTTCTGCGCCCGCCCACGACGGAACAGGCGCGACGCATCGGCAATCAACACCTTCTTCCTGCGTTTGGCCGGCTTGCGCTTGCGCAAGACCAGGACGCACGCGGCCAGACCGGTGCCGTAGAAAAGATTGGGCGCCAACCCGATCACGGCCTCGACCAGATCCATCTCCAGCAGTGTCTGACGAATGCTTCCTTCTGCGCCCTTGCGGAACAGCGCGCCCTGCGGCAACACCACAGCCATGCGCCCGCTGCCCACTGCCATGGACTTGACCATGTGCTGCACCCATGCAAAGTCACCGCTGGATGCCGGCGGCAGGCCAGCGAAGTTGCGCCCGTAGGGATCGTTTACCCAGAGATCCTCTCCCCACTTCTCCAGCGAGAAGGGCGGATTGGCAATCACGCAGTCGAAGGTGGCCAGTCTGTCGCCCTCGAAGAAAGCTGGACTGCGCAGCGTGTCGCCGCGCACCACCTGGAAGTCCTCGATGCCGTGGAGGAACAGGTTCATCCGGGCGATTGATGAGGTGGTCAAGTTCTTTTCCTGACCGTAGAGCTTGCCCCATAGCCGCTTGACGTCACCATGCTGCTCCTTCACGTGCTGCACGGCAGCCAGCAGCATGCCCCCGGTACCACAAGCCGGGTCGTAGATGGTCTCGGCTTCCTTGGGATCGAGCATGTCGATCATCAGCCGCACGACGCTGCGTGGGGTATAGAACTCGCCAGCCTTCTTGTTGGTGGCGTCGGCGAATTTCTTGATCAAATATTCGTACGCATCGCCTAGCACGTCCGAATTGACCTTAGTGTTGCCGAACGGCAGCTTGGAGAAATGCTCGATCAAGTCCTTGAGCAAGGCATCGGACAGCCGCTCCTTGTTTGACCACTGGGCATCACCGAACACGCCGTACAGGGTTTCGGGGTTGGCCTTCTCAATTTCGCGCATCGCACGCTGAAGGCCCGCCCCAACATTGCTGGCCTTAGTGCGAACGTCGTTCCAATGGCTGTCTTCCGGGATCTGGAAGCGATGCGACTCCGGGAACCAGGCCAGTTGCTCGTCGCCAGTCTCGTCTACGATGTCTTGGTACTCCTCGTCCCAGACATCACAGATGCGCTTGAAGAACAGCAGCGGGAAGATGTAGGTCTTGAAGTCAGCCGCATCCACCGGGCCGCGCAGGATGTTGGCGGACTCCCAGAGGTGGCCCTCGAGCTGACTGAGGGTGAATTTCTGTTCGCTCACAATGCGCCTTTCTTATGATGTGCACATCAGCTTGATAGCTGATTCAAAACAATGATGCGCTTGAAGCTCTCCTCGGGATTACGCAGTCAGACAGGAGGTAAAGCAACTCCTCCAATCACGCCCCAGCTGCTGGAGCAACTGGATTCCAGTGCGCTGAAAACTCACTTCCCAAAGAGAAGCGACGAGCAAATTAATGTGGCCAGAAGAACCATCCATGCCCTTATGATGGGCCCAATTCAATCGGCCACCCCCGTCTGCTTCAATCACCGCGAAATCCAAACCGCCCGTGCGCTGGAACACGCGAATCTCGAATTCAGGGAGGTTTACCCCTCATTCTAGGCCAGTGAGACAGGCCCTGTGACGTCCCAGGATGGCAAATGCCATCCTACAGATGAAAACGGCCTAGGCTCATTCCCTCCAACAAGGGCGCCTCTCGGCGCCCTCGTTCTTTCAACTCATTCCCACTCAATAGTAGCCGGCGGCTTCCCCGAGATGTCATAGACAACCCGCGACACCCCCCGCAACTCATTGATGATCCGGTTGCTCACCGTACCCAGGAACTCATACGGCAGATGCGCCCAATGCGCCGTCATGAAGTCAATCGTCTCCACGGCCCGCAGCGCAATCACCCACTCGTAAGCACGCGCGTCGCCCACCACGCCCACCGACTTCACCGGCAGGAACACGGCAAACGCCTGGCTGGTCTTGTCGTACAGATCCGCCTTGCGCAGCTCATCAATGAAGATGGCATCGGCCTTGGCAAGCAGCTCGGCGTATTCGCGCTTCACTTCACCCAGGATACGCACGCCCAGGCCCGGGCCCGGGAACGGATGGCGGTAGACCATGGTGCGCGGCAGGCCCAGTTCAACGCCCAGGCGGCGCACTTCGTCCTTGAACAGCTCGCGCAGCGGCTCCACCAGGCCCAGCTTCATGTGCTCCGGCAGGCCCCCCACGTTGTGGTGGCTCTTGATCACATGCGCCTTGCCGGTCTTGCTGCCGGCCGACTCGATCACGTCCGGGTAGATGGTGCCCTGCGCCAGCCACTTGGCGTTCTTCAGCTTGTTCGACTCTTCGTCGAAGATCTCAACGAACAGGTTGCCGATGATCTTGCGCTTGGCTTCCGGGTCGCTCACGCCTTCCAGCGCGGCGAAGTAACGGTCGGCGGCATTCACGCGTACCACCTTCACGCCCATGTGCTCGGCGAACATCGCCATCACCTGGTCGCCTTCCTGCCAGCGCAGCAGGCCGGTATCCACGAATACGCAGGTCAGCTTTTCGCCGATGGCCTTGTGCAGCAACGCGGCCACAACCGACGAATCGACGCCGCCGGACAGGCCCAGGATCACTTCGTCATCGCCCACCTGTTCGCGCACACGGGCGATCTGGTCGTCGATGATGTTGGCGGCGGTCCACAGGGTCTGGCAGCCGCACACATCCACCACGAAGCGGCGCAGCAGCGCCTGGCCCTGCAGGGTGTGGGTCACTTCCGGGTGGAACTGCACGCCGTACCAGCGCTTTTCTTCGTTGGCCATGGCGGCCACCGGAATGCGGTCGGTGGTGGCGGTGATGGTGAAGCCCGGCGGCGCAACGGAGACGTGGTCGCCGTGGCTCATCCAGACATTCAGCTTCGGCTCGCCGCCGTGGTCGCTCAGGCCCTTGAACAGCGCATCCGGGTTGATCACGTTCACTTCGGCGTGGCCGAACTCGCGCTGGTCAGCGGCTTCGGTAGCACCGCCCAACTGCGCGGCCAGGGTCTGCATGCCGTAGCAGATGCCGAAGATCGGCAGGCCGCTGTCGAACACTTCCTGCGGCGCGGCCGGGGCGCCCGGCAGCGTGGTCGATTCCGGGCCACCGGACAGGATGATGCCCTTGGCGCCAAACGCCGCGATCTCGGCCGGGTTGTGGTCCCAGGCCCAGATTTCGCAGTAGACGCCCAGCTCGCGGATGCGGCGGGCGATCAGCTGCGTGTACTGCGCGCCGAAATCGAGGATCAGGATCTTGTCGTTGTGGATGTTGGTCATGGCGCCCTGGCAATGCAGTAGGGAAAACGAAACTTCGAATGCTTTTTCAACAGCAGATAGAGAAAGAGGAACGGGAATCAGCTTCCTCGTTCCTCTTTGCCCGGCCCGCGTCAGGCGCGGTAGTTCGGCGGCTCCTTGGTGATCGTCACGTCGTGGACGTGGCTCTCACGCTGGCCGGCGCCGCTGATCTTCACGAACTTGGGCTTGGTGCGCATGTCGTCGATGGTGGCGCAGCCCACGTAGCCCATGGTGGCGCGCAGGCCGCCCATCAGCTGGTGGATGATGCCGCCCACCGGGCCGCGGTACGGCACGCGGCCTTCAATGCCTTCCGGCACCAGCTTGTCGGCGGTGGCGGCGTCCTGGAAGTAGCGGTCCTTCGACCCCTTTTCCATGGCGGCCAGCGAACCCATGCCGCGGTAGCTCTTGTACGAACGGCCCTGGTACAGCTCGGTCTCGCCCGGCGATTCCTCGGTACCGGCCAGCAGGCCGCCGACCATGATGGTCGAGGCACCGGCGGCCAGCGCCTTGCCGATGTCGCCCGAGTAGCGGATGCCACCGTCGGCGATCAGCGGGATGCGGTCCTGCAGCGCTTCGGCCACCAGATCGATGGCGGTCACCTGCGGCACGCCCACGCCGGCAACCACGCGCGTGGTGCAGATCGAGCCCGGGCCGATGCCCACCTTCACCGCGTCCGCGCCGCTGTCCAGCAGTGCCAGTGCAGCTTCGCCGGTGCAGATGTTGCCACCGATCACCTGCACGTGCGGGAAGTTCTTCTTCACCCAGGCCACGCGGTCCAGCACGCCCTGCGAGTGGCCGTGCGCGGTATCAACCACGATCACGTCCACGCCGGCGGCGACCAGCGCTTCCACGCGGCGATCGGTATCGCCACCCACGCCGACGGCAGCGCCGACCAGCAGACGGGTCGACAGATCCTTGGCAGCGTTGGGGAAGTCGGTGTTCTTCTGGATGTCCTTCACGGTGATCAGGCCACGCAGGGCGAAATCATCGTTGACCACCAGCACCTTTTCGATGCGGTTGCGGTGCAGCAGCTGCAGCACTTCATCGCTGGCGGCGCCTTCCTTCACCGTGACCAGGCGATCCTTCTTGGTCATGATGTGGCGGACCGGATCGTCCAGCTCGGTTTCAAAGCGCATATCGCGGTGGGTCACGATACCGGCCAGCAGGCCGTCGCTGCCCACCACCGGCACGCCGGAGATGTTGTGTGCCTGGGTCAGGGCCAGCACGTCGCGGATGGTGGTTTCCGGGCCAACGGTGATCGGGTCGCGGATGACGCCGGCCTCGAACTTCTTGACCTTGGCCACTTCCGCGGCCTGCTGTTCCAGGCTGAGATTCTTGTGGATGATGCCCATGCCGCCGAGCTGGGCCATGGCGATGGCCAGGCGGGCTTCGGTGACGGTATCCATGGCTGCAGACAGGATCGGAAGCTTCAGCTTCAGGTCGCGAGTCAACCGCGTTTCGAGGTTGACGTCCTTGGGCAGGATGGTCGAATGAGCGGGGACGAGCGAGACGTCGTCGTAAGTGAGTGCTTCAGCCTGGATGCGCAGCATCGGCATACCCGAGATGTGGGGAAGCGCGACATTTTACCCCTTTTTCACGTCCGATGGGAGGGGGTGGATGCGACGCAGTGTCGCGCGGGCAACGATCGGTTCAGGGGGCCAGGCCCGGCCGCGGGATCACCCCCAACCGGAACCGCGTGGGATCAACCCAACCGGAAAACCGCCTTTGGTAGGTGCCAACCTTGGTTGGCACGAACCGGCAGACGCCCTCACCCCATTTGGGGTCTGGATGCCGGACAGAGCGTGCCAACCCCGGAGATCCGCCTTTGGTAGGTGCAAACCTTGGTTGGCACAAACCGGCAGACGCCCTTACCCCATCTGGGGTCCAAATGACGGACAGAGCGTGCCAACCAAGGTTGGCACCTACCAAGAGCGGGTCATGCGCCCTGCCCCAGCCCACCAACCGCAGGTCAGCTCAGGGCTTCCGCCGCTTCCAACGTGTTCTGCATCAACGTGGCCACGGTCATCGGGCCCACACCACCCGGCACCGGGGTGATCCAGCTCGCGCGCTCGGCGGCGGCTTCAAACCCGACGTCACCCACCAACCGGCCGTCATCCAGCCGGTTGATGCCCACGTCGATCACCACGGCGCCCGGCTTCACCCATTCACCCGGCACGATGCCCGGGCGGCCCACGGCCACCACCAGGATGTCGGCGTTGCGCACGGCCTGTTCCAGCACGTCCTTGGGGGTGAACTTGTGGCAGCTGGTCACGGTGCAGCCGGCAATCAGCAGCTCCAGGCCCATCGGCCGGCCCACGTGGTTGCTCACGCCCACGATGGTGGCGTTGCGGCCGCGCACCGGCTGGTCGGTGTGGCCCAGCAGCGTGGTGATGCCGCGCGGGGTGCACGGGCGCAGGCCGAATTCACGCAGGGCCAGGTGGCCGACGTTTTCCGGGTGGAAACCGTCCACGTCCTTGCGCGGGTCGATGCGCTGGATCAGCCGGCGCGCGTCCGGGATGCCCGGCAACGGCAGCTGGATCAGGATGCCGTTGATCTTCGGGTCGGCATTCAGCTGGTCAATCAGGTCCAGCAGCTCGGCCTCGGTGGTGCCGGCCGGCAGATCGTAGTCGTAGGCTTCAATACCGACCTTTTCCGCCGCGCGGCGCTTGTTGCGCACGTACACGGTCGAGGCCGGGTCACCACCCACCAGCACCACGGCCAGGCCCGGGCGGCTGCCGCCGGCGGCCACGCGGGCGTCAACGCGCACCTTCAGGCTGTCGAGCAGATCCTCGGCAATACGGCGGCCATCGAGGATGCGGGCAGGAGGCGTTGCGACGGAATCGTTCATCGAATGCGGGGGCAGGCGGCGGCGGGGACGCTATTGTCCCTGATTCAGGCCCCCTCGCCCACCGCAGGATGCGGCCAGGAAGGGGTCGGATCCCTTTGCCGCAGGCAAAGGGCTCTGACCCCGCAAGCTGCGGAGCCTACGAGGCCCGGGGTCGGAGCCCTTTCCGTTGGAAAGGGATCCGACCCCGCCCCCTCATTCCTCTTCTTCTTCCGGCACCTGGTCGGCGTTCAAGGTGCGCGCCTTGCGCTTGGGTGCGGTAAACGGCGTCGGGGTCGGTACGCCCGGCAGTGCGCTGCCGAACACCATGTGCGCACCGGCGCGCAGGCTGCCGCCGGCCATTTCCAGTTCGAAACGCTCGGCGTCGCGCTCGCGGATCTGCTCGGCGATTTCCTGGGCGTCCTCCTCTTCGGCACCCAGCTCCATCAGCGCAGCCTGGCCGAACAGCAGGGCCGATTCGAAGGTTTCGCGAATCTGGAAATCGACGCCGGCATGGATCAACCGCAGCGAGTGCTCGCGGTCGAACGAGCGCACCAGCAGCTTGGCCTGCGGGAATTCGTGCGCCACCAGCTCCACGATCCGGTCGGCGTCTTCGGCATTGTTCACGCACACCGCAATGGCACGTGCGGTGGCCGCGCCGGAAGCGTGCAGCACGTCAAGACGCGTGCCGTCGCCGTAATAGATCTTGAAACCGAAGCGCTCGGCGTTGTGGATCATGTCCACGTCGTTGTCGATGATGGTCACGTCCACGTCGCGAGCCAGCAGCGACTGGCTGGCCACCTGGCCGAAGCGGCCGAAGCCGATCAGCAGCACGCTGCCGGACAGGCCATCGGCGGTGTCCACGCCTTCTAGGCTCACTTCCGGCTTGGGCGCCACGCGCTTGTAGACCAGCACCACCAGCGGGGTCAGCGCCATCGACAGCACCACCACGGCGGTGAAGTTGGCATTGATGTCCATGTTGATGACGCCGGCGCTGGCGGCGGCACTGAACAGCACGAAGGCGAACTCACCGCCCTGCGCCATCAGCACACCACGGTCCAGCGCCTGGGCGTGGTCGCTGCCCATCAGGCGCGCCACCACGTAGATGCACAGGGCCTTGGCGGCCATCAGCGCCAGCACCAGGCCGACGATCAGCGGCCAGTTGCCGGCCACCACGCCCAGGTCCAGCGCCATGCCCACGCTCAGGAAGAACAGGCCCAGCAGGATGCCGCGGAACGGTTCGATGTCCGCTTCGATCTGGTGGCGGAAGGTCGATTCGCTCAGCAGCACGCCAGCCAGGAACGCGCCCATCGCCATCGACAGGCCCGACAGCTGCATCAGCAGCGCCGCGCCCAGCACCACCAGCAGCGCGGCGGCGGTCATCACTTCGCGCGCCTTGGCTTCGGCCAGCAGGCGGAACAGCGGGTTCAGCAGGAAGCGGCCAACCAGCACCAGGCCGATGATGGCGCCGGCGCCGATGGCCACCGACAACCAGCGCGAGCATTCACCGTCGGCACTGCCGGCGCTGGGCGCCATCCACGCCACCAAGGCCAGCAGCGGCACGATCAAGAGGTCTTCGAACAGCAGGATGGAAACGATCTTCTGCCCCGACGGCAGCGCGACGTCGCCGCGCTCGGCCAGCAGCTGCATCACCACTGCGGTGGAGGTCAGCACGAAGCCGGTGGCGCCGATGAAGGCGACCTGCCAGGGCAGCCCGAACAGCTTGGCGATGCTGGTCAGCACCAGCGCGCAGGTGACGATCTGCAGCGTGCCCAGCCCGAAGATTTCCTTGCGCAGGCTCCACAGGTGCGACGGCCGCATTTCCAGGCCGATGACGAACAGGAACATCACCACGCCCAGTTCGGCGGTGTGCAGGATCGCCTGCGGGTCGGAGAACCAGCCAAGCCCGAACGGACCGATGGCCAGACCGGCAGTGAAATAGCCCAGTACCGAGCCCAGGCCCAGCCTGCGGAACAGCGGCACCATGACCACCGCTGCGCCCAACAGGGCGACGACCTTGACCAGTTCGCTGGTCGCTGCTTCTACCGCCATGCGGTGCGTTCCCCATATGCGTTGATGGGGTCAACGATAGGGGAAGTTGGTGGACGGCAATAGCACGTGCGTTGCGTTTGATTGTGCCGAAAACGGAACGATGGCAGAAACAACACCCATCATCGTTCCATTGTAGAGTCGAGCCATGCTCGACTGCTCTGCTCGGCGGGCCAAAGGCAGTCGAGCATGGCTCGACTCTACAGTCACCCGCCCCGGCAGAACGCGGCGTAATCGATATACCCGGGGAACACCCCACCCGGCGCGCACACCGGGCACGTCGGGTCCGGCGCAATGCGGCTTTCCCGGAACCGCAGGCCCAGCGCATCGAACCGCAGCAACCGCCCGACCAGCGGCTCGCCAATGCCCAACAGCAGCTTCAGCACCTCGGTGGCCTGCAGCACCCCGGCCAGGCCGGGCAGCACGCCCAGCACCCCGGCCTCGGCGCAGTTGGGCGCAAATTCCGGCGGCGGCGGCTCAGGGAACAGGCAGCGGTAGCACGGCGCCACGCCACGCTGGCGGCCGGCGTCAAACACGCTTACCTGGCCGTCGAAGCGCTCGATGGCCGCATACACCAGCGGCACCGCGTGCTTGATGCAGGCATCGTTGAGCAGATAGCGCAGCGGGAAGTTGTCCGAGCCATCCAGCACCACGTCCACGCCCTGCAGCAGGCGGTCGATGTTTTCGGACGTGACCCGCTCGCACACGGCCTCCACGTCGATGCTCGGGTTCAGCGCCAGCAGACGCTCGCGCGCCGATTCCACCTTGGCCTGGCCGACGCTGGCTTCGGTATGCACGATCTGCCGCTGCAGGTTGCTGCGCTCCACGTGGTCGTGGTCGACCAGGCGCAGGTGCCCTACCCCGGCGGCCGCCAGATAGAAGCTGGCCGGTGCGCCCAGACCGCCGGCGCCGAGCACCAGCACGCGCGCCTGCTGCAGGCGACGCTGGCCGGCCTCGCCCACCTGGGGCAGCAGCAGGTGGCGCGAGTAGCGGTCGTAGAAATCCTGATCAGCTGCGGACAGCAGCGGCTGCACCAGCGGCAGCGATTGTCCGCGCCAGGCCACGGTGCCGCCCGTCACGGAAGCCACGTTCGAATAGCCCGCCGCGATTAGCGCCTGCGCCGCATCGGCCGAACGCTTGCCGGTCTGGCAGATCAGCAGGATTTCCTGATCGGGCGCGGGCAGGTGTGCGGCCGGCTCGGCCAGCAGATCTTCCTTGGCCACGCCGCGCGCGCCCTCGGCCATGCCACCGGCACGTTCGTGCGCGTTGCGCACATCGATCAACACCGCGCCATGGGCCAGGCGCGCGTGCGCCTGCTGCGGAGAACGCTCGGGAATGCTCATGTGCCCATTGTAGGCCGGCCGCCGGGCGCGGGTGGCCGCGGTAACGACGGCGCCAGCAACGCGCGCGGTAGAGTCGACCGTTGGTCGACTGCTCTTCGCCGAATCCCGAAGCCCCGCGCTGCGCGCGGCAGTCGACTGACAGTCGACTCTACCCCGTCGTTTTTCCCCGTCCGGTTTTTCCGGTCCGGTTTTTCCCTTCCGGTTTCCCCGGTCGGTTTCCCACGAAAAAGGCGGCCCTGCGGCCGCCTCTCGTATTACTTGCCCTTCACGTGCTTCATCAAGCGCCGCTTGGCCTTGACCTGCCGCTCGGTGAGGACGTTCTTCTTGCCCTCGTACGGGTTGGTACCCTCGCGGAAGATGAAGCTCACCGGTGTGCCGATCAGCTTGAAGCGCTTGCGGAAGAAGTTTTCCAGGTAGCGCTTGTACGATTCCTGCAGCTCCTTCAGGCGCGTGCCGTGCACGATGAAGGTGGGCGGGTTGGAACCGGCCGGGTGCACGTAACGCAGCTTGGAGACATGGCCGCGGATGGTCGGCGGCGGGTTGGTCTCGTACGCCACTTCCAGCGCCTTGTTCACTTCGCTGGTGGTGAAGGTCTTGTTCGCCGATTCGTGCGCGCGGTGCACGGCGCGGAACAGTTCGCGCAGGCCCGAGCCATGCTTGGCCGAGATGCGCACCGATTCGGCCCACGGCACGAAGCCCAGCTTCAGCGACAGCAGGGTTTCGGCCTGCTCGCGCTGGTACTCGGTCAGGCCATCCCACTTGTTGATGGCGATCACCAGTGCACGGCCGGCATCAAGCACGGCGCCCAGCACGGTGGCGTCCTGGTCGGTCACGCCTTCGGTGGCGTCCAGCATCAGCACCGCCACCTGGCACTGCTCGATGGACTGCATGGTCTTGACCACCGAGAACTTCTCGACCACTTCGTCCACGCGCGAACGGCGGCGCAGGCCGGCGGTATCGATCAGGCGGTAGTCGCGGCCGTCACGCTCCAGGTCCACCGCAATCGAATCGCGGGTGGTGCCCGGCACGTCCGAGGCGATCATGCGCTCTTCGCCCAGGATGCGGTTCACCAGCGTCGACTTGCCCACGTTGGGGCGGCCGACGAAGGCGATGCGGATGCGGTTCGGGTCGTTGTCCAGCTCTTCGCCGCTGCCTTCTTCGGGCAGGCGCTGGATCACTTCGTCCAGCAGGTCGTCCAGACCCTGGCGATGGGCGGCCGATACGGTCAGCATTTCGCCGAAGCCATAGCGGGCGAATTCCGAACGCACGTTGTCCTCGTCGGTGCCGTCGATCTTGTTGATCAGCAGCAGCGTCGGGCGCGAGAGCTTGCGCAGCCAGGCCAAAATCTCATCGTCCATGGCCGAGGTGCCCTCACGGGCATCCACCACGAACAGGATCAGATCGGCTTCGGCAGCGGCGGCACGGGCCTGGCGCGTGGTCGCGCCAGCCAGGCCTTCTTCTTCTTCGGCAATACCGCCGGTGTCGACCACCAGGAAGTGGTTGTCTTCATCCAGGCGGCACACGCCGTAGTTGCGATCGCGGGTGACGCCGGGCTGGTCATGGACCAGGGCGTCACGGGTGCGGGTCAACGCATTGAAAATGGTTGACTTGCCGACATTCGGCCGTCCAACCAGGGCGACCAAAGGCAGCATCGCGATTACTCCGTATTAATTTGCCAACCGGAAGGCGGTCAGCTTGCCATCAACGTTCTGCACCAGCAGCAATCCGTCGGCCACGATTGGCTGGGCCAGCAGGGCGTCACCGCCGCTCTTGGCCCGCGCCGCCAGTGCGCCATCGGACGTCTGCAGCCAGTGCAGGTATCCCTTGTAGTCACCCACCACCACGTAATCGCCCTGCAGCGCCGGGCCGGTGAGCGAGCGACGGGCCAGTGCGGTCTGCGACCACATGGCAGCGCCACTGGTCTTGTCCAGGCCGAACACCCCGCCCTTGTTGTCGGTTACGAACACATTGCCCGAAGACACCGCCACGCCACCGGCGCCGCCGTGGTCACGCGCCCACAGCGGGCGACCGGTCGGGCCTTCGATGGCCATGGTCTGGTTCTTGAAGCTGCTGACATACAGCGTATTGCCTTCCAGCACCGGGGCGCCGTCGACGTCGGCCATGCGCTCCAGCTCGGTACGACCTTCGCCGCTGGCCAGGCTCTGGTCCCACAGGGTGCGGCCGTCCTGCATGGCCAGCGCGGACACGGCGCCGTCATCCTTGCCGATGAACAGCACGCCCGGGCCGGTGACCACCGGCGCGTTGCCGCGCACGGTCAGGGCCGGCAGTTCGCTGGGGTTGAACCACTTCTGGGTGCCGTTGCCGGCATCGAAGGCGGTCACCCGGCCATCGTTGCTGCGCACGAACACCAGGCCGTTGGCCACGGCCGGGGCGGCGATGACTTCGTTGGGCACGCGGGCGCGCCACTTTTCGCTGCCATCGTTGATGTCCAGGGCAATGACCTGGCCGTCCAGCGTGCCGATCACCACCAGGTTTTCACCCACGCCGGGGCCGCCGGACAGGCGCAGCTTCGGCTTCTTCTTTTCCTTGGTCGGTTCCCAGGTCCAGACCTTCTTGCCGGTCTGCAGGTCGATGGCATGCACGCCGCCGGTAATGGCCGCGGCGAACACGTGGCCATTGGCCACCACCGGGCCCTGGCGCACGCCAATGCGCTGCTCGCCCTTGCCCAGGTTCACCGACCAGGCCTTGTTGACCTTCACGGTCGGCTCGAACTTCACCAGCTCGGCCGGTTCCTGCGCCTTCTTGGCGGCGGCATCCTTACCGGCGAACCAGCCCTTCATGGTGCTGCAGCCGGACAGCGCCATACCGAGCAGCAGCACGGAAGCGACGCGCGTGATCATGACCTTCTGACTCATCAAACCGACTCCGCAGGGGCGGCGACGGTGCCGCCAGCGTCCATAACCTTGGTTTCCAGCAGGCGCCGCTGCGGCGCTGCCACGTCCAGCGTTTTCAGCGCCTTCTCATACTGTTCGCGCGCGGCGTCGCGCTTGCCCTGGGCCAGCAGCGCATCGCCGTGGATTTCCAGGCTGCTGCTGTCGGTGGCACTGCCCAGCAGCTTGATCGCCTCATCGCTCTTGCCGGTAGCCACCAGCAGGCGCGCCACGCGCTGGTCGACCACGCGCTGCAGGTCGCCTTCAACCTTGACCGCGCGCAGGGTGGCCAGCGCTTCTTCGTTCTTGCCCGCGTCCACCTGGGCCTTGGCCAGCTGCAGGGCGGCCAGATCGCCGTAGATGCTGGACGGGCCAGCCTCCAGCGCCTTCACCGCCTTGGCGGCGTCGTCCAGCTTGTTCTGTTCCAGGCCGACCAGGGCTTTCTGGTATTCGACATTGGCCGTGGCCAGCTTGCCGCCCTGTTGCTGCTGCCACCACTGCCAGCCGGCAATGGCACCGATGGCGATGACTACGCCACCGATGATGCTGGCGCCATTGCTCCGCAGCCAGCTGCGGACGCGTTCACTTTGTTCGTGCTCGTCGAGCAGATCGTCGATCGCCATGCGTACTCTCGCCCCGCCCATCGGGAGGGACCATTGGGATTATCGAAGGTGGTGAAACCGCGTCTCAGTGTGAAACCGGGACAACGGAGCCTTCAGAGGATACCTGAAAGCGGGCCACGTTGGCTCGCTGGTAGGGGCTCAGATCGACGATAGCGCCGTTCTGCTGAACCTGCACCGCCGAGGCATTGCCCAGGGTGACGCGGGTTACCTGGCCGGGGGTGAAGCTGCGGCGCTCGCCGGCCTTGATCAGGGCCTTCTCGACCGTGCCGCCGTCGGGGCCGGCAATATCCACCCAGCTGTCGCCACTGAACTGCATGTCCAGGTTGGCGGCGGCCGGCGCAGCGGCCGGGGCCGGGCGCGGCACCGGGGTGAGCGAGGCCACGTACGGCGCGGCCGGCTTGGCGGCCGGGGCGGCCACCGGCGCGCTGGCAACGGCGGCATCGCCGCCTGCCACCGGCGGAGTGACCGGCACGGCGGCGGGAATGGCATCCAGCGAGGCGGTACTGGGCGCTGACGGGGTGGCATCGAAGTGGCCGCGGGTGGCGAACCACACCGGCACCGCCAGCACGGCAGTAATGCCGACGTACAGCGCACGGCGGCCGAGGTTTTCGGCAATGCGGCGCGCACGCGGGGTATGGGTATGGCTGACCAGGGTGGGCGGTACCACCGGCCCCACCTGGGCCTGTTCCAGCAGCTGGCTGATATCCACGTTCAGCAGGCGCGCATAGCTGCGCAGCTGGCCGCGCACGAACACCGGCGCGCCGAGCTTCTGCCACTGCTCTTCTTCCAGGGACTTCACCACCTGGACGGGCATGCGCAGGCGCGCGCCAACGTCTTCAAGGGTCAGCCCGGCCGCCTCGCGGGCCTGGCGCAGGCGGGTGCCGCAGCCGGCCGCAGTATCGAGAGCGCTCACAGTCTGGTCATCAATCACAATGCATCAACCCTGGAGTTTAGGAGCCCGCATCCTGCGGAAATTCCTGTCGAATGCGCTGCAGATAACGATCAGATGCCGCCTGATCGCCCAGTCGCGCTTCGATGTCAGACGCAAGTTGTAACACGGAACGCGTGGCCGGTGCAGCCGCAATCCTACGTTCGGCGAAGGCCCGCGCGGCCATGTACTGGCCCTGGCGGAAGCTGAGCTGGGCCATCGCTTCCAGCGCCACCGGGTTCTGCGGGGCGTGCTGCAGCGAGGTCCGCAGGTCGCGTTCGGCACGCTCGACCTGGCCGGCATCGAGCGCACAGCCCCCGGCGTTGGCCAGTGCCGCGGCGGGGGTGGCATAGCCCGGCGCCTGCAGGGCGCGGTCGAACCAGACCAGCGATTCGGCGGCCTGGCCGTGCTGGCACAGCCAGGCGGCGTAGTTGTTCAGCACATCGCCGCGCTGCGGGGCCAGTTCGGCGGCGCGGCGGAAGCCGTCGCCGGCCTGCTGCTGGCGGCCACGGCGGTCTTCCACCCCGGCCTGCAGCATCAGCGCATCCACGCCGTTGGGCTGGATCTTCAGCGCCTGCCGGGTCTTGCGCTCGGCCTCGTCCAGATTGCCGACCTGCAGGTCACGGGCGGCCAGCGCCAGCATGTCGTCGTACTTGAACTGCTGGCGCACGTTGGGGTCGTCGCGCACGGTGTGCACCGGGGCCACGCCGCCGGGGCCGATGGGAATTTCAGAAGTGGTGGTACAGCCGCTGGCAGCCACTGCCAGCATGCCTGCGAACAGGGCCGGCAACCGGCGGTCAGGCCGCTGCATCACTCCCCTTCCCTGCCTGCAGCGTCTTGTTGAACTCTGCCTGGCGGCGCGTGCGGTCCATCACCTGGCCCTTCAACTGGCCACAGGCCGCGTCGATGTCGTCGCCACGGGTGCGGCGGACCATGGTCAGCACGTTGCTGTCCAGCAGGATCTTCTGGAAGGCGCGGATATGCGCTTCTTCGGAACGCTCGTAGCGGGTGCCCGGGAACGGGTTGAACGGAATCAGGTTGACCTTGCCCGAATCCCTGGCCTGTACCGCGTTGTCGAACTGGTGCATCAGGCGGGCCAGCTCGCGCGCATGCTCGGGCTTGTCGTTGATGCCCTTCATCAGGGTGTACTCGAAGGTGACCGACTCGCGGCGCTTGTTGGCGCGCAGGTAGCGGGCACACGAGGCCATCAGCTCGGCAATCGGGTACTTCTTGTTCAGCGGCACCAGCGTTTCGCGCAGCGCGTCATTCGGCGCATGCAGGGAAACGGCCAGCGACACGTCGCTTTCGGCGGACAGGCGATCGATCTGCGGGACCAACCCGGAAGTCGAAAGCGTCACGCGCTTGTTGGCCAGGCCGTAGCCCAGGTCGTCGCGCATCACGCTCATGGCGCGCACAACGTTGTCGAAATTCATCAGCGGCTCGCCCATGCCCATCATCACCACGTTGGTGAGGCGGCGCATCTGGTGCGGCACGTTGCCCAGGTGGCGCGCAGCCACCCACACCTGGCCGATGATCTCGGCGGTGGTCAGGTTGCGGTTGAAGCCCTGGGTCGCGGTGGAGCAGAACGTGCAGTTCAGGCCGCAACCGACCTGCGAGGACACGCACAGCGTGCCGCGGGTCTTGTCGGGGATGTACACGGTCTCGATGGCGTTCTTGCCATCCACGCCCATCGCCAGCAGCCACTTGTGGGTGCCGTCGGCGGAGGGCTTGTCGAACACGATGTTGGGAACAACGACCTCGGCATGGGCCTGCAGCTTGGCGCGCAGGACCTTGCCGAGATCGGTCATTTCATCGAAATCGGTGACGTAGCGATGGTGGATCCACTTCATCACCTGATGGGCACGGAATTTCTTTTCGCCGAGTTTTTCGACGAAAAACTGTTCCAGGCCCGCGCGATCGAGGTCGAGCAGGTTCTGCTTGCCAGCCGTGGGTGCCGACTTCGGCAGCGGCTGGATGGCGGGGGACTGTACGACCTCGTTCACGGCATCACTCTCAGCGCGAAACGACTTCGGTGGCGGCGAAGAAGTAGGCCACTTCAATGGCGGCATTCTCGACCGAGTCCGAGCCGTGGGCGGCGTTGGCATCGATGGAATCGGCGAAGTCGGCGCGGATGGTGCCCGGCGCAGCGTCCTTCGGATTGGTGGCGCCCAGCAGGTCGCGGTGGGCCAGGACGGCGTTCTCGCCTTCCAGGGCCTGGATCATCACCGGGCCGGAGATCATGAACTCGACCAGCGCGTTGAAGAACGGACGCTCGCGGTGCACGGCGTAGAAGCCTTCGGCTTCACGGCGCGACAGCTGCTTGTACTTGGCGGCCACGACCTTCAGGCCGGCCTTCTCGAAGCGGGCGTAGATTTCGCCGATGACGTTCTTGGCAACGGCGTCCGGCTTGATGATCGAAAGGGTGCGCTCCAGCGCCATGGGATGTCTCCAATGGAATCGGGCCGCTGATGGCCCGAAGGGTAACATGAAAAAAACCCGCGTCGGGACGCGGGCTTAGCCTGATAAACGTGCGCGGATTGTAAAAGATCCCGCGTAGTAGTGCCAGCCCATGGCTGGCAGCCGCGCGGCCACCCGGGGTCAGACCCCCGCAGGGGCTCTGACCCCCTTCCCCAGCCCGGCCTTGGGGTCGGAGCCCCTTCGGGGATCCGACCCCGGTCCTTCGGGTGAATGCCCTGTAACCGGCCCGGTGATTTTGCTGCACTGCAAAATGCCATACGCCCCCGTCTGGTCCTAGTATCAAACAATCGTTTGATTAAGGTCCGCCGCCCCATGGCCAAACCCGCCCACTTCTCGACCAAGGACCGGATCCTCGGTGCCGCCGAGGAGCTGTTCGCCCAGCACGGGTTCGCCGGCACGTCGCTGCGCCAGGTCACCAGCCAGGCCGACGTGAACATCGCGGCGGTGAACTACCACTTCGGCTCCAAGGAAAACCTGGTCAACGAGGTGTTCCGCCGCCGCATGGACGAAATGACCGCCGCGCGCCAGGCCCAGCTCGAACGCGCCCGCAGCGAACACCCCGGCCAGCTGCGCCCGGTGCTGGCCGCCTTCGTGGAGCCGGCACTGGCCATGGCCCAGGACCGCCAGAGCGGCGGCGCCTTCGTGCGCGTGATCGCCCGCGCCTACGCCGAAAAGAACGACAACCTGCGCAAGTTCCTGTCCGATCACTACGGCCATGTGCTGCGCGCGTTCGGCAAGGCCATTGCCGAATGCGTGCCCGGCCTGAGCAAGGAAGAGCTGTACTGGCGGCTGGATTTCCTGGCCGGCTCGCTCACCTACGCCATGGCCGACTTCGGGCTGATCAAGCGACCCGCCGGTGTCACCGAAGCGGCGCATCGTGCCCATGCCGCCCACGAACTGATCCACTTCGCCGAAGCCGGGTTCCGCGCCGCCGCACGCGACAGCGCCCTGCCCGCTTCCATTGATTCCACCCAGTAACTGCTGACCAACAAAGGCCCTACACCATGTCCAATTCCCTGCTAGTCCGCCGCGCCGCCGTGCTGGGTGCCGGCGTCATGGGTGCCCAGATCGCCGCCCACCTGACCAACGCCGGCGTCGATACCGTGCTGTTCGACCTGCCTGCCAAGGAAGGTCCGGCCGATGGCATCGTGCTGAAGGCAATCGCCAACCTGGGCAAGCTGAGCCCGGCGCCGCTGGCCAGCAAGTCGCTGGCCGAAGCCATCACCCCGGGCAACTACGAAACCAGCCTGGAACAGCTGAAGGACTGCGACCTGATCATCGAGGCCATTGCCGAGCGCATGGACTGGAAGCAGGACCTGTACAAGAAGATCGCCCCGTTCGTGGCCGACCACGCGGTGCTGGCCTCCAATACCTCCGGCCTGGGCATCAACAAGCTGGCCGACGTGCTGCCCGAGCAGCTGCGCCACCGCTTCTGCGGCGTGCACTTCTTCAACCCGCCGCGCTACATGCACCTGGCCGAACTGATTCCGGCCACCACCACCGACAAGGCGGTGCTGGAAGGCCTGGAAGCCTTCCTGGTCACCACCCTGGGCAAGGGCGTGGTGTACGCCAAGGACACCCCGAACTTCATCGGCAACCGCATCGGCGTGTTCTCGATCCTGTCCACCATCCACCACACCCAGCAGTTCGGCCTGGGCTTCGATGAAGTGGACGGCCTGACCGGCCCGCTGGTGGGCCGCCCGAAGTCGGCCACCTACCGCACCTCCGACGTGGTCGGCCTGGACACCATGGCCCACGTCATCAAGACCATGGGCGACACCCTGCCCAACGACCCGTGGCATGAATTCTTCAAGTCGCCGAAGTGGCTGGACGCGCTGATTGCCAAGGGCGCGCTGGGCCAGAAGACCGGCGCCGGCATCTTCCGCAAGGTCGGCAAGGACATCGTGGTGCTGGACCTGGAAAAGCAGGACTACCGCGCCGCCGATCGCACTGCTGCCCCGGAAGTGGTCGAGATCCTGAAGATCAAAAACCCGGCCGAAAAGTTCGCCAAGCTGCGCGAAAGCCAGCACCCGCAGGCGCAGTTCCTGTGGGCGACCTTCCGCGACCTGTTCCACTACAGCGCCTACCACCTGGCCGATATCGCCGAAACCGCGCGCGACGTCGACCTGGCCATCCGCTGGGGCTACGGCTGGTCGCTGGGCCCGTTCGAAACCTGGCAGGCCGCTGGCTGGAAGCAGGTGGCGCAGTGGATTGCCGATGACATCGTGGCCGGCAAGAGCATGAGCAGCGCCCCGCTGCCGGATTGGGTGTTCGATGGCCGCGACGGCGTGCACGCCGCCGAGGGCAGCTACAGCCCGTCGCGCAACGCCAAGCTGCCGCGCTCGTCGCTGCCGGTGTACCAGCGCCAGCGCTTCCCCGATCCGCTGCTGGGCGAGCAGTTCGCCCCGGGCGAGACCGTGTTCGAGAACGACGGCCTGCGCATGTGGCACGACGGCGATGGCATTGCCGTGGTCAGCTTCAAGACCAAGATGAACACCGTGTCCGACCAGGTGCTCGATGGCCTGCAGGAATGCGTCAGCCGCGCCGAGAAGGATTTCCAGGGCCTGGTGATCTGGCAGCAGAAGGAACCCTTCTCCGCCGGTGCTGACCTGGCTGGCGCGCTGGGCCTGCTGCAGGCCGGCAAGGTCGACCAGTTCGAAGAAATGGTGGCCAACTTCCAGCGCACCAGCCAGCGCATCAAGTACTCGCTGGTGCCGGTGGTGGCCGCGGTGCGTGGCCTGGCCCTGGGCGGTGGCTGCGAATTCCAGATGCACAGCGCCAAGACCGTGGCCTTCCTGGAAAGCTACATCGGCCTGGTCGAAGCCGGCGTGGGCCTGCTGCCGGCCGGTGGCGGCCTGAAGGAACTGGCCGTGCGCGCCTCGCAGGCCGCTGGCCCGGGCGGTGATGTGTTCGCCGAACTGAAGAAGACCTTCGAGACCGTGGCCATGGCCAAGGTGTCCAACTCGGCGGTCAACGCCCAGGAACTGGGCCTGCTGCGCAGCACCGACAAGGTGGTGTTCAACAGCTACGAGGCGCTGTACATCGCCAAGGCCGAAGCGCGTGCGCTGGCCGAAGCCGGTTACCGTCCGCCGCTGCCGGCACGCCGCATCCAGGTGGCCGGTGACGTGGGCATCGCCACCTTCAAGATGATGCTGGTCAACATGCTGGAAGGCCGCTTCATCAGCCCCTACGACTACGAGATTGCCGAGCGCATCGCCACCGTGCTGTGCGGCGGCAAGGTCGACCGCGGCACCCTGGTGGACGAAGAGTGGCTGCTGACCCTGGAGCGCAAGCATTTCGTTGAACTGGCCCAGCAGGAAAAGACCCAGGCCCGCATCGCGCACATGCTGAAGACCGGCAAGCCGCTGCGTAACTGATTCCCTGCTTCTGGTAGGTGCCCACCTTGGTGGGCACACCTCCGCCTCTGGTAGGTGCCCACCTTGGTGGGCACACCCTGATGTGGCAGTCGAGCATGGCTCGACTCTACAAATCCTATTCAAGAGATCACTGCAATGACCAAGCAAATCCAGGACGCCTACATCGTCGCCGCCACCCGCACCCCGGTGGGCAAGGCGCCCAAGGGCATGTTCCGCAACACCCGCCCCGACGACATGCTTGCGCACGTGCTGCGCAGCGTCGTCGCCCAGGCCCCGGGCGTGGACGTGAACCGCATCGATGACGCCATCATCGGCTGCGCCATGCCCGAAGCCGAGCAAGGCATGAACGTGGCGCGCATCGGCGTGCTGCTGGCCGGCCTGCCCAATACCATCGCCGCACAGACCGTGAACCGCTTCTGCTCGTCCGGCCTGCAGGCAGTGGCGCAGGCTGCCGATGCGATCCGCCTGGGCAACGCCGACCTGATGCTGGCCGGCGGCACCGAATCGATGTCGATGGTGCCGATGATGGGCAACAAGATCGCGATGGCGCCGAGCGTGTTCGACAACGACCACGTGGCCATTGCCTACGGCATGGGCATCACCGCCGAGAAGGTGGCCGAAGAGTGGAAGGTTTCGCGCGAAGAGCAGGACGCCTTCGCCCTGGCCTCGCACCAGAAGGCCATGGCCGCCATCCAGAACGGCGAGTTCAAGGATGAGATCAGCCCGTACGAGATCGTCTCGCACCTGCCGGACCTGGCCGATGGCCAGCGCATCATCACCCGCAACAAGATTGCCGACACTGACGAAGGTCCGCGCCCGGATTCGTCGGCTGAAGGCCTGGCCAAGCTGCGCCCGGTGTTCCGCAACGGCCAGTTCGGCGGCACCGTCACCGCCGGCAACTCGTCGCAGATGAGCGATGGCGCCGGCGCCGTGCTGCTGGCTTCGGAACAGGCGATCAAGGATTACGGCCTGACCCCGCTGGCCCGTTTCGTCAGCTTCTCGGTGGCCGGCGTGCGCCCGGAAGTGATGGGCATCGGCCCGATCGCCGCGATTCCGAAGGCACTGAAGCAGGCCGGCCTGACCCAGGACCAGCTGGACTGGATCGAACTGAACGAAGCCTTCGCCGCGCAGTCGCTGGCGGTGATCCGCGATTGCGGCCTGGACCCGAGCAAGGTGAACCCGCTGGGCGGCGCGATCGCCCTGGGCCACCCGCTGGGCGCGACCGGCGCGATCCGCACCGCCACCCTGCTGCACGGCCTGCGCCGTCGCCAGCAGAAGTACGGCATGGTGACCATGTGCATCGGCACCGGCATGGGCGCCGCGGGTATTTTCGAAGCGCTGTAACCCCGACCGCCGGAGTCAGAGCCCTTTGCTAGGCAAAGGGATCTGACCCCGGTTGGCCCGCATTGTAGAGTCGAGCCATGCTCGACTGGCGCACGAAAAGCAGTCGAGCATGGCTCGACTCTACCGGGGTCAGATCCACGAAAAAAGGCAGCCAATGGCTGCCTTTTTTTGCTTTTGCCCCTGCCCTTGATTCCGCCCTTCCCGTCCGCGCGCGCAGGAAACCTGGCAGGCGGGATGGGTGGGCCTTTGCAGGACCGCTGGCGCCATGGATGGCGCCAACGAGCCCCCATGGACGGGTTTACGGCGTGTCCTGCAAAGGCCCACCCATCCCGCCCATCACGTATCAATCAAGGCGCCGCGAACGGAGCGCCTGATAAACCCTTACTCCGCCAGCATTGCCGCCAGCTTCTCGCGGGCCGGGCCGGCCAGCTTCGGGTTGTCCAGCGCGAAGCGGATCGTCGCTTCCACCAGGCCCAGGTGCGTGCCGCAGTCAAAGCGCGTGCCCTCGAAGCGGTACGCATCTACCGGCTCCTGCGCCAGCAGCGCGGCAATCGCATCGGTCAGCTGGATCTCACCACCAGCACCACTGCCGGTCTGTTCCAGCAGCTCGAAGATCTTCGGGCTAAGCACGTAGCGACCCACCACCGCCAGATCGCTCGGCGCGTCTTCCGGCTTGGGCTTTTCCACGATCTGCGAAATACGGCCCTTGCGGCCATCGAACGCCTCGGTGGCGACGATGCCGTAGCTGGCGGTTTTCTCGTGCGGCACATCTTCCACTGCAATAACGCTGGCGCCACTTGCCTCGTTCAGATCGGCCATCTGCTTCAGCGCACCGGCGCCGCGGTTCCAGATCAGATCGTCGGGCAGCAGCACGGCGAAGGGCTCATCGCCGATCACCGCCTTGGCGCACAGTACTGCATGGCCCAGGCCCAGTGCCTCGGCCTGGGTGACGAATATCGCGCGCACGCCTTCGGGCAGCACGTGGCGGATCAGCTCCAGCTGCTCCTGCTTGCCGGCACGCTCCAGCTTCTGTTCCAGCTCGTAGGCCTTGTCGAAGTAATCGGCCACGGCGTGCTTGTAGCGGTTGGTGATGAACACCAGGGTGTCACAGCCCGCCTCGATCGCCTCGTCCACCGCGTACTGGATGAGGGGCCGATCGATGATCGGCAGCATTTCCTTGGGAACCGTCTTGGTGGCGGGCAGGAAACGGGTGCCCAGGCCTGCCACTGGGAAAACTGCCTTGCGAATGCGCTTGCTCATTAGTGCCTGCTGGCCTCTCGTGCGGGGAATGGCACGACTTTAGCGGATGAGATGTATGCGTCCTGTTCGATTGGCGAGAATTCGGGCATGGTCGCGAACAGGATTTCCTGGATGGCGCCGGTGTCATAGCTCACCGTTGCCTCGCGCAGCTTGGGCACGTTGCCCAGCACCAGATCGCGCGAGAAGGTACGCACGCCGGCCTCCAGCACCTTCGGGTGCGAGGTCGGGCGGTAGTCTTCGTCGGAATAAAACAGCGTCTCGTGCAGCTTCTCGCCCGGGCGCAGGCCGGTGTAGATGATCGGAATATCCTTGTACGGCTGCTTGCCGGCCAGGCGGATCATCTGTTCGGCCAGCACGCGGATCGGCACCGGCTCGCCCATGTCCAGCGTGTAGATGGCACCGTGCGACGCCGACGCGGCCGCCTGCAGGATCAGCTGGCAGGCCTCGGGAATGGTCATGAAGTAACGGGTCACTTCCGGATCGGTCACCGTGACCGGGCCGCCGCGCAGGATCTGTTCGCGGAACAGCGGCACCACGCTGCCGGCCGAGGCCAGCACGTTGCCGAAGCGCACGGTCACGAAACGGGTATGCGTGGATTTCTGGTCCAGGCTCTGGCAGATCATTTCCGCATAGCGCTTGCTGGCGCCCAGCGCATTGACCGGGTCGACCGCCTTGTCGGTGGAAATGAACACGAAATGCTCCACGCGCGCTTCCAGGCAGGCGCGTGCCACGTTTTCGGTGGCCAGGATGTTGTTGCGCACGGCTTCGCGCAGCTGCCGTTCCAGCACCGGCACGTGCTTGTACGCGGCGGCATGGAAGGCGGTATCGACCGGGTGTAGCGACAGCGCATGGCGCATCACCGCCGGGTCGCCACAGTCGCCCAGCACGGCCTCCACTTCGATATCGGGGAAACTGCGGCGCAGCTCGCCTTCGATGGTCAGCAGCAGCAGTTCGCTGATTTCGACCAGCACGATGCGGCCGGCGCCGTGGCGCGCGCACTGGCGGCACAGTTCCGAACCGATGGAACCACCGGCGCCGGTGACCATGACGGTACGCCCGCCCAGCCAACCGCGGATCAGGTTCCAGTCCGGCATGATCGGCTTGCGACCCAGCAGGTCTTCGATCGCCACTTCCTTCAGCTGACCCGGCAGCGACTGGCCCTGCAGGATGTCGCTCAGCTTGGGCACGGTGCGGAACGGCACGCCGGTGCTTTCGCAGATGGCGACCACGCGCTGCATGCCCACCGCATCGAGCGAGGGGATGGCGATGACCAGCAGCTTGGCCGCGCTTTCGCGCACCACCGCCGGGGCATCGTCCAGGGTGCCCAGGATCGGCAGGCCCTGCAGCTTGGCGCCGCGCAGGTGCGGGGCGTCATCGAGCAGGCCCACCGGTTCGAAGTTGCCGGAACGGCGCAGGTCGCGCACCAGCGTTTCGGCAGCCTGGCCGGCGCCGAGGATCAGCACCCGGCGCGCGGTCGAATCGGACTGCAGCGACTGGTAGTCCTTCCATGCGCGGTACAGCAGGCGCGGCGCGCCCAGCAGGGCCGACAGTGCGAAGGGATAGATGACCAGCACCGACATGGGCACGCCGTTGAAGCGCTTCCAGGCCAGCACCAGCACGATGGCGACCAGGCCGATGAAGCTGGCCTTGAAGATGTTCAGCAGGTCGCTGACGCTGGCGAAACGCCACAGGCCGCGGTACAGGCCCACGCGCCAGAACACGATGCCCTGCAGCGCCAGCACCAGGGTGGTGTCGACATTCCACAGCGGCAGCGCCGGGGCGTCGGCCAGGATCGAGTACCGACCGGCATGCAGCAGCTGCCAGCAGGCCCAGACCATGAACAGGTCGTGGCAGACGATGGCCGTGCGCGGCAAAAGACCGAGGATTCTGTCCCGCCAAGGTGAAGACATATTTCGCTTAATTCCTTATCGATTGCGCAATCCATTGCGCAGGAGGAGCCAGAGCAGAGTCAGCGCGGCAAACCACGCGACCGCTACGACAGCCTCCCACCTCGGCTGCAAACTGGAGCAGACATTGAACACTGTAATACTGAACAGGCCCAAAACAAAGTACATCCCTGTGACCTGTGCGTGGCTGGCTCCTGCCTGCACTGCGCGCTGGTAGACGTGCTGAGTGTGGGGTTCCATCCAGCGTTGCCCGGAGAGCATGCGCGCCAACAGTGTGAAGCCAGCGTCCACAAGGAAAGGTGAAATCGGCACCAGCAGCAGCATCCACTGGATGTTGGTCTTCAGGCTGGCGATGGCCAACACCACGGACACCGCATAGCCCAGGGCGCCGCTGCCGACATCGCCCATGAAGATCTTCGCCTTCGGGAAATTGAACGGCAGGAAACCCATGCAGGCCAGGCCCAGGGCAATGGCGACCAATGAATAGGGCCACGGCAGCACCGGCGCCAGCCCCAGCGCGGCGATCACCGCCTGGCTGCTGGCAATGCCGTTGATGCCATCCATGAAGTTCCAGATGTTGATGAGCGAGGTGGTGAAGAACAGCACCAGCGCGGCAAGCAGCCAGCTTCCGCCATGCAGCTTCACCAGCCCGGCCAACAGCGCGGCGGCGACTACGTGCACGCACAGACGGCGCACCGCCGGCAGCGGGCGATGGTCATCCCACCAGCCGATGCCGGCCACCAAGACGAGGCCCAGGCTGGCGATCAGCACACTGCCTGCGGCGTCGGGCCAGGCCCACATCGCGGCACCGGCGGCCACCAGCAGGCTGATGACGATGGCGATGCCGCCACCGCGCGGGGTGGCCACGCTATGGCTGCGGCGTTCGCCCGGCTGGTCCAGCAGTTGCCGGCGCAGGGCGTAGCCCCGTGCAGCCCACGTCAAACCGGCGCTGAGCAGGGCCAGGCCCAGCAGCGCGCCCATCACCAGCCAGGGCATGGCTCAGAGCACCGCGTAGTTCAGCAGCGGCTTCACGGTGCCCCACTCCTTGCAGCTCGGGCACTGCCAGTGGTGGGTACGCGCGCCGAAGCCGCAGCGCGTGCAGCGGTAGGCCGGGTTGCGCACCAGCAACTGATCGGTGATGTGCTTCAGATCGTGCAGGGTGGCGGTGGAATCGGCGCCCTCGGCCAGGGTCAGATCGATCAGCGCCGATTCGCCACGCACCGACGGGCGGTCCTTCAACTGGCGGCCCAGGTAGGCACGCGCCGGGGCCACGCCTTCCTGCTCTTCCATCAGGCGGGTGAGCGCCAGCACCGGGGCGATGCCACGGTAGTGTTCGGTCATTTCCGACAGGAACGCGCGGGCACCGCCGAGGTCACCCACCTTGCGGTAGTTCTCCATCAGCGCCGGCAGCAGCTCGGGCAGGTATTCGGGGTCGTTGCGGGCGGCGCGTTCGAACGCACGCACGGCGGCTTCGGCATTGCCGGCATCCGTTTCCAGACGGCCTTCAATGATGCCGGCGCGCACCGACATGGCATCGGCCTGGTAGGCGCGGGCAATGGCCGCCCTCGCCTCGTCCAGCTTGCCGGCACCACGGAAGCGCTCGGCCAGCTCGCATTCGAACTGACCGATCAGCTTGCCCATCGGCTCGCCGGTCACGTCTTCGAAGCGGGTGGCGTTGTCGATCGCCTTTTCCCAATCGCGCTCGGCCTGGTAGATGCCGATCAGGTGTTTGAGCGCCTGCGGTGCGCGCTGGTCCAGCTGCGCCAGTTCGGTGAACACGGTTTCGGCACGGTCCAGCAGGCCGGACTTCATGTAGTCCTCGCCCAGTGCCAGCAGCGCCTGCACGCGCTGCGCGTCGCTCAGGTCGTTGCGGTTCACCAGGCCCTGGTGCAGGCGGATGGCGCGGTCCACTTCGCCGCGACGGCGGAACAGATGGCCCAGCGCGACCTGGGTCTCGAAGGTTTCCTTGTCCAGTTCGGCGATATGCAGGAACAGTTCGATGGCCTTGTCCGGCTGCTCGTTCAGCAGGTAGTTCAGGCCACGGAAATAGGTGCTGGACAGGCGGCTGACCTCGTTGTCACCGTGGCGTTGACCGCCACGCCGGCCGATTACCCAGCCTGCAACAGCAGCCAGCGGCACGAACAGGAAAAACCAGAACCACTCGGTGACGAAATCCATCTTCGATCAGCGTCCATCAAAAGATTGGGGGGAAGTAACCGGGGCCGACGTGGCGGCCACCGACTTGTTGGCGCGGCGCAGCTGGCTGTAGAGCGGAATGACCACGCTTACCAGCACCAGCCCGGCACCGACAACCACGCCGACCAGCAGTGCGGCGATCAACGCCACGCCAACCGACGTATGCAACTGGGTGAACAACAGGTTGATCGACATGTCGGTCATGTTGACCGCGCCGATGATCAGGCCAAGGATCAGGACTGCCAGCAGCACCAGCAGACGGAAAACCTTCATGCGACAGCTCCAATGGCAGGAGCCTGTAGCTTATCCGACTGGCGGGAAAAATCGCACGTCGTCGCGCGACAGGACCTTCAGGCCGGATCGGCGTCCAGCGGCAGCACGCTGCTGACCCGCTCGCGCAGCTCCTTGCCCGGCTTGAAATGGGGAACGTGCTTGCCCGGCAGGGCCACCGATTCACCGGTCTTCGGGTTGCGACCCAGGCGCGGCGGCCGGTAGTGCAGCGAGAAGCTGCCAAAGCCACGTATTTCGATGCGATCCCCGGCAGAGAGGGAACCGCCCATCATCTCCAGCAACGACTTCACCGCCAGATCGACATCATCGGCCTTCAGGTGCGCCTGGCGGCGCGCAAGGATTTCGATCAGTTCGGATTTGGTCATCGCCGGCTCACATCAGGGGTCACTCAGCCTGAAACGGCCCGGGCAATGCCCGGGCCGTCCAGGAAACAACGAACAGCTACAGGCCGATATTACTCGGACTTGTTGCCGTTCAGCTGTGCACGCAGCAGCGCGCCCAGCTGGGTGGTGCCGCTGGAAGCCGAAGAGGACTGGTATTCCTCCAGCACTTCGCGCATTTCAGCGTCGTCCTTGGCCTTGATCGACAGCTGCAGGGTGCGGCCCTTGCGGTCCATGCCCACGAACTTGGCTTCGACCTTGTCGCCGACCTTCAGGTGCTGGGTGGCGTCGTCAACGCGCTCGTTGGAGATGTCGCGTGCCGAGACGTAACCTTCGATGCCGTCAGCCAGCTCGATGATCGCGCCCTTGGCGTCGACTTCCTTCACCACGCCTTCGACCTTGGAGCCCTTCGGATTGGCAGCCATGTACTGGCCGAACGGATCCTGCTCCAGCTGCTTCACGCCCAGGGAGATGCGCTCGCGTTCCGGATCGACGGCCAGGACAACGGCGTCCAGGGTGTCGCCCTTCTTGAAGTTGCGAACGACGTCTTCGCCGGTGGTGTTCCAGCTGATGTCGGACAGGTGGACCAGGCCGTCGATGCCGCCGTCCAGGCCGATGAAGATACCGAAGTCGGTGATCGACTTGATCTGGCCCGACACCTTGTCACCCTTCTTGTGGGTGGCAGCGAAGGTTTCCCACGGATTGGCGGCAACCTGCTTCATGCCCAGCGAGATACGGCGACGCTCTTCATCGACGTCCAGCACCATCACTTCGACTTCGTCACCAACCTGCACAACCTTGGACGGGTTGACGTTCTTGTTGGTCCAATCCATCTCGGAGACGTGCACCAGGCCTTCGACGCCCGGCTCGATCTCAACGAACGCGCCGTAATCGGTGACGTTGGAGACCTTGCCGAAGACGCGGCTGTTGGCCGGGTAACGACGGGCGATGTTATCCCACGGATCTTCGCCCAGCTGCTTCAGGCCCAGCGAAACGCGGTTGCGCTCGCGGTCGAACTTCAGCACGCGCACGTCCAGCTCGTCGCCGACGTTCACGACTTCGGACGGATGGCGCACGCGCTTCCATGCCATGTCGGTGATGTGCAGCAGGCCGTCGATACCGCCCAGGTCCACGAACGCGCCGTAATCGGTCAGGTTCTTGACGACACCCTTCAGGATCGCGCCTTCCTGCAGCTTGTCCATCAGCTGCTCGCGCTCTTCCGAGTGCTCGCTTTCGACGACAGCGCGGCGCGAGACCACGACGTTGTTACGCTTGCGGTCCAGCTTGATGAGCTTGAATTCCAGCTCCTTGCCTTCCAGGTAGGCCGGATCGCGCACCGGGCGCACATCGACCAGGGAACCCGGCAGGAAGGCGCGGACATCCTTGATGTCCACAGTGAAACCACCCTTGACCTTGCCGCTGATGCGGCCGGTGATGGTTTCGTTCTTTTCCAACGCTTCTTCCAGCTCGTCCCACACCATCGCGCGCTTGGCCTTCTCGCGCGACAGGACGGTTTCGCCGAAGCCGTTCTCGATCGAGTCGAGGGCGACCTTGACGATGTCGCCTTCGGCGACGTCGATTTCGCCAGCGTCGTTACGGAACTGTTCGATCGGCACGATGCCTTCGGACTTCAGGCCAGCGTTGATCACCACGACGTCGCCGCGGACTTCAACAACGGTACCGCTGACGATGGCGCCCGGCTTCAGCTTGGCCAGGTTGGCCTGGCTGGCTTCAAACAGTTCGGCAAATGATTCGGTCATTAGATTTACTCTGTTGGACACATGGGTCGGTGGCGTCCCCTTCAGGGGAATGGCGACCGCCCGCCTGTTGGTCGACCCCGGAAACGCAGGTCGTGTGTAGTAGGAAAACCGCCACGCATCATTGCGCGACGGAGCTTGTACAGCACTGCATTGCGCGACCACCACCGGTGTTGCTGGCAGCGCTCCTGCGCGAACGGATCAGGCAGCCGGAACCGGAAGCAGATCCATCACTCTGGCAACGACATCTGCGATGCCGATGCCTGTGGTGTCGATGAGGACGGCATCGTCTGCCGGCTTCAGGGGCGCCACGGTACGCTGAGCATCACGGGCGTCGCGGGCCATGATCTCGCGCAGGAGGTCATCAAAGCTAACAGAAACCCCCTTGTCTTTCAACTGCTTATGCCGGCGCTCGGCGCGCTCCTCGGCACTGGCGGTCAAGAACACCTTGTAGGGGGCGTCGGCGAAGATGACCGTGCCCATGTCGCGGCCGTCGGCGACCAGGCCCGGCAGCTCCCTGAATGCGCGCTGGCGCTCTTTCAACGCCGAACGCACCTCGGGAATGGCGGCAATGGCCGAGGCCAGCGCGCCGGTGGTCTCCAGGCGCAGCTCGTCGGTGGCATCGGTGCCGTTCACCAGCACGCGCATGGCATCGCCCTGTTCAACAAACTGAACGCGGGTGTCGAAGGTGCAGCGCACCAGGGCCGAGGCGTCGGAGGTGTCGATATCGGCCCAGCTGGCCGCCACGCCCACCGCCCGGTACAGCGCGCCCGAATCCAGGTAATGCCAGCCCATGCGGCGCGCCACGATGCGGCTGATGGTACCCTTGCCAGCCCCGGACGGGCCGTCGATGGTCAGGACGGGAGCGAGTGGATTCATGGGGGTCCTTGCGCGTGTGAAGGGGCCATTCTAGCCCCTGCCAGACGCCCTGCGCGGCGACTTTCGTGCAACCACTTGAAACCACGGAGAAAAGCCCGGTAGAATGGCGGGCTTGAACGAGCGTCAACTGCCGATTGTCTTTCGCATATCGCGGCCACGCTCCACCCGAACAACTACTGTTTACGCCGAGGTATGCCATGAAAGTCCTGTCCTCCCTGAAGTCGGCGAAGGCCCGTCACCGTGACTGCAAGGTCGTGCGTCGTCGTGGCAAGATCTTCGTCATCTGCAAGTCGAACCCGCGTTTCAAGGCGCGCCAGCGCTAAGCCTTCCGGCCTTCGGGCCCAGGCTGCCCCACGCGGGGCGACCCGATGCAAAAAACCGCCTTCGGGCGGTTTTTTGTTTATGCGGCTTTTTTCCGCCGTTTTTGCTGTAATCGCCTTTCTTGACCACTGGGGAGTAGTTCGAGATGAAGCGTTACCTGTCCACCCTGGCCGTACTGGCCACCCTGGCCGCCGCCACGCCGGCGCTGGCCGACACCCTGCTGATCGACCGCGCCCGTGAAAAGCCGGCCACCGCCCTGCCCGTCCGCGGCCAGAGCATGCAGCAGGTGCAGTCGCAGTTCGGCGCGCCGAGCGAACAGCTGCAGCCGCGCGGCGGCCAGAAGCGCCAGTGGCCGACCATCCACCGCTGGGTCTACCCGCAGTTCACCGTCTACTTTGAAAAGCAGAAGGTGATCGATGTGGTGGCCAACCAGGCCGACCCGAACGAAGTCGGCCCGAAACCGCCGATCCGTTGATCCCCCACCCCGCCCGTGGCGGGCCCGTGTAGCGAGACCATGAACCAGAACCTTCGTTTTCCTGCCGAATGGGAAGCCCAGAGCGGCGTCCTGATTGCCTGGCCCACCGCCGACACCGACTGGGCCGACCGCCTGGGCCAGGTGGAAGAGACCTACATCGCCCTGGTTGCGGCCATCACCCGCTTCCAGCCGGTGCTGATCTGCGTGGCCGATGACGATGTGGAGACCTATGCCGAAATGCGGCTGCGCTCCAACCGCATCGACATGGACAAGGTGCGCTTCACCACGGCGGCCTACGACGATACCTGGCTGCGCGATTCGGGCCCGATCACCCTGCGCCGCGCCGACGGCGGCTTCCAGCTGCTGGACTTCCGCTTCACCGGCTGGGGCGGCAAGTTCGACGCCACCCTGGACGACCAGCTGGTGGGCGTGCTGGACCAGGCCGGTGTGTTCAACGACGCACCGGTGCGCAGCATTCCGTTCGCGCTGGAAGGCGGCGGCATTGAAACCGATGGTGAAGGCACCCTGCTGACCACCTGGAAGTGCCTGCACGAACGCCACCCGGACCGCGACCGCGAAAGCCTGAGCGCCGACCTGGCCGACTGGCTGCAGCAGGACCGCGTGCTGTGGCTGGACCATGGTTACCTGGAAGGCGACGACACCGACGCCCACATCGATACCCTGGCCCGCTTCGCCTCGCCTGACAGCATCGTCTACCAGGCCTGCGACGACCAGAGCGATTCGCACTACGCCGAACTGCAGGCGATGGGCAACGAACTGGCCGCGCTGCGCACCAAGGATGGCAAGCCGTACCGCCTGTTCCCGCTGCCGTGGGCGCAGCCGGTGATCGACGAAGGCCGCCGCCTGGCCGCGTCGTACGCCAACTACCTGATCGTCAATGGTGCGGTGCTGATGCCGGCCTACGGCGATCCGGCCGACGACCTTGCCCGCGACGTGCTGGCCCTGGCCCACCCGGGCCGCGAGATCGTGCAGGTGCCCTGCCGCTCGCTGATCTGGCAGAACGGCAGCCTGCACTGCATCACTATGCAGTTGCCGCAGGGCCTGCTGAAGGCCTGATGCACCATCGCCGGGCCCCGCGCCCGGCACCGCCTTGGATGCAACATCGCCGGCTCCGCGCCCGGCACCGCCTTGGATGCAACATCGCCGGCTCCGCGCCCGGCACCGCCTTGGTAGAGTCGAGCCATGCTCGACTCTACCGCTGCCACGTGCCCGTTCGCGTTTCGAACGGAGCGGGCCCATTCAGCGGCCAACACGCCGCGGCACGCCATCCGCGCTAACATGCAGGTTTTCCCCCGCAGGAACGCCCCGCATGAACTCGCGCAGCCCCCTTACCGTCGCCCTGATCCAGGAGCGCAACCACGGCGATGCCGCCGCCAATCTGGCGGTGATCGAAGCGCGTGTGGCCGAGGCGGCTGCGCAGGGCGCGAAACTGGTGCTGCTGCAGGAACTGCACAACGGCCCGTACTTCTGCCAGCACGAATCGGTGGACGAGTTCGACCTGGCCGAGCCGATTCCCGGCCCCAGCACCGAACGCCTGGGCACGCTGGCCAAGAAGCATGGCGTGGTGCTGGTCGGCTCGCTGTTCGAGCGCCGCGCCGCCGGCCTGTACCACAACACCGCCGTGGTGTTCGAAAAGGACGGCACCCTGCTGGGCAAGTACCGCAAGATGCACATCCCCGATGACCCGGGCTTCTACGAGAAGTTCTACTTCACCCCGGGCGACATCGGCTTCAAGCCGATCGATACCTCGGTGGGCCGCCTGGGCGTGCTGGTGTGCTGGGACCAGTGGTACCCGGAAGCGGCGCGCCTGATGGCGCTGGCCGGTGCCGAACTGCTGCTCTACCCCACCGCCATCGGCTGGGACCCGGACGATGTGCAGGATGAAAAGAATCGCCAGCGCGACGCCTGGGTGCTGAGCCACCGCGGCCATGCCGTGGCCAACGGCCTGCCCGTGCTCAGCTGCAACCGCGTGGGCCATGAGGCCTCGCCGCTGGGCGCGTCGGGCATCCAGTTCTGGGGCAACAGCCACGTGCTGGGCCCGCAGGGTGAGTTCCTGGCCGAGGCCGGCACCGACGCCACCGTGCTGGTGTGCGACGTGGACCTGCAGCGCAGCGAGCACGTGCGTCGCATCTGGCCGTTCCTGCGCGACCGTCGCATCGATGCGTACGGTGATCTGCTGAAGCGCTACATCGACTGATCCGGAGACCCGGCATGGCCGTCCTCATCCGTGATGCCGGCCCGGCCGACATTGCTGCGATCACCGCGATCTACGCGGTGGAAGTGACCGATTTCGTCAACACCTACGAGTACGACATTCCGGATGCGGCCGAGATGCTGCGCCGCATGCGCGACATCATCGACCGCGGCTTCCCCTACCTGGTGGCCGAGATCGACGGCCAAGTGGCCGGCTACGCCTACGCCAACACCTACCGCACCCGCGTGGCCTACCAGTGGACCGTGGAAAATTCGGTCTATGTGGATGCCGCCTTCCAGGGCAACGGCGTGGGTACGCGCCTGCTGCAGGCGCTGATCGATGCCTGCACCGCGCGCGGCTACCGGCAGATGGTGGCGGTGATCGGCGAACCCACCAACACTGCCTCCATCAAGCTGCACGAACGCTTCGGCTTCCACCTGGTGGGCGTGTTCCAGGGCCTGGGCCGCAAGCACGGCCGCTGGCTGGACACCGTGCAGATGCAGCGCGCGCTCGGCGACGGCGCCGACACCGCCCCTTCCAATGAATGACCCCATGACTGAAACCCTTCCCGAAACCGGCGACGATCTGTTTGCCGGTCAGCCGGTGCGCGTTGTCGAGCGCGACGGCGTGCGCTACACCCTGCTGGGCACCGCCCACGTTTCCCACGCCAGCGTGGAGGCCGTGGAAAAGGCCATCGACAGCGGCCGCTTCGATGCGGTGGCGGTGGAACTGGACCCGCAGCGCCTGCAGGCACTGAGCGATCCGGACACGCTGGCCAAGCTGGACCTGGTGGAAGTGATCCGCAAGGGCCGCGTGGCCCTGTTCGCCGCCAACCTGGCCTTGTCGGCCTACCAGCGCCGCCTGGCCGAGCAGCTGGGCATCGAACCCGGCGCCGAGCTGAAGCGTGCGGTGGACCTGGCGCGCGAGCGCAACCTGCCGGTACACCTGATCGACCGCGAAGTGGGCCTGACCTTCCGCCGCGCGTCGCAACGTCTGGGCTTCTTCGGCAAGCTGAAGCTGGTGGCCGGGCTCGGCGCCGGTCTGTTCTCGTCCGAAGAAGTGGGCGAGAACGAGATCGAGAAGCTGAAGCAGGGCGACATGCTGGAATCGAGCTTCGGCGAATTCGCCAGCGAAAGCCCGGCGCTGTACGAAACCATCATTGGCGAGCGCGACCGTTACATGGCCACCCGCCTGCGCGAGGAGCACACCCCGCTGCAGCGCGAGGTGCTGGCCGTGGTCGGCGCCGGCCACCTGGCCGGCCTGGCGCGCTACCTGGAAACCGACAACGAGGCACCGGCAGCGCTGCGTGCCGAGCTGGAAGCGGTGCCGAAGAAGCGCAACATTCCCTGGTTCACCCTGGCGATCCTGGCCATCGTGGTGACCGGTATTGGCGTGGGCTTCTACCGCGGCGGGCTGGGCGTGGGCACCGAACTGCTGGCGACCTGGGCGATGTACACCGGCGGCCTGGCCGGCCTGGGCTGCCTGCTGGCCGGCAGTCACCCGCTGAGCATCCTGACCGCGATCGTGGTGGCACCGTTCAAGCCGTTCCGCCTGAGCATTCCCACCGGTGCGTTCTCGGCGCTGGTGGAAGCGCGCCTGCGCAAGCCGGCCTACGAGGATTTCCTGAAACTGCGCGACGATGCGCAGAGCCTGAAGGGCTGGTACCGCAACCGGGTCACCCGGGTGGTGCTGACCTTCATGCTGACCAACCTGGGCAGCATGCTGGGCCTGTGGCTGACCGCTGGCCGGGTGTGGGGCAAGGTGGCAGGCTGAAACCCGGGCCTGCACTGCAGGCCTACGCGTTAAGGAGACGATTGAGCAATGGATGCATATGAAGCGCTGATGCGCGATGGCTACGTGGTGGTGCGCCAGGCGATCGCGCCGGCGCTGGTGGAGGACATCAACCAGCGCATCGCGCGGTTCAAGCAGCGCAACGTGAAAGCGGTGACGCGCAACCTGGATGCCCACCAGCGCCTGTACCGGATCGTCAACCTGCACCTGGTGGTGGATGCAATGACCGCGCTGCTGACCGACAACGCGGCCATCGATGTCTGCGACCGCTTCTTCGGTGAGCCCACCACGCTCTACACCAGCCTGTACTACGAGCGCGGATCGGAGCAGTCGCTGCACCGCGACACCCCTGTGTTCTGCACCTCGCCGGGCGAGCGCTACATGGGCGTGTGGACGGCGCTGGACGCGGTGGATGACAGCAACGGTCCACTGCGCGTGGTGCCGGGCAGCCACCTGCTGCCGCCCATCGACCTGCAGGCACTGCGGAAGAAAGTCTTCGGTGATGGCCCGGTCAGCCCCATGGCTGGCGAAGGCTGGGCGGGCTACCAGGAAGCGGTGGCGCGCCAGTGCGAGGAAGCCGGACTGCAGGCGCAGGCGGTGCATGTGCAGCCGGGCGATGTGATTGTCTGGCACCCGCAGCTGTTCCATGGCGGTGCGCCGCACCCGTCGGCCGGCACCCGCCGCAGCGTGGTGATGCACGTGACGCCCAAGTCGATGCCGGTGGGCCACATGGACGTGTTCTACGGCCAGACCGCGCTGCCTGAAAAGGCCCCGTGGCGTTACTACCGCCGTGGCCAGCGCGAGATCGCGCGATTTGGCCATGTCGATTTCGGTCACGAGTACACGCGCCGGACCTGGTTCCTGCGCAAGGCCTGATCGGCCCCGGAAAAAAGAAGGGGGAGACCGCCCCACTACGACCGGTCTCCCCCCACCACTACACACGGTGTTGCCGCCATTGGCGGCAGTCGAATGGGCTCGGCCCTGCGTTCAGTCGAGCAGGCTCGACTCTACCGGGCGAACGCGGGCGCGGCGGATCAGGCGCACGGCGGCGTTGCGCAGGTCGTCCAGCAGGGCGTAGATCGTGGGCAGGAACAGCAGGCTGACCACGGTGGAGAACGCCAGGCCGCCGGCAATCGCGCGCGCCATCGGGGCGTACTCCGGGCCATCGCCGAACATCTGCGTGTTGGTCAGCGAGATCGGCACCATCGCCAGGATCGCCGTGCCCATGGTCATCATGATCGGGCGCAGGCGCTCGCGTGAGCCTTCCACCAATGCCTGGGTGCGGCCCATGCCGCCACGCCGCAGGTTGTTGATGTGCTCGATCATCACGATGCCGTTGTTCACCACCACGCCCATCAGCACCAGGATGCCGATGAAGGACATGATGCCGAACGAGGTGCCGGTGATCCAGAACAGCCAGAACACGCCGAAGATCGAGAACAGCACGCCGCTCATGATCGCCGCCGGGAACAGCAGCGATTCAAACACCGCGGCCATCACCACGTAGATCATCACCAGCGCGATGAGCAGGTTGAACACCATCTGCTGCATGGCTTCATCGTCGTTGCCGTAGTCGCCGCCGTCGAAGCTGTAGCCATAGCCGGCCGGGAAGTTCATCGGCTTGAGCACGGCCTCGATCGCCTTGCGGCCGTCGGGTGCGGTGATCTTCTCGGCCAGGTTGGCCTTGATGGTGAGCGTGGTCTGGCGGTTGGTGCGGCCGATCTGGGTGGCAGAGGACCCCACATCCACGCTGACCAGGCTCAGCAGCGGCACGCTGCGGCCATCGCCGGTGCGCACGCTGAAGCCGGCCAGGTCTTCCGGGCTGCTCTGTTCGGCACCGGCGAAACGAACCCATACCGGCACTTCATTGTCGCCACGGCGGAACTCGCGCATGGGGGCGCCACGCAGGGCCAGGCCGACGAAGCTGGCCACCTGTTCGGCGTTGAAGCCGAAGGCTGCGGCACGTTCGCGGTCGACGTGCACCTTCAGCTCGCCACCCTTCTCGCCGTTGTCGATGCGCACGTCACGCAGCTCGCTGCGTTGCGCCAGCAACGGCAGCACTTCCTGGCCGATCTCCTGCAGCAGGGTGCTGGAATCGCCCACCAGCTGCACCTGTACGCCCTGGTTGCCACCGCCGCCGCCATCGCCGCCCTGGTTGCCGACAAAGTAGTCGGTGCGCGCGGACTTGGGCAGACCCTTGCGGATTTCCTCCTGCAGCGCCTTGATGTCCTTGGCGTGCTTCTCGTCCAGAGTGACCACGGTGGAGCTGCCTTCCTGTTCGCTGTACCAGGAATACACCTGCTGCACGTGCAGGCGCTCGCGGTTCTCTTCGATCCAGGCTTCCACGCGGCCCACTTCCTCGGACATCTGCCGGTAGGTATACGCGCCCTTCCACATGTAGCCGATGAAGATGTCCTTGCCACCTTCGCCGCCAAACATGTCCACCTTGGTCAGCTTCATCGGCACCAGGCTGACCAGCACCACCAGCACGATGCCCAGCAGGCTCCAGCCACGATGGCGCAGCGACCAGTCCAGCAGCTGCGCGTAACGGTGCTGCAGGCGCGCGATCACGCCGGTCTGCGAATGCACCAGCTTGGGCGTTGCCATGCGCGCGGACAGCATGGGAATCAGGCTGACGGCCACCAGCCACGAGGCCAGCAGCGAGACCGAGATGGTGATCGCGATCTGCGCCATGAAGATGCTGATGTTGTTGGTTTCGCCAAACAGGTTCGGCACGAACACGATGCAGTGGCACAGGGTGCCGGCGCTGAGCGCGATGGCGACGTTGCGGGTACCGATGATCGAGGCCAGCCGTGGCTGCCCGGGCATCCGTTCGCGCTCCTGGTAGATGCTTTCCACCACCACCACGGCGTTGTCCACCAGCATGCCCACCGCCAGCAGCAGGCCCATCATGGTCAGGATGTTCAGGGTGACCCCGGCGAAGTACATGAAGCCCAGGGTGATGGTGAAACAGATCGGAATGGCCAGGGTGACCATCAGCGTGGACGGCCAGTGGCGCAGGAAGAAGAACAGCACGGTGACCGACAGGATCAGGCCGACCGCACCGGCTTCGGCCAGTTCCAGCAGCGAGGACGTGACCGCCTTGCCCTGGTTGTCGATCACCTTGATCTGCACATCGCGCATGGAATCCTGCGCACGGATCGCTTCCACTTCGGCCAGCGCCGCGCGCGAGACTTCCACCAGGTTCGCACTGCGCTCCTTGTAGATGTCCAGGCCCACCGCCGGGTTGCCGTCCAGCCGGCGGCCGTAGTTCATGCGCGCCGGCTTCAGGCGCACATCGGCGATATCGCCCAGGCGCAGGCCGGTGGCATTGATCACCAGGTCGCGCATTTCCTGCAGGTCGGTGATCTCGCCCACCGGCTGCACGCGCACGCGCTGGCCGTTGTCGTCGATCTGCCCGGCCGAGATCGAGAAGTTCAGCGTGCGCAGGCGCTCGCTCAGTTCGTTGATGCTCAGGCCATGGGCATTCAACCGGTTCGGGTCGATGGCGATCTCGACCTCGTTCGGCGGCGCGCCGGTGATGTCCACGCGGGCTACGCCGGGAATGCGTTCGATGCGCCGCTTGAACTCGCGGTCCAGCATGTCATACGCGGTGGTCAGGTCGGTGGTGCTGGCCAGGCGCACCTTCAGCACCGGCTGGTCGCTGCTGGACCACTTGAACACGTTGTAGCGCTGCAGGTCGTCGGGCAGATCACTGCGGATCGCATCGATGCGTTCGCGCGCATCGGAGGCGGCAATGGCGATATCGCGGTCCCAATCGCTGAACTCGATGAAGATCGACGCCGCCTCGGCGGTGGCCGACGAGCGCATGCGCTTGATGCCGGTCATGGTGGCCAGTGACTCTTCCACCGGCCGGATGATGGTGCGCTCAACCTCTTCCGGCGTGGAGCCGGTGTAGGGAATCTGCACGAACAGGAACGGCGCGGAGATATCCGGCAGCGCTTCCAGCGGCAGCCGGAACGAGGCGATCAGGCCGACCACCACCAGCGACACGAAACACATGATGGTGGTGACCGGGCGACGGATGGAAAACTCGGCAACGCTCATGCCGGTTCCTCCGCGCCCGCCGCGCTGCCGGTGGCGCCGTGCAGGCCTTCGCCGGCGTGCTTGCGGCCGCGTTCGCGGTAGTAGGCATCGCCGCGGCGGTCCATCAGGTCGTACACCACCGGAATGACCAGCAGGGTGAGCAGGGTGGACACCAGCAGGCCGCCGATCACGGTGATGGCCATCGGCGCGCGCACCTCGGCGCCCTCGCCCATCGCCACCGCCAGCGGCAGGAAGCCGAACAGCGTGCACAGGGTGGTCATGATGATCGGCCGCAGGCGCGAGCGTGCCCCTTCCACCAGGGCTTCGTGCTTGGCCACGCCGGCTTCGCGCAGCTGGTTCACCTTGTCGATCAGGATGATCGCGTTCTTGGTGACCAGGCCGACCAGCAGGATCAGGCCGATGAACACCACCACCGAAATGGGTTTTCCGGTCAGCATCAGCGCCAGGATCGCGCCGACCAGCGCCAGCGGGATGGTGAACAGGATGACGAACGGGTGCAGCAGCGATTCGAACTGCGAGGCCATCACCAGGTAGACCAGGAAGATGGCCAGGCCGAAGGCGAAGATGAGCGACGTGGCGGCCTGAGCCAGTTCTTCACCCTGCCCGCCGATATGCAGGCCCACGCCGGCACCCAGCGGCTGTTCGGCCACCATCTGCTGCACTTCGCGCATGGCCGCGCCCAGATCGATGTCGCGCAGGTTGGCCGAGACCACCGCCACGCGGGTCTGGTCGGCGCGGTGGATCTCGCTGGGGCCACTGGTGGCGATGACGTCGGCCACTGCATCCAGGGTGACCGGACGGGTGCTGCCCGGATTGACGATCAGCCGGCGGATGCTGTCCACGCTGGCGCGGTCGCCTTCCTGGGCACGCACCAGCACGTCGATCTTGCGGTCGCGGAAGCTGTAGCGCGTGGCCACGTCGCCGCGCACTTTCTTCACCACCACATCGGCGATCTGCCGGGTGGTCAGGCCCAGCGCACCGGCGCGTTCCTGGTCGAAGCGGATCTGGATTTCCGGGAAGCCTTCTTCCACGGTGGATTTGACGTCGGCGTAGTGCGCGTTGCCGCGCAGCAGCGCGGCCAGGCGCTGGCCGGCCACTTCCAGGGTGGCCATGTCCTGCCCGCGCAGCTCGATTTCCAGCGGCGTGGAGAAACTGAACAAGGCCGGCCGCGCGAAGTCGACCTGCGCTCCCGGGTGCTGGCCCATGCTGTCACGCAGGCGCTCGGTGATCTCCGCTTCGGTCTTCGCGTTTCCGCCACCGGCCATCACCACGGTCAGCTTGCCGATGTTCTCACCGCTTTCGGTGGGGCTGGCATCCAGACGGGTGCCGCTGCCGCTGACGCCGTACAGCGAGGCCACGCCCTGACTCTGGCCATGGGCCAGCTGCAGTTCGCGCACCAGCGCATCGGTCTGCTTCAGCGGCGTGCCGGCGGGCAGCTTCACGGTCATTTCGAAGCGGTCCTGGGCCAGCTGCGGAATCAAGTCCGCACCCAGCATCGGCACCATGGCCATGGTGGCCACGAAAGCCAGCCCGGCCAGGCCCAGCACCTTGCCCGGGTGGGCCAGCGCATTGGGCAGCAGGCGCAGATAACCGCGCTCGGCGCCGGCATAGGGCTTCATGGCGATATCGCTGGCCTTGCGCATGACCGGGCCGACCACGGCCACGATGCCGCGCCACACGCGCACCACCAGCCAGGCCAGGGCGAAGAAGCTCCAGCGCACGCTGGCCACGAACCCGCGACGACCCAGCGCGATCGGCTTCTGCCAGCGGCTGTCCGGCCGCCACGCGTCGGCGCCGGGTTCTTCCGGGAACGCCAGCGGCGGGCGGCCCTTCAGCGAGCTGAGCATCGGGATCAGGGTCATCGACACCAGCAGCGAAATGGCAATGGCGATGGCCACCGTGAGCGCCTGGTCGCGGAACAGCTGGCCGGCGATGCCATCGACGAACACCAGCGGCAGGAATACGGCGATGGTGGTCAGGGTGGAGGCCACCACCGCCATGCTCACTTCACGGGTGCCGACGATGGCCGCCTGCAGGATGCCCAGGCCACGTTCGCGCGCCTTGGCGATGCTTTCCAGCACCACGATCGAGTCGTCCACCACCAGGCCGGTGGCCAGGGCCAGACCACCCAGCGACATCACGTTCAAGCTCAGGCCAAGCTGGCCCATGAAGAAGAACGTGGCGATGATCGACACCGGCAGCGACAGGCTGATGACGAAGGTGGACCAGCCATCGCGCAGGAACAGGAAGATGATGAGGATGGCCAGCAGGCCACCGATCACCGCGTCCTTTTTGACATCGGCAATGGCGTGTTCGATGAAGCGCGACTGGTCCTCGATGGTGGTCAGTTCGGCGTCGGACGGGAAGGTGCTCTTGATCTGTTCCAGGCGCGTGCGCAGGGCCTGCGCGGTGGCAACGGTATTCGCATCGCCTTCCTTGTAGATGGCCAGCTCCACCGATTCCTTGCCGCCCAGGCGGATGATCGCTTCGCGTTCCTTGTAGCCCTGGCGCACGGTGGCAACGTCTTTCAGGCGCACCGGCACACCATTGGCGACCACGCTGGAATTGCCCGAAGAGGCACTCTGCGCGGCCGACGCCGCGGCAACGGCGGCCGCCGAGCCGGTGGACGCGGCGATGGTGAACATCTGCTGCAGGGCCGAATCGGCTGCACTGCCATTGGACGACTGGGTGGTGACCAGCAGGTTGCGGATCTCTTCCAGGTCGGCGAACTGGTTGACGGTACGCACCAGGAAGCGTTGCGAGCCCTCTTCCAGACGCCCGCCGGAGATGTTGATGTTCTCTTCCTTCAGCCGCTTGATGACGGTATCGATGGGCAGGTTGAGCTGGGCCAGCTTCTGCTGGTCGATGTCCACCTGGATCTCATCCTCAAGACCGCCACCCACCTTCACCGCAGCCACGCCGGTCACCGGTTCCAGCTTCTTCTTCAGGTCTTCGTCGGCATAGCGGCGCAGGCCGGTCAGTTCGCGGATCGCGTCTTCATCGCTGGCCGGCGCGGCCTTGGTCGACAGCACCAGGCGCATGATCGGCTCGGTGGACGGATTGAAGCGCAGCAGCACCGGCGCCTTGGCCTCCAGCGGCAGGTTCAGCGCTTCCATCTTGTCGCGCACTTCCAGGCTGGCCTGGTCCATGTTGGTGCCCCAGGCGAACTCAAGCACCACATCGCTCTGCCCGGTGCGCGAGACCGACTTCAGCTTGCGCAGGTTCTTGACCACGCCCACCGCTTCTTCCACCGGCTGGCTGATCAGGCTTTCGATTTCGGTCGGTGCCGCGCCGGTGTATTCGGTGCGCACGGTGAGCGTGGGATAGCTCAGGTCCGGCAGCAGGTTTACTTTCAGGTTGCCCAGCGCGATCAGGCCGAACAGCAGCAGGGTGACCGTGCACATGGCGATGGTGACGCGGCGGCGGGTGGCGAATTCCACCAGGCCGCCGCGCATGCCGGAGGCGGCGCCGTCGCTCGCCGGCGAGGCACCGTGGTCGTGGCCCGGGGCGGTCATTGCTGGCTCCCGGCCTTGTCTGCGGGCTTGGCCGCGGCTACCGTGGCCGGCTTGGCCTTGGCCTTGGCGTTGGGATCGGCGATGACCTGCACCGCAGTACCGTCGCGCAGCGCCACCTTGCCGGCCGTGACCACCTGGTCACCGGCGGCGAGGCCTTCGCGGATTTCCACCCACGGGCCTTCGGCGTAGCCCAGCTTCACCGGTACGCGGGCGACCTTGCCGGCGCGCACGCGGAACACCGCCGGTTCGCCATCGTCCAGCAGCGAAAGGCGCGGCACCACCAGTGCGTCGGCGCGCTGGTCGTAGTCGATGCGGATGCGGCCGAACATGCCCGGCTGCAGGGCGTGCGCGGCGCCATCGAAGGCACTGACCACGCGGAAGGTGCCGCTGCCCGAATCGACCACCGGCGCGATGCGGTCCACCGTGCCGGTGAAGCTCTGCCCCGGCAGCGCGTCGGCCGACAACGTGACCGGCTGGCCGGCACGCAGGGTGGCCAGTTCGCGCTCGGGCACGTTCAGCGTGGCCTCCAGCCGCGAGTTGTCGACGATGCGGAAGATGGGCGTGTTGATCTGTACGAAGTTGCCGGTCTTGATCGAGCGCGAGGCGATGACGCCGGAGATCGGCGCCACCACCGTGGTGTAGGACAGTTCCAGCGTGGCCAGGCGGTACTGGGCGCGCATGTTTTCCAGGTCGTAGCGCAGCTGGTCCACGTCGGCGGCGCTGACCATCTGCTGGCCCACCAGCTTCTGGGCGCGCTGGTAGTTGTTTTCCAGCTTGCGCAGCTGCGCTTCGCTCTGCGCCACGGCCAGGCGGGCGCGATCGGGGTCCAGGCGCACCAGCGCCTGGCCGGCGGAAACCCGCTGGCCCTCTTCCACCAGAACCGCCAGCGCCACGCCGGAGGTCTTGGCCACCACCTGCGATTCGGCGCGCGGTTCCAGCGCCGCCGTGCCGGTGTAGCTGGCGGCCACGGCACGATGGCTGGCCACGGCCACTTCCACCGGTACCGCATCGACCTTCTTCTCGTCCTTGGTTTCGGCCTTGGCCTCGTTGTTGGGCCCGGCGGCACAGCCACTCAGCAGCAGGGAGGTGGTGAGCAGCAGCGCGGCAGCACAGGTTGCGCTGCGGCGGCCCGGCAGCAAGTTGGAGTACGACATCGTCAGGTCCCTGGAAGATGCGTGGACGGGGGTGTGGACAGGTGTGCTACCAAAGTAATGCACCACTTCACGGCCACACCATATCCCAAAGGTCATGGTGCCTTCACGCCGCTGGTCGGACCGCCCCCATTTCAGCTAGATGAAACCTGCGGCTATACTCGGGACCGTTCCGTACCCCACGCCGGAACGACCAGACCCGAATCCCGGAAACGACATCATGCGCCCGCAGCCGCTCGCCGCTTGTCTCGCTCTGGCCGTCCTCCTGCCCCTTGGGGCCGCCGCACAGCCCGCTCCTGCTTCTGCACCTGCCACACCCGCACCGGCCCCGGCACCTGCCGCCACGCCGGCGCCTGCCGCGCCCAGCGGCAATTTCGACAATGGCCGGGTGCTGGCCTACACCTGCCAGGGGTGCCATGGCATCACCGGCTACAAGAACGCCTACCCCAGTTACCGGGTGCCCAAGATCGGTGGCCAGAGCCAGCAGTACCTGACCCAGGCCCTGACCGAGTACCGCCAGGGCAAGCGCCGGCATCCGACGATGCAGGCGCAGTCGATGAGCTTCAGCGAACAGGAGATCGCCGATCTCGCTGTTTACCTGTCCACCGTCAAGTAAGGCCCGCCCATGTCGAAAGCCGCGCATCCCGTGCGTCACGCCATCGCCCTGTCCGTCGCCCTGCTGCTGGCCGCCTGTTCGCAGTCGCAGGTGGAAAACAGCGAAAAATCCGCCGCCGACCCTGGCCATGCCAGTGGCGAGCACGGCTCGTCATCGTCGGCCGGCCTGCCGGCCGGGCGCGAAGCCGCCGGCGAAGCCCGCGCCAAGGTGAAGGGCAAGGCCACCAACCAGAGCTGCATCGATTGCCACGGTGCCGACGGCAACGCGCCGATCGACCCGACCTACCCCAAGCTGGGCGGCCAGTACGGCGATTACCTGGCCCATGCGCTGCAGGCCTACCGCGCCGGCGACCGCGAACATGCGCTGATGACGCCGCAGGCCAAAGACCTGAGCGACCAGGACATTGCGGATCTGGCGGCGTACTTCGGCAGCCGGACCAGCCAGCTGCGGGACCTGCACGGGGTGAAATGACCCCGCCATCCACGCATGGCGTGGATCTACCGGGCACCGGCGCCGGCCACCGGCATTGGTAGGTGCGGACCTTGGTCCGCACACATTGCGCCGTCCGCCTTCCGGTAGCGCCGGGCCATGCCCGGCGGATCACCCGATGCGCCGCGCTGCACGCTCGCGGGGCATGGCCCCGCGCTACCGCATGCCGCGCGATCAGCCTTCCAGCTCTTCCCAGCGTGCGTACGCAGCGTCCAGCTCGGCCTGCACCTTGGCCAGCTGCTGGGTGTGGGCGGTCACTTCGGCGATGCTGCGGGTGTAGAACGAGGGGTCGTTCATCGCCGCGGTCAGGCCTTCCACATCGCCTTCCAGCGTTTCGATGGTCTTGGGCAGCTGCTCCAGCTCGCGCGCTTCCTTGTAGCTGAGCTTGCGCTTGGCGGCGGCCGGTTCGGCGGCGACTGGCGCCGCTGCGACGGCCGGCGCCAGCTTGGCCACCACCGGTGCTACCGGGCTGCTGATGCTGGCCGCGTAGCGCTGCCAGTCGCTGTAACCGCCCACGTATTCGCCAATCACACCATCGCCTTCCATCACCAGCGTGGAGGTCACCACGTTGTCGATGAAATCACGGTCGTGGCTGACCAGCAGCAGCGTGCCGGTGTATTCGCCCAGCAGCTCTTCCAGCAGCTCCAGGGTTTCCACGTCCAGATCGTTGGTCGGTTCGTCCATCACCAGCAGGTTGGACGGCTGCGCGAACAGCTTGGCCAGCAGCAGGCGGTTGCGCTCGCCACCGGACAGGCGGGTGATCGGCGCACGCGCGCGCTCGGGGGTGAACATGAAGTCCTGCAGGTAGGCATGCACGTGCTTGCGCTTGCCATTGAACTCGAGGAAATCACGGCCTTCGGCCACGTTCTCGATCGCGCTCCAGTCTTCGCGCAGCACCGCACGGTACTGGTCGAAGTAGGCAATCTGCAGGTTGGTGCCGGCGTTGACTTCGCCCTTGGCCGGCTGCAGTTCACCCAGCAGCAGCTTCAGCAGCGTGGTTTTGCCGCTGCCGTTGGGGCCGATCAGGCCGATGCGATCGCCGCGCAGGATGGTGGTGGTGAAGTCGCGGACCATGGTGCGCTCGCCGAAGGCGAACGAAATGTCCTTGACGTCGATGACCTTCTTGCCGGAGCTGACGCCCTGGGCGGCTTCCATCTTGACGTTGCCGCTGAGGTCGCGGCGCTGCGAGCGCTCGGTGCGCATCGCCTTCAGGCGGCGCACGCGGCCTTCGTCGCGGGTGCGGCGGGCCTTGATGCCTTGGCGGATCCAGACTTCTTCCTGCGCCAGCAGCTTGTCGAAGCGGGCGTTTTCCTGCGCCTGCGCGTTCAGGCGTTCCTCGCGGCGGCGCTCGTAGTTGGCCCAGTCGCCCGGCCAGCTGGTGACCTGGCCGCGATCGATCTCGACGATGCGGGTGGCCAGCGCGCGCAGGAAGCGGCGGTCATGGGTGACGAACACCACGCTGCCGCTCCAGCCCTTCAGGAAGGCTTCGAGCCAGTCGATGGCTTCGATGTCCAGGTGGTTGGTCGGTTCGTCCAGCAGCAGCACATCCGGGCTGGACACCAGCGCGCGGGCCAGCAGCACGCGGCGCTTCATGCCGCCGGACAGGCGGCCGAATTCGGCTTCGCCATCCAGGTCGAGCTTGGTCAGGGTTTCGCTGACGCGCTGGTCCAGGCCCCAGCCGTTGGCGGCGTCGATCTTGGCCTGCACGTTGCCCAGCGCTTCGCCGTCGAATTCCTCGGCATGGCTGAGGTGGTGGAATTCGGCCAGCCACTGGCCCAGTTCGCCCAGGCCGTCGGCCACGACGTCGAACACCGAACCGGCGGCGCCGTGCGGCACTTCCTGTTCCAGGCGGGTGACGCGCACGCCCTGCTGCACGCGCACTTCGCCGTCATCGGGCTTGTGGTCGCCCGACAGCAGCTTGAGCAGGGTGGATTTGCCGGCGCCGTTGCGGCCGATCAGGGCGATGCGTTCGCCCGGCTCGATCGACAGTTCGGCCTTTTCCAGCAACAACGGGCCGCCGACGCTGAAGTCGACGTTCTGCAGAGTAATCAGAGGCATCCCCATAGTGTAAGCGTTGGGGAGGTCAGCCGGAATCTCGCCGGCGAACGGGTATGTCGGGGTCGGATCCCGTTGCTGCGCAACGGGCTCTGACCCCATCGTGAAGCGTGATTATCCCACCGCTCCCAGCAACGCCTGCAAGCCCGGCAGCCAGTGCTTGCCGGGGTGGCGTACCAGCCACAGGGTGCGCTGCAGGGCCGGTAGCGGAGTCTCCAGCACCTGTAGGCGGCGCAGCGCCAGCGGCTCTTCCACTGCGTGGCGCGACAGGCAGGCCACGCCCAGCCCGGCAATAGCGGCCTGCTTGATCGCTTCGGTGTTGCCCAACTGCAGGGTCTGGGCGAAACCGTGCAGGTGCGGCAGCAGGGCCTGCTCCACCGCTTCGCGGGTGCCGGAGCCGGGCTCGCGCAGCAGCCAGCGGGCGGCGCGCAATTCGTCCAGCGACCAGCACGCGGGGGCGTCTGCGGCGGCAACGATCACCAGCGGGTCCTGCTGCCACGGCGTTACCTGCAGGCCGCGCTCGTGGCACGGGCCTTCGATCAGGCCAGCGTCCACGTCCAGCCGCTGCACGGCGGCCACCACGCCGGCGCTGTTGTCGATGCGCAGGTCGACTTCGGCCTGCGGGGTCTGCCGCAGCAAGGCGGCAATGCGTGCGGGCAGCAGGTAGTTGCCGATGGTGGTGCTGGCCGCCAGCACCAGGTGCAGCGGTGCGCCCTGCCCCGGCGTGCCGCCTGCCGCCAGGTGTCGTTCCAGGTCGGCGGCGTTCGCCAGCAGGGTGCGGGCCGGTTCCAGCAGGGCCCGGCCATGCCCGTTCAGCACCAGGCGACGGCCGATGCGGTCGAACAGCGGCGTACCGAAGTGCGCTTCCAGCTCCTGCAGGGCCGCACTGCTGGCCGATTGCGAGAGGGCGATCGCCTGCCCGGCGGCCGTGGTGCTGCCGTGGTCGGCAATGGCGACGAAGACCTGTAGCTGGCGCAGGGTCAGGCGCATGCAATTACCTGCTTGATAGGTAGTTTTCACTCATAGTATTCGTTTTACAGGTAATCCGCGCGGGCGCAGGCTGGGCGCACCTCCTCCATGCCCGCCCGCCATGAACGCCCCTGCCCTGACTCCCTGGTACCTGCCCGCTCTGCGCCAGCGCTGGCAACCGCGCCTGCCCGGCCTGCTGCTGGTGGGTCTGCTGGCCGGGGCGTCGCTGTACCTGGCCGAGCTGCCGTGGCTGCAGGCGCATGGCCTGAGCGCGCTGACCGTGGCCATCGTGGCCGGCATCGTGGTCGGCAACACCTTTTACCCGCGACTGGCCCCCGCCAGCGCAGCCGGCGTCGGCTTTTCCAAGCATCGGCTGTTGCGCGCGGGCATCGTGCTGTACGGACTGCGCCTGACCTTCCAGGACATTGGCCAGGTGGGCGTGGCCGGCGTACTGATGGATGCGCTGGTGGTGGCCAGCACCTTCGGCCTGGCCTGCTGGCTGGGCGTGCGCGTGTTCAGGATGGAGCGCGAAGCGGCGATGCTGATCGGTGCCGGTAGCGCGATCTGCGGCGCGGCGGCGGTCATGGCCGCCGAACCCGTGGTGCGCGGGCGGGCCGCGCAGGTGACCGTGGCGGTGTCGACGGTGGTGGTGTTCGGCACGCTGGCCATGTTCCTGTACCCGGCCCTGTTTGCGCTGGCGCAGTCGCATGGCTGGCTGGCCATGGACGCGCGCCAGTACGGGCTGTTCACCGGTGCCACCGTGCACGAGGTGGCGCAGGTGGTGGCCGCCGGTCGCGCGGTGAGCGAGGCCGCCGCCGATACCGCCGTGATCACCAAGATGGTGCGGGTGATGCTGCTGGCGCCGTTCCTGGTGGGGCTGTCGCTGTGGCTGGCGCGAGGCGGCAAGGCGGCTGGTGAAGGCACGGCCCCGCGCATCGTGGTGCCGTGGTTTGCGTTCGGGTTCGTGGCGGTGGCCGGTTTCAATTCGCTGCATGTGCTGCCGGCAGGTTTCCAGGCCGGGCTTGTGCAGCTGGATACGGTGCTGCTGGCGATGGCGATGGCCGCGCTGGGCCTGACCACCCATGTGTCTGCGCTGCGCCAGGCCGGGCTGAAGCCGCTGCTGCTGGCGCTGGTGTTGTTTGCGTGGCTGCTGTTGGGTGGCCTGGCGATCCACCAGGGTGTGCTGGCGGTGTTGGGCTGAGGGCCGGGACACCGCCATCCACGCGTGGCGTGGGTCTACTGATTCAACGCGTGGTACACCCGGCAGTAGATCCACGCCATGCGTGGATGCCCCCCGGTGTATTCGACTCCGATGGGGTCAGAGCCCATTCCTGCGGAATGGGATCCGACCCCACGCCATCAGGCGGGCCCTGCCGCGCAGACAGGTACAATGCGCCATGACTGACTTTTCGACCCTGCCGCTGAGCCCGGCCCTGCAGCCCGGCCTGGACGCCCTCGGCTACACCACGCTTACGCCGATCCAGGCGCAGAGCCTGCCCGCTATCCTGGACCGCCACGATGTGATCGCACAGGCGCCGACCGGCAGCGGCAAGACCGCGGCCTTCGGCCTGGGCCTGCTGCAGGCCATCGACCCCAGCCTGATCCGCGTGCAGGCGCTGGTGCTGTGCCCGACCCGCGAACTGGCCGACCAGGTCGGCAAGCAGATCCGCAAGCTGGCCACCGGCATTCCCAACCTGAAGCTGCTGACACTCGTCGGTGGCGTGCCGCTGGGCCCGCAGCTGGCATCGCTGGAAGGCCACGACCCGCATGTGGTGGTGGGCACGCCCGGCCGCGTGCAGGAACTGGCCCGCAAGCGCGCACTGAACCTGGGCGCGGTGCGCACGCTGGTGCTGGACGAAGCCGACCGCATGCTGGACATGGGCTTTGAAGAACCCATCCGCGAGATTGCCGGCCGCACCCACAAGGATCGCCAGAGCCTGCTGTTCTCGGCCACCTTCCCCGACAGCATCCGCGCCATCGCCCGCGACCTGCTGCACGATGCGGTGGAAGTCACCGTGGAAGGCGCCGACCAGGCCCCGGCCATCCGCCACCTGTTCTGCGAAGTGGAACCGGCGCACCGGCAGAAGGCGCTGGCCGGCCTGCTGCTGAAGTACGCGCCGGAATCGGCGGTGGTGTTCTGCAACACCCGCAAGGACGTGGACGAAGTGGCCAACTCGCTGCAGCAGTTCGGCTTCTCCGCACTCGCCCTGCATGGCGACATGGAACAGCGCGACCGCGAGGAAGTCCTGCTGCGCCTGGCCAACCGCAGTTGCAACGTGCTGGTGGCCAGTGATGTGGCCGCGCGCGGCCTGGACGTGGAAGAACTGGCGGCAGTGATCAACTACGAACTGCCGACCGACGTGGAGAGCTACCAGCACCGCGTGGGCCGTACCGGCCGTGCCGGTGCCAGCGGTCTGGCGATCAGCCTGGTGGCAGGCCGCGAGAAGACCCGTGCCGAGGCGATCGAAGCTCAGATGGGTCAGCCGCTGGATTGGCAGAAGACCCCGCTGGCGACATCGCGCCCGGCCGAGCTGCCGCAGGCAGCCATGCGCACGCTGCGCATCGATGGCGGCAAGACTGACAAGCTGCGCCCCGGCGATATCCTGGGTGCGCTGACCGGCGATGCCGGCCTGTCGGGCAAGCACATCGGCAAGATCGCGATCTTCCCCACCCGTTCGTACGTGGCCATCGCCCGCGAACACGTGAACAAGGCCGTTGCGAAGCTGGAAGCCGGCAAGATCAAGGGCCGCCGCTTCCGCGTGCGGATGATGTGATCGGGTAGGCGCCACCGTGATCCGGTAGGCGCCAACCGGTGCCAACCAGAGCGAATCACCGCGATCTGGTAGGCGCCAACCTTGGTTGGCGCTCCACAGGTCGCGCGGACATCAGTGCCAACCAAGGTTGGCACCTACCAAAGCAGGCGGCACCTGCGGGATCGGGCTCCCCGCTCAGAACACCAGTTCGGTGTGCAGCGGCAGATCCGCTTCCCAGCGGCCACGGCCACCCAGGCCGTCCAGTTCCACCAGCACGCCGGCGCCGACCACGTCCACGCCCAGGCGGCGCACCAGCGACAGCGCGGCCACCAGCGTACCGCCCGTCGCCAGCACGTCATCGATGATCGCCACGCGCGCACCGGCGTGCAGCGCATCGGCGTGCACTTCAATGCAGTCGCTGCGGTATTCCAGCGTGTATTCCTCGCGCAGCACCTTGCCCGGCAGCTTGCCCGGCTTGCGCACCGGCACGAAGCCCACGCCCAGTTCCAGCGCCATGGCCGCGCCCAGGATGAAACCGCGCGATTCGATACCGACCACCGCATCCAGCTTCTGGTCGCGCCAACGATCGGCCATTGCCGTGATCGCGCCGCGGAAGTCTTCGCCGTGCGCGAGCAGCGGCATGATGTCCTTGAACAGGATGCCGGGCTTGGGGAAATCAGCGATATCGCGCAGGCGCGAGGCCCAGGCGGGGACGGCCACGGTGGCGTCGGTCATTGCAGCTACCAGCTTGTATGGCGGCATAGGGTAACCGGTTCGCCTGAACGCTGCCCGTTCCCGGCACTGGCGCGCCGCAACGTTCCATTAGTGGCCCGCCCGATCTCACGCCAAAATCGCACACACGTGCGATAATCGCCCTAACCGGCCATTCACTCCGCCTGCGCCATAAGCAGGTCACTGCCTGCCCGCCCGCTGGACGGCCCGCAGCCAGGGATGCCGAACGGTCCCCGCCACGCCTGGCGCGCGCGGGCCTTCCCCCACGGCCGTGGGGTTTTTCGATACGAGGTTCATGCAACGTGGACGAGACGACGAAAGTTCCGGCCCTGTGCCGGGTGCTGCTGGTCCTGCTCGGCATTCTGGTGGCACTGTTCGGCCTGGCCCTGCTGGTCGGCGGTGTGCGCCTGGCCCAGCTGGGCGGTAGTTGGTATTTCCTGCTGATGGGTCTGGCATCGGCGCTGGCCGGTGCCCTGCTGCTGGCGCGCCGCCCGGCCGGTGCACTGCTGTACGGCGCCGCCTTCGTGGCCACCGCGGTATGGGCACTGGTCGATGCCGGCTGGAATTTCTGGCCGCTGGTATCGCGCCTGGTGATGCCGGCCGTGCTGGCCCTGCTGGTGGCATTGGCCTGGCCGCTGCTGCGACGCAGCCGTGGCGCAGTGGCGGGCCGCGGTGCCTATGGCGTGGCTGCCGTGCTACTGGTGGGCCTGCTGGCCACCGCGGTGTCGGCCTTCCAGCCGCGCCCGGTCGTGTCCGCCGCCGGCGATGTGCCGCCGGTGGTGCCGGTGGCCAAGGGCAGCGAGCAGCGTGATTGGATGCATTGGGGCAACACCACCGCCGGCACCCGCTTCGCCGCGCTGGACCAGATCACCCCGGACAACGTGCAGCAGCTGCAGGTGGCCTGGACCGCGCGCACCGGCGATGTGCCGGAAAGCAACGGCTTCGGTGCCGAAGACCAGAACACCCCGCTGCAGATCGGCGACACCCTGTACCTGTGCACCCCGCACAACCAGGTGATCGCCATCGATGCCGATTCGGGCACGCAGCGCTGGGCCTTCGATCCCAAGGCCACTGCACCGAACTGGCAGCGCTGCCGCGGCCTGGGCTACTTCGACAGCAGCACCGCTGCCGCCGCGCCCGCCGCTGTGGTCGAGCCGTCCGCACCGGCCCCCAGCGTCGCCGCTGCAGTGGGCCAGCCGGCGATCTGCGAAAAGCGCATCCTGATGACCTCCATCGATGCCCGCCTATTCGCGCTGGACGCCAAGACCGGCGCGCTCTGCCCAGACTTCGGCAGCAACGGCGTGGTCGATCTGAAGGTGGGCATGGGCGAGATCAAGCCCGGCTTCTACACCCTGACCGCCGCACCGCTGGTGGCCGGTGACCTGATCGTGGTCGGCGGCCGCGTAGCCGACAACATTGAAGTGGGCGAACCGTCCGGCGTGGTGCGTGCGTACAACGTGCGCACCGGCGCGCTGGCCTGGGTCTGGGACCTGTCCAAGGAAACCCCGGACGTGCCGCTGGATCCGTCGATCCATTACACCCGCGCCACGCCGAATGTGTGGACCTCGATGGCCTACGATCCGCAGCTGGGTCTGGTCTACCTGCCCACCGGCAACACCACGCCGGACCAGTGGGCCGGCGAGCGCACCCCGCAGGACGACAAGTACAGCTCGGCCGTGGTCGCGCTGGACGTGGCCACCGGCAAGGAGCGCTGGGTCTACCAGACCGTGCGCCATGACCTGTGGGATTACGACCTGCCCGCGCAGCCGACCCTGACCGACGTGCCCGACGGCAAGGGCGGCACCCTGCCGGCCCTGCTGCAGATCACCAAGGCCGGCCAGATCTTCATGCTGAACCGCCAGACCGGCCAGCCGATCACCGAAGTGCGCGAGATTCCCGCACCGCAGGGCAACGCCCAGGGCGAGCGCTACGCCGCCACCCAGCCGCTGTCGGTGGGCCTGCCGCAGATCGGCGCGCAGACGCTGACCGAATCGGACATGTGGGGCGCCACGCCGATCGACCAGATGCTGTGCCGCATCCAGTTCAAGCAGTTCCGCTACGACGGCATGTACACCCCGCCGGGCGAAGACCTGGCCCTGCAGTGGCCCGGTTCGCTGGGCGGCATGAACTGGGGCAGCGCCTCGGTCGACCCGACCACCGGCTATCTGTTCGTGAATGACATGCGCCTGGGCCTGTGGACCAAGCTGATTCCGCGTGCGCAGATGGCCAGCGGCGATGGTGGCGTGGAAATGGGCGCCGCTTCGCAGACCGGCACGCCGTACGGCTCGCTGCGCGACCGTTTCCTGTCCAAGCTGGGCATTCCCTGCCAGCAGCCGCCGTTCGGCACGATGTCGGCCATCAACCTGGCCACCCACAAGCTGGTCTGGCAGGTGCCGGTGGGCACGGTGCAGGACACCGGGCCGATGGGCATCAAGATGCACCTGCCCATTCCGATCGGCATGCCGACGCTGGGCGGTTCGCTGGCCACGCAGTCGGGCCTGCTGTTCTTCGCCGGCACTCAGGATTACTACCTGCGCGCCTACGACAGCCGCAGCGGCAAGGAAGTGTGGAAGGCCCGCATGCCGGTGGGCAGCCAGGGCACGCCGATGACTTATGTCTCGCCGAAGACCGGCCGTCAGTACGTGGTGATTTCCGCCGGTGGCGCGCGCCAGTCGCCGGACCGCGGCGATTACGTGATCGCCTACGCGCTGCCGCAGAGCAAGTGAACCGTGCCCACGCCGTGGCCCCTCGTGGCCACGGCGTGCGGGTACCGATCCTGCTGCCCAGCGCTTACCATGCAGGGCTTACGTAGATGAAACCGGTTGCCATGCCTGCTGTTCCTCCCAGCCGCCGCCCCAAGCGTTCCCCGGCCCCGCCACAGGAGCGCGGGCTGGCCCATGAGTTGATGCAGCAGATCCAGGGCAACCAGGGCGATCCGGATTTCATGACCTCGCTCGGCCGCGGCCTGGCCGTGCTGAGCGTGTTTTCGCAGCATCCGCGCGAAGTGACCATGTCACAGATCAGCAGCGACACCGGCATCTCGCGTGCGGCGGTGCGCCGCGTGCTGTATACGCTGGAAAAGCTGGGCTACGTGGGCGAACAGGGCCGCGGCTATGTGCTGCTGCCGCGCGTGCTGGGGCTGGGCGGCGCCTACGTGGCGTCCTCGTCGATGACCGCCGCCGCGCAACCGGTGCTGGATGCACTGCGCGACGACGTGCACGAATCGTGTTCGCTGGGCGTGCTCGATGGCGACGACATCCTGTACATCGCGCGTGCCGAGACCGTGCGCATCATGTCCATCGGCCTGCGCGCAGGCAGCCGCCTGCCGGCGTACTGCACCTCGATGGGCCGGGTGCTGCTGGCGGCTCTGCCGCGCGACACGCTGGAAGGCTATCTGGAACGCACGCCCCTGCGCCCGCGCACCGAGCGCACGATCACCCGCATGGATGATTTCCTGGAGACGCTGGAGAAGGTTCGCCGCGAAGGCGTTTCACTGGTGGACCAGGAGTTGGAGATCGGTCTGCGTTCGATCGCCGTGCCGGTGCGTTCGCGCAGTGGCGAGGTGATTGCCGCGTTGAACATCGGCACCCAGGCCGGCCGCGTGAACCTGGGCGTGATGCAATCGCAGTTGCTGCCGCGCCTGCGCGAAGCCGCGCAGCAGCTCGGGTCGTTGCTGCATTGAGCCAAGCCCCGGGGTCAGATCCCTTTCCGCAGGAAAGGGCTCTGACCCCAGTCGTGAGCGGGGTCAGAGCCCTTTGCGTTGCAAAGGGATCCGACCCCGCCCTCAGTCGGCCGCCTGCTCTTCCAGGATCGGCTTGGCCAGCGCGAAGGCGTGGTTGGCCGCAGGCACGCCGCAGTAGATGGCCGCCTGCAGCAGCACTTCCTTGATCTCTTCCGGCGTGACGCCATTGTTGCGTGCCGCGCGGATATGCAGCTTGAACTCTTCGTCATGGCCCAGCGCCACCATCATCACGATGGTCAGCAGCGAGCGGGTGTGCCGCGGCAGGCCGTCGCGGGTCCACACCGTGCCCCATGCCGTGCGGGTAATGAATTCCTGGAATTCAGTGGTGAAGTCCGTGCGCGCCTGCAGCGAGCGTTCCACATGGGCTTCGCCCAGTACCTGGCGGCGTACGGCCAAGCCGGCTTCGTAGCGTTCCTGTTCGTCCATCGTCGTCTACCTGTGCAAGTGTCAGTGCGTGGCCTGCGCCAGATGCGCGGCCAATGCATCGGTGAAGGCCTGCGGTGATTCCAGGTTGCAGATATGCCGGCCGGCCACCTGCGCATACGCACCCTGCGCAGCACCGCTGGCAATGGCCTGCAGATCGGCCGGCACGCAGACCGGGTCGTCATCGCCGGCGATGGCCAGCAGCGGCACCTGGATGCGCGCCAGCATCTCGCGGAAGTCGGCCGTGCCCACCGCGTTGCAGCAGCCCACGTAGCCCTCCACCGGCGTGGCCAGGAAGCGCTGCAGGATGTCTTCCACCAGGCTGGCATGGGTCTGTGCGAAGCCGGCCGTGAACCAGCGCTCGCGCGTGCCATCGACCAGCGGCAGCAGGCCGTCGTGCTGCACCTGGGCGATGCGTGCCTGCCAGCTTTCGGCGCTGCCGATCTTCGCGGCCGTGGCAGCCACGGTGAGCGTGCGCAGGCGGTTGCCGGCATGCACGCCCAGCCACTGGCCGGTCAGCCCGCCGATGGACAGCCCGCAGAAGTGGCTGCGCTCGATGCCCAGGTGATCCCACAACGCCAGCACGTCGACGCCCAGCTCGGCCACGCTGTACAGGCCCGGCGGCGCGCTGGACTGGCCATGGCCGCGGCGGTCATAGCGCAGGATGCGGTACTGCGCAGACAGCGCCTGCACCTGCGGCGCCCACATGCCCAGGTCGGTGCCCAGCGAGTTGCAGAAGGTCAGCCAGGGGCCGTCTTTACGGCCCTCGGTCTGGAAGTGCAGACGATGCTGCGGAAGCTCGAGAAACGGCATGCTGGCTCCAGCGAAGTACGTGGGGATCAGGCGCGTGCAAGCACGCGGTCGATCCAGGTATCGGCCATGCCGCGCCAACTGTCGGCGGCGAACAAGGCATCGAGTTGTTCAGCGGAAAGCTGCGCGGTCACCTCGGGCATCTGCGCCAGCACCGCACGCAGGTGCTGCGATTGGCCCAGTGCGCGCTGCGCGGCCTGTTCCACCAGCGCGTGCGCGGCGGCCTTGCCGATGCGCTCGCCCAGGGTGACCGCTACGGCTTCGGCATAGAGCAGGCCGCCATGGCTGTCCAGGTGCTGCAGCATGCGCGCGCGATCCAGTTGCAGGCCCTGCACCACCACGGTGACCTGGGCCAGGCTGCCGGCACACAGGCGCACGATCTCCGGCACGGTTTCCCATTCGGCATGCCACTGCCCGGCCGCACGTTCGTGCGGTTGCGGCATGGCGCTGTACAGCGTGGACAGCAGGCCCGGCACACGGGTGGCAGCGGCAATGGCCGCCACGCAGCCCACCGGGTTGCGCTTGTGCGGCATGGCCGACGATCCGCCCTTGCCCTCGCCTGCCGGTTCGAACGCCTCGGCCACTTCGGACTGCATCAACAGCACGATGTCGGTGGCGATCTTGCCCAGGCTGCCGGTCAGCAATGCGAACGCGCTGCCCAGCTCGGCCACGCGATCGCGGGCGGTGTGCCAGGGCAGTGCCGGCACTGGCAACTGCAGTTCCTCGCCCAGTGCCTGGGCAACGTCCAGGCCACGGTGCTGCAGCGAGGCCAGGGTGCCGGCGGCACCACCGAACTGCAGCACCAGGGTGTCTTCGCCCAGGGCCAGCAGACGGCGCTGGCTACGTTGCAGGGCATCGAGCCAGCCGGCGGCCTTCAGCCCGAAGGTGACCGGAACCGCCTGCTGCAACAAGGTGCGGCCCGGCAGGCCGGTACCGCGCTCGGCGTCGGCCAGCTGCGCAAGCGCCGTACACAGCGTCTGCAGGCGCGACAGCACGTGCTCACGTGCGGCGCGCAACTGCAGCACCGCACCGGTGTCGATGATGTCCTGACTGGTCGCGCCCCAGTGCACCCAGCGCGCCGCCTCGGCGTCGTTGGCCTTGACCTGCGCGGTCAGTGCCTTCACCAGCGGGATGGCGGGGTTGCCGGCAAGCGCGGTGGCGGCTGACAGCGCGCTCACATCGTAATGGGCTGCATTGCAGGCCGCCTCGATGGGGGCCACCGCCGCCTGCGGAATCACCCCGCAGCGCGCCTGCGCGCGGGCCAGCGCGGCTTCCACATCCAACATGGCCTGCAGCCGTGCCGCATCGGTGAACGCCACGTCCACGGCAGGCTCGCCGAACAGGCCGCCAAGCAGCGAAGGAGTCGGGTTCATCAAAGTAGATCCTTCCGGGGTTGCCCCAGCTTACCCGCGCCGGCCGTGACCGGCGTGGGCAAGCGACAGCCCGGGCGTTCAGTAGGCAAAGAACACGGTTTCGTCGGGGCCCTGCATGCGCACGTCCCAGTGGTACACGCCCTGGCCCTGCGCCTGCGCGACCAGGGTGTGGCGGCGCTCGGCCGGCACCAGCGCCAGGATGGCATCGTCGCCATTGCTGGCTTCGTCACTGAAGTAGATGCGCGCGCGGGTGGCCTGCAGCAGGCCGCGCATGAACACCAGCACCACCAGGTGCGGGGCCTGCGCTTCACCGCGCAGCCCCGCCACGCGGCCGGGCTTGACGGTGCTGAAGGCAAAGCGTCCCTGGTCGTCGGTCGGCACCCGGCCCCAGCCATCGAAGCTGGGATCGTGGTCGTCGCGGCGCGGGTCTTCGGCGTGCGCGTAGATGCCCTGCGCGTCGGCCTGCCAGATTTCCAGCACGGCATCGGACACCGGCACGCCCTCGCCATCGAACACCTGGCCCTGCACCTGCACGCGTTCGCCCTGCGCCTGGGCCGGCGCGATCTCGACGCGGTACAGCGGTTCCAGGCCCAGCCGGTAGTAAGGGCCGACGGTCTGCCACGGAGTGGATTGGAAGCTCATGGTCTTACTCCCACACGGTCATCTTGCGACCGCGCAATACGATGTCGAAACGATAGCCCAGCGCGAATTCATTCGCGGTGGTTTCCCAGTCGAACGAGGACACCATGCGCTCCCGCGCCTTGGCGTCATCCACGCAGTTGTAGATCGGGTCGAACGCCAGCAGCGGGTCGTTGGGGAAGTACATCTGCGTGACCAGGCGCTGGCCGATGCCTTCGCCATGCAGCGAGAAGTGGATGTGCGCCGGCCGCCAGGCGTTGTAGTGGTTGCGCCACGGGTACGCGCCCGGCTTGATGGTGGTGAAGCGGTAGCGGCCTTCGCTGTCGGTCAGCACCTGGCCGGTGCCCTTGAAGTTCGGGTCCAGCGGTGCGTCGTGCTGGTCGCCCTTGTGCAGGTAGCGCCCGGCGGCGTTGCACTGCCACACCTCGACCACCGAATTGCGCACCGGCCGACCGTTCTCATCCAGCACGCGGCCACTGACGATGATGCGCTCACCCAGCGGCTGGCCGGGGAAGCCAGCAGTCAGATCGGCGGCATGCGCGCCCAGGGTGATGCGGTTGATGCTCGGCCCCGTCACTTCGGAAAGGGTGACCGGAATGGCAATCGGATCGGTGCCCGGGCCGCGCTTGGCGGTGCTGGCATACGGCAGGTGGATGCGCGGAGGCTGGCTGCCGGGATACGGCTTGCGGTAGCCGCGCAGTTCGGTGGGATCGCTCATGGCGTACTCCTGTTGGCGAGCGGCCCGAGGGCCGCGGCTGTCATGCTGGTTACGGGCAGATTATGGAATGCGAGGGGGTCACACGCGCTCGATGGCCAGGGCCACGCCCTGCCCCACGCCGATGCACATGGTGGCCAAGCCACGCCGGCCGCCGCTGGCTTCCAGCTGGCGCAGCAGGGTCAGTGCCAGGCGCGCGCCGCTCATGCCCAGCGGATGGCCCAGCGCAATGGCGCCGCCGTTGGGATTCACGTGTGCGGCATCGTCGGCCAGACCCAGCTGGCGCATGCAGGCCAGGCCCTGCGAGGCGAAGGCTTCGTTCAGTTCGATGGCATCGAAATCGGTGATTGACAGGCCCAGCCGTGCCATCAGCTTCTGGCTGGCCGGCACCGGGCCCATGCCCATGATGGCCGGCTCCACGCCCGCGCTGGCGAAGCCGAGGATGCGCGCGCGCGGAGTCAGCCCCAGCGCCTTGACCTGTGCGCCCGAGGCAAGCAGCAGTGCCGCCGCGCCATCGTTGATGCCCGACGCATTGCCGGCGGTCACCGTGCCCGGCTGGCGGAACAGCGGCTTCAGTTTGGCCAGTGCTTCGGCGGTGGTATCGCCACGCGGGTGTTCATCACGGTCGACGGTCACGGTCTCGCCGCGCTTGCGGCCCGGCACGTCCACCGCCACGATCTCGCCCTCGAAGAAGCCACGCGCCTGCGCCGCGGCGGTGCGCTGCTGGCTGCGCAGGGCGAACGCATCCTGGTCGTCGCGGCTGATGCCGTAGCGCTCGGCCACGTTCTCGGCGGTCTGGCCCATCGTTTCCACGCCATGCAGTTCACGCAGGCGCGGGTTGATGAAGCGCCAGCCCATGGTGGTGTCTTCGATCTGCTGGTCGCGGGCGAACGGCGAGGCCGCCTTGCCCATCACGAACGGCGCGCGCGACATCGATTCGACGCCGCCGGCGATGGCCAGGCCCAGCTCGCCCGCAGCGATGCCGCGCGCCACGGTGCCGATGGCATCCAGCCCCGAACCGCACAGGCGGTTGATCGTGCTGCCCGGCACGCTTACCGGCAGGCCAGCCAGCAGCAGGCTCATGCGCGCCACGTTGCGGTTGTCTTCGCCGGCCTGGTTGGCGCAGCCCAGGTAGACATCCTCGATCAGCGCCGGGTCCAGCTGCGGGTGGCGCGCCAGCAGGGCCTTCAGCGGAATCGCGCCCAGGTCATCGGCACGCACGCCGGACAGCGCGCCGCCGTAGCGGCCGATCGGGGTGCGGATGCCATCGACGATGTAGGTCTCGTGCAGGCTCATCTCAGGCTCCTTCGGCCAGGGCCAGCGGCAGGCCGGTCAGTTCACGCAGTTGTGCGATGTCCATGCCTTCCACCATTTCCAGCACGGTGGCGCCGTCGGGGCCGAGATCGAACACCGCCACATCGGTATACACGCGCGATACGCAGCGCAGGCCGGTAAGCGGGTAGCTGCAGTCGGCCACCAGCTTGCTTTCACCCTTCTTGGTGAACAGGTCCATCATCACGAAGACCTGCTTGGCGCCGATGGCCAGGTCCATGGCACCGCCCACGGCGGGAATGGCGTCGGCCGCACCGGTGCTCCAGTTGGCCAGGTCACCGTGTACCGACACCTGGAAGGCGCCCAGCACGCAGATGTCCAGGTGGCCGCCACGCATCATCGCGAACGAGTCGGCATGGTGGAAATAGCACCCCCCGGTGAGCAGGGTGACCGGCTGCTTGCCGGCATTGATCAGGTCCGGGTCTTCGTGGCCGGGCGCCGGCGCCGGCCCCATGCCCAGCAGGCCGTTTTCCGACTGCAGGAAGATTTCCTTGTCGGCCGGCAGGAAGTTGGCCACCGTGGTCGGCAGGCCGATGCCCAGGTTCACGTAGGCACCTTCGGGAATATCGCGGGCCACGCGCGCGGCCATCTGTTCGCGGCTGAGCTTGTTCATGCCTGTACTCCTGCTGCGGCCACCGGCACCACGCGCTGCACGAAGATGCCGGGCGTCACCACCGCTTCCGGGTCCAGTTCGCCCAGCGCCACCACCTCACGCACCTGCACGATGGCGCAGCGCGCGGCCATCGCCATCAGCGGGCCGAAGTTGCGCGCGGTCTTGCGATAGACCAGATTGCCCCAGCGATCGCCGCGGTCGGCCTTGATCAGCGCGAAGTCGGCATGCAGCGGATATTCCAGCACGTAGTGGCGGCCGTCGATCTCGCGCGTTTCCTTGCCCTGGGCAAGTTCGGTGCCGTAACCGGTGGGGGTGAAGATGGCACCCAGGCCGGAACCGGCCGCATGGATGCGCGCGGCCAGGTTGCCCTGCGGCACCAGTTCCAGCTCGATTTCACCGGCGCGATACGCAGCATCGAAGTGCTGCGAATCGGACTGGCGCGGGAACGAACAGACGATGCGGCGCACGCGCTTGTGCTTGATCAGCGCGGCCAGGCCGGTATCGCCGTTGCCTGCATTGTTGTTGATGATGGTCAGCTCGCGCGCGCCCTGCGCGATCAGCGCATCGATCAGCTCGTCGGGCATGCCCGCGGTGCCGAAGCCACCGATCATCACGGTGGCCCCATCGTGGATATCGGCCACCGCTGCTTCGGCGCTGGCCACGGTCTTGTCGATCACTGCATTGCTCCTTGCCCTGCCCTTCGCTGGTACGTACCAGCGCGGCGCACGGCCACTGCGACGGGAAAACATGACGCGGACATGGTGCGCACAGGCCCCTGCCCGGTCAATCCGATATTCGGCCATTCAATCCGATAATCGCACATTGCCTGCATGACTCCGGAAGGCGGTTCAACGCCGGTTCTGGCCCACGCCCACGCGCAGCCCCAGGCATGCCCAGGCGGCCAACAGCAGCGGCAGCGCGCACAGCACATACAGCGCCGACGGCGGCCAATGGCCATCCACCAGCACGCCCACGGTGAGCGGCGACAGGATGGCGCCGACCCGGCCGACGCCGATCGCCCAACCCAGGCCGGTGGTGCGCACCTGTGCGGCGAACACCACCGGTGCGGCGGCGTACAGCCCGGCCATGGCAGCAAACAGCGCCGCACCAATCACGAATGCCAGCGGGAAGGCCACGTTCAACTGTGTGTTGAACGCAGCGAAGCCCAGCATCGCCACCATCGCCAACAGCAGCGCGCCGGCGGTCAGGCGGGACAGCGACCAGCGCGAGGCCAGCCAGCCGAACAGACTGCCGCCGACGATGCCGCCCAGGTTCAGCAGCACGCCGCCGGTGATGCCCTGCTGCGCCGAAACACCTGCAGATACCAGCAGCTTCGGGGTCCAGCTCAGCACGAAGTAGAACGCGAACATGTGCAGGAAGAACGCCAGCGCGATCAGCAGCGCGACACGGCGCAGATCACCCACGAACAGCGCGGCGTAGCCCTGCGGCTGGCCCTCACGCACCGGTGCCGGCGGCAGCGCCTGCAGCGCAGGCATCTGCATGCGCGACAGCAGCGCGTTCAATCGCGGCAGCGCATCGGCCGGGCGCCGTGCCACCAGGAAATCCAGCGATTCGGGCAGGCACTTGAGCACCAGCGGGATGCACAGCAGCGAGGCACCCGCGCCGATCAGGAACACGCTGTGCCAAGACCAGTGCTGCAGCATCCACGCCGCCAGCACGCCACCGGCGGTGGCGCCAATGGGATAACCGGTTGCCTGCAGGGCCACGGCGGTGCTGCGCCACTTGGCGTTGGCATACTCGGCGGTGATCACCCCCACACCGGCCAGCATGCCGCCAATGCCGATGCCGGTGAACACCCGCAGCGCGCCCAGCTGCCACGCGTTGCCGGCCAGCGCCGACAGCGCCATGCCCGTGGTCAGGATCAGCAGGCAGCACACGATCATCGGCCGCCGGCCCCAGCGGTCAGCCAGCGGCGCCAGCAGGAACGAGCCCAGCGCCATGCCGACCAGGCCGGCACTGAGCATCAGCCCCAGCACCTTGCCCGACAGTTCCCAGTCCGCCGACACGTGCGGCGCGGTGAAGGCCATCACCATCACGTCGAAGCCATCGAGCATGTTCAGCAGCACGCAGATGGCGATGGCGGTCCACTGGAAGGGACTCATCCGTTCCAGGACGAGCGGCGGTGCGGCGGCGGAGGCGTGGCTCATGGTGCGGTTTCCTGCAACAGCGTGAAGCGGCGGAACATCCGGCGTGGTGGTCTCAGCGACCGGCCTGGCTGGAAGCGTGGATGACCTGCAGGACGTCCTGCAGTTGTTCGACTTCAACCTGGCCCGGCGCCGACGGCGTGCCGATCATGCCGAAGGTCAGGGCCTGGCCGAAGGTTTCCCCAGCCAGTCGCGAGACCACGCCGGTGCCGCCCATCGACATGGTCAGCAGCGGCTTGTCACTGCGCTGGCGTACCTGCCAGGTGGCGTCCAGCAGGGCCAGCACATCGCCGGCGTCGCGCGGCATCACCGCGATCTTCAGCACGTCCGCGCCCATCGCCTGCTGCTTCAGCAGCCGCGCGACGATCTCCTCGCGCGGCGGCGTGGCCTGGAAATCGTGGTTGGACATCACCACCTTCACCCCCGCCTTGTGCGCCTGCGCCACCAGCGCCTGCACCACGTTCGGGTCGCGAAACATTTCCACATCGATCAACTGGGCAAAGCCACCGCGCAGCAGCGTGGCGTACAGCGCGCCGTAGTCGCGGTCACTGATCGCCTTCGCACCGCCCTCGGCCTTGGTACGGAAGGTGACGATCATCGGCTTGCCGCCCAGCGTGGCCTGGATGCGCTTGCCCAGCGCCACCAGCTTGCTGCCATCGGTGGCGATATCCAGGTAATCGATGCGCCATTCGGCCAGGTCGGTGTGCGTGCTGGCGGCGATGGCCGCGGCCTGCTGCAGAGCGAGTTCGGCACTGGCACCGGTAATTGGCACGATGGTGCGCGGGCTGCCCTCGCCGATGCGCAGCGAGCCCACCTGCAGCACCGCCGGCGGCGGCGCGGCCAGGGCCAACACGGGGGAGGTGCACAGCGCACCGGCGAGGACAAGGGAGGCAAACGGAATGCGCATGGCAGTCACCAGGGCGTGGAAGGAGCGCGCGGCCATCAGAAGGTCACCTTGGCCTGGACACCCACGGCCCAGGCGTTGTCGGTACCGCTGTAGTTGAACGTGCCGGGATTGACGATGTACTGCACGTCGGGGCGGATCATCAGCCACGGGTTCACCTGGAAGCTGTAGGACAGCTCGAACAGCTCCTCGGCCTGGCTGAGGTTGTACAGCGGCGAATCCACCGGCACGCCACCGGCGGCCAGCGAAGCGCGGCGCGCATCCACCAAGCGGTCGTTGATATCGGCGCCCACGTAACCCAGCGCGATGCTGTCCTGCGCGCGCGAACCGATGCCCTGGTACACGCCACCCACTGCATACCAGCGCTTGATCTGTGCGGTATCGGCGTCGGACACCATGTACTGCGCGAACGCCGTCAGGCCGCGGCTGGGGTCGGCCGACTCCTGGGTCAGGCGCTGCTCGGCCAGCACGTAGGCGCCGTGGCGGCCGGTGGTGGGCGAGGTATCCAGGCCGCGCTGGTCTACGCGCGAGGTGTCGTAGTAGCCTCCGAATTTGTAGACGCCGGCGTAGCGGCTGCCCTTGGCCGGGGTCCAGGTCACTTCCACCGGGAACAGCGAACCGGTGGTGCCCGAGGCGAACGGGCGGAACGCATTGCGTTCGATGTTGCCACCCAGGTTCGGGTTCACCTGGAACCAGCCGGTGCGCACGTTCAGCGCCGGGCTGACCTGTTGCGCCACTTCACCGCCCCAGCGCGCCACCGGGTAGTTGTACCAGCCGCTGTTGCCGGACATCGCCAGCGGGTGCGCGCAGAACGCCGCATTGACGAAATGGGTCAGCAGGCTGTGCAGGCCGAACTGGTTGCCCATCGCGTAGTAGCCCAGCTTGTAGTACGACTGGCCACCGTTGAAGGTCTGGTCGTAGCTCAGTTCGGTCAGCCGCGTGTACTGGCCGCCGTAGGCTTCCTGGATCGGGAAGCGGTTGCCGACCAGATCGGCCGAGGTGCTGCGGCCACGCCGGTCGTTGAGCGTGAAGTGGAAGGCACCGCCGTCCCAGCCGGCCAGCTTGCCCATGTCCAGGTCCATGCCCACGCGCACCTGCTGCGCATAGCGGGCGCCGGTTTCCCCGTAGCCGCCATCCACCACGCCCATGGCCTCGCCCACGTAGTCGCCGCGGAAGGCAATGCCGCGCTCGTACAGATCGGTGCGGGTACCGCCCCAGTCGCCGGTGAGCGTCTTGCCCGCGTAGCGGTTGCTGGATTGCGCGCTGGCGACGGCCGGCAGCAGGGCCATCGCGGCCAGTACGGTCAGGGAAACAGGCTTTGCAGGAATCATGGTCAGGGTCTCGGAAAGGTGATCAGCGCAGCGACAGCGGCGCGCTCAGGGGGGACGTGGCGCCCTGCGGCGAGGTGACCGTGGCGGTCACACCGCCCAGATCCGCAGCATCGGCGCCATTGCCCAAGGGGAAGGTGAAGGTGCCGTTGCCCTGGCCGTCGGTACGCGCCTGCACGGTGCCCAGCACGCGCTCAGCTTCGCTGCCGTTGGCCGCACGGTTGCCGAACACTTCCACCTGGTAGTGGCTGTCCGGCTGGCCGTGGAAGCTGCCGGTCACGGCGCGCTGTGCGCCCTTGCCCTGCACAGCCACCAGTTGCGGCGCGGCCTGGCCCAGGTTGGCCTGCGGCTGGCAATCGGCCTGGCCGGCGGCGCTGCAGATGCGCGCACGCTTGGCCGGATCGTTGTCCACGCCGCGCCCACGCGAGCCGACGAAGCTGGCATGTTCCAACCCCGGCACACCGAACACGATGGCGCCGCGCGGCTGGCCCTTCACGCAGGCGCCGCCGGCTTCGCAGCGCTCGATCGGCAGACCGTTGCCGAAGATGCGGTTGGCGCTGAAGCGGTTCGGCGCACTGACCGGCTGCGGACGCACGCCAATGCCGATGCCGTTGCCGGTGATGGTGTTGCCATCGACCACGTTGCCGCTGCCGGTGATGCTGAGCCCGATCGAGTTGCCGGTGAAGGTATTGGCCGCGATGTAGTTGCGGTTGCCCCAGTTGATCTGCAGGCCATCGGAGTAATCGACGAAGCGGTTGTGCACCACGCTGTTGTCATTGCCCCACAGGATTTCGATGCCCTGCGACGGTTCCGGGTTGGCCGTGGTGGACTGGAACAGGTTGTCGGCCACCAGGTTCCAGGCCGCGCCGCGGGTCAGTTCCAGGCCATCGCCGTTGTCCAGGAACACGTTGCGCACGATGCGGTTGTGCACCGTGGTGGTGGCGGTGGACTGGCCCTTGCCATCGTCGCCGGTGAGCATGATGCCGGCACCGCCCTTGTTGGCGACGATGCGGTTGTCATGGATTTCGCTGTGGCTGGCGCGGTTGATCAGCACGCCGATGCAGAAGTTGCGGATCTCCAGGCCGGTCAGTTCGACGCCCTGGGTATCGCGCAGCACCAGGCCTGGCAGCGTGGTGGTGCGCACATTGGTGCCAGACTGGCCCGGCTCGGCACCCGGGCAGGCATCGGTGCCGGTGCCGGTCACGTAGGCCGAGCCATCGATGGCCACAAACTGGCCATCGCGCGCCCACGGCGTGCCGACAATCTGCACCGGGCCCTTGATTTCCGGCAGCGGCGAGGCCGGCTTGATCACGTACGGCGCCGCGCCCACCGCATTGATTTCAATGCGGTAGCGGCCCGGCGTGGCGTTGGCGGTTTTGATGGCCCAGCGCAGCGAGCCGGCGTTGCTGTCGTCGGCGTAGCGATCGACACGCAGCACCTGCAGCGCTTCACGCGGGGGTTCGGCCTGGTAGGCCAGCGCCAGCGACGGCAGCAGGGCAAGCAGGGACAGGGAAACGACAGACAGACGACGGCACATGCGATCACTCCGCACAGGTGAAAGAGATCCAACGGTCTTCCCCTGCACCTGGCTTCAGCACCGTTGCCTATGCTGCCCTCGCCCCGCCAGGGGTGGATCGCTTGGACTGCTATGAAACTGCGGAAGTGAAATTAGGTTTATCGCACTGCACCATTCAAGTGCGGTAATCGACTGCGCGTGCGAATATCGCACTGAATAGGTAATACGTTGGTTGTAGGGGGTTCTTTGCAGGGCTTGCAGCCCTGCACCCGCTCAATGCAACGGCAACGGCGAAAGCAACAGCAACAGCAACAGCGGCATTCCGTGGGATGGCGGGGCGGTGTCGGAGTGCGGGGACGCCGCAAGTACGTCCTTGTAGGCTTGGCAGCCGCATCCATGCGGCTGACACCCCGCAATCCGACACCGCCCCGCCTTCGACAGGTTCACGCGGCTGTTGGTATCTGCGCCAATTGTCCCGCGCGGCTGTTGGTAGGTGTCGACCTTGGTCGACACATCTGTCAGATATCGAATGAATTCATCCGTGTCGACCAAGGTCGACACCCACCAGAGCAGAACGCCGCTTCGACAGCACGCGGCTGTCCGTAGGTGTCGACCTAGGTCGACACCCACCAGAGCAGAATGCCGTTCCAGCAGATCGCGGGAAACTGTCGAAGGTGGGGCGGTGTCGGATTGCGGGGTGTCAGCCGCATGGATGCGGCTGCCAAGCCTACAAGGACGTACTTGCGGCGTCCCCGCAATCCGACACCGCCCCACCATCCCACCGATACCCAGCTTTTGACGTTGCTGTTGCTGTTGCATTGAGCAGGTGCAGGGCTGCAAGCCCTGCAAAAAAACTCCCCTACGAACTGCAGGACAGCATCGAGCAGCCGGCGCGGTGCTCGGCCCAGGCCGGCCGCTTGCCTGCGTAATGTTCCAGCCCCGGCCGCTGCGTATACGGATCGCGCAGCACCTCCTGCAGCGCATGCACGCCACCCAGGTCGCCCTGCTCGGCGCGATCGATGGCCTCCTGCGCCAGCCAGTTGCGCAGCACATACAGCGGATTGGCCGCTGCCATCTTCGCCTGCCGCGCTTCGACCGACAGCGGGTCCACGCGCAGCCGCGCCGCGTACGCCTGCAGCCACTGCTGCAACGGCGCCTGCACCGCCTGCCGGCGTGCCTGGTCGTAATACACATCGCCCAGTGCGGCCACATCCGGCGCGGCCACGTCCACCTGCATCAACGCACGCCACGCCAGGGTCATGTCCATGCCGCCGTCCTGCAGCAACTGCTGCCAGCGAAGGTACAGCTGCAGATCCTCATCGTCAGCCGCCGCCAGACCCAGCTTGGCCGCTGCATCGCGCCGGGTGCAGGCCACGAAGGTGGACTGGAATGCGGCCAATCCGGCCTGCAGGGGCTGCACATCGGCGAACAACGGCGACAGTGCCTGCGCCAGCCGGTTGAGATTCCAGTACGCCACCTGCGGCTGGGTGCCGAAGCGGTAGCGGCGGCCTTGCGCGTCGGTGGTGTTGGGCGTCCAGTCCGGGTCGTAATCCTCCACCCAGCCGTACGGGCCGTAATCGATGGTCAGGCCGAGCACGGACAGGTTGTCGGTGTTCATCACTCCATGCACGAAGCCGACGCGCATCCAGTGCGCCATCAGCTCGGCGGTGCGCACGGCAATCTGCGCGAACCAGTCGCCGTACAGCGCCCCCCCTTCCCCCTGCAGTTCAGGGAAATCGCGGGCAATGCAGACGTCGGCCAGCTGCTTCAGCAGCGTGGTCTCACCGCGCGAGGCAGGCAGTTCGAACGTGCCGAAGCGCATGAACGACGGCGCCACGCGGCAGACGATCGCGCCGGGCTCGGCGCGCGGGTGGCCGTCGTAGAACATGTCGCGCACCACGTCCTCGCCGGTGCCGACCAGCGACAGCGCACGCGTGGTCGGCACGCCCAGGTGATGCATGGCTTCGCTGCACAGGAATTCGCGGATGGACGAGCGCAGCACGGCGCGACCATCGGCGCCGCGCGAATAGGGCGTGGGCCCGGCGCCCTTCAACTGCAGCTCCCAATGGCGCCCGTCGGCGGCCACCAGCTCACCCAGCGATATCGCGCGCCCGTCGCCCAGCTGCCCGGCCCAATGGCCGAACTGGTGGCCACCGTAGTTGGCCGCCCACGGCTGCATGCCGTCGTACAGCGCGTTGCCGCCGAACACCTGGGCGAAGTCGGCGCCCTGCACATCGGCGGCGTCGAAGCCAAGGAACGCGGCAACCTGCGGCGACCAGGCCAGCAGGGTCGGCGCCGCGACCGGGGTCGGCATCACCGATGACCAGGCCGCCTCGCGCACCTCGCGGCGGCGTGGGCCGGTTTCGGGGTCGCCCGGCAGGGCAGTCAGCAAGCGGTTGTCGAAACGGGGGGCGTGGGTATCCATGCCAGCAGGATGGGGGCGGTCGGCCCCGGCCTCAATCGCCGCGCAGGGCCTGCAGTGCCCCGCCGTGGGCCTCGGCGCGCTGGTAGGCCGGGCGCTGGCCGATGCGTTCCAGGAAGCCCCGCAACGCCGGCTTGTCGTCCAGCCCGCCGCCACGGGCGGCCGCGGCCTGGATCGGGAAACTCATCTGGATGTCGGCCGCACTGAAGCGTTCACCGGCGAACCACGGGCTTTCGGCCAGGCGCCGCTCCATCCAGTCCAGGTGCAGGCGGCGCTGCGGGCCGATGAAGCTGCGCTCGGCCTTGTCGGCGATGCTGCGTGCGATCGGCCGGGCAAAGAACGGCATCGGCGCACTGCGGATGCGCCCGACCACCAGGGTCAGCAGCAGCGGCGGCATGGCCGACCCTTCGGCGTAGTGCAGCCAGTAGCGATAGGCGATGCGCTCGGCACTGTCGGCCGGCACCGGCGACGGCGACAGCACGCGCTGGGTGTCGTAGCGGTCGACCAGGTAGTCCAGGATCGCGCCGGATTCGGCCAGCACCAGGTCACCGTCCTGCAGCACCGGCGCCTTGCCCAGCGGATGGATCTGCCGAAGCTCCGGCGGCGCCAGCAGCGTCTTCGGATCGCGCGGGTAGCGCCGCAGTTCGTAGTCCAGCCCCAGTTCTTCCAGCATCCACAGCACGCGCAGCGAACGCGAGTTTTCCAGGTGGTGGACGATGCGCATGCGAAAACTCCTGAGGGAAGCCCGCATCGTACCGCGCGCGATGCATGCGCTCCGTAGAGTCGAGCTTGCTCGACTGCCTTTCGCATTGCGCCAACGGCAGTCGAGCAAGCTCGGCTCTACAAAAGCAAAAAAAACGCCGGAAGCTTTCGCTTCCGGCGTTCTGGCTACCAAACGGTAGCAGACGGATTAGACCGCCTGCACCTGGTCAGCCTGCATACCCTTCTGGCCCTGGACGGCGATGAAGGTAACCTTCTGGCCTTCCTGCAGGGTCTTGAAGCCGGTGCCCTGGATGGCACGGAAGTGCACGAACAGGTCCGGGCCGCTTTCCGGGGTGATGAAGCCGAAGCCCTTGGCGTCGTTGAACCACTTGACGGTGCCGGTCTGACGATCAGACATTTGACTAACTCCTGAAACACATGTTGAAAAAATCGCAGCCACCGGGAATCGGGGCCGAGACTGAGTTGCAGGCGTTGGTAAAGCGGATCGATGAGCGGATCGTGAGATCAACTGCACCAGGCCACGATTCACGGTGACCCTAGCAAACACAGTGGGTCGAACGATACGCGTGTTTTCAGCAAAAAGCGATAGCCCCGGCATTCAGCGGCAGAGCCCCGCCCGCTAGACGTGACAAGGGCTGGGCCCAGATCAGGGCTAAACCCGAGTCCCTATTCAGGTTTTTCCTACCCTACACTGGGCTGATGACTGAAGCTGAAACCCCCGCTGAACACGCCCGCCCACGCATCTGGGTCGATGCCGACGCCTGCCCGACGGTCATTCGCGACATCCTTTTCAGGGCCGCCGAACGGGTCGGCCTGGAGCTGACCCTGGTTGCCAACCAGTGGCTGCGCACCCCGCCCTCGCGCTGGATCCGCTCGCTGCAGGTGCCGCAGGGCCTGGACGTGGCCGACAGCGCCATCGTCGAACGGGTGGCCGCCGGTGACCTGGTGGTCACCCAGGACATCCCGCTGGCGGCGCTGGTACTGGATAAGAAGGCCGTGGCGCTGAACCCGCGCGGCCAGCTGTACACCGCCAACAACATGGCCGAGCGCCTGTCCATGCGCAATTTCATGGAGGAACTGCGCGGTGCGGGCGTGCAGACCGGTGGCCCGCCGCCGCTGGGCGCGCGCGACCGCCAACTGTTCGCCGCAGAACTGGATCGCTGGCTGGCCCGGGTCAAGCCACGGTGATCAAGCCACGGTGACCCGGCCGCGCTGATCAGGCGCCCGGCACCGGGTCGGCCGGCCAGCGCAGCGAGCGCTCGCTGCGGAACACACGCGGATCCCCGCTGAGTGGATCCTGGAAGGCCAGGGCCCGCGCCAGCAGTTGCAGCGGCGGCGCCTGCAGCGGATCGGCCGACGGCTGCAGCTGTGGATACAGGTCATCGCCCAGGATCGGCGCCCCCAGCGCGGCCATGTGCACGCGCAGCTGGTGCTTGCGCCCGGTCTGCGGGCGCAGCCGGTAGTGCCACACCGCGCCATCGTCGGCGATCACCTCCACCTGCGTGCGCGCATTCGCCTCGCCCGCCACTTCGGCCATGCGGAAGAAGGGCTCACCCGGCACGATCCGGCTCAACCGCTGCTGCGGGAACGGCAGCCCTGGCAGGGCCGGCGCCAGTGCCTCGTAGATCTTTTCGATGCGCCGCTCACGGAACAGGCGCTGGTAGGCGTCACGCGAATCGGGCCGCTGCGAGAACAGCACCAGCCCGGCGGTCAGCCGATCCAGCCGATGCAGGGGCACCAGGTCGGGATTGCCGGTGCGTGCCACCAGCCGCGCCAGCAGGGTCTCGCGCACATAGCCCCCGGCCGGGGTGACCGGCAGATAGTGCGGCTTGTCGGCCACCAGCAGGTGCGCGTCCTGGTACAGCACCGTTTCGCTGAACGGAATGACCGGCTCATCGCTGACTTCGCGGAAATAGACGATCTCCCGCCCGACCTGCCACGGCTGGTCGGCTGCAAGCGCCCTGCCCTGCGCATCCCGCACCCGCCCACGCGCGAAACGGTCCAGCCACTGGCCGCGGTCAATGCGCGGGAAACGCGCGCACAGGCCGTCCAGCAGGGTCGGCCAGTCCCCGGGGGGCAACTGCAGGCGGCTGGGCAGGCTCATCGAACACACACGCAGGGAAGTCGCGGCCAGAGTGCCACCGTTGACACCGCGCAGACACCCCTGCCACGGACACCCCGCCAGCAAACCTCTATCATGGGCGGTCTTTGCCCCCGGAACGCCCATGGCCCTCACCGCCACCATCCGCAAGGCCGAACTGCAGATCAGCGACATGGATCGCGGCTACTACGCGACCCACAACCTGACCCTGGCCCAGCACCCGTCCGAAACCGACGAGCGCCTGATGGTGCGCCTGCTGGCCTTCGCCCTGAACGCCGATGACCGCCTGGAGTTCGGCCGCGGCCTGAGCACCGACGACGAGCCGGACCTGTGGCAGCACGACTACACCGGCGACATCCTGCAGTGGATCGATCTGGGCCACCCGGACGAATCGCGCATCCGCAAGGCCAGCAATCGCAGCCGGTCGGTGCAGGTGGTGAACTACGGCGGCAACGCATCCGATATCTGGTGGAACAAGCAGGGCAAGGGCCTGGCCCGTTTCGACAACCTGTCGGTGGTCGACCTGGACGGCGCCTTCGTTGAACAGTGGGGCCAGCAGATCCAGCGCGCCATGCGTTTCAGCGTGCTCATCCAGGATGGCGAAGTGCAGATCCTCAACGACCAGATCCAGCTGGACGTGATTCCCAGCTGGCGCAAGCGCGCCAAGGCATGAGCATTACCCGTTGCGACGTGGTGGTCATCGGCGCCGGTGCCGCCGGGCTGATGACCGCGCTCACCGCCGGCCGCCGCGGGCGCCAGGTGCAGGTGCTGGACCACGCCAACAAGGTCGGCAAGAAGATCCTGATGTCCGGCGGCGGGCGCTGCAATTTCACCAATACCGGCACCACCCCGGCCAACTTCCTGTCGGCCAACCCGCATTTCTGCAAATCGGCGCTGGCCCGCTATTCGCCGTGGCACTTCATCGACATGGTGGAGAAGCACGGCATCGCCTATCACGAAAAAGAGCTGGGCCAGCTGTTCTGCGATGTCTCATCGAAGCTGATCGTGAAGATGCTGGTGGAGGAATGCCAGGCCGCCGGCGCCCAGATCCGCACTCAGTGCAGCATCGAGCGCATCGAACACGCCAGCGATGGCTTCCGCGTGCACACAACGCAGGGGCTGTTTCATTGCGCATCGCTGGTGGTGGCCACCGGCGGGCTGTCCATTCCCAGCCTGGGTGCCACCGGCTTCGGCTACGAACTGGCCCGCCAGTTCGGCCACAACGTGCTGCCCACCCGCGCCGGCCTGGTGCCGCTCACCCTCAGCGGCAAGCACCAGGAACGCCTGGCCGAGCTGAGCGGGATGGCCCTGCCGGTGCAGGCGCACTGCAATGGCAAGAGCTTCCAGAACTTCATGCTGCTCACCCATCGTGGCGTCAGCGGGCCGGCCATCCTGCAGATCTCCTCGTTCTGGCAGCCCGGCGACACCCTTGAGATCGATCTGCTGCCCGGCCAGGACGCCGGGGAGTGGCTGCGGCAGATGAAGCGCGAGCGCCCTGCCGCCGAACTGCGTACGGTGCTGGGCGAGGTGCTGCCCAAGCGGCTGGCGCAGCGCCTGTGCGAGCACTGGCTGCCGGACCGCCCGGTGCGCCAGCTCGACGAACCGGTGCTGCGCCAGGCCGCGCAGGTGCTGGGCGCGTTCCCGCTGGTAGCCAGCGGCACCGAAGGCTACCGCACCGCCGAGGTGACCCTGGGCGGGGTGGATACGGCCGAAGTGTCGTCTTCCACGTTCGAATCCAAGCGCGTGCCCGGCCTGCATTTCGTCGGCGAGGTGTTGGATGTGACCGGTTGGCTGGGCGGATACAACTTCCAGTGGGCGTGGGCCAGCGGTCACGCCGCAGGCAGCGTGGTGTGAACCGCATCGCCGTTCGGCGCTCGCCCGGGGCCAGCGCATGGACGTGCCGCCGCGCATCGTGTATCTAGGTTCGCAGATTGGGGAGCAGTGCATGCAGAACGCGAACGACATCACCATCCGCCTGCTGATCGTGGACGACAGCGGCGAAAACGCAGAAGCCATCGTCAGCACCCTGCGCAACAGCGGCATTGCCGTTCGCCCGTGGCGCCCACAGGATTCGGCCGAACTGTCACAGGTGCTGGCCAGCCAGGCCATCGACCTGGTGCTGGCCTCGCCGTCGCAGGGCATCCCCCTGCCGCTGGTGGCCCAGCACATTGCCGCCAGCGGCAAGGACATTCCGCTGGTGCTGCTGGCCGACCGCATCGACGAAGACGAACTGGTGCAGGCCAGCAGCAACGGCGTGCGGGCCCTGGCCCTGCGCCAGCGCAACGAGCACCTGCTGGCCGTGGTGCGTGACCAGTGGGTGGATCTGCAGGCACGGCGCGGCCTGCGCCGCATCGAAGCACAGATGCGCGAGACCGAACGCCGCTGCGACGCGCTCATCGCCTCGTCCCGCGACCCCATCGCCTACGTGCATGAAGGCATGCACATCCGCGCCAACGACGCCTACCTGGGCATGTTCGGCTACGACGAATTCGACGATATCGAAGGCATCTCGCTGCTGGACATGGTAGCCGCACAGCACGTGGATGGCTTCAAGCAGCTGCTGAAGTCGCTCAGCCGCGGCGAAGCACCGCCCCCGCAGTACCAGCTGGATGCACGCCACCAGGACGGCAGCGCATTCCCGGCCACCATGGAATTCACCGCCGCCGCCTATGAAGGCGAGGCCTGCCTGCAGGTGGTGTTCCGCCGCCGCCTGGAACTGGACACCGAACTGGCGCGCGAGGTGGAAGACCTGCGCCAGCGTGACCAGGTCACCGGCCTGCTCAACCGCCCCACCTTCATGCTGCAGGTGGAAGATGCCGTAGCCCAGGCCGGCCGCAGCGAAGGCCAGTTCGGCCTGCTGCTGGTCGAGCCGGACCACTACGCCCGCCTGATCCCCGATATCGGCCTGGACTCGGCCGACACCCTGATCGGCGCCCTGGCCGGGCTGCTGGCCGAGGTGGTGGGCGACCAGGCGCAGCTGGCACGCTTCGGCGAACACAGCTTTGCCGTGCTGCAGTCGGGCCCGTATGCGCAGACCGAAGCGCTGGCCGAACGCATCCGCGCCGCCTATGCCGCGCATGTGTTCAGCATTGGTGCGCGCTCGGCCACGGTCACGGTCAGCGTGGGTGGCGTGCAGGTGGGCGAAAAAATCGCCAGCATCGGCCAGGTGCTGGCCCGCGCCAGCGAATGCACACAGGCCGCCGCCGCGCTGGGCAATACCTGCCGCATCTTCGACCCGGCCGCTGCCGACCGTGTGGAGGAAGAACGCGTGCAGCGCTGGGTGGCGCGTATCCGCGAAGCCCTGGCCGGTGAAGGCTTCCAACTGCACTACCAGCCAGTGCTGAATCTGCAGGGTGAATCGCTGGAACTGTACGAGGCCTACCTGCGCCTGGAACACAACGGCGAGCTGCTCAGCCCCACGGCCTTCCTCGGCATTGCCGAAGACCATGGCCTGCTGGCCGACATCAACCGCTGGGTGGTGTCGCGCGCGATCAGCGTGCTCGGCGCGCGGGCGCGCGAGGGCCATGCCACGCAGATGCTGGTGAAGGTGACGCCCGAATCCTTCGATGACCCGAAGATGATCGCCACCCTGCGCCGCGAACTGCAGGCCCACGGCGTGCCAGGCGAACGGCTGTGGCTGCACGCGCCCGAGGCCAAGGTGTTCACCCATCTGCGCGCCGCACAGCAGTTCCTGGCCGAAGTTGCCCCGCTGGGCTGCCGCATCGGCCTGGAGCAGTTCGGTTCGGGGCTGGATTCGTTCCAGCTGCTGGCGCACTTCCAGCCGCAGGTGCTGAAGCTGGACCGCAGCTTCACCAGCGACCTGGTGTCGACCCGCGAGAACATCGACCTGATCAGCCAGATCACCGCGCGTGCGCAGGAAGCCGGCATCCGCACCGTCGCCGAGTTCGTCAGCGACGCCAATTCCATGACCCTGTTGTTCAGTGCGGGCGTGGATTACGTGCAGGGTGATTTCGTCGGCCCTGCCCTGCCGGTGATGAATTTCGAGTTCGGTTGAGCGGCATGCGCCGGGCATGGCCCGGCGTTACCGTTGGAGCTGCACCGGTAGCGCCGGGCCATGCCCGGCGTTACCTCGGTCCTCAGGTCAGATCGACCAGGTTGGCGATCTTCACGTCCGGATTGACGTCGGCCTCGTAGTCCACGCCTTCCACGCCAAACCCGAACAGGCGCAGGAAATCGGCCTTGTAGCCGGCCAGATCACTGATCTCGTACAGGTTCTCGTTGGTCACCTGCGGCCACAGTTCCAGCACCTTGCCCTGCACTTCCGGCGCCATTTCCTTGTAGTCGGCACGCAGGCGGCCTTCCTCGTCCACCAGCGCAACCTTGCGACCCTGGCCATCGACCAGATCGTGGCGCAGGCGGTCGACGGCCACGCCGTCAGCCTTGCCGCCGTACAGGATGTCGTACAGCACATCGAGCTGCTCGATGCAGCCTTCGTGCGTACCCTGCGCCTTCATCACCTTGAACAGCAGCGACAGGTACAGCGGCATGGTCGGAATGGCCGAGCTGGCTTGGGTCACAACGGCCTTGAGCACCGACACGCGCGCGTCGCCACCAATTTTTGCCAGCGATTCGCGCAGGCCCAGCACCTTGTTGTCCAGATCCTTCTTGGCGGCACCAATCGAGCCGTTCCAGTAGATGGCCTGGGTGATCTCCTCGCCCACGTAGGTGAAGGCGGTGGTGGTGCAGCCATCGGCCAGCACGCCGGCATCGGCCAGCGCGTCGATCCACATCTGCCAGTCTTCGCCGCCCATCACCGCAACGGTGCCGGCAATCTCTTCCGGGGTGGCCGGCTGCAGGGTGGTTTCGGTGATCACTTCCTTGTCGGTGTCCAGGCCACGCAGGGTGATCTGTTCGCCGATCGGCTTCAGCGTGGAGCTGATGATCTCACCGGTCTTGGGGTGCTTGCGGCGCGGCGCAGCCAGGCTGTAGACCACCTGGTCAACCTGGCCCAGGTCGGCCTTGATCATCTCGATGGTCTTGGCCTTCACTTCATCGGAGAAGGCATCGCCGTTGATGCTCTTGGCGTACAGGCCGGCTTCGTCGGCGTACTTGTGGAAGGCGGCCGAGTTGTACCAGCCGGCGGTGCCCGGCTTGGTTTCGCTGCCCGGGCGTTCGAAGAAGATACCCAGGGTGGCCGCGCCGCTGCCGAAGGCCGCGGTGATGCGTGCCGCCAGGCCATAGCCGGTCGATGCGCCGATGACCAGCACGCGCTTGGGACCGTTCTGGATGGGCGGGCGGGCGCGGATGTAGTCGATCTGCTGCTTGACCGCGGCCTCACAGCCGGTCGGATGGGTGGTGACGCAGATGAAGCCGCGGACGCGCGGTTTGATGACCATGGATACCTCGGGTTGGCAGATGCGGCGCACGCGGGCGCATGCGAACCGCAGGATCGTAGTGCGCGGGGGACGATTGCACAACCGACGCAGGCGTAGGGTGGGGTTTCTCTTTTGCAGGGCTTGCAGCCCTGCACCTGCCGACGCAACGGCAACGTCAAATTCAAGAGCGGGCTATTCGGGGGATGGCGGGGTGGGTCCGGTTGCGGGAGAGGCCGCAACCGGACCCACCCCGCCTTCGACAGTTTTCCGCGATCTGTCGGAACGGCCCGGGGTCGGATCCCGTTGCTCCGCAACGGGCTCTGACCCCAGATGGATTTCCATGTCTGATGGATGTGTCGACCAAGGTCGACACCTACCAACAACCTGTCGGAGCAGCGCTCTGCTCTGGTAGGTGTCGACCTTGGTCGACACAGTACAGCCACGCCATGCGTGGATGATTCGTTCGATATCTGAACGATGTGTCGACCAAGGTCGACACCTACCAACAGCCGCTCGGAACAACAGGCGCCGTTACCAACAGCCGTGTGAACCTGTCAGAGGCGGGGCGGTGTGGGTGGGCAGGACCGCAGGCGCCATGGATGGCGCCTACGAGCCTACAGGGACGTACTTGCGGCGTGTCCTGCCCACCCACACCACCCCGCCATCCCACGGATACCCCGCTTTTGCCGTTGCCGTTGCTCCAAGCAGGTGCAGGGCTGCAAGCCCTGCCAACAAAAAAACCCCGCTTGCGCGGGGTTCTCTGTGTGCTGCGTGCCGTAAGGATTACGGGCGACGCTCCAGGGCTTCGATGTCCTTGGCCTTGGGCAGCAGGTCCTGCTTGCTTACGCGCAGGAAACCGATCGTCAGCATCGGCACGGCCACCAGGATCGAGGACAGCACCACGATCACCGCACCGATCATGTGCGTCTCGGCCAGGCCTTCCATCGAGCTGCCGCCGTACAGGTACAGCGCCAGCGCCGACAGGAAGAACATCACCGCGGTGATCACCGTACGCGACAGCGTCTGGTTGATCGAACGGTTCAGCACCTCCATCGGCTCCACGCGCAGGCTGCGGAAGTTCTCTCGCACGCGGTCGAACACCACGATGATGTCGTTGATCGCAAAACCCATCACCGACAGCAGGCCGGCCAGCACCGTCAGGTCGAACTCACGACCCAGCAGCGACACGTAGGCCACGGTGACCAGCAGGTCGAACAGCGCCACGATGCTGGCGGTGACGGCGAACTTCCACTCGAAGCGCACGGCGATGTAGATCAGGAAGCCGGCCAGCATGAAGATGGTGGCGTACAGGCCATTCATCGCCAGGTCCTTGCCGATCTGCGGACCGACAAATTCATTGCGCAGCACGGTGGCCTGGTTGTCGGCCGAAGAGACCGCCTTGACCACGGCGGCCGCGGTGGCCTTGTCTTCAGCCGACGCGCCACCGGTACCCGGGGCGTGCTCGCCGTGCGGGGCCAGGCGGATCAGAAGGTCGGTGTTGCCACCCACGCTCTGCACCTGCGCGCCGTCGAAGCCGTTCTGCTCCAGCTTGGTACGGACGTCCTCGACGTCCACCGCTTTGTCGAAGCGCGCTTCGATCAGGGTGCCGCCGGTGAAGTCCAGTGCGTAGTTGAAGCCCTTCACACCGATGATGGCGATCGAGGCAATGAACACGGCGATCGTGACGACCATGGCGACATGGCGCCACCGCATGAAGTCGATCTTGGTGTCGTTCGGGAGGATGTGCAGCGGAAACAGTTTCATTGTGCGTGTCGTCCCGTCAGATGGCCACGTTCTGGAGCTTCTTGCGACCGCCGTAGATCAGCGTCGCCAGCGCGCGCGACACGGTGATCGCGGTGAACATGGAGGCGAAAATACCGATGATCATGGTCAGCGCGAAGCCCTTCAGCGGGCCGGTGCCGAAGGCAAACAGGGCCACGCCCACGATCAGGCCGGTCAGGTTGGCGTCCAGGATGGTGCCCGAGGCGCGGTCGTAACCGGTCACGATGGCGGTCTTGCCCGGCACACCGGCACGCAGTTCCTCGCGGATACGCTCGTTGATCAGCACGTTGGCGTCCACCGACAGGCCCACCGACAGCGCCAGACCGGCGAAGCCCGGCAGGGTCATGGTGGCACCGAACAGCGACATCACCGCCACCACGATCAGCAGGTTGAACAGCATGGCGATGGAGGTGATCAGACCGAACACGCGGTAGTAGATGCTGAAGAACACCAAGGTGAACAGGAAGGCGTAGACCACCGCGGTGATACCGTTCTTCACGTTCTCGGCGCCCAGGCTGGGGCCGACCACGCGCTCTTCCACGAAGTCCATTGGCGCAGCCAGCGAGCCCGACTTCAGCAGCTTGGCCAGATCTTCGGCTTCTTTCTTCTGCAGACCGGTGGTCTGGAAGTTCTTGCCGAACACGCCGTTGATGTTGGCCACCGAGATCACTTCCTCGTTGACCTTGAAGCCACGCACTTCCTCGCCATCGACCACGGTCACCGTCGGCACGCGCTCGGTGTAGACCACGGCCATCGGCTTGTTCACGTTGGCGCTGGTGAAATCGAACATGCGCTGGCCGCCGACATTGTTCAGCGTCACGCTGACCGCCGGCGAACCGCTGGTCGAATCGGTCACTGCCTGCGCGGCCACCATCTGGTCGCCGGTGACGATCACGCGCTTGTTCAGCAGGATCGGGCCACGGCCATCACGCTGCTGGTAGACCTTGGCTTCCGGCGGAATGCGGCCCGAAGCGATGGCGTCCTGCGCATTGCCTTCCACCACCGCACGGTATTCCAGGGTGGCGGTGGCACCGATCATGCGCTTGGCTTCGGCGGTGTCCTGCACGCCGGGCAGCTGCACGACCACGCGGTCGGCACCCTGGCGCTGGATGATCGGCTCGGCCACGCCCAGCTGGTTCACGCGGTTGCGCAGGGTGTTGATGTTCTGCTCGATCGCGCCGTTGGCGATCTGCGCGATCTCCGCGTCCGGCACGGTCACGGTGATGCGGTTGCCAGAAACGTCATAACCCAGGGTCGGCTGCGCGGTGCCCAGCGCCACGCGGGCACGGCTGGCCGCATCGGCGCCAGCCGACGGGCTCAGGTTGGCCACGATGGTGTTGTCAGCGCGGCGTTCCACCGACTGGTAGGCGATGCGCGCATCACGCAGGGTGCTGCGCACGTCTTCGGTGTAGGCATCCAGGCGCTTTTCCAGCGCAGCCTTCTGGTCGACCTGCAGCACGAAGTGCACGCCGCCCTGCAGGTCCAGGCCCAGCACCATCGGGCGACCGCCCAGGTTGGCCAGCCAGTCCGGCACGGTGGAGGCCAGGTTCAGGGCCACGGTGTAGTTCTCGCCCACGCTGTCGCGCAGCGCATCGCTGGCGGCCGACTGCGTCTTCAGGTCCGGCAGGCGGACGATCAGGCTTTCCCCTTCTTTCTCCGCGCCGATCGGGTTGATGCCGGCCTTCTTCAGGTCGGCCAGCACACGGTCGCGCAGCGCATCGTCAATCTGCCCGCCACGGTTGGCGGTGATCTGGATGGCCGGGTCCTTCTGGTAGATGTTGGGCAGCGCGTACAGGGTGCTGAGCGCCAGTACGATCAGGATGACGACGTACTTCCAGCGTGGAAATTCGAGCATTGCTTGGGTCCCGCGCGGCGCCATCCCCGGCGCCGCGGTTGTGCATCGGAAAGGGAGTGGCTTACTTGGCCGAGTTCAGGGTACCGGCCGGCAGCACGTTGCCGACAGCGCCCTTCTGCACGCGGATGCGCACGTTGTCAGCCACTTCGATGGTGATGAAGTTGTCGCCGATGTCGGTGACCACGCCGGCGATGCCGCCGTTGGTCAGCACTTCGTCGCCACGCTTGATCTTTTCCAGCATGGCCTTGTGCTCCTTCTGCCGCTTCATCTGCGGGCGGATCATCAGGAAGTACATGATGGCGATCAGGATGATCGGGAACAGCAGCGTGGTCAGGCCCATGCCCTGCGGTTGGCCGCCGGCGGCCTGGGCGTGGGCGGCGGGAATCAGGAAGGCAAGCAGGTTCATCGTTGGTCCTTTGGTTGGGCGGCGCTCCCGTCCGTTCACGGGCGGGGGTGTCGACCGCGGATCTGGGTCAGCCTTGAAGTATGCCACGGCCCCGGACGTTCGTCCTTGGGCCGTTCGGCAGGGGTACCACGGGGTTACAGCGGGGGTGCCACCGCCCCACGGGCCGCATAGAAGGACTCGCGGAAGGCCTGGAAGGTTCCCGCCTCGATGGCCGCGCGGATGTCGGCCATCAGTTTTTCGTAGTAGAACAGGTTGTGCAGGGTGCCCAGCATGGGCGCCAGCATCTCGTTGCAGCGGTCCAGGTGGCGCAGGTACGAGCGGGTGTAGCCGCCGGTGCAGGCCACGCAGCCGCAGCCCGGCTCGATCGGGTCCATGTCGCGGGCGTACTGCGAATTGCGGATGCGTACGGTGCCGAACGAGGTGAAATAGTGGCCGTTGCGGGCGTTGCGGGTCGGCATCACGCAGTCGAACATGTCCACGCCGCGCGCCACGCCTTCCACCAGGTCTTCCGGCCGGCCCACGCCCATCAGGTAGCGCGGGCGGTCGCTGGGCAGCTCCGGGTCCAGGTGGTCCAGCATGGCGTTGCGCTCGTGTTCCGGCTCGCCCACGGCCAGGCCGCCGATGGCGTAGCCGTCGAAACCGATGGCCTGCAGGGCGTCGGCCGAGCGGCTGCGCAGGTCGGTATGCACCCCACCCTGCACGATGCCGAACAGCGCCGCGTCGTTGCCCAGCTCGTCGTGGGCATTGCGGCTGCGCTGGGCCCAGCGCAGGCTCAGTTCCATCGAACGGCGCGCCACCTCTTCGGTGGCCGGGTACGGGGTGCACTCGTCGAAGATCATCACCACGTCCGAATCGAGCACCTTCTGGATCTTCATGCTCTCTTCCGGGCCCAGGAACACGCGGGCACCGTCGGTGGGCGAAGCGAAGGTCACGCCCTGCTCGGTGATCTTGCGGCGGTGGGCCAGCGAGAACACCTGGAAGCCACCCGAATCGGTCAGGATCGGGCCGTCCCAGCGGCAGAAGCCGTGCAGGCCGCCGTGGTCGGCAATGATGTCCAGGCCCGGGCGCAGGTACAGATGGAAGGTGTTGCCCAGGATGATTTCCGCGCCCAGCGCGCGCACCTGGTCCGGCAGGATGCCCTTGACCGAGCCATAGGTACCCACCGGCATGAAGGCCGGCGTTTCCACCGTGCCACGCGGGAAGGTCAGGCGGCCGCGGCGGGCACGGCCGTCACGGGTCTGGAGCTGGAACTGCAATCGGGACATGGAGCGGTCATTCAGGCAAATAGTTGCCTATTGTCTCCCATCAGGGCGTGCGCACCAAGGTGCGCACCTACCTTGGGTGGTTCGGGGCTTGCGCACCAAGGTGCGCACCTACCGCCGGCGGTTCGGGGCGTGCGCACCAAGGTGCGCACCTACCAGGCGTCAGGGCGACTGCGGGAACAGCAGCATCGCGTCGCCGTAGCTGAAGAAGCGGTAGCGCTGCTCGATCGCGTGCTGGTAGGCCTCGAACACCCGCTCGCGGCCGGCGAAGGCCGAAATCATCATCAGCAGCGTGCTTTCGGGCAGGTGGAAGTTGGTCACCATCGCATCGACGCTGCGGATGCGGTAACCGGGGGTGATGAAGATCTGAGTCTCGCCAGCGAACGGCAGCAGCTCGCCGTCACGCATCGCGCTTTCCAGCGCGCGCACCACGGTGGTGCCCACGCCGATCACCCGGCCGCCGGCCTCGCGCGTGCGCCGCACCTGCTGCACCAGTTCGGCGCCCACGTTCAGCCACTCGCGGTGCATCACGTGGTCCTTCAGGTCATCCACCCGCACCGGCTGGAAGGTACCGGCGCCCACGTGCAGGGTCACGTGGCCGAACGCCACGCCCTTGTCCTTCAGCGCCGCCAGCAGGGCTTCATCGAAATGCAGGCCGGCGGTCGGCGCGGCCACGGCGCCCACTTCGCGGGCGAACACGGTCTGGTAGCGCTCGCGGTCATCCTGCCCCGGCTCGCGCTGGATGTACGGCGGCAGCGGCAGCCGGCCGGCATGCAGCAGCCACTGTTCCAGCGATTCGGGCACATGGAACTGCAGCAGGTAGAACTCGCCATCGCGGCCCAGCACTTCGGCCTCGCCGCCGGCGTCCAGGGCAATGCGGCTGCCGGCCTTGGGCGACTTGCTGGCGCCCACCTGGGCCCGCACCTGCTGGCCGCCCAGCAGGCGCTCGATCAGGATTTCCACCCGCCCGCCACTGGCCTTCTGCCCGAACAGCCGCGCCGGAATCACCCGGGTATCGTTGAACACCAGCAGATCGCCCGGCTGCAGCAGCGACGGCAGGTCGCGCACCTGCACATCGGTGAAGGCGGCGGGCGCCGGCGGCACCACCATCAGGCGGCTGGCCGAACGCTCGGCCAACGGCGCCTGGGCAATCAGTTCGGCCGGCAGGTCGTAATGGAAATCGGACTTCTTCAAGGCGGTGGCGGCATCAGGTCGACAATGGCGCGCATTGTACGTCCAGCATCGGCCAGGCAGCGCGCATCGTGGCGAACGTCGGGCATTATGCTGCTATGCAGCAGGTTTCTGCGGGGTTATCGCGCAAAAAAACAAGTGCTAGCATCGGGAAGGAAGTCCGCTGCACGAGCCTGCCCCAAAGCGCGCGTGATGACGCGCGTTCTGCATTTTCAGGCCCGTGTGAACCATCGTTTCAGGAGATCTGCAATGAGCTTCATCGAACGTCTTGCCCCCCTGCGCACCCAGCCCGGCACCCGCCTGACCACCGGCCTGGACGATGCCACCCTGACCGCCCTGGCCGACCGCCACCCGCAGCTGGTTGCCGCGGTGGACGCCGCCGCAGCGGAATTCGCGCGCGTGCAGGGCGAACTGGGGCCGCTGCTGGCACAGGACGAGCAGGCCCAGATCGAGGCCATGCAGGACGGCTTCGTGAACTTCTATGCAGACGATGCGGTGACCCCATACGTGGCGCTGGCCGCACGCGGCCCGTGGGTGGTCACCCTGAAGGGCGCGGTGCTGTACGACGCTGGCGGCTACGGCATGCTCGGCTTCGGCCACACCCCCGATGCGGTGCTCGAAGCGATGGCGCGGCCGCAGGTGATGGCCAACATCATGACCCCCAGCCTGTCGCAGCAGCGTTTCATTACGGCCCTGCGCGCCGAAGTCGGCCACCGCCGCGGCGGCTGCCCCTATGCCCGTTTCATGTGCCTGAATTCCGGCTCGGAAGCGGTCGGCCTGGCCGCGCGCATCGCCGATGTGAACGCCAAGCTGCAGACCGACCCGGGTGCGCGCCACGCCGGTGCCGCCATCAAGCGGGTGGTCGTCAAGGGCAGCTTCCACGGGCGCACCGACCGCCCGGCGCTGTATTCCGATTCCAGCCGCAAGACCTACCTGCAGCACCTGGCCAGCTACCGCGGCGAGGATTCGGTGATCACCGTGGCGCCTTACGACGAGGCCGCCCTGCGCCAGGTCTTCGACGATGCCGCGCGCAACCAGTGGTTCATCGAAGCAGTGTTCCTGGAACCGGTGATGGGTGAAGGCGACCCGGGCCGTTCGGTGCCGCCGGCCTTCTATGCCCTGGCCCGCGAACTGACCCGTGCCCATGGCAGCCTGCTGCTGCTCGATTCGATCCAGGCCGGCCTGCGCGCCCATGGCGTGCTGTCGGTGGTCGATTACCCCGGCTTCGAAGGCCTGGACCCGCCGGACATGGAAACCTATTCCAAGGCACTGAACGCGGCCCAGTACCCGCTGTCGGTGCTGGCAGTGACCGAACACGCCGCCCAGCTGTACCGCAAGGGCATCTACGGCAACACCATGACCAGCAACCCGCGGGCGCTGGACGTGGCTTGCGCCACCCTGGCCCAGCTGACCCCGCAGGTGCGCGCCAACATCGCCGAACGCGGCGCCGAAGCGGTGCGCAAGCTGGAGCAGCTGAAGAACGAGCTGGGCGGGCTGATCACCAAGGTGCAGGGCACCGGCCTGCTGTTCTCGTGCGAGCTGGCCCCGCAGTTCAAGTGCTATGGCGCCCACTCCACCGAGGAATGGCTGCGCCAGCACGGCATCAACGTGATCCACGGCGGCGAGAACTCGCTGCGCTTCACCCCGCACTTCGGCATGGACAGCGACGAGCTGGACCTGCTGGTGGGCATGGTCGGCCGCGCCCTGCGTGAAGGCCCGCGCCGCCAGCAGGCCGCCGCCGCCTGATCTGTAGAGTCGAGCCATGCTCGACTGCGCTTCGTTCGGATCCTGGCAACGGCCCAGTCGAGCATGGCTCGACTCTACAAGGGCCAGTCGAGCAAGCTCGACGCTACCGGACAGCGCGCAGTCGGGCACAACCCCGCCCAAGGCCTCATAATCCCGACACACCCCGCCCGCAACCGCTGATCCGGTTGCCGGCGGGGCGTTTTCGTTTCCGCATCAAGAGACAGGCACACCATGAAGTCGATCTGCGTCTACTGTGGCTCCAACGCCGGCAGCAAGCCGGCCTATACCGAACGCGCCATTGCGCTGGGCGACCGCATCGCCCGTGACGGCATGCGCCTGGTGTATGGCGGCGGCAACGTCGGCCTGATGGGCACCGTGGCCAATGCGGTGCTGGCCGCCGGCGGCGAAGTGACCGGCGTGATTCCGCGCCAGCTGGCCGACTGGGAAGTGGCCCACCGTGGCCTGACCGAACTGGAAATCGTCGGCTCCATGCACGAGCGCAAGTCGCGCATGTTCGATCTGTCCGACGGCTTCGTCGCCCTGCCCGGCGGCTTCGGCACCATGGAAGAAATCTTCGAAATGCTGACCTGGCGCCAGCTGGGCATCGGCAACAAGCCCTGCGCCTTCCTGGACGTGGACGGCTTCTACGCGCCGCTGATCGGCATGATCGATCGCATGGTCGAAGAGCGCTTCCTGCACCCGGAACAGCGCCAGGACCTGTGGTACGGCTCGGACATCGAGGAAATGCTGGTCTGGATGAAGAACTACCAGCCGGCCCAGGCCTCGAAGTGGATCGACGAAAAGCGCCGCGCCGCGCTGCGTTGATGCACCCGCGCGCGGCGGCTCAGGCCACCGCGCGCGTCCACGGCGCCGGGCGCCCCAGCAGGTAGCCCTGGCCGTAGTCGCAGCCCAGCTCCAGCAGGCTCTGCCGCTGCGGTTCGGTTTCGATGCCTTCGCCGATGGTTTCAATGCCCAGCGTGCGCGCCAGCGACAGCACGCCTTCCACCAGCGCGCGCGTGCTCTGCGCTTCCGGCCCGTGCAGGCCGGCAATGAAGCTCTGGTCGATCTTCAGCGTGCTGATCGGGAACCGGTGCAGGTAGGACAGCGCCGAGAAGCCGGTACCGAAATCGTCCAGCTGCACCTGGATGCCGCGCTCGCGCAGGCCCTTCAGCGTGCGCAGCGTATGCGGGCCATCGTCCAGCAACGCCACTTCGGTGATCTCCAGGCGCAGGCGCCGCGGATCGGCATCGCAGGCCTCCAGCAGGCCGAACAGGCGCGCACTGAAATCGGCCGAGCGGAAATGCCGCGGTGACACGTTCACCGACACATAGCCGCGGCCGCCATCGGCCAGGCCGGCGATCACCTGTTCGTAGATCAGCCAGTCGACCTGCTCGATCAGGCCGCTTTCTTCGCCCAGCTCCAGGAATGCGCCGGGCAGCAGCAGGCCACGGCGCTCGTGCTGCCAGCGCAGCAACGCCTCATGGCCGACCACTTCGCCATCGGCCAGGCGCACGATGGGCTGGTAGAACGGCACGAAATCGCGGTTGTTGATCGCCCGCCGCAGGTCCGCTTCCAGGTCCAGGCTGCGCATGGCCTGCTCGCGCATGTCCTCGTCGAAGATCGCGCAGCGGTCGTGGCCCTGCGCCTTGGCGCGGTACATGGCTGCATCGGCGTCGCGCAGCAGCTCTTCACCGGTGCGGTAGTGGCTGTTCCACAGGGCAATGCCCAGGCTGCCGGAAGGAAACAGCTCGCGCCCGGCAATCCAGACCGATTCCTGTAGTGCCAGCAGCAGCCGCTGGCCGAACTCCAGGGCCTGCGACAGACCGCTGGGGCATTCCAGCAGCACGGCGAATTCGTCGCCGCCCAGCCGCGCCACCACATCGTTGTCACCGGTCATGGAGACGATGCGCTTGGCCACTTCCACCAGCATGCGGTCGCCGGCAGCGTGGCCGATGCTGTCATTCACCAGCTTGAAGCGGTCCAGGTCCAGGAACAGCACCGCGAACACCGGGCCACCCTCGCGCCGCGCACGCGCCAGTGCATCTTGCAGGCGGTCCAGCAGGTGCAGGCGGTTGGGCAGGCCAGTCAGGGCATCGTGCATGGCCTGGTGGGTCAGCCGCTGCTCGGCGCGCAGGCGCTCGGCAATCTGGCCCAGCAGTTTGTCGTTCACCTCGGCCAGTTCGCGGGTTCGCTCTTCCACGCGCTTTTCCAGCTCGGCGTGGGCCAGCCGCAGGTTCTGCTGGTCGCGCTGGCGGGCCAGCCCGGTGCCGATGTTCTGCGCCACGAAGGTCAGCAGGCGCTGGTCGTGCACGCTGAAGGAGATCTGCGCGCTGTAGCTCTGCACCACGATGGCGCCCACTACTTCGTCATCGCGCAGCAGCGGTACGCCCAGCCAGCACTGCGAGCGCGCGCCATGCTCGCGCACCTCGCCGGCGTCCAGCAGCGCATCGATCTGCGCGCGCGAGGCCAGCAGCGGGCAGCGGTGGCGCACCACGTACTCGGTCAGGCCGTGGCTGAAGGCGCGCGGTGCCCGGCTGGCGTTGTGCTCGTCCACCGAATAGACGAAATCCAGGCCATCGCCGCGGGCGTTGACCAGCGCGATGTAGAAGTTGCGCGCATCCAGCAGGCGCCCGACCACCCCGTGCACCTGGCCGTAGAACTGCGCCAGGCTCTCGGCGGACATGGCCAGTTCGGCAATGTTGTACAGCGCGGTCTGCAGCTGCTCGGCGCGGCGGCGCTCGGCCACTTCATCCTGCAGGCTGCGGTTGGCCCGCTGCAGTTCCAGGGTGCGGCGCTCCACCTGCTGTTCCAGCCGCACCTGCGCCTGGCGCCGGTCCATCGCGGTCTGCACGTGCTGGGCCACGAAACCCAGCAGCGCGCGCTCGGCCTCGCCATAGCGCGCACCGGCTTCGTAGCTCTGCACCACGATGGCGCCGCAGACCCGGCCGTCGCGCAGCATCGGCACGCCCAGCCAGTCCTCGCTTTCCGGCCCGCGCTGCGGGTCGTATTCCAGCCCGCCCACCTGCGCCAACAGGACGCGCGAGGGGCCGCTGAGTGGCCGCCCATGCTGCAGCAGCGCCACCGTCAGGCTGTGCGGCATGTCATCGGCGGCATAGGCGCGTGCCGGATCGGCAACGAAATCGTCCAGCTGGTCGGCGAAGTACAGGAAGCGGATCTGCCGGCGCACATCGTCGTATTCCACGATGTAGCAGTTCTCGGCATACATCAGCGATCCCAGCACGCCGTGTACGTGGCGCAGCATTTCGCCCATTTCCAGATCGGCACCGGCCAGATCGGCAATCTGGAATAGCGCCTGCTGCAGGCGCTCGGCCTGTTCCAGCGCGCGGATCTGCCCGGCCTGGCGGCCGCGCTGCAGGGCCAGTTCCATCGACTGCCGCGCCATGTCCCACCACGTCGGTGCGGGATCGGCGCCCTGCACCTGCAAGCGCAACTGCGCGCCGTCGTGGTCCCACTGCTGGCAGCCGGCATCGACCGCGCAGGGCGAAGACCACAGCACCGCCCCTGCCCCGCCAGCGGCAGCGGCAGCGGCAGGCCAAGCATCCTGGCCGCGGCCCAGCTGCGGGTCGTCCCAGCCCACGCGCACGCTGGCTTCCGCTGGCAGCAGCGCATGCAGCGCGCGCACCAGCGCCGTGCTCAGCACGGCCTCGTGTGGTGATTGCGGCTGCACGCGTTCGGCTTGCATGGACAAAATCACGTTCTCTTGGCACTGCAAGGCAGCGCCTCCCCTGAGTCACCGAGCATAGCGCGCCACCGGGGGGGAAATGGAAGCCCAACAACCCCGATTCGCATGACGGGCCGTTATTGCGTGCACCTTCGAACGCAATGCGCCCTTTGAACGCTGCCCTGCCCCTGCCCCTGCCCCTGCCTGCCACCGGCTATGCGCCACCGCCCGCAGCGCTTACTCTGTGCAGCGTGGACGCCGCCGCCCTGCCAACTGACGAAGCCTTGATGCTGGCCTGGGCCGGTGGCGACCTGCATGCGTTCGAAAGCCTGTATGCGCGGCATCGCAAGCGCTTGTTCGGTTTCCTGCTGCGGCAACTGCGCGACAACGCGCTGGCCGAGGAGATCTTCCAGGACGTCTGGCAGCGGGTGATCAGCGCGCGCGCCGGCTGGCAGCCCGATGCCGCATTCAGCACGTGGCTGTTCCGCATCGCCCACAACCGGCTGAACGATCATTGGCGCGCGGCGCGCCACCGGCCCGCCGCACCGGCCGATGCCGAACTGCGCCTGGCGGCACTGGAAGACGGGCACACGCCGGAAGCTGAACTGTCTGAATTCGAACAGCGCCGGCGTATCCAGCGCGCGATGGAAGACCTGCCGCCGGAACAGCGCGAAGTGCTGCAACTGCGGCTGGAACAGGAACTGAGCCTGGAGGAGATCGGCCAGATCACCGGCGTTGGCCGGGAGACCGTGAAGTCGCGGCTGCGCTATGCGATGGACAAGCTGCGTGCGGGACTGAACGCATGAACCGAGACGATCCACTGACCCCGGAAGAACGCGCACTGGCCGGCCTGCTGGGGCGCCGCAGCGAACAGGCGCCGCCGGCATCGCTGGACGCGACCATCCTGGCCGCCGCACGCGCCGCGGTGCAGGATACGGCGCCCCCTGCACAGGGCGCGGCCGCAACGCTGCGGCCGGTTGATCGGGCCCGGCGTACGCGCAAGGGTGGGCGCTGGCCGGCGGTGTTCGGCATCGCCGCCTCGACCGTGCTGGCCGTGGGCATCGCCTGGCAGATGCGGCCGGAACCCCCTGCGCCGCCGCCGATGGAAGCCACTGCGCCGGCCCAGGCCGAACATGCAGCCGCAGACGCCGCAGCAGCTGCGCCCGCGGCCGAGCCTGCGGTGGTCGGCCGCGCCGCCGAACCGGCGACCCTGCCGCCCCCGCCACCGGTCCAGGCCGCGCCTGCACCGCAGAGGGCGCAGCGCGCGCCCGCGCCGGCTGCACCCGAACCGCAACCGGCGGCCGCAGCGGTCGCCAAAAATGTTGTTGCGCCACCGGCACCGCCAGCGCCTCCCGCACCGCCCGCGCCCGTGGCGTACGCCGCGCCCGCGCCTGCAACGGAAGCCGCCGCAGCGGACAGCGCCGACATGGCTGCAGAAGCGGCACCGGCAGCCGCCGCACGCCAACAGCAGCGCGAAGCATCGGCCGCCTTCAAGGCCAGCCCGGCGCCGGCCAGTGCGCCCGCCGCCCGCGCGCCCGGGGTGATGCTGCGCCGCTCCAGCGATGCCGGGCTGAGCGCACAGGACGTACACGCCGAAGTACTGGCCGATGCGAAACTGCCGCGCCGGCAGTGGCTGCAGAAGATCCGCGAGCGCCGCGATGCCGGCCAGCGCGACCTGGCCCGCATCAGCCTGGAGCGCTACCTGCAGCAGTACCCGGAATCGCGCCTGCCCAAGGACCTGCGCCCGCTGCTGGACGACTGAGGCAAGCAGGCAGCAACGCCGTAGAATGGGTGCAATGCCCGACACCCTCGCCCAGCCCGTCAGCCATACGCTGGAGATCAAGCACAGCCGTTTCACCGCCCATGCCGCGCCCATCGACGGTGCCGCGGCGGCGTTGGCGTTCCTGCAGCAGGTCGCCGTGGCCGACGCCACCCACAACTGCTGGGCCTACCGGCACGGCCAGGATTACCGGTCCAGCGATGATGGCGAGCCCGCCGGCACCGCCGGTCGGCCGATCCTGGCCGCCATTGATGGCCAGGGCTTTGATCGGGTGGTGGTGGTGGTCACGCGCTGGTACGGCGGCATCAAGCTGGGCGCCGGCGGTCTGGTACGCGCCTATGGCGGTACTGCCGCAGAATGCCTGCGCACCGCGCCACGCCAGCCCCTGGTGGAACTGGCACGGCTGCAACTGGCCGCCGGTTTCGAGGATCTGGGCGCCCTGCACGCCGCCCTGCCCGCGCACGGGGCCGAAAAGCGCGATGAACAGTTCGACAGCCACGGTGTGCGGCTGCGGGTGGAATTGCCCGCAGAGCAGGTGGAAGCATTGAAAACGCGCCTGCGCGACGCCACCCGTGATCGTATCCGCATCTACAACGACGACCTGCATGACTGACAAGGACGACGCCACCGCCTCGACCCCGCCGCTGCGCCGCCTGGGCAGCCTGCGCACGCTGTGGCCCTTCGTACGTCGCCACCGCGGCCTGTTCAGTGCCTGGCTGGTGGCCTTGGCCATCTCCTCGGCGGCCACGCTCAGCCTGCCGCCGGCGGTCAAGCAGATGATCGACCATGGTTTCAGCAGCGGCGGCCAGATCAACCGCGCCTTCGCCCTGTTGATGCTGGTGGCCGTGGTGATGGCCCTGGCCACCGCCGCCCGCTTCTACTTCGTATCGCTGCTGGGCGAAAAAGTGGTGGCCGACCTGCGCAGCAAGCTGTACGCGCACCTGATCCAGCTGGGCGCAGGCTTCCACGACCGCAGCCGCAGCGGCGAACTGGTCTCGCGTCTGACCGCCGACAGCGAGCTGCTGCGCAGCGTGGTCGGCTCCACCATGTCCGTCGCCCTGCGCAGCAGCGTGACCGTGGTCGGCAGCCTGGGCATGCTGTTCGTCACCAGCCCGCGGCTGGCCGCATGGTCACTGCTGGGCATTCCGCTGGCGGTGCTGCCGATCATCATCGGCGCACGCAAGCTGCGCACGGTGGCGCGCAACAGCCAGGACCGCATTGCCGATGCCAACAGCCTGGCCAGCGAAACCCTGGGCGCGGTGCGCACGGTGCAGGCGCATGCACGCGAGCCATACGAACGCGGCCGCTTCGACCACGCCCTGGCCGATGCCATCGGTGCCGCGCGCCGGCGCATCGGTGCGCAGTCGCTGGTCACCGCCAGCGCCATCCTGCTGATCTTCGGTGCCATCGTCGGTGTGCTCTGGCTCGGCGCCCACGACGTCATCGCCGGCCGCCTCAGCGCCGGCACCCTGGGCCAGTTCGTGCTGTATGCCCTGATCGGTGGCGGTTCGGTTGGCGCACTGGCCGAAGTGTGGAATGAACTGCAGCGCGCCGCCGGTGGCATGGGCCGCATTGGCGAGCTGCTGCAGGAAGACATCGAAATCCGCGCGCCCGCGCAGCCGCGTGCGCTGCCGCAGCCGCTGCGCGGCGAGATCCAGTTTGACGATGTGGTGTTCCACTACCCGCAGCGGCCCGACCAGGCCGCACTGGACCACTTCAGCCTGCACGTGCGCCCCGGCGAAACCGTGGCCCTGGTCGGCCCCTCCGGCGCCGGCAAGAGTACGGTGCTGTCGATGCTGCTGCGCTTCCACGATCCCGAACAGGGCCGCGTCTGCGTGGACGGCATCGACGTTCGCGAAACCGACCCGGCCGCGCTGCGCGCGCACTTGGCACTGGTGCCGCAGCAGCCCACGCTGTTCGCCGCCAGCGCACGCGACAACATCCGTTACGGCCGCCTGCAGGCCAGCGATGCCGAGGTGGAAGACGCCGCCCGCGCCGCCGAAGCCGACGCCTTCCTGCGTGCCCTGCCGCAGGGTTACGACAGCGAACTGGGCGAGCGCGGTGCCCGCCTTTCCGGCGGCCAGCAGCAGCGCGTAGCCATTGCCCGTGCGTTGTTGAAGGACGCACCGATCCTGCTGTTGGACGAAGCCACCAGCGCGCTGGACGCGCAGAGCGAACATGGCGTGCAGCAGGCACTGGAACGCCTGATGGCCGGGCGGACCACGGTGGTGATCGCACATCGCCTGGCCACCGTGCTCAAGGCCGATCGCATCGTGGTGATGGACCACGGCCGCATCGTGGCCGAAGGCACCCATGCGCAGCTGCTGGCCGAAGGTGGCCTGTACGCTGAACTGGCGCGCCTGCAGTTCATCGATTGATGACGCCCCGCTAACGCGGGGCAGCCCACGCTGGAATCGCAGCGAACCGGCTGCAGACAGGAGCTGGGCGATGTCGTTCCGTCAGTTTCCCGCCGTGGACAACCACGGCGAAACCCATGTCATCATCGAATTCAAGCCGGATGCCGATGGCAGCGGGCATGCGTCCGAGGCCACCCCGCGCTACGAACTGGACGATGGTCGGCACCTGGTGCGCAACGGCCGCGAGTTCACCACCACCGGCGGCGAACTGCATCTGACGATTTGATGCGGCCACCCGGCATGGCCCGGGCCAGTCACCGGTAGGTGTCGACCTTGGTCGACACAGGGCCTCGGTCGAGCATGGCTCGACGCTACAAAAAGATGTGGCCAATTTTTCACCAATCGTCTTGACAGCATTGTCTGCCAAGGGCTGCGCGCGGTTATCCACACCTTTACGCAGAAACCATCCACATCCCCTGTGGATGAATGCGACTAGGCCAGCACCCGGCCGATGCCACTGGCATCGACGTCCGCCGCCGCCAGGGCGATGGCAGCGGCATCACTGCCCGCCACGAAGCCGATGCGGAAGTGCACTTCGCCGGCAGGCGTGCGCGAGGAATGGATCGACGCCAGGCTGATTCCATGCTGCTCGAACACGTTCAGTAGCTCGCGCAGCGAACCGGGGCGATCTTCCGGCAGGTGTACCGACAGCGCGTTGCGCTCGGTCAGGTCGGCCAGCAGGTAACCCACCCGCTCGAAGGTGTAGTTTCCCGCCGCCAGCGCGGGCTCGCCGAAGGCCGCGTGGTTGGCCGCCAGCGACTGCTGGCGGAACGCACCGCGCGCCGCATCGTCGCCCTGCCCCACCTGCACCTGCAGGCGCTGCAGATGACCGACCAGCTTTTCCAGCATCGGCGCCACATACGGGTTGCCGAACTGGATGTCCTCGTAGATGGACGGGTTCAACGACAGGATGCGCGAAATGATCGCCGTGTCCAGTTCAAAGGACGCCGAGCGGTACGGCATCATCGCCGCCAGGTCACCCAACTGCGGCTGGTACTCGCGCAGCACGCCGGCTTGGGCCAGGTGGGTGGCATGCACCATCGCCTGCACCAGCGCCATCATCTGGTCGTGGTGCTGCGGCGTGGCGCGCACGCACTCGGCCTGCAGGGCGCTGCACAGCGCATCCACCCACGGCTGCCACTGCTGCAGGCGTGCCTCGCAGACCACCATCACCCGGCCTTTCAGCGTGGGCGCCTTCGGCGGCGCGGTCATCGGGTGCAGCCCCACTACCTCGGCCTGCGAGGCCAACATCGCCTGTACCGGTGCTTCCTTCACCGAGGTCACGTCCAGCCACAGGCGCCCGGCCTCGCGCCCGCCCGACTGGTCCACGTAGCGGGCAATCAGCGCCGGCGTATGCCGGATCGGTGCGGAGAACACCAGCACGTCGGCCTGTGCCAGCAGCTGCTCCGGCGAATGTGAGCTGGGGTCGGCCGGGTCATGGCCGATCACCTGCAGCTGCATGTGCTGCTGGAAGAAACGGGTCAGCCAGCGCCCGTAGGCGCCGGCGCTGCCAACGATGCCGACCGTGCGCGGCGTGCGTGCCTGCGAAGCAGTCATGCCAGCCGTTCGGCCTGGAAGCGGGCGCCGTCGGCCAGCGCGGCCGGGGCCGCGGCAATCACATCGAATTCCTCGAAGCCCTGCGCCAGCGTCGCCTCCAGCGCCGCATGGGTGCCGGCCACGGCACGCGAGATCGCCTGCTGCATCGATTCACCGCGCAGCAGGAACGACACGACCAGGGCCATCAGCACATCGCCGGTGCCGGCCACATCCACCGGCAGCAGCGGCGAGGTCCAGCGCCAGGTTTCCTCGCGGCCCACGGCCAGGGTGACCAGTTCGCCCGGGTTGCCGCCCACACTATGCGCGATCACCCAGTGCGGGCCGCGATCAAGCAGCGTGCGCGCGGCGGCGATGGCATCGGCCTCGGCCAAGGCGGGCATGCCGGTCAAACGATTCAGCTCGAAGGCATTGGGCGTGACCAGCCAGGCGTGCGGCAGCAGCCGTTCGGCGAAGATGGCTTCCAGCCCCGGCTCCACGTAGGGACCGGTATGGGTATCGCCGATCACCGGGTCCAGGCAGTAGCGCAGTTGCGGGCAGGCCGGCAGCAGGGTGTCCAGCCAGTCGGCGAACGCCGCGCCGTTGGCGGCGCTGCCGAAGTAGCCGGACACCAGCATCTTCGCCCGTTGCGGCAGGCCACGTTCGGCGGCACCACGCAGCAGGTCGGCGAACCAGTCGGCGGGCAGCACACGGCCGCGGGTGGTGTCGTAGAACGGCGCGTTGCTGAGCAGGACGGTCGGCACTTCGGCAACGCGCAGGCCCAGCGCACGCATTGGTGGCACTGCGGCGCTGTTGCCGGCGTGGCCGTAGACCAGTTGCGACTGGACCGAAATGACATCGATCGGCGAGGGCCCGTCGGGCCGCTGGCGACGACCGTGGAGCAAGTGGTTTTCGAGGGATTCGCTCATCCCCGCATTCTACGCCCAAGGGAGTTTTCGGCAGGGCTTGCAGCCCTGCACCCCTGTAGAGTCGAGCCATGCTCGACTGAAGCAACGGCAACGGCCAAAGCAACAGCAACAGCAGCATTGCGTGGGTAGGCGGGGCCGTGTGGGTGGGCAGGACACGCCGTGAATCCATCCATGGAGGCTCGTAGGCGCCTTGCTCGTGTGCGCTGTCCTGCGCACACGGCAAGACCGGGGTTGGGCGTCCTGCCCAACCCGCCCGAGGCATGCCTCGGGCCCATGGCGCCTGCGGTCCTGTCCACCCACACAGCCCCACCTCTCACACATTCCGCGTGCTGTTGCTGGGTGCCGACCGTTGGTCGGCACAGTAGATCCACGCCATGCGTGGATGAAATCTGTCAAATATCGACATTCAAAATGGGGTCGGAGCACGTTGCGCAGCAACGGGATCCGACCCCGTGTGGTTCCAACAGATCGCGGCACTCTGTTGAAGGCGGGGCGGTGTCGGATTGCGGGGTGTCAGCGGCATGGATGCCGCTGCCAAGCCTACAAGGGTGAGGGCGCTTTGCTTGCGAAGCACTGCTTCGCAAGCGCCCGAACGCACAGCCGCCAGCGGCTGGGCCGGGCCCCGGAGGGGGACTTGCGGCGTCCTCGCAATCCGACACCGCCCCGCCTACCCACCGGAAACCCGCTCTTGACGTTGCTTCAGTCGAGCATGGCTCGACTCTACAGCAGGTGCAGGGCTGCAAGCCCTGCAGACCAACACCCCCCTCAGTTTGCAGCCGGACGCGACGGTGGCAGCCAGGCGGCAACAATGCCCAGCAGCGGCAGGAACGCGGTCAACTGGTAGACGAACTCAATGCTGGTCTTGTCCGCCAGCAGGCCCAGCACCGCCGCACCCAGCCCGCCCATGCCGAAGGCAAAACCGAAGAACAACCCCGACACCATGCCGATCCGGTGCGGCATCATTTCCTGCGCGTAGACCACGATGGCCGAGAACGCCGACGACAGCACGAAACCGATCAGCACCGCCAGCACCGTGGTCCACAGCAGATCGGCATGCGGCAACGCCAACGCGAACGGCGCCACGCCCAGGATCGAGGCCCAGATGATCGGCTTGCGGCCAATGCGGTCACCCAGTGGCCCGCCCAGGAAGCCACCAGCCGCCGATGCCACCAGGAACGCGAACAGATGCAGCTGCGCCTGTGCCACCGGAATGCCGAAGTGGTGGATCAGATAGAAGGTGAAGTAGCTGCCGATGCTGGCCATGTAGAAGTACTTGCTGAAGATCAACACCAGCAGGATGGCCATCACCCGCGCCACCGTGCGCCCGGGATGACGCGGGGCGACCGTGCCCTGCCCGGCCGGCCGCGGCGTACCCAGGTGCAGCGCGTACCAGCGGCTGACATAGGTCAGCAGGGCAATGCCGATCAGCGCCGAGCCGGCAAACCACGATGCGGCGTGCTGGCCGTACGGCACGATCACCGCCGCGGCGATCAGCGGGCCCAGCGCGGTACCGAAATTGCCGCCGACCTGGAACACCGATTGCGCGAAGCCATGGCGGCCCCCCGAAGCCAGGCGCGCGATGCGTGAGGCTTCCGGGTGAAAGATGGCCGAGCCGACGCCCACCAGCGCCGCGGCCAGCAGCACCATGGCGTAGTTCGGTGCGAAGCCCAGCAGCAGCATGCCGCACAGGGTCGAGGCCATGCCGATCGGCAGCGAATACGGCGCCGGCCTGCGGTCGGTGGCCAGACCCACCAGCGGCTGGAAGATCGACGCGGTCAGCTGGTAGGTGAGCGTGATCAGGCCGATCTGCGTGAAGCTGAGGTTGAAACCGCCCTTGATGACCGGATAGATGGCCAGGATCAGCGACTGCATCATGTCGTTGACCACGTGGGAGGTGGAAATCGCCGCCAGCACGCCCGGGGACGTGCTGCGGGTGCGTGGAACCGGGGAAGCCAGGCTGGACATGGTGCGCAGTCAGGATGGGGGCGAGCCACGCATGCTACGGTGCCCGTCCCTTCCCTTCCGCCGCGTTCTGGTCATGCCATATCGCAAAAAGGACACCCCCTGCGCGATCCGGGAGTCCGCGCCCTGGAACGAGGTGCCCGGCCATCGGCCGGTGACCTGCCGGGTGAAGGACTACCCCGCCGGCACCCGGGTGTCGCCGCACCGGCATCGCCGCCACCAGCTGGTGTATGCCATGTCGGGCCTGATGGTGGTGCGCTCGGAAGTGGGCCGCTGGGTGGTGCCGTCCACCCGCGCGATCTGGATGCCGGCCGGCATGGCGCACGGGGTGGACTGCATTGCCGACGTGCACATGCGCAGCCTGTACATCGATCCTGCCTTCGCCCCGCAGCTGGCCACCGAACCGTTCGCGGTGCAGGTGGCGCCGCTGCTGCGCGAACTGCTGCACGCGGCCAGCCAGATCCAGGGCGAGCACGAAGACGACAGCCGCGACGGCCGCGTGGTGCGCCTGCTGCTGGACGAACTGCATCGCATGGATGTGCTGCCGTTGCACCTGCCAACGCCGACCGACCCGCGCCTGCAGCGCATCTGCCAGCACATCCAGAAGCACCCCGGCGAAGAGGCCACGCTGCAGGACTGGGCGCAGGCGCTGGCGGTGGACGTGAAAACCATCCAGCGCCATTTCGCCAGCGAGCTGGGCATGACCTTCGGCCAATGGCGGCAGCAGGCCCGCCTGCTGGCGGCGATGGAGCGCCTGGCGGTGGGTGAGAAAGTCATCGATGTGGCGCTGGCCATGGGCTATGACAGCCCCAGCGCGTTCACCAGCATGTTCAAGCGCCAGCTGGGGCAGACGCCGGCGGCGTTTTTCCGCTGATCGCACACGAAAACGCCGGGCATGGCCCGGCGCTACCGTTCATCGTCTGCGGTGAAACCTCAGGACGTCATCCGGTCCCAGAAGCCCTTTACACCGTCCATGAAGGTGGCCGACTTCGGCGAGTGCTTGCGTGCGTCTTCACCGTTGAAGGTCGCCTCGAACTGCTCCAGCAGCTTGCGCTGGTCGGCGGTCAGGTTCACCGGGGTTTCCACCACCACGCGGCAGTACAGGTCGCCTTCGCTGCGACTGCGCACCGAACGCACGCCCTTGCCGCGCAGGCGGAACAGCTTGCCGGTCTGGGTTTCGGCCGGAATGCGGATTTCCGCTTCGCCGCCCAGAGTGGCCACGCGCACGGTATCGCCCAGCGCGGCCTGCGAAATGCGGATCGGCACTTCGCAGTGCAGGTCGTCGCCGTCGCGCTGGAAGATCGCATGCTCGCGCACGCGCACTTCCACGTACAGATCGCCCGGCGGCGTACCGGCCGGACCAGCCTCGCCTTCGCCGGACAGGCGGATACGGTCGCCGGTGTCGACGCCGGCCGGCACCTTCACCGACAGCACCTTGTCTTCTTCCACCCGGCCGTTGCCGTGGCAGGTCTTGCAGGGCTTGGCGATGATCTGGCCGCGGCCGTTGCAGTTGTGGCAGGCCTGCTGCATGGCGAAGATGCCGCGCTGGATGCGCACCTGGCCACGGCCATGGCAGACGTTGCAGGTCTCGACCTTGCCGTCTTCCGAACCACTGCCATCGCAGTCGCCGCACTCGGCCAGGGTCGGAATCTCGATGCGGCGCTCGACGCCACGCACCGCTTCTTCCAGGTCCAGCTCCATCACGTAACCGATGTCGGCACCGCGACGGGCCTGGCGCGGGCCCGCACCGCCGCCACCGAAAATATTGCCGAAGATATCGCCGAAGATATCGTTCATGTCCGGGCCGCCCGGACCACCTCCACCGCCCATGCCGTGCTCGAACGCGGCGTGGCCGTGGGCATCGTACATGCGGCGCTTGGTGCCGTCGGACAGCGTTTCGTAGGCTTCCTTGCACTCCTTGAAGGAGGCTTCGGCCGCCGCATCACCCGGGTTGCGGTCCGGATGGAATTTCATCGCGCAGCGACGGTAGGCCTTCTTCAGCTCTTCGTCGGTGGCGGTGCGGGCAACGCCCAGCACTTCGTAGTAATCGCGCTTGCTCATAGGGTGGATCAGCTTCCGGAAAGTCGGGATTCGTCAAAGCGGAAGAGCGGAACCAGGTCCGCTCTTGCGTCGGGCGCCCCGACACGCCGGGTGGCGGTCAGGACCCTGATGCGACAACGGGACGCTGCCAGGCAGCGCCCCGTGTCGGTCCGGATCAGGACTTCTTGTCGTCCTTGACTTCGGTGAACTCGGCGTCCACCACGTCATCCTGCGCCTTGCCTGCATTGCCGGCGTCGGCACCCGGGGCACCGCCCTGGTCAGCCGAAGCAGCAGCGAACAGCGCCTGGCCGGCTTCTTCCAGCACCTTCGACTTGGCTTCGATCTGTGCCTTGTCGTCGCCCTTCATCGCGGTTTCCAGATCGGCCAGGGCCGCTTCCACCTTGCCGATGACATCGCCGCCCACCTTGCTGCCGTGTTCGGTGATGGCGCTGCGGGTGCCGTGGATCAGGGCATCGGCCTGGTTACGGGCCTGCACCAGTTCCTGGAACTTCTTGTCTTCTTCGCGGTTGGCTTCGGCATCGGCCACCATGCGCGCGATTTCTTCCTCGGACAGACCCGAACCGGCCTTGATCTCGACCTTCTGTTCCTTGTTGGTCTTCTTGTCCTTGGCCGACACGTGCAGGATGCCGTTGGCGTCGATGTCGAAGGACACTTCCACCTGCGGCAGGCCGCGCGGGGCCGGCTCGATGCCGGACAGGTCGAACTTGGCCAGCGACTTGTTGAAGCGGGCCTGTTCGCGCTCACCCTGCAGCACGTGCACGGTCACGGCCGACTGGTTGTCTTCGGCGGTGGAGAACACCTGCGAAGCCTTGGTCGGGATGGTGGTGTTCTTTTCGATGATCTTGGTGAACACACCGCCCATGGTTTCGATGCCCAGCGACAGCGGGGTCACGTCCAGCAGCAGCACGTCCTTCACGTCGCCGCCGAGCACGCCGCCCTGGATCGCCGCACCCAGTGCCACGGCTTCGTCCGGGTTGACGTCCTTGCGCGGTTCCTTGCCGAAGAACTCGGTCACCGCCTGCTGCACCTTCGGCATGCGGGTCTGGCCACCGACCAGGATCACTTCGCTGATGTCGCTCGAACGCAGGCCGGCATCGTTCAGGGCCAGGCGGCACGGCTCGATCGACTTCTTGATCAGGTCTTCCACCAGCGCTTCCAACTTGGCGCGGGTCAGCTTGATGTTCAGGTGCTTCGGACCGGAGGCGTCGGCAGTGACGTACGGCAGGTTCACTTCGGTCTGCTGGGCGCTGGACAGCTCGATCTTGGCGCGCTCGGCAGCGTCCTTCAGGCGCTGCAGGGCCAGCGGATCCTTACGCAGGTCGATGCCCTGGTCCTTGTTGAACTCTTCAACCAGGTATTCGATGACGCGGTTGTCGAAATCTTCGCCGCCCAGGAAGGTGTCGCCGTTGGTGGCCAGCACTTCGAACTGCTTTTCACCATCGACGTTGGCGATTTCGATCACCGAGACGTCGAAGGTGCCGCCGCCCAGGTCGTACACCACGATCTTGCGATCCTTGTTGTCACCCTTGTCCAGGCCATAGGCCAGCGCGGCCGCGGTCGGCTCGTTGATGATGCGCTTGACGTCCAGGCCGGCGATGCGGCCGGCGTCCTTGGTCGCCTGGCGCTGGCTGTCGTTGAAGTAGGCCGGCACGGTGATGACCGCTTCGGTGACCTTCTCACCGAGGAAGTCCTCGGCGGTCTTCTTCATCTTTTCCAGCACCTTGGCCGAGATTTCCTGCGGGGCCATCTTCTTGCCGTCGCTGGTGGCCACCCAAGCATCGCCATTGTCATGGGCCAGGATGCTGTACGGGACGTGCGCGATGTCCTTCTGCACTTCGGCGTCGGTGAACTTGCGGCCGATCAGGCGCTTCACCGCGTAGAAGGTGTTCTTGGGGTTGGTCACGGCCTGGCGCTTGGCCGAGGCACCGACCAGCACTTCGCCGTCCTTGGTGTAGGCGACGATCGACGGGGTGGTGCGATCGCCTTCCGAATTCTCGATGACGCGGGCCTTGCCGCCGTCCATGATCGCCACGCACGAGTTGGTGGTGCCGAGGTCGATACCAATGATCTTGCCCATGGGGAGACTCCTGAAGAATGCTTGTTGGGTTCAGTCCGGCCGGTGTGCCGGTGGATGAATGGGATGTGGGGGAGGCTCGTGGAACATTCAAGCCATCCCCCGAACGCTGTGTTCAGCGCCTGGAAAACATTGCAGGGGCGGTTAGCGCCGGGCCCTGCCCAGCGGCCGTTCGCCCGGGACGCCGGGTCAGTCGGCGGCCACCACCACCAGCGCCGGCCGCAGCAGGCGCTCGTTCAGCAGGTAGCCCTTCTGGAACACGGTGACCACGCTGCCGGGGGCGGCGCCGGGGGTCGGCACCTGGCTGATGGCCTGGTGGTGTTCCGGGTTGAACGGCTGGCCGGTCGGGTCCAGCAGGACCAGGCCATTGTCGGCGGCGACCTTCAGCAGCTGCTTGTAGGTCAGCTCCAGGCCCTCGCGCAGCGGATGGGCGTCATCGCCAGCGGCCTTCAGGCCGGCATCCAGGCTGTCGAACACCGGCAGCAGCTCGCCCAGCAGCTTTTCGTTGGCGAACTTGCGGGCCTGCTCGATGTCGCGGGCCACGCGCTTGCGCTGGTTGTCCAGGTCCGCGCGCTCACGCAGGGCGTCGGCCTTGATCTGCTCGATCTCGGCGCGCAGGCGCTCGGTTTCGTCACTCACGCCGGCCGCAGCCGCTGCATCGGCCGCGCTCTGCTGGGATTCGATATCGGGGTTTTCGTGGTTCATGTCTGGGTCCCTGGCGGTCACAGCCCGCCTCCACCCACCCTAGTATGGGCGGGATGCTGCGTTTCAAGCGTCGGATGTGCCCGGGGTGCGCCCGGACGGCGAAAAGGCCGCGCCCAGCACGTCGGCGGTGGCCTGCACCAGCGGAATCATGCGGTCGTAGGCCATGCGCTTGGGCCCGATCACCCCCAGCACGCCCAGTACCTGGCCGTTGGCGGTATAGGGCGCGGTGACCAGCGAGACGCCCTGAAGCGGCATCATGCCGGTCTCTTCGCCAATGAAGATGCGCACGCCCGGGGCCTGGATGGTGCGCTCCAGCAGCTGCAGGATCTCGCGCTTGCTGGAAAACAGCTCGAACAGTTCGCGCAGCCGCTCCAGGTCGGACAGGTCCTGCACCCCCATCAGCCGGGTTTGCCCGGCTACCAGCATGTCATCGGCCGGCGGCTGCAGGGCCTGCTCGGCCAGCTCGATGCTGTGCGCCAGCAGCTGTTCCAGCTCGGAACGGGCATCGCGCAGCTCCAGCAGCAGGCGAGTGCGGATCTCGGCCAGCGGCAGGCCGGCGAAATGCGCGTTCAGGTAATTGGCGACCTGTTCCAGCTGGCCCGGGGCGAAATCCTGGCGGGTCTCGATCACCCGGTTCTGCACTTCATTGTCGGCAAACACCAGGATGGCCAGCACCCGGCGCCCGTCCAGGGCCACGAAATCGATCTGCCGGAAGGCGAACTGCTCGCGCCGCGGGGCACTGACCACGCCGACGAAATGGCTCATGGCCGACAGCAGCTCCGAGGCGCTGCCCAGCAGGGCCTGGGTGCTGCCGCCGCCGGCCAGTTCCAAGCGCAGGCGGGCCAGCTCGCCCTCGCCCGGCGGCTGCATCTGCAGCAGGCTGTCGACGAACACCCGGTAGCCGTGGGCGGTGGGAATGCGCCCGGCCGAGGTATGCGGCGAGGCCAGCAGGCCCAGGTCTTCCAGGTCGCCCAGGATGTTGCGGATGGTGGCCGGACTGACTTCCAGCCCGGCCACGCGCGCCAGCGTCTGCGAGCCCACCGGCTCGCCGTCCTGGATGTAACGCGCGATGAGCGTGCGCAGCAGATGGCGCGCGCGCGGGGCTAGCTGGTCGGCGGAACCGTGCATGGAATCAACCTGTGAGACACGGACACTAGATAATGGCGGCGCAGCACCTTGGCAAGTCATTGGACCACCCGGCCGCACATGCTAGCGTTGCGCGGCTGCAGACACCCCATTACCCATGCTCAGACATCTTTCGATCAAGGATTTCGCCGTCGTCCGCGCCACCGAACTGGAATTCGGGCCCGGCATGACCGTCGTTTCAGGCGAGACCGGCGCCGGCAAGTCGCTGATGGTCGACGCACTGGGCTTCCTGTCCGGCCTGCGCGCCGACAGCGGCGTGGTCCGCCACGGCGCCGCCCGCGCCGAGCTGTCGGCCGAATTCGCCCTGGACCAGCTGCAGGCCGCCCGCCAATGGCTGGCCGACAACGAGCTGGACGACGACGAGCAATGCCAGCTGCGCCGGGTCATCCGCGCCGATGGCGGCTCGCGGGCCTGGATCAACGGCCGCCCGGTCACCCTGGCGCAGCTGGGCGATCTGGCCGCGCACCTGGTGGAAATCCATGGCCAGCACGAACAGCAGGCGCTGCTGGCGCGGCCGTCGCAGCTGGCCCTGCTGGACGCCTTCGCCAACAACGAAGAGGCCCGCCGCCAGGTGCGCCGTACCGCTGCTGCCTGGCAGGCCTTGGTGGACGAATCGCTGGCGCTGTCGCAACAGGGCGACGTGAGCGACCGCATCGGCTTCTTGGAACACCAGCTGCGCGAGCTGGACCGCGAGGACCTGGAACCGGAATCGATTGCCGCCCTCGGCGCCAGCCACCGCCGCCAGGCCCATGCCAGCGCCTTGCTGACCGCCTGCCAGGCCGCCAGCAACCAGCTCAACGGCGACGACGGCAGTTCCGCGCTGGACCTGCTGCAGCAGGTCCGCCACGACCTGTCGCGCCTGATCGAACACGATGCGCGTCTGGGCGAGGTGGACGGCCTGATCGAGAACGCCTCCATCCAGTTGCACGAAGCCCTGTCGTTGCTGGACCGGGTGCACGACGACCTGGACGCCGACCCGGAACAGTTCGAAGAGAACGAGCGCCGCCTGGGCCGCCTGCACGACCTGGCGCGCAAGCACCGGGTGCCGATGGACGAGCTGGGCGCGCAGCGCGAGCGCATGCATGCCGAAGTGGAACAGCTGCGCGGCGCCGACGAGCGCCTGCAGCGCCTGGCTGGCGAGATCGACAAGGCCGTGGCCGCCTGGCGGGTGCAGGCCGAGGTACTGACCGCCAGCCGGCGCAAGGCGGCCGCCGAGCTGTCTGCCACCACCACCGGCATCATTGCCGAGCTGGGCATGGGCGGCGGCCAGTTCCTGATCGAACTGGAACCGCAGGACGCCGGCAAGCCCGACCCGCAGGGCGCCGAGCGCGTCGAATTTCTGGTTGCCGCCAACGCCGGCCAGCCGCCGCGCGCCCTGCGCAAGGTGGCCTCCGGTGGTGAACTGTCGCGCATCTCGCTGGCGATCGAAGTGGCCGCGCTGGATCTGGACGCGGTGCCGACCATGGTGTTCGACGAAGTGGATTCGGGCATTGGCGGCGCGGTGGCCGACATCGTCGGCCAGAAGCTGCGCGCACTGGGCGAGAAGCGCCAGGTGCTGTGCGTCACCCACCTGCCGCAGGTCGCCTCCAAGGGGCATGCCCATTACCGGGTCAGCAAGGCGCCGGTGGAAGGGATGACCCAGAGCGCGGTGGAGAAGCTCGACACCAAGGCCCGCGAGGAAGAACTGGCGCGCATGCTGGGCGGGGTGGAAGTGAGCAAGGAAGCACGCGCGGCCGCGCGCAAGCTGTTGGTCGCGTCGAGCTTGCTTGGCTGAGCACGCGCATCCACGCATGGCGTGGATCTACCGGGCGTCAGGTCTGTAGAGTCGAGCCATGCTCGACTGCTACTGGCGTCAGCCCAAGAGCAGTCGAGCATGGCTCGACTCTACCAGGCCGGGGTCACGCCAAGGGTTTGGCCAGATCCACGTGTTCCACCAGGAAATCCAGCAGCGCGCGCACCCGCAGCGGCAGGTAGCCGCCCTGCCCCACGAACACGGCGTGCACTTCTTCCAGATCGCCGGGGTTGGCCTCTTCCAGCACCGGCAGCAGACGCCCGGCAGCCAGGTCGTCGCGTACCTGGAAGGCCGCCAGCCGCGCCATGCCCAGACCGCCCAGCACCAGCTGGCGCAGCGCGTCGCCATTGCTGGCGCGCAGGTTGCCCTGGGTCGGCACCCGCACCTGCTGGCCGTCGTGCAGCAGCGGCCAGCCCTGCAGCGTCCGCGCATGGCCGATGTCCAGCCGGTTGTGTGACAGCAACGCATCGGCGTCGGCAGGCAGGCCGTGGCGGGCCGCATAGGACGGCGCCGCCACGATCATCATCCGCGTCGCGCCCAGCTGCCGCGCCACCAGGCTGGAGCTCTTCAGCGGGCCGGCGCGCACGGCCACATCGGTGCGCTGTTCCAGCAGATCGATCACCTCGTCATTCAGGCTCAGGTCCACCCCCACCTGCGGGTGCGCCTGCAGGAACGCCGGCAGCAGCGGCAGCAGGAAATGGCGCCCGAAGGGCACGTTGGAATTCAGCCGCAACCGCCCACGCGGTTCGGCGTGTGCACTGGCGCAGCGTTCGGCCTCTTCCAGGTCGGCCAGCACGCGCAGGCCACGCTCGTAGAAGCTGCAGCCTTCCGGGGTCAACTGCAGTTGCCGGGTGGAGCGCTGCAGCAGGCGCGTGCCCAGCCGTTGTTCCAGCCGCGCCACCAGCTTGCTGACCGCCGAAGGCGTCATGTCCAGGCTGCGCGCGGCGGCGGAAAAGCCCCCGGTCTCGATCACCCGCACGAACACTTCCAGTTCGCCGGATCGGTTGATGTCGGGGCGCGCCATGATGAATCCTGTTCACAGATGATTGTCCGTGCGCAGTCTAGTTCACAGATGGCGCAGCGGCCACGCTGGCTGTCCCTTTTGAGGACGCCTGCCATGCGCCGCTACCTGCTTGCGGCCACCGCCCTGCTGTCGCTTTCCGCCCACGCGGCCCCGGCCAAACCCCATTGGGTGGCCAGCTGGCAGGCCAGCCCGCAGCCGGTCTGGGGCGAGGACTTCCTGTTCCCCACCCTCATTCCGGCCAGCCTGCACGACCAGACCTTCCGCCAGACACTGCGCCTGAGCCTGGGCGGCAGCGCACTGCGGGTACGCCTGAGCAATGCCCACGGCCGCCAGCCGCTGCGGATCGACCGGGCCAGCGTGGCCAGCCAGCCCGGTGCGACGCCGTTGCCGCTGGCCTTCGATGGGCAACCTGACGTCGTGATCGGCCCCGGCGAGGACCGGTTGAGCGACCCGCTGCCACTGGCCACCGCCGATCAGCAGGCACTGCAGGTGAGCGTGTACGTGGCTGGGCCGACGCCGCTGCAGACCTTCCACTGGGACGGCCGACAGACCAGCTGGATCGCCCCCGGCAACCAGAGTCTGGCAAACGCCCTGCACGGCGCCAGCACTACCACGGCGCGCCTGTTCGTGAGCGGCATCGAGGTCGCGGCCCCGTCCGCGGCACGCAGCGTGGTGGTGATCGGCGATTCGATCACCGACGGGGCCACCGCCAGTCTGGACGCCAACCAGCGCTGGACCGACCATCTGGCCGCGCGCCTGGCGCCGCACGGGGTGGCCGTGGTCAATGCGGGAATCTCCGGGGGGCGCCTGCTGCGTGATGGCATGGGTCTGTCCGCCCTCGTCCGCTTCCAGCGCGATGTGCTGGACCTGCCCGGCACCACCAGCGTCATTGTGCTGATCGGCATCAACGACATCAGTTGTCCGGGCACCGCCTTCGCCCCCGGCCAAACCCGCGCCACGCTGGCCGACCTGCAGGCCGGCTACCGTGCCTTGGCGCAACGGGCGCGTGCGCGCGGGGTGCGCATCGTCGGCGCCACCCTGCCACCGTTTGCCGGCGCGCTGACGGGCACCCCGCTGCAGGACTATTACCAGCCGGGCAAGGACGCCCTGCGCCAGCAGCTGAACGCCTGGCTTCGCACCGACAGCCCGTTCGATGCAGTGATCGACCTGGATGCCGCCCTGCGCGACCCGGCGCAACCGTCACGGATGGCCGCAGCCTACGATTCGGGCGACCACCTGCACCCCAGTGACGCCGGCAACCGGGCCATGGCCGAGGCGGTGGATCTGGGCGTTCTGAAAGGACCCTCCACGCATGGGGGGACGGGGGTCAGAGCCCTTTCCGGGCGGAAAGGGATCTGACCCCGGCAACGAAAAACCCCGGGCCAGGCCCGGGGTCTTCGCACATCACAGCGGGCGGGAAACCGTTACTTGCGCTTCTTGCGCACGTACAGCACCAGCGAATGCTCTTCCAGCTCGTAGCCATGCTCGGCCGCGATCTTGCGCTGCAGCTCTTCGATTTCGTGGCTTTCGAACTCGATGATCTTGCCGCTGTCCACATCGACCATGTGGTCGTGGTGGCCGCCGCGGTCCAGCTCGTAGACGGCCTGGCCGCCTTCGAAGTTGTGCTTCAGCACCAGGCCGGCGGCCTCGAACTGGGTCAGCACCCGGTACACCGTGGCCAGGCCGATCTCGTCGCCGTGCTCCAGCAGCTGGCGGTAGATGTCTTCGGCGGTCATGTGGTGCTGGGCATTGCGCTGCTCGAGCAGCGCCAGGATCCGCATCCGCGGATGGGTCACCTTCAGGCCGACTTTGCGCAGGTCGTGGGTTTCCATAGGTCTCCGTTCATTGGCGATTTAGCGCCAGCTGCCTCGGATTGGGTCGCGGTGGCACGCCGGGAGTGTATCATCGGTTCGATTTCCCCAAACGCCCTTTCCGATGCGCAATCTCCTGCTGGTCGCCACCATCGCTCTGTCCACCACCGGGTGCGGCATCATCTACAAGCAACCGATCTACCAGGGCAACCTGATCCGCGAGGACGCCGTTGCCAAGCTGCAGGTCGGCCAGAGCAAGCAGCAGGTGAATGCGCTGCTGGGCACGCCCTCGGTGCCCGATCCCTTCCACGCCCAGCGCTGGGACTACACCTCCAGCGAGCGCGTGAACCGCCTCGGTCGTACCGAAGTGAAGAACTTCACCGTCTACTTCGAAAACGACGTGGTCACCCGTTGGGAAGGCGATTACTTCCCGGCCAACGACAAGGCCCTGGCCCAGCAGACCGTGCGCCAGTTCGGCCGCAACCTGCCTAAGGACAAGAAGAAGGGCCGCTGAGCCCCGCTTGGCCGCGCCGCCTCGCGGTGGCGCGGTTCAGTCGCCGCGTGCGCGCTTGCGCCGGTTGTCCTTGGGGTCGGCCAGCAGCGGGCGCAGCAGTTCCACCCGGTCGCCGTCGTGCAGCACCTGCTGCGGGCGGGCCAGAACGCCATGCACGGCCAGCGCCGGGCAGTCGGCACTGCCTTCCAGCGCAGCGGCAGCGACCGCATCGGCCACGGTGGCACCCTCTTCCAGCTGCAGCCGGCGCGCCAGCACGCGCTGCGGCCAGGCCAGCACCACCTCGACCTCGATCATCGCTCAGCCCTCGTCGGCCACGCGCACGAAATCGTTGACCATGCGATCGGCCAGCCCCTGGAAGCCGATGGCCAGCGCCGGCCCCAGCAGGCGTGAGCTGGGTTCGAATTCCAGGGTCAGGGTCACCTTGCAGGCATCCTCGGCCAGGGCATGGAACTCCCAGCGGCCGTGCAGCTGCTTGAACGGGCCGTCGCGCAGCTGCATATCAATGCTGTGCGGGCGCTGCAGGGTGTTTTCGGTCTGGAACCAGGTGCTGAACGAGCCCAGGCCCAGGTCCAGGCGGGCCACCAGCCGGTCCTCGCCCTGTTCCAGGATGCGGGCATCGGAACACCAGCGGAAGCGGCGCGGATAGGCCTGCACGTCGTTGACGAGATCGAACATGCGGGCGGAGGAATGTTCGACCAGGGCGCTGCGGCGGATAGTAGGCATAAAGAAGGAACGTCTCGGCAATCGACCGGGCGGGCCCGAATCGGAGACAATACGGAAATGAGCAAGAACAGCGGCAAGGATAAAGCAAAGAACGCGACGGCCAACAAGACCATCGCGTTGAACAAGCGTGCCCGCCACGAGTACCACATCGAAGAGCGCTTCGAGGCGGGCCTGGCCCTGCAGGGCTGGGAGGTGAAGTCGATCCGCGCCGGGCGCGGCAACATCATCGACGCCTACGCCTACGTGAAGCAGGGCGAGATCTTCCTGATCGGCGCGCAGATCACCCCGTTGATCCAGGCCTCGACCCACGTGGTGGCCAACGACCGCCGCGAGCGCAAGCTGCTACTGCACCGGAGCGAGATCGACAAGCTGGTCGGCAAGGTCGAGCGCGATGGCTACACGATCGTGCCCACCGCCATGTACTGGAGCAAGAACAAGATCAAGCTGGAAGTGGCGCTGGCCAAAGGCAAGCAGACCCACGACAAGCGCGATGCCGCCAAGGACCGCGACTGGGCCATCGAAAAGCAACGCGTCATGCGCCGCGGCAACCGCGACGCCTGAAGCACCGCCTCGCATCGGTAGCGCCGAGCCGTGCTCGGCTGCCCTGCTCGGTAGAGTCGAGCTTGCTCGACTGCTGTTGCTTCGCTTCGTAGAGTCGAGCTTGCTCGACTGTGGCGGACTGATCAGTCGAGCAAGCTCGACTCTACGCAGGGCTTGGATCAGTCGAGCAAGCTCGACTCTACCCCCCGCCCCGGTCAACCGGCCAGCATGCCCCGCCCGCCCAGGCGCGGCGCCAGCGCTGCATGCATCACCGCCAGGTGCATCACCACCGCCAGTTCCTGCGCATGGCGGTCATCGCCGGCGCGCCACTGCTGGGCCAGGCGCGCCGCGTCGGCCGGCAGCAGCGACAGCAACTGCGCATCATCCAGCGCATCGGCCGCGCCCTGCAGCTGCCGCGCGGTCTGCCGCGACTGCCACACATGCACGCCCATGCTCAGGCTGGCCAGCGACATCAGGGTCAGCGCCAGCCCATGTTCGAACCATTGCGCCAGCACGTCCGGCCCCCACAGCAGGGCCGCCAGCACCGCCAGCGCCGGCAACCGCCAGCCCAGCCAGTGCATGCGCCCGCGCTGCGGCCAATGCACCACCACCGCACTGGCCACCAGCGCCGCCGCGGCCGTGGCCGGCAACTCACTCAACCAGGTGGCCGCCAGCAGCATCCCCATGACCGCCCACACCCACGTCGGCGGCACCGCCCGGCGCTGGTAGTCCGCGCCCACCGGCCCGACCAGTTGTCGCAGGCTGCGCTGTTGCTTGGCTTCGGTCACCCACTGTCTCCGTGTCGATCCTGGCTCGGATGGTCGCTGCCAGTGTGTCGCAATTTCGTGCCAGGGAAGTTAGCAATCCGCTATGACAAAGGCTCTACAACCTGTTGCGGATTGAAAAACCGGCGAAGGTGACGGTTCAGCATTTTTGCCGTAGCATTACAGGCGTTGGGCAGGCTTGTGCCGTTGCAACACGGAACCGGCCTTGTACCTTGCAGCACTGTAGAAACCGGGGGTGCATTGGTTTCGACGGGGGTTGTGAAGTCGCCTGGCGCATGCCGAGGGGGTAGCTTTCCTCGTAAATCCAGCTGCAAAACTCTAGTTGCCAACGACGACAACTACGCTCTGGCCGCTTAAGGCCTAAGCCTCGAAACCGCTTGTGTCCATGCTCGCGGTGTAGAGTCACTATCATGGAATCGCGCTGGGCGGCTGCCTGTCAGTCCGGCACTAGAACACAACAGGCTGGTCCCCGGGTGCGCTTTGCACACCGTGCTGCTCGGGGGCGAGATCCAACGGTGAGCTAAGCATGTAGTGCTGGGGATGGAGTGCCTTCGGACGGCGGTTCAATTCCGCCCACCTCCACCATCTGTATGGCCTGTCGAGGCCGCAAGAAGCCGGATCTCCCACCAAGGGGTTCCGGCTTTTTTGTTGCCGTTTTCCTGCCCGCGGTGACAGCCCACCCATGCCTGCCGCACACTGCAGAACCAACGGCCACTCCCCTGCCCGGACACCCCAGAAGGATCTGCCATGAATCTCCGTCTGCCCACCCTGCTGCTCGCCCTGGCCACTGGCGCTACCGCCACCGCCACCGCCGCGCCCGCCACCAAGCCCACCGCCGCCCTGGAAACCCTGCTGGCCTGCCGGCCCGGTTCCGATTTCACCCAGGCCCAGGCCGAACAGGCGCTGCTCGCGGCCGGGCTGACCCCGGTGCCGGGCGGCGTATTCCAGCCCAAGGGCGGCAAGGTGGCACTGCTGGGCGGCAGTGTGACCAGTGCCGATGTCAGCGTGATTGCCGGCGGGCAGAAGAGCATCCACGTGTACCTGCAGGGCATCACCGCCGCGCAGGTCGGCCGCAGCCTGTCGGTCACCACGGTAAACGACGATGCCGACACCGAGGCGCCCTCCTATATCCGCAGGGTCGATGCCCGCCACACCCAGCACGTGGGCGCGGCCGACGATTACGAGGGCTATTCGGCCGCGGTCAGCTGCCGGATCTCGCCGTAACCCTGCGCGGCACGGCGCCTACAGCCAGCGCCGCACCTGGCTGCGGAATGCCGCGTAGCGGGCACCAAAGCGCGCGGCCAGCGCGCGTTCTTCCGGCACGATCTGCAGGCGGGTGATCCACGCCACGAACAGCGGCACCACCAGAAGCGCCAGCGCATTGTGCAGCAGCAGAATCGCGCCCAGCAGCACCAGCGCCTGGCCCAGGTACATGGGGTTGCGGCTGTAGCGATAGATGCCGCCAGTCACCAGTACCGTGGTCGACGCCGGCCGCAGTGGGTTCACCGTAGTGCGCACGCGGCCGAAGGTCCACTTCGGCAGCAGGTTCAGCAGCAGGCCCAGCACGCCGATGGAAACCGCTGCCCAGGCCGGCACCGGCAGCGGCCACCCGGGCAGCAGGCCGTCCAGCGCCCACCCCGCCAGGCCGCACAGCAGCATGACCAGCGGCGGCGGAATGCGGGTTTCCAGCAGGTGCATCGGCATCTCCAGGCGTCAGCGCAAGGCCCGCAGTGTCACACACACCACCACTTTCTTCCGCGTTGACGCCGCTCCGGCTAGAGTGGCGCCACTGCGCAGGAGGACCGCATGGCATTACCGGGTTTCACCGTCGTTCGCCACATGGCGCTGGCCGCCACCGCCGTGCTGCTGCTGAGTGGCTGCGCCACGTTGCGCCAGTTCGGCCCGTCGGTGCAGGTGGGCACGGTCACCCCGGGCCAGTACATCGCGCTGAAGCGCGGCGACATCCTGACCAGCGGCAAGCTGAGTGCGGCCACCTGGGAAACGTTGCGCGTGGCCGGGCTGGATGAAACCGCGTGTGCCAAGCCAGGCCCGGCCTGCATCGAGGCGATGGAAGCCAGCATCGTGGTGCGCGAGGAGGACAAGCGTTCCAGCCTGGCCGAGCTGTGGCTGCAGTATGCGATGAGCCTGCCCGCACCCAAGCGCGAATCCCCGGCCGCGGCACGTGCGGCGGCGCCGACGCAACCGCTGGCCCCGCTCGATGCCAGCTTCCAGCCACGCCTGGATGCGTGGATGCAGGTGGCCCGCCAGGCCTACGCGTATCTGTTCTTCACCGAGCGCACCGCCAACCAGCGCGGCTTCGAAGACCGCCAGACCCAGGTGCGCGATTACTACAACCTGGCCGTGCAGGAAGCCTCGGTGATGCTGTTCGAGGTGTATTCGCGCGGCGACGCCGGCAGCGACCGTTCGCGCCTGCAGGTGGGGCCGTGGACCTTCGTGCTGGCCCCCGATGCCGACGGTGCTACCCAGGACGGCCGGCAACTGGTCGAGCTGGTGCCGGCCGCGTCGATGTCCTTCACCGGCACCCTGCGCAGCGTGCACCGCCGCGATGGCTTCGGTGCCGAGCTGGTGGCGGTGATGGCCGACCCGACCGAGCAGCCTGCTGCAGCGCCAGCGCCGGGCAGCCCGCAGGCTGCTGCCGCCTCCACCGTGCGCGACTGGAGCGAGATGCCCTCGCCGTCGATGACGGTGCTGCTGCGCTTTGCCGGCACCAACCTGTGGGAAGTGCTGCACGACAACGCGCCCACGCTGGAAATCCACGACCCCTACCAGGTGTCCGAAGTACAGCTGCATGGCGAGCAGGTGCCGCTGGCGGCCAACTTCACCGCCGGTTACGCCCTGTGGCTGGCGCGCTCCAATTTCAGCCGGCAGTCGCTGCGCTCGCTGTTCGGTGGCAAGGGCGGTATCGAGCGCCCGCATCTGTTCATGATGCAGCCGTTCGACCCGGACCGGCGCGTGCTGCTGATGATCCACGGCCTGGCCAGCAGCCCGGAAGCGTGGGTGAACGTGGCCAATGAACTGATGCGCGACGAAGAGATCCGTCGCGACTTCCAGATCTGGCAGTTCTATTACCCCACCAACATGCCGATCGCGCTCAGCCACGATGCGATCCGGCACACGCTGGACGATGTGCTGGCGCACTTCGATCCGGCCGGCAAAGATGTGGCTTCGCACGACATGGTGGTGGTCGCGCACAGCATGGGCGGGGTGATCTCGCGGCTGTTGGTTTCTTCGTCCGGCGACCATCTGGTGCAGACCCTGCTGGACACTGCGCAGATGTCGCCGGTGCAGCGCGAGCTGCTGCGCACGCGCGGCGCACCGCTGCTGAACTTCCAGCCGGAACCGGAAATCTCGCGGGTGGTGTTCATCGCCACCCCGCACCGTGGCACCGATGTGGCCGGCACGCGCCTGGGCCGATGGATCGGCAAGTTCGTGCGCCTGCCGTTGACCGTGCTGGAAGACGTGGCCAGCCTGGCCAACGACGGCCAGATCGAACGCAACGATGACAAGCACGGTTACCGCATGAACAGCATCCAGAACCTGGACAAGGACGATGCGTTCATCAAGGCGGTGGCCGACCTGCCGATGGCGCCGAAGGTGCGCTATCACTCCATCATTGCCCGCTCCAGCGCGCAGGGCCCGCTGCAGGACAGCAGCGATGGCCTGGTGCCCTACTGGAGCTCGCACCTGCCGCATGCGCAGTCTGAAAAGGTGATCGTGTCCGGCCACAGCGTGCAGGAAGCGACACCGGCCATCGTCGAGCTGCGGCGCATCCTGCACGAGGACATGCAGGCGCACGACGCCCCACGCAACTGAAGCCCCTGCCGGCCGCCAGCGGCCACACCCGGCATATCCGCGGGGTGCCATCCGTGCGATCCTCTGGAATCGTTTTCATGGAATGGAGGGATTCCACGATGTTGCAGCACGTCCGCCGCACCGCGCTCTGCGCGCTGCTGGCCCTGGCCCTGCCGGCCGCCGCCTGGGCTGCCACCCCGGCACCCCTGAAAGTCATGTCGTTCAATGTGCGCACGCCGGCCGATACCGAGCCGGGCAAGCGCTGGCCGGACCGCCGCGATGCGATGGTCAAGGTCATCCTGGAGGCCCACCCGGCGGTGATCGGCACCCAGGAACTGGTGCCGGAACAGGCCAGCTACCTGGCCGAGCACCTGCCGGGCTACCGCTGGTTCGGCAAGGGCCGCCGCGGCGGCGACGGCGACGAGCACATGGGCGTGTTCTACGACAGCAAGGTGCTGGCGATCGAGCAGTCCGGCGACTTCTGGCTGTCGGACACCCCGGACGTGGCGGGCAGCATCACCTGGGGCAACCTGTACCCGCGCATGGTCACCTGGGCGCTGTTCCGCCGCCTGGACGACGGCCGCCGCTTCTACTTCATGGACACCCACCTGCCCTACCGCGACGAGGATGAGCCGCGCCGGCAGAAGGGTGCCGAACTGATCGCCCAGCGCGTGGCCGGCCTGCCGGCGGATCTGCCGGTGGTGCTGACCGGCGACTTCAACAGCGAACCGGGCAGCGGCACCTACCAGGCCTTCACCCGCGTGCTGCAGGACACCCGCACCCAGGTGGCCGCACCGAAGGGGCCGCGCAAGACCTTCCATGATTTCACCGGCACGGCCACCACGCAGCTGGACTGGGTGCTGGTGCGCGGCTTCCACGCCCGCAGCTTCACCACCGACGACCGCCGCATCGGCGGCGTGCTGCCCTCGGACCACTTCCCGCTGGTGGTGGAACTGGACTGGCCGAAACCCTGACCGATACGCCCCCTGCTCAGGGCGGGGGGCGCTTATCCAACAGGCGGAACAGCGCCTGATGCTGGTCGCGCGCCTGGAAGATGCGTGCGGCCACCGCCAGGAGCAGGGCCACGCAGATCAGGCCGACGCCGAGCATGGAATCGGGCAGGCGCATGAAACCCACGGCGCCGGTCAGCGCGGCCAGCACCATCAGCACCACCACTGCCACCGACAGCCCTGCGCCAGGCAGGCCGGGATCGCCAAACAGCATCCGCTGGGTGGATCGCTTCTCGTCACGCATCGCCGGTCCTTGCTGGGGGGTGTCCCACTAGGTACACCGCGCAGGCAGATTCCGGCAGAGTCAGAAACGACATGGCGCCGACAGGCGTTGCCGCCAGACCGTGCAGTGCGCGGGCATCACGCCGCCAGCCACGCTGGATACGACGTGATGCCCTCGCCTGCTGTCAGCGGCTGGCCACCGCCGGCTGCGGCGCCTGCCCCCAACCGCCCAGTGCCTTGTAGACACCGACCACACTGACATTCACTTCCGCCTCGGCTGCGGCCAGCGCATCGTCGGCGGCCAACTGGGTGCGCTGCGCATCCAGCAGGGTCAGGAAGTCTTCCGAACCTTCGCGGAAGCGGATCTGCGCCAGCGATTCGGCACGTCGTGCCGCCTGCGCCTGCTCGACCACGATGGCCAGACGCGCCTGCTGCTTGGAATAGCGGGTCAGCGCGTTTTCGGTGTCTTCCAGGGCCAGCAGCACGGCCTGTTCGTACTGCGCCGCCACGCCTTCGGCTTCGGCCTTGCTGGCACGCAGGCGCGCCTTCACCGTACCGAAGTCGAATGCGGCCCAGCTGATCGACGGGGTGAGCGACCACGCCTTGTTGTTGCCGTTGACCAGGCCGCTGGCATCGCCGCCGAGGAAACCGACGAAGCCGGACAGCGACAGACGCGGGAAGAGATCGGCGGTAGCCACGCCTACCCGCGCGGTGGCAGCGGCCAGGCGGCGTTCGGCCATGCGCACATCGGCACGCTGGCGCAGCAGTTCGCGGGTATCGCCCAGCGGCAGCGCCTTGGCAAATGCCGGCACGTCATGCGGGGCCAGCATCGCGGTCAGCACTTCCGGGCGCTGGCCCAGCAGTACGGCCAGGCGATTGCGCGACTGCGCTTCGGCCACTTCCAGCAGCGGAATGTCGGCCTCGATCGCCTTCAGGCGCGCACGGCTGCTCTGCACGTCCAGTTCGCTGCCGGCGCCCAGTTCCCAGCGCGCTTCGGTCAGCTTCTGCGTATCGCGCAGGTTTTCCAGCGTGTGCTGGGCCACCGCGATGCGCTTCTGGGTGCCACGCAGTTCGAAGTAGTTGCGCGCCACTTCGGCCGCCACCAGCACCTGCGCGTCGGCCAGGTTGGCCTGCTCGGCGCCCAGATCGGCACGCGCGGCTTCGGCGGCGCGGCGCTTGCGGCCGAACAGATCCAGTTCCCAGCCGGCATCGAAGCCGAGCTGGTAGCTTTCGCTGAACACCCGCTCGCCACCCTGCTGTGCATCGGGCTGCTTGCGGCGGTCGTAGCTGCCACCGGCGGTGACATGCGGGGCCTGATCGAAGCGGCTTTCCACGAACACCGCGCGGGCCTGGCTGACGCGGGCCACGGCCACGCGCAGGTCCAGGTTGTCCGACAGGGCGCCGTGCACCAGCTCTTCCAGCACCGGATCGTCGAACTGCGCCCACCAGCTGGCCACCGGCGCGGCCGTGCTGAACACCGTCTGCTGCGCGCTCTGCAGGGCCACCGGTTCCTGCACCGGTGCCTTGTAGTTGGGGCCGACGGTCACGCAGCCGGCCAGCACCAGGCTGGACACGGCGGCGGCCAAGGTACGGATCACCACGGCAGCACCTCGCCCAGGTAGGTGAAGCTGCCGCTGGCGCCGGCTTCGCCGATCAGCGCCATTTCCACGCTGGAACGGGCGCCTTCGCTGATTTCGATTTCGCCGTTGCCACCGTTCATGTCGGTCTTCACGTAACCGGGGTGCACGGTGTTGACCTTGATCGGCGTGTTGCGCAGCTCGTAGGCCAGGGCCAGGGTCCAGCTGTTCACCGCCGCCTTGGAGGCGTTGTAGGCGGGAATCTTGAAATCGTAGATGCCCGAGTTCGGGTCGGCATGCAGGGTCTGCGAACCGAGCATGCTGGACACGTTGACGATGCGGCCCGACTTGGCCTGCTTGACCAGCGGCAGGAAGGCCTGGGTGACCGCCACGAGCGCATACACGTTGGTGTCGAAGGTGCGGCGCCAGGTATCGAGCGACTGCTCGGACGGTGCCTGCGCCGGGTTCTCGATCATGATGCCGGCGTTGTTCACCAGGATGTCCAGGCGACCGTGGCGCTGGCGCACCTGTTCGGCGGCTTCGGCAATGCTGGCCGCATCGGTCACGTCCAGCTGGATGGCTTCCACCGGCAGGCCTTCGGCCTGCAGCTGCAACGCCTGTTCCACCGCCGTTTCGCGCTTGCGACCGGCCAGCAGCGTGTGCACGCCGGCCTGCGCCAGCTGGCGCACGGTTTCCAGGCCGATGCCGCGGGTGGCACCGGTAACCAGGGCAATCTTGTTCTGATGGGTGTTCATGGGGTCATGCCTCGATAGGGGAAAGCGGGCGCCGGCACCGGGCCGGCGCAACCGCTGTTTTCCAGGTCAGTGATGGATGGTCGGTTCGCCGTGCTGCACCAGCTGGCCACCGCCGTTGCGGGTGACGAACTTGCGCAGGGCGACGTAGAACACGGGGGTCAGGAACAGGCCGAACAGGGTCACGCCCAGCATGCCGGCGAACACGGTGATGCCGGTAACCGAGCGTACCTCGGCACCTGCGCCATGCGACAGCACCAGCGGCACGGTGCCGGCGATGAAGGCGATGGAGGTCATCACGATCGGGCGCAGGCGCAGGCGGCAGGCTTCCAGCGCGGCCTCGACAATGCCCTTGCCGCCCATTTCCAGCTCGCGGGCGAACTCGACGATCAGGATCGCGTTCTTGCACGCCAGGCCCATCAGCACCACCAGGCCCACCTGCACGAACACGTTGTTGTCACCGCCAGTCAGCCACACGCCGAACAGGGCCGACAGCAGGGTCATCGGTACGATCAGGATCACCGCCAGCGGCAGCGACCAGCTTTCGTACAGCGCGGCCAGCACCAGGAAGGCCAGCATGATCGCCACCGGGAAGACGATGAAGGCCGCCTTGCCCTGGGTCGCCTGCTGGTAGCTCAGGTCGGTCCATTCGGTGGTCATGCCCACCGGCAGCACCTTGCCGGCGATGTCGGTCAGCTTGTTCATGGCTTCGGCCGAGGACAGCACGCGCGGGTCGGCTTCACCGGCCAGGTCGGCGGCCGGGTAGCCGTTGAAGCGCAGTACCGGGTCGGGGCCGTAGGTCTGCTTCACGGTGACCATCGAACCGATCGGCACCATCTCGCCACGGTCGTTGCGGGTACGCAGCTTGCCGATGTCTTCCACGCTTTCACGGAACGGACCATCGGCCTGGGCGATCACCTGCCAGGTACGGCCGAACTGGTTGAAGTCGTTCACGTAGGCCGAGCCCAGGTAGGTCTGCAGGGTGTCGAACAGCTCGGTGAGCTGCACGCCCTGCGCCTTGGCCTTCACCCGGTCCACTTCCGCATCCAGCTGCGGCACGTTGGCCTGGTAGCTGGTGATCGGGAACGCCATGCCCGGGGTCTGTGCCACTGCACCCTGCATCGACTGCACCGCATTCTGCAGGGCGCCATAGCCCAGGTTGCCGCGGTCTTCGATGAACATCTGGTAGCCGTTGCCGTTGCCCAGGCCGAGGATCGGCGGCGGCATCATCGAGAACGCGAAGCCTTCCTGCAGGCCGGCGATCTTCTGGTTGATCTCGGCATTGATCTGCGCGGCGGTACGGCCGTGACGCTCGTTGAACGGCTTGAGCGGGATGAAGGCCACGCCGGTGTTGGGCGTGTTGGTGAACTGCAGCGCGTTCAGACCCGGGAACGAGATGGTGTGGGCCACGCCATCGGTTTCCTGGGCGATCTTGGCGACCTTGCGCAGCATTTCATCGGTACGCGCGATCGACGAGCCTTCCGGCAGCTTCACACCGGCAATCAGGTACAGCTTGTCCTGGGTGGGAATGAAGCCCGGCGGCACCAGCTTGAAGATCACACCGGTACCGACCAGCAGGATCGCGTAGACCACGAACACCGCACCGCGACGGCCGAGGATCTTCGAAACGCCACGCTCGTACTTTTCCGAGCTGGACTTGAAGAAGCGGTTGAACGGACGGAACACCCAGCCGAACAGACGGTCGATCAGGCGGCTCGGCGCATCCTTGGGCGCACCGTGCGGCTTCAGCAGGCGCGCGGCCAGCGCCGGCGACAGGGTGAGCGAGTTGATGGCCGAGATGACCGTGGAGATGGCGATGGTGACGGCGAACTGCTTGTAGAACTGGCCGGTGACACCGGACAGGAAGGCCATCGGCACGAACACCGCGCACAGCACCAGGGCGATGGCGATGATCGGCCCGGACACTTCGCGCATGGCCTGGTGTGCCGCCGCGGTGGGCGACAGGCCTTCTTCGATGTTGCGTTCAACGTTTTCCACGACCACGATCGCATCGTCCACCACGATGCCGATCGCCAGCACCAGGCCGAACAGGCTGAGCGTGTTGATCGAGAAGCCCAGCAGGTACAGCGCAGCGAACGTGCCCACCACCGACACCGGCACGGCGATCAGCGGAATGATCGAAGCGCGCCAGGTCTGCAGGAACAGGATCACCACCAGCACCACCAGGGCGATGGCTTCCAGCAGCGTGGACACCACGGCCTTGATCGAATCACGCACGAAGATGGTGGTGTCATACACCGCTTCGTACTTCACGTCGGCCGGGAACGTTTTCTGCATCTCGTCCATGGTGCCGATCACAGCATCACGGATTTCCAGCGCGTTGGCGCCGGGCGACTGGAAGATGCCGATGCCCACCGCGTTCTTGCCATCCAGCTGCGAACGCAGGGTGTAATCGCCGGCGCCCAGTTCCAGGCGGGCCACATCGGACAGGCGCACGATTTCGCCATCGGTGCCGCTCTTGAGCACGATGTCGCCGAATTCCTGCTCGCTCTTCAGTCGGCCCTGCGCGTTGATCAGGGTCAGGAACTGGCTGTTGGGCAGCGGTTCGGCACCGAGCTGGCCGGCCGAGACCTGCACGTTCTGTTCGCGCATGGCGGCCACCACGTCGCTGGCGGTCAGGCCGCGCGCGGCCACCTTGTCCGGGTCCAGCCAGGCGCGCATGGCGTAGTCACCGCCACCGAAGATCTGCGCATCACCCACGCCCTGGATGCGTGCCAGCGCGTCCTTCACGTGCAGGCGAGCGTAGTTGCGCAGGTACAGCGTGTCGTACTTGCCATTGGGCGAGGTCAGGTGCACCACCATCAGGAAGGTGGGCGACTGCTTCTGCGTGGTCACTCCCTGCCGGCGCACGTCTTCGGGCAGGCGCGCCTGCGCCTGGGCCACGCGGTTCTGCACCTTCACCGCCGCTTCGTCCGGGTCGGTGCCCGGGCGGAAGGTGATGGTCATCTGCAGCACGCCGTCCGAACCGGCCACCGACTTGAGGTACATCATGCCCTCGACGCCGTTGATCGCTTCTTCCAGCGGGGTGGCCACGGTTTCAGCAATGACCTTGGGGTTGGCGCCCGGGTAGACCGTGCGCACGACCACCGACGGCGGCACCACTTCGGGGTACTCGCCGATCGGCAGGATGGGGATCGAGATCAGGCCAGCGGCGAAGATCACGATCGACAGCACCGCCGCGAAGATCGGCCTGTCGATGAAGAAACGGGAAAAGTCCATGGAGGAATTCCTGGGAAATGCCGCCGGCGGGCAACAGCCGCCCTGCCCCTCGCCAGGATGACGAAGGCAGGGAAGGCTGCCGCAGGCGCCGGCAGCTAGAGGGAAACGCGGATCAGTGCTTCAGTGCGGCGGTCGCATCGCGGCCCGGTGCGGGGGCCGGCTGCGGCTGCATCGCCACCGCCTTGGCCTGCACCGGCATGCCCGGCATGAAGACCTTCTGCACGCCGTCGATGATCACCTTGTCACCGGCAGCCAGACCGTCTTCGACGATGCGCAGGCCTTCGGCGGTGCGGCCCAGGCGGACATCGCGCCGCTGCGCCTTGCCGTCCTTGTCGACCACGTACACGTACTTGCGGTCCTGGTCGGTCAGCACGGCCTTGTCATCGATCAGGCGGGCTTCGAACTGGCCGCTGCCCAGCAGCTGCACGCGCGCGAACAGGCCGGGGGTGAACTGGCGATCGGCGTTGTCCAGCAGCGCACGCACGCGGATGGTGCCGGTGCTGCGGGTGACCTGGTTGTCGAGGAAATCGACCTTGCCGGTGTGCGGGTAGCCGTCTTCGCCGGACAGGCCGACCTTCACCGGCAGTTCGCTGTCACGCTCGCTCGGGCGCTGGCCGTTGCGGGCCATCTGGGTGTAGCGCAGGAAGGTGCTTTCGTCGGCATCGAAGTAGACGAACACCGTGTCCAGCGACACCAGCGTGGTCAGCACGCTGGCGCTGTCGCCGGCGGTCACCAGGTTGCCGGCAGTGACCATCGCGCGGCCGGCACGGCCATCGATGGGTGCACGCACCTTGGTGAACTCCAGGTTCAGGCGCGCCGCATCCAGCGCGGCCTGCGCGGCCTGCACGGCAGCGCCGGACTGGTCCGCAGCAGCACGACGCTGTTCAGCAGTTTCGGTGGAAATGGCCTGCTGTTCGGACAGACGCTTGGCGCGCTCGGATTCGCTGCGTGCCAGGCTGGCCTGGGTGCGGGCGCGGGCCAGTTCAGCGGCGGCGCGATCGTACTCGGCCTGGTAGCTGCGGGCGTCGATGGTGAACAGGACAGCGCCCTTCTTCACTTCTTCGCCTTCGACATAGTTGACCTTGTCGATGTAGCCGGACACACGCGGACGCAGCTCGACGCTCTGCACGGCTTCAACGCGGCCGCTGAATTCGTCCCACTGGCTGACCTGCTTGACCAGTACCGGCGCGGCGCTGACCTGCGGCGGCGGCGGTGCACCGGCCTCTTCGGCATGACCGCCACTGCAGGCGGCCAGCACCGCCGCGGCAAGGATGGAGACACCGGCCATCGCCAGGCGATGACCGATACGGTGTGGAGGGGTGTTGGGGGAAGTCATGGCATGCATCCGTACGGAAGGGGTGGTGGTTCGGTGACGTGTTCGTTTTCTGGCGGCGTAGCCTGCGACCTCAACGATGGTTGAGGTCAAGCAACGCCTGCGGTGTCGCGCCACAGCGGTGGCAGGTCCAGGTTCAACAGCCCGCGCGGCAGTTCGGCATCACTGCTGTCACAGCGGACGATGGCGCGGTTGTCGCGGCAGCCATCCAGCAGGGACACCACGCGGCGGCCGACCAGCAGCGAGCTGGGCCATTCGATGCAGGCGTTGGCCGCATTGCTGGGGGTACAGACCGGATTGCCGACCTCCAGCATCTGCGCGCGCACGCCCATCGCCTGCGCTTCCTGATGCACCACCTGCGCGTACATGCGCAGCGCTGCGGTGGTGATCGAGGTTTCGCCGTAGCCGGCCCATGGCTTGGCACCGGCCGGACTGCCGATCAGCACGTAGCGGCGCGCGTGCGGGTTGTCCTGCAGCAACGGCAACAGATGGCGCGCGGCGTGCACGTGCGGCATCAGGTCGGCCTGCAGCGCGCCCAGCAGCGCATCGCCGCTGCGCGCGGTGACCCGGCCACGGTTGTACGGGCCGCCCATGGCCGCCACCACGGCGGCCAGCGGCCGCGGGCGCTGCGCCACGCGCTCGGCCACGGTGCGCGCCGACGCATCGTCGCTGAGCGAGCCGAGCATCGTCTGCAGGCCCGGCTCATCGGCGAACTGTTCGTGCAGTGCTGCCAGGCGGCCGGGATCGCGGCCGACCACCAGCACCGGGCTGCCGGCCTCCAGCAGCGCACCGACCACGCCCTGGCCGACCGCACCGGTGCCGCCGAGGACCAGGACCTCGGGGGTCAGAATCCCATTCACGGGACATTTCCTCCCAAATCCGGGATAGTCCCAATTCGACGCAGGCGATCACCCTGGCGCGGGGCCAGGCGGATGGAACCGCCACGCTGCTGACGCAGGGGCGCGGTAAACTCCCGGAAATCCTTGTGCACCAAGGAACTCGGGCGGACTTCCACGGTCATCGCCTGGTCCAGGGTGTCCTGGCCGGCAAGCCGGAAGCGGGCAAGAATGTTGCGCAGGCTCATGGCGGACGGGCTCCAATCAACGAATGGCGCCACGATAGACCTCAAACCTTTACTTGATTAGTCCGGATTAAGGGGAATAATCATCCCGTCTCCGGTCCAATCGTTCTGTCACGATATCCCCGTCCCCGGCGTCCAGGATCCCGATCATGTCCCACGATCTCAATGAAACCCTGATCTTCGTCAAGGTGGTCGAGCAAGGCAGCTTCATCGCCGCCGCCAAGTCGCTCGGCCTGCCCAAGACCACGGTCAGCCGCAAGGTGCAGGAGCTGGAAACGCGCCTGGGCGCGCGCCTGCTGCACCGGACCACGCGCCGCCTCGGCCTGACCGAAGCTGGTTCGATCTACCACGAGCACTGCCAACGCATCGCGCGCGAACTGGAAGAAGCCGAGAGCGCGGTCAGCCAGTTGCAGTCCGGCCCCCGCGGTTGGCTGCGCTTCACCGTGCCCTACTCGATCGGCATCACCTGGATCGCGCCGCTGCTGGGCCAGTTCCATGCGCAGTACCCGGAAATCCGCCTGGACATGCACATGGGCAACGAGAAGCTGGACCTGATTGCAGGCGAAGCCGACCTGGCCCTGCGCGTGGGTGCCCTGCCCGATTCCAACCTGGTGGCGCGCAAGCTGGGCAGCCTGCGCACCCAGGTGTTCGCCAGCCCGGCCTACATTGAACGCTACGGCGAGCCGCTGCACCCGGAAGAGCTGCAGTTCCACCGCATCCTGGCGATGCGCAAGCCGCACCACACCGGCAATTCGCCGCGCTTCACCTGGCAGCTGGGCGAGAACGGCGGCGAACTGCGCGACTTCCCGGTCACCCCGCTGATGACCGCCAACGATATGTCCGCCCTGAACGGTGCACTGGTGTGCGGCGAAGGCCTGCTGCTGACCGGCGATGTGATGGCCAAGCCCTTCGTTGAATCGGGCATGGTGCGCCGCGTGCTGGCCGGCTGGACCGGCCCGGAAGTGGACTTCAATGCGGTGTTCGCAGGCGGCCGCCTGGTGTCGCCGAAGGTACGCGCCTTCGTCGATTTCCTGGTGGAAAAGCTCAACTTCGATGCCAACTACATGCTGGCCCAGTGCCCGGCCGCGAAGCTGGCACAACGGCAGCAGGAGAAGGAAGACGCCGCGCTGGAAAGCAGCGGGAAGCGGATCCTGGAGAAGGTGACGGCCGCGGCGTGACGGGTGGTCGTCATCCAGGCCCCCCTTTTGTAGAGTCGAGCCATGCTCGACTGCTTCCGAGCGTGCCGACCAAGGTTGGCACCTACCAGGAGCCGGAGGCGGTGGGCTCCAGGGTGTGCCGAGCATGGCTCGGCACCTACAAAAAATGCCGCCTGCTAGGGCGGCATTTTTGTTCCGGCTTTGCCGGAACAGCAGTAACGCTGCGCGTCACTGCTTCAACGGAATCACGCGGATTTCCACGCGGCGGTTCTGCGCGCGGCCGGCGTCGGTGCTGTTGTCGGCAATCGGGTAGGCCTTGCCGGCACCCAGGGTTTCGATACGCACCTGCTGCACGCCCTGGCCTACCAGGTACTGCGCCACCGAATCGGCACGCTCCTTCGACAGGCGGTTGTTCACCGCATCGCTGCCGATGCTGTCGGTATGGCCGACCACTTCGATCATGGTCTGGTTGTACTCATTCAGCGTGCTGGCAACACCGTTGAGCGAGCTGTAGAACTGCGGCTTCAGCGCCGACTTGCCGAAATCGAAGGTGATGCCATCGGGCAGGTTCAGGGTGATGTTGTCGCCCTGGCGCTGCACGTCGATGCCAGTGTTGGCGGTGCGCTCACGCAGCGCGCGTTCCTGGCGGTCCTGGTAGTTGCCGATGGCCGCGCCGCTGAGCGCGCCGATGCCTGCGCCGATCAAGGCATGCTGGCGGCGTTCGGTGGCGCTGTTGCCGGTCAACAGGCCGGCCGCTACGCCCACGGCGGTGCCGATCAGCGCGCCACGACCGGTGCGGTTCTGCTGCTCGGTCGGGTTGCCGTACTGATCGCTCTGCACGTAGGAGCCGCCGGTGGCGCACGCACTCAGCGCGGCGGCAGTCATCAGGGCCAGTGCGACGTTGCGGGTGGTGTTGCGGATCATGGGTGGTCTCCTTGGATGCCGGCCGATGCGGCGTGCGAACGGTCAGGAGGATATACACGGCGGCGCGATGCCGGGATGATGAATGTGAAGGCCGGACGTGCTGCATTCAGCTTTCTGACCCGGCCTTCATCCAGCCTCTTTACGCCACGCCCGTGCTTCGGTAGGCCGCCAGCGCGGCATCGCGGCCGGCCGCCAGGTCGACCAGTGGCGTGCGCGGGTAGCCGGGCGCTTTCTCGGCCAGCAGTTGCGGGTGCTGCCACGGGGCGAAGCGCGCCTTCACCGGCAACGCGGCCAGTTCCGGTACCCAACGGCTGATGTAGCGCGCCTGCGGATCGAATTTCTCGGCCTGGGTGACCGGGTTGAACACGCGGAAGTACGGCGCTGCATCGGCACCGGTGCCGGCCACCCACTGCCAGCCCATCGTGTTGTTGGCCAGGTCCGCATCGACCAGGGTGTCCCAGAACCAGCGTGCGCCGTGCAGCCAATGCGCGCGCAGGTGCTTGCACAGGTAGCTGGCCACGATCATGCGTACCCGGTTGTGCATGTAGCCGGTGTGCCAGAGTTCGCGCAGACCCGCATCGACGATCGGCACGCCGGTGTTGCCACGCTGCCAATCGTGCAGCTGCGCGGCGCTGGGATTGGCCCATGGGAAGCGGTCGAAACGCGGATTGAGATTGTCGGTGGGCGTTTTCGGGAAGTGGTGCAGCAGGTGGTAGGCAAAGTCGCGCCAGCCCAGCTGGCGCAGGTAGCCATCGATATCGGCATCGGTACCGGCGCTGCGCAGGGCTTCCAGCGCGTGGGCGATGCGCCACGGTGCGATCTCACCGAAATGCAGGTGCGGCGACATGCGCGAGGTGCCTACGCGATCAGGCAGGTCACGCTGCTCGCGGTAGCCACGCAACGCACCGTCTTCGAACACCGACAGCGCTTCCAGCGCACCGGCTTCGCCCGGCTGCCAGTGCTCCCAGAAGCCGCTGTCCCAGTCCAGCGTGGGCGCCAGCTGCAGCGCGTCCAGCGCAAGGCCGTGTACCGCGTGCGCCGGCAGTCGCTGCGGCGCGGCCTGCAATGCGGGCAGGCGCCAGTGGCTGAGCACGTTGCGCCAGTACGGGGTGAATACCTTGTACGGCTGCCCCTGCTGGGTGGCGATATCCCACGGTTCGAACAACAGGCTGCCATTGCAGCTCTGCGCATCGATGCCCTGCTCGCGCAGCGTGCGCTTGATGGTGGCATCGCGCGGCTGGGTGGCCGGCTCGTACTTGCGGTTCCAGTACACCGCTTCGGCGCCGGTCTGCTCGATCAGCGACTGCAGTTCGGCCAGGCTGTCGCCGGCGCGCAGCACCAGTGCGGAACCGCGCGCACGCAGGTCGGCATCCAGCGCCGCCAGCGAACGGTGGCGCCAGGCATCGGACGCGGCACCCGGCATCCACTCGCCCTCTTCCTGCGGCGCATGGATGTACACCGGCACCACGTCATGCCCGGCATCGCATGCGGCCTGCAGGGCCGGATTGTCCTGCAGCCGCAGATCGCGGCGGAACCATACCAACGCTACCGACACGTGCATCGCCTTCGTTCTGAGTGCCGCACATGATAGCCAGCGACAGTGAAGGCCGTGCGCGAGGCGCGGTCTGCTAGGCTGGCCCGCCCGCCAGTGGAACGTTGCATGCAGGATCTACGTGACCGGTTCGCCGTGTTTGGGCCGTTGCAGGCGCAGGATGAAAACGATTGGCAGGGACCGTTCCCGCTGCCGCCGGTCGTGGCCCGCTTCTACGCGCAGGTCGGGCCCCTGGGCAGCGAGATCAATGCCAAGGTCGGCCATGCCGGCATCACCATTCCCGGGCTGGAGGTCTGGATTCCGCCCTTGCGGCGTCTGTGGAGCCACCAGGCCGGTTATCGCTGGCATGGCATCAGCGGCGAACCGATCGAGGACTGGCCTTCGAACTGGCTGGTGATTGCCGACCTTGGCGCCGACCCCTTCATCCTGGACGTGGACGATGGCCGCATTCTGTTTGCCCAGCATGGGCGCGGGCACTGGGATGCCGGCGTGTTCCTGGATGACCTGCCGACCTTGATGGCCGCGCTGGCCGCCGTCGGTGCGGTGTATCTGCAAGCCGGCGATGATCTCTACAACGATGACGACGAGGGCGGTATCCGCGCCGAGCACCAGGAGACAGCCGTGCAGGCGGTGGCCCAGGTGCTGGGCGACCGCCTGCAGGCCGAGTCGTTCATCGAGACGCTGCAGGGGTGAATCCACGCATGGCGTGGATCTACTTTTCGAAACGCTGCATCGCCTCGCTGATCACCGCCCGGGCCTCGGCCGCGTTGCCCCAGCCATTGAGCTGCACCGGATTGCGCCCGGCGGGCAGGTCCTTGTAGAGACGGAAGAAGGCTTCGATGCGCTGCCGCTCGATCTCGGGCAGATCGGCCAGGTCGCGGATGTTGGCGTAGCTGGGGTCCACCTTGTCGGTGGGCACGCCGATCACTTTTTCGTCATGCTCACCGTTGTCGATCATCTTCAGGTAGCCGATCGGACGGAAGCGCACGATCACGCCAGGATGCAGCGGCTCGCGGGTCATCACCAGGGCGTCCAGCGGATCGTTGTCACCGGCCAGGGTCCGCGGCATCGAACCATAGTTGGCCGGATAGGCCACCGGCATCGACTGGAACCGGTCCACATGGACCAGCCCATCTTCCTTGATCTCGTACTTGGTGAAGCTGCCGGCAGGGATCTCCACCGCCAGGTTCACTTCCTGCGGGGCCTGCTTCGGCTGCGCGGCCAGGAAAGGGTGCAGTACGGCTTCGGCAGCGGTGGCAGCCCCTGCCACCAGCAGCACGGCTGCGGCGAGGGCGGCCACCGGCACGAAACGTCGGGAGGTGATCATCGTTGGTTCCTCATTCCCAGCAGCGGTCAGCGCGACCCTTGGCAGTCTGCGCACGCGGGCATGCACGCGGGGTGATGCGCCCCTGCTGCACCTCCACCTTCTGCGTGCTGCCATCGGCAGCGCGGCGCAGTTCGAAGGCGTCGTACAGACGGCCGGTGACCGTGCGGGCTTCGTAACGCAGCTTCTGCGGATCGATGCGCAGCACCTGGAACAGCTGGGTGTCTTCGGCCACCGGGTCCATGGTCTGTTTCGCCTCGTCCGACAGCCGGTACTGCTTCGGCCCGGCCACGGTCACCACGTACTGCGGCGTAGCCGCCTGGCCTTCGCCACGACGGCCATAGGTGTGGTCGTGGCCCTGCAGCACCAGATCCACCTTGTGGCGACGGATCACCGGCTGCAGCACCTGCTGCAGTGCGGCGTTCTGGCGGCCTTCGCGCGGCGAATAGAACGGCTGGTGCAGCAGCACGATCGTCCAAGCGCTCGGGTTGCTGCCCAGCACGGTGTCCAGCCACTGCGCCTGCGCCTGTGCGGTGCCCAGGTCCAGCGCCGAGGTGCCATCGAGCACCACCACGCGCACGTCCTGCACGTCGAACCAGTAGGTACTGGTATCAGCCGCTGCCACACCGTTGCCCGGCAGCGCGAAGGTGACCGGCCAGTGACGGCCCAGCACACGGCGCTCCTGCGGCGTGTCTTCGAACTCCTCGAAGTATTCGTGGTTGCCGATGGCCGGCGCCACCAGCGTTTCCTGCGCCAGCCAGCCGGTGGCCGCGAACCATTCGCCCCACTCGCTATCGTCGGCGCCGTCGCCACCGCTGACCAGGTCGCCGGCGAACAGGCTGATCCGTGCATCGGGCGCGGCCTTCTGCGCGGCACGCACCACGCGGCTGACATGGCTCAGGTTCTTGTTCTGGGTATCACCGAAGTACAGCAGGGTCAGCGGCTGTCCCGCTGTACCTGCGGTGCGCAGCTGGTTCCATGCACTCCAGCCGCCATTGCCCTGCACGCGGTAGACATACAGCGTATCCGGCTGCAGCCCTTCCACCTGCACGCGGTGGTGGTGGGACAGGCCGTTCTCGCTCTGCAGCGTCTGCGTGCCCGCACGCAGCTGGCGCACGCCCTCGATGGCCGGCGAATCGCCAGCCACGGCCACTTCCAGCAGCGGCGACTGCACGCTGCCGTCGGTACGCCAGGCCACCGCGAATGCGTGCGCCGGATCGGCCGAAGGCGATGCCACGATGCGGTCCGGCAGTGGCGTGGCCGCGTAGTGGCGGCTGCCCTGCGGAACCTGGGTATTGGGCTCGGCTGCGGCGCCCGCCAGCAGCGGGGCGGCCAGCAGCAGGGCGACACTCAGCACGCGTATGCAACGGCCGCTCATGCGCCACACTCCAGCGGCAGCGAAAGCTGTTTGGCGATGGCCTGCCAATCGAAGGCGACGACGCCCTGGTCGTCATGCACCGCGTACAACGCGCCATGCGGGAAGCGTGGCGTGGGCCGCTGCATCATCCAGATGCCGTCGGTGTTGGCCACCGTATTGCCCTGGAACGCGCCGACCGGTTTCAAGGTATGGCGGTCGAACAGATGGAACACACTGCGTTGCTTGCCCTGTTCGGTGGTGACCCACCAGCCATCCTTGCCGCACGTGCGCAGCATCACGCCTTCGGCCTGCGCCTTGAACACATCGCGACCGAAGGTGGTGCCGGTGAAGCGACCGGCCAGGGTGTAGACCTTGAATTCGCTGGCGTAGCTTTCATCCTCTTCGGCAATCAGCAGGCGGTCGTTGGCCGGGTCACCCCAGATCGATTCGACCACGCGCAGCGCTCCGGCCTCGCTGGTGTCGCCGATGCTGGCGGCCAAGGTGGCTTCAAGCTTCATGCCATCGCGGCTGACGTGGTACTGGCGCACGCGCTTGTCCAGTTCGGCCAACGGCGGCAGGATGTCCTTGCCCTGCGCATCCTCGCCGTTGTCCCACGAATCGGTGACGTACACGCTGTAGCCGTCGGCCCGCTTGTCCACCCACAGGCCGTAGGGCTTGCGCAGATCCTGCGCACCGAACACGGCCAGCGGAGTGAAGTCGGGCAGCGAGAACACCTGCACGCGGTGGTTGTCACGCTCCACGATCCACAGCAGGTCATCGGTCACCGCAATGCCGTTGGGGCGATCGAACTGACCCAATGCGGTGCCGCTGCTGCCGACGTCGCGCAGGTGTTTGCCGTTGCTGCCATCGTAGACCACCAGCTTGTCGGTGGCCTTGGCGGTGGCGATCAGCCAGGTCGCGCCATCGGGCGCCTGCCAGCTGGCGGGCGAATCGATGTTGTCGGCCGGGGTCATCGGGGTCAGGAAGGCCTCGGCGATGGTCGCCACGGCTCGGGGTGCATCGGCGCCAGCGGTGGTCTGTGCGGAGGCGGCGCTGCCCGCATCCGGCGACGGTGCCGGGGTGCAGCCGGCCGCCAGGCAGGCGACCAGCGCGGTCGCCAGCAGGTTCATGCCGCGCGCCATCACAGGGCCACCTTCAGGCCGATGGCATAGGTGCGGCCATACTCTTCCAGCTGCAGGGTGCGCGAACGCGTGCCCTGGTACAGCTCCAGCGGCTTGTCCAGCAGGTTCTGTGCTTCGAAGTACATGCTGACGCGCGGGGTGAACTTGTAGTCCAGCGAGAAGTCCAGCTGGGTGTTGGGCGCCACGTAGATGTCGAACGCGCGGCCCTTGCCGATGCTGTCCAGGTATTCGCTGCGGTACACCGCGGCCAGGCGCGTGCTCAGACCATACTTTTCATAGCCGATATGGGCACTGTACACGTGCTTGGATGCGCGCGGCAGCATGAAGTCCTCATCGGCACGGTCTGCAATGCCGGCGTCGAATTCGGTATCCAGCCAGGTGCCGCTGGCACCGACCAGCAGGCCATCCAGCGCGCCTGGCAGGAACGACAGCTGCTGCTGCCAGTTCAGCTCGGCGCCGCGCACGGTGGCCTTGCGGCCGTTGATCGGCTGGGTCACGTCGAAGCCACCGTAGGCCGGATCATTGGTGCGCACGGTTTCCACGATGTAGCCGTCGATAGACTTGTGGAACAGACCGAGCGAAACGATGCCGGTGGTGCCCAGGTACTTCTCCACCGACAGATCGATGTTCTTCGACTCGTACGGATCCAGTTCCGGGTTGCCCAGGCGCACTTCTTCATCGCCACGGCTGTACCCGACGCGCGGCGAGACATCGCCGAAGGACGGGCGCGCGACGGTTTTGTTGGCCGAGGCACGCAGCACCCAGTCGTCGGCTGCGTCGTAGCGCAGGTGCAGGCCCGGCAGCACGTTGCTGTAGCTGCTGTTGGCCACCCGCGGGGTGACCGTGAAGCTGCGCCCGTTGGCGGCCACGTCCACCTGGTTGCCGATGGCCTGGAAGCGCGTGCTTTCCACACGCACGCCACCGATCACGCGCAGCGCACCGATGTCCCAGGTGCCCATGGCGTAGCTGGCGAAGATGTCTTCGCTGGCCACGTAGTCTTCTTCCAGCGAGGTCATCGCATTGCCGCCGACATCCTGCGGGCGGGCGCTGTACTGGCCGCCGTTGGCCGCCCAGTAGGCGCGCATCGCGTCCGAGCTCATGCCATCGCCCAGGTTGCCGTGGCGGTGCTCGGGCGAACCGGTGGTCCAGCTCGACAGGGCCACCTTCGGGCCGACGCGCAATTCGCGCTCATCCACGTTCACGTCGCGGTCGCGCCAACGACCCAGCAGACCGAACTTGATGCTGCTGCTGTCGCCGTCGAAACGCACGTTCACCTGCGCGCTGTGTTCCTTGTCGTTCACCTGCTTGGGCGACAGCACGAAGCGGTCGAACGCGTAGTTGCCGTTGTCCAGCCACTGCGGGTTGTCGAAGGTGTAGGTCGGCAGGCGGCTGCGCTGGTCGAGCGTGCCGTTGAAATCGTCGCCGTCCAAGCTGAAACGCGCTTCCATTTCATCGTTCACCCGTTCTTCGGTGCGGGTGTAGCCCACCTTGTAATCGACCACGGCGTTGGTGAAGGTGTTCTCGCCGCCGAGGCTGGCGGCGAAGGTGTTTTCTTCCTTGGTGCGGTAGCGCATGCGCTTGTCGATCGCATCGCCGGGCATGTCGTCCAGGCGGTACTGGTCGGTGCCGGTGCGGACCATGTCGGCATCGTCGAAGTTGAAGATCACCCTCTGGCGGGTCTCGGCATCGTCGAACTGGCTGTACAGCGTGCGCAGGTAGTACTTGCTGTACTCGCTGGGGCGCCAGTCCAGGTTGAGGTTGGCGCCGATGCGCTTGCGCTCGATCTCGTACTTGCGGTGCTGCAGGTTGATCGCGGTGACGTCACCGGGCGCGGCATCGTCCTCGCCGTCGTACTCCACTTCGCTGTTGTCCGATTCGAACGTGCGCTTCTGGTAGTTCACGCCCAGCGCCACGCCGAAGGTATCGGCGAACACTTCGCTGTAGTTGAAGGCCGCCTTGGGGCTGGTTTCACCCGACAGCTGCTGGTGGCTGGCTTCGATCTTGCCGCGCAGGCTGCGGCCATCGCGGTCGAAGGCCGAGGCCGATTCGACCAGCACCGCGCCACCAATGGCATCACCCGGCATGTCCGGGGTGGGCGACTTGACCACGCGCAGGCGTTCGGTCGAATCGGACGGAATCACGTCCAGCGGTGCGGCGCGGCTGGAATCTTCCGGCGTGCCCACGGCAATGCCATCCACGCTGACGCTGTTGAGGTTGGCATCCAGGCCGCGGATGACCACGAAGCGGCCTTCGCCCTGGTCGCGGGTCACGCTCACGCCCGGCAGGCGCTGCAGCGATTCGGCCACGTTCTTGTCCGGGTACTGGCCCAGCGCATCGGACGAAACCGCATCTTCGATCGCGTTGCTGCTGCGCTTCAGATCCACGGCGCGCACCTGCGATTCCAGCTGGGCGCGCACTTCGATGCGGTCCAGGTCGACCGCATCGGCGGCAACCGCGCCGGCACCGGCCACGACCTGCTGCCCGGCAGCGTGCAGCGGCGCTGCAGCCCCCATCGCCAGGGTCAGAGTGATGGCCATGGCCAGCGGAGTCTTGATATGCACGTTGAAGCCCCGTTCCTGTTAAGAATGGGTCTGCACGGTATGTCTGCAAGGTTGCACCGTCGTGACATGCCGGTGCAGCCGGCGGCGCCCGGCGTTTGGGTTCGGACCGGCGTTCCGGCAAAATGGAGCCCTCTCCCAGACCCCCTTTCCGACCATGAAGATCGTCGAAGTGCGCCACCCGCTGGTGCAGCACAAGATCGGCCTGATGCGCAACGCTGCGCTCAGCACCAAGGATTTCCGCGAACTGGCCAACGAGCTGGGCACCCTGCTGGCCTATGAGGCCACCGCCGACCTGGACACCGAACCGCACACCCTGCCCGGCTGGGCCGGCCCGGTCACCGTGCAGCGCATCGCCGGCGCCAAGATCACCGTGGTGCCGATCCTGCGCGCCGGCCTGGGCATGCTCAGCGGCGTGCTGTCGCTCATTCCGGCCGCGCGCGTGAGCGTGGTCGGCCTGCAGCGCGACGAAGAAACCCTGCAGCCGGTGCCCTACTTCGAGCGCCTGACCGGCCGCCTGGAAGAGCGCGACGCGCTGATCCTGGACCCGATGCTGGCCACCGGCGGCACCCTGATCGCCACCATCGACATGCTCAAGCGTGCCGGTGCGCGCCGCATCAAGGGCATTTTCCTGGTGGCCGCACCGGAAGGCATCGAGGCAGTGAAGGCGGTGCATCCGGACGTGGAGATCTACACCGCCGCGATCGATGCCCATCTGAATGAAAAGGGCTACATCCTGCCCGGCCTGGGCGATGCCGGCGACCGCATTTTCGGTACCCGCGTGGCGTGATCCACCCCCGGGGTCGGATCCCTTTCGCAGAAAGGGCTCTGACCCCGATGCGCGGATGCATCCCGCGCCAGTCGAGCAAGCTCGACTCTACGACCCCGCTACTCAGCCCAGCGCGCGGGCCTTCAGTTCGCCCTGCTCATGCAGGGTCACGAAACGGCCTTTTTCGTCGCGCCCCAGCTGGGCCAGGGCCACCTGCGGGTCGTGGGTGAAGAACAGATGGACGTTGCGCGCCAGCTTGTCTTCCAGGAACTGGCGCTTTTCGTCGATCAGCAGTTCGGCATTACGGTCGTAACCCATGGTGATCGGCACGTGCACCCAGGAGCGCCCGGGAATCAGATCGGCACAGAACACCACCCCGCCGTGCGGCGCTTCGTCAGCATGCGCATGGCCGACGATCTCGGCCAGCATCAACCCCGGCGTGTGGCCGTCGCTGTAGCTGAAGCGCACGCTGCGGCCCAGCACCTGCGAATATTCGCCCTCCACCACTTCCAAACGACCGCTGGCCTGCAGCAGCGCGGGCAGTTCGGCGATGAAGCTGGCCCGATCGCGCGGGTGCGGCTGCAAGGCCCGTTGCCAGTGCTGCGCACCAACCACGAAGGTGGCATTGGGGAACAGCAGTTCCGGGCCACGGCCTTCGGTCCACGGCGCCAGCAGGCCGCCGGCATGATCGAAATGCAGGTGGCTGAGCACCACCACGTCGATGTCTTCGTGTTCGAAACCGGCTTCGCGCAGCGAATCAATCAGCACATGCCGGCTTTCCTGCACGCCGTAGCGTTCGCGCATGCGCGGGTCGAAGAAGGCGCCGATGCCGGTTTCAAACAACACCGTCTTGCCTTCCAGCGGACTGGCCAGCAGCGCACGGCACGCCAGCTCGATGCGATTGAGCTCGTCCGGAGCCGCCCATTTTTCCCACAACGCGCGCGGCGCGTTGCCGAACATCGCCCCGCCATCCAGGCGCTGCGAGTTTCCACGAATTGACCAGAGTTTCATGCCGCGATTATCAAACGGCTGCCGTTAAATAATCGCTAGCCGGAAAATGGAAAACCCCGCCGGGTGGCGGGGTTCGTGGCATTGGGCTTCACCGGGCGTGGCCCGGCGCTGCCCGCATTTCAATGCGCCGGCACGACCTGGGCGCTGCCCACCGGGTTGCGCGGATCGCTGCCACCGAACAGCTTGTTGGCCTTGCGGTCCCATTCCACGGTCTGCAGGTTACCCCAGACGTGGCTGGAACCGCGGCCACCGGCGGCGACGTCGCCCGGAAGGTCGATCTTGTGGCCCATCGCCTGCAGCTGCTTCACCGTGTCGGCGTCGAAGGCATCGCTCTCGGCCTCGATCAGGTCGGGCAGCCACTGGTGGTGGTAGCGCGGCAGCGCAGCGACCTGCTGTGCATCCAGGCCAGCGTCGTAGCCGAGGATGCCCAGCAGCACCATGGTGATGATGCGGCTGCCGCCAGGCGTACCGAGCACGACCACCTTGTCGCTGTTTTCCATGAAGGTGGGCGTCATCGAGCTGAGCATGCGCTTGCCCGGCTTCGGTGCGTTGGCCGCATAGCCCATCACACCGAAGGCATTGGGGGTGCCCGGCTTCAGCGCGAAGTCGTCCATTTCATTGTTCAGCAGCACGCCGGTGCCCTTGGGAATCAGGCCCGAGCCGTACAGCAGGTTCACCGTCTGGGTGGCGCCCACGCGGTTGCCATCGCGGTCGATGATCGAGAAATGAGTGGTTTCGTCATCTTCCAGCGGGGTCGGGTTGCCCGACAGCAGGTCGCTGGGGGTGGCCTTTTCCGGGTGGATGGTGGCGCGCAGGCCCTGGGCGTAGTCCTTGCTGGTCAGCACCTTCTGCGGAATCTGCACGAAATCCGGGTCGCCCAGGAAGAAGGTGCGGTCGCGGTAGGCGCGGCGCATGGCTTCCACCACCAGGTGGGTGCGGTGCGCGGCATCCATCTGCTTGATGTCCCAGCCTTCCAGGATCTGCAGCATGCTGGCCAGGGCGATGCCGCCGGACGACGGCGGCGGCGCGGTAGTGATCTTCCAGCCGTTGTAGTCGAACACGATCGGCTCGCGCAGCTTGACCTGGTAGCCGGCCAGCTCATCGGCGGTCCACTTGCCACCGGCCTGCTTCACCCCTTCCAGCAGCAGCTTGCCGGTCTGGCCCTTGTAGAAGCCATCACGGCCGCCGGCCGCCAGGCGTTCCAGGGTCTGTGCCAGTTCGGGCTGCTTGAACAGATCGCCGGTGGCGATCGGCTTGCCATTGCGCAGGTAGACCTCGCGCGTGCCGGGGAAACGCTCCATCACTTCACGGCGCGAGGCGTAGCCCTTGGCCATGCGCTCGTACACCGGGAAGCCGTCGCGGGCGATGCGGATGGCCGGCTGCAGCGAGGTGGCCAGCGGCAGCTTGCCGTGCTTGGACGAAAGTTCCACCAGCGCGGCCGGCAGGCCCGGAATGCCCGCCGACCAGGGCCCGTTCACCGAGCGGTCGCGGTCCAGGTTGCCCTGCTTGTCCAGGAATGCCTGCGGCGTGGCCGCGGCCGGCGCGGTTTCGCGCGCGTCCAGCATCACGTCCTTGCCGGTGGCCGCGTCGTGCAGCAGGAAGAAGCCACCCCCGCCGAGGCCGGAGCTGATCGGTTCAACCACCGCCAGCGTGGACGACACCGCCACGGCCGCGTCGAAGGCGTTGCCGCCCTGGGCCAGGATGTCGATGCCGGCCTGGGTGGCCAGCGCATGGCCACTGGCCACGGCCACCCCATCGGGGCGCTCGGCGCGGGCGGGGGTCTGGGCAGGGCTTTCAGCCCAGGCCTGGGGGGCCAACAGCAGGCCGAGCAGCAACAAGGGGCGGACGATCAGCTTCATTCGGATGGGGGCTCCGCATAGAGTTCGGGATGATCGTTCTGCAGCTGGCGCAGCTTGGCCAGCAGCTGGACTTCCGTTTCCACGATATCCGGGTCCGGGTCGATGCATTCGACCGGGCAGACGACCACGCACTGGGGTTCGTCGAAATGACCCACGCATTCGGTACAGCGTGCGGGATCGATCACGTAGATGGTTTCACCCATCGAAATGGCCTGGTTCGGGCAGGCCGGCTCGCATACGTCGCAGTTGACGCAGAGCTCATTGATTTTCAGCGACATGGCGATACTCCTCGCCCGCGCCTTGGGACAAGGACCGGCACGCGCGGGCGCGCGCACCGGTCAGTTCATCGGCGGCACCCCTTGCAGGACGCCGCCCGGGCCACGCCGCAGCGTGGCCGCCACGGCTCGGTCTTACTTGGCTTCGACGAAAATGTACTCGGCGCCGGTCGGCTGCACGGCAGCCTGCACGCGGGCATTGTCGGCCGACTGGCCGATGAAGACGACGCGCACGCCCTTCATCGAATCCGGCGACACGTCCTTGAACACGGCCTGGATCATGTCAGCCATCTTGCCCGAGGCCGACGAACCGAAGGCCAGCATGTTGCCCGGCTGCACGCCACGGGCCACGGCCTGGGTCGCGCTTTCGGTCTGGCGCTCGTACTTGGCCTGGAAGTCCGGGTCCGATTCCGGCGAGAGGTAGTACAGGAACGGGCTGTTGCTGATGTTGCCCATGTTCTGGATGGCCACTTCCTGCAGGTACTTCTTCCAGCCTGCATCGTCGTCCTTGGCCGGAGCGACCAGGGCCTGCTTAGCCTCTTCGACCGGAGCAGCCTCTTCCTTCTTGCAAGCGGTGAAGGCCAGGGCAAACGAGGCGATCAGCATCGCGCGCATGGTGGTGTTCATGGGTTTCCTCCCGAGATGGTGCGTGTTGGTGTACGTAATGGGGGTGCGTGGTACTACAGGAACGGCCGCTTGGCAGCGGTTACGACTGTGCCGCCTTCGCTTCGCGGACCTTGCGCAGCGCTTCGAGCACGGCGGCCGGCACGAAGCCGGACACGTCGCCACCCAGGCGCGCGATCTCGCGGACAAGCGAGGACGAAATGAAGCTGTGCTGTTCGGCCGGGGTCAGGAACAGGGTCTCGACCTCGGGAATCAGGTGGCGGTTCATGCTGGCCATCTGGAATTCGTACTCGAAATCGGACACCGCGCGCAGGCCGCGCAGCAGCACCCCGCCCTGCACCGAGCGTACGAAATGGGCCAGCAGGGTATCGAAGCCGATGACCTCGACATTGCCATGGTGGCCCAGGGCGCCCCGGGCCAGCTGCACGCGCTGCTCCAGCGGCAGCGCCGGCCCCTTGGACGGGCTCTGCGCCACGCCCACCACGACCTTTTCAAACAGCGGCGCGGCCCGGCTCACCAGATCGATGTGACCATTGGTGATGGGGTCGAACGTGCCGGGGTAGACGGCAATGCGGCGGTTGGCCACGGTCATGGGCGGTTGCAGATGTTCAGATGAAGTCAAAGTGTAGCAGCGGCGCGGCGGTACAGGGCAAAGCGGACTTCGCGGGTGGCGCCCTCGCGGTGCAGCAGCCATTCCGGCGGCAGCAGCGGCGCGTGCCCGGCCGGCGATTCCAGGTATAGCCAGGCATCGGCAGCCAGGTGCCGCGGCAGCTGGGCCAGCACGTCCTGCCACAGACCATCGGCGAACGGCGGGTCGATGAACACCAGGTCGGCCTGCTGGGCCGGCGCGCCCTGCAGCCAGCGCAGGGCATCGGCCTGGACCACGGTGATCTGGTCGGTGGCCTGCAGCTTGGCCACTGCGGCGGACAGGTTGCGCCCCAGCTGGGCATCGCGCTCGACCAGGGTGGCGTGGGCGGCGCCGCGCGAGACGGCCTCCAAGCCCAGCGCGCCGCTGCCGGCAAACAGATCCAGCACACGGGCACCGGCCAGCCTGGGCATCAGCCAGTTGAACAGGGTTTCGCGCACGCGGTCGCTGCTGGGCCGCAGGCCCGGCAGGGTCGGCACCGGCAGGCGGGTATTGCGCCAGCGCCCACCAATGATGCGGACCTGACCATCATTGCCCCCACGGCCGCTCACCGGCGCCCCCTCAGGGGGTGGTTCAAGAAATTCAGCATGGCGGGGATTGTAGTTCGGCCGGGCTTTGCCCGGCACCCGTAGAGGCAAGAGCAACAGCAACAGCGGGCATTCCGTGGGATGGCGGGGTGGGTCCGGTTGAGGGGGACGCTGCAAGTACGTCCATGTAAGCTCGGTCGCCGCATCCATGCGGCTCACGCCCCCTCAACCGGACCCACCCCGCCTTCGACAGTTTCCTGCGAACTGTCGGAACGGCACCGGGGTCGGATCCCGTTGCTCCGCAACGGGCTCTGACCCCAGATTTGTATAGGTAATTGACAGATTTCATCCACGCATGGCGTGGATCTACCGTGTCGACCAAGGTCGACACCTACCAACAGCCGCGGGGAGCTGTCAGAGGTGGGGCGGTGTGGGTGGGCAGGACCGCAGGCGCCATGGATGGCGCCTACGAGCCCCCATGGACGGGTTTACGGCGTGTCCTGCCCACCCACACCGCCCCGCCATCCCACGGATAGCCCGCTGTTGCTCTTGCTTCGGCTGTTGCATTTGCCTCGGCAGGTGCAGGGCGCAGCCCTGCCCGATCAACCCCTTGATTTCGGGACAATCAGCCATACCCCTTGGCCAGGCCGCACGCGCTGGCGCGGCATTGCACACGGAGCCCTATCGATGACCGAGACCCCCCAGACCGAAACCCTTGGCTTCCAGACCGAGGTCAAGCAGCTGCTGCAGCTGATGATCCACTCGCTGTACTCGAACAAGGAGATCTTCCTGCGCGAGCTGGTCTCCAACGCCGCCGACGCCGCCGACAAGCTGCGCTTCGAGGCCTTGACCCAGCCGGCCCTGCTGGAAGGTGACAGCGAGCTGCGCGTGCGCGTCAGCTTCGACGCCGCCGCCCACACCATCACCATCGAAGACAACGGCATCGGCATGAGCCGCGCCGAAGCCATTGCCCACCTGGGTACGATTGCAAAATCCGGCACCGGCGACTTCCTGCGCCAGCTGTCCGGCGACCAGAAGAAGGATTCGCAGCTGATCGGCCAGTTCGGCGTCGGCTTCTACAGCGCCTTCATCGTCGCCGACGAAGTGGAAGTGACCTCGCGCCGCGCCGGCCTGGCCGCAGGCGAAGGCGTGCGCTGGACCTCGCGCGGCGAAGGCGATTTCGAAGTCGCCACCGTCGACAAGGCCGAGCGCGGCACCCGCATCGTGCTGCATCTGAAGGACGGCGAGCAGGACTTCGCCGACGGCTGGCGCCTGCGCAGCATCCTGAAGAAGTATTCGGACCACATCGGCCTGCCGATCCAGATGCCGAAGGAAGGCGAAGAAGGCGCCGCGCTTGAATGGGAAACCGTCAACCGCGCCAGCGCGCTGTGGACCCGCCCGCGCACCGAGATCAGCGACGCCGAGTACTCCGAGTTCTACAAGCACGTGGCGCACGACCACAGCGATCCGCTGGCCTGGAGCCACAACAAGGTCGAAGGCAAGCTGGAATACACCTCGCTGCTGTACGTGCCCGGCCGCGCGCCGTTCGACCTGTACCACCGCGATGCGCCCAAGGGCCTGAAGCTGTACGTGCAGCGCGTGTTCGTAATGGACCAGGCCGAGCAGTTCCTGCCGCTGTACCTGCGTTTCATCAAGGGCGTGGTCGATTCCAACGATCTTTCGCTGAACGTCTCGCGCGAAATCCTGCAGTCCGGCCCGGTCATCGATTCGATGAAGGCCGCGCTGACCAAGCGCTCGCTGGACATGCTGGACAAGCTGGCCACCGACAAGCCCGAACAGTACGCCAGCTTCTGGAAGGAATTCGGCCAGGTGCTGAAGGAAGGCCCGGCCGAGGACTACAACAACCGCGAGAAGGTGGCCGGCCTGCTGCGCTTCGCCTCCACCCGTGGCGAGGCCGATGCGCAGAGCGTGTCGCTGGCCGATTACATCGCGCGCATGGCCGAAGGCCAGGACAAGATCTACTACCTGACCGGCGAGAGCTACAGCCAGGTGCGCAACAGCCCGCACCTGGAAGTGTTCCGCAAGAAGGGCGTGGAAGTGCTGCTGCTGACCGATCGTATCGACGAGTGGCTGATGGGCTACCTGACCGATTTCGACGGCAAGGGCTTCGTCGATATCGCCCGTGGCGACCTGGACCTGGGCGCGCTGGAAAGCGAGGCCGACAAGCAGGAACAGGAAGCGGCCGCCAAGGACAAGCAGGCCCTGGTGGAGCGGCTGAAGACGGTGCTGGGCGATGACGTGGCCGAAGTGCGCGTGTCGCACCGCCTGACCGATTCACCGGCGGTGCTGGCCATCGGCGAACAGGACCTGGGCCTGCAGATGCGCCAGATCCTGGAAGCCAGCGGACAGAAGGTGCCCGACAGCAAGCCGGTGCTGGAGATCAATCCGGGCCACCCGCTGATCGCCAAGCTGGATGCCGAAGCCGATGGTGCGCGCTTTGACGATCTGGGCCGGGTGCTGTTCGACCAGGCCGCGCTGGCCGCCGGTGACAGCCTGAAGGACCCGGGTGCCTATGTGGCCCGCCTGAACAAGCTGCTGCTGGAACTGTCGGCCTGACCGACGCGGTTGCCGCCGGGCATGGCCCGGCGCAACCGCGCCCTGGTAGATGCCAACCTTGGTTGGCATGGCTGCTGTGGTAGGTGCCAACCTTGGTTGGCACACCAAGAGCGTGTCAACCAAGGTTGACACCTACCAAGGCGGGGGGGGGCGGTCGGCTCAGGCGTTGCGATCCAGCAGGGTGCCCAGCATCTGGTCCTGGCGGCGCACCAGCGCGGCGTTGGCAGCGAAGGCCACCGCCTCGGTTCTCGCCGCCAGCAGGTCGCCCAGCGGCGCGCTGGGATCGGGCTCGGTGATGGCCACCTCGGTCTCCACCCCACCCTGCTCCATCGCGCTGCGCTGCACCTGCAGCCGTTGCGCATCCGGGGTCGCCAGATTGGCCACGTTGTGTGCGGCCACCTGCACGCCCTGCTGGGCGGCGCGCATGCCGGAAAGAGCGGTTCCCATCACGCTGTTCATGTTGGCCTCCGGGCCGCCCAACGCAGCCCTCCGTACCCGTTAGCGGCCGGTCGGCCGCAACCTTCAGTCCACATCGGCCCGACAGGCCCGAGTGGTAGCATATCCCCCTGATTTCAGCGCCTTTTGCCAATGCTCAGTTTTTTCCGCCGCAAGAAGCCCCAGGACGCCGCCGCACCGGACGCGCCCAAGACCCAGCACTACTCGGCTGAAGAGCTGGCGGCGGCGTTCCCGTCCGCCGCCCCGGCCGAAGACGCGCCCACCGCTGCGGTGGCCGAAGCCGTAGCACCTGCACCGGCACCGGCACCGCAACCGGCCCCGGTGCCGGCGCCCGTCGCCGAAGCGCCCGCCGTGCCGGCTGCACAGCCCGCTGCGCAGCCGGTCATCGCCGCCGAGGACGTACAGGCCGAAGCGCTGGCCGCCGCCGCTGTGCTGGCGCCGCTGGCCCCGGTCGTTCCGGCCGAAGCGCCGGTCGCCCCGGCCGCCGATCTGCCGGCCCCGGTGGATGCCCCGCCGGCCCCGGCCGGCAAGCCCGGCTGGCGCGAGCGCCTGCGCAACAGCGTCATCGCCCGCAGCTTCGGCGGCCTGTTCTCGCGCAACCCCAAGCTCGACGACGATCTGCTGGACGAGCTGGAAACCGCCCTGATCACCGCCGACGTCGGCGTGGGTGCCACCACCGATCTGGTGGAAGGCCTGCGCAAGCGCATGAAGTCGCGCGAATTCGCCGATGCCAGCGCCCTGCTGGCCGCCCTGCGCAGCGAACTGATCGCGATCCTGCAGCCGGTGGCGCAGCCGCTGGTGATCGACCGCAATGCCAAACCGTTCGTCGTGCTCACCGTCGGCGTCAACGGCGTCGGCAAGACCACCACCATCGGCAAGCTGGCCAAGCGCTTCAAGGATGACGGCCACAGTCTGATGCTGGCCGCCGGCGATACCTTCCGTGCCGCCGCGGTGGCGCAGCTGCAGGCCTGGGGCGAGCGCAACGGCGTGGCCGTGGTCGCCCAGGGGCAGAACGCCGATGCCGCCTCGGTGGCCTACGACGCGCTGCAGGCCGGCAAGGCCCGTGGCACCTCGGTGCTGATTGCCGACACTGCCGGCCGCCTGCATACCCAGTCCGGCCTGATGAACGAGCTGGGCAAGATCCGCCGCGTGCTGGGCAAGATCGATGAAACTGCCCCGCACGAAGTGCTGATGGTGATCGACGGCACCACCGGCCAGAACGCGCTCTCGCAGCTGCGCCAGTTCAATGCAGCGGTGAAGGTGACCGGCCTCGTGGTGACCAAGCTGGACGGCACGGCCAAGGGCGGCGTGGTGTTCGCGCTGGCCCGCGAGTTCGGCATTCCGATCCGCTTCGCCGGCATTGGCGAGCGCCCGGAAGACCTGCGCGTGTTCGATCCGGAAGCGTTCGTCGACGCGCTGCTGCCTGAAGCACTGGGCGCCTGATACACCGTGCAGCCACGCATGGCGTGGCTCTACTGCAATTCGGTAGAGCCACCCCACGGGTGGCTGCCTCCCCCGGAACACACATGCCCCGCCAGCCGCACGCCAGCGCCGACACCGCCCAGCACGATCGCTTCGTCGGTCGCCTGCTGCACTGGTTCGACGCCCACGGCCGCCACGACCTGCCCTGGCAGCATCCGCGCAGCCCGTACCGGGTCTGGCTGTCGGAAATCATGCTGCAGCAGACCCAGGTGGCCACGGTCATCCCGTACTTCCATCGCTTCCTGCAGCACTTCCCGACCCTGCCCGACCTGGCCGCCGCCAGCAACGATGCGGTGATGGCGCAGTGGGCCGGGCTGGGCTACTACGCCCGCGCGCGCAACCTGCACGCCGCGGCCAAGCGCTGCGTGGAGCTGCATGACGGCGACCTGCCGCGCGATTTCGATGCGCTGCATGCCCTGCCCGGCATCGGCCGCAGCACGGCCGGCGCGATCCTCAGCCAGGCCTGGAACGACCCGTTCGCCATCCTCGACGGCAACGTCAAGCGCGTCCTCAGCCGTTACCATGGCATTGAAGGCTTTCCCGGCCTGCCGGCCATCGAGAAGCAGTTGTGGGAGCTGGCCGAGGATCATGTCCGCCACGTGCCCGCAGGCCGCATGGCCGATTACACCCAAGCGCAGATGGATCTGGGCGCGACGGTCTGCAGCCGGGCCAAACCTGCCTGCGTGATCTGCCCGCTGCACGACGACTGCGTGGCCCGACGCGAGGGTCGCACCGCCGAACTGCCCACCGCCAAGCCCAGCAAGACCCTGCCCGAGCGCGAAGCGGTGGCCCTGCTGCTGCGCGATGCGCGCCAGCGCGTGCTGCTGCAGAAGCGGCCGGACACCGGCATCTGGGCCCAGCTGTGGACCCTTCCGCAGGCCGACGCCGGCAGCGCGCTACAGGACTGGTTCGACGCCAACGTCGACGGTTCGCTGGAAGATGCCGAAGAACTGCCGCTGCTGCAGCACACCTTCAGCCACTACAAGCTGCACCTGCAGGTATTGTCGCGACAGGTGCGCGGCCTGCGCGTGGAAGAGCCCACGCTGCGCTGGGTGGCCGCCGAAGAACTGCCCGCGCTGGGCCTGCCGGCACCGATCCGCAAGCTGCTGGATGGCGCCAGCCCCAAGGCGCCGAAACGAAAGACCCCGAAATCCCGCAACCACGAGTAACCACCATGCCCCGAACCATCTTCTGCCAGTACGAACAACGCGATGCCGAGGGCCTGGACTTCGTGCCCTACCCCGGTGAGCTGGGCCAGCGCGTGTTCAACCACATCGGCAAACCGGCGTGGACGGCATGGCTGGCGCACCAGACCATGCTGATCAATGAAAACCGGCTGTCGCCGCGCAAGCCGGAGCATCGCGCGATGCTGGAGGCGGAACTGGTGAAGTTCCTGTTCGAGAAGGACGCCGAAAAGCCGGCCGGGTTCACTCCCGAAGCCTGAGCCGCGTTCCGCCGGGCATGGCCCGGCGCTACCGGTTATTTCGCGGGTTCTTCGCGCTCCTGCACCTGCGCCTGGCGCATTTCCTTTTCCTCCGCACGCAGTGCCTTCACGTCCAGCTTGCGGATGGTCTTGATGAAGCACGGCATGCGCGGGCCACCGGTGGGATCGCGCACCAGCACCTTGTCGAACGGCGCGCTGACCCGGCCCATGTGGCTGGTCAGGCCAATGGCCGGGGCAAAGGACAGATCCGGGCAGGGCCCGGTCAGTTCCAGCAGATAGGCCTCGCTGGGCTTGGTCCAGACCGCCAGCGCACTGTCACCCAGTTCGGTCCAGCCATTGAGCGTGCCGAAGAACTGCATGTCCTTCTGCGGCGCGCCAGCGTGGGCGCGATAGAGATCCAGGCGCTCGGCACTGCTCAGCCGACCGGTGGTGGCACAGGCGGCCAGGGCCAGGCACAGCCCAGCCAGCAACACGGGGGTCTTCATCGGCATCTCCTCGGGGAAGTGCGCACATCATGCGCCCCGCCGGGCAACGCCGGCGCGACGATCAGCTGCCCGATTCAGCCGCTGGTCGGCGAGCCCCGCCCGCACGCTGCATTGGTAGGTGCCCACCTTGGTGGGCACACCCCGCCCCGGTAGGCGCCCACCTTGGTGGGCGCAACGCACACACCACTCAAACCTCGGCGTGCGCCAGCGCGTGCAGCCGCCCTTCGCGCAGCTCCAGCACCCGGTCCAGGCGCCGGGCCAGGCTGCGGTCGTGGGTCACCAGCACCAGGCTGGTATGGCGCGCGCGGTTCAGTTCCAGCATCAGCTCGAACACCGTCGCCGCCGTGCGGTCATCCAGATTGCCGGTCGGTTCGTCACCCAGCACGCAGGCCGGGTGGTTCACCAGTGCGCGTGCGACCGCCGCACGCTGGCGCTCGCCACCGGACAGCTCGCCCGGCTTGTGGTCCAGGCGATGGCCCAGGCCAACGGCCTCCAGCAGCGTGGTGGCGCGCGAGCTTGCTTCGGCCACGGCGGTGCCGGCCAGCATCACCGGCATCATCACGTTTTCCAGCGCAGTGAATTCGGGCAGCAGGTGGTGGAACTGGTAGACGAAGCCCAGCGCCTGGTTGCGCAGCAGGCCACGGGCGGTGTCCGACAGCGCCGACATGCGCTGGCCGGTCACGTACACCTCGCCGGCGCTGGGCACGTCCAGTCCGCCCAGCAGGTGCAGCAGGGTGCTCTTGCCGGCGCCGGAAGCACCGATGATCGCCACGGTCTCGCCGGCGTTCACCCGCAGGTCCAGGCCATCGAACACCGGGGTCTGCATGCGGCCTTCGGCGTAGGTCTTGCCCAGCGCCTCGGCACGGATCACTTCATCGCCGCGGTTGACGATCTTATTCATAGCGCAGGGCCTCGGCCGGCTGGGTGCGTGCGGCCCGCCAGGCGGGGTACAGGGTGGCCAGGAAACTCATCAGCAGCGCGATCAGGGTGATCGCCACGATGTCGCCGGTCTGCATGTCGGTGGGCAGGCCGGTGATGTAGTACACGTCTTCCGGCAGCAGCTTCACGTTGAACACCGATTCGATCGCGCCCAGGATGCGTTCCAGGTTCAGGGTCAGGGTGATGCCGCCGATCAGGCCGGCCAGGGTGCCGAAGATGCCGATCAGCGAGCCCTGCACCATGAACACCTGCATCACCCCGCCCGGCGTCAGGCCGAGCGTGCGCAGGATCGCGATGTCGGCCTGCTTGTCAGTCACCAGCATCACCTGCGAGGACACCAGGTTGAACGCGCCCATGGCGATGATCAGCGACAGCAGGATGCCCATCACCACTTTTTCCATGCGCAGCGAGTGGTACAGGTTGGCGTTCTGCTGGGTCCAGTCGCTGACCCGGTACGCCCCGCCCAGGTTCTGCGCCAGGTCCACGCCCACTTCCAGCGAACGGTCCATGTCGTGCAGCTTCAGGCGCACGCCGGTGGCGCCGTCACTGCGCAGCACGCGCTGCAGATCCTGCATGTTGGCAAAGCCGACGCCGCGGTCCACTTCGTTGTAGCCGGCCTCGAAGATGCCGCTGACCGTGAAGCGTTTCATGCGCGGCACCGCACCGGCGGGCGTGCCCTGCACTTCGGCGAAGGTGACCAGCACCTGGTCGCCCACGTCCACGCCCAGCCAGATGGCCAGCTCCTTGCCCAGCAGCAGGTTGAAGCTGCCCGGCTTGAGGCTGTCGTAGCTGCCCTTGACCACCTTCTGGTCGATCACCGACACCTTCGGTTCCAGCGCCGGGTCGATGCCCTGCACGATGGCACCCTGCACGCGCGGGCCGCTGATCATCGACTGGATCTCGATGTACGGCGCGGCGCCGGCCACGCGCGGGTCCTTGCTGGCCACGTCCACCACCCGCATCCAGTCGGGCATCGGTTCGCCGTCACGGCTGATGGTGGTGTGGGCGGTCATCTGCAGCAGGCGGCTGCGGATTTCCTTCTGGAAACCGCTCATGACCGCCAGGGTGGTGATCAGCACCGTAACGCCGAGCGCAATGCCCAGGATCGATGCCATCGAGATGAAGGAGATGAAGCCGTTGCGGCGCTTGGCGCGCAGGTAGCGCAGGCCGATGGCCACGGGGATGGGTTTGAACATGCAGGCACGCCGGTCAATTCAGCTTATGGTGCCACCGACCGGGGCCGACTGGAAACCGCTCGTGCTGCCACGGCCAGTCGCAGTTCACGTCGCTGTGCGCGATCCAGCACGTCCGGCCAGAACAGCAGGTGCCGGCGCCGGCCCCGCTGCCGCCAGCGCAGCAGCAGCCAGGGGCCGCGGGACAGCAGCCGCGGGCTTTCGATGTCCTGCCCGGCCACCTGCAACGGCGCCGGCAGCGAAGGCAGCAGCAGCACGCGCCGCGGCCGGTACAGGCGCCAGCCCAGTTCGGCCAGGCCCACCGCCCACACCGCTGCCAGCACCGGCCAGTACAGCGCCGGCGGCAGTGCCGACACCTGCAGCAGCCAGGGAGCGGCGATCAGCACCGCCAGCTGCGCTGCGCCCTGCAGGCGCGAGGGGCGCCACTCAAGCCTTGAGGGCGAGGATCTTCTGCATGAGCGGAATGGCGTGGGCATGCGGGCAGGCCTCGTAGCCCATGAACCAGCGCCACAACTTATCGTCCTCGCACTCGAGCAGGAACAGGAAAACCTCGCGCTCTTCGGTCGGCGCAGTGCCCCATTCGCGGTCCAGGTAGCGCTCGAACAGCTGGTCCAGTTCGCGCATGCCGCGGCGGCAGCGCCAGCGCAGCTTCTTCAGCAGGACGTCTTCTTCCATCGTGTTTCTCCAGATACAGCAAAGCCACGCATGGCGTGGCTCTACTGGGGGGCACAGCCACGCATGGCGTGGCTCTACCGGGTACCGCCAGCCTGTATCAGGCGCGGCGTTCCATCATCAGCTTCTTGATCTCGGCAATCGCCAGCGCCGGGTTCAGGCCCTTCGGGCAGGTGCGGGCGCAGTTCATGATGGTGTGGCAGCGGTACAGCTTGAACGGATCTTCCAGATCGTCCAGGCGCGCACCGGTGTCTTCATCGCGCGAGTCGATGATCCAGCGGTAGGCCTGCAGCAGGATCGCCGGGCCCAGGTAACGCTCACCGTTCCACCAGTAGCTGGGGCAGCTGGTCGAGCAGCAGGCGCACAGGATGCACTCGTACAGGCCGTCCAGCTTCTTGCGGTCTTCCGGCGACTGCAGGCGCTCACGGTCCGGCGGTGCCGGGGTCTGGGTGCGGATCCACGGCTTGATCGAGGCGTACTGCGCGTAGAAGTGGGTCAGATCCGGAACCAGATCCTTCACCACGTTCATGTGCGGCAGCGGGTAGATCGGCACTTCCTTCTTGCCGCAGTCCGCGATGGCGCGGGTGCAGGCCAGGGTGTTGGTGCCGTCGATGTTCATCGCGCACGAACCGCAGATACCTTCGCGGCAGGAGCGGCGGAAGGTCAGGGTCGGATCGATCTCGTTCTTGATCTTGATCAGCGCGTCCAGGACCATCGGGCCGCAGGCGTCCAGATCGATCTCATAGGTGTCGGTGCGCGGATTGCTGTCGTCGTCCGGACTCCAGCGGTAGATCTTGAAGGTGCGCACGTTCTTGCCGCCGGTCTTGGCGGGGAAGTGCTGGCCCTTCGTGATCTTGGAATTCTTGGGGAGTGAAAACTCGGCCATGGCTGCTCTCGTTGGCTCAGGCGGCCCGCGCCCGTGGGCGCGGATTGCATGGTAGGCGGGGTCGGATCAGTACACGCGCGGCTTCGGCGGCACCACGGACACGTCGTCGGTCAACGTGTACATGTGCACCGGGCGGTAATCGAAGCTGCACTTGCCCTTCTCGTCCACGCTGACCAGGGTGTGCTTCTGCCAATTGACGTCGTCGCGATCGGGATAGTCCTCGTGCGCATGCGCGCCGCGGCTTTCCTTGCGCTGTTCGGCCGAATTGATCGTCGCCACCGCGTTCAGCAGCAGGTTGTTCAGTTCGTACGTCTCGATCAGGTCCGAGTTCCAGACCAGCGAACGGTCGGAAACCTTCACGTCCTGGAACGAATCGAACACCTTGGCCATCTTCTCGCAGCCTTCCTTCAGGCTTTCGCTGGTGCGGAACACCGCGGCGTCGGCCTGCATGGTGCGCTGCATGCGGTCACGGATGACCGAGGTCGGCGTATCACCATTGGCGTGGCGCAGCTTGTCCAGCAGGCCCAGTGCCTTGTCGCAGGCGTCGGCCGGCAGCGGCTTGTGCGCAGCGCCCGGCTTGATGGTCTCGGCGCAGCGGTTGGCCACGGCGCGACCGAACACGACCAGATCCAGCAGCGAGTTCGAGCCCAGGCGGTTGGCACCGTGCACCGACACGCAGGCGGCTTCGCCGATCGCGTACAGGCCCGGCACCACCGAATCGGGGTTGTCGCCGACCTTGCGCACCACTTCACCGTGGAAGTTGGTCGGAATGCCGCCCATGTTGTAGTGCACGGTCGGGATGACCGGGATCGGCTGCTTGTGCACGTCCACGCCGGCGAAGATGCGGGCGCTTTCGGCGATACCCGGCAGCTTCTCGTCGATCACGCCCGGGCCCAGGTGGGTCAGGTCGAGCAGGATGTGATCCTTGTGCTCGCCGACGCCGCGGCCTTCGCGGATTTCGATGGTCATCGAACGGCTGACCACGTCGCGCGAGGCCAGATCCTTGTAGTGCGGTGCGTAGCGTTCCATGAAGCGCTCGCCCGAGCTGTTGCGCAGGATGCCGCCTTCACCGCGGACACCCTCGGTGATCAGGCAGCCGGCACCGTAGATGCCGGTCGGGTGGAACTGCACGAACTCCATGTCCTGCATGGCGATGCCGGCACGCATGGCCAGGCCGCCACCGTCGCCGGTGCAGGTGTGCGCCGAGGTGGCGCTGAAGTACGCACGGCCGTAGCCGCCGGTGGCCAGCACCACGCCCTGGGCGCGGAACAGGTGCAGCGTGCCGTCGGACATGTCCAGGGCCAGCACGCCACGGCACACGCCTTCGTCATCGAAGATCAGGTCGAGTGCGAAGTACTCGATCATGAAGCGTGCATCGTGCTTCAGCGACTGCTGGTACAGGGTGTGCAGCATGGCGTGGCCGGTACGGTCGGCCGCCGCGCAGGTACGCTGCGCCGCCGGGCCTTCACCGTACTTGGTGGTCATGCCACCGAACGGACGCTGGTAGATCTTGCCTTCGGCGGTACGGCTGAACGGCACGCCGTAGTGTTCCAGCTCGATGATGGCCGGAATGGCCTCGCGGCACATGTATTCGATGGCGTCCTGGTCGCCCAGCCAGTCCGACCCCTTGATGGTGTCGAAGAAGTGGTAGCGCCAATCGTCTTCGCCCATGTTGGCCAGCGCGGCGGAAATACCACCCTGCGCGGCGACGGTGTGCGAACGGGTCGGGAACACCTTGGTCAGACACACGGTCTGCAGGCCCTTGGCGGCCAGGCCGAACGTGGCGCGCAGGCCGGCGCCGCCGGCGCCCACCACGACCATGTCGTACTTGTGTTCAGTAATCTTGTAAGCGGACATCTAATCTGGATTCCTGTCTTGTGCCTGGGCTCAGGCGACGCCGAGGGCGATGCGGCCCACCGCAAACACGCTGACGATCATGCCGAGCACGGCCACGAACTTCACGAAGGTCTGCAGCACCAGGGCCAGCAGCGATTCGTGGATGTAATCTTCCAGCACCACCTGCAGGCCCAGCTGGGCGTGCCAGAACATGGCGATGAGCAGGCCGATCAGCGGCACCGCGTTCCACGGCTTGGCGATGGCGGCGGTGGCGGTCACGTAGTCGGCACCGGCCAGGCGCACCACGAACACCAGGAACCACACGCCCAGCACCACCAGGGCGGCTGCGGTCAGGCGCTGGTGCACGAAGTGTTCGGTACCGGTCTTGGCCGAACCCAGGCCGCGCACGGTCTTCAGCGGGGTACGGAACTTGTTCGGCTTGTTCATGCGGCACCTCCCAGCAGCACGTAGGCCCACACCAGCGCGGTGATCACCAGGCTGCCGAAGACCGAGATCCAGCTGCTGCGAACGAAGGCAGGAATGCTGAAACCAATGGCGAAGTCCTGCACGATGTGGCGGATGCCATTGCACAGGTGGTAGGCGAACGACCATGTCCACGCGAACAGGAACACGCGGCCATACCAGGCCCCGGCATGGCCGGTGTAGCAGTTCCAGGATTCGGGCCCCATCATCAGGGCCAGAAGGCCCGCGGCGATGATGAGGGCACCAACAGACAGAAAGACGCCAGTGGCTCGATGCAGGATCGAGGTGGCCATCTGAATCTGCCAGCGATACACCTGAAGGTGCGGGGAAAGTGGGCGTTGTCTGGTCGCCATTCGCTGGGCTCGTTGTCTCGGCTGGGCGGCACACGGCCGCGTTGGCTCAATGCTGATCAGAAATCGATGCAGCGTCCGTTTTTCTCCCAATCGCCGTACCGCACCGGATCAAGTCCGCCGCGGCCGCCGAATTCCTCTTCCACCTTTTCCGGCTCCACAGGCACAGGTGCCGCGGGGACCAGCGGGGCTTCAGTTTCGGCGTCGGGAGTGGGGGTTGTTTGGCCTATCATGTTCGGTCTCGCAACGCACAAATTTTAGACCTCGTTCACGTGCCTGACAACCTGCCCCCTGCTTTCGTCGCATATCCACACCTTCCGGGCCACCAGCTGGTGACACTGCAGGGTGCCGATGCGGCCGCGTTCGCCCACGCCCAGTTCAGCAGCGACGTGACCGCCCTGCCCCTGCTGCACTGGCACTGGAGCGCCTGGCTGAGCGCCAAAGGCCGCACCCTGGCGGTGTTCCAGCTGCTGCGGCTGGCCGAAGATCACGTGATGCTGGTGCTGGCCGACGGCGACGCCGATGCGATTGCGTCGCAACTGCAACGCTTCGTGTTCCGGCGCAAGGTGAAGGTGCAGGTGCGCGCGGATCTGGCGGTGACCGGCGCCTTCACTGCGCCCGAGGCCGCCAGCGGCGCGGCGATTGCCCTGGCTGAAGGCGCGGACTGGGAACTGGACCTGGGCAGTGATGCGCTGCCGCGCACCCTGCGTATCGGCGCGCCCGATGCAGCGGCCACGGAAGCCGATGCCGCCGCAGACACCTTCGCCCTGGCCTGGCGCCAGGCCGATCTGCGCTTCGGCCTGCCGCGCCTGGATGCCAGCCAGCGCGAGGTGTGGACGCCGCAGCAACTGGGGCTGGACCGCCTGAACGGGTACAGCGTGAAGAAGGGCTGCTATCCGGGCCAGGAAATCGTGGCCCGCACCCATTTCCTGGGCAAGGCCAAGCGCGCGGTGCAGCTGCTGCACACCGCCGCACCGGCGCAGGCCGGTGACACGGTGCAGCAGGACGGCGCGGCGCTGGGCACCCTGGCCAGCGTGGCCGCAGACCTTGCCCTGGCGGTGCTGCCGCTGGAAACCAGCGATGGCGAACTGCAGGTCGGCGGCGTGGCCGCGCAGCGCGTGCCACTGCTGGACGGCCTGGCGCGCTGAGCCCAGCCCGTAGGCGCGGACCTGAACTGGTGGGTGCGGACCTTGGTCCGCACTGCTTCTGCTGGCATCCCATCCACGCATGGCGTGGATCTACCGGGCCTCGCTTCATCCGCGCATGGCGTGGATCTACCGGGCCTCGCCTCATCCACGCATGGCGTGGATCTACGGCGGCCCTGCTCTGGTAGGTGCGGACCTTGGTCCGCACGCCGACCAAGCATGCTTACAGGCGTTCGCCGGTTTCTGCGCTGAAGAAGTGCAGCCCCTGCGGGTGGATTGCCACGCGGATCTCCTCGCCCACCGCCGGCAGCGCCTGCGGCGCCACGCGCATGGTCAGCGCATGCTGGCCACTGCTCAGGTTCACGAAGATCTCGTTGCCAACCGGCTCGATGCCCTCGATGCGCGCGGTGAACGCATGCGCATCATCGGGGACCGCCGGCTGCAGATGCTCCGGACGCACGCCCACGGCGATCGACTTCTGCAGCCACGCCGGATCGATGGTGGCCTGGCCCAGCGGCGCGCGCCAGGCACCGTCCACCACGCTTACGCCACCGGCGTCGCCCTGCAGCGTGCCGCGCAGCACGTTCATTGCCGGGCTGCCCAGGAAGCCGGCCACGAACAGGTTGGCCGGGCGGTCGTACAGCGCCATCGGCGTGTCGATCTGCTGGATGATGCCGTCCTTGAGCACCACGATGCGCTGGCCCAGGGTCATCGCTTCCACCTGGTCGTGGGTCACGTAGATCATGGTGGTGCCCAGCTTGCGATGCAGCTGCGCGATTTCGGTACGCACGCTGTGCCGCAGCTTGGCGTCCAGGTTGGACAGCGGTTCGTCCAGCAGGAACACCGCCGGCTCGCGCACCAGGGCGCGACCCAGGGCCACGCGCTGGCGCTGGCCACCGGACATCGCCTTGGGCAGCTTGTCCATCATCTCGGTCAGGCCCAGCGTCTGCGCCGCCTCGGCGATGCGCTTGTCGATGGTCGCCTTGTCATGGCCGCGCAGCTTCAGGCCGAAGGCCAGATTCTCGGCCACGGTCATGTGCGGGTACAGCGCGTAGCTCTGGAACACCATCGCGATGTCGCGATCCTTCGGCGCCACGTCATTGACCACCCGGTCACCAATGGTGAGCGTGCCGCCGCTGATTTCCTCCAGGCCCGCCACCATCCGCAGCAGCGTCGACTTGCCGCAGCCGGACGGCCCGACCAGCACCATCAGCTCGCCGTCGGCCACCTCGAACGTGGCGTCCTTCACTGCAACCTGGCCGTTGTCGTAGACCTTGCGCACACCCTGCAACTGCACTTTTGCCATATCACTCTATCCAGTCCGCCCGGTGCCGGGCTGTCATTGGGGACTGCCTTCGGCCCTCCCGATGGCAGTGATGATTGCGCGGTCGCCGCATGACGGCGAGCACTGCAATCGAATACAGTTGCCCATTCTGCCATGTAAACGTTTTCACGTGGCACTATCCGATGGTCGGCGCGCACCGACCTGCAACAGCGGCCAACCGAAAGCGGGCCGTTGCGGTGGTTTCGAATGGAACGGTTGCCCGGACGCCCGGAAAACCGCCCCCAGCGAACCTCGGACAGACAGTAGCGCGGATGTCCCCTGAACCCAGCCATGAAGCGATTGACAACGATGTCACCCGGATCTGAAACTCGAGCGATGCACGACACCCTCTTCCTGTTTGGTGCCACAGGTGATCTGGCCCAGCGCTACCTGTTCCCTTCGCTGCTGCGCCTGCTCGGCGACGGCCTGCTGCCGGAGGATTTCCGCATCCGTGCGCTGGCCCTGTCCGGCCACGACACCGAAGCCTTCCATGACATCCTGCGCCCGCGCCTGCAGCAGGCCATGCCCATGGCCAGCCAGGACGACATCGCCGGCCTGCTGCGCCGCATCGACTACCGCTCGGTGGACCTGCGCGACGTGGACTCGGTGGCCGCCGCCGTGTCCGACCTGGTGCACCGCCGCTGCGTGAGCTACCTGGCCATTCCGCCGGGCCTGTACATCTCCACCTGCGAAGGCCTGGCCAAGGGCGGCGCACTGGCATCGCCGGCACGCCTGATGCTGGAAAAGCCGATCGGCAGCGACAGCGAAAGCGCCGAAGAGATCATCAGCACCATCGGCCAGTGGATCGACGAAGACCGCGTGTTCCGCCTGGACCACTACCTGGGCAAGGCCGCGGTGCAGAACCTGATCGCCCTGCGCTTCGGCAACACGCTGCTGGAAGCAGTGTGGAACCGCAACTACATCGAATCGGTGCACATCCTGGTGGCCGAAAGCGAAGGCGTGGACGGCCGCGACGCCTACTACGCCCGCTCCGGCGCGCTGCGTGACATGGTGCAGAGCCACATCCTGCAGCTGCTGTGCATGGTGGCGATGGAACCGCCGGCTTCGCTGGAAGCCGACCGCATCCGCGACGAAAAGGTGAAGGTGCTGCGCGCCCTGCGCCCGCTGGATGCCAAGCACGCCGCGCGTGACAGCATCCGCGGCCGCTACACCGCCGGCAGCATCAACGGCCAGCCGGCCCAGGCCTACCAGCCGCCGGAAGGCAGCGACGTGGAAACCTTCGCCGGTGTCACCGCGCACATCGACAACTGGCGCTGGAGCGGCGTGCCCTTCCACCTGGTTACCGGCAAGCGCCTGCCCGAGCGCACCACCCGCGTGGTGGTCACGCTGAAGCCGGTCACCCATTGGCTGTTCGAGCGCCCGCAGCGTGCGCAGGCCGCGCCGAACCGCCTGGTGTTCCAGCTGCAGCCGCAGGAAAACATCGAACTGGGCCTGATGAGCAGCCTGGCCGGCCCGGAATGGGGCGCGCTGGAACTGCATCCGCTGGAACTGGAACTGTCGGTGCCGACCGGCCTGCACCGTCGCATCGCCTACGAACGCCTGTTCCTGGATGCCTTCAATGGCAACCACACCCTGTTCGTGCGCGATGACGAAGTACGCGCCGCCTGGGCCTGGATCGACAGCGTGGCCGACGCATGGAAGGACGCCAAGCTGCCGCTGGAACCCTACCCGGCCGGCCAGTGGGGCCCGAGCAGCGCAACCGAGTTCCTGCCGCAGGGCGTGGATGCTCCCGACAGCGGAGCGTCGGCATGAGTGCCCCCAGCCAGCCGGTGCTGGTGGCCGATATCGGCGGCACCAACGCCCGCTTCGCCCTGGCCGACACCTCGCAGGACGCGCCGCTGCTGAAGGACAGCATCCGCGAATACGCGGTGGCCGAGTTCCCGTCGCTGGGCGATGCCGCGCGCCATTACCTGGAACAGGCCGGCGCCAGCGCCCGCCGCGGCGTGTTCGCCGTGGCCGGCCGCGTGGACGGCGACGAAGCCCGCATCACCAACCACCCGTGGGTGATCTCGCGCAGCCGCACCGCGGCCATGCTCGGCTTCGACGAACTGCACCTGATCAACGATTTCGCCGCGCAGGCCATGGCCGTAGCGCTGCTGCAGCCGCATGACGTGGTGCAGATCGGCGGCGCGCAATGGACCCCGGCCGCACCGGGCCAGCCGCGCAACTACGGTGTCATCGGCCCGGGCACCGGGCTGGGCGTGGGCGGCCTGCTGGTGCGCCACGGCCGCAGCTACCCGCTGGAAACCGAAGGCGGCCATGTCAGCTTCCCGCCGGGCACGCCCGAGGAGATCCGCATCTTGGAGATCCTGTCCGAACAGTTCGGCCGCGTTTCCAACGAACGCCTGATCTGCGGCCCGGGCCTGGTCAACATCCACCGCGCCGTGTGCGAAATAGCCGGCTTCGATCCGGGCCAGCTGCAACCGGCCGATGTCACCGCGCGCGCCGCCTTGGGCGACCCGCAGGCGATGCGCACGGTGGATGTGTTCTGCGCGGTGTTCGGCGCCATTGCCGGCGATCTGGTGCTGGTGCAGGGCGCCTGGGACGGCGTGTTCCTGACCGGCGGCCTGGTGCCGAAGATGCTCGATTCGCTGCAGCATTCCGGTTTCCGCCAGCGCTTCGAACACAAGGGCCGGTTCTCTTCCATCATGGGCCGGGTGCCGTCGCTGGCGATCATGCACCCCTGCCCCGGCCTGCTGGGCGCTGCCGCCTACGCCGCCGACGCCGAACGCGATGCCCCTGGAGTTGCTGCATGAGCCCGATCTTCCACGACGACCGCATTGATTTCGTCCAGCACGCCGATGCCGACGCCTGGATCGAAACGGTGGCCGCCGAGATGGCCCAGGCCATCAATCATGACATCAACGACGTGGGCCGTGCCCGCATCCTGCTGTCCGGCGGCACCACGCCGGCGCCGGTGTACCAGGCGCTGGCCGAACTGGACGTGCATTGGGACCGGGTGGAAGTGAGCCTGGCCGATGAGCGCTGGCTGTCGCCGCAGGATCGCGACAGCAATGCCTGGCTGGTGCGCGAGCACCTGCTCAAGCGTGCCGAAGGCGCGCACTTCGACCCGCTGGTGCGGGTGGGCAAGCCGCTGCCCGAATGCGTGTACACCGCCAACCTGCAGGCCCAGCACAGCCAAGCGCCGAGCGTGGTGGCCCTGGGCATGGGCAACGACGGCCATACCGCGTCGCTGTTCCCGGGTTCGAAGGATCTGACCCGCGCCCTGGAAAGCACCCTGCCCTACGCGGCGCTGGATGCCACCGGCTGCCCAGGCTCGAACCAGTGGCCGCTGCGCATCACCCTGACCCCGCGCGGGCTGGGCCAGTGCCGCCAGCGCCTGCTGCTGCTGCGCGGCAAGCAGAAGCTGCAGGTGCTGCGCCAGGCTTTGGACAGCAACGACCCGCAGCTGTACCCGATCCTTTCTGCGATCAACCTGGACGGCGCGCGCCTGCGCGTCCACTGGGCTGATTGATGTCGGCGGCGGCACCGCGGTGCCGCCTGTCACTCGCCACCTTGAATGCCGGTAGCCAATGAGCCTCCATCCGCAACTGCAAGCCATCACCGAGCGTGTCATCCGCCGCAGCGCCGCGTCCCGCGCCGCCTACCTGGCCGCGATCGACGCCTCGCTGCGTGACGGCCCGTTCCGCAGCCGCCTTAGCTGCGGCAACCTTGCCCACGGCTTCGCCGCCTGTGGCGGCACGGACAAGAGTCGCCTGCGCGGCGGCGTCACCGCCAACCTGGGCATCATCACCGCGTACAACGACATGTTGTCGGCGCACCAGCCGTTCGAGACCTACCCCGAGCAGATCCGCCAGATCGCCCGCGAACTGGGCGCGACCGCGCAGGTGGCCGGTGCCGTGCCGGCCATGTGTGACGGCGTCACCCAGGGCCGCGGCGGCATGGAACTGTCGCTGTTCTCGCGCGATGTGATCGCCCAGGCGACCGCGATCGGCCTGAGCCACGACATGTTCGATACCACCGTCTACCTTGGTGTGTGCGACAAGATCGTGCCGGGCCTGCTGATCGGCGCGCTGGCCTTCGGCCACCTGCCGGCGGTGTTCGTGCCGGCCGGCCCGATGACCCCGGGCATTCCGAACAAGCAGAAGGCCGAAGTGCGCGAGCGCTACGCCGCCGGCGAAGCCACCCGCGAGGAGCTGCTGGAAGCCGAATCGGCGTCGTACCACGGCGCCGGCACCTGCACGTTCTACGGCACCGCCAATTCCAACCAGGTGCTGCTGGAAGCGATGGGCGTGCAGCTGCCCGGCGCGTCGTTCGTGAACCCCGGCACGCCGCTGCGCGATGCGCTGACCCGCGAAGCCACCGAGCGCGCGCTGGACATCACCGCGCTGGGCGACGATTTCCGTCCGCTGGGCCGCATCATCGACGAGCGCGCCATCATCAATGCGGTCATCGCACTGATGGCCACCGGCGGTTCGACCAACCACACCATCCACTGGATCGCCGTGGCCCGCGCAGCCGGCATCGTGCTGACCTGGGACGATTTCGACGAGCTGTCGCAGCTGATTCCGCTGCTGGCACGCGTCTATCCGAACGGCGAAGCCGACGTGAACCGCTTCGCCGCGGCCGGTGGCCCGGCCTTCGTGTTCGGTGAACTGATCAAGGCCGGGCTGATGCACGGCGATCTGGTCAGTGTGGCGCGCGGCGGCATGGCCGACTACGCGCGCGAGCCGCAGCTGCGCGATGGCCAACTGGTCTACCTGCCGGGGCTGGAACGCAGCGCCGATGACGAGGTGGTGCGCGGCGTGGACAACCCGTTCGAGAGTCAGGGCGGCCTGCGCCTGCTGCGCGGCAACCTGGGCAAGTCGCTGATCAAACTGTCGGCGGTGAAGCCGCAGTACCGCACCATCGAGGCCCCGGCCGTGGTGGTCGATGCGCCGCAGGTGCTGAACAAGCTGCACGCCGCAGGCATGCTGCCGCAGGATTTCGTGGCGGTGGTGCGTTACCAGGGCCCGCGTGCGAACGGCATGCCGGAACTGCATTCGCTGGCGCCGTTGCTGGGCCTGTTGCAGAACCAGGGCCGGCGCGTGGCGCTGGTTACCGACGGCCGTCTGTCGGGTGCGTCGGGCAAGATTCCGGCGGCCATCCACGTGACGCCGGAAGCGGCGCGCGGGGGTCCGCTGGGCAAGGTACGCGAGGGCGATATGATCCGTCTGGACGGTGAGGCCGGCACGCTGGAAGTGCTGGTGGATGCGGCCGAATGGGCGGCGCGTACGCTGGCGCCCAATACGGCGCCGGCGGCCAACGACATGGGCCGCAATCTGTTTGCGATCAATCGTCGGGTGGTCGGGCCTGCGGACCAGGGCGCGATTTCGATTTCGTGCGGGCCGGCGGCGGCTGATGGTGGGCCGTGGGATTACGACGCGGAGTACGAGCTGGGGCACGATGCTGCGGCCGCGGCGGCACCGCATGAGGCGAAGGACGCCTGAGGGTTTGAAGAGCGTTGCGGGTTCGCGTTGGCGGTCAGTGTCCTGGTTGAGGCGGCGGGTAGCCCCCATCAGGACACGCCGTGAACCCATCCATGGGGGCTCGTAGGCGCCTTGCTCGTGTGCGCAATCCTGCGCACACGGCAAGACCGGGGTCGGGCGTCCTGCCCAACCCGCCCGAGGCATGCCTCGGGCCCATGGCGCCTGCGGTCCTGGTGGGGGCTACCCACCGCCTCTGGACAGTTTGCTGGCGCCCTCGCGCCGCGAAGTGATCATTGAAAGCACAACAAGAGCGAAAGCAAAGGCAGAAGCAGAGCTATGGGTATCGAGCAACATCAGGTTAAGGCGGCGGAGATGCTGCGGGCGGCGGGTATTCTGCCGGTGGTGACGATTCATACGCTGGAGCAGGCGCGGGCGGTCAGTGCGGCGCTGCTGGAGGGCGGGCTGCCGGCCATCGAGTTGACCCTGCGTACGCCGGTGGCGATGGAAGCGCTGGCCATGCTCAAGCGCGAACTGCCCGATGTGGTGGTCGGTGCCGGTACGGTGCTGACCGTGGAGCAGATGCAGCAGGCCATCGATGCCGGGGCTGATTTCCTGGTCACTCCGGGTACGCCGCCGGTGCTGGCCGATGCGCTGGCGGCGGCGCCGCTGCCGGTGGTGCCGGGTGCGGCCACGCCCACCGAGCTGCTGTCGCTCTACGCGCGCGGCTTCCGCGTCTGCAAGCTGTTCCCGGCCACGGCCGTGGGTGGCCTGGCGATGATCAAGGGCCTGGCTGGGCCGGTGGCTGACCTGAAGCTGTGCCCCACCGGTGGCATCACCGAAAACACCGCCGCCGAATACCTGGAGCAGAAGAACGTGGTCTGCATCGGTGGTTCGTGGATGGTGCCGGGCAACTGGATCGCCGACGGCCAGTGGGACAAGGTGCGCGAAAGCGCCGCCCAGGCCGCGAAGATCGTCAAGCGCGTCCGCGGCCACTGAAGAACTACGGGGTCAGAGCCCTTTCCCGCCGGGAAAGGGATCCGACCCCGGGGTCGGATCCCGTTCCATCGGAACGGGCTCTGACCCCAGCTTTCAAGCGCGACCGACCTACAGCGGCCGTGCCGGATCCACCAGCCCGTACTGGCTGGCCATGCGCGCCAGCGCGATGTTGTCGTGGATACCCATCTTCTCGAACAGGCGCGCCTTGTGTGTGTTCACAGTCTTCGCGCTCAGGCTCAGGCGCCGCGCGATGTCTTCCTGGCGCAGACCCTGGGTCAGCAGCAGGGCCACTTCCAGTTCGCGCGGCGACAGCATATCGAACGGCGAGGCGTTGCCTTCCACCGTGGACAGCGCCAGATTCTGCGCGATGCTGGTGCCCAGGTAGCGGCGACCGCCGGCCACGTCGCGCACCGCGCGCAGCAGTTCCTGCGCATCGCAGCCCTTGCCGATGTAACCGGCCGCACCGGCCTCAAGCAGGCGCTTGGGCAGCGGCCCATCTTCCAGCACCGATACGATCACCACGCGCGTGGCGCGGTGGCTGCGCACGATGCGCTCGGTCACCTCCATGCCACTGACACCGGGCAGGTGCAGATCGCACAGCACCACGTCCGGCAGCAGCTGGCGGACCTCACGCAGGGCGTCCTCTCCGGTCTCGGCTTCGCCCACGACCTCGATGTCGGGTTCCCCCGACAGGATCATTTTCATCCCGGTGCGGACCAGCGCGTGGTCATCCACCAGGTAGACTCGAATCGTCATCCACGTCCCTCTTCGAATGCGGCCATCGGGGGCCAAGCTAGGCGTGCGCCATGGCACATCGCAAGCGCGGAAACTGCGCAAAAACGGCGTTCTGCCTTGCGCATCACATTCTTCACGCGCCGATTCCGTCCCTGGCCCCGTAAAACCCCCGACATCGAAACTACACATCCATTGCGCGGCATCCCAAACGGGACAACCGCGTCAATCCCCTGTTGCGATCGCTTCGCTGGCCCTCGCTGGCGGCGAACCGTGACGCCGCCAAGGATGCCGGCGACGGAACATGACCAGATAGCACCCTACCACCCAAACGAGCGCGGCACACCATCCGGCCAGGATGTCCGAGGGATAGTGCACGCCCAGATAGACCCGGGACACGCTCACCAGCAGGCTGAACGCGGGGGCCAGCACCAGTACCGGCCAACGCCAGCGGGTGTTCCAGGCCAGCAGCACCAAGGTCATCGCCAGGGTCATCGAGCCCATGGCGTGGCCGCTGGGGAAGCTGAATGTCGATTCCGGCGCGATCGATTCCCACAGGCTGGGGCGGTCACGCTGGAAGAACTGCTTGCTGCCCATGTTCAGCAGCGCCGAACCGACGAAGCTCACCGCCACGAAGGTCGCTTCGCGCCAGCGCCGCCGCCAGGCCAGTGCGCCCACGATCAGCACGTCGGCGGGAATCAGGAACCATTCGTAGCCCAGCCGCGACAGCAGCACGAAGAACGTGTCCAGCGCCGGCGAATGCAGGCCGTGCATCTGCCACAGCAATGGCGCATCGAAATGGAACGATTCGAACTCGTGCACCTCGTCGGCCAGCGCTACGAAGCCGGCCAGCGGCAGCAGGACGCCGGCAAACAGCAGCAGCAGGCGCCAGGCATTGCGCGCCATCCAGTGGCGGAAACCGGACGCCGGCTCCGGCGCGGCCAGGATGACGGGCTTATCCTGCGCTTCGGACATAGGTACGTTCGACGTACTCGTCGATCAGGGCAACGAACTCCTGGGCGATGTTGTCGCCGCGCAGGGTCACCTTCTTCTCGCCATCGACGAACACCGGCGCGGCCGGCGTCTCACCGGTACCCGGCAGGGAAATGCCGATGTTGGCGTGGCGCGACTCGCCCGGGCCGTTCACGATGCAGCCCATCACCGCCAGGGTCATGTTCTCCGCACCCGGGTGGTGGATCTTCCACAGCGGCATCTTCTCGCGCACGTGGTTCTGCACCACCTTGGCCAGTTCCTGGAAGAATTCGGAGGTGGTACGGCCACAGCCTGGGCACGCGGTCACCAGCGGGGTGAAGGCACGCTGGCCGGTGGTCTGCAGCAGTTCCTGGGCGACGATCACTTCCTGCGTACGCGACTGCCCCGGTTCGGGGGTCAGCGAAATGCGGATGGTGTCACCGATACCTTCCTGCAGCAGCACGCTCAGCGCCGCGGCCGAGGCCACGATGCCCTTGCTGCCGATGCCGGCTTCGGTCAGGCCCAGGTGAAGGGCGAAATCCGAGCGCTGGGCCAGGTCGCGGTACACCGCGATCAGTTCCTGCACGCCGCTCACCTTGGCCGACAGCACGATGCGATCGCGCGGCAGGCCCAGTTCCACCGCCTGTTCGGCCGAATCCAGCGCCGAGCGGATCAACGCTTCGCGCAGCACGCGGCCGGCGTCCCAGGGCTGTTCGCGATGGTTGTTCTCGTCCATCAGCTTCGCCGCCAGCGCCTGGTCCAGCGAACCCCAGTTGGCACCGATGCGCACCGGCTTGTTGTAGCGCACGGCGAATTCGATCAACTGCGCGAACTGCAGGTCTTTCTTCTTGCCGAAGCCGACATTGCCCGGGTTGATACGGTATTTGGCCAGCGCTTCGGCGCAGGCCGGCTCGGCGGTCAACAGCTGGTGGCCGTTGTAGTGGAAATCGCCGATCAGCGGCACGTCGATGCCCATCATCGCCAGCTTGTCGACGATGCGCGGAATGGCCGCGGCCGCTTCAACCGTGTTGACGGTCAGGCGCACCATTTCCGACCCGGCACGCCACAGCTCGGCCACCTGCTTGGCGGTGGACGCCACGTCGGAGGTGTCGGTGTTGGTCATCGACTGCACCACCACCGGCTTGCCGCCGCCTACAGTGACCCCGCCGATCTGGACGGCATGGGTCTGGCGGCGCGGCCAGGCGGTGGCATCAGAGGGGGGCGTAGGGCGGGTGACGGCGTCGTGCATGCGGCCATTCTACCGCCCGCCCCTGCATTCGGGGTGGGTCGCATTCAGCGGCCAGCGCGTCTGCGGCCGATTGTCGCAGGCAGCCCGTGCGATGAACGCATACGATGGGCAGGCATGACCGGACCCGACGCCCCGTTCCTTCGTACCCTGTGCAGCCTGCGCTGGCTGGCCGTGGCCGGCCAGGCGGCCACCATCCTGGTCGCCACCTGGGTGCTGGGCCTGCCGTTGCCGCAGCAGCCCCTGTGGGCTGGCGTAGCCGTGCTGGCCGTATTCAACCTGTATACCCAGCTGCGCCCGGAAGCGGGCGATACCGCCCCACTGACCGCCTTCGGGCACATCCTGGTGGACGTGATCATCCTGACCTGGATGGTCGGCTGGAGCGGCGGCATCGCCAACCCCTTCGGCTCGCTGTTCCTGATCCTGATCGCGCTGGCCGCCTTCGCCCTGCCCCGGCGCTGGGCGCTGGCGGTGGCCGGCGCCTGCCTGCTGGGCTACGCCGCCAGCGGCGTGTTCGGCCAACCCCTGCCCGCCGGCTACTTCCGCGCGCTGGACCTGAACCGCTGGGGCGTGGTGGCCAACTTCCTGCTGTCTGCGGCGGTCGTGCTGACCTTTTCCACCCGCCTGGCGACGGCCCTGCGCCAGCGCGAACTGGAACTGTCGGCGCTGCGCGAACGCTTCGCCCGCAACGAAGGCATCGTCGCCCTGGCCACCCATGCCGCCTCGGTGGCGCACGAACTGAACACCCCGCTGGCGACCATGACCCTGCTGGCCGATGACGTGGCCGAGCGCAGCGAAGAGCCGGAAGTGCGCGAGGACATGGAAACCCTGCGCGAACTGCTGGTGCAGTGCCGTGAGCGCGTGCTGGCGCTGGCCGCGCCGGCATCCACCGATGGCCCCGGCCGCGGCCATTCCAGCGCGCAGCAGGTGCTGGAACAGTGGCGGCTGGTGCGGCCGACCATCGACCTGCACCGCAACGACGACGCGCCACTGAGGCTGCCGCTCGATCCCGGCGTGGGCCACCTGCTGATGGTGCTGCTGAACAACGCCGCCGATGCGGGCGAACAGGCCGGGCGCCCGCGCGTGGACCTGGACCTGCGCATCGAAGGCGACGACCTGATCGGTGAAGTGCGCGATTACGGGCACGGCTTCAACGCCCGTGCCGCCGTGCTGCCGGGCCGATTGTTCGGCAGCAGCAAGAGTGAAGGCATGGGCGTGGGTCTGGCCCTGTCCCATGCCACCATCGAACGCCTGCAGGGCGAGATGTGGATGCGCCCGGCCCAGGGGGCCGGCAGCCGCGTCGGCTTCCGCCTGCCGCTGGCCCCACGCGAGGACACCCCATGAACGCCTCAACCCTTGGCCTCCTGGTCGACGACGACGAACTGTACCTGCGCACCCTGCAGCGCAGCCTGGCCCGCAAGGGCCTGGAAACGCAGACCGCACAGGACGCGGCCAGCGCGCTGATGCTGGCACGCCAGCACCCGCCTGCATTCGCCCTGATCGACCTGAAGCTGGGCAACGATTCGGGCCTGGCCCTGATCCAGCCGCTGCGCGCGCTGCGTGCAGACATGCGCATCCTGCTGGTGACCGGTTACGCCAGCATCGCCACGGCGGTGGAAGCGATCAAGCTGGGCGCCGACGATTACCTGCCCAAGCCGGCCACGGTGCCGATGATCCTGCGCGCCCTTGGCGAAGAGGACGACGGCCCGGCCGATGACGGCGAAATGGAAGTGCCCGATGCGATGACGCCGATCAGCCGCCTGCAGTGGGAACACATCCAGCAGGCCATGCACGAGACCGGCGGCAATGTGTCGGCCGCGGCGCGGCTGCTGGGCATGCACCGGCGTTCGCTGCAGCGCAAGCTGGCCAAGCGGCCAAGCCCGGAGCGCGACCCGAGCCGTTGATGCGGGGTCGCGTCCGCCGGGCATGGCCCGGCGCTACCGGATCTGCGCCAGAATCTCGCGGGTCATCGGATCGGCAATCGCCACATTCTCGCCCTGCAGCGCCGGCAACAGGCCATTGGCCAGCTGCTTGCCCAGCTCGACACCGAACTGGTCGAAGGCGTTGATGTTCCAGACCACCGACTGTACGTACACCGCGTGCTCGTACATGGCGATCAGCGCACCCAGCGCCTGCGGGGTCAGTGCATCGAGCAGGATCAGGGTGCTGGGGCGGCCACCGGGATAGTCGCGGTGCGGATCGTCGCTGGCCTGGCCGTTGGCCAGCGCTTCGGTCTGCGCCAGCAGGTTGGCCAGCAACGCCTGGTGGTTCACCGTGTAGGGATCGTCGTTGCGCACGCAGCCGATGAAATCGGCCGGAATGATGCTGGTGCCCTGGTGCAGCGCCTGGAAGAAGCTGTGCTGCACATCGGTGCCTGCCCCGCCCCACCACACCGGCACGGTGTCGGTGGTGACCGGCTGGCCGTCGCGCTGCACGCGCTTGCCCAGGCTTTCCATCACCAGCTGCTGCAGGTAGGCCGGCAGCAGCGCCAGGCGCTGGTCGTAGGTCATCACCGCGTGGGTGGCACACCCCAGCAGGTTGCGGTTCCAGATATCGGTCAGCGCATGCAGCACCGGCAGGTTGCGCTCCAGCGGCGCGTCCAGCGCATGCGCATCCATCTGCGCGGCACCGTCCAGCAGCTGCTCGAAACGCTCGAAACCAATGGCCAGCGCAATCGGGAAGCCGACCGCCGACCACAGCGAGTAACGCCCGCCCACCCAGTCCCACATCGGCAGCACGCGCTCGGCGGCGATGGCGAAGGCCTTGGCGGCACGCTCGGGGTTGGCGCTGACCGCGTACAGGCGATCGCTGCCGCCCAGCCAGTCGTGCAGGATCTGCCCGTTGAGCAGCGTTTCCTGGGTACCGAAGGTCTTGGAGATGAGGATGCCAGCGGTCTTCGCCGGATCCAGCGTGGCCAGCGTGCGCTGCATGGCGGCGCCGTCCACGTTCGACACGAAATGCACGCGCAGGCGCGCGCCGCTGACCGGACGCAGCGCGTCGGCCATCAGGCGCGGGCCCAGATCGGAACCGCCGATGCCAACACTGACCACATCGGTCACGCCGCTGTCTTCCAGCGCGCGCACCAGTACGCCCATGCGCTGGCGGATGCCGCGCGCGGTGGCATAGGCCTCGGCCGCCACCGGCGCATCCACGCCGTCACCGCGCAGCGCGGTATGCAGCGCCGCGCGGCCTTCGGTCAGGTTCACCTGTTCGCCGCGGAACAGGCGGGCGATGGCCGCGCCGACATCGCGCTCAGCGGCCAGCGCCAGCAGCGCCTGCAACGCAGCGGCATCGTACTTCTGCCGCGCGAAGTTGACATACAACGGACCGACCCGCAGCGCCAGGTCCTGCACGCGGCCCGGTTCGGCGGCCAGCAGGCTGGGAATGCTTGCGCCCTTCAGGCGCTGGGCGTGGGAATGCAGCGAGTCGAATCCGTTGTTCGTTGTCATGCGGCCTGGGTCGGGATCGTGTCGTTGGTGTGGGAGATCTGGTTGTTGCCGTCCACGTACACCAGCTTCGGCTTGAAGCTGTCCGCTTCCTGCTCGGTCATGCTGGCGAAGGCAGCGATGATGATGATGTCACCGACCTGCACGTGGCGCGCGGCGCCGCCATTGAGCGAGACCACGCCGCTGCCGGCTTCGGCACGGATGGCATAGGTCGAGAAGCGCGCACCGTTGGTCACGTCCCAGATGTGCACCTGCTCGAACTCGCGGATGCCGGTGGCAGCCAGCAGGTTGTCATCGATGGCGATGGAACCTTCGTAGTTCAGCTCGGAATGGGTGACGGTGGCGCGGTGGATCTTGGTCTTCAGCAGGGACAGGTGCATGGCACGGCACAACGCAAAGGAAAGTGCGGATTCTAGCACCCGCGTGGCGCGGGGCATCAGGGCCGGCAACTTGTTCAGGTAGCAGGCTGGAAGTGGGGTCAGAGCCCTTTCCCACCGGGAAAGGGATCCGACCCCGCAGACATCAGAATTCCAGGTTGTCGATCAACCGGGTGCTGCCCAGGCGGGCGGCAATCAGCGCCACCCGGCCGCCGCCGTCGAAGGTCGGTTCGGCCAGCTCCGGGGTGCGCAGCACCGCGTAGTCGACCTGGAAGCCGGCAGCCTGCAGTGCGGCGGTGGCATCGGCTTCGATCTGCGCCCGCGTGTGCCCGGCCACGTAGCCTTCGCGCATGCCCAGCAGGGTGCGGTGGATCGTGGTGGCCAGCGGTCGCTGCTGCGCATCCAGGTACTGGTTGCGCGAGCTCTTGGCCAGGCCATCGTCGTCACGCACGATCTCGGCACCGACGATCTGGATCGGGAAGGACAGCTCGGCCACCATCTGCTTGATCACCGCCAGCTGCTGGTAGTCCTTGCGGCCGAACACGGCCACGTCCGGCTGTACCTGCAGGAACAGGCGCGCCACCACCGTGCAGACGCCGTCGAAGTGGCCCGGGCGGCTGGCGCCCTCCAGCACTTCACTCACGCCGGGGGCGTGCATCTGCGTGGTCTTGTCCACGCCCAGCGGGTACATCGCCTCGACGCTGGGCAGCCACACCGCATCGCAACCGACCTGCTCCAGCCCGGCCACGTCGGCCTCGGGCGTGCGCGGGTAGCGGCTGAAATCTTCGTTCGGCCCGAACTGGGTCGGGTTGACGAAGATGCTGGCCACCACTTTGTCGGCGTACTGCCGGGCCAGCGCCACCAGCGAATGGTGCCCCCCGTGCAGGTTGCCCATGGTCGGCACCAGCGCCACGCGCAGGCCCTGCTGCTTCCACTGGGCGATCTGTTCGCGCAGTGCGCCAAGTTCGTTGAAGGTCTGGATCATTGGGCGTAGGCGTGCTGTTCGTCGGGGAAGCTGCCGTCGCGCACGGCGTCGGCGTAGGCGCGCGTGGCACCGGCCACCGAACCGCCTTCGGCCAGGAAGTCCTTGACGAACTTCGGACGGCGGTGGCCGCTGTCCAGGCCGATGAAATCGTGCAGCACCAGCACTTGGCCATCGCAATGCGGGCCGGCACCAATGCCGATGGTCGGTACGTCCACTGCGGCGGTCACTTCAGCCGCCACCGGGGTCGGCATGCATTCGAGCACGATCAGGGTGGCACCGGCGGCGGCCACGGCCTTGGCGTCCTCCACCAGCTGGCGCGCGGCATCGCCACGGCCCTGGATCTTGAAGCCGCCCAGGCGCAGCACCGACTGCGGGGTCAGGCCCAGGTGCGAACACACCGGAATCTCGCGCTCCACCAGGTAGCGCACGATGTCGACCTTGAAGCCAGCACCTTCGATCTTGACCATCTCGGCACCGGCCTGCAGCAGCTGCAGCGAGGCGTCCAGCGCACGTTCCGGGGTGGCATCGGCGCCGAACGGCAGGTCAGCCACCAGCAGCGCCCGCTGCAGTACGCGCGACACGGCACGGGTGTGGTAGACCATGTCCGCCACGGTCACCGGCAGGGTGGAATCGTGGCCCTGCACGACCATGCCCAGCGAATCGCCGATCAGGATCAGGTCCACGCCATTGGCGTCGAAAGTGCGGGCAAAGCCTGCGTCGTAGGCGGTCAACATGACCAGCTTCTGGCCATTGCGCTTGGCTTCGGCCAGCGCGGGTACGGTCCAGGGCTTGCTGTCTGCGTGGGTGCTCATGTGCTGATAACCGGGGGAGATAACCCGGGCATTATCACCCTATCGGCGCGATCCCGCAGGCATCGACCCGCATCACTGCGTCCTGCACGCTGCCATGGCCGGGAATGGTCAGTTCCGGCGCGATTTCAGCCAGTGGCACCAACACGAAGGCGCGCTGGTGCAGGTACGGATGCGGCACCTGCAACGCAGGCGCGTCCAGGGTCTGCTGACCGTAAAGGAGCAGATCCAGATCCAGCGCGCGCGGGCCCCAGTGCACGGCCGGGTCGCGCACCCGGCCGAAACGCTGCTCCAGCGCCAACAGGGCCTGCAGCAGGTCCAGCGGCGCCAGTGCGGTTTCCACGGCTGCCACCGCATTGACGAACGGCGGCTGGTCTTCGTTGCCCCAGGCCGGGGTGGCGTACAGCCGCGACGCCCGCTGCAGGCGGGTGCCGGCCAGTGTGTCCAGCGCGGCAATCGCCGCGCGGACCGTGCCCGCCGCATCGCCCAGGTTGGCACCCAGGCCTATCCATGCAACGGTCATGACTTACTCGGCGGCGCCGCCCGGGCCACCGCTGCGACGGCGGCGACGGCGACGCTTGCGCGGCGCCCCGCCCTCTTCGTCGCCGCCCTCGGCGTGCATGGCTTCGAGCGAGTGTTCCAGCTCGTTGCCCGACTGCGCCTGCGCCTCGCGCCAGAACAGCACGTCGGCTTCGTGCTCGGCCGAGGCCACCTGGCGCAGCGACAGGAAATCGAAGGCCGCACGGAAGCGCGGATGGGTCAGCGTGCGGAACACGCGCTTGCGCTGGCGCGAACTGAAGCGCGACTGCAGCAGCCAGATTTCCTGCATCGGCAGCGAGAACCGGCGCGGCAGGGCGATGGTGCTCAGCTGCTGCACCGTGACCCGGTCGGCGGCGCGCCGCTGCGCTTCTTCCGGGGCCACGCCCTGCTTGAGCAGGGTGGCCTGGGCACGGCAGTAGGCCGGCCACAGCAGCAGCGCGAACAGGAACGCCGGCGAGACCGGTTCGTCGTTGGCCACGCGCGCATCGGTGTTGGCCAGGCCTTCCACCAGCATGCGGCGCAACGCACCGGTGCGGTTCGACTTCAGCGCCTTGGCGCTTTCCGGGAACAGCACGTCCAGCAGGCCGTAGCGCTCCAGGCCTTCGAAACTGGCCACGCCGTGCCCGGACAGGAACAGCTTCAGCACCTCTTCGAACAGGCGTGCCGGGGCTGCTTCGTTGAGCAGGCCGGCCAGCTGCGGGATGGGCGCGGCGGTGCCCTGTTCGATCTGGAACCCGAGCTTGGCGGCCAGGCGCACCGCGCGCAGCATGCGCACGGGGTCTTCGCGGTAACGCTGTTCGGGATCGCCGATCAGCTTCATCAGACGTGCCTGCACGTCCTCGAAGCCGCCGACGTAGTCGCGCACCGAGAAATCCTCGATGGCGTAGTACAGGGCGTTGCAGGTGAAGTCGCGGCGCACGGCGTCGTCTTCGATGGTGCCGTAGACGTTGTCGCGCACCAGCATGCCGTTTTCCATTTCGCGGTCGCCGCTGCCGTCATCGCTGTTGGCACGGAAGGTGGCCACTTCGATGATCTCGCGGCCGAAGACCACGTGGGCAAGGCGGAAACGGCGGCCGATCAGGCGGCAGTTGCGGAACAACTGCTTGACCTGTTCGGGCGTGGCGTCGGTGGCCACGTCGAAATCCTTGGGTTGGCCATTGACCAGCAGGTCGCGCACTGCGCCGCCCACAAGGTAGGCGCCGAAACCGGCATCGCGCAGGCGGTAGAGCACGCGCAGGGCGTTCGGGCTGATCTCCTTGCGGGAGATCGTGTGCTGGTCGCGCGGAATGACGCGCAGGCTGAACGGAGATGGAGCAGGGGAAATGATGTTGGCGCTTCCGGTTGAAGTTTCGGGATTGCCCATTGGCATCGAGGTACCTATACTACCGCTCCTGCCTCGGCAGCGACATACATGCTCCCTTCGTCTAGTGGTTAGGACGTGGCCCTCTCAAGGCTAAAACAGGGGTTCGAGTCCCCTAGGGAGCACCAGTCGCCGCAGCAGGAACCGAAAAAGCCCGCCAATGTGCGGGCTTTTCTGTTTTCCGGGGTTCACTGCTCCGGGGGCTTGGTCGCTGTAGCGCCTGCCTGCTCCTGCGTTCGAGGGGGGCGGGAACAGCCTCGCTCCTCCGCCGCCAATTCGACCCCGACGCGCAGACCTGCGTCCGCCACCCGCAATGTGTCGAGAGGCGGCAGGCCAGCCGATCCAGGACCGTTGGCGCCATGGATGGCGCCAACGAGCCCCCATGGATGGGTTAACGGCGTGTCCTGGAGCGGCTGGCCTGCCGCCTCCCCACTGAAAAGGAAGGCGCTGGAGCGCAGGTCGGCCGTCAGCCTTCCATCTGCTCCAGTTCCTTGCCCTTGGTTTCGCGGACGTAGCGGACCACGAAGAAGATGGAGAGGAAGGCGGCCACGGTGTAGATGCCGTATGCGCCAGCCAGGCCGATACCGGCCAGCAGCATCGGGAAGGTGACGGTGATGGCGAAGTTCGATGTCCACTGCGCCGCACCAGCCACGGCCAGCGCCGAGCCGCGGATCTGGTTCGGGAACATTTCGCCCAGCATCACCCACATCACCGGGCCCCAGGACATGTTGAAGAACACCACGTAGACGTTGGCCGCCACCAGCGCCAGCCGGCCCATGCCGTCGGACAACTGCAGGCGCCCGTCCACCAGGCTGCCACTGGCGAAGGCCACCACCATCAGCGCCAGCGACACCGCCATGCCCACCGAGCCGATCCACAGCAGCGGCTTGCGGCCGATCCGGTCGATCAGCAGCACCGTCACCAGGCAGGCGCCGATGCTGAGCGCGCCGGACAGCACGTTGATCAGCAGCGCGTCGTTTTCCGAGAAGCCCACCGCCTGCCACAGCACGGCCCCGTAGTAGAACACCACGTTGATGCCCACCAGCTGCTGCAGCACCGCCAGGCCGATACCCACCCAGACGATGCCACGCAGCTTGCCGGTGGCCTTGTCCTTCAGGTCGGCAAACGTCGGCCGGTGCTGGTCCTGGGCCAGGCTGCCCTCGATCTCGCCGCGCTTCACCCGTGCCTCGGCCGGCCCGTACAGGCGGGCCAGCACCGCTTCGGCCTGCGCGTGCCGGCCCTTGGCCACCAGGAAGCGCGGGCTCTCGGGAATGGTCAGCAGCAGCACCAGGAACAGCAGCGAGGGAATGGCCTGCATCCAGAACATCCAACGCCAGGCCTCCTGCCCCAGCCACAGCGGCTCGGTGGACGCACCGGCCGCACGCGCCAGCAGGTAGTTGCTCAGGAAGGCGGCAAACAACCCGCTGATGATCGCCATCTGCTGCACCGTGGCCAGCTTGCCGCGATAGCGTGCCGAGGCCACTTCGGCAATGTAGGCCGGCGACATCACGCTGGCCGCGCCCACCGCGAAACCACCGACCATGCGTGCGGCCACGAACAGCCACGAGGCATGCGCCGCGCCCGCGCCCAGCGCCGACAGCAGGAACAGCACCGCCGAAATGATCAGCACGCTGCGGCGGCCCAGCAGGTCACCCAGGCGCCCGGCCACGAAGGCACCGATGGCGCAGCCCAGCAGCATCGAGGCCACCTCGAAGCCCAGCGCGGCCTCGCTGGAATTGAATGCCTGGCGCAGGCCATCGACCGTACCGTTGATCACCCCGCTGTCGAAGCCGAACAGGAAGCCACCGAGGGTGGCCACACAGCTGATCAGGACGATGAAAGCGGTGTTTTCGCCGCGGCTGCCGGCGCTTGCAGGAATCGCTGTGGACATGGGTTCATCCGCGAAGGAAAAGGGCCTGCCGCTCAGCGCAGCAGGTACTGGTTCAGCAGGTTCTCATAGGCTTCCTGCCGTCCGCTACGCTGGCGCAGCTCGCCGGTCTGTTCGGCCAGCGCGCACAGCGCATCCAGGCCCAGCTGGCCGGTCGCGAAGGCCTGGCCCGGGCCCTGGTCGAAGCTGGCGTAGCGCTCGCGCCGCCACTGTTCCAGCGGCGACTGCTGCAGCAGCGCATGGGCCACTTCCAGCCCGCGGGCGAAGGCGTCCATGCCGCCGATATGGGCCAGGAACAGATCCTGCGGGTCGGTCGATTCGCGCCGCACCTTGGCATCGAAGTTCAGCCCGCCGTGGCCCAGCCCGCCCTGCCGCAGCACCACCAGCATCGCCCCGACGGTGTCGTACAGGTCGGTCGGGAACTGGTCGGTATCCCAGCCATTCTGCGGATTGCCCCGATTCGCATCGATGCTGCCCAGCAGCCCGGCATCGGCCGCCACCTGCAGGTCATGGGCGAACGTGTGGCCGGACAGCGTGGCGTGGTTGGCTTCGATGTTCAGTTTGAAGTCCGCATCCAGGCCATGCTGGCGCAGGAAGCCGACCACGGTGGCGCTGTCGAAATCGTACTGGTGGTGCATCGGCTCCATCGGCTTGGGCTCGATCAGGAACGTGCCTTCGAAGCCGATGCTGCGGCCGTGGTCGCGTGCCGCTGCCAGGAACCGCGCCAAGTGGGCCTGCTCACGCCTCATGTCGGTGTTCAGCAGGCAGGCATAGCCTTCGCGGCCGCCCCAGAACACGTAGTTGCTGCCGCCCAGGGCCACGGTGGCTTCCAGCGCGGCCTTGACCTGCACGGCGGCGCGCGCCACCACGGCAAAGTCCGGGTTGGTCGCCGCACCGTTCATGTAGCGCGGGTGCGAGAACAGGTTGGCCGTGCCCCACAGCAGCTTCATGCCGGTCTGCTGCTGGCGCTGGCCGGCCAGTTCAACCATGTGCGCCAGGTTGGCGCGGTACTCGCCGATGTCATCGGCGTCGGGCGCCAGGTCCACGTCGTGGAAGCACCAGTACGGCACGCCCAGCTTGGTGAAGAACTCGAAGGCGGCATCGCAGCGCGCTTCGGCACGGGCCAGCGGCGTATCGCCCTGGTCCCAGGGGTAGGCGCGGGTGCCCGGCCCGAACGGGTCCTGCCCGGCGCCACAGAAACTGTGCCAGTAGGCCACCGCGAAACGCAGGTGCTCGGCCATGCTGCGCCCGCCGATCTGCCGCTGCGCGTCATAGACCTTGAAGGCCAGGGGATTGTCGGAGTCGCGGCCCTCGAAGGGGATGCGACCGATGCCGGGGAAGTACTCACGCTGACCAACATGGAACGGGGTTGCCATGGACGATGCTTCCTTCTTCGGGATCAGGGCAGGCGCTGCTGGAACAACGGCGTCAGTGCCTGCAGGTGGTGGACGAAACGCTGGTAACCGGCCTGGTACAGGGCGCCGCGCGCGGCATCGGGCTGCGCGGGCTGGGCGGCATCGAACTGCAGATGCTCATCGACCAGATCGGCCAGCGCCCCGCCCTGCCCCTCGCACAGCCACAGCGCCTGCAGTGCAGCACCGAACGCGGCGCCTTCGGCCTGCACGGGCACGACCACGGGCAGCTGGAACAGATCGGCGATCATCTGCCGCCAGCCGGGGCTGTTGGCGCCGCCGCCGGTCAGCACCAAGCGCTGGCCCTGCAGCCCGCCCTCGACCAGGGCGTCGTAGCCCAGGCGAAGGCTGTAGCTGGCCCCTTCCATCGCGGCGCGATACAGGTTGGCCGGACCCAGGTTGTGCAGGTCCAGCCCATGCAGGGCGCCGCGCGCCAGCGGCAGGTCCGGGCTGCGTTCGCCATTGAAGAACGGCAGCATCACCAGCCCCTCGGCGCCGGGCGCGCTCTGCGCCAGCAGGTCTTCGCACTGCGCGGGCGACTGCCCCAGCAGCGCGGCCACCTGGCCGGTAGCGACGGTGCAGTTCATCGTGCAGATCAACGGCAGCCAGCCACCGTCGGAGGCGCAGAACGCGGCCCAGCGTCCCTGCGGATCGATGCGCGGCGTGGCGCTCCAGCCAAACAGCGTGCCCGACGTGCCCAGGCTCATGCTAAGCCGCCCTTCGCGCACCGCGCCGGTGCCGATGGCCGCCATCATGTTGTCGCCACCGCCGACCGCCACGCGGGTGTTCGCAGGCAGGCCCAGCAGCGCCGCCACCGCGGGCAGCAGGGTGAACCCCTGGTCCGGCGCGACCAGCGGCGGCAGCAGTCCGGCCAGATCGCGCCGCTCATCGGTGGCGGCCAGCATCGGTGCCGACCAGGTGCGCCGGCGCACATCCAGCCAGCCGGTACCGGAGGCATCGCCGGCCTCCATGAAGCGCTGGCCGGTCAGCCACAGATTCAGGTAATCATGGGGCAGCGCGATGCCGTCCAGTCCTGCATCGACCTGCGGCCGGTGCTGGCGGGTCCAGCGCAGCTTGGAGGCGGTGTAGCCCACGCGCAGGTCGTTGCCGGTTTCGGCAATGCAGGCCGAAACCCCGCCCATGGCCGACACGATCTGCGCGCACTGCTCGCTGCTGCTGGTGTCGCACCACAACTTCACCGGCCCCAGCGCGCGGTTGTCCGCGCCCAGCGGTACGAAGCCATGCTGCTGGCCGGAAACGGCAAGCCCGCGCACCCGCGCGCGCAGGCTGCCCGGCAAGGCCTGGATGGCCTGCACCAGCGCCTGCACCCAATCGGCTGCGTTCTGCTCGCGCCCGCCATCGTCGGTGGCGGTCAGCGACAACGGCCGCGCCTGCTGCGCCAGCACCTGCCGTGCCTGCGCGTCGTAGGCCAGTACCTTCACACTCTGGGTGCCGGCATCGATGCCCAGATACACGCTCATGCCCTGCCCTTCGCTGCGATCCGCACTGCCACCCGCCAGATGTCCACCGATGGACATCGAGTCTGCCGGGGCCGTCAGCGGCTTGGCAATGTGCACTGCGGCAAAGCGGGCCGGGATGGCGCCAGATGACAACCGGCAGCAAGCGGGCAATTGATGCGTTTCAGCGCGCCGAAGCGCGCAACGGCAGCGCGCGCGGTCAACCTGTTCTAGAATTGTCCGCTTGAAGACGGATCTGCCTCCCCCCTTATGCCCTTTGTCGTCACCGAAAACTGCATCAAGTGCAAACACACCGATTGCGTGGAAGTGTGCCCCGTGGATTGTTTCCACGAAGGCCCGAACTTCCTGGTGATCGACCCGGACGAGTGCATCGACTGCACCCTCTGCGAGCCGGAGTGCCCGGTCAACGCGATCTTCCCCGAAGACGATGTGCCCGCCGGCCAGGAAGTGTTCGTGGGCCTGAATGCCGAACTGGCGCGCGAGTGGCCGGTGCTGACCGTGCGCAAGGACCCGCCCGCCGACGCCGGCGACTGGGACGGCAAGCCGGACAAGCTGAAGCTGCTGGAGCGCTGAGGCGCCAGCGGTTGCAAGGAAAAAGGGCGCCCTCGGCGCCCTTTTTCCTTGGTAACGCCGGGCCATGCCCGGCGGAACCTGATCCGCGCTGCGCGCGCGCCGGGCATGGCCCGGCGCTACCCGGCGCGGGTACCGGCGCTTACGGCGCCAGCTTGGCCTTCAGTGCGGCGATCAGCTTCACCGGTGCTTCGGCGGTGGCCGGCAGGCCGCGCGGGTCGACGGCCGAAATGTAGGCGCCGGCATCGACGGCCACCACGCGCACCAGGAAGTTGCTGCCTTCATAGGCCACGTCGTACGAGCCCAGCAGCTGCGCGCGGGTTGCGATGGTCACGCCTTCCAGGCCTTCCAGCGCAGTGCCGACCTTGGTGAAGGCCTCATCCTTGCTGCCCGGCACGATGAAGCCGGTGTTGTTGGCAGCCGGCGCCGCAGCGGCGGCCGGTGCAGCCGGCGCCATCGGGGCGGCCTGCTGCGGGGGTGCGCCAAGCGCCGGCATCTGGTTGCTGCCCGCACCGGCCGGCAGGTTCAGGTCCGGCGGCACTTCCAGCGGACGCATTTCAGGGGCCAGGGCGTAGTCGCCCTTGGCGCCGCGCTTGAAGCAACCGGTGGTACCGGCGGCAACGGCGACGGCAAGCAGGGCGTAGGACAGCACGCGGGCAGTGGAAACGGATTGACGCATGTGGATCTCCTGGATCAGGCCACGACGACAGGTCAGTGGCTGGAAAGAGCTTCAAGGGCGGCGATGTCGCCGGCAAGATGGTCGGCGGCCGGCGCGTGCTCGGCCGACAGCGGCAGCAGCGGCAGGCGCAGATCGTGGCCGATGCCGATCCGGCGCAGCAGCGCCTTCACCGGAATCGGGTTGGGCTCGACGCCACAGAAATCGTGGAACGGCTGCAGGCGGCCATCCCACGATTCGGTCGCTTCATGGTCGTGGGCGGCAGCCAGCGCGCACATGCGGCGGTAGGCACCCGGCAGCGCGTTGGAGCCGACCGAGACCAGGCCATCCATGCCGGCCTGGATCGAGCGGGCAGCGGTGCCGTCATCGCCGCTCAGCACGGCGAAATCCGGGGCCGACAGCGCCAGCAGCGCCTGCACCCGGCTGGTGTCGCCCACCGCTTCCTTGATGCCGACGATGTTCGGATGGCGGGCCAGTTCGGCCACGGTCTCCGGCAGCATGTCGCAGCCGGTACGGCCGGGCACGTTGTACAGCACCACCGGCAGGCCACCGTGGTCGGCCACGGCACGGTAGTGCGCGATCAGGCCGGCCTGGGTCGGGCGCACGTACGGCGGCGTGACCACCAGCGCATGGCTGGCGCCCAGCGCAGCGGCGCGACGGGTCTGTTCGATGGTCTTGGCGGTGCCGGACAGGCCGGTGCCGGCCAGGACCGGAATGCGCCCACCGATGCGCTCGACCGCGCTGGCCAGCAGCTGGTCGTACTCGGCATCGGACAGGGTGGCGGCTTCGCCGGTGGAGCCAGCGACGACAACGCCCTGGACGCCCGCCTCCAGCTGCAGGTGCAGCAGGCGCTGCCAACCGTCGGGATCGAGGGAGCCGTCGGCCCGGAACGGGGTCGCCAGCGCGGTGATGAGGCCGGAAAGGGACAAGGACGTGCTGCTCTTGGCTGGGAAGGGAAACGCCCGCCATTACTGGGCGGGGGCGACCTGAATGTTACTTGCGGCGCGAAACCACGGGCAAGTATGCTGGACACCGGTGGATTCCCGCCCCCCGGCGGGCATTCAGACTCACCCCAAGCATTACCCGGAATCGCCTTGACCGACACCACCCCGCGCCCCGCGCCGAGCGAAAACCACCTCCTGATCAACGCCTATACGACGCATCCGGAGTCCCCCCTGCTGTCTGTCACCCGCCGCATCGCCGACAGTGGCTGCAATCTGGTCGACGCCCGCCTGGCCACCGTTGGCCGCGATGTCTCGGTGACCGCGCTGGCCACCGGCTCCTGGGATTCGGTGGCCAAGCTGGAAGCCATGCTGACCCGGCTGGAGCGCGAGGAAGGCCTGAAGCTGGTCTGGTACCGCACCGCCGCCAAGCAGGCGCAGTCCAACCTGCTGCCCTACATCGTGGAAGTGATCGCCGCCGACAAGCCGGGCATCCTGTTCCAGCTGGCCGATTTCTTCGACCGCCAGGGCATCACCATCGAGAACCTGCAGAGCACCCGCTACCGCGCCATGCAGACCGGCGCTGAAATGTTCAGCGCGCAGGTGACCATCGGCGTGCCGGCCAACATGCACATCGCCGCGCTGCGCGATGACTTCCTTGAATTCTGCGACCACTTGAACCTGGACGCGATCATGGACCCGATGAAATTCTGATTCTTCGCGCGCCTCTCACGGGCGCGTGGCGTTTCATGCAATTGTCGTAGAAACAACCCAGGCTCGACAGAAGGACCTCATGAACAACGGCGATACCCTGGACAGCACCACCCTTTCCCTGCCGCTGGCCCTGTCTGGCGGCCACCACGCCACCCTCGGCGACTATGCCGGCCAGTGGCTGGTGCTGTACTTCTACCCCAAGGACAGCACCCCGGGCTGCACCACCGAAGGCATCGACTTCAACGCGCTGCTGCCCGAATTCAAGAAGGCCGGCGCGGTGGTGCTCGGCGTCTCCCGCGATTCGGTGAAGTCGCACGACAACTTCTGCGCCAGGCAGGGTTTCAACTTCCCGCTGGTCAGCGATGGCGATGAAGCCCTGTGCAGCGCCTTCGACGTGATCAAGCTGAAGAACATGTACGGCAAGCAGGTACGTGGCATCGAGCGCAGCACCTTCCTGATTTCACCCGACAGTCGTATCGTGCAGGCATGGCGCAAGGTCAAGGTTGCTGGCCACGCCGATGCCGTCCTCGCCGAACTCAAGGCCGCCCAAACCAAGTGAGCCCCATCGCCCACTCTGTCCGCCACCGCCCTGCCCTGCAGGCTGTGGTGGTTTTTCCCTGTCCGTAACCAGGAAACGACGATGACCCGAGGCAAGCGCATCTACGTGCTGGATACCAACGTGCTGATGCACGATCCCACCGCGCTGTTCAAGTTCGAGGAACACGACGTCTACCTGCCCATGCAGGTGATCGAGGAACTGGACAACGGCAAGAAGGGCACCTCTGAAGCGAGCCGCAACGCGCGCCAGGTAAGCCGCTTCCTCAACGAGCTGGTGCAGGAATCGGGCCTGGACAACCTGGCCGACGGCATTCCGCTGCAGCGCCCGAACGGGCTGCAGCTGCGTGGCAAGCAGAGCGCCGGCAAGCTGCGCTTCCAGACCAGCCATTTCGACGCGGGCAAGAGCTTCGGCAAGGTCATTCCGGACAACGCCATCCTCGGCGCGATCCTGGCGCTGAAGGAAGAGACCCCGGACCTGCCGGTGGTGTTCGTTTCCAAGGACATCAACCTGCGCATCAAGGCCGCCATCGCCGGCATCGTGTCCGAGGACTACGAGAACGATCGCGCGCTGGACGATTTCAGCCTGCTGTACACCGGCGCCACCGAGCTGCCCGAAGACTTCTGGAAACGCCACGGCGAAGATCTGCGCAGCTGGAGCGACAAGGGCCGCACCCATTACGAAATCCAGGCGCAGGATGGCGAGGAGTGGTACCCGAACCAGTACGTCTACCTGCCCGGCGAAGACGAAGTGGAACTGCGCGTCAGTCGCGTGGTGGGCGATGGCAAGGTGGTGCTGTCGCTGGTCGATGACTTCCGCCACGGCAGCCACGCCGTGTGGGGCATCAGCGCGCGCAACCGCGAGCAGAATTTCGCACTGAACGCGCTGATGGACCCGGAGATCGATTTCGTCACCCTGCTGGGCACCGCCGGCACCGGCAAGACCCTGCTGGCGCTGGCCGCCGGCCTGGCCCAGACCATGGACCAGCAGCGTTACCGCGAAATCATCATGACCCGCGCCACGGTGAGCGTGGGCGAGGACATCGGCTTCCTGCCCGGCACCGAAGAAGAAAAGATGACGCCGTGGATGGGCGCGCTGACCGACAACCTGGAAGTGCTCACGCACAACCAGGAAGGCGGCACCTGGGGCCGCCAGGCCACCAACGACCTGCTGGCCAGCCGCATCAAGATCCGCTCGATGAACTTCATGCGCGGCCGCACCTTCCTGTCACGTTATCTGATCCTGGACGAGGCGCAGAACCTCACCCCCAAGCAGATGAAGACCCTGATCACCCGCGCCGGCCCCGGCACCAAGATCGTCTGCCTGGGCAACGTCGAACAGATCGACACCCCGTACCTGACCGAGACCACCTCGGGCCTGACCTACGCGGTGGACCGCTTCAAGAACTGGCCGCATAGCGCGCACATCACCCTGCGCCGTGGCGAGCGTTCGCGCCTGGCCGATTACGCTTCGGAGGTGTTGTGAACCGTTGCACCCGTCTGTTGCTGCCTACGGTGGCGATCGCCCTCGCCACCGCACTCGGCGCCTGCACCACTACGCGCGGGCCGGCCAGCGTGCCCACCGCCGAACGCACCGGCCAATCGTGGGTGGTCACCCGCCCGGTCATCGCCGCGCAGGTGCTGGACACCTGCTCGCGGACCAGCCCCGGCCGCGAGGCCGGTCGGGTCACGGGTTACTGGGCGCCCAGCCGGCAGCAGGTGGACCAGCTGGAAGCGAAGCTGTCCTCGCTGGAAGCACAGGTGCCGCACGTACTGGACTTCGACCGCCAGTACGTGGGCATTGAAAGCGCGGGGCAGCGGCTGATCTACATCAACGCGTTCCATCTGCCCGACGATGGCAGCGTGAATCCGGCCCGCGAAGCGATCCGCGTGTGCGATGGCGGTCGCCAGTTCTGGGGTGCAGTGTTCGACCCGGCCAGCAACACCTTCAGCGACCTGCAGTTCAACGGCGGCTTCGACTGACCCTGAGGGGCCTCACCGATGGGAATCCGCCTGCCCACCTGGGTCTGGATCGGCGCGGTCGCGCTCTCGTGCGTGGCCGGCATGGTCAACGTGGTTGGCTTCCTGGGCTTCGAGCACCAGGCGGTCAGCCACATGACCGGCAGCACCAGCCAGCTGGGCATGGCCCTGGCCCATGGCGACTGGCGTGCGGTGGGTCATCTATGGGGCCTGCTGATCGCCTTCTCGCTGGGCGCCATGCTCAGCGGCCTGCTTATCCAGGACAGCACCCTGCAGCTCGGCCGCCGCTACGGCGTGGCGCTGGCGATCGAATCCATGTTGCTGCTGACGGCCATTCCGCTGTTTGAGCAGCAGCAGATCTGGGGCGCACTGGCTGCGGCCATGGCCTGCGGCCTGCAGAACGCCATGGCCACCACCTTCAGTGGCGCGGTGGTGCGCACCACGCATCTGAGCGGCATGTTCACCGACCTGGGCATCGGCCTGGGCCATCTGCTGCGCGGCCTGCCGCTGCAACTGCGGCGGCTGACCCTGAGCGGCCTGATCATCAGCGGCTTCCTGGCCGGCGGGGTGATCGGCGCCTGGCTGTTCATGCGCTGGCAGTACGACGCGTTGCTGGCCCCAGCGCTGCTGACCGGCCTGACCGGCATCGTCTACGTGATGTACCAGCAATGGGCGCGCTGGCGGCATTGATGGGGTCAGATCCCCAGTAGATCCACGCCATGCGTGGATGCATTACGCGTGAATGTGACAAACCGCGGAGAACCCGCTTCTACGGCACAATCAGCCCATGAGCCCCTCTACACCCGTTTCCGCCCTGACCATCGCTGGCTCCGATTCCGGCGGCGGCGCCGGCATCCAGGCCGATCTGAAAGCCTTTGCCGCCCACCGCGTGCACGGCCTGTCGGTGATCGCGGCACTGACCGCGCAGAACACCCGCGGGGTGACCGCAGTGCATGTTCCGCCGGTCCACTTCCTGCGCGCGCAGCTGGACGCCTGCTTCGATGATTTCGACATCCACGCGGTGAAAGTCGGCATGCTGGCCAATGCCGAAGTGATCAACGCGGTCGCCGAAGTACTTGAACAGCGCCGCCCCGCCCATGTGGTGCTGGACCCGGTGATGGTCGCCACCAGCGGCGCGCGCCTGCTGGAAGACAGCGCGCTGCAGGCACTGCGCGAACGCCTGATTCCGCTGGCCACGCTGATCACCCCGAACACCCCCGAAGCCGAACTGCTGGTCGGCCACCGCATCGGCAATGCCGCGCAGGCAGAACAGGCGGCGGCGGCACTGCTGGACCTGGGCGCCGGCGCGGTACTGCTCAAGGGCGGCCATCTGCAGGAAGGCAACCGCGTGGTCGATCGTTATTTCGACGGTGTCAGCAGCGAAGAATTCATCCATGCGCGATTGCCGCTGGATGCACACGGCACCGGCTGTACGCTGGCCTCGGCCATCGCCGCGCAGCTGTGCAACGGCCTGAGCCTGGGCAACGCCTGCGAAGCGGGCATCGACTACGTGGCGCGCGGGCTGCAGCAGGGCTATGCGCCTGGCCGCAGTGAGGTGCTGGTACTGGACCACTTCGGCGCGGCGCCGCACGCATGAGCGCTACCCCACGCACGTTCGCCGTACAAAGCGGCGATGGCCACCAGTACGAGATCATCGCCTGCGTGCCGCCGCAGCCGCTGGCCCGCCTGCTGTGGCTGCCGGCGCTGGGCGTGGCCGCGCGCCATTACCTGCCGCTGGCGCAGGCGCTGGCCGCACGCGGCGTTGCGGTGTACCTGCACGAGTGGCGTGGCAATGGCAGCAGCTCGCTGCGCCCCTCCAGGAAGGTGGACTGGGCCTACCGTGAGATTCTCGAACAGGATCTGCCGGCCAGCCAGGCCGTGCTGGAGCGCGACGACAACGAAGCGACGCTGGTGCCCTGGATCATCGGCGGCCACAGCCTGGGCGGGCAGCTGGCCTGCGTGCATGCGGGCCGCGTGCCGGATCGCTTCCAGCACCTGTGGCTGGCAGCCAGCGGCACACCGTTCTGGCGCGCCTTCCCGGCCCCGCGCGGGTGGCTGCTGCCGCTGTTCTACCGTTTCCTGCCCTGGATCGCGCGCCGCCAGGGCGTACTGCACGGCCGCCGCCTCGGCTTTGGCGGCACCGAAGCACGCGGGCTGATCGCCGACTGGGCTCGGGTGGGCCTGAACAACCGCTATGCCGCCGTCGGCATGGCCGAAGATCTGGAGGCGCAGCTGGCGCGCATCCACGGCACCGCGCAGGCGGTGCTGATGGCCGATGACTGGTTCGCCCCGCTCAGTTCGATGCAGGCGCTGCTGGCCAAGCTGCCGAATGTGGCCTCACGCGCGCGCGTGCTGTCCGCGCAGGAACTGGGTACGCGTGCCGATCACTTCGCCTGGATGAAGGCCCCGGACGCTGTGGCGGAAAGCTTTTTCATTCAGTTGAATGAAAATTTTCACAAAAGCGTTGACGTCGGGCGCCGACATCCGCATAATTCCGCTCCTGTCGCAGGGCGCCCGTAGCTCAGTTGGATAGAGTACCTGGCTACGAACCAGGCGGTCGGGAGTTCGAATCTCTCCGGGCGCACCACTCGACAGGCTTCCAGCATCCGCCGCTGGAAGATGCAGTAAAATGATGTAACAAATTGATTGTGTACCGCGCGCCCGTAGCTCAGTTGGATAGAGTACCTGGCTACGAACCAGGCGGTCGGGAGTTCGAATCTCTCCGGGCGCACCACACACGATCAACACAACAAGTTTATGTAATTGGCGCCCGTAGCTCAGTTGGATAGAGTACCTGGCTACGAACCAGGCGGTCGGGAGTTCGAATCTCTCCGGGCGCACCATTACACCGAAACAGCAGGCCTCGGCCTGCTGTTTTTTTATGTGTGTTTTCTGCAGGGCTGCGCCCTGCACCTGCAGAAGCTTTACAAGCCAGAGCAGATCAGAAGCGGCGCTGGCTTTCTGCTGGTTGGGCGGGGCGGTGTGGGCTTGCAGGACACGCCGGAAACCCTTCCATGGGGGCTCGTAGGCGCCTTGCTCGTGTGCGCAATCCTGCGCACACGACAAGACCGGGGTTGGGCGTCCTGCCCAACCCGCCCGAGGCATGCCTCGGGCCCATGGCGCCTGCGGTCCTGCAAGCCCACACCGCCCCACCCCCGACAATTTCCTGCGGCGGTTGGTAACGGCTGTTGCTACTGCTCTTGGTAGGTATCGACCTTGGTCGACACGATTTTTCTGTCAGATATCGAATTGAATATTGAATCTGGGGTCAGAGCCCGTTGCGTAGCAACGGGATCCGACCCCGTGCCGTTCCGACAGATTGCGGGGAGGCGTCAGAGGCGGGGCGGTGTCGGATTGCGGGGTGTCAGCCGCATGGATGCGGCTGCCAAGCCTACAGGGACGTACTTGCGGCGTCCCCGCAATCCGACACCGCCCCGCCACCCCACGGATATCCAGCTTTTGCTTTCGCCGTTGCCGTTGCCGTTGCCGTTGCCGTTGCCGTTGCCGTTGCCGTTGCCTTGAGCAGGTGCAGGGCGCAGCCCTGCAGACCCCCCCCCATCCACGCATGGCATGGATCTACCCCATTGCCTGCCACCACTGCGCCAGCAACTCCGGCCTGCGCAGCCGTTCGCGCCACCAGCGCAGGGCCGCGCCGTCCTCGCCGGTGCGCCAGGCCAGCCAGAAGGTCTCTTCCGCCTTGGGCTCTTCCACCTCGCGGATCACCAGCTCGCCGCGCGCTACCGCCGCGCGCGCGCACGGCTCGGGCAGGAAACCGAATCCCAACCCCTGGCATTGCAGCTTCAACTTGCTGGCCATGTCCGGCACCGTCAGGATCTCCTGCCCCATCAGCAGGCCCACGGTGCGCGGCAGCAGACGCCGCGCGGAATCGGACACCGCAATGGCGCAATGCTCGGCCAGATGCTCTCGACCCAGTACGCCCGGCACCTGCGCCAGCGGATGATCCGGCGCCACCGCAAACACGAAATCCACGCTACCCAGCGGCTCCACCACATAGCCACCCCCGCTGGGCCCCTCGCCCGCCGCCCCAACCAGCAGGTCGGCGCGTCGGTCCAGCAGGGCCTCCCAGGTGCCAGACAAGGCTTCACCAAACAGTCGCAGGCGCGTCGGCGCCTCGATACCGCGGAAGGCGGCGATGTCCGGGCCCAGCAGCCAGGTCGGGAACATCGAATCCACGGCCAGGCTCAGCTCCGCCTCCCAGCCCGACGCCACCCGGCGCACCCGCAGCTCCAGCTCGCGGGCCGCACGCAGCAAGTGCCGGCCCTCGTCCAGCAGCGCGCGCCCGGCGTCGGTCAGCTCGGCGCGTGGCCCTACCCGGTCGAACAGCTGCACGCCCAGGTCTTCCTCCAGCTTGGCCACCGTGTAGGAAATGGTGGACGGCACCTTGTGCAGGGCCTTGCCGGCCCCGGCAAACGAGCCGCGGCGGTCGATGGCTTCCAGGATCTGCAGGGCATCGAGGCTGATCTTGAGCATTCGAAATTTTCGATGATGGCTGTCAAAACTATCCGTTTTTCAAACCCGCGGCGCAAGCAGATACTTCTCTCCAACGGGGAAACACAGCGGCCACCGGCCCACCCCGCCCCATCGAAACCATCGAACAAGGAGAATCATCATGCTGCAGATCCGCAAGAGCGCTACCCGTGGCCTGGCCGAGCATGGCTGGCTGTCGTCCCGCCACACCTTCTCCTTTGCAAGCTACTACGACCCGCGCTACGTCAGCTTCGGCCCGCTGCGGGTCATCAACGAAGACAAGGTGATCGGCGGCCAGGGCTTCGGCACCCACAGCCACAGCAACATGGAAATCATTTCCTACGTGCTGGGCGGCGCGCTGGAGCACAAGGACTCGATGGGTACCGGCTCGGTGCTGCGCTACGGCGACGTGCAGGTGATGAGCGCCGGCAGCGGCGTCAGCCACAGTGAGTTCAACCACTCGGCCACCGATCCGGTGCACTTCCTGCAGATCTGGGTCTTCCCGGACCGCGAGAACATCGAGCCGTCCTACCGCGAGACCCACTTCGCGCCGGAGAGCAAGCGCGGCCAGCTGCGCCTGATCGCTTCCCCCGATGGTGCCGACGGTTCGCTGCGCATCCAGCAGGATGCCCGCATCTTCGCCACCATCCTGGACGGCGAGCAGAAGCTGCACCATGCCCTGGCCAGCGGCCGTGGCGCTTACGTGCAGGTGGCCCGTGGCCAGCTGCAGGTGAACGGCATCACCCTGGAAGCCGGCGATGCCCTGCAGGTCAGCGACGAAGCGCAGCTGACCCTGGAAAACGGCAACGACGCTGAAGTGCTGGTGTTCGACCTGCCGCTGTAAGGCACGGAAACCTGCGGTGCCACGTGGCGCCGCAGGTTCAGTGGTTCAGGCCCGCCAATGCGCCTGCGCCGGCAGGCGTGGCGCCGGACAGGTCGCGGCCGGATGCTGCGCATCGCGCGCCATCCAGTCGTCCACCACACCGGCCAGCAGGTCCAGACGCAGCGGCAGCGTGATGTGGTCTTCGCCGCGCATTTCGATGTAATGCGCACGCGGGTTGGCCTGGGCCAGTTCGCGGCCCTGGCTGACCGGAATGTGCTGGTCGCCCTGGCCGTGCAGCAGCAACACACAGGCACGGGTATCGGCCAGGGCGCGGGCCACGTCCACCTGGTCCAGGTCCAGGTCCAGGCGCTGCCCGGCGGCGGCCACCACCTGATCGATATCCTGGCCGCCGTAACGCCAGCGGGCATAGCCGGCGATCATCTGCGCCTTCAGCCCTTCCGGCTGCAGCGCCATCAGGTGCGGAATCATCGTGCGGATGGCCACACCCGCATTGGCGAATGACTCCATCGCCACCACACCCTCGATCTGGTCACCCAGCTTGTCCGCCGCGAACAGCGCGGTGGCCGCACCGTAGGACACCCCGAACAGGTACAGCGGGCCGCGTATCTCGCCGCGCGCGCGCAGTTCGGCGATCACCTCCACCACATCATCTGACTCGTAGGTGCCGTAGCCGGAAGGCCCCGCCCCCGACTGGCCATGGTTGCGCAGGTCCAGGGTCACCACCCGGTAACCCTGCCCGGCCAGCTGCAGCGACCACGGCAGCATCGAATCACCGTTCATCATCCAGCCGTGCAGCAGCACCACGGTGCCGCGCGGCGCCTGTGCGCGGAACGGGTGCGGCAGCGCAAGGCTCAGGCCGGTGTCCAGCGGCAGGCCATTCTGGTGGTGCTGCGGCAGGTAGTGGTAGCGGGCACCGTAGTCGCCCGGATCGAACACCCGCCAGAAAATCGGTACGCCCTCGCGGCCACGGGCGAAACCATGGCGGGTGGGCAAGGCGGCAATGGCCGCCTGCAGGCGCGGCTGGTCCAGCAGGGTCGAGACCCCACCCGGCGCGACCAGACGGTCGCTGAGCGAGGTGGAACCGGCATTGATCGAGGAGGAGCATGCAGCCAGCCACAGACCGGCGCACGCCAGCAGGAGCAGCAGCAGGCGCTTCATGGGCATCAAGGGAAAGGGACGACAGCGCGACAGGCTATCTGCGTCACGGCCTGTCATCTATCGCACTGTCATGACGAGTTGATGACAACCCAGCCACGGTTCAGCCCGCGCCCTGCCCCACGGCCGCGCTGTGACCGCGGCCGCAGTGCCATCGAACCTGCGTCTTCACGTCACCCCCATGTCATTGGCGCTGCCGACACTCCCGGGCTTTCCCACCGAAGGTCCGCTCTCAATGCCCATGCGTGCGCCGTTCCCCCGCCTGTCCCTGCTGGCCCTGCTGATCGCCCCCGCCCTGCATGCCATGGCCGCAGCGCCTGCGGCCGACGCCGATACCGCCAGCACCGATGCGCGCACCCTGGACCAGGTGCAGGTGATCGGCCAGGCCACCAGCTACGCCAAGACCGCGGTCAGTGCCGAAACCCTGAACCGGCAGATGGCGATGAGCAGCGTGAACGACGCACTGAATGAAGTGCCGGGCGTGGTGGTCAGCGAAGCCGATGCCACCGGCTCGTCCGTCTGGGGCACGCAGATCAGCATGCGTGGCTTTGTCACCAACCGCGATACCCAGCAGATCGGCACCACCATCGACGGCCTGCCCAACGGCGGCTCCGGCTACGGCGGCGGTTCGCTGGCCAACCGCTACATCGACACGCTGGATCTGGAAACGGTGGAAGTCAGCCAGGGCACGGCCGATATTTCCTCGCGCTCCAACGAAGCACTCGGCGGCACGCTCAACTTCCTCACCAGCGACCCGCTGCACGACAGCCGCCTGCGCTTCGTGGTCGGCGCCGGTGACAACGATGCACGCAAGTACTACGTGCGCTACGACACCGGTCTGCTGGGCGGCCACACCCGCGCCTGGATCAGCGCCTCGTCGGCCGAAGTGAACGACTGGATCGACGGCACCGGCCATGCCAGCAACGACCATATCGCCGGCAAGTTCATCACCGAACTGGATCGCTGGACCCTGACCGGCTACCTGTCCTACAACGACGCCGACGAGCCGGAGTACACCAGCGTCACCCCGCAGGGCTTCGCCACCCAGCCCGACCGCGACAACCTGGTCGGCACCCTCACCGGCATTCCCTACCTGGACCAGAACTACCGTTCCGGCTCGCGCGCGCTGCGCGAGAACACCTTCGGCTACCTGCGCGCCGCATTCGACGGCGGCAATGGTTTCAAGGCCACGATGGCGGCCTACGGCCACCGCATGCAGGGCCGCGGCGACTGGCTGCCGCCCTACCTGGCCGATGTCAGCGCCGACGGCGCCGGCCGCCCGGAATCGGAATACCTGGGCAGCCGCACCGTGTACGGCGGCGGCAACCTGGGCCAGATCTACTTCGTGAACCCCGATGGCAGCGCGGCCCAGCCGATTGCTGGCTGCACGCCGCGCGCCGGCTTCAGCGCCGAGTACGATCCGAACTGCTATGCCGGCAACGTGCTGGGCGCGCAGTCCTACCGCCACACCCACTACGACAACGACCGCATGGGCGTGACCGCAGACGTGGAATGGCGGCAGACCTTCGGCAGCGTGGACAACACGATCCGTGGCGGCCTGTGGGTGGAGAAGCTGGACCGCACGGCGCGCCGCGACTGGCACCGCCTGCTCAGCGTCGGCCAGAACATCGGCTTCGACCACCAGCCGTACTGGGTGCAGTTCGACGACCGTTACAAGGTCGATGAGCAGATGTACTACATCGAGGATGTGGCGCGCTTCGGCCCGTTCAGCGCCCGCCTGGGCGTGAAGCAGTTCTTCGTCGACCAGTCGCGCCGGCGCACCATCGGTGCCAACGAACAGGTCAGCAGCGACTCGAAGTCCGACCCGCTGCTGTCCACCGGCTTCACCTGGGCCCCCGGCCCGGAAGGCATGGAGCTGTTCGCCGGCTTCTCGCAGAACTTCGCGGCCATCCCGTCCGGGGTGCTGGGCGAGACCGACCCGCAGCGCTTCCGCAACGTGGAACCGGAAACCGCCGACAACATCGAACTGGGCCTGCGCATCAGCCGCTGGCCGCTGACCGCATCGGTCACCCTGTACAACATCCGCTTCGACAACCGCATCGTCTACCTGCCGGCCGGTCTGGTCAGTGGCATCGACTACCTGGACGAGACCGATGGCGTGTACGAGAACTTCGGCGGCGTGGAAAGCAATGGCCTGGAAGCCGCGTTCGGCTATGGCTGGGACAACGGCTGGCGGATCAATGCGGCCTACACCTACAACCGCTCCACCTATCTGGGCAGCGGCGACGCCGCCCGCGATACCGAACTGGGCATCGTGGACGGCGCCAAGGTGATCGGCCAGGCGGAAAACACCCTGGTGCTGTCGGCCGACTGGCAGGGCACGAACTGGAACTTCGGCCTGTCCGGGCGCTACCTGGGCAGCCGCTACCTGGATGCGGCCAACGTCAACAAGCTGCCCTCGGCCACCGTCTTCAACGCCAACATCGGCTTCGACCTGCAGGGCCTGTCGCCGCGCCTGAAGGGCATGGGCGCCAACCTGGTGGTGAGCAACCTGACCGACAAGCGGTATCTTGCAGGGGTGGATGGTCGCGATTCCGCCTTCATCGGCGCGCCGCGTACCGTCGGCATCTCTTTCCGTGTGGATCTGTGAGCAAGCCCGTGACTGATATCGGCCGACGCCGGTTGTTGCAGGCCGGCGTGGCTGCCGGCCTTTCCCCGCTGCTGCCCAGCATTGCCCGGGCCGCAGCGATCGCCCCGGCGGCGCATACGCGCAGCCTGCAGGACCTGCAGCACATCGTTGTGTTCATGCAGGAAAACCGCTCGTTCGACCACTACTTCGGCACCCTGCCCGGCGTGCGCGGTTTCGGTGATCGGTTCGTGGCGCCGGCACCGCCGCTGGCCGATGCCGAGGGGCCGCGCACGCTGTGGCTGCAGCCCGATGCCGACGGCCACCGGGCGATCGCGCCCTTCGCCCTGGATACGGCCCGGCACTTCGGCTACATGCGCGTGGAAGGCACCCCGCACACCTGGCCCGATGCGCAGCGCGCCTGGGACCACGGGCGCATGGCGCGCTGGCCCCAGGCCAAGCAGAACCACTCGATGGGCTACTTCCAGCGGGCCGACCTGCCGTTCCAGTTCGCCCTGGCCGAAGCGTTCACCGTCTGCGATGCCTACCACTGCGCCATGCAGGCGGGCACCAACCCGAACCGCGTGTTCCTGTGGACCGGCCACAACGATGCCTTTGCCCGGGCTGGTGGCCCGGTCATCGCCAATTCCCACGACAACTTCCCCGAGTACGGCGGCCACACGCAGTCGTACCAGTGGGCCAGCTACGTGGAACGCCTGCAGCAGGCCGGCGTGTCCTGGCAGATCTACCAGGACATGGACGACAACTTCACCGACAACCCGCTGGCCGGCTTCGAAGCGTTCCGCCAGGCCTACCGCGGCGCTGAAGGACATGACCCGCAATTGCGCAGCCGCGCGGTCAGCAGCCGCGGTCTGGCGCAGCTGCGCCAGGATGTGATCGACGGGACGCTGCCGCAAGTCAGCTTCATCATTGCCGACGCCGCCGGCAGCGAGCATCCCGGTCCGTCCAGCCCGGTGCAGGGTGCGGCCTACACCGCGCGCGTGCTTGATGCGCTTACCGCCGATCCCGATGTGTGGAGCCGTACCGCGCTGCTGCTGATGTTCGACGAGAACGATGGCTTCTTCGACCACATGCCGCCGCCGGCACCGCCCTCGGCGCAGGGCGATGGCTGGGCCGGCGCTTCTGCGGTCAGTACCGAAGGCGAATACCACCTGCACCCGGCACCGGGCGATGAGAAGTACGACGACGCCGACCTGCGTGGCCGCCCCTATGGCATGGGGCCTCGCGTACCCCTGTACGTGATTTCGCCGTGGAGCCGTGGTGGCTGGGTCGACTCGCAGGTGTACGACCACACCTCGGTGCTGCGCCTGATCGAGCGCCGCTTCGGCGTGGCCTGCCCGGACATCTCACCGTGGCGGCGTGCGGTCAGCGGCGATCTGGTCAATGCGTTCGACTTCGCCCAGCGCGATACCCGGCCGTTCGTGCGTGCCCTGCCCGATGTCAGCGCGGCGGCCGCGCGCGCCGCCACCCTGCCCGGCCGTACCGTGCCGGCATTGCCGGACGATCTGCAGCCTGCGCGTCAGGAAAGCGGCGTGCGCCCGGCACGCGCGCTGCCCTATCGACCCCAGGTGCAGGTGCAAACGCGCGATACCGACAGCATCACGCTGGCGCTGTCGTGCGAAGGCGCTGCTGCCGTACTGCACGTGTACGACCGGCTGCGGCTGAAGCAGATTCCGCGGCGCTATACGCTGCTGCCGGGGCACCCATTGCAGGACCACTGGCCGCTGGATGCACAGGGGCGCTACGACCTGTGGGTGCTGGGTCCAAACGGCTTCCATCGCCACTTCCAGGGAAATGCGAGTGCGCCTGCGCTGCAGGCGTGGGTGCAGCACAGCGACGCCAAGCTGTACCTGTCGTTGCGCAATCCGGGCACCACTGCGCAGACGGTCCGCGTGAGCGCCGGTGCCTACGCAGGCCACATGCCGGAACAGACGCTGTCGCTGGCCGCCGGTACCGAACAGGTGTTGGACTGGAATGCCGCACCCACTGCGGGCTGGTATGACCTGCACCTGCAGGCCGGTGAGCAGCAGCTGCGCCTGGCCGGTCGCGCCGAAGATGGTCGCCCCGGCAGCAGTGACCCGGCGATGGGCAGCCAGCCGCTGCGTTTCGCGCACGGCTGAATCCCTGCGCGGACATGCGGCGCCGGCCCTGCGCGAGCGTTCGCTCAGGGCAGGCGCCGGAACAGGTTGGTCTGCAGGATCGGCGTGCCCTCGTGGGTGTAGAACGCCTTGGTCTCGGTCATCGTCGACGGGTCGGCCGCGATCGTGTAGATGCGCGTGGACGCGGGGGCGCCGTGGTCGACCAGCTGCATCACCAAGGTGGAGGGCGACGGTAGCTTGAGGTTGGCCTGGTCGGCGCCGTAGGTACCCGACAGCGGGCCCGGCGTGCCATCCAGCGACAGGGTGCCGTCGGACTTCATGGTCTTGCCATCGTGCAGCACGATGTCCACGTGCGAACTCCAGCGACCGCCACCGGCATCCTTGAATTCCAGCACCACCTGCTTCGGACGCTGCGCTTCCGGCAGGGCCGACGTGGAGATGTCCAGCGACCAGCGGCCCAGTAGTGGCGACGGGGAGGCATCGGCAGCGGAAGCAGCACCGGCCTGCAGTGACAGCGCGGACAGCAGCACAGCGGACAACAGCTTCATGCAAGGCTCCGTTCGAGTGAAGAAGGATCTGCGGCAACGCGTGCGCACACTGGAACACAGTTTCACCCAGCCGCCTGTTCACGCTCGCGCTGGGCGGGGCGTCAGCCGTTCCAGCCCAGCCCGCGCGGCTCACTGCTGAACCCCGCCGCGCGCAGGGCGTCCACGGCAAGGCCGCGGTGGACCGGCTCGGCATTGATCCGCTGCAGCGTGAAGGACAGCCGCCGGCCGCGCCGCAGGCCGACGGCCAGCGCCTGTGCCGCCGCCGTCCAGCGCGCTGCAGCGTCGGTGTCGGTGTCATCGATCCAACTGGACAGCTGGCGGCCCCCTTGCGGCAGGTACAGCTGCAGCCGACCTTCACCGATCACCACCAGCGCACCGGCGCGTCGCACCGGCCTCGACCCGGCCAGGGCCTGCGGCCATGGCAACAGGCTGCCGAACGGGTTGGCCGGATCCAGCGCGGACAGCGCAACCCATCCACCAGCGCCGCCCGCACGCTCGGCACAGGCACGCAGGTGGTCGATGTCTGCGCGCTGGGCGAACTGGGCACCGCCCATCCCCTGCACGAAGCGCCCGCGCAGCAGCTGGCCTGCGTCCTCCATGCTGCGCAGCACCGGCCGCAGTGCCGGGAAGCCGCCGGCCACGGCCTCGCTCATCGCCGCGCTGCGGGTGAGCACCGTGTAGCGGTCAAGCAGCGCCTCGGTCTGCGCCAGCGCACGTACCGTGTTATTGGCCCGCTCCTGTGGCAGCAGCGACCAGCGCCCGGCCAGCGTCGGCCCCGCGCTGCTGGCCAGGGCCAGTCCTGCGGTGCCCGTCGCCAGGGGTGCGAAGGCAAGGTCACGGCGGCGGCGGGACACGGACATCGGCCGCGCCCGCGCCGGGCGCACGCCGTCGAGCGCGCGCAGCGGTGCCCACAGGTCACTGCTGATCTGCCCGCGCCATGCCAGCTGCCACAGCGCCGTCTGAAAATCCTCGCCTGCACTGTCTGCATCGGCGGGATGCGGCTGTACCTGCATCGCCAATTGCCGGGCGAAGAACGCACCGCCTGCGGCCAGCACCTGCAGGATGGCCTGCTGCATCGGCGATGGGATGGCATCGCTGTCCATGAGCGGCAGGGTTTCGGCCGCATGGTCCCGCAGGTGCAGCGACACCCATCCATCATCATCGCCCAGCCGGCCGTGGCCGGCCCAGAGCACCGTACCGGTGGCCAGCAGTTCATCCAGCAGCGCAGGCGTGTAACCGGGCACCCGCGCAGGCAGCACCTGCTGCTCCCACAGCGATGCCGGCAGTGGCAGGCCCGCCAGTTGTCCAATCACCTGCAGCACGGCCTCGCTGTCGTTGCCCGGCGTGGCCTTCGGCAGCACGCCCTGCCCTTCCAGCAATACGCCCACGTAGGCTTCCACCGGTACCGGCCGCGTTGCCGCGCGGGCGGCCTGCAGCGAGCGCAGCCGCAACCGCTGCAGCACATCGGCGGCCACCCATTGATGGGCCGCGCGCGGCGAAGGCGGTGCGGCATTGTCGGCCGGCTGGCTACGATCAAGGCCGAAGCGACCACGGATGATCCGACCCTGCTCCTGCAACACCTGCAGCGCGTCATCGACCACCGCCACGCCCAATCCGAAACGGGCCGCCACGCTGCCGCTGCTGAAGGGCCCAGCGTGGCGCGCGTGCCGGCCAAGCAGGTCACCCAGTGGATCCACTACCGATGCCAGGAATACCCCGGCAATGTCCGCCGGCGGGTCGATCCCGAGGGCATCGCGCAGCCGCGCGGCGTCCTCCACCGCTGCCCACTGTTCAACACCGGCAATGGTCACGCGGATGGCACGCCCAGCAGCCTGCAACGCCTGCAGCCAGGCCGCCACCTGCGTGGGTTCGGCGCTGCGCTGCGCGATGTCGCTGGCCGGCAATGGGCCAAGCTCGCGCAGCAGGTCGGCCACGCCTTCGATGCCACGCGCGTGGCGGGGCGGGTCCAAGCGCTGCAGTTCACGCGCGACGGTGGCCACCACCTCATCGTCCAGCAGCTCACCGAGGTCGACCTGGCCCAGCAGCTCGGCGAGCAGGCCACTGTCGAGCGACAGCACCGATGCGCGTCGTTCAGCCAGGGGCACGTCGGCTTCGTACATGAACTCGGCGACATAGCCGAACAACAGGTCCGCCGCGAAGGGCGACGGTACGGCGGTCTCCACCTCGACCACCTGCACTTGGCCGGCCTGCACGCGCAGCATCAGCGCATCCAGCGCGTCCAGGTCGTAGACATCCTGCAGGCATTCGCGCGCGGTCTCGACCAGGATGGGGAAACCCTCGTGGCCACGCGCGATCTCCAGCAACTGCCCCGCACGCAGGCGCTGCTGCCACAACGGCGAGCGCTTGCCCGGCGTACGGCGCGGCAGCAGCAGGGCACGCGAGGCGCACTCACGGAAACGGGCGGCGAACAGAGCCGAGCCGGTGACCGACAGCGTGATGGTGTGGCGCAGGCTGGCCGCGTCGAACAGAAAGACGTCCGCGCCCGGCGCCGCGCCGCTACGGTCAGGCAGGCGCACGATGATGCCATCGTCGCTGGCCACCACGGCCGGGTCGATGCCCGCCTGCTTGCGCAGCCGCGCGGCGACCGCCAAGGCCCAGGGGTCGTGCACGCGACGCCCGTAGGGCGAATGCAGCATGACCCGCCAATCGCCCAGTTCATCGCGGCAGCGCTCGACCACCAGGCGCAGGTCGGTCGGCAGCACGCCGGTCGCCTGCTGCTGCTCGGCAACAAGCGCCAGCATGTTGCCGATCGCATTGTCGTCCAAGCCACGCCCGCGCAGCCGGGCCAGCAGCGCCGGTGACGGCTCGCCAGCGGCGCGCGGATCGTCTTCCAGTTCGGCAAGGAACGCGCCGGTGGCCTGCCCCAGCTCGGCCGGGCGCCCCATGCCCTCGCCACGCCAGAACGGCAGCCGCGCCGAGCGCCCGGGTGCGGGTGTCACCACGACCTGGTCGAGGGTGATCTGGTCGATGCGCCAAGACGTGGCGCCAAGGGTGATGACATCGTTCACCCGCGACTCGTGCACCATCTCCTCGTCCAGCTCACCCACCCGACGCGAGCCGGCCTGCTCCTCGCCCTCGGGCAGTACCACCGCGTACATGCCGCGGTCCGGAATCGTGCCGCCACTGGTGACCGCCAACTGCCGGGCGCCGGGGCGCGCGGTCAACGTGCCTGTCTTCCGGTCCCACACCAGGCGGGGGCGGAAGCCAGCGAATTCGTCGGACGGATAGCGCCCGGCCAACATGTCCAGCACCGCGTCGAAGGCACTGCGGGGCAGCGTGCGGTAAGGCGCAGCGCGGCAGACCCGTGCAAACCAGGCCTCTGCATCGAGTGGCTCCATCGCCACCGCGGCAACGGTCTGCTGGGCCAGCACATCAAGCGGGTTGCGCGGTGGATCGATGGCTTCGATGCGGCCCTCCAGCATGCTGTCCACCACCACGGCGGCATCGACCAGGTCACGTCGTGTACGTGGGTAGAGCAGGCCGCGCGACATACCGCCCACCTGGTGTCCCGCACGCCCCACCCGCTGCAGTGCACTGGACACCGACGGCGGCGCCGCAACCTGGATGACCAGATCCACCAAGCCCATGTCGATGCCCAGCTCGAGGCTGGACGTCGCTACGACGCAGCGCAGTGCACCCGTCTTCAGCGCCTGCTCGATGGCGGCGCGCTGCTCCTTGGACACCGAGCCATGGTGCGAGCGCGCGATCACCGCGTCGGATGCCGTGACGCGGTTCACCGTGCTGCCGGTAAATGATCCGTAGGCGGTTGCGACCGCACCTTCGGTGTCGCCCGCGTTTCCCGCACTCGTGCGCTCGGCATGCAGCTCGTTGAGCCGCGCGGTGAGCCGTTCGGCCACGCCGCGCGAATTGGCAAAGACGATCGTTGAGCGGTGCTGCATCACGTTATCGAGGATGCTGGCCTCCACGTGCGGCCAGATCGACCCCACGTGTGTGCCGGCCCCGCGCCCTTGCGTCGGGCCGTGCATGGCCAGGTCGGTCATGTCCTCCACCGGCACCACGATCTTCAGCTGCAACTGCCGCTGCGAAGGCGGCTGCACCACCTGCACCGGACGATCGCCGCCAAGGAAGGCGGCCACGCCCTGCACCGGGCGCACCGTGGCGGACAGGCCGATGCGCTGTGCTGGCGCCTGCAGCAAGGCGTCCAGCCGCTCCAGGCTGAGGGCCAGATGCGAGCCTCGCTTGCCGCCGGCCACGGCATGGATCTCATCGAGGATGACCGTATGCACATCGCGCAGGATCTCCCGCGCCTGTGAGGTCAGCATCAGGTACAACGACTCGGGCGTGGTGATCAGGATGTCCGGCGGACTCCGCAGCAGCCGCGCGCGGTCGCTGCTGCTGGTATCGCCGGTGCGCATGGCCACGGTAAGCGCAACGGCCGGGTCGCCGCGTTCACTGCGGCGCGCACTGATGCCCTGCAGCGGCACCTGCAGGTTGCGCTGCACATCGCTGCCCAGCGCCTTGATTGGCGACAGGTACAGCACGCGCGTGCGCGCCACGGGCCTGGCCGCAGGGTCGCGGCGCGCATCGCCATCGCGTTCGGCGAACACCTGGTCGATCGCATGCAGGAAGGCCGCCAGCGTCTTTCCCGACCCGGTGGGCGCGACCACCAGCGTGTGCTGGCCTGCGGCGATCGATGCCCATGCCTGGTCCTGCACCGGCGTCGATGCCGCGAACGTGGAACCGAACCAGTCACGCGTGGCGGGATGGAAGTTCTGCAGGGAATCCAAGGCAGGGACGGTCGCCATGTTCGACGGTTCGATGATACGGCGAAGCTGCACAACGCCGTGAAGACCAGTGCGGCCCCGGCGAGCCGCATGGGTCGAGACATGCATGCGACAGACAGCTGCACGCAGAGAAACGCGCACAACGAAAAACGCCCGCAGATCGGAAATCTGCGGGCGCTTTCTTGTATCTGGCGGAGCGAGAGGGATTCGAACCCTCGATAGAGCTTTTGACCCTATACTCCCTTAGCAGGGGAGCCCCTTCAGCCACTCGGGCATCGCTCCGGGGTTTTTATCGCGTCTGGTGCGTTGCACCTCAGCGGGGCGTGAATCATAACGTTAATCACGCGGGAAGGTAAAGCTTTATTCCGCAGAATTTTCGTTGCCGGTGCTGCCGGCTTCGTCACCGCGCTGGATGCGCTGGTAGATCTCTTCGCGATGCACGGCAACGTCCTTCGGCGCGGTAATGCCGATGCGCACCTGGTTGCCCTTGACGCCCAGCACAGTGACGCTGACCGAGTCACCGATCATCAGGGTTTCGCCAACGCGGCGAGTGAGGATCAACATTTTTGTAAGTCTCCATGGAACCGTGTGGAAGGGTATCCCCCACCGGCTTGACGCTCCGTCAAGAAGCGTCCCCACGACAAAGGGAAAAGATTCCGCAATGGTACCGTCAGCCGTCCCGCTCCTACAAGGAGGGGGACGGCCGGGCATTCATCACAGGCGGGGGCTGACCCATTCGACGACCGCGGCCAGCGCGGTAGCAAGGGCGGGCCCGTCCTCGCCACCACCCTGGGCGAGGTCCGGGCGTCCGCCGCCCTTGCCCCCGATCTGACCGGCAATATGGGACAACAGTTCCCCGGCCTTGACCTTGCCCATTGCACTGCCGTTCACACCGGCAACCAGGGCGGCCTTGCCGTCCTGGGCGCCGGCCAGCACGATCACCGCGTCACCCAGCTGCTGCTTCAGGCGGTCGATGGCATCACGCAGGGCCTTGGCATCGAAGCCTTCCAGGCGGGCGGCCAGGACCTTCACCCCGGCCACTTCGACGGCCTGGCTGGACAGGTCGGCGGTGGCGCCGGCGGCAACCTTGGCCTTCACTGCCTCCAGTTCGCGTTCCAGCTGCTTCTGGCGCTGGCCCAGCGCGCGGATCTTCTCGACCACGTCGGCGGCGCTGCCGCCCAGCAGTTCGGCCGCTTCGGTCAGGCGGGCCTCTTCGGCATCCACGTAGTCCAGCGCGCCCTGCCCGGTCACCGCCTCGATGCGGCGCACGCCGGCCGAGACACCGCCTTCAGAGGTGATCTTGAACAGACCGATATCGCCGGTGCGCCCGACGTGGGTACCGCCACACAGTTCGGTGGAGTAGTCACCCATCTTCAGCACGCGCACGTTCTCGCCGTACTTCTCGCCGAACAGCGCCATCGCACCGAAATCCAGCGCTTCCTGCATGCCCATGTTGTGCACTTCGGCGGCGTTGTTGGCACGCACCTGCTGGTTGACCTTGCGCTCGATGATCGCCAGTTCCTCGGCCGTGATCGGCTGGAAATGCGAGAAATCGAAGCGCAGGCGGTCCGGCGCCACCAGCGAGCCCTTCTGCTGCACGTGGGTGCCCAGCACTTCGCGCAGGGCGGCATGCAGCAGGTGGGTGGCCGAGTGGTTGAGGATGGTGGCGCCACGGCGCTCGCCATCGACCTGGCCGGCCAGCACGTCACCCACCCTCAGGCCGCCTTCGGCCAGGGTGCCGACGTGGCCGTGGAACTGGCCGGCGAACTTCTGCGTGTCGGTCACGTCCAGGCGCACGCCGGCGCCGCTCAGCACGCCGGTATCGCCCACCTGGCCGCCGGATTCAGCATAGAACGGGGTCTTGTCGGTGATCACGATGACCGCATCGCCGGCATCGGCCGCAGCCACCGGGCGACCGTCCTTGAGCACGGCCAGCACGGTCAGGCCGTCGGCCTGCAGGCGGTCGTAGCCCAGGAACGCGGTCGGGGTGAGCGTGGCCACCAGCTCGGCCGGCAGGGTCACGCCGCCGCCGAACTTGCCGGCCGCGCGCGCCGTCTCGCGCTGCTGTTCCATGGCCGCATCGAAACCGGCGATGTCCACGGTCAGTTCGCGCTCGCGGGCGATGTCCTGGGTCAGGTCCAGCGGGAAGCCATAGGTGTCGTACAGGCGGAACGCGTCCACGCCGGGAATGACGCCGTTGCCGGCCTTGGCGGCCACGTCCTCGAAGATCTTCATGCCGGCGTCGAGGGTTTCGGCGAAACGCTCCTCTTCGGCCTGCAGGGCGCGGGTGACGGTATCCACCGCCGCCGGCAGTTCCGGGTAGGCCTCGCCCATCTGCTCGACCAGGGTCGGCACCAGCTTGCTGAAGAACGGCTGGCGCACACCCAGCATCCAGCCGTGGCGCAGGGCGCGACGGATGATGCGGCGCAGGACATAGCCGCGGCCTTCATTGGACGGCAGCACGCCATCGACGATCAGGAACGAACAGGCGCGGATATGGTCGGCGATCACCCGCAGCGACTTGTTTTCCAGATCGGCCGTGCCGGTCAGCTCGCTGGCCTTGCGGATCAGCGCCTGGAACAGGTCGATCTCGTAGTTGGTGTGCACGTGCTGCAGGATCGCCGCCAGGCGCTCCAGGCCCATGCCGGTGTCCACGCACGGCGCCGGCAGCGGCACCAGGGTGCCGTCGGGCTGGCGGTCGAACTGCATGAAGACCAGGTTCCAGATCTCGATGAAGCGGTCGCCGTCTTCATCCGGCGAACCCGGGGGGCCACCGGCGATATGGTCGCCATGGTCGTAGAAGATCTCGGTGCACGGGCCACAGGGGCCGGTGTCGGCCATCTGCCAGAAGTTGTCCGAGGCGAACGGCGCACCCTTGTTGTCGCCGATGCGCACGATGCGCTCTTCCGGAATGCCGACCATGTCGCGCCACAGCGCGTAGGCTTCGTCGTCGGTCTGGTAGACGGTAACCAGCAGGCGCTCGGCCGGCAGCTTCCAGACCTGGGTCAGCAGTTCCCAGGCCCAGGCAATGGCGTCCTTCTTGAAGTAGTCACCGAAGGACCAGTTGCCCAGCATTTCAAAGAAGGTGTGGTGGCGCGCGGTGTAGCCCACCTGGTCCAGGTCGTTGTGCTTGCCGCCGGCACGCAGGCAGCGCTGCACGTCGGCCGCGCGCACGTAGCTGCGCTTTTCCGCGCCAAGGAACACGTCCTTGAACTGCACCATGCCGGAATTGGTGAACAGCAGGGTCGGATCGTTGCCCGGCACCAGCGGCGCGGACGGCACGATGGTGTGGCCTTTGCCCTTGAAGAATTCAAGGAAATCGCTGCGGATCTGGGAGGTCGTGAATTTGGCGGATGCGTTCATTGGGGGCTGGCAGTCTGCGGGCCGGCGACCCTGCACCGCCGGCCGCACTGGCCGGGGTCGCGACGGACCGCCGAAAACCTAAAGGGTAGCAGGCCCGGCGCCGCCAGTCTCAGTCATCCGGGTCGAAGCGGGTGGCGCGGCGGATGGTGTCGCCGTCGAAGCCCCGCCGGGCCAGCAGATCGGCGGCCTTGCGGCGCTGGGCCAGGTCCTGTGGGCCGTCCTCGCCGAAGCGGCGGCGGACCAGATCGCGGGCGTTTTCCTGCCAATCGCCCTCGTAGCTGTCCATGGCGGCGCTGATGGCCGCACTGTCCAGGCCATGGGTACCCAGTTCGGCGCGCACGTGGATCGGGCCATAACCGGTGTTGGCGCGCATGCGCACCAGATTCTCGGCAAAGCGGGTGTCGTCCTGCCAGCCTGCCTCGGTCAGCTTGGCCACGGCGGCCTGCGCTGCCTCATCTTCGATCCCGCGGGCGGTCAGCTTGCGGGTCAATTCCTTGCGCGAATGCTCACGCCGCACCAGCAGGCCCAGGGCGCGCTGCACCGGCGTCTGCTCGCGGGGCCGGCGCTTGCGGCCGGTGGGGACGTCGTCAGCGTCGGACATCGGTTACTCCAAGGGTGGCGCCGTCCCTGGCACCCAGCCCATCCGTGGGCGATTCGAACCTGCGGGACAGGGCAACGTCACTGACGGCGCCGCCCTGCCCCACAGCAAGACTTACTCGTCGTCGCCGTCGTCGTCGCCTTCTTCGCGCGCCGCTTCGGCCGGCTGGAACTTCTCGCGCAGTTCGGCTTCCAGCTTGGCAGCCACGGACGGGTTGTCGCGCAGATAGCCGCGGGCGTTGTCCTTGCCCTGGCCGATGCGCTCTTCGCCGTAGCTGTACCAGGCGCCGGCCTTCTCGACCAGCTTGGCGTCCACGCCCATGTCGATCAGTTCGCCCTCGCGGCTGATGCCCTCGCCGTACAGGATTTCAGTGATGACCTGCTTGAACGGCGGTGCCAGCTTGTTCTTGACGACCTTGATCTTGGTCTGGTTGCCGATGATCTCGTCGCCCTTCTTGATCGCACCGATGCGGCGGATATCCAGACGGACCGAGGCGTAGAACTTCAGCGCGTTGCCGCCGGTGGTGGTTTCCGGGCTCTGGCCCGGCATCATCACGCCGATCTTCATGCGCAGCTGGTTGATGAAGATCACCAGCGTGTTGGAACGCTTGATGTTGCCGGTCAGCTTGCGCAGGGCCTGGCTCATCAGGCGGGCCTGCAGGCCCGGCAGCTGATCGCCCATTTCGCCTTCGATTTCGGCCTTCGGAGTCAGCGCGGCAACCGAGTCGATCACCAGGATGTCCACCGAACCCGAACGCACCAGCATGTCGGCGATTTCCAGCGCCTGCTCACCGGTATCGGGCTGCGACAGCAGCAGGTCGTCCACGTTCACGCCCAGCTTGCCGGCGTAGATCGGGTCCAGCGCGTGCTCGGCGTCGATGAAGGCGGCGGTGCCGCCCATCTTCTGGCATTCGGCAATGGCCTGCAGGGTCAGGGTGGTCTTGCCCGACGATTCCGGACCATAGATTTCAACGACACGGCCCTTCGGCAGACCGCCGATGCCCAGTGCGATGTCGAGCATCAGCGAACCGGTCGGGATGGCTTCGACGGGCTCGACCACGCGGTCGCCCATGCGCATCACCGAGCCCTTGCCGAACTGCTTCTCGATCTGGCCCAGAGCAGCAGCCAAGGCGCGCTTCTTGTTCTCGTCCATCGTATTGGTCCTTGCAGAGGTCATGTCGTTGGGGGTGCTGTCTTTGGGGGTCTTCTTTGCCATGGGTTCACTTTAAGTCGGACGTATCGCACAGGCTGAGATTCTGCCCGGCGCTCTGAAAAGAATTATCGGACATCCGTACCAACCTCAGTGGAACCAGAGAATCGCCACAAAAGACCGCGGGGAATTGCACAGTGGAACGGGTCAACGGTTGGGCCGAAGCAGGCCGCAGTACAGGCCCTCGATGGCGAAGTCCTGGTCGGGCAGGACCTCGATCGGCTTGTAGTCGGGGTTGCGCGGCAGTAGACGGATGCGGTCCTTGGCGATCTTCAGCAGCTTGACGGTGATCTCGTCATCGATGCGGGCCACCACGATCTGCCCGGAATGGGCATCGCGGGTGCGGTGCACACCGATCAGGTCGCCGTCGAAGATGCCTTCGTCGATCATCGAATCGCCCTGCACCTTCAGCAGGTAGTCCGGCGCGGGCGAGAAGAACACCCGGTCCAGCACCACGAAATCGTCCGAGCCGATGTCGGCGCCGATCGGCAGACCGGCTGCGACCCGACCCAGCACCGGCAGCCGCAGGACGCTGTCGGGCAGCCCCGGCTCGGCCAGCTTCTGCAGCGGCGGCGCCTGTACCAGGCGGATGCCGCGGGCCTGGCCCGGGATGCGACGGATCGCCCCGGCCTGCTCCAGCGCTTCCAGGTGGTACTGGGCCGCGCGGACGCCCTTGAAGCCGAAGGCGCGTGCGATTTCAGTCTGCGACGGCGGTGCGCCATCGCTCTCGATACGCTCGGCGATCAACTGCAGGATCGCCTGCTGGGTGTCGGTCAGGTCCATGGTTAGTAGTATTACTACTAATATCGGCCACCGCAAGTGCCGGGTGCGACACGGCGGCGGGGCATGGACCAGCAGGCCACGGCAAGGGCAAGGGCAGCCGACTGACAGTCGGCTCTACCGGATCGGCTCTACCGCAATCGCGCAGGTTACGTGTGCTTGCCGCTGCGCCAGATCGAGAACAGGATCCACACCCCGCAGAACCCGGCGCCGACGAAGCCGCACACCCCCAACCCCAGCAGCCAGCGGCTGGATATGCCGCCCACGCTGTGCATGACGATGGACGAGCCGATGATCAGCGCGGCAGTGACGATGCCCATCACCAGCCGGTTGGCGGCCCGGTTCACCTGGTCGCCGAAGCCCTGCAGGGCGCTGGTCTCCACCTTCAGCTGCAGGCGGCCGCGGCGTGCTGCCTGTACCAGCTTGCGCAGGTCGCGCGGCAGTTCCCCGGCCAGGTCGATCATGCCCTGCAGCGAGCGCCGGCCACGCTTGATCAGCGCCCGCGGCGCGTAGCGCTGCAGCACCACGCGCTCCAGGAACGGCCGCGCGGCGCTGGCCATGTCGAAATCCGGGTCCAGCTGCCGGCCCATGCCCTCCAGGGTCAGGAAGGCCTTGATCATCAGGGCCAGGTCGGCCGGCAGGGTCAGGCTGTAGCTGCGCAGCAGCTGGGTGATGTCGCCCAGCATCAGGCCGATGCGCAGGTCCTTCAGCGCCACCCCGCGGTACTGGTCGACGAACTGGCTGATGTCGTGCTGCAGCCGGTTTTCATCCACTTCCACGCCCCCGGCCCAGTCCAGCAGCACGTCGGCCACGCCCTGCGGGTCCTGTTCCACCAGGCCGTGCAGCAGCTGCGCGACCTGGAAGCGGCGCACCTCGGACAAGGCGCCAACCATGCCGAAGTCGATCACTCCGATACGGCCATCGCGCAGGTAGATGATGTTGCCCGGGTGCGGATCGGCATGGAAGCTGCCGTCCTCGAGCACCATCTTCAGGACGATATCGGCGCCCCGGCGCGCCAGCGCACGCCGGTCCAGACCGGCGGCATCCACAGCCGCCAGGTCACGGCCGGGAATGCCGTCCACGAAGTCCTGCACGTTCAGGCTTTCGCAGGTCCACTGCCAGTGCACTGCGGGAACCAGGATGTCGTCGCGCCCCTGGAAATTGCGGGCAATGCGCTCGGCGTTGCGGCACTCGGCGGCGAAATCCAGTTCGCGGCGCAGCGATACGGTGAACTGCTGCACGACCTCGGCCGGCCGGTAGCGGCGCAGGTCTGGAAGACGTGCCTCCACGATTTCGGCCAGGCGCGCCAGCAGCCGCAGGTCGGCTTCGACCACGTCACGGATGCCGGGCCGGCGTACTTTCAACACCACCTCACTGCCGTCATGCAGGCGCGCCCGGTGTGCCTGGGCCAGCGAGGCGGCCGCCATCGGCGTTTCATCCAGGAAGGCGAATACCTGCGCCGGCGGCGCCCCCAGGTCGGCCTCCAGTTGTTCGCGGATGGCCGCGTACGGCAGCGCGGGCACGGCGTTCTGCAGTTCGGACAGCTCGGCGATCCAGTCCGGCGGCAGCAGGTCCACGCGGGTGGCCAGCACCTGGCCCAGTTTCACGAAGGTCGGCCCCATATCCTGCAGGGCGCTGCGCACGCGCACCGGCGCGGTCATGCGCAGCATCTGCTGGCCTTCCTCGTTCCAATGCAGCAGGCGGCCGGCGCGCTCCAGCACGCTGGCCAGGCCGATGCGCCGCACCACATCACCGAATCCATAGCGGATCAGGACCGCCGCGATTTCCTGCAGCCGGCCCAGGTCACGGACTGTGCCCAGTGTTTCCCACATCGCTGACGCCTCCGGTCATGTACCGGGCCAGCATGTCACAGCTGGGCGTCGATACCGCGCAATGCGGCCGCAACGGTCTGCCGGCGGATGGCGTCGCGGTCGCCATCGAACTGGAACAATTCCGCATGCGCATAGCCGCCGCGGCGCTTCCAGCCGATCCAGACAGTGCCCACCGGCTTGTCCGCGCTGCCACCGCCCGGGCCCGCAATGCCGGTCACCGCCACGGCGATGCCCGCCCCGGAATTGACCAGCGCGCCGGACACCATTTCCAGCACCGTTTCGCGGCTGACCGCACCGGACTGTTCCAGCGTCTGCGCGCGCACCCCCAGCAGCCGCTGCTTGGCCTCGTAGCTGTAGACCACCATGCCGCAGTCGAAGAACGCCGACGAACCGGCGATATCGGTCATGCACTTGGCGATCCAGCCGCCACTGCAGCTTTCGGCGGTGACCAGTTGCAGCGCGGCGTGCTGCAGGCGCTGCCCAAGCGCGGCGGCCTGGGCGTTCAGATCGGCATCGGTGGGAATGGACATCGGCAGGGTTCGCGGAAACGACGGCACGTTGTACCGCAGATCCGCGCCGCTGTCCCGCCGCATCAGTGGTCGTGGTGCAGGTAACGGGCCTGGACCGGCAGGCGCAGGCTGACCAGGAGAGCCACCACCATCATCACCGTGACATACCAGAAGAACAGCTGCTCATGGCCCAGCTGCTTCAGCCCCAGCGCGGCGTACTCGGCGCTGCCACCGAACACGGCGTTGCCAATGGCGTAGGCCAGGCCCACGCCCAGTGCGCGCACCTGCGGCGGGAACATTTCGGCTTTCACGATGCCCGAGATCGAGGTGTAGAAACTGACGATGGCCAACGCCAGCACGATCAGCCCGAAGGCCGCCCACGGGCTGGTGACGTGCTGCAGGGTGATCAGGATCGGCACGGTGGTGAGCGCACCGAGCGCACCGAACAGCATCATGCTGGTGCGACGGCCGATGCGGTCGGACAGCATGCCGAACAGCGGCTGCATGCACATGTACAGGAACAATGCCCCGGTCATCACGTAACTGGCGGTCTTGATCGGCAGGTGCACCGTGTTCACCAGGAACTTCTGCATGTAGGTGGTGAAGGTGTAGAAGATCAGCGAGCCGCCGGCGGTATAGCCGAGCACGGTGAAGAAAGCCGCCTTGTGGTCGCGGAACAGCGCACCCAGCGTGCCGGCATCCTTGTCATCGCGGCTCGACTCGCTCTGGGTTTCGTGCAGGGTACGCCGCAGCAGCAGCGCCACCACGGCCGCGACGGCACCCAGCACGAACGGAATGCGCCAGCCCCAGGCGCGGATCTCGGCCTCGCTCAACACCGATTCCATGATGACGATCACCAGCACGGCCAGCAGCTGGCCGCCGATCAGGGTGACGTACTGGAACGAAGAGAAGAATCCGCGCTGGCCGCGCAACGCGACTTCGCTCATGTAGGTGGCCGTGGTGCCGTACTCGCCGCCCACCGACAGGCCCTGGATCAGGCGTGCCACCAGCAGCAGCACCGGCGCCAGCGCACCGATGGTCGCGTAGGTCGGCAGGCAGGCCACCATCAGCGAACCACCGCACATCATGCTGACCGAGATCAGCAGCGATTTCTTGCGCCCCAGGCGGTCGGCAATGCGACCGAACAGCCAGCCGCCGATCGGCCGCATCAGGAAGCCGGCCGCGAACACGCCAGCGGTGTTGAGCAACTGCACGGTGGGATTGGAGGCGGGGAAGAAGGCGCCCGCGAAGTAGATCGCACAGAACGCGTAGACGTAGAAGTCGAACCATTCCACCAGGTTGCCGGACGAGGCCGACATGATGGCGAAGACGCGATGGCGCTTCTCCGCAGCGGTGTACTGGGGCAGATCGACGGCCGGGGCCTGCGACATGGGGAACTCCGAAGGGGGCCGTGGGGGCCGACCTTCGGATCATCCTCCCGCCGTGTGCAAGACGGTGTGCAGCATCAGGCGGTTGGCGTGCGGTAATCGGCCGGTTGTGCGACGGGGTCGGATCCCGAAGGGCGAAGGGGTCGAATCCCGTTGCAACGCAACGGGCCCCGACCCCACCCGCCGGCATCACCACTCCGGCAGTTTTTCCGGCAGCAACGCACGGATCGGCGCGCCATCGGCGCTGGCCGCCAGTTTCTCGGCCTCGGCGATCGGCAGATCGACCTGCAGCAGCCAGCCGTCTTCATCGGCCTGCTCGCTGCGGATCACTTCCAGCTGGTGCAGGCGTGCGCGCAGGCGCCCCGCACTGGGTGGCAGGCGCAGCTCGCCGGTCACGTGCTGCAGGCCCAGGCGGCGGCCCAGCACGGTCTGCAGCAGCTCCAGGCCCTGGCCGTCACGCGCCGAAATCCAGACCCGCTCGCGACGGGCCTCGTCGGGCACGCCGTCCTGGCCGTCGTGGCGCACCTGCGCGCCGTCTATGCGGTCGATCTTGTTGAACACCAGCAACTGCGGCAGGTCGCCTGCCCCCACCGCGGCCAGCACCTCGTCCACCTGGGCGATGCGCTCTTCGCGGTGCGGATCGGCGGCATCGACGATATGCAGCAGGAAATCCGCCTCGCGCGCTTCGGACAGGGTGGAGCGGAACGCCGCCACCAGGTCATGCGGCAGGTCGCGCACGAAGCCCACGGTGTCGGCCAGCACCACGTTGCCACCGGGCACCGCAATGCGCCGCACGGTCGGGTCCAGGGTGGCGAACAGCTGGTCGGCCGCGTACGCCTCGGCACCGGTCAGCGCGTTGAACAGCGTGGACTTGCCGGCGTTGGTGTAGCCCACCAGGGCCACGCGCGGCAGTTCGCTGCGTACGCGCGCACGGCGCATCTGGGTGCGCTGCACTTCCACCTTTTCCAGCCGCTTCTGCAGCTGTTCCACCCGCTTCTGCAGCAGGCGGCGGTCGGTTTCCAGCTGGGTTTCACCCGGGCCACGCAGGCCGATCGAACCGCCGCGCTGGCGCTCCAGGTGGGTCCAGCCGCGCACCAGCCGCGTGGCGATATGCCGCAGCTGGGCCAGCTCGACCTGCAGCTTGCCTTCGTGGCTGTGCGCACGCTGGGCGAAGATGTCCAGGATCAGACCGGTACGGTCGATCACCCGGCGTTCCAGGAAGCGTTCCAGGTTGCGTTCCTGGCCAGGGCTGAGTGCGTGGTTGACCAGGATCAGGTCGGCGCCGGTGGCCTCCACCGCCGCCTTGATCTCATCCAGCTTGCCGCTGCCGATCAGGGTGGACGGATTGGGGCGATCCAGGCGCGCGGTGATGGTGGCAGCGATGCTGGCCCCGGCCGAGCGGGCCAGATCGCCGAATTCTTCCAGCACATCCTCTTCCAGCTTGCCGAAGTGGGGCTGGATCAGCAGGGCGTGTTCGCCCCGTTTCGAGCGGTCAAACATTCACCGCTCCGTTGTTACTCGTCTGCTTCATCACCCGCCTGACCATTTTCACCCGACTGCACGTAGCCGCCACCCGGGCCGACCTTGACGTTGCGTGCCGGCACCACCGTGGAGATGGCGTGCTTGTAGACCATCTGGCTGACGGTGTTGCGCAGCAGGACCACGAACTGATCGAACGATTCGATCGTGCCCTGCAGCTTGATACCGTTGACCAGGTACACCGAAACCGGCACGCGTTCGCGCCGCAGTGCGTTCAGGAAAGGATCCTGCAGCGATTGCCCCTTGGACATTGCATACTCCTGATTATTGTTCTTATTGGATTGCCGGCGCTGGCTGCGGCCCCCGAGCCGCACGCCGGCCCATGATGGTACACGGCCAGCGGCCGTTCAGCGTGCGACGAAGGTCGCGACTGCGTCGGACAGCCGCTGTTGGTCGATATGGGGGTCGAACCAGCGGGCATCAAGCTCGCCGCGCAGCCAGGTCAGCTGGCGCTTGGCCAGCTGGCGGGTGGCGAAGATGCCCTTGTCACGGAACCCGGCGGCACTGCCCTGCCCGTCCAGGAATTCCCAGGCCTGGCGGTAACCGACCGCCCTGACCGCCGGCAGGTCCAGCGGCGCGGCCACGGCAGCCATCTGCGGCATGGCGCGCAGGGCGCGCACCTCGTCCAGGAACCCCTGCGCCAGCATGGTGTCGAAACGCGCTTCGATGCGCTGGTGCAGCAACGCCCGCTCGCGCGGGGCCAGGATCAGCTTCAGGGTCCGCACCGACAGCGGCGCAACACCGCGCTGGCGCTGCAGTTCGGTGATCGGCGTGCCGGTCAGCCGGTACACCTCCAGCGCCCGCTGGATGCGCTGCGGGTCGGTGGCATGGATGCGCGCCGCCGCGGCCGGATCGACCGCCGCCAGATCGTTGTGCAGGGCCGCCCAGCCACGCTCGGCCGCCTCTGCCGCCAGCGCTTCGCGCATGCCGGGATCGGCTTCCGGCATCGGCGAAAGGCCTTCCAGCAACGCCCGGAAGTACAGGCCGGTGCCGCCGGCCAGGATCGGCATGCGGCCACGGGCCACGATGTCGGCCACCACGCGGCCGGCGTCGGCGGCGAACTCGGCGGCCGAATACGTCTGCCACGGATCACGCAGGTCCAGCAGATGGTGCGGCGCCTGCGCGCGTTCGGCGGCGTCCGGCTTGGCCGAGCCGATATCCAGGCCGCGATAGACCAGCGCCGAATCGACGCTGACGATCTCGCCGTTCAACTGCTTGGCCAGGGCGATCGCGGTGGCGGTCTTGCCGCTGGCGGTCGGCCCCATCACGGCGATCGCCAGCGGTCGCCGGTCGGCGGCCATCAGTCTTCGTCCGGCCAGCGGATCGCCGCGGTGGCGGCCACGCGTGGGGCGGGCACGGCCTCGACCGCCTGCCAGATCTTCAAGGCGTCGACCGTGGCGGCCACGTCGTGCACGCGCACGATGCGCGCACCGCGCTGCACCGCGATCAGGTGCGCGGCCACCGACGCTGCGACACGCTCGGTTGGCACCTGCCGCCCGGTCAGCTCGCCCAGGCTGCGCTTGCGCGACAGGCCGGCCAGCATCGGCACGCCCAGTTCCAGAAAGCGCTCGGAACGGGCCAGCAGAGTCATGTTGTGCGCAGTGGTCTTGCCGAAGCCGAAGCCGAGGTCGATGACCAGGTGTTTCTTGGCGATGCCGGCCATTTCAGCGGCGAACAGGCGCTGCACCAGGAAGCCGTGTACCTCGGCCACCACGTCGTCGTAGTGCGGTTCGGCCTGCATGTTGCCGGGCTCGCCCTGCATGTGCATCAGCACCACCGGCACGCCCGCGGCGGCGGCGGCTTCCAGCGCGCCTTCCTGGCGCAGGCCGTAAATGTCGTTGATCATGCCCGCGCCAGCGGCCACGGCCGCACGCATCACTTCCGGCTTGAAGGTGTCGATGCTGATCGGCACCTGGGTGCGGGCCGCGAGCTGTTCGATGACCGGCACGACGCGCTGCAGCTCTTCGTCGATCGACACCGGGGCGGCGCCCGGGCGGGTGGATTCACCGCCGATATCGAGCAGGTCGGCGCCCTGCTCCACCAGCTTCAGGGCATGGGCGACCGCCGCGTCGGTGCTGTCATGTGCGCCGCCGTCGGAGAACGAATCGGGGGTCACGTTGACGATGCCCATGACCTGGGCGCGATCCAGGCGCAGGATGCGGCCGGCGCAATCGAGCTGGGGCGAGATATCGAACATGGGCGATCCTGCAGGTAACGGCGTCTAGTTTAGTTCGGCAGGGCTGCGCCCTGCACCTTCGTAGAGTCGAGCCGTGCTCGACTGAAGCAACGTCAAAACCCTGCATTACGTGGGATGACGGGGCGGTGTGGGTGGGCAGGACACGCCGCAAGTACGTCCCTGTAGGCTCGTAGGCGCCATCCATGGCACCTGCGGTCCTGCCCACCCACACCGCCCCGCCTCTGACACATTCCCGCGAGCTGTAGGAACGGCACGGGGTCGGATCCCGTTGCTGCGCAACGGGATCCGACCCCAAATGAATATCGGTATCTGACAGATCCATCCACGCATGGCGTGGATCTACCGTGTCGACCAAGGTCGACACCTACCAACAGCACACGGAATCTGTCAGAGGTGGGGCGGTGTCGGATTGCGGGGTGTCAGCCGCATGGATGCGGCTGCCAAGCCTACACGGACGTACTTGCGGCGTCCCCGCACTCCGACATCGCCCCGCCAATCCGCGGAATGCCCGCTCTTGCTCTGGCTGTTGCCGTTGCTTGAGGCATCGGCGGGTGCAGGGCGCAGCCCTGCCGGGAAACCCTCAGCGCGGGCGGCGGCGTTTGCGGTCGACGTACAGGGTCTTGATGATGCTCAGCACGATACCCACGCCGATGCCGACACCGCAGCCGAGCAACAGATTGTCCAGGGTCAGGCCGACCACGACACCGACGATGGTGGCGATGACCATTTCAACGGTGTGGGAGATCGGCTGCGGCGGGGGAATGGACATGCGGGCTCCAGCGAAAGACAGGGGTGCGGGTGTAGCGCGGAAACAACGAGGCCGGGTTGCCCCGGCCTCGTCTGCGATCAGTATTGGCGGGCCGTCAGTGCGACTCGGCCGGGCCGGCGATCGGCGGCAGCGGACGGGCGTCGCCGCCCTTGTCGTTGCTGCCACCATCCTTGTTGGACTTGTTCCAGCCCATCGGCGGCGGCGGGTCGCGGCCTTCCATGATCGCGTCGATCTGCGGCGCGTCGATGGTTTCGTACTGCAGCAGCAGCTGCGACATCGCATGCAGCTTGTCCAGGTTGGCCGTCATCAGCTCGGTGGTACGCGCGTAGGCCTCGTCCAGGATGTTGCGCACTTCCTCGTCGATGCGGCGGGCGGTGTCGTTGGACACGCTCTTGTGCTGGGTGACCGAACGGCCCAGGAACACCTCGTCGTCCTCTTCGCCATAGGCGATCGGGCCGAGCTGGTCGGACAGGCCCCACTTGGTGACCATGTTGCGGGCCATCTTGGTGGCGCGCTCGATGTCGTTGGAGGCACCGGTGGTGACCTTGTCGGCACCGAAGATCAGCTCCTCGGCCACGCGACCACCGTACAGCGAGCACAGCTGGGACTTGATCGCCACGCGGTTCATCGAATAGCGGTCGCCTTCCGGCAGGTACATGGTCACACCCAGCGCACGGCCGCGCGGAATGATGGTGACCTTGTAGACCGGATCATGCTCGGGCACCAGGCGACCGACGATGGCGTGGCCGGCTTCGTGGTACGCGGTGAGGGTCTTCTCTTCCTCGCTCATGGCCATCGAGCGGCGCTCGGCACCCATCAGGATCTTGTCGCGGGCACGGTCGAAGTGGTCCATGCGGACTTCCTTCTCGTTGCCACGCGCGGCGAACAGCGCCGCTTCGTTGCACAGGTTGGCCAGGTCGGCACCGGAGAAGCCCGGGGTACCGCGCGCGATCACCATCGGCTCGACGTCATCGGCCAGCGGCAGCTTGCGCATGTGCACCTTCAGGATGTGCTCGCGGCCCTTCACGTCCGGCAGGCCGACCACGACCTGGCGGTCGAAACGGCCCGGGCGCAGCAGCGCCGGGTCCAGCACGTCCGGACGATTGGTCGCGGCGATTACGATCACGCCTTCGCCACCTTCAAAACCGTCCATCTCGACCAGCAGCTGGTTCAGGGTCTGCTCGCGCTCGTCATGACCGCCGCCCAGGCCGGCGCCACGGTGGCGACCGACAGCGTCGATTTCATCGATGAAGATGATGCACGGGGCGTGCTTCTTGGCCTGCTCGAACATGTCGCGCACGCGGCTGGCGCCGACGCCCACGAACATTTCCACGAAATCCGAACCGGAGATCGAGAAGAACGGCACCTTGGCTTCGCCGGCGATGGCCTTGGCCAGCAGCGTCTTGCCGGTACCGGGCGGACCGACCATCAGCACGCCGCGCGGAATCTTGCCACCCAGCTTGGTGAACTTGGACGGATCACGCAGGAAGTCGACCAGTTCGCCCACTTCTTCCTTGGCTTCGTCGCAGCCAGCAACGTCGGCGAAGGTGACCTTGATCTGGTCTTCGCCCTGCAGCTTGGCGCGCGACTTGCCGAAGGACATGGCGCCCTTGGCACCACCGCCACCGCCCTGCATCTGGCGCATGATGAACAGCCAGAAGCCGATGATCAGGATGACCGGCAGGAAGTTCATCAGGATGGCCGCGAAGGAAATGCCGCTGGACGGCTGTTCCTGCACGATGTCCACGTTCTTGGTACGCAGCACGTTGATCAGGTCGCGATCAGCCGGTGCCGACACCGTGCCGGTCTGGCCGCCACGGGTGGTGTAGGTGATTTCGTTGGTCAGGCCGCGCGAATCGCCACCGAAGGTGACCTTCTGCACGTTGCCGCTGTCCACCTGGTCCAGGAACTGCGAATACGATGTGGCCTGTGCCCCGGCCCCGGAGGACTTGGGCGAGAAGCTCTGGAAGACCACCATCAGCACGACGGCGACGACCACCCATAGCAGGAGGTTCTTGGTCAAGTCGTTCATCCTCATTGGCTCCAGCGTTCCTCTTTCAGTGCGGGCATTGCGTTAGGGTCGAGCTTACGGGTCGAGCTTACTTCATGTGGGCGCGTTTTCCCTGACCCAAGGCGTAGACCTCTGGGGAACGCTTGCGCGAGGCTTCCGGCTTGCGGATGGAGACTTTGTCGTACCGACGGCGCATTTCACGCACGTAGTCATCGAAGCCTTCGCCCTGGAACAGCTTGATCAGGAACGCCCCACCGGTCTTGAGGTGGTTGTCGGCGAAATCCAAGGCCAGCTCTGCCAGGTGCATCATCCGCGGCTGGTCGACCGCGCCTACACCACTCTTATTGGGGGCCATGTCCGACAGCACAAGGTCTACCGGCTGATCGCCCAGCATGGCCTCGAACTGCGATAGGACGGTTTCTTCCCTGAAGTCACCGTGAAGGAACTCCACCCCGGCCAGCGGCGGCATGTCCAGGATGTCCAGGGCCAGCACGCGGCCGGTGTCGCCAATCTGTCTCCGCACCTGCTGAGACCAGCCGCCCGGGGCGGCGCCGAGATCGACCACGACCATGTGCGGCTTCAGCAGCCGGTCACGTTCGAGCAGCTCTTCGAGCTTGTAGGCGGCACGCGAGCGCATGCCTTCGGCCTGCGCCTTCTTCACGAAGGGGTCGGAGAAGTGTTCCTTGAGCCAGCGCTGGCTGCTTTTGCTGCGGGTAGCCATTGGAAATAGGGGGTTACGGGGTGGTCATGATACCCTGATCACCCCATTCAACCGTGTTTTCTGCATGCCCATCGCCCTGACCGCTTCCCAGACCCGTTTCCTGCGCGGCCAAGCCCACGATCTGAAGGCACTGCTGCAGACCGGCGGCAAGGGCATCACGCCCGCGTTCATCGCCGAGCTGAACGAGGTGCTGGAGCGCCACGAACTGGTGAAAGTGAAGGTGGCCGCTGAAGATCGCGACGCCCGCGACGTGATGATCTGTGAGATCGTCGAAGCGACCGAAGCCGCGCTGGTACAGCGTATCGGCCACGTGGCCGTGCTCTACCGCCCGAGCAAGGAACAGCGGCAGATCGTGCTTCCGCGCGGCTGATCGCCCTGCCCCATGCAGCTGAACCACGAACCGCCTGATTACGCTTACAGCCTGCGCGCGGCCGATGGCCGCTCGGCGCGGGTGAACGACCAGTCGCTGTCCAGCAGCTTCTTCCTGACGCCTGAACAGCTGGCAACGGACTGGCCGGTGCTGCGTGCCGCCGATCTGCAGGTGGCCGACCTGGAACCGATCCTGGCCCTGGGCCCGGCGCTGATCGTGCTGGGCACCGGCGATCGTCAGGTGTTCCCGCCCGCCGTGGTGATGGCCGCCTGCCTGTCGCGCGGCATCGGCCTGGAAGTGATGAACAATCCGGCCGCCGCGCGCACGTTCAACATTCTTGCCGGCGAAGGCCGCAAGGTCGCCGCGGCCTTCATTCTGGAAGGTTGAGGCGGCAGCCGCCGGGCGTGGCCCGGATCAGATCGCGATACCCCTGGCGCCCGGGCCGATGCTCGGGCGTTTTCGTGTGGGCGCGATGAGCCGCCGGGCATGGCCCGGCGCTACCCGTATCTGCCCGCGCTAGCGCGCCGGCAGATACTGCTGCGGGTCGACCGGCTTGCCGTTGTAACGAATCTCGAAGTGCAGCATGTCGCGGTTCGCACCGGTACGGCCCATTTCCGCGATCTGCTCGCCGGCCTTCACGTTCTGCCCTTCGTTCACCAGGCGCTTGCGGTTGTGGCCATAGGCCGACAGCCACTGGTCACTGTGCTTGATGATGATCAGCTCGCCGTAGCCCACCAGGCCTGCGCCGGAGTACACCACCACGCCGTTGGCCGATGCGCGCACCGGGGCCCCGCTGCTGCCTGCGATGTCGACGCCCTGCTTGGTGGCATCACCCGCCACATAGCGACCCACCACCGCACCGTCGGCCGGCCAGCGCCAGGCAATGCTGCTCTTGACCGGCGTGGCCGGCGCGGTGCTCGGCGCCGTCGAAGGCGTGCTGCCACTGCCGGTGGCCGGACGCGGCGCGGTGACCACCGTGGTGGGTGCGCGGCCGCTGCCGGCACCCTGCGGATACAGGCGGATGACCTGGCCCGGATAGATCTGCGACGGGTTGTCCAGCCGGTTCCAGGCAATCAGGTCGGCCGGGGTGATGTCGTGGATGCGGGCGAGTGCGTAGATGGTGTCGCCCTTGCGCACGACCACGGTCTGCCCCGGCTTGGGCACCGAGGTCTTGGGCGTACTGGCTGCCGCACCGCTGCCACCGGGGCGGACCACCGTGGCGGTGCCACAGGCAGCCAGCGAGGAAACCAGCAATGCCAGCGCGCCGATACGCACGCCCTTGCCCAGACCATTTGCATTCATGCGAACTTCGACCTCCATACAAGCCAGGCAACCAGCACCACCACCAGCGCGGTGGCGATCCAGCCCAGCGGTTCAATCCAGCGCCGCAGCGCGGCTTCCGCGCGCGGGCCGCCAATGCGGATCACGGCGGCCAGAACGTACACACGCTTGCCGCGACCGATCAGCATGCTCAACAGATACTGCGGCATGGGCACACCGACGATACCCGATGCCCACGTGAAGACCTTCATCGGGATGGGCATGAAGCCCCCCAGCACCAGGAAGGTGAACACCGCCCAGGGCGACTCGGCCATCTTGGCCTGCACCGTGGCGATGCCATCTTCAATGGCCGGCAGCATGCCCAGCATCTCGAACAGCGGCTTCACCGCCTCGAAGGCGTAGTGGCCCAGGGCGTAACCGATCACTGCGCCCACCATCGAGCCGGCCAGGCTGAGGGTGGCAAACCACCAGCCGCGCTTGGGCTGGGCCACGCACATCGGCGCCAGCATCACTTCCGGCATGACCGGGAAGATGATGGCTTCGAAAAAACTCAAGACGGTCAGATAGGTCGGCGCGCGTTCGTGCGCCGCCCATTTCATCGCCCGCTCGTATAGCGGCCCGAAAATCTTCATGCAACCCTGCTCCCTGGATTCAGTCGAGCATGCCGGACAGCAGCGGCACGAAGGTGACCGGTGCCAGCACGCGTTGTTCGATGCTGCCGTCGGCCTTGCGGTCGAGCTGTACCAGCGATTGCCCGCCGGGGCCGCCGACCGGCGCCACCAGGCGGCCACCCACGGCCAACTGCTCGACCAGCGCATCGACCAGCGCCGGTGCGGCTGCGGTGACCACCACGGCGTCGTACGGGCCGTGCTCGGCCCAGCCCACCCGGCCGTCGTCATGCTTGGTGCGGATGTTCATGCCCAGCGCGCGGAATCGCTTGCGCGCCTGCCGCAGCAGATCGCCGATGCGTTCGACCGTGTAGACCTCGAGGCCGACGGCGCAGAGTACGGCGGCCTGATAGCCCGAGCCGGTGCCCACTTCCAGCACCGTCTTCGGTGCAACCTGCAGCACCGCTTCGGTCATCCGCGCCACCACCCAGGGCTGGGAAATGGTCTGGCCGTGGCCGATCGGCAGCGCGGTGTCCTCGTAGGCACGCGAGGCCAGGGCTTCATCGATGAACAGATGGCGCGGCACGATGCGGATGGCATTGAGCGTGGCCTCGTCGGCAATGCCGGCCTCGCGCAGGCGATCGACCAGGCGGTCGCGCACGCGCTGCGAAGTCATGCCGATCCCCACGGCTTCCGGCTGCAGGCGCAGGCGCGGGCTCATGCCGGCTGGTCCAGCGCGGCGCTCAGGCCACCGACCCAGCTGGCCACCTTCTCCAGTGCCTGGTAGCGGGTCAGGTCGACCTGGATGGGGGTGATCGAAATATGGCCGGTGCGCACCGCGTGGAAATCGGTACCGGGACCGGAATCCTGCTCGCGACCGGCCGGACCGATCCAGTACACCTCGTTGCCGCGCGGATCCTTCTGCGCGATGCACCCTTCGGCGCGGTGGCGGTTGCCCAGGCGGGTCACTTCGAAGCCCTTCACCTCGCCCCACGGCAGGTCAGGCACGTTCACGTTCAGAATGGTGTCGGCCGGCAGCGGGTCGGCCTTCAGCCGGGCCACGATCTCCACAGCCGCACGCGCCGCGGTTTCGAAATGCTTCGGGTCATGGTTGCGGCTGACCAGTGAGACCGCCACTGCCGGCAGCCCCAGGAACCGCCCTTCCATGGCCGCCGAGACCGTGCCGGAGTAGATGACATCGTCGCCGAGGTTGGCGGCATTGTTGATGCCCGACACGACGATATCCGGTTCGAACTCGAGCAGGCCGGTCAGCGCCAGATGCACACAGTCGGTGGGCGTGCCCGCCACCGAGACGGTGTAGTGGTCGATGCGCTTGAGCCGGATCGGCAGATCCAGCGTCAGTGAATTGCTGGCACCGGACCGGTCGCGATCGGGGGCAACCACCGTGACTTCATGCCCGGCGTCGCGCAGCACCTGCGCCAGCATCCGGATGCCTGCAGCGTCTACGCCGTCGTCGTTGCTGACCAGGATGCGCATGTTCGATTCAACCGCTTGATTTTCCAAGAATTCGATTCCATCACCTTGCCGCGTGGGCGGGACCGGCAGCCGCCCCCTCGGGAACCGGCGATCTCGCAAGTGCGTCCACTATTGTGCCGCAAGCGGGGCGCGGGTCCTACCCTGCCGGCGGTCACGGAAGCGTTTGAAATGCCGTAGGCAGCGCATCAGTGGCGGTTTACCCTGTGCACATGTCGCACCCAGAAGATGAAGACCCCGCCGCGCTGTTCCGCGCGGCCATCGGCGAAGTCACCCCGCTGCGCAAGGATGCCGAACCGGCGCCGGCCGCACCACGGCCGAAACCGCGCGCCCGCATGGCCGAACGCGACGAGCAGGAAGCGGCCGGTGAGTTCGCCCGGCTGCTGCGCGACAGCAGTCCGCTGGAGGCGGGCGATACCGCCAGCTACCGGCGTGACACGCTGCCGCCGCGCATGTTCCAGCGGCTCAAGCGCGGCCAGTATTCGGTGCAGGACGAACTGGACCTGCATGGCGCGACTGCCGCGCAGGCCGAAGCGCTGCTGCGCCAGTTCCTGCTGGAAGCGCACGCGCATGAGTTCGGTTGCGTGCGCATCATCCACGGCAAGGGGCTGCAGTCTGACGGCGGCGCGCCCGTGCTGAAGAACCTGGTGGACCGCCTGTTGCGGCTGCGCAACGATGTGCTGGCGTTTCATTCGGCGCCGCCCGGACAGGGCGGCACCGGTGCGGTGCTGGTGTTGTTGGCGCGGCGGTGAGGCATTCATCCACGCATGGCGTGGATCTACCGGGCGGTGAGGCATGCATCCACGCCAGGCGTGGATGCGCTGCACCGCCGGGTCCTCACCCCTGCGAGGCGTCCTCCACCGGACCCAGCTCATGCAGCACTGCAGTGGCGTAGCAGCCCGGTGGCAGCGCAAAGGAAAGCTCGAGCACGTCATCGGCCAGCCACTGGTGCTGCAGCAGCGCCGGGCGCAGGCGCATCGCGCGCCGCTCCTGCTTCAGGCGCGCATCTTCCAACCCTGCGCGCAGCGCCTTGGACTCTTCATCGTCCAGCGCGCCCAGTTCCAGCGCGCGCGCGGCATCGGTACTGCGCAGTTCGCCCTCGCCCCACAACGGCGCGCTGGGATGGATGTCGAACCGTGCCAGGCGATCGGCCAACGCATCGGTGTACGGCTCCGGACCGAACACGCTGCGGCTGCCATCGAGCATCCACACCTCACCCTGCAGCGGCTGATCCCAGCTGCCCTGCTCCACCCGGGCAGCCAGCACCCGGTTGAACAGCGCCGAACGGGCGGCCGACAGCAGCAGCGAGCGCTGGTCCTTGCGCATGCGGCGGCCGCCGAACATGGCCAGGGCCGCCGGCACGTTGCCACCGTCGCGACCAAAACGCTGTTCGCCGAACCAGTTGGGCAGGCCGCGGGTGGCGATCTGCTGCAGGCGTTCGCTGATCGCGGCGGCATCGCCCTGCACATTGCGCAGGACCAGCTTGAAGCGATTGCCAGCCAGGGCGCCGCGCTGCAGCTTGCGGTTGTGCCAGGTGGCGTCGAGCACTTCGATCTCGTCGCTGGCCAGTGCGGCCAGGTCAGGCGCCACCCGCTTGGGCAGGTGCACGCTGAAGCGCTGGGTGGTGACCGCGTGGCGGTCCTTCATGCCGGCATAGCTGACCGCCATTTCCGGCAGGCCGGCCCACGCCGCCAGCAGCTTGGCCACATGCACTGTGTTGGCGCCGCGCTTGCGGATGTGCAGCAGCAGGTGCTCGCCCTCGCCGGTGGCCTCGAAGGCCGGCAGTTCGTCCACCTGGAAATCTTCCGGCGTGCTGCGGATGCGGGCGCGCAGCAACGGCGCACCGAACGCCAACGGCACCGGAATCATGCGGCCACCAGCAGCACCACCGCCTGCGCGGCGATGCCTTCGCCACGCCCGGTGAAGCCCAGCTTCTCCGAGGTGGTGGCCTTCACGCTGACCGCGTCCAGCGGCAGCTGCAACAGGCCGCCGATGCGCTCACGCATGGCCAGCGCATGCGGGCCGACCTTGGGGCGCTCGCAGATGACGGTGATGTCGGTGTTGCCGACCCGCCAGCCGCGCTCGCGCAGCAGGCTGTCGCAGTGGCGTACGAAATCGCTGCTGTCGGCGCCCTTCCAGCGGTCGTCGCTGGGCGGGAAGTGTTGGCCGATATCGCCCAGCGCAAGCGCGCCCAGCATCGCATCGCACAGCGCGTGCAGGATCACGTCGCCATCGCTGTGGGCCAGCACGCCGCAGCTGTGCGGTACGTTCACGCCGCCAAGCATGATGTGGTCGCCTTCACCGAAGGCATGGACGTCATAGCCCTGGCCGATTCGGACGGGCGGGAACGGAGCGGTGCTCATGGATGCAACCCTTGCAGCAGGGCCGCGCGGTCACTCAACCAGCGCGGCGGGAAAGTACGAATTCGAAACGGTCCAGGTCGGCCGGCGTGGTGATCTTGAAGTTGTCCTCGCTGCCTTCCACCAGCAGTGGGCGATGGCCCTGGCGCTCCATGGCCATGGCCTCGTCGGTCACCTCGACATCGGCAGCGGCGGCATCGGCCAGCGCGCGCGCCAGCTGGTGGCGGCGGAACAACTGCGGGGTGAGCGCGCGCCACAGGCGTGCGCGCGGCTCGGTGGCATCGATGCCACCATCGTCGCCGGCACGCTTCAAGGTGTCGCGCACCGGCGCGGCCAGGATCGCGCCGACCGGGTCGGCACGCCCCACTTCCAGCAGCCGGCCCAGATCGGCCGGCGACAGGTTCGGGCGCGCGGCATCGTGCACCAGCACGAATTCATCGGCGCGCACGCTGTCGGGCAACGCCTGCAGGCCCGCCAGCACCGACGCGGCGCGGGTGGCGCCGCCGATGCAGGTCAGCACCGGCTTGCCCGCGAACTCGGTCCAGCCCGGCCAGTCGGCATCGTCCGGGCCCAGCACGACCATCACGCCGGCCACCGCCGGATGCGCCAGCAGCGCATCCAGGGTGTGGGCCAGCAGGATCCTGCCGCCTGCCTGCAGGTACTGCTTGGGCAGCGGCGCACCGAAGCGGGTGCCGCGGCCTGCCGCTGGCACCACCACCCAGATGGCCGCGCTCATGGCACGTCCGCCGTGTGGTCGCCGGTCTGTGCAGCCACCGGTGCAGCCGCCGGCGGACGCGAGGCGGCATCCTCCACCACGCGGTAGAACTTCTCGCCGGGCTTGATCATGCCCAGCTCGCTGCGAGCGCGCTCTTCGATGGCGGCCTGGCCTTCTTTCAGGTCCTTCACTTCGGCAGCCAGCGCATCGTTGCGCTGCTGCAGACCTTCGTTGTCCCGTTCCTGGTTGGCGACCTGGGCTTCGAGCGTCATCACTTCACCCGAATTGCCCGGGCCGAACCAGAAACGGTACTGCAGCCATGCCAGCAGCAGGGCCAGCACCAGCAGCAGCCAGCGCCAATCGCGCATGGGCTCAGCGCTTCAGCGAAACGAACGCGTCACGACCGGCGTAACGCGCGCCGGCACCGAGGGCTTCCTCGATGCGCAGCAGCTGGTTGTACTTGGCCACGCGATCGCTACGGCACAGCGAACCGGTCTTGATCTGGGTCGCGGTGGTGGCAACCGAGATGTCGGCGATGGTGGTGTCTTCGGTTTCGCCCGAACGGTGCGAGACCACGGCGGCGTAGCCGGCACGGTCGGCCATGGCGATCGCTTCCAGGGTTTCGCTGAGCGTCCCGATCTGGTTGACCTTGATCAGGATCGCATTGGCGGTGCCCGAATCGATGCCTTCCTGGAAGATGCGCGGATTGGTGACGAACAGATCGTCGCCCACCAGCTGCACCTGCTTGCCGATGCGGTCGGTCAGCAGCTTCCAGCCGGCCCAGTCGTTCTCGGCCAGGCCATCTTCAATCGTGATGATCGGGTACTGCGCGGCCCAGTCGGCCAGGAAGTCGACGAACTGCTCGGAGGTCAGGCGCTTGTTCTCGCCCACCAGGTTGTACTTGCCGTTCTCGAAGAATTCGCTGGAGGCCACGTCCAGGCCCAGCAGCACGTCTTCACCGGCGGTGTAGCCGGCCTTGCCGATGGCTTCCAGGATGGTGTCCAGCGCTTCGACGTTGCTGCGGAAGTCCGGCGCGAAGCCGCCTTCGTCGCCCACGGCGGTGCTCAGGCCATGGCCCTTCAGCACCGACTTCAGCGAATGGAAGATTTCGGTGCCGGCGCGCAGCGCTTCAGAGAACGAGGTGAAGCCAACCGGCAGCACCATGAATTCCTGGAAATCGACGTTGTTGTCGGCATGCGCGCCGCCGTTGATGATGTTCATCATCGGCACCGGCAGCGACGGCGTGGCGCCGGTCTTGCCGGCCAGGTACTGCCACAGCGCCTGCTTGCTGGAAGCGGCGGCAGCATGCGCGGCAGCCATGGAAACACCCAGCAGCGCGTTGGCGCCCAGGCGGCCCTTGTTCTCGGTGCCGTCCAGATCGATCAGGCGACGGTCCAGGCCGGCCTGGTCGGTGGCTTCGAAGCCCTTCAGCGCGTTGGCGATGGCGCCATTGACGTTGTCGACGGCCTTGCGTACGCCCTTGCCCAGGTAACGGGTCTTGTCGCCGTCACGCAGCTCCACCGCTTCCTTGGTGCCGGTCGAGGCGCCGGAAGGAACCGCGGCGCGACCGAACGAACCGTCCTCCAGGATGACTTCGGCTTCCAGCGTGGGGTTGCCACGGCTGTCGAGGATTTCACGGGCGTGGATGCTGCGGATCGTACTCATGGTCGGGCCGGTTACCTGTAAGGAGAGGAGGCGACAAAACGAATGCCGCGTGATTATCCCCGGCTGCCCGCCGCTTGCCAAATGGTGTCGCCGATCACGACCGGATCCTGGCCCTGCACCAGCATCGGCACGGCCACGATCATGCCCAGCAGGGCCAGCAGCAACGCCGCCACGGCGGCCAAGCCACGCCCACGCCGCAGGCGCCACGCCAGCACCGAAGCGACGCCACTGCCCAGCGCGGACACTGCCAGCACGCCGATGGCCGCAAACAGGGCCACCTGCACCGATTCCAGCGCATGACTGCCATCGCCGGGCGAACCGATGGCCGACAGAAACACCAGCACGCCTGCACCCAGGGCCGCCCAGGCCAGCACGGCCAGGCTGAGCGCACACAGGCCCCAGGGCCACGGCCGGCGCGAAGCGGGCGCGGAAGATGTTGGATTCATCAGGTGAATGGGCTCCCCGCCCGGGTGAGGATCACAGCTGGGTCAGCACGACCCCGCCCAGCAGCAGCGCCACGGCAAGCAACAGCAGGCCTGCCAGCATGGCCGCGCCACGCGCACGACGCAGGCGCCAGCCCAGCACGGTAGTGACCGCGCTCAGCACGCACGACACGGCCGCCGTGTTCAGGCAGGCCCAGGCCATCGAATGCTGCCAGCGCGGCGCGGCACCGTCGCCCGGCATGCGGGTGCTTCCCGCTGCCAGCAACACGGCATAGCCCAACGCCGCCCACATCAGCACGCCGAAGGCCACGGCCACCCAGCCCCACGGCCACTGCCGCCAGTGCCGCCGGCGACGCCGTGCTTCCAGCGCCGCCCACGGGTCCAGACTCACGCGAAGCGCGAGAAACCGTGCTTCTTGGTCACCGCGTCGAGCTCCATCAGGGTCTCCAGCAGCGCTTCCATCTGGTCCAGCGGCCACGCATTGGGGCCATCGGACAGCGCCTTGGACGGGTCCGGATGGGTTTCGGCGAACAGGCCGGAAATGCCCACGGCCACGGCAGCGCGCGCCAGCACCGGTACGTGTTCACGCTGGCCACCGGAACTGGTGCCCTGCCCGCCCGGCAGCTGCACCGAATGGGTGGCGTCGAACACCACCGGGCAGCCGGTGTCGCGCATCACCGCCAGCGAACGCATGTCGCTGACCAGGTTGTTGTAGCCGAAGCTGGCGCCACGCTCGCAGACCATGATCTGCTCGTTGCCGGTGGACTTGGCCTTCTCCACGACCGGCTTCATGTCCCACGGCGCCAGGAACTGGCCCTTCTTGATGTTGACCGGCTTGCCGGCGGCGCACACCTTGCGGATGAAATCGGTCTGGCGGACCAGGAACGCCGGGGTCTGCAGCACGTCCACCACCGAGGCCACTTCGTCCATCGGGGTGTATTCATGCACGTCGGTCAGCACCGGCACGCCGATCTGCTTCTTCACTTCGGCCAGCACCTTCAGGCCTTCTTCCATGCCCGGACCGCGGAACGCGGTACCCGAGGTACGGTTGGCCTTGTCGAAGCTCGACTTGAAGATGAAGTTGACGCCAAGCTTGTCGGTGATCTCCTTCAGCTTGCCGGCGGTATCGAGCTGCAGCTGCATCGACTCGATCACGCAGGGTCCAGCGATCAGGAACAGGGGCTGGTCCAGCCCAACCTCGAATCCACACAGTTTCATGGCGTTTCCTTGTTGGTCCGCGCGCCGTACAAGCCAGCGCGCTGGGGTTGAAGCATGCAGGATGGGGGCCGCAACCCCCATTCACAAGTCAGGCGCGGGCTTCGGCCAGCAGCGCGCCGCCAGCCTTGCGCTCACGCGCGGCACGGATGAAGCCGATGAACAGCGGGTGGCCGTCGCGCGGCGTGGACAGGAATTCCGGGTGCGCCTGGCAGGCCAGGAACCACGGGTGCGCATCGCGCGGCAGCTCCACCACTTCCACCAGAGTGTCGTCCATCGACTTGCCCGAGATCACCAGGCCGGCATCTTCCAGCTGGGTGCGGTAGCGGTTGTTGAACTCGTAGCGATGGCGATGGCGCTCGGCCACCACGTCCTTGCCGTACAGCTCGCGGGCCAAGGTGCCCGGCTTCAGGCGCTGTTCCTGCAGGCCCAGGCGCATGGTGCCGCCCAGGTCGCTCTTGTCGTCGCGCTTTTCGACATCACCGGTGGCGGTGCGCCATTCGGTGATCAGGCCGATCACCGGGTCCGGCGACTGGCGGTCGTTCTCGGTGCTGTTGGCCTGCTCCAGGCCCAGCACGTGGCGTGCGTAGTCGACCACCGCGGCCTGCATGCCGTAGCAGATGCCGAAGTACGGCACGCTGTTCTGGCGCGCGAACTGCGAGGTCAGTACCTTGCCTTCGAAGCCACGGTCACCGAAGCCGCCCGGCACCAGGATGCCGTCAACGTCGGCCAGGGCGGCCATGTCGGTGCCTTCCAGGTCCTGCGCTTCCAGCCACTTCAGGTTGACCTTGGTGCGCTGGCGCAGGCCACCGTGCTTGAGTGCTTCGCCCACCGACTTGTAGGCGTCCTGGTGGTCGACGTACTTGCCAACCACGGCGATGGTCACTTCGTCCAGCGGGTGCAGGGTGGCATCGACGGCGTCTTCCCACATCGACAGGTCCACCGGGCCGGCCTTGTCGGCCAGCTTCAGCTGGCTCACCACGATCTCGTCCAGGCCCTGCGCGTGCAGGCCCGAGGGAATGCGGTAGAGCACGTCCACGTCCGGCACGCTGATGACGGCGCGTTCGGAGACGTTGGTGAACTGGGCGATCTTGCGGCGCTCCGAATCGGGCACGGCCTGCTCGGAACGGCACAGCAGCACGTCCGGCTGGATGCCGATCGAACGCAGTTCCTTCACCGAATGCTGGGTCGGCTTGGTCTTCAGCTCACCGGCGGCCCCGATGTAGGGCACCAGGGTGAGGTGCATGAACAGCGCCTTCTCCGGGCCACGCTCGGTGCGCACCTGGCGGATGGCCTCCAGGAACGGCAGCGATTCGATGTCGCCCACCGTGCCGCCGATCTCGACCAGGGCCACGTCGTAGCCCTCGGTGGCTTCGTCGATGCAGCGGCGGATCTCGTCGGTGATGTGCGGAATGACCTGCACGGTCGCGCCCAGGTAGTCGCCGCGGCGCTCCTTGCGGATCACGTTCTCGTAGATGCGACCGGTGGTGACCGAATTCTTGCGGCTCAGGCGGGTGCGCACGAAACGCTCGTAGTGGCCCAGGTCGAGGTCGGTCTCGGCGCCATCGTCGGTGACGTAGACCTCGCCGTGCTGGAACGGGCTCATCGTGCCCGGGTCCACGTTGATGTACGGGTCGAGCTTCATCATCGTGACCTTCAGGCCACGCGCTTCAAGAATGGCGGCCAGCGACGCAGCGGCAATGCCTTTGCCGAGCGAGGACACCACGCCGCCGGTTACGAAAATCAAGGGAGTCATGGCTGCAAGCATCCTGTCTGGAAATGGAAAACGGCAGCACCACGCCTGCCCGGGGGGCAGACAGGGTGCAGAAAGGGGGTTTTCCGGTTCGCTGGGACAGCGAGGGAGGTGCGGACCTGGCCGGCGGCAGGCGCCGGGCGGGAACCTTCGTGCGAGGTCGGGGCGGCCGTGCCGGCCATTTCGACCGTCACCTGCGACCCGCATTGCTGGAGGCCAGACCTGGCCCTTCCAGCCCATTCGCAAAGGGTGGACACGCACTTACTCCCGGAAAGCCATAGTTTACAGATAGAGGGCCGCCAACCCAAGGGGCAGATGGCGGCAAGGGCAAAAGAAAACGCCCCGCAATGCGGGGCGTTCAGGAACAGAACCCTTGTACCAAGGGCCTTGGGGGGCGTAAGACTTAACGCTTCTTCCGCGCTTCCTCTTCTTCTTCCTGCTGCGGGACCGGCTGGCCCTTGGCCTTCATTTCGGCATTGGCCTGGGCCCGGCGCTTGGCCTTGGCATCGGCTTCGGACTGCGCGGCCTTGTCGGCCTGGTCGTTCTGCTGCGGGGCCGGCTGGCCGGCGTTCTGCGCCATGACCAGGGGCACGGCAACGGCGGCGGCGGCCAGGATCGCAATGGTCAGCAACTTCTTCATGGAGTCCTCCTCGCGGTATCGCTTCGACATGGGGGTGCCGGCGTCTGGATTCCAGCGATGCCCATTTTACCCCCTTGTGGTGGCCGAGGCTGAACCGCAGGCGTGCAAAATCGCGTTCCAGACCGCACACTTGCGCGTCGCTCCAAGCTTCCGAACATAGATGAACGCCCGCTATAACGCCGCCGATATTGAAGTCCTGTCCGGCCTTGACCCGGTCAAGCGCCGTCCCGGCATGTATACCGACACCGCGCGCCCGAACCATCTGGCGCAGGAAGTGATCGACAACTCGGTGGACGAGGCGCTGGCCGGCCATGCCCGCTCCATCGAGATCACCCTGTACAAGGATGGCAGCGTGGAAGTCAGCGATGACGGCCGCGGCATGCCGGTGGACATCCACCCGGAAGAAAAGATTCCCGGCGTGGAGCTGATCCTGACCCGCCTGCATGCGGGCGGCAAGTTCAGCAACAACAACTACACCTTCTCCGGCGGCCTGCACGGCGTGGGCGTGAGCGTGGTCAACGCGCTGTCCACCCTGGTGGAAGTGCACATCAAGCGCGAAGGCGCCGAGCACCGCATCACCTTCCGCAACGGCGACCGCGCCACCCCGCTGGAAGTGGTCGGCACGGTGGGCAAGAAGAACACCGGAACCCGCGTGCGCTTCTGGCCCGACCCGAAGTACTTCGATACGCCCAAGTTCGCCGTGCGCGCGCTCAAGCACCTGCTGCGCGCCAAGGCTGTGCTGTGCCCGGGCCTGACCGTGAAGCTGACCGACGAGGCCACCGGCGAAGTCGACACCTGGTACTACGAAGACGGCCTGCGCGATTACCTGAAGCTGGAACTGGGCGAGCGCGAATCGCTGCCGGCCGACCTGTTCGTGGGCAACCTGAAGAAGGACACCGAAGTCGTGGACTGGGCCGTGGCCTGGCTGCCGGAAGGTGAGCTGGTACAGGAAAGCTACGTCAACCTGATTCCCACCGCCCAGCACGGCACCCACGTGAACGGCCTGCGCACCGGCCTGACCGAGGCGCTGCGCGAGTTCTGCGATTTCCGCAACCTGCTGCCGCGCGGCGTCAAGCTGGCCCCGGAAGACGTGTGGGACCGCGTGTCCTTCGTGCTGTCGCTGAAGATGACCGACCCGCAGTTCAGCGGCCAGACCAAGGAACGCCTGTCCTCGCGCCAGGCCGCCGGCTTCGTCGAAGGCGCCGCCCACGATGCCTTCAGCCTGCTGCTGAACCAGAACGTGGAACTGGGCGAGAAGATCGCGCAGATCGCCATCGAACGCGCCAGCGCCCGCCTGAAGACCGAAAAGCTGGTGGTGCGCAAGAAGGTCACCCAGGGCCCGGCCCTGCCCGGCAAGCTGGCCGACTGCATCAGCCAGGACCTGTCGCGCACCGAACTGTTCCTGGTGGAAGGCGACTCGGCAGGCGGCAGTGCCAAGCAGGCGCGCGACAAGGATTTCCAGGCGATCATGCCGCTGCGCGGCAAGATCCTGAACACGTGGGAAGTGTCCTCCAACAGCGTGCTGGCTTCGGAAGAAGTGCACAACCTGGCCATCGCCATCGGCTGTGACCCGGGCAAGGATGACATCAGCGGCCTGCGCTACGGCAAGGTGGTGATCCTGGCCGACGCCGACTCCGACGGCCTGCACATCGCCACCCTGCTGACCGCACTGTTCCTGAAGCACTTCCCGGCGCTGGTCGATGCCGGCCACGTGTTCGTGGCGATGCCGCCGCTGTTCCGCATCGACGTGGGCAAGCAGGTGTTCTACGCGCTGGACGAGGAAGAGAAGCGTTCCATGCTGGACAAGATCGAGCGCGAGAAGATCAAGGGCGCGGTGAACGTGACCCGCTTCAAGGGCCTGGGTGAAATGAATCCGCCGCAGCTGCGTGAATCCACCATCCACCCCGATACGCGCCGGTTGGTGCAGTTGACCGTGGACGATGGCGAGCAGACCCGCTCGCTGATGGACATGCTGCTGGCCAAGAAGCGTGCGAGCGATCGCAAGGGCTGGCTGGAAAGCAAGGGCGACCTGGCTTCGCTGGAAGCCTGATTCCCGCGCGGGGTCGGATCCGGTTGCGCAGCAACGGGCTCTGCCCCCTGCTTCCCGGCGATGGGGTCGACGATGGGGTCAGAGCCCTTTCCTGCGGAAAGGGATCCGACCCCGCCCTTCCGCCGCCATCGGCAAAGCCGGCAGCGCGATAATGCGCGTTCACCCGCGCGGACCACTGTATTGCCCAGCCACTCGCTGCTGTTCCCGGGCCTGCCGCTGCACAGCGCACGCCTGGTCCTGAGCCCGATCCGCCGCGACGACGCCGCCGCGCTCTACGCCCTGCAGTCCGATGCCGAGGTGATGCGCTGGTGGAACCACCCGGCCTGGACCCGCCCGGCCGAAGCGCGTGCGCAGATAGACGATGACCTGGCCGCACAGGCCACCGGCACCCAGCTGAAGCTGGCCGTGCGCGAATCGATCGATGGCCCGCTGCTGGGCATCTGCGTGGTGTTCGCGCTGGAGCGTGATGCACGGCGGGCCGAGATTGGTTACCTGCTGGCACCGGCGCAGCAGGGCCAGGGCTACATGCACGAAGCGCTGCAGCGGCTGCTGGATTACCTGTTCCAGACACTGCGGCTGCATCGCGTGGAAGCCGAGCTCGATCCGCGCAATGCGCCCTCGGCACACGTGCTGGAACGACTGGGCTTTGCCCGTGAGGGTCTGCTGCGGCAGCGCTGGCGCATCCAGGGCGAACTGGCCGACTCGGTGGTGTACGGCCTGCTGGCCGACGACGACCGCGCCCCGCGACCGGCTTGACCGAATCTGGCTGCAACGGCCTGGGCGACCGGGCCATGCCTTTGGACACATACCGCGCGCGGCGTGGCGACCTAGCATCGCAGTCCCCTTCCGCTACCGCTCTGGTGCCATGAAGTTCCTGCTGCACACTGCCGCGCTCTGCGTCGGCCTGCTTGTTGCCCCTGCCAGCGCCCTGGCGGCGCCTGCTGCCGACGCCGCCGAAACCAAGGCCCCTGCCACCGAAGCTCCGGCCCTGCCGGCCGATGCGTCGGTGCGGCAGAGCATGCGCCTGGGCGGCCGCACGCTGGATTACACCGCCAGCGTCGGCACCCTGCCGGTAAGCGACGACAAGGGCAAGGTGATTGCCTACGTGGTGTTCACCGCCTACACGATGCCCGGCAAGGACCGCCCGGTCACCTTCGCCCTCAACGGCGGTCCCGGCGCCTCGTCGGTCTACCTCAACCTGGGTGCGATCGGCCCGAAGGTGGTCACCTTCGGTTCGGAAGGTGACAGTGCGTCAGCACCGGCCACCCTGCACGACAATCCCGGCACCTGGCTGGACTTCACCGACCTGGTGTTCATCGATCCGGTCGGCACCGGCTTCAGCCGCGCGCGCATCGGCGATGACGAGGCGAAGAAGCAGCTGTATACCCCCAGTGCCGACGTCGAATATCTGTCACGCACCATCTACGACTGGCTGCTGCGCAACCAGCGCATGGCCTCGCGCAAGTACCTGACCGGTGAAAGCTACGGTGGCTACCGCGGCCCGCGCATCACCCACTATCTGCAGACCCGGCTGGGCGTGGCGATGAACGGCCTGGTACTGGTGTCGCCCTACCTGAGCCCGACCCTGGAAGACAACGCCGATGTCTCGCCGATGGCGTGGATGCAGACCCTGCCCTCCATTGCCGCCGCGCACCTGGAGCGGCAGGGCAAGCTGACCGATGCGGCCATGCGCGAGGTGGTCGAATACACCCGCGGCGACTATGCCACCGCGCTGATGAAGGGCCGCAGCGATCCGCAGGCCACCGAAGCGATGCTGCGCCGGGTGAGTGAGCTGACCGGGCTGGACCCGCAGTTCGTGCGCCGCGCCGGTGGGCGACTGGAAACGCAGGCCTACCTGCGCGAGGTGTTCCGTGACAAGGGCACGCTGGGCAGCCGCTACGATTCCAACGTGACCGCGTTCGATCCGTTCCCGAATGATCCCGAGCAGCGCGCCAACGACCCGCTGCTGGACAGCATCATCGCGCCGACCACCACGGCCATGGTCGACTTCGTGACCCGCGTGGTGGGCTGGAAGGTGGATGCGCGCTACCAGGCACTGAACTACGAGGTGAACCGGCTGTGGGACCGCAATGGCGACCTGCGCCAGGGGGCGGTGACCCAGCTGCGCCAGGCGGTGGCGATCGACCCGCACCTGCAGGTGCTGATCGTGCATGGCTGGAACGACTTGTCGTGTCCGTTCATGGGTTCGATCCTGACGGTGGACCAGATGCCGGCGATGGGCAGCAACCCGGACCGGGTGCAGGTGCGCAGCTATCCGGGCGGGCATATGTTCTACAGCCGGGCGGACAGCCAGGCCGCGTTCCGTCGCGATGTGCAGGCCCTGTTCCAGCGCAACTGAGGTGGGTGGCAGGCCGGGCCTGCGGCCCGGCACCCGCTGACGGCAACGGCAACGGCAACGGCAAAAGCCTGCATTTCGGGGGGCGGCGGGATGGGGTGGGCAGGCGGGGGACGGCAAAAACCGCTCCTGCGTGCCTCGTAGAGCGCCATCCATGGCGCTCTGCGCCCCCGCCTGCCCACCCCACCCCGCCGCTGACGGGTTCGTGGCGCTGCTGGTGGGTGCCGACCGTCTGCTGTTGGTGGGTGCCGCCCGTTGGTCGGCACAGACTCTGACCCTGGTTCTGCTCTGGTAGGTGTCGACCTTGGTCGACACGATGGGTGCAGGAGAATGGTTTCGCCCATGAAAAAGCCCGCCGGAATCCGGCGGGCTTTTTCTGTTTCCGGGGGTCAGATCCTTTTCCCGCAGGGAAAGGGCTCTGACCCCGGGGCTGCCGGTATCAGGTCCAGCCGGCCAGCTCGAACAGCTTCAGGATCAGGTACGCACAGCCACCGGCTGCCGGGATGGTCAGGATCCAGGCCCAGACGATGCGTTCGATCACCCCGAACTTCAGCGAACGCGGGTTCTTGGCAAAGCCCACGCCCATGATCGCGGTGGAGATGCTGTGGGTGGTCGAGACCGGCATGCCGAAGTGGGCGGCCAGGGTCAGGATGGTGGCCGAGCTGGTTTCCGCGGCGAAGCCGTGGATCGGGTGCAGCTTGACCATCTTGTGGCCCAGGGTCTTGATGATCTTCCAGCCGCCGGAGGCGGTACCGGCAGCCATCACCACTGCACAGGTCAGCACGATCCACATGGCAATGCCGTCGCCGGCGCTGGCATCGGGGTGCATGAAGGCCAGCCACGACGGCAGGTTGTCCAGCGCACCGGTGGCTTCAGCGCCGATCAGGGTCATGGCGATGATGCCCATGGTCTTCTGCGCGTCGTTGTGGCCGTGGGCGAAGCCCATGTAGGCCGCCGAGGCGATCTGCGCCTTGCCGAAGAACGCGTTGACGATGCGCGGACGGGCCAGGCGGCCGATGGCACCGCCGATCTTGGCCAGGCCGGCGATCAGGCCCCACAGCAGCACCATCACCACGATGCCCAGCAGGAAGCCGGCGATCGGCGAGGTGATCATCGGCACGAACACCTTCCACAGCAGGCCCTTGTTCTGCGCCCAGCTGCCCAGGCGCTCGGACCAGATCAGCGCATCCCAGTTGTTGTGGGCGGCCGCCAGGCCGGCGCCGCACAGGCCACCGATCAGCGCGTGCGAGGACGAGGACGGCAGGCCCTTCCACCAGGTGATCAGGTTCCAGATGATGCCGCCCAGCAGGGCGCACAGGATCACCTGCGGGGTGACATCGACCACGTTGGTGTTGAGCAGGCCCGAGGCGATGGTCAGCGCCACCGCGGTACCGGTCAGCGCGCCGATGAGGTTCATGAAGGCGGCCAGCATCACCGCCCAGCCGGGCGAGAGCACCTTGGTCGCCACCACGGTGGCAATGGAATTGGCGGTGTCGTGGAAGCCGTTGATGAACTCGAAGACGAGCGCGGCCAGGATCACCACCAGGACAAGGGTCAACATGCGGCGGCGTCCGTCAGCTGTTCTTCAACACGATCTGGTACGCCACCACGCCGGCCTCGCGGCAACGGTCGATGGCCTTTTCCAGGATCTCGAAGAATTCCTTCAGCAGGAACATCTGCAGGTTGTCCAGGCGACCGGAGTAGATGTCGCGGTACAGCTCCAGCATCAGGCGGTCGGCTTCGTTTTCCAGCGAACGCAGCTTCTCGTTCAGCGCGGTCATCCGGTCCAGGTTCATGTGGCGCAGGTCGGCCACCATTTCCACGACCACGCCAGCGGCCTGTTCCAGCATCGCCGCGCGCGGCGCGAAGTCGATGTGTTCCAGGTGGGTGGTGGCCAGCGAATAGCGATCGGCGAACTTCTCGATCTGCTTGGGAATCTTGTACAGGGCCGAGCCCAGCGCTTCGATGTCTTCGCGCTCGATGGGGGTCATGAAGCTGTCCACCAGCGCCTGGCTGATCTTGTCCGACGCCGCGCGCTCGCGCAGGCGGGCCAGCTTGAAGGCGTCCAGCGCCGGCTGGCGGTCGGCCTCGCGCAGCATGGAATGCAGCGCCTTGGCGGCATCGTTGGCCGCGACGGCAGCCTCATCAAGCAGGGTGTAGAACTGTTTGCCGGAACCGAAAATGGTCTGCAGAGAGAACATTGAGAAACCTGTCAGCCGTCGCGGGAAGGACGGCACCAGAGGGAATTATGACGGCTAGATGACCATCACGGGTATACCCGCCCGCTTCCGGGGGTGGAAAACCCCCAACCTGAACAGGCAGTTGCCATCCCGCCACGCCCCTTTGCTAAGATGCCAGCGCGCCCCCGGGCGCACCTTATGGACGACGACCCTTATCCCCCCGCGCCGCGCCGGACCCCGTTCCTGAGCGCCAGCCGCCACCGCAAGCACCCGCCCTCCCTGCCACCAACCGGGGACGACGCCCGTGTTTGAGATCCTGATTGTCCTGGCCCTGATTGTCTTCAACGGCTTTTTCGCCATGTCCGAGATGTCGGTCATGACCTCGCGCAAGAGCCGCCTGAAGCAGATGGCCAGCACCTCCAAGCGCGCAGCCAAGGCGCTGGAACTGTCCGAGAAGCCCGAGAACTTCCTGTCCACCGTCCAGATCGGCATCACCCTGGGCGGCATCCTGACCGGCGTCTACGGTGGTGAAGCCATTGGCAGCAGCATCGCCCACCACCTGCAGGCGATGTTCCCCTCGCTGGCCGACACCATCACCCTGTTTGGTGAGCCGCAATCGCTGGCCAATCTGATTGGCAAGACGCTGGCCGTCGCGCTGATCACCTTCCTGACCCTGATTTTCGGCGAGCTGGTGCCCAAGCGCCTGGCCATCACCCGTTCCGAAGACATTGCCGGCATGGTGGCCCTGCCGATGGGCTGGCTGGCCCGCATCGCCTTCCCGGCAGTCTGGCTGCTGTCCCATTCGACCCGTCTGGTGCTGCGCCTGCTGGGCCTGGGCAAGGACGAAGCCGCGTCGGTCACCGAAGAAGAAATCCGCATGCTGGTGGCCGAGAGCCACGAGGCCGGCGTGATCGATGCCCACGAGCGCGACATGATGAACCGCGTGATGCGCCTGGGCGACCGCACCGCCGACAGCCTGATGACCCCGCGCAACCGCATTGCCTGGCTGGACACCCAGGCCGGCCTGGAGCGCAACCTGGAAATCATGGCCGAGCACGAGTTCTCGCGCTATCCGGTGTTCCGCGACAACGACCAGGACGTGGTGGGCGTACTGGAACTGAAATCGCTGGCCACCCGCATGGCACGCGGCGACAACGCCCTGTTCCAGACCCTGCGCGAGGCGCTGTATGTGTCCGAATCGACCCATGCGATGAAGCTGCTGGAAATCTTCCGCGAGGAACAGCAGTCGATGGCGCTGGTGGTGGATGAGTACGGTGAAATCCAGGGCCTGGTGACCATCAGCGACCTGATGGGTGCGGTGGTCGGCCGCCTGCAGGCGGTGGAGAACGCCGACGAGGATGCGCTGGTGGTGACCCGCGAAGACGGCTCGCTGCTGGTGGATGGCTCGTTGCCGATCGAGGACCTGCGCGAACTGATCGGCAGCAACGAGCTGCCCGATGCCGAGGAAGGCGATTACTACACGCTGGCCGGCATGTGCATCCACTACTTCGGCCGCATCCCGCATGCGGGCGAGTACTTCGATTGGGCTGGCTGGCGCTTTGAAGTCGTCGACCTGGACGGCGCCCGCGTGGACAAGCTGCTGCTGCGCACCCTGTCGGACGAGCAGGCCGATGAGCTCACCGCCTGATCCAGGCCACGGCGCGGGCGACGAGCGCCCGAGCTATCGCAACGAGGGCATCCGCACCCTGCTGGCGATGTTCGAATTCGGCGATCCGGCCCAGCACATGAAGCTGGGCCAGATCCTGCAGGACCTGCAGCAGAGCGCGTTCGGCGTGTTCCTGTTCGTGGCCATCCTGCCGGCCTTCATCCCCATTCCGGGGCTGGGCGGCGCGGTCAGCGGGCCGCTGGTCATCCTGATCGGGCTGCAGATGCTGTTCTGCATGCGGAAGCCCTGGCTGCCGGGCTTCATCGCCCGCCGCGGGCCCCGCCGCGGCACCATGCACCGGTTCCTGGACCGCATCGATCGGCCGCTGCGACGGCTGGACCGCATGCTGAAGCCGCGCATGCCGCAGATGCTGGCGCCAGCGCCGGCGCATGCCTTCACCGGTCTGCTGCTGGTCCTGCTGGGGCTGCTGCTGTCGCTGCCGATCCCGTTCACCAACTACCTGTTCGGGTTCCAGCTGCTGCTGTTCTCGCTTGCGTTGCTGGAACGCGATGGCGCGCTGATGCTGTTCAACTGGATTGGCGGCGTGGTGGCGGTGGCCTTCTTCGGTTTCAGCTCCGGCCAGCTGGTGGGTTATACCGCCGACCTGTTCCAGCGCTGGTTCTGAGCGTTGGCCGCAGGGCTCGCCAGGCATGGCCCGGCGCTACCCACCACGACCCGATCGGTAGCGCCGGGCCATGCCCGGCGGGGTGCCTCACCGCAGATCGATGAATCCGTTGTCGCCCAACTGCGCCGGATCATCCTGCACCGCCGACAGCACGAAGCTCAACGCCTTGCCCAGCAGCGTGCCCGGGCCTTCCCAGTATTCGGCGGTCTCCGCACGTACCTGGATCAGGCGCAGGTTCGGATCATCCTTGCCGCCGGGGAAGAACAGCTTCATCGCCGGCGACCACAGCGCCTCGATCTTTTCACGATCGTCCACGATGCGCGCCCGGCCAGACACCGACACGTAAGTATTCTTCGACGTGGAGGCATAGGCCACGTTGACGCGCGGATTCAAGGCAATCTCCGCCACCTTCGGGCTGTCGGCGGCGGTGGCGAACCACAGGTCGCCGTCGAAATCGACCTGCTGGGTGCCCAGCGGCCGGCTGTACAGCCGACCGTCCACGCCGGTGGTGGTGAACATGGCCACCTCCACGTCCTTGATCAGTTCGGACAACTGGGCGATGTGCTCGGCACGGGTATCGGTCATGGAAGGGGCTCCGGAATCAGGAGCCCCCATCAGAGCGCGTCGCCCTGCAATGCGCCGTGACGCAAACGTTCAGCCGGCGTGGCGGGCGTGCCAGGCCTGCATGGCCAGTTCGAACGAACGCAGGCGCGCGCGGTGGTCGTACAGGTTCGCGGTCAGCAGCAGTTCGTCCGGCGCGTGGCGGTCGACGAAGGCGGCGATACCCTCGCCCACCTGCTGCGCATCGCCCAGCACGGTGCAGGCCAGGGCGCGTTCCACACCCAGCTTTTCATGCGGCTCCCAGAAGCTGTCGATGTCGTCGACCGGCGCGGGAATTCGGCCTGGGCGGCCCCGACGCAGATTGACGAAGCTCTGCTGCTGGCTGGTGAACAGCCGGCGCGACTCGGCTTCGCTGTCGCTGGCCACGACGTTCAGCGCCAGCATGGCGTGCGGCTGCTTCAGCGTGGCCGAGGGCCGGAACTCACGGCGGTAGACGGCCAGCGCTTCATCCATCGCATCGGGCGCGAAGTGCGAGGCGAACGCGTACGGCAGCCCCATCGAGGCGGCGAGGCGCGCACCGAACAGGCTGGAACCGAGGATCCAGGTCGGCACCCGCAGACCGCCGCCGGGCACTGCCTGCACCGCCTGCCCGGCCTGCACCGGTTCGAAGTAATGCAGCACTTCGCGCACGTCCTGCGGGAACTGGTCGGCACTGTCGAAATAGCGGCGCAGTGCACGCGCCGTGGGCTGGTCGGTGCCCGGCGCACGGCCCAGGCCCAGATCGATGCGGTCCGGATACAGCGACGCCAGGGTGCCGAACTGCTCGGCCACCTGCAGCGGCGCGTGGTTGGGCAGCATGATGCCGCCGGCGCCGACGCGGATGCGCCGCGTGCCCCCGGCCACGTGGCCGATCAGCACTGCGGTGGCGGCGCTGGCGATGCCCGGCATGTTGTGGTGTTCGGCCAGCCAGTAGCGGCGGTAGCCCAGCGCATCGGCATGCTGGGCCAGTTCCAGCATGTTGGCGAAGGCGGCGGTAGTATCACTGCCCTCGCAGACCGGGGCCAGGTCGAGGATCGACAACGGGATCATCAGGGGGTTTTCCGTCACAGGATTCCCCCTGCATGGGGTCGCGACGGCGCCACGGCCAGTGACGGTGGCGGAATGCTGATTCCTGCCGGACCGGTTCAGCGCGCGCCGGGCTTGTCCCGGCGCGACATCAAGGGCAGATCAGAACGCGCTGGGGCGCGGCTCCGGCAGCGGCTGGTCGACCAGCGGTTTCAACTCGGCATCCAGCGCCACGCGCTCGTCGAAGACGAAGCAGCGACCCTCATAGCCTTCGCCACCGACTTCCTCGAAGTAGCCCAGGATGCCGCCATCGAGCTGCAGGACATTGTCCATGCCATCGTTGACCATCCACAGCGCCGCCTTTTCGCAGCGGATGCCCCCGGTGCAGAAACTGACCACCGTGCTGTCCTGCAGCGCCTGCCGATGCGGCGCCAGCGCTTCAGGCAGATCGGTGAACTTCTCGATGGGCAGCACCAGCGCATCCTTGAAGGTGCCATGGGCCACCTCCTGCAGGTTGCGCGTATCGAGCATCACCACCGGCTTGCCGACATCGTCGTGGCCCTGGCGCAGCCAGCGCTGCACCGTGGCCGGATCGACCGCCGGCGCACGCGGGTACGCCAGCGGCTGGCCATCGTCGCGCCGGAAGCTGATGATCTCGTCCTTCACCTTGGCCTTGAGCCGCGCGAACGGCTGGTGTTCGCTGAAGCTGGTCTTGACCCGCATGTCGGCAAAGCGCGCATCGGCGTGCAGTTCCGCGTAGAAGCCCTGCACCGCCTGCGGCGCCCCGGCCAGGAACAGGTTCAGCCCCTCGCCCGCCACCAGGATCGTGCCACGCAGCGCCGCCGCCTCGGCACGCGCCAGCAGCTGGTCGCACAGGGCCTGGGGGGCGTCGATGACGGCGAAATGGTAGGCAGCGGTATTGGCGATCATTCCGCCATTTTACCGCCTTCAGACATCGGGGTCAGAGCCCTCTGCGCAGCAGAGGGATCCGACCCCGTGCGGTTCCCTGTGTCGACCAAGGTCGACACCTACCAACAGCCGCGGGGAACAGTCAGAGGCGGGGCGGTGGGGGCAGGCGGGGGCGCAGAGCGCCATGGATGGCGCTCTACGAGGCACGCAGGAGCAGCTCTTGCCGTCCCCCGCCTGCCCCCACCGCCCTGCCCGTTCACGGAAAACCCGCTTTTGACGTTGACGTTGACGTTGCTTCGGCGGGTGCCGGGTGCAACCCGGCCGCAACAGCCCCCTACCCCCGCAACAGCATGAACGGCAGCAGCACCAGTGCCGCCGCACCCGCCATCCCCAGCAGCACCAGCACCACGAACAGTGGCCGCCGCCGCAGCAGGCTGCCGAACGTTTCGGCCGTGCCATCGCGCAGCGCCTGCTCGCGCTCGGCACGGATGCGCGGCGCCCGCTCGGCCTGGTAATCGGCCATCAGGGCCTTGGCGCGCGGCTGGTCCGCATCATCGCGCAGCCACAGGCCGCCATTGGAGATGCCCCAGGGGCTGGGTTCGGTGCGATACCAGGCGATGCCGTGCTGGTCCAGCAGGGCGCACACATCGGCGTACTCGTCGTCGCCGACATTGCGCAGGTTGAGCAGAAGTTTGGCCATGCCACCATGATACCCGGCGCCGATGCGCTACCCTTGCCGCCCGCGAACACCCTACGGAGACGCCCGATGCGCCGCCTGCTGCTTCCCCTGCTGCTGTCCCTTGTTGCCGCCGGTTGTTCGTCCGAACCCGCCGGCCCGCCGCCGGGCGGCACCCTGACCACCTTCGAACGCATCGATACCCAGGTGGGCACCGGCGCCGAAGCCGTGCCCGGGCAGAAAGTGACCGTGCATTACACCGGTTGGATCTACGACAACCGCACCGAGAACAAGCACGGCAAGACCTTCGACAGCTCGGTCGGCCGCGGCCAGCCCTTCGTCTTCGCGCTCGGCGCCGGCCAGGTCATCCGTGGCTGGGACGAAGGCGTGGCCGGCATGAAGGTAGGCGGCAAGCGCACCCTGATGATCCCGCCGGAGTATGGCTATGGCGACCGCGGCGTCGGCCCGATTCCGGCCGGCTCTTCGCTGGTGTTCGACGTCGAGCTGCTCGATGTCCAACCCTGATCTGCAACCGCCGCGCCGCGTCGCCGTGGTCGGCGGCGGCCCGGCTGGCCTGTTCGCCGCCGAGCGCCTGCGCGCGGCCGGCTTGGAGGTCGACCTGTACGAGGCCAAGGGTTCGCCCGGCCGCAAGTTCCTGATTGCCGGCAAGGGCGGGCTGAACCTGACCCATTCCGACGAACGGCCGTTGTTCGACAGCCGTTACCGCGAACACAGCGCCGCCGTGGGTGACTGGCTGGACGGCTTCGATGCACAGGCGCTGCGCGACTGGGCCGCGGGGTTCGGCGTGGACACCTACGTCGGCAGTTCTGGCCGGGTGTTCCCGGTGGACCGCAAGGCAGCCCCGCTGCTGCGCGGCTGGGTACGGCGCCTGAAGGAACAGGGCGTGCGCCTGCACGTCAATCATCGCTGGACCGGCTGGGCCGATGACGGTGCCCTGCAGTTCGCCAGCGAACACGGCGAGGTGCGCGTGCACGCCGATGCCACGGTACTGGCCCTGGGCGGCGGCAGCTGGCCGCAGCTGGGCAGCGATGGCGCCTGGGTGGCGCCAGTGCAGGCGCGCGGCGTGGATGTCGCGCCGCTGCAGTCGGCCAACTGTGGATTCGACGTGGACTGGAGCCCGCATTTCGCCCAGCGCCATGCCGGCGCCCCGCTCAAGCCGGTGGTGGCCCACTGGACCGATCTGCAGGGTCGGACGCAATCGCTGCAGGGTGAGTGCGTGGCCAGCAGCTATGGCATCGAAGGCAGCCTGGTCTACGCGCTGGCTGCCGATCTGCGCGACACCATCAACCGCGATGGCCACGCCGTGCTGGCGCTGGATCTTGTACCCGGCCGCGACGAGGCACGCCTGCTGGCCGACCTGTCACGGCCACGCAAAGGCCGCAGCTTCGGTGAACACCTGCGCCGCCAGGCCGGCCTGGATGCGGTGAAGGCTGCGCTGGTGTTCGAGCACCTGGGCAAGGACGCAGGCAACGATCTGCCGGCCGTGGCAGCAACGCTCAAGCGCCTGCCCCTGCGGCTGCTGCGACCGCGACCGATGGCCGAGGTGATCAGCACCGCCGGCGGCGTGCGGCTGCAGGCGATGGACCGCCAGCTGATGCTTAGTGCCCTGCCTGGCGTGTTCTGCGCCGGCGAAATGCTGGACTGGGAAGCGCCGACCGGCGGCTACCTGCTGACCGCGTGCTATGCCAGCGGGCTGCGCGCCGCTGAAGGCGTGGTGGCGTGGCTGGCAGCGCGCTGACCCAGCCTTTGTAGAGTCGAGCTTGCTCGACTGCTTCGGTAGAGTCGAGCTTGCTCGACTGATGGAAAAACAGTCGAGCATGGCTCGACTCTACAAGAACGGAAAAGCAGTCGAGCAAGCTCGACTCTACAAGAGCGGAAAAGCAGTCGAGCAAGCTCGACTCTACACGGGGCGGTGCATACGCACCGAGGCCAGGGCTACGCCGCTGGGGTGCGGGTACAGCTCCTCCCGGTCGGCCACGAAGCCCTGCCGCTGGTAGAACGCTACGGCGTTCAACGAGGCCGACAGCACCACCTCGCGGCTGGGATCGGCCATCGCCAGCAACCGCTGCATCAGCGCCTGACCAATACCCTGCCCGCCCCGATCCGGATCGACGAACAACGCGTCGACCTCGTTGGCGTCGCTGTCGAACACGCCAAACCCCAGCAATGCGCCCTGCGCATCCTCAGCCACCACGCAGCCGCCCTGCCCCAGCAGCCGCGCGTACTGCGACGGTGGCGGCGAGGCCGACCACGGTGCAATCACCTCGGGCGGATAGTGGCTGCTGCAGGTCTCGCGTACGCAGCGGGTGCGCAGCGCCCACAGGGTGGCTACATCGTCGGTGGTGCCGGTCCTGAACTGCATGGCATGTCCTTGTAGAGTCGAGCCATGCTCGACTGCATTGCGATCAATAAAAGCAGTCGAGCAAGCTCGACTCTACAACCGCGTTCAGCGCGATTTGCTGGCGCGCAGCGCCTGGATGCGCGCCGGCGGCTGGAACGAATCGCTGCGTGCATCGGCCCAGAACGCATGGAACACCGCGTGATCGGGCACTTTGTGCAGCAGCTCGCCCGGTTCCAGATAGCGGTACAGCGTGGCCAGCGAACGGATCTCGACTGGCGAAACGCGACGCAGGATATGCTCCGGCCCCAACTCTGCCGGGTCGTTCAACCCGGCGGCACACAGCAGTTCCTTCAACGCATGCAGCGTGTGCTCGTGGTAGCTGTACACGCGCGTGGCCTTGTCCGGTGCATCCAGGTGCTTCCAGCGCGCCGGGTTCTGGGTGGCGATGCCGGTCGGGCACTTGTCGGTGTGGCAGCTCAGCGACTGGATGCAGCCCAGCGCGAACATGAAGCCACGCCCGGCGTTGCACCAGTCCGCGCCCAGCGCAATGGTGCGCGCGATGTCGAACGCACTGGTGATCTTGCCGGCCGCACCAATGCGGATGTGTTCACGCAGGTCCAGCCCGACCAACGTGTTGTGCACCAGCAGCAGCGCCTCATGCATGGGCACGCCCACGTGGTCGACGAACTCGGCCGGTGCCGCACCGGTGCCGCCCTCGGCGCCGTCCACCACGATGAAATCAGGGCGCAGGCCGGTTTCGTGCATGGCCTTGGCGATGCCGAACCATTCCCAGGGGTGGCCGATGGCCAGCTTGAAGCCCACCGGCTTGCCGCCGGACAGCTCGCGCAGGCGGGCAACGAACTGCAGCAGTTCCACCGGTGTGGAAAATGCCGAATGGCGCGACGGTGACACACAGTCCACGCCCATCGGCACGCCGCGGGTGGCGGAAATCTCAGCGGTGACCTTCGGTGCGGGCAATACGCCGCCGTGGCCAGGCTTGGCGCCCTGGGACAGCTTGATCTCGATCATCTTCACCTGATCGTGGGTGGCGTTGGCGACGAAGCGCTCTTCGCTGAAGCCGCCCTTCTCGTCGCGGCAACCGAAATAGCCCGAACCGATCTCCCAGACCAGGTCCCCGCCCATTTCGCGGTGGTAGGGCGAGATCGAGCCTTCGCCGGTGTCGTGGTAGAAGCCACCGCGGCGGGCACCGTCGTTCAGCGCGCGGATCGCGTTGGCCGACAGCGAACCGAAACTCATCGCCGAAATATTGAACACGCTGGCCGAATAGGGCTTCGCACAGGTCGGTCCGATCAGCACGCGGAAATCATGCTTGCCGATCGTGGTCGGTGCCAGCGAGTGGTTGATCCACTCGTAATCCACCGCGTAGGTGCTGCGCAGGGTGCCGAACGGCACCGTGTCCATTTCATTCTTGGCGCGTTGGTAGATCAGCGCGCGCTGCTGGCGCGAGAACGGCACGTCTTCCAGGTCGCTCTGCACGAAGTACTGGCGGATCTCCGGGCCGATCGATTCGAGCCCGTAACGGAAATGGGCCATGACCGGGTAATTGCGGCGCAGCGTGCTGCGCTTCTGCAGCAGGTCCCAGCAGCCCAGCGCCACCATCGCCGCGGACAGGCCAACGCCCCAGTACCAGGCGGGCCAGAGTGTCGCCAGCCACAGACTGACCGGCAGCATCAGGATGGCGAGCACGAAGACAATGTAGCGGTGCATGGCGTTCCTCGGTTGCAACTGCCCCCGAGTCTACCCCGCCACGGGTGTACGCCCGCTAGAGGCGATCATCGACCACGCTGCGCGGCCAGGCAGACTTCACGTCGTAGACCAGCCCGTCCGGCACCAGCAGCGCGCGGATCTGCCCCTCGTCCAACGCGGTGAAGGCGGCGTGCGCCACCGCCAGCACCACGGCGTCATAGACGCCCTGCTGCGGCTGCTGCAACCACTGCACGCCGGTGTCGGCCAGTGCCGCCGGCCCCACCCAGGGGTCGCTCGCATCCACCTGTGCGCCACTTTCCTGCAGCCGCTGCGCCAGTTCCAGCGCACGACTGTTGCGCAGGTCCGGGCACTCTTCCTTGAAGGTCACGCCCAGCACCAGGATGCGCGACTGCGCCGGGCTGCGCCCCCGCTCGGCCAGCATTGCCAGCACCCGCGCGGCCACGTGTTCGCCCACCCGGTTGTTGACCTGGCGGGCGGTGTGGATCAGATCGGGGTGGTAGCCCACGCTCTCGGATTTGTGCAGCAGGTAGTACGGGTCCACGCCGATGCAATGGCCACCGACCAGGCCGGGCCGGAACGGCAGGAAATTCCACTTGCTGCCTGCCGCGTCGAGTACATCCTGGGTATCGATGCCCAGGCGGTCGAAGATCAGTGCAAGCTCGTTCACCAGGGCGATGTTGACGTCGCGCTGGATGTTCTCCACCACCTTGGCCGCCTCGGCCACGCGCATCGACGGCGCGGGGAAGGTGCCCGCGCGGATGATCTGCCTGTACAGTCCATCGATCACCGCCGCCACTTCCGGCGTCGAACCGGAGGTGATCTTGCGGATGTCCGCCAGCCGCCGCGCGCGATCGCCGGGGCTGACCCGTTCCGGGCTGTAGCCGCAGTAGAAGTCATCATTGAAGCGCAGGCCCGAGCCCTGCTCCAGCAGCGGTACGCACACTTCCTCGGTGGTGCCAGGGTAGACGGTGGATTCGTAGACCACCACGTCGCCACGGCGCAGATGGCTGGCAATCAGGCGCGTGGCCGAGCGCAGCGGCTCCAGGTCCGGCTGCTCGTAAGCATCGATCGGGGTCGGCACGGTCACGATGTACACATTGCAGGCATCAAGCTGCGCCGGGTCACTGCTGTAACGCAGCTGCGTGGCCGTGGCCAGCTCGTCGGGCTCCATTTCCAGGGTGTGGTCCTGGCCGCCACGAAGCTCGGCGATCCGCGCTTCATCGATGTCATAGCCCAGCGTGGGCAGATGCTGGCCGAAGGCCACCGCCAGTGGCAGGCCGACATAACCCAGGCCGATCACGGCCGGCGCAGGCGCCAGCGCCGCGCTGATCGGCGCGCTCAAGCGCAATACCCCATGGGCATCATCAAGGTGCAAGGGCTCATCCGGGCATCCGCAGGCGTTCAAACATGCGTACAAGAGTAACGGCCATGGCCGCCGCAGGTCACGCCCGCGTGCGTACCGGCCCTAGCCCAGGCTGACCGCGGCCGGCTCCAGTTCCCCATGTCCGCCCATCCACGAACGCAGCAGCAGCGCAAAGCCGTTGCCGGGCCAATGCGGATCGTTGTCGAAGCCATGCCAGGGGGCTGCCACGATGCTGGCCAGCGCACCGGGATCGATCATGCGGTTGGCCATGGTCCAGCGCGGGAACCACCGCGCCTGCAGCGGGCCTGCGGCCAGTTCGGTCAGGCAGGCGTGGCGGCGCGCATTGAAGATGCGCGCGTGTACCGAAGCCAGGCCATCACGCGGGCCTTCGGCGTACTGCAGGAAACGGCTGCCGTCGTACATCAGTACACCGGTGACCCCGGCCATGCGGTTGAACGCGGTGGCATCGGCCAGCAAGGCGTCCAGCGCAGGCAGGTCCAGCCCTTCGCAGGCCGTACTGACGTAGGCGAACGCGTGCAACGACATGGCCCATCCCCCCCTGGTGGATGAATGGGACTATGCCACGAAGCGGGCGTACTGCCTACGACCGCTATTCCGGCGGCGCTTCCACCTGATAGCCACGCTGCTGCAGCGCCTGCAGGTAGCCCTCGCCCAGCAGCAGGCTGACCGGCACGGTGGCGAAGGTGGCCGCATGCTCCTGCAGCGCGTTGTCCACGCCCTGCAGCCAACGCTGGCGTACCTGCTCGGGCAGATTGCTCCAGCCGCGACGGCGCACGAAGGCCGACTCCTGCAGCACTTCGCGGCAGGTCTGCGCCATGGCCGAGCCGGACAGCCGGCGCAACGCTGCCACATCACCCAGCGCCCAGGCATTGGCACGCTCACGCAGCACCGGCGCCTGGAATTCGACCGTATCAAGCGTGCGCTCGAAACAGGCGCGGTCATCCACTTCGGTCACCTGCAGTTCCTTCAGCGTGGCCCGCGCATCGTCGATCTTCAGGGTGACCTTCAGTGCCTCCGGCTGCAGGTCGCGCGCCTTGTAGAGCCGCTGCAGCGCCTTGTCCACCTGCCGGCCATCGCGCAACCCGTTACGCTTCAGGAACGCCTGGTACAGACGACCGGACGCCACCAGCGGGCGCTCCTTCTCGACACCGCGATCGCTGCCCAGGTAGGTCTGCTTGAGCTGCAGCCAGCGCGCGTAGGTCGGTGCCGACAGGACCTGCTGCAGCGTGCGCCCCTGCGGATCGCGCGCGCTGCGGCGCGCCAGCGGCAGCAGGGTCAGGCCCTTCAGCAGCCCCACCTGCGCATCGACCTTGAAGCCCGGTTCGCCCAGCACGTGATCGACCCCGGCGATGGTGCGCTCGACTTCGTCCGGTCGCCATTCCACGCCCGCCGGCAAGGGCGAAACCGTGCCCAGTATCCACAGCACATGTCCCTGCGGCGCGGTCACTTTCCACAGGCCGGGGCCGGGCTGCTCGCCGGTGACCTGCACGGTGGCCATGTCCACCACGCCATCGGCCGGCAGCGGGCGCTGCTGCGCGCCCAACGGAGCCGTTGCCAGCAGCAGCACCGACAGCCCCAGAACCATCCTTCGCATGCGCCGTCGTGCCATGTCGCCCTTCCTGTATGCGTTGGCGGACTGTAGCGGGCCGCGCACGGCCCTGCGTAAAGGCCGCGTTAGCCGCTGCCGGCCGGGTCGATTCGGCTACAATCGGCGCGCGCTGCAGGCCCGGATGGCGAAACTGGTAGACGCATCGGACTTAAAATCCGCCGGGGGCAACCCCATGCCGGTTCGATTCCGGCTCCGGGCACCAAAGCTGCTTTTCCTGTTTGAATGTATGCTCATGGTTCCAATGGACATGGAACTGGGGAACGAACATGAGCGAAACCGTGCAACGCGAAGAATACGCCTACCGGGTCGCAGCGGTTATCAGGAACGACTTCAAGCGCGAACTCTCTGAGCAGGAGACTGAGAAACTGTCCGCACTTATCAGACCTGTGTTTGACGGAGCTCCCGACCCGGACAGTCTGGAACCCATCATCCGGAAGGTCTTGATCGAGATCGGCATCGATGGTGATGACCTCAAGGTGAAGTGGCCTCTCTGATTCAACCTCCGCTGCAAAGCCGCTGACTCGAACAGCGGCTCAGATCGCCCGCGAGTAACGCGGTTGCTGCTGCGCGCGCAGGTACGGGTCGAAACACATCGCCAGCAACCGCAGCAGTGGCCGGCCCGGCTCGGTGGCGCGCACCACGCCATCGCGGTACTCGGCCAGTCCGTCGCCCTGCAGCCGCTGCACGGCCTGCAGGTCCTCGGCGAAGTACTGCTCGAAATCCACACCGTGGCGCTGCCCCAGCACTGCCCCATCCACTTCGCCCTGGCACATCAGCTGCTGGATCAATTCGGCGCGCAGCTGGTCATCGGCACTCAGGGCCACGCCGCGCCAGACCGGCAGCTGGCCCTGGTCGACGGCCGCTTCCCACGCCGTCAGTTCGCGCGGATTCTGGCTGTAGGTGGCGCCCACGTGGCTGATCGCACTCACGCCCAGGCCCAGCAGATCGGTATCGGCATGGGTGGTGTAGCCCATGAAGTTGCGGTGCAGCTGCCCGGCACGCTGGGCGCGCGACAGGTCTTCTTCGGGCAGGGCGAAGTGGTCCATGCCGATGTACTGGTAGCCGGCAGCGGACAGGCGCTCCACCGCCAGGCCCAGCAACGCCAGCTTGTCCTCCGGCGACGGCAACCGGGTTTCGTCGATCTGCCGCTGCGCGCGGAACAGATGCGGCAGATGCGCGTAGCCGTACACCGCCAGCCGATCCGGGCGCAGTGCCAGCACCAGTTCCAACGTGCGCCCGAAGCCTTCCAGACTCTGCCCAGGCAGGCCGTAGATCAGGTCCACGTTCACCGAGCGCATGCCGTTGTCACGGCAGGCCCGCAGGATGTCCAGGGTCTGCCGCACGCCCTGCACGCGGTTGATCGATTCCTGCACCTGCGGGTCGAAATCCTGCACGCCCAGGCTGGCGCGGTTGAAGCCCAGCCGGGCCAGCAAGGCCACGTCGCCCACATCGATGAAGCGCGGGTCCAGTTCGATGGAGAAATCGCGATGGGCCGATTCGCTGAAGTCGAAGCGCCTGCGCAGCCCTTCCACCAGCGTGGTCATGGCCTCGGCGTCGAGGAAGTTCGGGGTGCCGCCGCCCAGGTGCAGCTGGATCACCTCGCGACCGTCGGCGAACTGCGGCGCCAGCAGGTCCGCCTCGGCCAGCACGCGCGCCACGTAGCTGTGGCCGCGGCTGCGGTCACGCGTGATGATCCGGTTGCAGCCGCAGTAGAAGCAGGGGCTGCTGCAGTACGGCACGTGCACGTACAGCGACAGCGCGCGCGCCAGCGGGTTGCTGTCGGCGATGGCCTGGCGCAGGGCGGATGCATCGAAACCGTCGTGGAAGTGCGGCGCGGTGGGGTACGAGGTATAGCGCGGCCCGGGCCGGTCATGCCGGCGCAGCAGGTCGGGGTCGAAGGTCCAGGCCAGGCCGCCGGCGGCGGGAGAGAACGTGTCCATGGCTCCAGCATCGCCCTGCCCCGGGCGGCACGCCTTGACCCAGATCAATCGCGGCCGGGAACACCCAGGACCGGCAGGCCCACCTGCGGCCAGCGCAGCATCTGGTAGCGGCGCCAGAAGGTATCGGCGATGCGCGCGGCCACGTCGTCGGCCAGCGCCTGCATCGGCGGGTTCCCGCATTCGGCCGTGGTCTGCCGGAACAGCACCAGCCAGCGGTCGAACAGATCCTTGTCCAGGGCGATGGCCATGTGTTTGGACATCGGCGAGCCCTTGAAACGGCGCGTGCCGCGCAGCATGGCCGACCAGAAGTCGACCAGCTGTTCCAGGTGTGCCGGCCAGTCGTGCACGTGCCCGCCGAACACCGGGCCCAGGCGCTCTTCCTGGCGCACCCGCGCATAGAAATCGTGCACGAGTCGGGTCACCTCGGCTTCGCTGCACAGCTCCAGCGATGCAGTGGGAATTTCAGGCGGGGACATTGCGTTCATGCAGGGGCACCGGAAGCGTTGCAGCAGTGTGGTGCCAGCCTTCACCGCCACCGTTGATCCAGATCAATGTCGGCGCCGGGCACCGCGCATAGGCTGACGCGCTTGCAGGACCCACGCCCCGCGCATGCCGCGCCCGCCACGGCGAAGTATACGCGGCGCCCACCACCCCGAGCCCGCACGCACATGAACACACCGCATTCCAGCCGCCGCCAGCGGTTGATCCAGCACTGGGGCGCGATCCTGTGGCCCAGCTTCGTCGCCGCCGGCCTGGCCAGCGTGATCTTCTTCGCCTTCGTCGACCCGCTGCGGCTGCAGGCCATCAGCTTTCCTGGCACGCCCATCAGCCGTGAACTGGGCTACAGCGTGGGCTTTTTCATGTTCTGGTCGGTCACCGCGCTGGCCAGTGCGGTGACCGGATACCTGCTGCGTCCCATGGCTGAGGACGACGACGAGCTGCCGCTGGGATGAGCGCGCCCGTCCGCTCCCGCCACTGGCACTGGCGCGGCCCCCTGCGGGTGGGCCTGCTGGCGCTGTTCTACGCCCTGCCGTGGCTGCAGTGGAATGGGCGCCAAGCGCTGCTGCTGGATCTGGCCGCGCGCCGCTTCGACCTGTTTGGCTGGACCCTGTGGCCCGATGACGTGGGGGTGCTGCTGGGCCTGCTGGCGGTGGCGGCCGTCGCGTTGGCCCTGTTGACCCACTTGGCCGGGCGGGTCTGGTGTGGCCATGCCTGCCCGCAGACGCTGTGGTCGGCGGCCTTCGACACGCTGGCGCGGGCGGCCAGGCGCGCCCTGCCGGCGTCGCTTGCGGCTCCGGCCACGCAGACGGCGTGGCTGCTGTTGTCGCTGTGGACCGGGTTGACCTTCGTGGGTCTGTTCAGCCCGATCCGCGCGCTGCTGGCGGCCGCCCCGCACGCCGGCTGGAGCGCCTGGGAGACGTTCTGGGTGCTGTTCTATGCGGCCGCCACCTGGGGCAACGCGGGCTTCCTGCGCGAACAGGTGTGTCGTTCGTTGTGCCCGTTCGCACGGATGCAGCCGCTGCTGACCGATCCCGATACCCCGCGCATGCTGTACGACGCGCCGCGCGGCGAACCCCGCGGGCTGCGTCCAGCCGGGCTGGGCGGTGTGCTGGAACGGGGGCGCGGCGTGTTGGATCCGACCACGGCACAGGACTACGTATTCCGCGCCGCGCATCCGCTGCTGGCCGGGCCGCTGCCGTCCTTCCCGGATGATCGCCTGGGCGACTGCCTGGATTGCGCGGCCTGCGTGGCCGCCTGCCCGATGCAACTGGACATCCGCCACGGCCCCCAGGCTGACTGCCTGGCCTGTGGCGCCTGCCTGGAAGCCTGTGCCGAGCAGCAGCAGAACGCGGGTTTCGGCGCCGCGCTGGTGCGCTACTGCAGCCCGCAGGCCATGGCAGGCCAGCCACGACGCTGGTGGCGACCACGCACCCTGGGGCTGCTGGCCATGCTGCTGGCGCTGTTGGGATGTGGTGCCTGGCGGTTGCTGTGAATCAGCGCGTGCGATCGGCGTCCGGCGGCACCAGCTGGGCGCGGCGGACGATGCCGAGCTGCTCGATGATCAGCGCCATTTCGTTGGTCACTTCGGTGCGGGCGGTGCCCTGCGGTACCAGCCGGTTGAGCACCTGCTGGTAGGTATCCCAGAACGCGGGGCCGCATCCGTGTCTGTGGTAGCTGGCTTCCAGTTCGCGGCGTACCCGTTCAGCCAAGCCATGCATGCCGTATTCCATACGACCTCCGTTGGACTTGTTCTGCATCAGTGACGGACGACCACTTGTGATCCTGCTGCTGCCACTCCCGGCCTTCACAACCGGCTGATGCCAATTAGTCACAATTTTCACGACAGGTCAATTACAAGCCGCACGTTTTTCGATTGAAATTATTAATGGTTCATGCTGCGACGTGCGTGTGCCAACCGGTCCATTGGCGACAGATCGCCCGCGCGATGGGTTGGGCAGCCAATCAGAAGGCACGGTTCGATTGAATTTCCCTATTTTGTTAAGCGTACTTAGCGTTTTCTGCAGCCCGAGGTAATCGCGCCATACCATGTCGCAAATCAGACGCTTTCGCCCTCAGGGCTCCGGTTGGCCGGGAACAGATGCGGGTAGCGCTGCTGCAGGATGTAGCGGCGCAGCGGCGGTATGGGGAAGTCCCGGGGCCATTGGGACACCGCAGAACGGCTGACACCAAAGAATCGGGCCAGTTCCGCGTCGGTGCGGAACCCGAGCCGGTTGCGGACCTGTCGTTTGTTCCAGAAGTCGGGCATGGGCTGTTCCATTCATCAATCGGCCCGATGGTGCGCCAAGGATTCTTCGGCATCCACGCGTTAAGCTGGCTTGCATAGATGAATACTCTTGGACAACGACTCGCCGCCGCCATGAAGGACGCCGGGCACCCCCGCCCGGCCGACCTGGCCCGCGCCGCCGATACCACCACGGCCACGATCAGCAACTGGCTCAACGACCACGTCAAACCCGGCCATGTGAAGGCCGAGCAGCTGTTCCGCATTGCCGATGCGGTGAAGCTTGACCCGCGCGAACTGCTGCTGGGCCCAGAAGGCCGGGGCGTGGGCGAGCACGGCACGGCCTACATGTACATGCCCAGCGAGGCCTATCTGGATGTCTGGCAGACGGCCTGCGAAATCGTCGCGCGCCTGCTGGAGCAGCGCGGCCTGACCGTTGATTACCGCCGCCGCGCCGCACTGGAACTGATGGCGCACGACCTGCTGATGGAAGGCCTGCACCGCACGAAGGTGGCGCGGGTGGTGATGACCTCGCTGCCCTGACGCCATCGGCACTGGTAGCATGCGGGTTGATGGGGATGGGGCTCCCCGACAACCGCCAGATGGCTGATGGCTCCTGCCGTACAACGAACCGGCGTTCGTTGATGGCAGGCCCGTGCCCGCCATCGCCCACGCCTCCGCACCCGTGCAGCACAGACGAGGCCTGCCATGCAGACAATGAACAATTATTTCCTGGTTTTCCTGGGCGGCGGCGCCGGCGCCTGCCTGCGCCATGCGTGCAACCTGCTGGGCGCACGGGTGGCGGCCAGCAGCGGCTGGCCCTGGTCCACGTTCCTGGTGAACCTGAGCGGCGCCGTGCTGATGGGCGTGGTGGTGGAGGCCTTCGCGCTGCGCCACGGGGCATCGCCGCAGCTGCGGCTGCTGCTGGCCACCGGCGTGCTGGGCGGGTATACGACGTTTTCGACCTATGCGCTGGAAATCGGCCTGCTGCTGCAGCGTGGACAGCACGGCCTGGCCGCCCTGTATGCGGGCGGCTCGGTGGCACTGGGCGTGGCCGGCCTGTTTGCCGGCATGAAACTGAGCCGGCTGCTGCTGGGCTGAGGCCTAGGCCGCGCGCGCCTGCCCGCGCCACTGGCGGGGCGACTGCCCGGTGTGTGCCTTGAAGGCGCGCGACAGGGCCGCCTCGCTGCCGTAGCCCACTTCGTCGGCAATGATCTTCAACGGCCGCCCCTGGCGCAGCGCCTGCTGCGCAAGGCCCACCCGCCAGCCCTGCAGGTAGTGGCCCGGCGTGGTGCCCATCGCCTCGCGGAAACTGGCCGCGAACACGCTGCGCGACATGCCGGCCACGTCGGCCAGGGTTTCCAGCGTCCAGGCCTGGGCCGGTGCCTCGTGCATCGCCACCAGCGCAAGCCGCAGCCGCGGGTGGCCCAGGCCGGCGAACAGGCCACCGCGCATCTCGCCGCCTTCCATCAGCTGGCGCAGCACCTGGATCATCACCACCTCGAACAAGCGGTTGACCATTGCCGTGCGGCCGCAGCGCTGCTCGAAGGCCTCCTCGAACAGCAGCTCCAGCGCGGTGCCACCGCCGTGCAGATCGGCCAGCGGCATGCACAGGAAATCAGGCAGCGCGGCACTGATCGGGTTCAACCGCCCGCCCTCGAAGGACAGGTTGGCGCAGGCCATGTCCGCCCCCTGCTGCGGGTCGGTGTGGAAGCGATGCGGCATCGGTCGCGGGTACAGCAGCAGGCTGGGCACGTCGATCTGCAACGTCTGTTGACCGTGGCTGACCTGCAGCGGCCCGCGCCGGACCAGATGCAGCTGGCCCAGCTCATCCTCGCCCTGCAGGCTGTTGATGCCGCACAGCGCGCCGGCGTGGAAGACCGAGGCGGTGACCGCAAAGCGGTCGAGCAGAATGGCAAGACGATCGACCATGGACAGACTCCGGATCAAGCATTGCGATGCTATATACGACAAATCGTATCGGAAACGGCCCGTTCGCGCTGGGCACTGGTCCGCGCGCAGGGGCGGCGCTATACAGGCACCACCCCATCACGCACGGAGGCACCGATGTCGATCCGGACCCTGCTGGCCAGCCTGCCGTTGCTGCTGGCCACGACCGTCAGCCAGGCCGCAGACCCGCCATCGATCACCCAGCTGCAGTGGTTGAGTGGCTGCTGGCAACTGCAGGGTGCGCCCAGCGGATCGGGTGAGCAGTGGTCAAGCCTGGCCGGCGGCACCCTGCTGGGCAGCAGCCGCACCCTGCGCGACGGGCAGACGGTGGGGTTTGAATTCATGCAGCTGCGCCAGCACGACAACGGGCGCCTGGTATTCACCGCCCTGCCCAACGGCCGCGATGCAACCGACTTCATCGCCACACGGGTGGACGCAGACAACGCGGTGTTCGAGAACCGCGACAATGATTTTCCGCAGCGCATCCACTACCGGCGCGTGGACGCGCAGCACCTGCTGGCACGCATCGACATCGCCCGTGACGAACCCGGCAGGGCCATCGACTTCCCGATGCAGCGCGTGGCCTGCGCCGACGGCGCGACCGCAGGCACCGGGCGCACTTTGGACGGCGTACTGCAGGGCGCCCCCTGGCGGCTGGACGTTCCTGCCGGCTGGAACGGCGAGCTGGTGATGCTCGCCCACGGCTATGAGCCCAAGGGGGTAGCGCGGCCAACACCGATGGCCGCCAATGACGCCACCGCGGCTCTGACCGGCGCGGGGTTTGCCGTAGCGCAGAGTGCCTATGCCTCGCAGGGCTGGGCCGTTGCCGATGCCATCGCCGATACCGAACGTCTGCGCCGCCAGGTGCTGGCGCAGTTGCCGGGCCTGCGGCACACCTGGCTGCTGGGCTTTTCCATGGGCGGCGCGGTGACCCTGGCCACCCTTGAACGCACGCCGCAGGGCTACGACGGCGGCGTGGCGCTGTGCGGCGCCAACCTGCCCGGCGAGGTACTGGCCAGCGATCTGCTGACCACCCTCGTCGCGTTCGACTATTTCTTCCGCCAAGCCGAGGGCCTGCCGCATGGCGGATTGCTGGCTGCCGAGACCGCGGCCCTGCCGCAGGCGACGCTGTACCAGGGCATCGCCACCGCGTTGCAGGGCGATGCGGACGCCGCCGCGTTGTTGGCCACACGCCTGCAGGTGCAGCCAGACGCGCTGGCGGGCACGATCAGCCTGCATGCGCTGGTGCTGCACGAGCTGATCGAACGTGCCGGCGGCATGCCGGTGGGCAACGTCGCGGTGCGCTACAGCGGCTTCGGCGATGACCCCGCATTCAATGCCGGCGTCGCACGCGTGCGTGCCGCGCCTGCCGCACAGCGCTACGTGCGCGGACCGCTGGCCCTGACCGGCGCGCTGCAACGACCGGTGGCACTGCAGTTCAACACAGGCGATCCGACCATCGTGCCGCACATGCAGGCGGTGTATCCGCAGTTGGCAACGCGCGCCGGGGCGACTGCGCGACTGCGGCAGTTGCCGGCAGCAGGGGAAGGCCACTGCGGCTTCAGCGATGCGCAGGTGCTGCAGGCCCTGCAGACCGTGCGCGCCGCGGTCGTACCCGCCGCCCTGCACAGCGAAGGCGCCGCGCTACGATAGAGCGTTTCCTCATGCTGCTGTAGCGATGTCCTTTTTCGAACGACTGAGTGATACCCGCTACCTGCCCACCGCCCACACCAGCGGCGCGTGGAACATCCACGAACAGCACATCGCACCGGCGATCGGCCTGCTGGCCCACCACATCGAGCGCGATGCCGCCGCGCGCGAACATGGCTTCGTGATCGGGCGCCTGTCCTACGACATCCTGGGCACGATTCCGATCGACGCGATGGACGCGCGCGTCGAAGTCCTGCGTGGCGGTCGCACCATCGAACTGGTGGAAGCCACGCTGCTGCACGACGGTCGGGCCGCACTGCGCGCGCGCGCCTGGCTGCTGCGCCCGAACGCGACCGGTGCCATCGCCGGAACGCCGATCGCGCCCCTGCCCTCGGCCGAGACCATGCCGGCGTGGGATCCGGCCAGCGTGTGGCCGGGCGGTTTCATCCAGAACGTGCAGGTCCGCCGCCTGGACCACGGGCCCGGCCGCGCGCAGTACTGGGCACGGGCACTACAGCCGCTGCTGGCCGACGAGCCGGTGAGTGCGCTGGCGCGCGCGGCCACCCTGTTCGACCTGTCCAACGGCATGGCCGTGCGCGCCGACCCGAAGGACATTGCCTTCCCCAACCTGGACCTGACCGCGCATCTGTTCGCGCTGCCGCAGGGCGAGTGGCTGGGCTTCGATACGTCGGTATCGTTCGGACCACAGGGCATCGGTCTGACCAGTACCGTGCTGCACGACATGCACGGCCCGATCGGCAGCATCGGCCAGGTGCTGACCGTGCGGCCGTGATTCCCGCAGTACTCAGCCGCCCAGCGTCCCCATGGTGAAGATGTAGCCGGACCGCATCAGGAAATCGCGCATGCGCAGTTCAGCGGTGCGCGGCGATGCCAGGTCTGCCGGCGCGTACAGCGCATAGACGGTGCCGTGGCCTTCGTTGCGTTCGCGCCGCACCCCGCAGTGGCGGGTTCCCGCGGCCGTCACCCAGCCATCCTTCAACTGGTCGGGCCCGATCGACTGCCCGTTCTTCAGCCGGAACGTGAGCCAGCGGACATCGGCAATCGGCTGCTTCATGCGCAGTCCCCCGCGCGGTGCCCTTCGGTGTTCATGTGCTTGCCTGCCATCGCCGCTCCTGACTACCTGGACCCCGACCATAGCGCCTTGGCATGTCTTGGCGGTTTGAGACTGGGCCGGCGCCCGCGGGCTCAGCGGGCGGCGCTGGTGGGCTGGCTGTACTTGTCGTGGACTTCCTTCTCGCGGTCGCGGCGCGCGGCCGAACAGCGGTCGCGTGCGGCCGACATCTGCCCATCGGCGGCACTCCGTTCGGCGCTGAGCGACTGCTGCAGGCTGGAGATCTGCGCGCGGATACCGGCATCGGCGGTGGCACCGGCCAGGCTGTCGCTGGTGGCGGCCAATTGGCGATTCAGATCGGCGACCTGGCGGCTGACCGCCTGCGAGCGGGCGTCCAACGGGCCGTAGATGCGTGACTGCTCGCTCTGCAGGCAGTTGCGCTCGGCAATACCGGCATCCGTCAGCTCCGTGGTGCGATACACCGCCGAGCGATTGGCCGCTTCACCGGCGGTTTCAGTGGCCGCGCGGTTCGAACGCAGCTTCACCGATTCTGCACCCTTGCCGCAGGGGTCCTGCGAATAGACCGTTTCGCCGGACGCGCCCTTGCACTTGTACACCTGCGCCGACGCCCAGGGTGCGGCCGCCAGCAGTGCAATACCCAGAACGACCTTCAACATCGCGTGCATGGCAGACCTCCTGTCCACGGGCCGCGTGGCCCAACGCCGCTACGCTACGCCGGCAGCGGGCCAGCGCCAAATGTGAACGATGCAGCCCGATCACACTGTTGCGGCGTGCGCCACGACGTTGCGCTGGAACAGACCATCGGCCAGCGCCTGGATCTGCGCGCGCAGCGCCAGCCACTGCAGCCACTGCGGCGGAATGCCGGCCATGCCGTGGAAGGCACCGGCAAGCTGCCCCGCCACTGCAGCGGTGGTGTCGGCGTCGTCCCCCAGATTGGCGGCTTCCAGCACCACCGCAGCGAAATCATCGTGCTGCGCGAAGCACCACAACGCCGCTTCCAGACTGTCCACCACGTAACCGCTGCCACGGATCTGCCCGCGACTGCGCGGGCGGTAGCCACCGGCGGCGATGTCACGCAGGCGCTCGCTTTCCACGACCACGTCGCGCAAATCCAGCACCTGCGCCTTGCTGGCACCGGCCAGTGCCCGCTGCAGCGCGACCGCGAACAGGCGGCACGCATCCAGGCATTCGCGCGCAGCGTGGGTGGTGCGCGAGCTCAGTTCGGCCATGGCCGTGAGTTCCGGCAGGCCGGCGTAGCGCAGCACCACCGGTGCCAGGCGCATGATCGAACCATTGCCGGCACTGCGCGGATCGTCGTTGCCGGCCAGCGGCTGACCGGTCAGCAGGAACTGATCGAGCGCCGAACGCGTGGCCATGCCGATATCGAAGCATTCGCCGGTGGCGCTCCAGTAGCCGTGCCGATACCAGTTCGCATAGCGGTTCATCTGGTCGCGTGCATCGAAGTCATTACAGCGCAGCAGGCTTTCGGCCAGGCACATGGCCATGGACGTGTCGTCGGTCCATTGCCCGCGCTGCAGGTTGAACGGACCGCCGCCCACCATGTCGGTGAGGGGCGTGAAGCTGCCGCGCGGCTTGAATTCCACGGTGGTGCCAACGGCATCACCGCAGGCAAGGCCCAGCAGCGCGCCGCGGAAGTTGTCGATCGAATTCATCGGTTCAGTGTACGCCGCAGTGGTGCGGCGGCACTGAGCGGTGCGACACACTGCTGCGAGCGGTAAACATGCGCGACGCAAAAAAAAAGCCCGGACCGTAGTCAGGGCTTTTCATCTGGAGGCCTCAAGCGGAATCGAACCGCTGTAAACGGATTTGCAATCCGGTGCATAGCCACTCTGCCATGAGGCCAACGTACCGCTACCAGGGGGTGGCCCTGATATGACAAAACCCCGTGATGGGGCTCTGTCGGAACATGGAGCGGGAAACGAGACTCGAACTCGCGACCTCAACCTTGGCAAGGTTGCGCTCTACCAACTGAGCTATTCCCGCGTAAGCCGTGATGATACCGGAAGACCGGGAACCACACCAGCGATTTGACGCTTGTTTTCACTTTTCTGACTGCGCGAAAAGCCTTGCGGCCCAACGCGCCCCGCCCCGCCAGGGTGGGAGAAAAACAAGGCCCCTTGTGGGGGCCTCATCGAATCTGGAGCGGGAAACGAGACTCGAACTCGCGACCTCAACCTTGGCAAGGTTGCGCTCTACCAACTGAGCTATTCCCGCAGATTCCGTTCGACCTGCGTCGAAGGAGCGCTATTGTGTCCAAATTCCTTCACGCCGTCAACAGTCTTCACGCACGCATGTTCACACGTCCCGTCCTGTTCACCACACTGCTGGCCAGCCTGCTCTGGCTGGTCCTGCTGGCCATGCTGATCTCGGCCGGCTACACGCCCGACTACTGGCAGCTGCGCCATCTGGAAGACGGTGCGACCCTGCCCTATCCCGCCACTGCGGTGGCGTGGTTCGCATTGTCCGGTGCGGGGGTATTGGCGCTGCTTGTCGTGATCGCCCGCCCCTGGCTGTTTCGTGGCCTGTGGTGGCGGTTGCTGATCGCACTGCTGCCGGTGCTGGCGTGGTCGCTGTTGTGGGCGGCCGGGGCCATGCATCAGCCACCAGTACAAGGCGCGCACCTGCTGTGGTTGCTGGTGCTGGATCTGGCGTTGCTGCTGGCGATGCTGGGCATCTGCGTGGTCACGCTGTGCAGGGCCGTTGGCAGGCGCTGGGCGCAAACGAAAAACGCCCCCGTGCGGGAGCGTTCTTCTTGAATCTGGAGCGGGAAACGAGACTCGAACTCGCGACCTCAACCTTGGCAAGGTTGCGCTCTACCAACTGAGCTATTCCCGCTTGGGAGGCGAAATAATACTTGTTCTGCGCAGGACGTCAAGCGTTTTTCTGCATCTGGCACGCAAACATCGGCAGCGCCGCCGCAAACGAAAAACGCCCCCTTCCGGGAGCGTTTTTCTTGAATCTGGAGCGGGAAACGAGACTCGAACTCGCGACCTCAACCTTGGCAAGGTTGCGCTCTACCAACTGAGCTATTCCCGCTTGGGAGGCGAAATTCTACCGGTTCTGTGAATGGCGTCAAGCGATTTTTTCGGGTGGATTTCAGCGGGATTCGGCATCGCGTATCCACGCATGGGGGCTGCAGCCGTGGGGTCAGAGCCCTTTCCTGCGGAAAGGGATCCGACCCCGGGGCTCAGTTGCCCAGCTTCTTCTGCCGCGAGCGCTCGCGTGCGGCGCGCTCGTCTTCGCGCAGGCTGGGCCATGCGGCGTGCAGGTACTGCAGGCCCGACCACAGGGTCAGCACGGCGGCGATGGCCAGGGTCCAATCACCGATATGGAACACCGGCGGCCCCATCCAGATGTCTTCCACCGGCACGTTCGGCGCCACCGAATACAGCAGGCACAGCAGCGCAACCATCTGCGCGGTGGTCTTGACCTTGCCGATCATCGCCACCCGCACCTTGGCGCGCTGCCCCAGTTCGGCCATCCACTCGCGCAGCGCCGACACGGCAATCTCGCGGCCGACGATCACCGCCGCCCAGAATGCCATCCACGGCGTGGGGTGGCCCTGCACGATCAGGAACAGCGCCACGGCCACCATCAACTTGTCTGCCACCGGATCGAGGAAGGCGCCGAACGCCGATTCCAGGCCATAACGGCGCGCGATCCAGCCGTCCAGCCAGTCGGTGATCGCGGCCAGGCCGAAGATCGCCGCGGACGCGAAGTTGGTCCAGGTGTAGGGCAGGTAGAACACCAGCACCAGCACCGGGATCATCACGATCCGCAGCAACGTCAGCCAGGTGGGCAGGGTCAACTTCATGCGGCTTGCTTCTCTCTCTATTCGGCCGCGTCCGGCGTGGCCAACCCGTGCAGGTTAGCGTAGATGCGCGCCGCGAGGGCGTCATTGATGCCTTCAACCTTGGCGATTTCCGCTTCACCGGCGGCTTTCAGCCCGACCAGCCCGCCGAAATGCTTGAGCAGACTGGCGCGTCGGCGCGGACCGATGCCGGGAATGTCTTCCAGCTTGCTGGTCATGCGCGCCTTCTGCCGCCGCCCACGGTGGCCGGTGATGGCGAACCGGTGCGCCTCATCGCGCACCTGCTGGATGAACTGCAGGGCGGGATTGGCCGCACCGGGGCGCAGCTCGCGGCCATCGGGCATCACCAGCGCTTCGTGGCCGGCGCGGCGCTCAACGCCCTTGGCCACGCCCACCAGCAGCACCCCTTCCACGCCCAGGTCGGCCAGCGCGGCCTGCGCCTGCGCCAGCTGGCCGGCACCGCCGTCGATCAGCAGCACATCCGGCAGCACCCCCTGCTCTTCCACCGCGCGGCGGAAACGGCGGTCGATGGCCTGGTGCATGGCGGCGTAGTCATCGCCCGGTTCGATGCCGCTGATGTTGAAGCGGCGGTACTGCGCGCGCACCGGGCCGGCTGCATCGAACACCACGCACGAGGCCACGGTCGCCTCGCCCATGGTGTGGCTGATATCGAAGCACTCCACCCGCTTGACCGGTTCGGCCAGGCCCAGCATTTCACGCAGGGCATCGCTGCGCGCATGCTGCGCATTGCGGCTGTTGAGCTCGGTGGCCAGGGTCAGCTGCGCATTGCGGCTGGCCAGCTCGACATAGCCGGCGCGCTCGCCGCGCACGTTCCACTTCAACTGCACCTTACGCTCGGCCGAGGCCGACAGCGCCGCCACCAGCAGATCGGCATCGGGAATCTCGCGGTCGAGCAGGATCTCGCGCGGCGGTTCGAACTCGATGTAGTACTGCGACACGAAGGCGGCCAGCACTTCTTCCGGGCTCTCTTCGCCGTTGGTGCGCGGGAAGAACGGGCGCGTGCCCAGGTTGCGGCCATCACGGAACGCCAGCAGCAGCACGCAGGCCTGCGAGCCCTGCATGGCCACGGCCAGCACGTCCAGGTCGGCAGCGCGGCCGTCCACGTACTGGCGGGTCTGCATGCTGCGCAGCGAGGCGATCAGATCGCGCAGGCGCGCGGCCTGTTCGAACTCCAGCGCCTCGCTGGCCTGCTGCATCTGTTCCCCCAGTTCGCGGGTCAGCTCATCGCTCTTGCCTTCCAGGAACAGCGCCGCGCGACGCACCGATTCGGCGTATTCGTTGGCCGGCACCAGGTCCACGCACGGCGCGCTGCAGCGACCAATCTGGTACTGCAGGCAGGGCCGGGAGCGGTTGCGGAACACGCTGTCTTCGCAGCTGCGCAGCTTGAACAGCTTGTGCATCAGGTTCAGCGTTTCGCGCACCGCGGTGACGCCGGGGTACGGGCCGAAATAGCGCCCGGGAATGGCGCGCGGGCCGCGATGCAGGGCGATGCGCGGCCAGTCTTCGCGGGTCAGCAGCACGTGCGGATAGGTCTTGTCGTCGCGCAGGGACACGTTGTAGCGCGGCGACAGCGATTTGATCAGCTGGTTTTCCAGCAGCAGCGCTTCGGCTTCCGACCGCGTGACCGTCACGTCCATGCGCGCGATCTGCGACAGCATCGACATGATGCGCGCATTCTTCGGGCTGCCGTTGAAGTAGCTGCCGACGCGGTTGCGCAGCGCGCGCGCCTTGCCCACGTACAGCAGCGTGTCGTCGGCGGCGTACATGCGGTAGACGCCGGGCGCAGTACTCAACTGGCCCGCGAAGGCCTTGCCGTCGAAGGCCGGGGCAGGCGCGGAACTCATTCGCTGATCGGCACTTCGCTCAGCACGCCGCTGTCGGGATCGAAGCGCAGCACGGCGTGGCCGTCGGTTTCGGCAATCCACACTGCGCCGGCGCCCACCGCCAGCCCGGCCGGGCCCTGCAGGCGGCGCGGCAGCGGCTGGGTCACCAGTTCGCCGCCGCCCAGGCGCAGCGTGCGCAGGCGGCCGTTGCCGGTATCGGCAATCCACAGCAGCGGCGCATCGGGGCTCAGCGCGATCGCCTGCGGGAACTGCAGGCTGGCCTGCGCGCGCGGGCCATCGTCGTCGCCGAAGCGCCAGGCGCCCTGGCCGATCAGGGTCTGCACCAGGTCACCGCGCAGCTGCAGCGCCCGGATCGATGAGCCCAGCGCGTCGGCCACGTACAGCACCTGCTGCACCACCGCCACCGCCGTGGGCTGGGCAAATGCCGCCAGATGGCCGCTGCCATCGCGCTCGTCGATGGCACCGCTGCCGGCGCGCCACTGCAGGCTGCGCAGGCCAAGGTGGAAGCTCCACAGTCGGTTGTCGCCGGCCATGGCGATATGCAACTGGTTGTCGGCGATGGCCAGCCCCACCGGGTGGTCCAGTGAGACCTGGCGGGCCTGCGCCACGGGCCCCTCCACCGGGGCGCCGGGGCGGCCGTTGCCACACACCGTGTCGACCTGGCCGGTCATCAGGTTGATGCGGCGCACGGCGTGGTTGCCGGTGTCGGCCACGTAGAGTGAATCGCGCTCCAGGGCCAGGCCCTGCGGGCGGTGGAAGGCCGCCTCGGCCAGGTTGCCGTCCATGAAATCGGCGGTGCCCAGGCCGAACTGGCGCAGCACGCGCCCGCCATGGCTGCATTCGAGGATGCGGTGGTGGCCGCTGTCGGCGATGTACAGCCGCTCCTGGCTGACCGCCAGCCCCAACGGGAAGCGCAACGGGTGTCGTGGCTCAGGCTGCAGTTCGCTGCCACCCCGCGGCGGCGCGGCGGGCGCGCCTTCGCACAGCGCATTGAGCGCCCGCTCCAGCTCGCCCGGCGCGCCCATGCCCACCAGCCGTTGCTGCTCGCGCCCCTGCGCGTCCAGCAGCACCAGGGTCGGCCACGCGGTCACGCCGAAGCGGCGCCAACCGTCCCAGTCGGCGTCCAGCAGGGCCGGCATCACCAGCCCCTGTCGACGCAGCAGCTTCAACGCGGCAGGTGCTTCACGCTCGAAATCGAAGCGCGGCACCTGCAGCACCAGCGGCTGCAGCTTGCCGGGGTTGCGCGACAGCCATTGGCCGAACTCAGCCAGGCGCTGCGCACTCCACGCCGAGGCAGCGTTGACGAACAACAGCGCGACCGGCCGACCGCGCAGTTCGGTCAGGGTGCAGGGCGCGGCGTTGAGCCACGTGGCGAATTCCGGCAGGTCCGGGACGGGCTGGACGTTCATGGCTCGATTATGCCGGAGTCGGCGTCATTCAACAGTCGTGCCACGACAGATTTTGCCGCGTCATCCACCATCGTCCAGACCTGCTCGAAGTGATCCTGGCCGCCGGTGTAAGGGTCGGGAATGGCGCCGCCGCGCAGCCCGGCCCACGGCAGGTACAGCGCCAGACGGTCCCTGCCCTGTGCATCCGCCAGGCGCCCGGCGTCGCGCAGATTGGCCTCATCGGCGCACAGCACCCAATCAAAGCGGTCGAAATCGGCGGCCTGCAGCTGGCGTGCGCGCAGGCCGCTGATGTCCACGCCATGCCGTGCGGCGCAGGCAATCGCACGTCGATCCGGCGGCTCGCCAACATGCCAGTCGCCCGTACCGGCCGAATCCACCTGCACCCGCTCCGCCAGGGGCGAGGCCTGCAGTCGCGCGCGCAGCGCCCCTTCGGCCATCGGCGAGCGGCAGATGTTGCCCAGGCAGACCAGCAGCAGCTTCATCGGCCGCCCATGGCCTGCAGGCGTGCCTCGGCGCGTTCCAGGTCTTCGGGTGTGTCGATGCCCGGCGGGAACGCTTCGGGCGAGATCGCCACGCTGATCGCATGGCCGGCCTCCAGCACACGCAGCTGCTCCAGCGCTTCCACCTGTTCCAGCTGGCCCGGCGGCATCGCCGCGAACTGCTGCAGGAAACCGGCGCGGTAGCCATAGATGCCGATATGGCGCAGCCAGCGATGGCCTTCCGGCAGTACGTCGCGGTTGCGCGCGAAGCCGTCGCGATGCCAGGCGATGGGTGCGCGGCTGAAGTACAACGCTTCGTTACGCACGTTGCGCACCAGCTTCACCACATTCGGATCGAACAGGGTATGGGCGTCTTCCACGGCCGTGGCCAGGGTCGACATCGGCGCATCGCCTTCAACCAGCGCCTGGGCCACCGCGCGGATGCCCGCGGCCGGCGCAAATGGTTCGTCGCCCTGCAGGTTGACCACCACCGTGTCATCGGCCCAGCCGGCAATGCGCGCGCACTCGGCCAGGCGGTCGGTACCGGAGGCGTGGCAGCTGGCGGTCATCGCCACCTTCACCTCACCCAGCCCGGCAAGCGCGTCGGCAATGCGGGTGTCATCGGTGGCGACCCAGACCTCGCGCGCACCGGCCTGCAGCGCGCGGTGCGCGACGTGCAGCACCAGCGGTTCGCCGCCCAGCAGCCGCAGCGGCTTGCCGGGCAGCCGCGACGCGGCATAGCGGGCGGGAATGGCAACGACGAAATCATTCATGCGGGCAGTACTCGGCAGGCGCGATACAGCAGGAATGCGGCCGGCAACGCGCAGATGCAAGTGCCCGGCGGCCGCTCAGTTCGGGCGCAGCTTGTCCAGGCGATCGGTCAGGGCCACCCAGAACGCCGCAGGCAGATCGGCGCGCAGCGGCACCGCAAAGTGCCAGTCGTTGCCGAAGGCACGGCACTTCACCGCGTCCTTCTCGGTCATCAGTACCGGCAACTGGCTGCCGAAGGACAGGTCCTGCGGCTGGTAGACCTGGTGGTCGGCGAATGCGTGCGGCACCACGCCGATGCCGCGCGCGCGCAGCATGTCGAAGAAGCGCTGCGGATGGGCGATGCCGGCCACCGCGTGCACACGCTGCCCGGCAAACGAGGACAGCGGACGGCTGCGCCCGCCCGGCAGCGGCTGCGCGCTGTCGATCTGCAGGGCCATCGGCCACTGGCCGAACCCACAGGCCTGCGCGGCCGCGGCTGCATCGGCCTGGCCCAGGTTGACCACGCGGAAATCGCAGTGCTCGGCCCGGCTGACCGGCTCGCGCAACGGCCCGGCCGGGATCATCCGGCCGTTGCCATAGCGGCGCTGTGCGTCCACGACTTCGATCTCGATGTCACGTGCCAACCGGTAATGCTGCAGGCCGTCGTCACAGACGATCACGTTGCAGCCGGCGTCCACCAGCGCCTTGCCCGCGGCCACGCGGTCGCTGTCCACGCGCACGGGAACGCCGGTTTTCCAGGCGATCAGCACCGGTTCGTCACCGCCCAGTGCGGTGGACGTATCGGCGTCCACCCAGCGCGCCGTGCCGGCGTCTTCGCGGCCATAGCCACGGCTGGCCACGCCCGGCTTCCAGCCGGCCTCGCGCAGGCGGTTGACCAGTTCGATCGTCAGCGGCGTCTTGCCGGTGCCGCCCGCGGTGATGTTGCCGACCACGATGACGGGGACCGGCAGCGCATGGCGCTTGCGCCAGCCACGGCGGTACAGCTGCCGACGCAGGCCGGCAATGCCGGCGTAGACCGGTGCCAGCAGGCGCATCGGCCACGGCACCGGGCTGCCGTCGTACCAGTACGCGGGGGTCTGGGTGCCCTTTGCAGCCATCAGTCCTGCCTGTCGCGGAACTGCATGCTGTGCAGGTGCTGGTACAACCCGCCCATGGCCAGCAGTTCCTGGTGGGTGCCGCGTTCGACGATACGGCCATGATCCATCACCAGCACCTGGTCGGCATGTTCGATGGTGGACAGGCGGTGCGCGATCACCAGCGTGGTGCGCTCGGGCATCAGGCGCTGCAGCGCATCCTGCACCAGGCGTTCGGATTCGTTGTCCAGCGCCGCGGTCGCCTCATCCAGGATCAGGATCGGGGCATCACGCAGGATCGCGCGGGCAATCGCCAGGCGCTGGCGCTGGCCGCCGGACAGCAGCGCGCCGTTCTCGCCTACCGGCGTCTGCAGCTGCTGCGGCATGCGCGCGATGAACTCCCAGGCATTGGCCGCTTCGGCCGCGGCCCGGATCTGTTCGTCGGTCGCATCCATGCCATAGGCGATGTTGGCGGCGATGGTGTCATCGAACAGCATGACCTTCTGCCCGACCATGGCCACCTGCCGGCGCAGGTCGGACAGCGGGTACTCGTCCAGCGGCACCCCGTCGAGCGCGATGACGCCGCCGCTGGGCTCGTAGAAGCGCGGCACCAGCCGGATCAGGCTGGTCTTGCCGCTGCCGGACCGGCCGACGATGGCGGTCACCGTCCCCGGCCTGGCCACGAAGCTGATGTCGTCCAGGGCGATGCCGCTGTCTTCGCGGTAGCGCAGCATCACGTGGTCGAACGACAGTTCGCCACGCACGCGCTGCACGCGGGTGGTGCCGGTATCACGCTCCACCGGCATGTCGATGATGCCGAACAGGCGTTCGGCCGCGGCCACGCCACGCGAGATCGACGTCTGCACGCTGGTCAACCGGCGCAGCGAAGGAATGATGGCCATCATCGAGGTCATCAGGCCCATGAACTGACCCGCGTTGAGCTTGCCGGCCAGGGCTTCGCGGGTGGACACCCAGACGATCACCGCCAGCGCCAGCGCGGCCAGGAACTGGACCACGCTGGAGGCGGCCGCACGGGTCACTTCCACCTTCATGTTCAGCGCCAGCATGCGGTTGGCCAGGCGCGAATAGCGGGTCATCTCGTGCTGCTGGGTGCCGTGCACCTTCACTTCCTGCTGCGCGGCCAGCGACTGTTCGGCGGTCTGCGCCATGGTGCCCATGCCATCCTGGATGCCACGGCTGATGCGCCGGTAGCGCTTGCCGACATAGGACACGATGGCACCGATCAACGGCACCACCAGCAGCATCGCCAGGGTCACCTTCACGCTCATCTGCAGCATCACCACCAGCATGGCGATGATGGTGAGGGTATCGGCCACCACGGTCTTCAGCGCATCGGCGCTGGCCTGGGTGACCTGCTCGGTATCGAAGTTCAGGCGGCTGACCATCACCGGCGTGGCTTCGTTGTCGAAGTGCGACGACGGCAGGTGCAGGTACTTGTGCAGCACCTGCTCACGCAGGTCGCGCACCACGCTGCGGCCGGTCTTGGCCAGCGTGTAATCGCTCACCCAGGTGGCCAGGCTGCGCATCAGGAACAGGCCGAGGATGGTCAGCGGCAGGATGACCGCCATGCGCGGCTCGGGGTTGACGAAGCCACGGTTGACCAGCGGCTCCATCAGCTTGGTGAAGTGATAGCCGGCCAGGGCTTCGACCACCATGGCGATGACCGCGGCCACCATGAACACCCAATAGGCCCGGGTATAGCCGAGCAGGCGTTTGTAGATCGGCCACACTGGCGCGTGTTTGGAACTCATGGACGCACCTCTGGCGCTGTTGCGATTGCGATACGGCGGAAGCCAAGCTGGCCCAGCGCATCCTGCGCGGTGACCACGGCCTGGTAGGGAGTACGCGCGTCGGCGCGCAGCAGCACGGTCTGCTGGCGGTCGCTGCCGGCGACGGCGGCGATGGTCTGCTTGACCGATTCAACGTCGCTGCGCAGCACTTCCTGGTCGTTGATGAAGTAACGGCCTTCGGCGTTGATCAGCACGCTCAGCGAACGCGGCGGTTCGGGGTTCTGCTGGTCGCTGGCCGTCGGCAGCTGCACCTGCAGGGTCGAGCGCGCATCGAAGGTGGTGGTGACCACGAAGAAGATGATCAGCACCAGGATGACGTCGATCAGCGGCACCAGGTCGATGTGCGGCTCATCCTGGGATCGGTCGTTGCCGATGCGCATCGATCAGGCCTTGGCCGTGGCAGGCGCTGCGGCGCGCGCGACCGGGGCCGGGTTCATCACCCCCGGGCGACCATCCAGCGTGTCCAGCAGGGCGCTGGCCTCCTGCTCCATCTCCACCACGTAGCCATGGATGCGGCCCTTGAAGTAGCGATGGAACATCAGCGCCGGAATGGCCACGATCATGCCGGTGGCGGTACAGACCAGCGCCTTGCCGATACCGCCGGCGAGCTGGTTCACATCGCCCACGCCGTGGTCGAGGATGCCCAGGAACATCTGGATCATGCCGATGACGGTACCCAGCAGGCCCAGCAGCGGGCCGGCCGAGGCGATGGTGCCCAGCGCATTGAGGAAACGTTCCATGCGATGCACCAGGTGACGGCCGGTGTCTTCGATGCGCTCGCGGATCTGGTCGCGCGGGCGGTTGCGGGCTTCCAGCGCGGCCGCCAGCAGGGCGCCCAACGGCGAGTTGGCGCGCAGGGTCTGCAGGTGGGCCGGGTCGAGCTTGCCGCGTGCGGCCCAGTTGCGCACCTCCTGGCCCAGGCCAGGCGGCAGCACCTCGTTACGCCGCAGGGACCAGAAACGCTCCAGGACGATTGCCAAAGCCAGTACGCCCAACAGCAGCAGCGGCACCATCGGCCAGCCACCGGCCTTGACCAGTTCCCACACGTTTCAACCCTCCGGCCCATCGGCCGCTTGTTCGATCGACGATAGGATAGCAGCCGACCGTGCCCGCCCAGCGGCATCCCACCACCGGGCCGCATGGACCCGCTGTTCGCGCACCTGCAGGCCTTGTGCGCCAAGCCATACGCGGATCGCGCCGGTGTCGGCGGTGACCAGCACTTCGGCGCCCGCTGCGCGCCAGCGCTGCACTACGTCACGTTTCGGGTGGCCAAAGCGGTTCTGGTGCCCGGCCGAGACCAGCGCCAGCCGGGGCTGCACCGCCGCCACCCAGGCCGGGCTGGAGCTGCCGCCACTGCCGTGGTGCGGCACCAGCACCACGTCGGCCCGCAGGCGGTCCGGGCGCTCATGTACCAGCCGCTCTTCGGCGCTGCGGCCGATATCGCCCGGCAACAGCACGGCCCCGTGGGCGCCGGCAATGCGCAGCACGCAGCTGGCTTCGTTGCCGTCCGCGACCGCGGTGCGGCCGGGGTGCAGCACCTGGAAATCGACCCCGTCCCACTGCCAGCGCAGGCCTTGCCGGCAGAGAGCACGGGCGCCGGGCGGCGCCTGCCCCGGCGGGGCCAGCACCTGCAGCTCCGGCACCTGCCGGCGCAGTGCCGGCAGCCCGCCGGCGTGATCCAGGTGATCGTGGCTGAGCAGAAGGAGCCGTGGCGGTGCCTGCCCCAGCGCGCGCACGGCCGGCATCAACACCCGCTCCGCTGCGTCGGCGCCGCCGGGCGGCCCGGCGTCGTACCACAGCGCATGGGTGGCCGTTCTCACCAGGACCGCGGCACCCTGCCCCACATCGTGCACCAGCAGCTCAACCTCGCCGTGGCGCGGCGCCGGCGCCGCTGGCCAGAGCAGGGGCAGGCACAACAGCCCACCGGCCAGCAGGCCGCCACTGCCGCGCGGCAGCAGCCACCAGAACACGCCCGCCACCGCCGCCGGCAGTGCCCAGCGTGGCGCTTCGGCCAGCCACCACATGGCCTGTGGCTGCGCCGCCAGCGGCTGCAACGCCTGCCAGCTGAGTTCGAACAACCACGCCGCCGCCCGCCACGGCCAGCGCCCCGCGCCGTCATGCACGGCGTGCAGCGCGGTACCGGCCAGCGCGACCGGCACCACCACCAGACTCCACCAGGGAATGATCGGCAGGTTCAGCAGGGGCCCCCAGCGCGCGGTTCCGCCGAACAGCGCGACCGCCAGCGGCAGCAGCGCGACGCTGGCCACGCCCTGCCCCGCCAGCGCGGTGCGCACGTGCTGCCACAGCCCATGCGGGCGTTGCTGCGGCAGGCACCACAACAGCCACAGGACGCCTCCGAAACTGAGCCAGAAGCCGGCCGACAGGATCGACAACGGTGCCGGCAGCACCATCAGCAGCGCGGCCAGGGCCAGGCATTGCGGCACCGATACCGCCCGCCGCGCCACCCGGGCCAGCGCCACCACCGCAATCATCAGGGCCGTGCGCACCGTCGGCAGCTCGGCACCGGCCAACAGCGTGTAGCCGCCCGCCGCCAGCGCCGCCGCGAGGGCGGCCGCCTGCGGGCGTGACACATGGACCGCCAGCGGCGCCCACAGCCGCCACGACATTGCACACAGCAACGCACCGAAGCCGGCCACCAGCCCCACATGGAAGCCGGATATCGCAATGAGGTGGGTCAGGCCCAGGGCACGCAGGTGCTCCCAGTCGGAATCGGTCAGCCCGCGGGTATCGCCCAGCGCCAGCGCCTGCACGAAGCGCGCCGAGGGGCGCCCGACCTGGGTGGCAATGGCATCGCTGCAGGATTCGCGCCATGCCAGCAGGCCGTGGGCCGGCCGCAGCAGCCGGGGTTGCCGCTGCTGCTGCACGCTGGCGCTGCCCGCGAGCCCCTGCAGCAGTGCATGGCGCTCACCGTCGAAGCCGCCGGGATTGATGCGCGAACGCGGCGCCCGTATCCGCAACGCCAGCTGCCACTGCGCGCCGGCGCGCACGGCATGGCGCTGCTCCGCGGCAGCGCCGCCGTTGCGCGCCTCGGCCCCTTTCAGCGCAGACCAGCGCACCTGCAGCCGACGGCCACGCAGCGCAGGCAGGCCATCGGCGTGCGCGACCTGCAGCGTAAAGCGGGTGTGGTCGCGGGCATGGGTCGGCAGATCGACCACCCGACCGCGCACCTGCACCACCTGCGCCGCAGCACCTGGCGGCCACTGCTGCTGCAGCGCTGCATGGCCATGGCAGGTTGCCCAGCCGAGACCGAACACGGCGGCCGCCACCACCCGGCCGCGCCAGCGCAGCAGCCAGCCCGGCAACGCCACCACCACCAGCAGCACGCCCAGCCACATCGGCAGCAAGACCGGCGCAGCACTACAGGCCAGCACCCCCAGCACCAGCGCGGCGGCGCAGCCGGGGCCAAGGCAGGCAGACAGGGGCACGGTCGCGGCCATGCCCCCAGCCTGCAGGCTTGCGGCCCGCAACGGCCATCAGCCGACGCCGTGCTGCGCCGTCAGCGTTCGCTTCGGCGTGACGACCCGCGGTGGAAGTTCACCCGGAACCGCGCGCCGCCGCCCGGTGCCTCCCCCACGCTCACGCTGCCGCCATGGTGCTGCACGATCTCCTTCACCAGGTGCAGGCCCAGGCCACTGCCGTTGCCGGCCGCTCGCAGGCGATGGAACGGTTCGAAGATCGCTTCGCGATCGCCCACCGGCACACCGGCGCCCTGGTCACTGACGTCCAGCAGGCCCTGCGGATCCACCCGCACGCAGATGGTGCCGCGACCGCCGCCGTGCACGATGGCGTTGTGCACCAGGTTGGCGATCACCCGGCCCAGCGCCAGCCCGTCGCCCTGGATCCACACCGGGGCGTCGGGCGCATCCACTTCGAAGCCATAGCCGGCACCCACCACCAGCGGTGCCAGCTCGGCCGCCGCTTCCCGCACCAGGTGCGCCAGGTCCAGCCGCTGCAGTGCGGTGGTATTGCGATCCAGCCGCTGCAGGTCCAGCAGATGTTCGGCGACATTGCCCAGGCGCGCCACATCGGTCAGCAGCTGCGATTTCAGTTCACCCTGCGGCAGCTGCGAAAGACGCGCCTGCACCACCGCGATCGGCACGCGCAGTTCGTGGGCGGCATCGGCCAGGAATTTGTCACGCGCGGCGTAGCCCTGCTGCACCTTGTCGATGGCATCGTTGAACGCTTCGACCAGCGGTGCGATTTCGGTGGACACCAGCTGCGCATCCAGCCGCGCGCCGGGCTGGCCCACATCCAGTTCCTTGGCCTGCTGCGCGGAACGACGCACGCCGCGCATGGCGCGGTGGATCACCGTGGGCATCACCAGCAGGGTGACCACGATCAGCGGCAGGAAGAACCACAGCCCGATCAGCCGCAGCACCATCAGCGCGCCGTCGACCAGGCCTCCCTTGGGCGCGCCGCCAACCATCACGGTGATGCGCCGGCCTTCGTCGTAGCGGATCATCACCCGCGCCACATCCAGGTAGGGCGGCACCAGCGAACCCAGTTCGGTCGCGCCCAGTGTCGGCAGGCGTGCCAGCAACGGCGCATGCACGCTGGGCACCTTGCCACGCTCCAGCCACGCGCCGCGGTCATCCACCGCAGCGAACCACAGGTTGCCGCCGGCGCGCGCATCGACCTTCTGCCAGCGGGCTTCATCCACCTGCAGGCGACCGTCCACGCTGCGCAGCGCATCGGCCACGTCCTCGGCCATGAACATGTCCATGCCCCAGGTGTCCTTGTCACCCCAGGTGATGATCAGCGCGGCCACCGCGAACAGCACGGTGAAGGCCTGCGCCAGGAACAGCCGCCAGGCCAGGCCCAGGGTGATCGAACGGATCTGCCGGGCCATCTCAGACCTCCGCCAGCAGATAGCCGACGCCGCGGATGACGTGGATTTCCACGCCCGCCCCGGCCTGCTGCAGCGCCTTGCGCAGCTTGGAGATATGCGCGTCCAGCGCATTGGACTGGATCTCGTCATCGAAGCCGTACACCGCCGCTTCCAGCGCGCTGCGGGTGACGGTGCGCCCCTGGCGCATGGCCAGTGCCTGCAGCACCAGCACCTGGCGCCGCGGCAGGGCCAGCAGCTGGCCATCGACCTCGGCCTGCAGCGATTCGAAGTCGAATGCCAGCCGGCCCAGCGCCAGGCGCGGAGTCACCATGGCCGTCGGCCGCCGCGATACCGCGCGGATGCGCGCCATCAGTTCTTCGATGGCGACCGGCTTGACCAGGTAATCATCGGCACCCACGTCCAGCCCTTCCACCTTGTCCGACAGCGCGCCCTTGGCGGTCAGCATGATCACCGGCAGATTGGGTCGCAGCGCGCGGGCGGTGGCGACGAAGGCCACGCCATCGCCATCGGGCAGCTGCCGGTCCAGCAGCAGCAGCTGGTGCACCGGTTCGCGCAGGGCCAGTGCCGCCTCGGCCAGGCTGCCGACCACGTCGGCGACCACGCCCTGCCGCTCCAGCCCGCTCTGCAGGGCACGGGACAGATCGGGATCGTCTTCGACCAGAAGGATGCGCATCGGAAGCTCGGTGGCGGAAATCGCTGCCGATGATAGTGCCTGCGGCGGCACTGCGACGTGCGCGTCGTGTCCACCGGCCGCGCAATGTTCCGACAATGTTGGCGGCGCAGCATGGGGGCTTGTTCCCTGCCAAGTCGTCCCTCGATGTCCCTGCGTTCCCCTGCCCTGCTGCGCCCCCTGCTGTGCACCGTCGCTCTCTCCACGCCGCTGCTGGCAAGCGCCCAGGACCAGGAGGCCGCACCGGGCGTGCAGGCCGGCATCACCATCGGTGCGACCACCGGTGCGTACGCGCACTACGATGACAAGCCGCTGGTGGTGCCGGCGCTGGCATGGCAGGGCAAGCGCTTCTTCGCCAGCCCCGGCTCGCTGGGCATGCACCTGTACAAGGCCGATGGCCTGCGGGTATCGGCGGTGGTCACGCCTTACACGCTGCGCTTCAAGACCGACGATGTGGACGATGCGCAGCTGCGCCGCCTGCACAGCCGGCAGATGTCGGCCATGGCTGGTGTCAATGCCGAGTACAAGGCGGATTGGGGCATCGTGGGTGCCAGCGTGCAGCGCGAAGTCAGCGGCCACGGCGGCGGCATGGAATCGAACCTGCACTACAGCTACCCGATCCAGGCCGGCCGCTTCACCTGGGTGCCGCGGGTGGGCGTGGTGCATTCCAGTGCGCGCCTGCTGGACTACTACTACGGCATTTCCGACGAAGAAGCCCTGCGTTCGGGCCTGGCCGCTTACCGCCCAGGCAGCGCCACCTCGCCCAGCCTGCAGATCGCGGTCAGCACGCCGCTGGGCAGCAAATGGCGTGCCACCGGCGTGGTCGCCAACCAGTGGTTCGGCGATGCGGTGAAAGACAGCCCGATGACCCGCGATGGCAGCCAGACCTCCGCGTTCATTTCATTGATGCGCGCCTTCTAGCGCCGCGCATTCATTGCCCAGAAGGACCTTGCATGGCCGCCGCCAGCCCCCTCCCCGACGCACACGCGATCCTGCGCGCCCCCGACCTGGACAGCGCCGAGCGCGTGTACCTCGGCCTGCTGCCGGACCTGGCCCACGTTGACGCGCTCACCCGCCATGCGCTGGGCGCGTCGCGGGCGGCCGATGCCACCGCACGCGGCTACGTGCTGTCGATGACGCTGGTGGGGCTGCGCCTGCAGGAACTTGAGATGGACGAGCCGTGTGCCAGCGCACACCGCCAGGCCACGCTGCACAGTCTGCGCCAGGCGTTCGCTGCTGCCTGAGCGCGCGACGCGGACGGTCCGGGCATCCCTGGCCCCGGATTCATCCTCGACCCATGCGCTTGGCACGCGGTTTTCCGCGCTTCGTCGCATGCCGCTACCGGCCGCCCTGCGCCGGTGACAGGCTGGGCTCCCTTTCCGGAGCACCGTGCCATGCCGATGCTTGCCCTGCTTCTGCTGTATGCCGCCGTACTCGGTGGCGACGATACGCTGCCGGTGGCGCACGTGCAGGTGCGCCTTGGCCAGGACAGCGTGCTGTGCTGGGAACGCGATACCGCCCAGCGCACGCGCTCGCTGGGCCTGTGGCGGCAGACCGGCGGCGGCTGGCAGCTGCAGCATCGCCTGCGCGTCAGCAGCGCACGCGTGCTGTCCTCATCGCGATAAGGGGCGCGGTTCATCCGCTGCAGCGCCGATGATGCAAGCATGGGCGCCTGTCGAAAGGATGCGCCATGACCCTGTCTTCTTTCATCCGCACGGGCCTGATGCTGGCGTGCATGCTGCTTGCGGGCTGCTGCCCGTTCGGTAGCGAGATGCGTTCCCGCCCCACGTTCGTCAAGCCAGACGTGTCGCCGGCAACATCACGCGCCCAGGTGGCCGCGTGTGATCGCCAGGGCGCACGCCTGCGCAGCGAGCTGGAACGTCGCTTCGTCGCCACCACGCGCGCGCAGTGTGCGCTGCCGCAGCCCTTCGCCGACTACACGATGGTGAACGCCGCCGGCCAGGCCCTGCCGCCTGACCAGGCCGCCGAGCGGCGTGCCAGCCATGTGCAGCGCATGTGTGCGGGCCCGGTGCGTAAGGACGAGGAACTGGCCGCGCTGTGCCCGGACTGCCGGGCCCGCGCTGACGATCAGGTAGCGCAGTGCCGCACGGGAAAGGGCATCGTGCGCAGCTCGACGCCAGTGCGGATGTGCAGCATGATCCGCTTCTAGCCGGACGGCAGAAACGAAAACGCCGGCCCAGGGCCGGCGTTCGGGATTTCCACCGCTGCACCGGCAATGCCGGGAGCCAGGTGGTGGGCGGTACAGGGTTCGAACCTGTGACCCCTACCATGTCAAGGTAGTGCTCTACCGCTGAGCTAACCGCCCAATGAATCTGCATGTCTGGACTGAAAAACCCGGCTTGCCGGCCGGGTTTGTCTTTTTCACGACAGCCCCTTGCCAGGGACTTCGTGGTGGGCGGTACAGGGTTCGAACCTGTGACCCCTACCATGTCAAGGTAGTGCTCTACCGCTGAGCTAACCGCCCGTTTTTCCTGCATTTCCGCGATTGCGTCGGTGCAGGCCGCGTATATTACGGATGCGGGCGCGCCAGCGCAATAGTTTTGTGAAGGCAACCGACGCTGGCCCGTTCAGCCAAGGCTGGCTTCCTTCAGCTGCCGGATCTGGTCACGCACACGCGCGGCATCCTCGAACGCCAGGTCCTTGGCGTGCTGGTACATCTGCTGCTCCAGCGCCTTCAGGCGTGAAGCCAGCTGGGCCGGGCTGAGCGAACGATAGTCCGCAGTCGGCTCGGCCACGCCGCCACGGGCCTTGCCCTTGCCCTTGCGCGCTTCCTTCTCGGCAGCATCCGAACGCGCACCTTCCAGCACGTCGGTGATCGGCCGGGCCACCGAACGCGGCACGATGCCATGCGCTTCGTTGTACTCGACCTGCTTGGCGCGGCGGCGGTCGGTCTCGTCGATCGCTGCCTGCATGGAACGGGTGATCTTGTCGGCGTACAGGATCGCCTTGCCGCGCACGTTGCGCGCGGCGCGGCCGATGGTCTGGATCAGCGAGCCGGTGGAGCGCAGGAAGCCTTCCTTGTCCGCGTCCAGGATCGCCACCAGTGACACCTCGGGCATGTCCAGGCCTTCGCGCAGCAGGTTGATGCCCACCAGCACGTCGAACTTGCCCAGGCGCAGGTCGCGGATGATCTCCACGCGCTCGACCGTGTCCACATCCGAATGCAGGTAGCGCACGCGGATGCCATGCTCGGTCAGGTACTCGGTCAGGTTTTCGGCCATGCGCTTGGTCAGCGTAGTGACCAGTACACGGTCGCCCGCCTTGATGCGCTCGTTGGCCTCGCTCATCAGGTCGTCGACCTGGGTGCCGACCGGGCGGATTTCCACCACCGGATCGATCAGGCCGGTCGGGCGCACCACCAGTTCGGTGATCTCATCGGCGGACTCGCGCAGCTCGTACGGGCCCGGCGTGGCCGAGACGTAGATGCTGCGCGGGCAGCGCGCTTCCCATTCTTCGAAGCGCAGCGGGCGGTTGTCCAGCGCCGAAGGCAGGCGGAAGCCGAACTCGACCAGCGTTTCCTTGCGCGACCGGTCACCCTTGAACATGGCGCCGATCTGCGGAATGGTCACGTGCGATTCGTCGATCACCAGCAACGCATCCGGCGGCAGGTAATCAAACAGCGTCGGTGGCGGCTCGCCGGCATTCTTGCCGGTCAGGTGCCGCGAATAGTTTTCGATGCCGTTGCAGAAACCCACCTCGGCCATCATTTCGATGTCGAACTGGGTGCGCTGGGCCAGGCGCTGGGCTTCGACGAGCTTGTTCTGCGCGTACAGCTGCTCCAGCCGCTCCTTCAGCTCGACCTTGATGGTTTCCACCGCCGCCAGCACGCGCTCGCGGGTGGTGGCGTAGTGGGTCTTGGGGTACACGGTGAAGCGCTGCAGGTTGCGCATCGTCTCGCCGGTGAGCGGATCGAACATCGTGATCTTCTCGACCTCGCCATCGAACAGCTCGATGCGCAGGGCCTCGCTGTCCGACTCGGCCGGAAACACGTCGATCACTTCGCCGCGCACGCGGAAGGTGCCGCGCTGCAGTTCGTACTCGTTACGCGTGTACTGCAGCTGGGTCAGGTGGTTGATCAGGTCGCGCTGGTCGATGCGCTCACCCTTGGACAGGATCAGGCGCAGCGACAGGTAGTCTTCCGGCGCGCCCAGGCCGTAGATAGCCGACACCGTGGCGACCACGATCGCGTCGGGGCGCGACAGCAGGGTCTTGGTGGCGGCAAGGCGCATCTGCTCGATGTGCTCGTTGATCGAACTGTCCTTCTCGATGAAGGTGTCCGACGAAGGCACGTACGCTTCGGGCTGGTAGTAATCGTAATAGCTGACGAAGTACTCCACCGCGTTGTGCGGGAAGAACGCCTTGAACTCACCATACAGCTGCGCCGCCAGCGTCTTGTTCGGCGCCATGATCAGCGTCGGCTTCTGCACGTTCTGGATGACGTTGGCGATGGTGTAGGTCTTGCCCGAACCGGTGACGCCCAGCAGGGTCTGCTTGGCGATGCCGGCCTGGAAATTGTCGGTCAGCTTCGCGATGGCGTTGGGCTGGTCGCCAGCCGGTGAATAGGGCGAAACGAGTTGAAAGCTGTCGCTCATGGTGCTGCCAGATCCCGGGAACCTGCAGTATACCGGCCACTCCAGTGACGACCGGTTGAACCAGAACCCGATTCAGGCAGCGGCAAAACCCGATGGTGCCGCGCCGGCGGTAGGCGGAGGCTGGTGCCCTGCCCGTCGCTGGAGTCCGCCTGATGCTCTCCCCTGCCCCCGGCCACACCCTGGCCGAACTGCTGCTGGCCATTGCGGTGCTGGCGATCCTGGCCTGCCTGGCGGCGCTGCCGTTCGCTGGCCTGCTCGATCGCCTGCGCGCCGACCAGCTGCGCATGCAGCTGCATGCGGCGCTGAACCAGGCCCGCAGCACGGCGCTTGCCCAGCGCCGCTCCGTTGTGGCCTGCCCGAGCAGCGATGGCCTGCAATGCGGGCAGGACTGGAGCAAGGGCTGGCTGCTGCGCGCTGAGCAAGCTCGGCCGGATGAGGCCGATCCTGCACCGCCACTGGCCGCGCGCCGGTTTCAGAGCCATTCCTCATTGCAGGCCTTCAGCACGCACGGTCGCCCGCACATCGTGTTTCGTGCCAGCGGGCGCAGCGCGGGCAGCAACGCGCGCATCCGCGTCTGCCAGCGTGGCCTGACGCAGGCCGAAGTGGTGGTGAGCAATACCGGGCGTGTGCGCTCGCTGCGCAGCGCGTCGCCGGAACCGTGCTGAAGCACGCAGATACCGGACGCAGAAAAGCAGAAGCCGCGATTTCTCGCGGCTTCTGCAGGATCTGGCGCCCGAAGTTGGACTCGAACCAACGACCCCCTGATTAACAGTCAAGTGCTCTAACCGGCTGAGCTATTCGGGCGGGGACGCGCATTCTAGTAGCTGCTGCGCGCCGATGCAACACCCCTGCGCGAAATCACCAGCAACCGGCCACCGCACTGGCGCTCGGAGTCTTCACATTGGCCTGGTTGACCGTCATCGTGCCGCACTTGTCCTTGGCTTGCGTGCCCTGCGGCGCCGCGGTCAGAGTGAAGGTGCCCTGCGCGGCCTGGATACTGATCGTGTACCGCGCCGTACCACCTTCGCGCGGCGACTGGATGCTGGTGGTGCCGTTGCTGAAACGGAAGTTGGCGTAGGTGTTGTTGGTGGTGTGCGAACGCTCGGCCATCTGCGCGTACTCCACCATGTCCGCCTTGGCCTGCGCACGCCGCGACTTGCGGATCTGGTCGGTGTACGAGGGATAGGCCACCGCCGCCAGAATCGCCACCACGGCCACCGTGACCATCAGCTCGATCAGGGTGAAGCCGCGGACCTGGCCCATTGCGCGGATTGCTTTGAGTGACATCGCAGGAATCTCCGTTACTGGATCTGGCGCCAGGACTGGCGGCCACAGGGATACGGCACGTACAGCGGCTGCGCGCCGGACACATTGACCACCATCCAGCAGCCCGCACCGGCCGGCACCGTCGGCACACCCGTGCCGTCGTTGGGATTGGTCGGCGGCTGCAGGCGCGGCACCACCGATACGCCCACGTCCTTGATCGGCGCGGTGCCCGGCGAGTTCAACGACATTGCAGCCGTGCCAGCGGCGGCGGAGCTACCGTTGGGCGAGCCCACCCGCACGCCGGACAGCGCGCCGGCACCGCTGCGCGGGCTCAGTCCGAACAGCCAGTTCGCGCCCGAGGTGCTACAGCCACTGGTGATGGTGACCGGCGCATAGGTGGGAATGAACAGGATGCCCGAGGCCAGCTCCGGGTAACCCACCGCACGTTCACCGGCCGGCAGGTCAACGTACCAGCCCAGCGACGAAGCCGGTGCATTGCCGGCCTGCAGCGTACGCGAACCGCTGGTGGTGACCACCGCGTTCGGGGTCAGATTGGCACGCGTGAGTGTCGTGAGGACCGCACCGTTCACCACATCGTTGAAGCCATACAGGCTCTGGATCTGGGTGGACGAGATCGGCAGGGTGTCGTCGTTGAAGGAGAAGCTGCCGGTACCGAACATCACCAGCACGCCACCGCGCTCACCCGACGCCACCTGCAGGCCGCCGGTGATCGGCTGGCGGTAGGTCTGCCCGCTCTGCACGAAGGTGCCGGTGGTGAACACAGGCACGGTGACCGAAGTGGCGGTGGAGGTCAGGTCAAACTTCCACACCGCGCCCTTCAGGTCAGCTGCATACACGGTATCGGCGTAACCGTCGCGCACGCGGGTCGGCTTGTTGGTGACCGGGTCGATGGTCAGGTTGTTCACCCGATCGACCACCACGATGTTGCCCAGGCCATTACTCCCGGCGATGGTGGAATTGGGCTCACCCGCTTCGATCATGCGGATGGTCGGCGTACCGGTGCCGATGTCGACCACGAACAGCACGGCCTTGCCGCTGGCGCTGGAATAGCCGTTGCCGAAGATCGCCTTCCAGCTGACCGTGCCATCGGCCGCGCGCACCGGAACGATGACCGGCTTGCCCAGCACGTGGCCGATGTTGGCCCGCACCGTGGCATCACCGGCCAGATCGTTGATTTCCCACAGGCGGTTGCCCGCCGCGAAGCTGCCCGGTGTGGTCACGTCCAGCGCGAACACGCCGCGCCCGCCGGCGCCGGTGGTGCCGACCAGGGTGGTGTGCCAGCCGCCACCGTAGAAGGTATCACCCACGGTCAGCGGACCGTCGACGAAGTACTTGTGCACGAACGGCTGGGCATTCTTCTTGGTCGGGTCGTAAGGCAGCAGCAGGTTGCCCATGTGCCCGTACGAGGTGGCCGGAATGTAACCGAACAGCTCACGACCACCATTGCCGCCGACCGTGCCGGCTGCGTCCATGCCGCCGTCGAACGCATGCAGCATGCCGTCGTTGGCACCGGCATAGACCACGTAGCGGTTGTTGGTGCGCTTGCTGGTCAGGTAGTTGGTATAGCTCGTGCCCAGGGTGCCACCCAGCGCGCGGTAGCCGAAGTCGTCCACCGGCGCGCTGATCACCGGCGTGGAGTTGACGATGTCACCCAGCACGGTGGTGCGGTCACGCAGCTTGCCGCCGTTGCGCACCTCACCGGAAGTTTCGCCCAGAAGGTAGTTGGCCGCGCTGTTGGCATCGGCGCCCAGCGCGGTCAGGTTGGCAACGGTGCAGATCGACTGCGCCGGGTACAGCGCGCTGGACAGGTTGCAGAGCCCGGCCAGGGTGGCCGTGGTACCGCTGAACTTGCGCACGCTGCTGCCGTCGTTGAAGAACACATTGCGCGCGGCCGCGGCCGGCATCTGCGCACTGGCTTCCCAGCGCGTGGTGTACTGCGCCTCGCGGGTGGTGGGGTTCACCGACACGCTGCTGGCGGTCAGCTTGCTGTACCAGTCCGTGCCGTTGTTCTGTACGTCGTACATCGGGGTGACGGTCAGCGAACCGGTACCGATGCGCGCGCCACTGAGTGCGAACGTACCCGACGGCGTCTGCCCCGACCCCACCGCCGACAGCACCCGGCGCATGGCCTCGGTCACGTCCGACGGGGTCTTGGCATTGATGAACTCACCGCGGCTGTTGATGGCGGCATGCCACAGTTCGTCGATCACGCGACCATCGTCATCGGTCAGCGGGTCGCCATTGGCGTTCCAGTTCGGCGGGTTGGCATACGGGTCATCGGTGGCGGCCTGGTTGACCTCGTAGATCAGGCCCTGCGCGCCCAGGGTAACGCCGTAGAAGTTCATGTGCAGGTTGGTCTGGCAGTCCAGTCGCTTCCAGTCAGGCGAGGACTGGCTGAGCGTGCTGCACTGATCCGGCACCGGGACCAGGCCGGTGGGGAAACTGGCACCCGTGCGCAGCGGGGTGGAGCCACCTGCGTAGTACGACGCGGCGATATCGGCGATGGTGTTGCTGTAGCCATCGGCGAACGGCTGGGCCGGGAAGAACGTGCCGCCGGCGCTGTCGGCATTGCCATAGCCGCTGGCCGAGTTGCCCACGTTGGTATAGCCGTCGGTGAACAGCATGCCGCCGTTCTTCTGGCAGGCGCGGATGACCGGCGCACCTGCGTCGGTGCGTCGGAACTGCTCGCCGAGATAAGCCACCGCCTGCCGGTTCGGGGTACCGCCATTGGGCTTGAGCCGGTAGATCTGCCCAAACAGGTCCGGACGCTGCGAGGTCACGTCGTACATGGTCACGTTGTTGCGGGCATTGATGGTGAAATAGCCCACGCGCATGTTGTCCACGCCCACCATGGCGTGCGAGGACGAGCCGACCATCGACAGGATGCGGTTGCGGTGATACTGGAACCAGTTGGCGAAGTTGCGCTGCGCGTTGGCCAGATCGGCCGTATTGGCGCCGTAGTTCTCCGGCAGGATCTGGTAGCGGCGCATGTTGCAGCCCGGGCCGCAGGCATTGCTGATCAGGGGGCGGTTGGCGTCGCCGGTGAGGTAGCCGGCCGGCGCGGCCTGGTCGGCCGGCAGGTAGAAGGTGGCCGGTACGTAGGCGATCTGCACCGTACAGTCCGCGCGCACCAGCACGTCACTGCCCAGGTTGGTCCAGACGTTGCCCGAACTGGCCAGGCCGTTGTTGTTGTTGCTGTTGCAGGTGCGCCCGTTCGAGCGGTAGCGCGTACCGGCCGGAATGGTCATGCCGGTGACGAACTGGAACGCCTCGCCGTTGACCTGGCGCGAGGACAGGTCGTACACGGTGTTGTAACCGGTATTGAAATCGCTGCCGTAGACCGTCGGGTCACGCGGATCAACGCGTGCCGCAGAGAACGTGGCGTTGGGCCAGAGCATGTTGCCGCCGCTGTCACGCACCGGCAGGCTCCACGGCTCGTAGGTCACGGCCGGGTTATAGTAGCTGGCGTTGTAGGTGGGCGAACGGGCAAAGCCGAACGTATCGATCGGCGGGATCGCGCGGCCCGGCGAATAGGAAGTGTTGAAGTTCGCGTGCGGGAACAGGTAAAGATAGCAGTCTGTGGAGCTATTGCTGCAGCCTTCGCCCACGTTGTAGAACACGCCGGCCGAACTGAAGAAGCTGCTGCCGTTCCACTGCATGCGACCATCGCCACCACGGAAGATCCGCTCGAAGGTCATCGAGTTGGAATCGTCCACGGCCATGATGAAGGCCGGCGGGATCGAGGTGGTGTTGTTCAGCGGCGCCTGGGCAAGGGCGCCCTGCCCCTGCGCGGCGAACAGGCTGTAGGCGAAGTAGCCACCCATGCCGAGCACGGCGAAGGCAGACGCGGCGATGATCCGGGAAGTGCGACGGGACATGCCGGCGGCCTCAGAGCTTGAAGATGGAATCGACCGACGCCGTGGACGAGGAGTCCGTGGCGGTATCGGTAGCGAAAGTGGTGATCTGGTAGATGGGCGTGACCGGATCCAGTGGCTTGCCCATCGACAGCGAGCCGCCGCCGATCACGCAGGTATCGATGCGGCGCACGTTCACCGCCTGCACGGTGGTCAGCGCGCGGGCACGGCCCCAGCCCACCGGATCGAAGGCGATATCGCAGTTGTCCTGGATATCGCTGGCCACCAGCGGGGCATCGGCAGCGGCGGCGGTCCGGTTGGCGATGGCTTCCACCGCGCGTTCGCTGCGCCGGGTCACGCCTTCGGCATTCTGGAAGGCGATATTGGTAGCCAGGTAGTTGGACGCCATCTTTTCCTGCATGCCTGCCACCTGCATGCCGGCAATGCCGATCAGGGCCAGCAGGATCAGCATGATCAGCGCAACGTACAACACGGCCCCGCGCTGCTGGCGGGGCATCGGACGGATGCGGACTCGAGCGTTCATGGCATCAGTTCCCGAAGAGGCGGTTACGCAGGGCAATGGTGGATTCGTAGGCGGCGCGGTAGCGTGCGTCGTTCGGCGTGGACGGCGCGAAGCCGACGCCGAGCATGCGCGGGTAGCGCAGCGCATCGGTGGCCGCTTCGGCCTGCGAGGGCTGCGGGCTGCGCGCCAGGATGCCGACCTGCACCTGGCCCACGCGCCGCCACTGCGCCGCTGCCGCTGCGTTGGTGCCGGTGGACACGCCGCTGGCAATGGCCACGGTGGTGATGTTGCCGGTGGGCGGGGTGGTGCTGGTGATGGCCGCGGTGCTGTCCAGGCCGAACAGCAGCTGCAGGTTCTCAATGCCTTCCACCAGTTCTTCGGCGGCGGCGTAGCCGTCGGCACCGTCCGAGCGCGCACGCATCAGCGCCGGTTCGCCGGTGGTACCGGAGGTACCCACGAAATACACCACCGATTCAGCGCGGTAGATCATGGTCTGGCCGGTGGGCTGCACGGTGTAGCGGTCCAGGTTGGCGCCGCTGGCGGTGACCTGGCCTTCGGCATACGTGCCCTTGAACACGTTCACATGGCTGCAGTCGGCCACGCCGAACAGTGTGGGCGCAGCCACGCCACCTTCCAGCAGGCGCTTGCCAATGGTGCCGTCGAAGCCGACCACGCTGTTGGCGGCGGGCGCCAGCGCGGTGACCGGCACGCCTTCGGCGGCCAGATAGCGCAGCACCAGGACATCACTGCCAGCGCGCGGCTTGAGTGCACTGATCGAACTCGGCAGGCCCGTCACCGCCGGCCAGCTGCCACCGACGGTCAGGCTGGTGCCCGGCCCGGTGCCCGGGGCCTCATAGCCCTGGATGCTGACACTGAAATCCAGCGGATGGCCCGAACCGGTGGCGGCGCCGGTGTTGATGGTCGGGTCGCCCTCGCCCTTCACGAAATGCGCCTGGTCATTCACACAGCCGAAGTGGCCGGCCATGCGGATGTCGCGCTGCAGGAACTCCAGCGCGAAGCGACCGTTTTCCTGCGCGCGGGCATTGCCTTCGGCCAGCCGCGAGGCGGTGCGCGAGGCGATGAACACCTGCACCACGCCCAGCATCAGCACCAGGCCGATGACCATGGCCACCATCATTTCGATCAGCGACAGACCGGCGGCGTGGCGGCGGGAGGACAGGTGCGCGCTCACAGCTGCGATACCAGGGTGAAGGTGGTGCGGGCATTGGGATCCTGCGGATCCCAGCGCTGGTCGCCCCAGGCGATGCCCACGGTGACCCGGCCGTTGGCGTTGAGCACGGTGGCGCTGGCGCCCTCGCCCAGCGACTGCACCACCTGACACTGCCAGCGGGTGATGTTGCTGGCCACGCCCTGGTCGGCGCCGAGTACGCGGGTGCAGGAACTGGCGCTGACCGAGTTGGCCGCGAAGCTGGCACCGGTGTACCAGCCCGCCTGGTAGCGGTTGCTGCGCATCTGGTCCAGCAGATCGTAGGCCAGGTTGGTGGCCTGGGTGCGGTAGTTGGCGCTTTGCACGAAGCGCACGTTCATGGTCTGCAGCAGGGCGAAGCCGAGCAGGCCGAAGCCGAGGATCAGGATGGCGATCAGCACTTCCAGCAGGCTGAAGCCGGCCTGGCGCCGCGAGAACGAGGGAAGACGACGGCTCATTGGCAGGCGGCCTTGGTGGAGGTGATCTGGCCTGCCGCGTTGACGGACAGGGTACGGCGCTGGGGATCGCTGCCGCATTTCACCGGCTGCAGGGTGATCTGCTGGGTGGCGGCCGCACGGCGGCGACCGCGGGCGTCGAAGGCGACTTCGGCCGCCGGGCCGGTGACGGTGACCGAATCGGAGGTGACCGCAACGAAGCGCAGCACGACCTCGTTGGCGCCCTTGCTGCCGTTGCCGTCCACGTCGGCCCAGGCCAGCATGCCCGAGCGCCAGGCGCCATCGCAGCTGCTGCCGTCAGAGCTGCCGCAGACCCCGCCGCCGCGCTTGTTGCGCACGGCCTCGCTGCGGGCCAATGACAACAGGCCGGTCATTTCATTGCCGGCCGAGGCGATGCGGTTGGAACGGATGGTGCTCTGGAAACTCGGAAACGCAATGGTGCCGAGAATGGCGACCACCGCGATGGTGACCATCAACTCGACCAGCGTGAAGCCGTTGGACCGGCGCAGTTTCATTGGACGCTCCCCAGCGTGTTGGTGGCCACGATGGCGCAGCCACCGGCCGCCGGCAAGCGGCGGCAGGATGAACGGTCAGTTCCGGGCGATGGGCGTCAAAGGGTTGACACGCCAGCGTGCCGGACGGGGGTCGGAGCCCCTGCGGGGATCCGACCCCGGGTCGGTGCTATGGGGTCGGATCCCCGCAGGGGCTCCGACCCCGGCCAGTCAGGCCAGCACCTGGTAGCAGGGCTGGTATTCGCCGGAGATCTTCATCCGGCGCTGGTCGACGAACGCGCGCAGCAGCGCGTCCAGGGCCTGCATCATGTCGGCGTCGCCATGGATCTGGAACGGACCGAATTCCTCGATGCGGCGCATGCCGTCTTCCTTCACGTTGCCGGCCACGATGCCCGAGAAAGCCCGGCGCAGGTCGGCTGCCAGCGCGTGCGGGGCACGGCCGTGGTGCAGGTCCAGCGCGGCCATCGCTTCGTGGGTCGGCACGAACGGCTGCTGGTACTCCCACGGAATCTCGATGGACCAGTTGAAGAAGAACGAATCCTTCTGCGCCAGGCGGTACTCACGCACCTGCTTGATGCCGCTGGCCATCTTCTTGGCCACGGCCACCGGGTCGCCGATGATGATCTCGTAGCGGTCGGCTGCCGCGTCGCCCAGGGTCAGGCGGATGAAGCGGTCGATCTGCTCGAAGTACGGCGCGGCCACGGTCGGGCCGGTCAGGATCAGCGGGAACGGCAGGTCCTTGTTTTCCTCGCGCAGCAGGATGCCCAGCAGGTACAGGATCTCTTCGGCGGTACCGACGCCACCGGCGAACACGATGATGCCGTGGCCGATGCGGACGAAGGCCTCCAGGCGCTTCTCGATGTCCGGCATGATGACCAGGTGGTTGACGATCGGGTTCGGCGACTCGGCCGCGATGATGCCCGGCTCAGTCAGGCCGATGTAGCGGGTGACCGTCCTGCGCTGCTTGGCATGGGCGATGGTGGCGCCCTTCATCGGGCCCTTCATGGCGCCCGGGCCGCAGCCGGTGCAGATGTCCAGGCCGCGCAGGCCCAGCTCGTAGCCCACCTGCTTGGTGTACAGGTACTCGTCGCGGCCGATCGAATGGCCGCCCCAGCACACCACCAGGTTCGGGTCGCCGGGGTTGAGGATGCGCGCGTTGCGCAGCAGGCCGAACACCGCGTTGGTGATGCCTTCGGACGATTCCAGCTCGGCCGCGTAGGCCGGGCCCATCTCGATGGCCATGTAGGCCAGGTCACGCACCACCGCGAACAGCAGCTCGGCCACGCCGCGGATGATCTCGCCGTCGACGAAGGCCATCGCCGGGGCGTTGACCAGGTCGATGCGCACGCCGCGATCCTGCTGCGCCACCTGGATGTCGAAATCGGGGTAGAGATCACGCGCGGCGCGCGGATCGTCCGAGGCACTGCCACTGGTCAGCACGGCCAGTGCGCAGCGGCGCAACAGCTCGTGCATGCCACCGCCGGAGGCATCGCGCAGGCGCGCCACTTCGGCGCGCGACAACACATCCAGCCCACCACGCGGGTAGATCCGCGCATCCTGCACCGGCAGCGCACGGGCTGCCTTTTCGTTCGTGGTCATATCCAACTTTTCGCTTCCTTCAAGGTTTCCGACTGTACTGCCGCCCCCTTAAAAAGCAAAACGGCCGGGAAACCCGACCGTTGGATGCGTGCTGACCCCGTTCGCCGTTGCTGGGACCGCCGTTGCGGCGAAGGCGCCGCGCACGTGTCTGGATGCTACGCCGAAGCCAAACGCCCCGCAAGCACTTTCGCCTGAACGGAAAACGGCCGGGTTTCCCCGGCCGTTTCCGTGTGCAGCAACTACGTCAGTTCATCAGAACTGGTAGCGGAAGCCCAGCTGCAGCGACCACTGCGAGACGCCGACGTCAAAGCCGTCTGCGTCCGCGTTGGCCACGGTCGGGGTGTCCGCGCCGCGGTAGTTGTACACGTACTTGCCCTGATACATGCCCTGCAAGGTAGCCACACGGCTGTCGGCGAAGAAGCCGTAGTCGTAAATGTTGCCCCACTTCTTGTTCAGCATGTTGCCGATGTTCTGCACATCCAGCCAGATCTCGGACTTGTGGCCCTTCATGAAGCCCGGCAGCTGCTGGCTGATGCGCAGGTCGAAGGTGTTGATCCAGCCGGTACGGAACTGGTTGGCACCCGGCGTGGTGCCGGCGTACTTGGCCAGGTCCGGGTTGGCGGCCAGCCATGCGAAGAAGTTCTTTTCCATGGCAGCGTCGGCGGTGAACTGGCCATTGGCTGCCAGCGTACCAAACAGCACGTCGCCCGGGCCCTTCGGCACGTAGAACAGGTCGTTGGCGCTGCGGCCGTCGCCGTTGGCATCGTTGACGAAGACGTAGCTGTACGGACGACCGCTGCGGCCTTCGTACACCAGGCCGATCTTGGTTTCGTAATCGCCGAAGAACTTGTGCTTCCAGTTCAGCGCACCCGACAGGCGGTCACGGATCTGGTAGCGCGAGGTGTTCTCGATTTCGGTGTTGGCGTCGAAGGCGTACTGGTAGTTCCAACCCGAGCTGGCGGTGGAGCTGGTCAGCGAGCCGACTTCGGTCGCATCGGTGTAGGTGTAGCCGATGTTCCAGGACCAGTCACTGGTTTCCGACCACGGCTTGCTCAGCGACGCGGTGAACTGCGACGTGCGGCCCTTGTCGGTGTTGGTGATCAGGTAGACGTTGTTGTAGTTGGCACGGTTGCGGCCAAAACGGGCGTCGCCCGAGGTCCAGGCGCCGTTCTTGCTGGCGCTGTAGAACATGTCACGACCGTCCGGCCCCTGATACTGCACCGGACCCAGGTTCAGGTTCTGGTAGAACAGGCCGTCCTTGACCTTGGTGACCAGCAGTTCGGCCGAAGCCACGATGCCGTACCACGGGGTTTCGTGGTCGAAGGCCAGGTTGGCCTTGTAGGTCGACGGCATGCGGAAGTCATTGCCGACGAAGTTGACGTTCTGCACGGCCGAACCTGCGCCTGCCGGAACCGGCTGGCTGTCCTTGTCCGGGCTGAAGACCAGGGTCGGATCGTAAACGGTGCGATTGTAGACGCTGGTGTTGAAACCGGTCGCCGAGTAGCTGTTGCTCAGCCACACCTGCGGGGAATCACCCTGGAACAGGCCCACGCCGCCGCGCAGCTGGGTCGGACGCTCGGTGTCGAAGGTGTAGTTGAAACCGAAGCGCGGCTGGACCAGGAACTTGTTGTTCAGGACCTTGCTGTTGTTATAACCGAAGAAGGTCGAGGCCGGTGCGTTGTAGGCCGGTGCCGGGCTGGTGTCCGGACGGTCAGCGCGCAGACCCAGGGTCAGGGTCAGGTTGCTGTTGACGTACCAGGTGTCCTGCACGAACAGAGCCAGGTTGCTGTACTTGTAGTCAGCGGCGATCGAACCGGCGCTGCGCTCCGGGGCGTAGTCGTAGGTGCTCCAGATACCGTTGGCGAAGTTGTTCAGGCCAAAGAAGGTATAGGTGCCCCACGAGTTGGCGCCATAGTAGTTGTAGATGTCGTTGGTGTCGTAGGAGGCACCGAACTTGACGTCGTGGTCACCCAGGGTCAGGGTGCCGGCGGCGTAGTAGTTCCACGCCTTGGTTTCGAGGATATTGTCCTGCGAGTTGACTTCGGTACCCAGGTACAGCGAGTCACCCGACGGCGCAGCCTGGGTGCCGCCGAAGTAGATGCGGATGCTGGGCGCGTTGGTGTTGACGGCACGGATGGCCGAGTATTCGCGGTACGAAGCCTTCAGTTCGGTCGAGAAGTTGTCGGTCCAGTCACTGAAGACCTGGGCAACGTAGCTTTCGTTGGTCTTGTTGTGCTGGTACCAGTACGAGCTCAGCGACGCCGAGCTGGTGGTCATGCCGTTGATGCGCAGCTTGCTCTGGTCGATCTTGCTGTAGCGCACGCTGGCACGGTGGTTGTCGCTGATGTTCCAGTCCAGCTTCAGCGCGTACTCTTCCATGTTCGTGTCGCCATTGCTTTCCAGGCCACCGGCGTCGATGCCGTAGCCCTGGGCAATTTCCTGCGCACGGGTCACGTCAGCCAGGGTGAACTGGCCATTGGCCTTGCCCAGCGGCGTGGTCGACAGGTCCGCACCCGGTGCGGCCTGTTCGAACTTTTCGTAGTTGGCGAAGAAGAACAGCTTGTCCTTGACGATCGGGCCGCCCAAGGTCATGCCGTAGGTCTTTTCCTTGGTGAAACCGTTGAAGGGCTGGCCTTCCGGGTTGTCACCGAACCAGTCGCCGTCGCGGTAGGTGCCGTAGACCGAACCGTGGAATTCATTGGTACCGGACTTGGTGACCGCGTTGACGGTGGCACCGGCGGCGGCAGCGATGCTGACGTCGTAGTTGGACAGGTTGATGTCCAGCGCTTCGATGGCTTCCATTGCGACCGGCTGGCGGCGGGTCGGCATGTTGTTGCCTTCCAGACCGAAGGTGTCGCTGGCCGACACGCCGTCGATGTTGATCGAGTTGTAGCGCGGGTTCTGGCCACCGGCCGAGATCGAGCCCGAGGCGCGGTCGATGAAGGTGACGCGCGGGTCAAGGCGCATCAGATCCTGGATGTTGCCGCCGATGGACGGCGCAACTTCGATCTGCTGCTGGCTGAGGTTGGTGCCCGAGCCCATCTTGGTGGCGCTGAACACTTCCGAGCCGCCGCCGACAGCGGTGACCTGCACGGTGTCCAGGTTGGTGGCGCCGGCCAGGTCACCGGCCAGGGTGGCGTTGATGGTGCCGGTCTGGTTCACGCCCAGGTAGACGCCATCTTCGGTCTTGGTGCCTTCACCCGGCTTGGTGATGGTGATGGTGTACGGACCGCCCACGCGCAGGCCGCGCGCGTTGTAGCGACCGGCCGCGTCGGTGGTCGCACGCGAGACGGTGCCCGACTCACTGTGGGTGATGGTGACTTCAGCGCCGGCAACGGGCTGGCCGCTGCGGGACACGACCTGGCCGCCGACACCGGCAGAGGTGCTCTGGGCGAAGGCGGGGGCGGCGGCAAGTGCAGCCACGAGACCAAGGGTGAGCTTGGACATCCGGAGTGGGTGGGTCATTTTTCGGTAGCCTCGATGCGAGTTGGCGATGGCGGAAAAAAAGCGCATCCAAACAGCCTTGCGGGTGGCTGCTCGGAGATTTATCTGGGGTTCCCTACCGTGAACGGCAGCTGCCGCAACGGTTAACACTAGATTAACACGCTATCCCATCAATGTGACGGTTGTGCGACAAACGGCACCGGATCGCAACGCTATCGTGACGGAATCTTCATTCCGGGCTATCGCTTACTTAACGGGATACGGTGTCCGCGCGGGCGTCAAGCACCAGGCCCCGCCAGGGGTGGCCGGCGGCGGACAGCAGCGCGACCGCGGCCTCGGCTGCCGTTTCCGGCCCTACGGCGCTTGCGTCCTGGTCGATCGAGTAGGCACGGGCGCGCAGCGCCGTGCGCAGAGGGCCGGGGTACAGCCCTGCCACCCGCACCGGGCCCTTGGCCAGTTCATCGTGCAGGCTGGCGATCAACCCGCGCAGCCCATGCTGGGCCACGCCATAGCCACCCCAGTAGGCCTGCCCCACCCGCTCGGGCGCATCCACGGCGAACACCAGGGCGGCATCCTCGCGCTGGCGCAGCAGGGGCAGGCAGGCCTGGGCCAGCCAGGCCGGTGCGGTGAGAGTGACATGCACGGCGCGGGCGAAGCTGGCCGGGTCGGCCAGTTCAAACGGGGTCAGGCCGGGGAAGTGCGCGGCGCACACCAGCACCCCATCCAGGCGCCCCAGCTCGCGGCCGATGGCCTGCGCCAGGTCGGCGTAGTCGTCAGGGCTGGCCCCTTCCAGATCCAGCGGATACAGCAGGGGTTCGGGGCCCACGGCCTGGACCTGGGCATAGACCCGGTCCAGGCGGCGCGGCTTGCGCCCCAGCAGGACCACTGTTGCACCGGCCCGGGCGGCGGCTACCGCCGCGGCACCGCCCAGCCCTCCGCCGGCGCCGGCCACCAGTACCACGCGGTCCCGCAGGGGACGGCCATCGAGCGCCGTATCGGTCGACGTCGACGACCAGGCACTCATCCCTGGGTGGCCTCTTCGACGATGCGCTTGAGCTCGCCGGCCTCGAACAGTTCCATGATGATGTCGCAGCCGCCGATCAGCTCGCCGTTGATGAACAACTGCGGGAAGGTGGGCAGGTTGGAGAAGCGCGGCAGGTTGGCGCGGATCTCCGGCTCTTCGAGCACGTTGACCGTGCGCAGCGACACCGCGCCTGCGGCCATCAACGCCTGCACGGCACGGCTGGAGAAGCCGCACATCGGGTATTGCGGGGTGCCTTTCATGAACAGCACGAGCGGGTAACGATCCACCTCGGCCTGGATTTGCTGCATTACCGCCACACCTCACTCCTTGCTTCGCCGGACAAACCAACCGCGATGGTCGGCTAGACTGCCCACGGTAGCCGCCATTGTAAGCCGATGGTACCGGCTGCCACCGCTCCCTGGCCACGAACCTGTCCATGTCTGTCGAACTGCCTGCCCTGCCCTACCTTCCCGGCTCCCTGCAGCCGCACCTGTCGGCCGCCACCGTGGAGCTGCACCACGGCCGCCACCATCGCGCCTACGTGGACGCGGTGAACACCGCCATTGCCGGCACCGAATGGGAAGAGGCCACGCTGGAAGACATCGTGCGCCAGACCCAGGGCGCGCTGTTCGATGCCGCCGCCCAGGCCTGGAACCACGGGTTCTACTGGCAATGCCTGCGCCCGCGCGGCGGCGGCGAACCGCAGGGGCGCCTGGGCGAGCTGGTGAAGCGCCAGTTTGGCGATGCGCAGCGCCTGCGCGAGGAATTCAACCGCGCTGCGCTGGGCCTGTTCGGCTCGGGCTGGGCCTGGCTGGTGCAGCACCCTGGCGGGCAACTGGGCATCCAGGTCACCCGCAATGGCGGCACGCCCCTGACCGGCGACAGCACGCCACTGCTGTGCTGCGACCTGTGGGAACACGCCTACTACACCGACTACCAGAACGAGCGCGCGCGCTATCTGGACGGGTTCTGGCAGCTGGTCAACTGGGAATTCGCCGAAAGCCAGCTGCGCTGAGGCGGAGCGCCGGGCCATGCCCGGCGACGCCGCACGCCTCACGCGTTCTCGTGTGCGGCCACTGCATCCATCACCCGCGCCGAATACACCAGCGCGGCGCCGGCATTGAGCGACACCGCCACACCCAGCGCCTCGGCAATCTCTTCGCGGCTGGCGCCCTGCTTCAGCGCCGCATCCACGTGCACGGTGATGCAGCCATCGCAGCGGGTGGTGACCGCCACGGCCAGCGCTATCAGTTCGCGGGTCTTGGCATCCAGGTGGTTGGTCTGCGCGCCGGCGTTGGCCAGCGTCGCGTAGCCCTTCAGGGTATCGGGCGAGAGCTTGCCGATCTCGCCGATGCGGCCCTTCAGTTCCTTGCGGTAAGCGTTCCAGTCGAGCATGGCGGTGACTCCGGGGAAAGGAGCCCCACGCTACCACCGCAGGGGCTGCGCCGATGCGTACACCGGCGCGCCACAATGTTGCAGCGTTGCGCCCGCCTCAGCGGTTGCGCAGCGCGTGTACCGCCGGGGCGACCTGCGCCTGGCGGTCCAGCTCCAGCCCGACCTGCTCCAGGGCATCGGCCAGGGCATCGGCCTGGTCGTCGCGCAGCGTGGCATGGCCCACCTTGCGGCCATCGCGCGGCTGCTTGCCGTAGTCGTGCCAATGGCCGCTGGCCTGGCCCAGCACCGGCGCCGGATCGGGCATGGCGCCCAGCCAGTTCAGCATGCAGGCATGGCCGAGCATGCGGGTGCTGCCCAGCGGCAGGCCCAGCACGGCACGCAGGTGGTTCTCGAACTGCGAGGTTTCGCTGCCTTCGATGGTCCAGTGCCCGGAATTGTGCACGCGCGGCGCCATCTCGTTGGCCAGCAGTTCGCCATCGCGGCAGAACAGTTCCAGTGCGAACACGCCTACGTACTGCAGGTGTTCGGCCACGCGGCGCGCGTAGCCAATGGCAGCTTCGTGCTCTGCTGCGGACAGCACGGCCGGGGCCACGCTGGCCGACAGCACGCCATCGACATGCCAGTTGCCGGTGACCGGCCAGGCCTGGAAGCTGCCATCGCGGCCACGCACGGCCACCACGCTCACTTCGCGCTGGAAGGCAACGAAGCCTTCCAGGATCAGCCCGGTGCGCTCGACCTGCGCGCCCAGCGCATCCCAAGCGGCGTCGATGTCGGCCGCGCTGCGCAGACGGAACTGGCCCTTGCCGTCGTAGCCCAGGCGGCGGGTCTTGAGGATGCACGGCAGACCGAACTCGGCGGCCTTCGCGGCCAGCTCGTCACGGCTGCGGATATCGGCAAAGGCCGGCAGCGGAATGCCCAGTTGCTGGAACAGGGTCTTCTCGCTCAGCCGGTCCTGGGCCACCGCCAGCGCGGCCGGCGGCGGGTAGACCGGCACGCGGTCGGCCAGGAACTGCGCGCTGTCGGCCGGCACGTTCTCGAAATCGAAGGTGACCACATCCACCTTGGCGGCGAACGCGGCCAGCGCCTGGCGGTCGTCGAAGGCGGCCACGGTGAGCGGCGCCAACGGCCCACTGCAGGCGTCGGCCGCCGGATCGAACAGTTCAAAGCGCAGGCCCAGCGGCGCACCGGCCAGGACCATCATGCGGGCGAGCTGGCCGCCGCCCAGGATGCCGACGGTCAGGTTCATTGGCGCGGGTCGTCGTGGGCCATCACGTCTTCGGTCTGGCGGGTGCGGAACGCTTCCAGCGCCTGGCCGATGGCCGGCTGGTCGCTGGCCAGCATGGCCGCGGCGAACAGCGCGGCATTGGAGGCACCCGCGTTGCCGATGGCGAAGGTGGCCACCGGAATGCCAGCCGGCATCTGCACGATCGACAGCAGCGAATCCATGCCGTTCAAGGCTTTGGACTGCACCGGCACGCCCAGCACCGGCACCGCGGTCTTGGCCGCGATCATGCCCGGCAGGTGGGCCGCACCGCCGGCACCGGCGATGATGGCGCGCAGGCCGCGCGGGCCGGCTTCTTCGGCATAGCTGAACAACACGTCCGGCGTGCGGTGGGCCGAAACCACCTTCACTTCGAACGGAACACCCAGGGCTTCAAGCTTCTGGGCCGCGTGCTGCATGGTTTCCCAATCGGAGCGGGAACCCATGACGATGCCGACGAGCGGCGCGATCGGGTTGGGGGTCATTGGCCGTCACCTACCTTAAAGACGTATTCTAGCCGTCTTCCACGCAAGACGAAGAACCATGGATCGCAAGCTGCTTGACCTGCTGGTGTCGCCCGATACCCGCCAGCCCCTGTCCCTGCTGGATGGCAAGGGTCTGGAAGCCCTCAACAAGGCCATTTCCGCCGGTGCGGTGAACAAGGCCGATGGCAACCCGCTGGCCCAGCCGCTGCGCGAGGCCCTGGTGACCCGCGACCGCAAGCAGGTGTTCCGGGTGGACGACGGCATTCCGGTGCTGCTGGCCGAGGAGGCCATCCCGACCGCACAGATCGCCGACTTCCCCGCCGCATGAGTGCCCTGCCGACGCCGGATGCGGCCCAGGTCGCGGCCGATGTCGCCCGCGCGTTGGCCGAGGACCTGGGCAGCGGTGATGTCACCGCTGCCCTGCTGCCGGACCAGCCGGACAGCGCCTACCTGCTGTGCAAGCAGGATGCGGTGATCTGCGGCCGCCCGTGGTTCGATGCCACCCATCGCGCGCTCGATCCGCAGGTCCGCATCGACTGGCAGGTGGACGAAGGCGCGGTGGTCAAGGCCGGCACCGTGCTGGCCCTGCTGCAGGGCCGCAGCCGCAGCCTGGTCAGTGCCGAGCGCACCTCGCTGAATTTCCTGCAGACCCTGTCCGGCACCGCCACCACCACCGCGCGCCATGTGGCGGCCGTGGCCGGCACCGGCACGCGCATCCTCGATACCCGCAAGACCCTGCCCGGCCTGCGCCTGGCGCAGAAGTACGCGGTGCGCTGCGGTGGCGGCGACAACCACCGGTTCGGCCTGTACGACACGGTGATGCTGAAGGAAAACCACATCCGCGCCGCCGGCTCGCTGTCGGCCGCGGTGGCTGCTGCACGCCAGCAGTGGCCGCAGCTGCCGCTGGTGGTGGAAGTGGAAGACCTGGACCAGCTGCAGCAGGCGCTGGACGCCGGCTGCGAGCGCATCCTGCTGGATGATTTCAGCGCCGACCTGCGGCGCGAGGCGGTGCGCATCACCGCCGGCCGCATTCCACTGGAAGTATCCGGCAGCGTGGGCCTGGACGGCCTGCGCGCCATTGCAGAAGACGGCGTCGACTGCATTTCCATTGGCGGCCTGACCAAGCATGTGCAGGCGATCGATCTGTCGCTGAAGCTGGGCCCGCCGCCGGGTTGAGGCCTGGCATGGGGTCAGATCCCTTTCCCACGGGAAAGGGATCTGACCCCGTTCTCACACCCTGCGTTCACGACGGCACTGCGACGCTGCGGCCATCCCCCACAGGAGCCGCGCATGCGCCGGATGCTGTTGCCTGCCTGCCTGCTGCTGGCCGCCGCGCCGCTGTCGGCCGCCGCCGCCGAAGCCTGCGACGTGCCACCCCGCTATGGCCTGAGCCCACTGGCGATCTCCATCCGCAACGCGGCCTGCAACGAACACCGGCTGTGGTACCGCGCCTTCATCGACCGCGAAGGCCGTGCGGCCAGCCTCACCGTCACCGAGGCCGAGAGCGGCCATCTGGCTGACAACGGCCTGGTGGCCTGGCGGCGCGTGGCCGCCTACTGGCGTGACAGCGGCACCTTGAACGCGATGGGTAGCATCGACGGCGCCAGCAGCTGCCTGGCGCCCCTGGGGGTGCGCTACACCGACAGCGACTGCCGCGCCTTCCTGGTTGACAACCCGTGGTCGGCCGCGTTCATTTCCTGGGTGATGGTGCGCGCCGGGGTACCCGGCTTCACCACCTCGCCGCGCCACATCGACTACATCCGCGCTGCCTACCAGGCCGGTCCGGCCGGCAGCCCGTACCGGCTGCTGGACCCGGCCACCGCCAAGCCCGCCCCCGGCGACATGGTGTGCTACCTGCGCGACCGCAGCAGCACCCTCAGCTACAGCGGGCTGGTGCAGGCACTGGGCAACGGCTCGGTGGGCCATTGGAAATCGCATTGCGAAGTCGTGGTGGCCGCCAACCTGGGCGGCGACCAGACCCTGTACCTGGTGGGCGGCAACGTGATGAACACCGTGGCCATGCGCCTGCTGCAACTGGATCGCAGCGGGCGCATCCAGCTGCCGCCGGCACGAGCGCGCGACAGCACCGGCATCGATACCAGTTGCACGCCGGGGCGCGAAGACGAGTGCAGCTTCAATCGACAGGACTGGGCGGCACTGTTGCAGCTGAATGTTGCGGCACCTGCCGCGCCTACTTACCCCAGCGCCCCCGCTGCAGCACCCGTTGGCCGTTGAAGATAACGCTTGATCCCGGCCCGCTTCGCCGCCATCTTGGCTGCATCGACGCCAGACATTCCATGCCATGCCCACCCTGCTCTTGTTGCTGATCGTTGGCGGTATCGTCTACTTCTTCTGGAATGCCGCACGTTCGGCCGCCGAGCGCGCGGTGGAGCTGGGCCGCAATGCCTGCCGTGCCGCCGACGTGCAGTGGCTGGACCAGGCGGTGCATGCCACCGGCCTGCGCCTGTCGCGCGGCGAGGATGGCCGGCTCGGTTTCGAGCGCACCTTCAAGTTCGAGTATTCCTACGATGGCATCGATCGCCATGTCGGGCGCATGGTGCTGCGTGGCGACCAGCTCGTTTCGTTCACCGGACCGGGCGCGGCGCGGATCAGCAGGATCCGCGCGGATGTGGATGAGGCCGAGGATGTGTAGACGGCAATGATGTGCCGACCAACGGTCGGCACCCACATTTATTTGACCACGCGCAGGGTCGGCCGGCCCTTCGGCGGCGGGTTGGACGGCGGCGTGTCGTCCGGCGGGGTGTCGCCCTCGTGCAGCGGCTCGTCACTGGCAGCGGTCGCTTCGGCACCGGGAATATCGTCCGGCAGTGCCATGCCCTGCCCGGTTTCGCGCGCGTACACGGCCAGCACCGCACTGATCGGCACCTGCACCGGGTAGCTGGTGCCGGAGAAGCGCGCCGAGAAGCTCACCATCTCGTTGTCGATCATCAGCCGTACCACCGCACGCTCGGCGATGTTGAGCACCACGCGCCCGTCCTTCACGGACGAAGGCGGCACCTGCACGCCGGGCACGCCGGCGTCGACCAGGATGTGCGGGGTCAGCTGGTTGTCGTTGATCCATTCCACCAGGGCCCGCAGCAGGTACGGGCGGTGGCTGGTCATGTGGAAGAAGTCGTCGGTCATGCGTGAAGTGTACGCGCACGACGCCCCTGTCGGGGCGTATCACGGCACGCCGGTGGGCGTGCAGACGGGAACTGCAGCAATCGCCTAGACCGGCAGGTCGCGCAGCTTCTTTTCCTGATCGGTCAGGCTGCGCACGAACCCGGGGTGGCGGAAGATGCGGTTGCCATAGTCTTCGATGACCTTGCCATCCTTGGGCAGCGGCACGTCCAGCGACTGCAGGCGCCAGATGATGGGCGCCATCGCGCAATCGGCCAGGCTCATTTCCGGGTTCAGGAAGAACTTGCTGGCCTTGAACAGCGGCAGTGATGCGGTCAGCAGTTCCTTCAGGCGCTTGCGGCCGGCTTCGGCCTGGGTCTTGTTGCCCAGCTGGATGGCCTGCACCTGCGGCACCCAGTCGTGTTCGATGCGCAGCATGGCCAGGCGGATGCGTGCACGCGACAGCGGATCAACCGGCATCAGCGGCGGATGCGGGTAGCGCTCATCCAGGTACTCACTGACCACCGAGGCGGCGTACAGCACCAGCTCGCGCTCCACCAGGGTGGGCACCGAGTGGTACGGGTTGAGATCGATCAGATCTTCCGGCGGGTTCTGCGGATCGACCGGCACGAAATCATACGTTACGCCCTTGGCCGCCAGGACCAGGCGCACCCGATGGCACAGGACATCGTCGTTCGAGGAAAACAGCGTCAGTGTATTGCGCATGCGTACGCTCGCCGCCATCAAAGGCTCTCCCACGACAGGAGACCGCCTGCCGTACCGGCGCCACCAGCCCCTTGCCGGTGGTCGACTCCTGCCCGAGTGTGCAACCGGGCATCACAAAAGCCAATAGGCCTGAGGCAATGCCCCGCCCGGCTCAATGCACGTCCTTCCAGTATTCCTTCTTCAGCAGATACAGCAGGAAGGTCAGCAGGGCCAGGAACAGGATCACCCATACACCCAGCTGCTGGCGCTTCAGTGCGGCCGGTTCGCCGGCGTATTCCAGGAAGTTGGTGATGTCGCGCACGGCCTGGTCGTACTGCCCGGCATCCACGTTGCCGGGGCTGTCGATGCGCAGACCGGTGACCGGCGGGTCCATGCCCGGCGCTTCGGCCTTGCCATGCACCGCGTGCTGCAGCCCCTGCATTTCCCACAGCGGGTTGGGCATGGAGGCATTGGGGAACACGGTGTTGTTCCAGCCCAGCGGACGGCTGCTGTCCAGGTAGAAGGACTTCAGGTAGGTGTAGATCCAGTCGCTGCCACGCACGCGGGCGATCAGGCTGAGATCGGGCGGCATCTTGCCGAACCATTTCTCGGCCTGTTCCTTGGGCATCGCCACCGGCACCGGATCGCCGATGGCCGAACCGGTGAAGTTGAGGTTGTTCATCACCTCTTCCTCACTCAGGCCCAGGTCCTGGCCCATGCGCGAATAGCGCAGGTACTTCAGCGCGTGGCAGCCGGAACAGTAGTTCATGTACAACTGCGCGCCGCGCTGCAGCGACGCGCGGTCACCCAGATCATTGCCGGCCTGCAGCAGTTTGGCGCCGCCCTCGGCGGCGTGGGCCAGGCTGCTGCCCAGCACAAGGGCGGCCACCAGGGCCAACCGGACCATCCAGCGCTCAGTCATGCGTGGTCACCCTTTCCGGTACCGGCTTGGTCTTGTCCAGCCTTGTCCATATCGGCATGGTGATGAAGAACGCGAAATACAGGAAGGTCAGCACGCGGCCGATGTAGGTTTCGTGTACATCGGTGCCCGGACCCGAGCCGATCACCCCGAGCCACACGAAGCACACGGCGAACACCCCCAGCAGCACCTTCGACAGCAGGCCGCGGTAGCGGTAGGACTTGACCCGCGCCCGGTCCAGCCACGGCACCAGGAACAGGATGGCGATGGCCGAGAACATCACCAGCACGCCGCCCAGCTTGTTGGGCACCACGCGCAACATGGCGTAGTACGGCGTGTAGTACCAGACCGGCTTGATGTGTTCGGGGGTGACCAGCCGGTTGGCTTCGGTGAAGTTGTCGTGTTCCAGGAACAGACCGCCGAAGGCCGGGGCGAAGAAGATGATGAAGGCGGCGATGACCAGCAGGAAGCCGACGCCGACGCCATCCTTCAGCGTGTAGTACGGGTGGAACGGAATGCCATCGGCCGGCGCGTTCGGCGACCAGCGGTTGCCCTTGGGCCCCTTCTTGATCTCCACGCCGTCGGGGTTGTTCGAGCCCACTTCGTGCAGCGCGCCCAGGTGCAGCACCACCAGCAGCAGCAGCACCAGCGGCAGGGCGATCACGTGCAGGGCGAAGAAGCGGTTCAGCGTGGCATCGCTGGGCAGGTAATCGCCCATGATCCATTCGGTCAGGCCGTTGCCGATGACCGGGATGGCACCGAACAGCGAGATGATGACCTTGGCACCCCAGAACGACATCTGGCCCCAGGGCAGCACGTAGCCCATGAAGGCTTCGGCCATCAGCACCAGGTAGATCAGCATGCCCAGGATCCACACCAGTTCGCGCGGCTTCTGGTAACTGCCGTACAGCAGGCCGCGGAACATGTGCAGGTAGACCACGATGAAGAACAGCGAGGCCCCGGTGGAATGCATGTAGCGGATCAGCCAGCCCCATTCCACATCACGCATGATGTATTCGATGGAGGCGAACGCTTCGGCGGCGTTCGTCTTGTAGTGCATGGTCAGGAAGATGCCGGTGACGATCTGGTTGACCAGGATCAGCAGCGCCAGCGAACCGAAGTAGTACCAGATGTTGAAGTTCTTCGGCGCGTAGTATTCGCTGACATGCTTGCGGTAGACCGGCATCAGGCCGGGCGCGCGCGCATTGACCCAGTCGGCCACGCCGCTGGCGGTACGGTTGAGGATGTTGCTCATCAGGCAGCCCCCTGCGGATCGACACCGATGATGACGGTGTTGTCGTCCTGGTAGTGGTGCGGTGGCACCAGCAGGTTGATCGGCGCCGGCACGTCCTTGAACACGCGGCCGGACATGTCGAAGCGCGACTTGTGGCAGGGGCAGAAATAGCCCCCCTTCCACTGCGGATCGTAGGGTTCAGGGCGGATCTCGGCGACCATTTCCGGCGAACAGCCCAGGTGCGTGCACAGCCCGACCAGCACCGAGATTTCCGGTTTGATCGAACGCAGCTCGGGGTTCTGCTTCAGCACGTACCCGGGCTGCTGGTCCTTCTCGCCCGATTCGGGATCCTTCAGGCGGCCATCGAGCCCATGCAGCGCATCCAGGATGGCCTTGGAGCGCTTGACGATCCAGATGGGCTGGCCGCGCCACTCCACGATCAGGCGTTGGCCTTCCTGCAGCGCGCTGATGTCGGCCACCACCGGTGCGCCGGCAAGCTTGGCACGGGCACTGGGGTTCCAGGACTTGATGAAAGGAACAGCGGTGAAGCCGACGCCGACGGCACCCACCACGGCAGTGGTGGCAGTAAGAAAACGCCGACGTCCGGTGTTGACTGGATCGTATACCCCATCGTTGGCCATCCGGCACTCCGATATTGATTAGGTAGCTTTAAGGCTGCCAGCGGATCCGGTGGGGGCCAGAGCCGCATTGAATCGTGGTCGAGTGTAGCGGAACCGTCGCGCGCCACACAACGCGGTGCAACAAAATCTTGAACGTGTGCCGACGCCTCGCCGCTTCGCTCGCCAGGCATGGCCTGGCGCTACTGGTGGCTTAGTGCGGTGCGGTAGCGATCGGCCAGCTGGCCGACCCGGCGCACGTAGTACTGGGTTTCACTGTACGGGGGGACGCCGCCATGGCGGTCGACCGCACCCTCGCCGGCGTTGTAGCCGGCGGCGGCCAGGGTCAGGTCACCGTTGAAGCGCTTCAGCAGCCACGCCAGGTACTGCACGCCGCCACGGATGTTCTGGCTGGCATCGTAGGAATCGGCGACACCGAAGCGCGCCGCGGTGGGCGGCATCAGCTGCATCAGCCCCTGTGCCCCGGCGCGGCTGAGCGCGGTGGGGTTGTAGGCCGATTCGGCATGGATGATCGCGCGCACGATGGCTTCTTCCACGCCGAACTCACGCGCGGCCGAGGCGATCTCGGTCTGGAACGAGGTCGTGTTGAGCCGCACGCTGCCGAAATCGACGCGCGGATTGACCCCGCAGGCGTAGCAGCGTTCGATGAAGCTGTAGCGGATGGTCCGCACCGGCCCCAGGTTGGCCACCTGCGCTGGCCGCGCACTGGTGTAGTGGCGAACCCCGTCCTTCATGTACGAATAGACCTGGCCACTGACCGTGCGGCCCGCACGCGGTGTGGCCACAGGTGCTGTGGTGGGGGCGACTGCCGGGCTGGCCGCGCTGGCGGCCACGGCGACCGGATTGCGCTCGGCGCTGGCCACCGCCACCGGTGCGGCGGCAGGCGTAGGCGTAGGCGTGGGCGCTGGCGTGACCGGGCGTGTTGGACGATTGGGCTGGCGGGTGTAGCTGATGGTAGTGCAGCGCGCACCGGCCACCCGCTTGCTGACATAGCTGGTGACCCCGTCAGCGCCTTCGCACTTGTACAGGGTGCCGGCGCTGGCCGGCGCAGCGGTCAGCGCAGCGATGATGATCGCCGTTATCCCCAGTCTCCCCTTCATGGGCGCGAGTGTCCCAGCTTCGCCGGGCCTTGCCAAGCGCCACGGCTCAGTCCGTGACCGCCGGCACAGCCAGCAGCTGGCTCAACCCGCCCAACCGCTCGGCCAGTTCCTGCCGAAGCGTTTCCGGGGTGGTCCACAGCGCCAGCGGCAGGCGGTCCAGGCTGAGGATCTGCGCCAGCATCATGCCCCGACTCTCGGCCCCCATGCGCAGCAGGCAGTGCTGTGGCCCATCGGCCTCCAGCACCCCGCACCAGGGCGGAATGCGACTTTCCAGCTCTGCCTGGCTGCCGGCCAGGCGCAGGGTGGCCTGCAGGGCGAACGGCGCCTGGCTGACGGCCTGGCGCACCATCACGTCCGGCGGCGCCGGTGTGCGCCGATGCAGGCCGGGTTCGGCCAGCGCCTGCACCGCCCCCATCCGGTCCACCCGCAGGGTGCGCCAGTCCTGCCGCCTCAGGTCCCAGGCCAGCAGGTACCAGCGCCGGCCGTAGTTCACCAGGTGCTGGGCCTCGACCTGGCGCTGGGTGACCACGTCCTGTGCGCTGCGGTACTCGAAGGCCAGCCGCGAGGCCTGCCGGCAGTGCTGGGCCAGCCGCCCCAGCAGGCGCGCGTCGGTGGCTGGCAGCTCGTTCAACGTGGCGGTGGCGGCGTGTACTTCACCGGCCTGCTGGCGGCGCCGGGTCGGCACCAGGGGGTCGAGCTTGGACAGCAGGCCGCGCGCGGTGTCGTCGATGCCGGACACCGTGGCCGAGGCCGCACGCAGGGCAATGGCCAGGGTGGTCGCCTCTTCCTCATCCAGCAGCATGGGCAGCACCGGGGCGCCTGAGCCCAACCGGTAGCCGCCGCCGACCCCGGCCGAGGCCTGTACCGGGTAGCCCAGCTCGCGCAGGCGCTCGATGTCGCGGCGGATGCTGCGCCGGTCCACGCCCATGCGCTCGGCCAGCTCGGCGCCCGACCAGTGGCGTCGGGCCTGCAGCAGGGCGATCAGGCGCAGCAGTCGATGGGCGGTATGGCGCATGAAGGATCAAGGACAGAAGTCGTCCGCGATTGTGCCCCAGCATGGCCCCACGGTTCACCCCTCTTACTGCAAGGAGCACCACCATGTCCTCACGCCTGATCACCCTCTACCACGCCGCCCGTTCACGCTCGAGCGGCGCCGTGGCCCTGCTGGAAGCGCTGGGGGCGGACTACCGCCTGCACGTGCTGGACCTGAAGGCCGGCGCCAACCTGGCCCCGGCCTACCTGGCCATCAACCCGATGGGCAAGGTGCCGGCCATCGTCCATGACGGCGCGCTGGTGACCGAACAGGTGGCCATCTATCTGTACCTGGCCGACCTGTACCCTGAGGCCGGGCTGGCGCCGCCGATCGGCGACGCCCTGCGTGGCCCCTACCTGCGCTGGATGGCCTTCTACGGGGCCTGCTTCGAACCGGCGATGATCGACCGCGCGATGCACCGCGACCCGCCGCCGCACGCGTTCTCGCCCTACAACGACGCCGACACCGTGCTGCAGGTGATCGAGGCCCAGCTGGCGCAGGGGCCGTACCTGCTGGGTGACACCATGAGCGCCGCCGATGTGCTGTGGGGCAACGCGCTGCAGTGGACCACCGCGTTCGGCCTGGTCAAGCCGGCGCCGGCCACGGCCGCGTTCATCGCGCGCATGGCGGAACTGACCGCGTTTGATCGCTCGCGGCAGATCGACGCGGAGCTGGTGGCGGCCTGAGGCGTGCCGGTAGATCCACGCCAAGCGTGGATGAATTCCGCCGGGCATGGCCCGGCGCTACCGGCGGGCGGCGTGGAACGTGGGTCGCGGCGCATCCGGCATTCCGGCGGGCGGTGCGGGATACGGGTAGAATTGCCGCCTTTCCCGCCACCCGAATGGATTAAGCGCCATGACCGGGACGCCAGACGTCTTTCCGCCCGCCGCCCCGGGCGGTACCCCGCTCGTTGCCCTGCCCACTGGTCCGCGCAAGCCCGACCAGGTGAAAGGCAAGCTCTACATCAAGACCCACGGTTGCCAGATGAACGAGTACGACTCGGCCAAAATGGCCGACGTGCTTGCCGCCAGCGATGGCCTGGAACTGACCGACCGCCCGGAAGACGCCGACGTCATCCTGGTCAACACCTGCTCCATCCGCGAAAAGGCGCAGGAGAAGGTGTTCAGCCAGCTGGGAGTATGGAAGGGCCTGAAGAACAAGGGCCGCGAGGTCATCATCGGCGTGGGTGGCTGCGTGGCGTCGCAGGAAGGCGAAGCGATCATCAAGCGCGCACCGTTCGTCGATCTGGTGTTCGGCCCGCAGACCCTGCACCGCCTGCCCGAACTGATCCGCGCCCGCCGCGAACAGCAACGCCCGCAGGTGGACATCAGCTTCCCCGAGATCGAGAAGTTCGACCGCATGCCCGAACCGCGCGCCGAAGGTGCGTCTGCGTTCGTATCGATCATGGAAGGCTGTTCCAAGTACTGCTCGTTCTGCGTGGTGCCCTACACCCGCGGCACCGAGGTCAGCCGCCCGTTCGAGGACGTGGTGGTGGAAGTGGCCCAGCTGGCCGCGCAGGGCGTGCGCGAGATCAACCTGCTCGGCCAGAACGTCAACGCCTACCGTGGCCCGTATGGCGACGGTGAGTTCGCCGACCTGGGCCTGCTGATCCGCACCATCGCCGAGATCGATGGCGTTGGCCGCATCCGCTTCACCACCTCGCACCCGCTGGAGTTCAGCGATTCGCTGGTCGATGCGTTCCGCGACGTGCCGCAGCTGGCCAACTTCCTGCACCTGCCGGTGCAGGCCGGCAGCGACCGCGTGTTGTCGGCGATGAAGCGCGGCTACACGGCGCTGGAATTCAAGTCGAAGATCCGCAAGCTGCGCGCGGTGCGCCCGGACATCTCGATCAGCTCGGACTTCATCGTCGGCTTCCCCGGCGAGACCGATGCCGATTTCGAGAAGACCATGAAGCTGATCGAAGACATCGGCTTCGACCACAGCTTCTCCTTCATCTATTCGCGCCGCCCGGGCACGCCGGCGGCCGACCTGGAGGACACGATCAGCGATGCGGAGAAGCACGCGCGCCTGTCGCGCCTGCAGGAACGCATCAATGCGCACGCGGCCAGCATCTCCGAAAAGATGGTCGGCACGGTGCAGACCGTGCTGGTGGAAGGTCCGTCGCGCAAGAACCCGAATGAGTTGACCGGCAAGACCGAGAACATGCGCTCGGTGAACTTCCCGGCGCCGGCGCGCCTGATCGGCCAGTTCGTGGATGTGGTGATTACCGAAGCGCTGACCAATTCGCTGCGCGCGCGGGTGGTGGCGGAATAAGGGAGGTGTGCCGACCAACGGTTGGCACCCACCGGGGCTCCATCGATGGGGTCAGAGCCCCTTCGGGGATCTGACCCCGTCGTTGCCTGGCACATTTTTCACCAGCGCTTCACAAGCGTTGCGGGGTGGGCACCGCACCCACTTGTCCACAGCTTTCTGCGGCGCCGATCCACACCCGGTGTGGAGAACTGTCGCCCCGCCCGTCCGCGCGCTACCCTTGTCTTCCCTGACCCACCGCGGTGGACGGCGAACCCGCCCCACCCTCTGCAATGAAAAGCATCGAGCATCGAGATTTCACCCTGTCGCCGGAAGACACCGAGCGACTGGCCAACCTGTCCGGCCCCTTCGATGGGCACCTGCGCCAGATCGAGCTGAAGCTCGGCGTGGAGATCGCCAACCGCGGCTTCGTGTTCCGCATCAGCGGCCGCGACGAAGCCACCGCCGAAGCGCAGAAGCTGATTGAAGCGCTGTACGCCGAGACCGCCGAAACCACCTTCGACAGCCACGCGATCCATCTGCGCTTGGCCAAGGCCAACCTGGATCAGATCGCCGAGCGCGCGTACGAAGCGCAGGAGGTGGCGATCAAGGTCAAGCGTGGCACCGTGCGTGGCCGCGGCGCCAACCAGGCCCGCTACCTGCACCAGATCACCACCCACGACATCAACTTCGGCATCGGCCCGGCTGGTACCGGCAAGACCTTCCTGGCCGTGGCCAGTGCGGTGGAAGCGCTGAACGAATCGCGCGTGCAGCGGCTGATCCTGGTGCGCCCGGCGGTGGAAGCCGGCGAGAAGCTCGGCTTCCTGCCCGGTGACCTGTCACAGAAGGTCGATCCCTACCTGCGCCCGCTGTACGACGCCCTGTACGAAATGCTGGGCGTGGAAAAAGTGGTGAAGCTGCTGGAAAAGAACGTGATCGAGATCGCGCCGCTGGCCTACATGCGCGGCCGCACGCTGAACGATGCGTTCGTGATCCTGGACGAGGCGCAGAACACCACCATCGAACAGATGAAGATGTTCCTGACCCGCCTGGGCTTTGGTTCCACCGCGGTGGTGACCGGCGACCTGACCCAGACCGATCTGCCCAAGCACGTGAAGTCGGGCCTGCGCGATGCCATCGACGTGCTGCGCGATGTGGACGGCGTCAGCTTCACCTTCTTCGAAGCGCGCGACGTGGTGCGCCACCCACTGGTGGCCCGCATCGTCAGTGCCTACGACCGCCGCGACCTGCACCAGATCCAACCCGGAGCCACCCCATGACCAAAGGTCCCGTGCGACTGGATGTCGCCATCAGCTATGCGCTGCCCCGCACCGGCCTGCCGGCCGCCGTCAGTTTCCGCAAATGGGTGGCCGCGGCATTGAAGGGCCGCATCCGCGAAGCCGACCTGGCCATCCGCGTGGTCGATGCCAAGGAAGGGCAGTCGCTGAACCGCCATTACCGTGGCAAGGATTACGCCACCAATGTGCTCAGCTTCCCCGCCGAGCTGCCCGAAGGCCTGCCCAAGGGGGTGAAGTTCCCGCTGCTGGGTGATCTGGTGATCTGCGCGCCGGTGGTGGCGCGCGAGGCCGACGAACAGGGCAAGGCGCTGAACGCGCACTACGCGCACCTGACCGTGCACGGCGTGCTGCACCTGCTGGGCTGGGACCACGAAGACGACAAGGAAGCCGAGGCGATGGAACAGCTGGAGCGCGAGATCCTGGCCGAGCTGGGCATCGACGATCCCTACGCCGGCGAGCGCTGAGCCACCGATCGCGCTACCCTGCAGCGGCAACCACCCCGGAGACAAGGATGATGATGGGCGACATGGGGCCGTTCCTGGCCGGAAGTGCGATCTTTGCCCTGCTGCTGGTCGTGGCCGCCAACATGCTGCGCCGGGTCAGCGCCCGCCACCCGGATGGCCAGCACTGGCTGCTGCGTACGCTGGCCCTGGTCTGCCCGGCCAGCCTGCTGGCCGCTGTGGTGCTGGGCAATGTGGGGCCGCATCTGCTCGGCGGTCCGGGACCGGCCAGCAGTACGCCCACGCTGTGGGCCACCTCGATGGTGCTGGTCCTGATCGGCGCGTTCTCCGCGCCGGTGTGCTGGCGCGTGGTGCTGCAGCATCGCCTGGGGCGGGCCAGCAGCAGCCTGTCGTTCTTCCACGCCACGCGTACCCAGCTGTGCGCGCTGTTCGTGCTTGCCGCGGTCTACGTAACCGCGGTCAAGCGGATCGACGCCGCAGATGTGCCGGCCTGGCTGCTGCAGCCGGGTGTACTGCAGATCGCACTGAGCCAGATGATGCAATTGGTCCATCTGGCCATGGTCGCGGTCATGCTGACCCTGCCCCTGATGGCACTGCGCGCGCTGGCCCGGCGTACGCTGCGGCGTGCGCAGACGCTGCTGGGCCGCGTACCGCAGGGCTGAGCCCTACGGACAGGACGGAGTCCGGCCGCTACCATGGCCGGGCATCCTCCATCGCGGACCCTCTGCCTGTGCTGCTGCGTACTGCCCTGCCCCTGCTGCTTGCCTCCCTTGCCGCCACCGCCTCAGCGGCACCGCTGGACCTGCCCGCACTGATCGAATGCCGCCAGGGCGTGGCCGACCATGCCGCCCTGGCGCCGCTGCTGGCCGACCCGTTGAAGGCCGTGGCCAACGGCCTGCAGCCGCTGCCGCAGGCCAACCAGTTCATGACCGAGTTCCGCCTGGCCAACCCGATCACCGTGTTCGGGCAGCAGACCGACCACATCGCGGTGGCCGGGGCCAGCGTGATGGCCGTGCTGGACCAGGCCGACCCGCACCCGCTGGCCACCCGACTGGCGCTGGAAACCGGTTACGACCAGGGCGGCAAGTTCATGGCCGGCCGCGAAGTGGTCAGCCGCGATGTCACCGACCCGAAGACCGGCGAGGCGCAGATCGAATCGATCATCCTGAGCGTGTCCACGGTGGCCAGCCACCCCGGCCGGACCCTGGCCGGCTGCACCTACAGCCTGGACCTGCCGGCCGAAGACGAGGCCCCCGGCGACGCAGCCAGCGGTCACTGAAAGGCCCCCACATCCTGCTAGACTGGGGCCAACGCCCGGGTTTCCGGGTGCCCTTTTTCCAGAGATGTCTGAAGACGACAGTAGTAGCTCCCCGCAGGAGCCCAATGAAAAGAAGCGCGGCTGGCTGGAACGCCTGACGGCCGCCTTCTCCGGCGAACCCCACACCCGCGACGAGCTGGTGGCCGTGCTGCACACCGCACAGGACGAAGGGCTGATCGCCGCCGATACCCTGAAGATGATGGAAGGCGCCATTTCGGTGGCCGAGCTGACCGTGGGCGACGTGATGATCTCGCGTTCGCAGATGGTCTCGCTGCCGGTCGAGGCGCCCTTCCTGGAACTGATGAAGCAGGTGGTCGAATCCGGCCATTCGCGCTTCCCGGTGCACGGCGAGAACAAGGACGACATCCTTGGCATCCTGCTGGCCAAGGACCTGCTGCGCGGCGTGGTGGCCGACAACGGCCCGGCCAACGTGCGCGAACTGCTGCGGCCGGCGGTGCTGATTCCCGAGGCCAAGAAGCTCAACGTGCTGTTGAAGGAATTCCGCCTGTCGCGCAACCACATGGCGATGGTGGTGGACGAATACGGTGGCGTGGCAGGTCTGGTCACCATCGAAGACGTGCTGGAACAGATCGTCGGCGAGATCGACGACGAGCACGACGAAGCCGAAGACCCCTCGGCGCAGATCGCCATCCAGGCCGATGGCCAGTACGTGGTGGACGCGCTGACCCCGATCGGCGATTTCAACGAACGCTTTGGTGCCACCTTCTCCGATGAGGACTACGACACCATCGGCGGCCTGGTGACCGAGGCCGTGGGCCACCTGCCGGAAGTGGGCGACGAACTGGCGCTGGACCGCTTCATGTTCCGCGTGGCGCGGGCCGACGCGCGCCGGGTGCAGGCTTTCCATGTGACCGTGCTGCCGCCGGACGCGCAGGACGACGCTTGAAGCGCCGCGGCCTGTTGATGCTGGCATGGCTGGCGCTGTGCACGCTGGCCCTGGCACTGCCAGGGTCGGCCTTCGCGCAGGCCGCCGCGGTTCCCGAGGCGGCTGCGGACGCACCGCCGCCGCGTATCGGCGTGGTGACCATGCAGCCGGGCACGGTGTTCTTCGAACGCTTCGGCCATGACGCCATCGTGGTGCTGGACCCGGTCAGTGGTGCGGCCACGTCCTACAACTTCGGCTATTTCGATCCGTCCGAACAGGATTTCATCAGCCGCTTCGTGCGTGGCGAGATGATGTACTACCTGGTGGCGCTGCCGCTGCAGCAGGACCTGTCCTACTACGACGAAACCGGACGCGGGGCCAGCGTGCAGTGGCTGGACCTGCGCCCGGACCAGGCGCGGGCCCTGGCCGATGGACTGGCCGAGCGGGCCAGGCCGGAAAACGCGCGTTACCACTACGACTACTACACCGCCAACTGCGCCACCATGGTGCGCGACACCCTGGACAAGGCTCTGGGCGGCGGCCTGCATGCGCAGCTGTCGGGGCGCTCGCGCGGCAACACTTACCGCAGTGAATCGGTGCGCCTGGCCTCGCCGGCACCGTGGATGTGGCTGGGCTTCGACCTCGGCCTGGGTCCGTTTGCCGACCAGCCGCTGTCGCGCTGGCAGGAAGCGTTCGTGCCGATGCGCCTGGCCGATGCCCTGCGCCAGGTGCGCAACAGCGATGGCCGCCCGCTGGTGCAGAGCGAGCAGGAACTGCTGCCGCACCGCATTGCCGCCGAACCGAAGGAATCGCCGCGGCGCTGGTGGCCGTGGCTGCTGTGTGGCCTGCTGGCCGCCGCAGGCATCGTGGCCCTGCGCCAGCGCCCGCGCCTGCTGGCCGGCCTGGCCCTGCCGCTGTGGCTGTTGTGCACGATCGCCGGCGGCCTGCTGGTGTTCCTGTGGGGCTTCAGCATCCACTACGCCGCCTGGGCCAACCGCAACCTGCTGCTGCTGTCGCCGCTGGCGGTGCTGCTGCTGCCCGGCGCCATCGCCCTGCTGCGCAGGCGCGTGCCGGGTCGCGTGTTCAGCGTGGTGCTGTGGCTGCTGGCCGCGCAGTCGGTAGCCGCACTGGTACTGCACTGGCTGAGTCTGCAGGCGCAGTACAACGTGCAGTGGATCGTCCTGCTGCTGCCGGTGCATGTGGCCCTGGCCTGGGTGCTGGGGCGTAGTCCTCACTTGTCCCACACGGCGCAGTGACGCACGATGGCGGGCATGTCATTGCCCGCCCCTGCTTCCACGGCCGCTTCGGCCAACCCTGCCTGTGTCATCAACTGCGTTCACTACGATGACCAGGGCATCCGCCACGACATCAGCCTGGATGCGATCAGCGATGTGATCGCCAGTGGCAACGGCTTCGTCTGGGTGGGTCTGTACGATCCGGCCGACGCCGTGCTGCTGAAACTGCAGGAAGAATTCTGCCTGCATGACCTGGCCATCGAAGACGCACGCAACGCACACCAGCGGCCCAAGGTCGAGGCCTACGGCAATTCCCTGTTCGTGGTGGTGACCACCGCGCAGATGGTGGACGAGCGCATCCAGTACGGCGAAACCCACGCTTTCCTGGGCCCGCGCTTCCTGGTGACCGTGCGCCACGGTGCCTCGCTGTCCTACGCCCCGGTGCGCGCCCGCGTGGAGCGCGAGCCGCAGCTGCTGAAGATGGGCCCCTCGTACTGCCTGTATGCGGTGACCGACTTCGTGGTGGACAACTACCTGCCCATCACCAATCGCTTCCGCGACACGCTGGAGCTGCTGGAGAAGGACATCTTCGCCGAGAGCTACAAGCGCAGCACGGTGGTGCGGCTGTACGAGCTCAAGCGCGAACTGAACAAGATGCGCATGGCGGTGGCGCCGCTGCAGGATGTGCTGGCCCAGCTGCGCCGTTACCAGGGCGATCTGATTCCCGACGAAGTGAAGCTGTATGTGCGCGACGTGCACGACCACGCCGTGCGCATCAGCGATGTGATCGACACCCTGCGCGAAATGCTGGGCACCGCGTTGAGCGTGAACCTGTCACTGGTGACGCTGGCGCAGGGTGAAACGGTGAAGCGCCTGGGTGCATGGGCGGCACTGCTGGCCGCACCGACCCTGATCACCAGCTGGTATGGCATGAACTTCAGCCACATGCCCGAGTTGAACCAGCCGTGGGCGTACCCGTTGATGATCGTCGGCGTGGGCGCGGTGTGCGTGGGGTTGTACCGCTTGTTCAAGCGCGCGAAATGGTTGTGAGGCGTATCGACCAACGGTCGATACCCACCAAAACGGTAGGCCACGACCGTTGGTCGTGGCTCTTGTCGCTCCAGTAGAGTCGAGCTTGCTCGACTGCTGTTCGCAGAGCAGTCGAGCAAGCTCGACTCTACAAGGGCGCAACAGCAGTCGAGCAAGCTCGACTCTACAGAAGCGGGGTATCAGGCCACGTAGACGGTCTTGATGTTCATGAACTCATGGATGCCGTGGTCGGCCAGTTCGCGGCCGAAACCGGATTGCTTGCTGCCGCCGAACGGCAGTCGCGCATCGCTCTTGACGATGGCATTGACGAAGGCGGCGCCGCATTCCATGCGCTGGGCGAAGGATTCGCCGCGCACCGGATCGCGCGTCCACACGCTGCCGCCCAGGCCGAAACGGGTGTCGTTGGCCACGCGCAGGGCCTCGTCCTCGTCGGCCACGCGGATCACCGCCGCCACCGGCCCGAACAGTTCCTCGTCGTAGGCCGGCATGCCCGGGGCCACCTGGTCCAGCACGGTGGCCGGGTAACCGGCATGCGTACCGGCAATCGGTTCGCCGCCCAACAGAACGCGCGCGCCCTTGGCCACGCTGGCCTGCACCTGGGTGTGCAGCTCATCGCGCAGGTCGGCGCGCGCCATCGGCGCCAGCGTCGTGCCGCGCGCATCGGGATCGCCGTACTGCCGCTCCCCCGCCGCTTCGACGAAACGACGGGTGAACTCATCGGCCACGGCATCCACCACGATGAAGCGCTTGGCGGCAATGCAGGTCTGGCCACTGTTGTCGAAGCGCGACTTCACTGCCGCCGCCACCGCCTTGTCCAGGTCGGCATCGTCAAGCACCACGAAGGCATCGCTGCCGCCCAGCTCCATCACCGACTTCTTCAACTGGCTGCCGGCGTTGGAAGCGATCGAGCGCCCTGCCCGCTCGCTGCCGGTCAGGGTAACGGCCTTCACCCGTGCATCGCGCAGCACCTCGGCAGCCTGGTCGTTGTCGATGTGCAGCACGTCGAACACACCGTCCGGCAGGCCGCCGTCACGGCACACCGCCAGGATCAGGTCGGCACACTGCGGCACGTTGCTGGCGTGCCTGAGCAGGGCCACGTTGCCGGCCATGAACGCCGGCGCCAGGAAACGGAACACCTGCCAGATCGGGAAGTTCCACGGCATCACCGCGAACACGCAGCCGATCGGCTCGTAGCGCACGTAGCTGCGCTGTGCTTCGGTGTCGATCAGCTGCGGCTTCAGATAATCCGCGGCGTGGTCGGCGTAGAACTCGCAGGCCGCCGCGCACTTGTCCACTTCGGCCAGGGCCTCGGCCTTGAGCTTGCCCATCTCGTGGGTCATCGCCTGCTGCAGGTCGTCGCGGCGGCTGCGCAGCTGCGCGGCAATCTGGCGCAGGATGGCGCCGCGTTCCTGCAGCGAGCGCTCGGCCCAGCCGCGGAAGGCATCGGCGGCGGCCTGCAGGCGCTGCTCGATATCGGCAGCGCCCATCAGTTCATGGCGGTAGGTCACCTGGCCGGTGGCCGGATCGACGATCTCGACGGTCATGGGGGGTCTCCATCAGGGTGACCCCCATTGTGCGCCGGCGCCCGTGAGCCGGGCGTGGCTGCGGCCTCAGCCGTTGTCCTGGCGGGCCAGCTGCAGGTCGCGCTGGCGGCGCTTTTCCGCACGCGCGTTGATGTACCAGCCAATCACTGCAGCAATCGACACTGCCGATACCAGCAGGGTGGCCAGTGCATTGATCTTCGGGCTGATGCCCATGCGCACCGAGGCAAACACCTTCATCGGCAGCGTGGTCGAACCGGGCGTGGCGACGAAGCTGGCCACCACCACGTCATCCAGCGACAGGGTGAAGGCCAGCAGCCAACCGGCCACCAGCGCCGGGGCGATGATCGGCAGGGTGATACGGGTGAACACGGTCAGCCGGCTGGCACCCAGGTCCATCGCCGCTTCTTCCAGCGACAGATCCATTTCCTGCAGGCGCGAGGACACCACCACGGTGACGAAGCACAGGGTGAAGGTGACGTGCGCGATCCAGATGGTGGCCAGGCCACGGGCCGGGAAGCCGGGAATGGCGCCCATCGAGGCCAGCAGGGCCATCAGCGAGAACCCCAGGATGACATCGGGCATGACCAGCGGCGCAGTGACCAGCGCACCGAACACCGGCTTGCCACGGAAGCGCTTGAAGCGGGTCATCACCATCGCTGCCAGCGTGCCCAGCACGGTGGCGGTACAGGCGGTCCAGAACGCCACCACCAGGCTGGTCCACATCGCCTCCATCAGCGCGCGGTCGGCGAACAGATCGCCGTAGGCACGGGTGGAGAACCCGGCCCAGACCATTGCCAGCCGCGAGCTGTTGAACGAATAGAACATCAACAACAGGATCGGCAGGTACAGGAAGGCGAAGCCGAGCAGCAGCACGCCCAGCCCCAGACCCTTGGCGGTACGCGGGCTCATGCCTGCTTCCCTTCCAGCAGGCGCTGCTGGGAACGGTTGAACCACAGGATCGGCACCAGCAGCAGCGCGATCATCGCCACGGCCATGGCCGAGGCAACGGGCCAGTTGCGGTTGTTGAAGAACTCGTTCCACAGCTGGCGGCCGACCATGAGCGTCTCCGAACCGCCCAGCATTTCCGGAATCACGAATTCACCCACCGCCGGAATCATCACGAGCATGCAGCCGGCGATGATGCCCGCCTTCGACAACGGCAGGGTGATGCGCAGGAACGCCTGCCAAGGCTTGGCGCCCAGGTCGTAGGCCGCTTCCAGCAGGCGGTGGTCATGCTTGACCAGGTTAGCGTACAACGGCAGCACCATGAACGGCAGGTAGCAGTAGACGATGCCGATGTAGGCCGCGGTCGGGGTATCGATCAGTTGCAGCTTGGGCAGGCCCATGCGGGTCATCAGCGATTGCAGGCCGGTGAACTGCAGGAACTGGTCGAGCAGGCCGTTGCGGTCCAGGATCGCCTTCCAGGCGTACACGCGGATCAGGAACGAGGTCCACGACGGCAGCACCACCAGCATCATCGCCACGTTGCGCGCGGCCGGCGACAGGCGGGCGATGGCATAGGCCATCGGATAGCCGATCAGCAGGGTAAGGAAGGTGGAGATCGCCGCGATCTTGATCGAACTGAGGAAGGCCTGGGCATAGATCGAATCGCGGAACAGCGCCAGGTAGTTTTCCAGGTTCAGCTTCAGCGAGAACGCGCCGTCGACGTACTGCAGCAGCCAGGTATACGGCGGCGAGCCGACCCGGCTGTGCGAGAAACTGATCATCAGCACGATCAGGAACGGCACCGCGAAGAACAGCAGCAGCCACAGGTAGGGAATACCGATGACCGTGGCACGCGTGCCCGGCAGCCAGCGCTTCAGGCCTGCCGCGCTCATGAGGTCAGCACCACGCCGTCGTTGTCGCGCCAGTGCACCCATACCTGATCGCCCCAGGTCAGGCCATCGCTGGCCCAGCGCTGCGAGTTGGCGAAGTTGGCCAGCACCTTGGCGCCGCTGGGCAGGCGCACGTGGTAGACCGAGTGGCTGCCGAAATAGGCGATGTCCTCGATCACGCCCTGCGCCTTGTTGGTGTGCCCTTCCGGCTCGTCCTTGCCGATCATCACCTTTTCCGGGCGCAGCGCGAACGCGACCGGCTGCCCTTCGTAACAAGTGATGCCGTGGGCGATGTAGACCGGCGCCGGGAACAGCGGCGAGCGCACGGTCACGTACTCGGGAAGATCCTCGTCGATCACCCCGTCAAACAGGTTCACCGAGCCGATGAAGCCGGCCACGAAGCGGTTGGCCGGCTGTTCGTAGACCTCGTCGGGCTTGCCGACCTGCTGGATCCAGCCGGCATCCATCACTGCGATGCGGGTGGCCATGGTCATCGCCTCTTCCTGGTCGTGGGTGACCATCACGCAGGTCACGCCCGACGATTCGATGATGCTGACCAGTTCCAGCTGCATCTGCGAGCGCAGCTTCTTGTCCAGCGCGCCCATCGGTTCGTCCAGCAGCAACAGCTTGGGCCCCTTGGCCAGCGACCGCGCCAGCGCCACGCGCTGCTGCTGGCCGCCGGACAACTGGTGCGGTTTGCGCTTGCCCAGGTGGCCCATCTGCACCAGCTCCAGCATCTCGCCCACGCGCCTGACGATGGCAGCCTTGTCCAGGCCGTCCTGCCTCAGGCCGAAAGCGATGTTCTGTTCCACCGTCATGTGCGGGAACAACGCGTAGGACTGGAACATCATGTTGACCGGCCGCTGGTACGGCGGCAGCGCGTCCAGGCGCTGGCCATCCAAGGTGATGCTGCCCTTGGTGGGGGTTTCAAAGCCGCCCAGGCAGCGCAGCAGGGTCGATTTGCCACTGCCCGACCCGCCGAGCAGGGCAAAGATCTCGCCCTTGCGCACGTCCAGGTTGACGTCGTCGACGGCGATGAAGCCATCGAATTCCTTGCGCAGATCACGAATGGACAGATAGCCGGGCGCGCTGGCCGTATCAACGGCGGCGGCTTCCGGCTGGGCTTCAACGGGCATGGGGGCTCCGGGAGCGGGCGGTGGACAGCGGCGGCCATTCTACCGGCCGGGGGGCGATGGCGGTATGACGGGGTGTGGCGGGCGGCGGGTGGTCCGCTGCGCTCGCCGGGCATGGCCCGGCGCTACCGGGGTGCGCGGCGACGTCAACGCGACCGGGGGCGTCGTGTTGGTAGCGCCGGGCCATGCCCGGCGGACGGGTCAACGCGCGGCCACCGGCGGCGCTTCCTGCCAGCCCAGGCCCAGGCTCTTCTGCAGCGCCACGTAGCGCACCAGCAGCTGCAGGCGCGCCTGCGCGGCACCGTCCTGGGCCTGCAGGCGCTGGCGCTGCACGTCCAGCAGGTCGATCTGCGAGGTCGCCCCGGCCTGGCGCCGCTGGGTCATCAGGGCCAACGAGCGCTCGGCCGAGGCCTGCGCCCGTTCGCTGGCCTGCAGCTGCTCGCGCGCCGCGCCGAAACGGGCCAGCGCGGTGTTGGCGTCCTGCAGGGCCGCCAGCACGCTGCTTTCGTAGGCTGCCAGGCGCGCCTGGTTGCCGGCGCGGGCCTGCGCCACCCGTGCCTTGTTCACCCCGAAATCGAACAGCGACCAGCGCAGGAACGGGGCGACGATCGTGGCCGCCGAATCCCGCCCCAGGTCCGATGCCGAGGTCGCCCCGGCACCGATGGTGCCCAGCAGGGTCACCTGCGGGAAATAGGCGGACAGCGCCTGGCCGATCTGCGCGGACGAGGCGGCCAGCTCGCGCTCGGCCTTGCGCACGTCGGGCCGGCGCTGGATCAGCGCCCCTGCGTCGTCCACCGGCACGCTGGCGGGCAGTCGCGGCAGCGGCTGGTCGACGGCCAGACGTGCGTCCAGCGCGCCGGGCTCGCGCCCCACCATCAGCGCCAGTACATCGCGTGCTTCATCGGCCTGGGCGCGCAGCGGCGGCAGCGCGGCCTGCTGCTGTTGCAGCTGTGCCTGCGCGCGCTCGACCTGCAGGTCCGAATCGGCGCCGCGCTGGCGACGTTGACGGGTCAGCTGCAGGCTCTGCTCGGCCGCACGCAGGTTGTCTTCGGCCAGGGCAATGCGTTCGCGGCTGCTGCGGAAGCCCAGGTAGACCTGGGCCAGCTCGGCGGCCAGCTGCACCTGCGCGTCGGCCAGCGCGGCGGCATTGGCCTCGGCCTCGGCGGCGGCCTGCTCGGCCGCACGGCGGCGGCGCCCGAACAGGTCCAGTTCCCAGCTGGCATCGAAGCCCGCCACGTACAGTTCGGTGTCCAGATCGAGATCGGCAAACTGCTGGCGCAGCTGCGCGGCTTCCTGTGGGCGGCCGTTGGCCTCGGCCACGCCGGCGATGTTCTCGCCCAGCCCGCGCACGCTGTTTTCCAGCGAATCCGGCGTCTTGATGTTGGCGTAGCCGGCGGCAGCGCCGACCGATGGCAGCTGTTCGGCACGGCGCTGGCGCTGCAGCGCGCGCGAGGCCAGCAGCTTGGCCTGCGCGGCACGCAGGTCGGGGCTGTTGCGCAGCGCCTCGTCCACCAGCTGGTCCAGCAGCGGATCATTCAGCGCGCGCCACCATTGGCTGGGGGGCGTGGCCGGCTGCACGCCGGCCTGTGCGGCGCGGTGCAGCTGTGCCTGCGCGGTGGCAGCACCGGCCAGCTCGGGCTTCACGTAGTCGGGCCCCAGCATGCAGCCGGCCAGCAGCAGCGGCAGCACGGCCAGGCACAGGTGTCGCAGGTGGAAACGAACGGGCAAGGAAGTCGAAGTCATCAGTGCATGGCCAGGGGAACGCCCTTGGGCAGGGGTTTGAGCAGGAACACCAGGGGAAAGGTGAGCACCACGATCAGGCCAAAGATCCAGAACAGATCGTTGTAGGCCATCACCATCGCCTGCATCTGCACGGTCTGCGCCAGTACGGCCACGGCCTGGCCGGCATCGCCCAGCTGCTGGCCGTAGGCGTGCAGCGCATCCTGGGCCACGGTGGAATTGGCGGTGACGCTGCTGCCGATGGCATCCACGTGCAGGGTGGTACGGCGCTCCTGGAAGGTGGAAATGATCGCCAGGCCGATCGAGCCGCCGAGGTTGCGCGCGGCATTGAACAGGCCCGAGGCATCGCTGGTGTATTCGCGCGGCACCGAAGTGATGGCGGCCTGGTTCAGCGCCATCATCGCCAGCGCCAGCCCGCAGCCCTGCAGCAGCTGTCCGACCACGAAGTGCGGGCCGATGCTGTCCGGGCTCAGGCCCAGGTTGACGAAACAGGCCGCTGCAAAGCACAGCATGCCGCCGAACACCATGATGCGCACATCCACCGTTTCCAGCATCTTCGGCATCAACGGCATCAGCAGGATGGTCGGCAGGCCGGCCAGCAGCAGCACGTAGCCGGCCTGTTCGGTGTTGTAGCCGGCGATGATCGCCAGGAACTGCGGGATCATGTACATCACCCCGAACAGGATCATGCCGACCGCCATCACCATCACGAACACGGCGCCGAAGCTGCGCTGGAACAAAATGTTGAGGCGGATGACCGGCGTCTTGCTGGTGAACTGCGAGACCGCCAGCAGGGCAAAGCCGAGCAGCGAGACGATGCTGAGCACCACGATCAGGGTGGATTCGAACCAGCGCTCGCGCTGGCCATCTTCCAGCACCACGGTCAGCGCGGACAGGCCGGCAGTCATTCCCAGGATACCCAGCCAGTCGGCGCGCAGCAGGCCGCCCCAGTCCGATTTCTCGTGCGGCAGGCCGAGCAGCAGCAGCGCAACCAGTCCGGCACAGATCGGCACGTTGATGAAGAACGCGTAGTGCCAGCTGACGTTCTCGGTCAGCCAGCCGCCCAGCAGCGGGCCGATCACCGGGCCGAGGATGACGGTCATGCCGAACAGGGCAGTGCCCAGCGGCTGCTGCTTCGGCGGCAGGCGGGTGCCGACGATGGTCAGCGCGGTGGGAATCAGTGCGCCACCGGCGAAGCCCTGCCCTACGCGTCCGGCAATCATCATCGGCAATGAATCAGCCAGGCCGCACATCACCGAAAACGCGGTGAACAGCGTGGCGCAGATCAACAGGAAGGTGCGCAGACCGAGCGTGCGCACGAACCAGCCGGTCAGCGGAATCATCACGATTTCCGAGACCAGAAAGGCGGTGGAGATCCAGGTGCCTTCAGTGCCACTGGCGCCGACCTCGCCCTGGATGGTGGGCAGTGCGGCATTGACGATGGAGATATCCAGCGTGGCCATGAACGAGCCGATGGTGCCGGCGGCCACGGCCAGCCACGCTGCGGCATCGGCCTTGCCTTCCGCAGCGGGTGCGGCGGGTGCGGTTGCAGCGTTCATCGGGCGCCGCGTGCCTCGGCTTCGTCGCGGCTGCGCTCGGCATCGTCCTTCGCGCTGCGGGTGTCCACGGTCACCTCCACCGACATGCCCGGCACCAGCACCTTGCGTGCTTCGGCACCGGCATCCACGCGGATGCGCACCGGCACGCGCTGCACGACCTTGGTGAAGTTGCCCGTGGCGTTCTGCGGCGGCAGCAGCGCGAACTGCGAACCGGTGCCTGGCGAGATGCTTTCCACCGTGCCCTTCAGGGTGGTGCCCGGCAGCGCATCGACCTTGATCTCGGCCGGTTGCCCGGCACGCATCAGGCCCACTTGGGTTTCCTTGAAGTTGGCGCTGAGGTACAGCGCGGCCACCGGCACTACGGTCATGGTGCGGGTACCGGCGGCCACGAACTGGCCCACCTGCACGGTCTTGTTGCCAACGCGGCCGTCGATGCGCGCGCGCAGTTCGGTGTCTTCGAACGCCACGCGGGCCTGGGCGGCGTCGGCCTGGGCCTGCTTCAGCCCGGCCTCGGCCTGTTCGCGCTGGGCCTGGCTGGCTTCGATCTGGCTCTGCGCGCCGGCAATCTGCGCCTTGGCCGCATCGTGCTGCGCCTGTGCGCGTTCCAGGTCGTGGCGCAGGCTTTCCACGTGTTCATGGGTGTCGGCACCGCTGGCGGCCAGCGGTGTGAAGCGGGCCAGTTCGGCGCGGGCGAAGCGCAGCGAGGCGCTGGCGGCCACCAGTTGCGTGCGCGCCTGCAGCAGGCTGGACTGCTGGCCCTGCACGCCGGCGGTGGCGGCGGCGATATCGGCCTGGCGCACGGCGATCACCGCTTCGGCCTGGTCCAGGGTGGCGCGGTAGGTGCGCGGGTCGATGCGCAGCAGCGGTTGCCCGGCCTTCACCCATTGGTTGTCCTGCACCAGGACGTCGGTGACGTAGCCGTTGATGCGTGGGGCGACGGCGACGGCGTCGGCCTGCAGGTAGGCGTTGTTGGTGTCCTGCAGGTAGCGGCCTACGCGCAGGTGGTAGACCAGCCAGATGATCAGTGCGATGGCGACCACGATGCCGATGATCGCCAGGGTCCAGCGGACCTTGGGATTCTTCAGGGGCGAGGGTTTGTCCTCGCTGGCCGAGGGGGGCGGGTCGGTGGGAGCGTCTTCGCGCGGGGGCTGGTCGGTCATCGTCTCGTCGTGGCGGTGGTCAGTGCCATACGGGACGGTAGGGGAAGGAGTGCGGAGGTGAGGTGAAAGCGTTTGTCGCGATGCTCAGCTGCTGTTCGTTTGTCGCAGCGGGTGGGGCCGGGGGCTGAGGCAGGACACGCCGTGGACCCATCCATGGGGGCTCGTAGGCGCCTTGCTCGCGTGCGCTGTCCTGCGCACGCGGCAAGACCGGGGTTGGGCGTCCTGCCCAACCCGCCGGGCGCATGCGGTCCCGCCTCAGCCCCCGGCCCCACCCGCTGCCCTACCGTTCCGTGCTCGCGGACAGGAGGTCAACGGCAGGGCAGAAGCAAAAAAAAAACGGAGGCCGTTGGCCTCCGTTTTTCTTATCTGGTGGGGGCCGACCGTTGGTCGGCCCTCCTGGAAAGCATGCCGACCAACGGTCGGTACTTACTTGCCGGTCTTCACTTCGGTCCACAGGCGGGTGTAGAGCTTGTCGGTCTCCGGGGTGTTGATCGAGTAGGTGAACATCTTCGCGGCGACGTCGGCCGGGGGGTAGATGGTCGGGTCGGTGCGAATCGCTTCGTCCACCAGCGGGGTGGCGGCGGTCACCGGGTTGGCGTAGTGGATGAAGTTGGTGTTGGCTGCGGCAACCTTCGGTTCCAGCAGGTAGTTGATGAAGGCGTAGGCGGCTTCCGGGTGCTTGGCGTCCTTGGGGATGGCCAGCATGTCGAACCACTGCGGGGCGCCTTCCTTCGGGATCGAATAGGCCACGTGCACGCCGTTGCTGGCTTCTTCGGCGCGGTCGCGGGCCTGGATGATGTCACCCGACCAGCCCACCACCAGGCAGGTGCCACCGTTGGCCAGCGAGCCCACGTACTGCGAGGAGTGGAAGTTCTGCACGTACGGGCGGATCGACTTCAGCAGGTCGGCGGCCTTCTGCAGTTCGGCCGGGTCGCCGCTGTGCGGGTCCAGACCCAGGTAATGCAGGGCGATCGGGATCATGTCGGCCGGCGTGTCCAGGATGGTCACGCCGCAGTCCTTCATCTTCGCGATGTTTTCCGGCTTGAAAATGAGGTCCCAGCTGTTGGCGATGTCGGCGCTGCCGCCGAAACGCTCCTTCAGCATGTCCACGTTGTAGCCGATGCCGGTGGTGCCGATCATGTACGGCACGCCGTACTTGTTGTCCGGGTCCTGGGTGGCGATGCGCTGCATCACCGACGGGTCCAGGTTGGCCAGGTTCGGAATCTTGCTCTTGTCCAAAGGCAGGAACACGCCGGCCTGGATCTGGCGGCCGAAGAAATTCAGCGTGGGCACCACTACGTCGTAGCCGCTGTTGCCGGCCAGCAGCTTGGTTTCGACCATCTCGTCGCTGTCGAACACATCGTAAGTGACCTTGGTCCCGCTCTCCTTCTCGAAGTTGGGGATGGTGTCTTCGGCGATGTAGTCGCTGTAGTTGTAGACGTTCAGGACCTTGCTGTCCTGCGCGCCACCGTTGCCACCGCCGCCACAGGCGGCGAGCAAGGCGGAGGCCAGGCCGAGCGTGAGGATACGCAGCTTCATCGGGTGCTCCAGAATGCGGGTGGGGGGCCGGCCGGGCCGGCGACGGGTGCCAGCCTACCCCCCGGCGGCTCATTCATCAATTGCAGGTCTTCACACGTTCAACAGCAGGAACTCGCGCTCCCAGGAGCTGATCACCCGGAAAAAGGTCTCGTATTCCTTGCGCTTCACCGAGATGTAGGCACGGCAGAAGCGCTCGCCCAGCAGGGCCTGCAGCTCGCTGCACTGTTCCAGCCCGTCCAGCGCTTCGCCCAGCGAGCGCGGCAGGTTGTAGCCCAGCTCCTTGGCGCTGCCGCTCACCGGCGCGTCCGGCGCCAGCCGCTCGCGGATACCCAGCAGGCCGCAGGCCAGGGTCGCGGCCATCGCCAGGTAGGGGTTGGCATCGGAGCCGGCGAAGCGGCTTTCCACCCGCATGTTCTCCGGCGTATCCAGCGGCACGCGCAGGCCGCAGGTGCGGTTGTCATAGCCCCAGTGCACGTTGCTGGGCGAGACTTCGCCAAACACCAGGCGACGATAGGAATTGACGTTGGGGGCAAAGAAGGCCATCGCCTGCGGCACGTATTTCTGCAGACCGCCCAGGTAGTGGCCGAACACCGGGCTGAACTCACCTTCGGCGTGGGTTTCGCCGGCGAACACATTGCTGCCGTCGCTCACCCGCACCAGGCTCTGGTGGATGTGCATGGCACTGCCCGGTTCGTTCTCCATCGGCTTGGCCAGGAAGGTGGCGTACACGCCGTGGCGCATGGCCGCCTCGCGCATGGTGCGCTTGAACAGGAACACCTGGTCGGCCAGGTCCATCGCATCGGCATGGGTGAAGTTGACCTCCAGCTGCGCCGCGCCGGATTCGTGGATCAAGGTATCCACGTCCAGCTTCATCGCATCGGCGTAGTCGTACATCAGGTCGAGGATGGGATCGAATTCGTTCACCGCATCGATCGAGTACGACTGCCGCGCCGTTTCCGGGCGCCCGGAGCGGCCGGCCGGCGGCAGCAGCGGGAAGTCCGGGTCGGTGTTCTTCTGCACCAGGAAGAATTCCAGTTCCGGTGCCACCACCGGGCGCAGGCCCAGTTCGGCATAGGCGGCCAGCACGCGCCGCAGTACGTTGCGCGGGGCCAGCTCGTGCGGCTCACCGCTCTTGGTGTAGCAGTCGTGGATGACCTGCGCGGTCGCATCGGCCGCCCACGGCACCATGCGCACCGTGTCCGGGTCCGGGCGCAGCATCATGTCCGAGTCCGACGGCGAGGTCAGGTCGTAGTAGTCATCGGGAAATTCGCCGGTGACGGTGGTGGCGAAGATGCCCTCGGGCAGGCGCGTGCCGTAATCGTGCGAGAACTTGTCGGCCGGAATGATCTTGCCGCGCGCGTTGCCGGTGATGTCCGGCACCAGGCATTCCACTTCGGTGATGCGCCGTTCCTTCAGCCAGCGCAGCAGGCTGCTTTCCTGCGGCTCGGGGGGCGTGGCCGTCTTGCGCGGGCGCGGTCGGGAACTCATCGGGCATCCAGTCGTTTCTGTTGGTACTGACGGCAAGCTTGGCCGAAAGCACGGAAAATAGCGTGATAGAACGGCGTCTGCGTGACACGCCACTCCGGGTGCCACTGTACGCCCAGCACGAAGCGGTGGTGTCCACTGCGTGCGGCTTCAACCAGACCATCGCTGGCGGTGGCCTCGACCTGCAGCGCCGGTGCCAGCCGCGCAATGCCCTGCCCGTGCACCGAATTGACCTGCGCTGTGTCCCCGCCGTGCCACTGTGAAAGCCAGCCGCCGGCGACCAGTTGCACGCTGTGCGCCGGCCCGTACTGCACCTCGACCGCGGCCTGCGGATCTTCGCGATGGTCGGCCAGGCCCGGCACGGCATGTACCTGCGGGTGCAGGCTGCCGCCCAGGCTGACATTCAGTTCCTGGAAGCCACGGCAGACCGCCAGCACCGGCAGGTCCAGCGCAAGGGCGGCCTGCAGCAGCGCGAACGCGTTGGCATCGCGCGCCGGGTCATGCGGGTTTCCCGGCCAGGTGCGCCCGCCTTCGTAATGCTGCGGCTCGATGTTGCTGACCGCGCCGGTCAGCAGCAGCCCATCCAGATCCTGCAGCCAGTCTGCGGCAGGCAATGGCGGTTGCAGGCTGGGCAGCAGCCACGGCGTTACTTCGGCGGCGTCCACCAGCGCGCGGACGTACTTTTCGCCGGCCACCGCGAAACGATGGTGGCCCATGACGGTGCTGTCGGTGGGCAGGCCCACCGCGGGCAGGCGATGCATGCAGGACTCCTTGGCGTGCCTGCACGGTACCTGCGCCGTGGCCAGGGCGGCAAGCCGCCGCCATCACGTCCACGGGCACGCTGCTGGGCGAAACTACCCCTGTGAACAGCGCCTCCCCTGCCCCGTCCGAACCGCCCACCGTACGCCTGCGAGGGCCTCTGTGAGCGCGGCCTTCCCGCCCAGCTGGTATGCGGCCAGCCTGCCCGAGCCGTCGCCACTGCCGCCCCTGCAGGGCCAGGTGCGGGCCGACGTGGCGGTGCTGGGCGCCGGCTACACCGGCCTGACCGCCGCGCTGGAACTGGCCGCGCGCGGTTACCGGGTGGTGGTGCTGGAAGCGCAGCGGATCGGCTGGGGAGCGTCGGGCCGCAACGGCGGCCAGGCGCTGGTGGGCTACGGCTGCGAAGTGGACACGCTGGAGCGCGAGGTCGGCCGCGCCGACGCCCGCCTGCTGTTCGACTGGTCACGCGAGGCCGTGCAGGCGATGCGCCGGCGCATCGATCGCCATGCCATTGATTGCCACTGGGTGGAAGGCCACGCCAGCGTGGCCATCCGCGCCCGCCACGAGCGCGAGCTGCGGGGGCATTGCGAACACCTGCAGCGCCACTACGACTACCCCATGCAATGGTGGGACCGCCCCACCCTTGCCGCCCAGCTGGACAGCCCGCGCTACCGCGCGGCCATGTTCGACCCACGCAGTGCCCACCTGCACCCGCTGGCCTACGCGCGCGGCCTGGCCGACGCGGCGCGTGCGGCCAGGGTGGTCATCCACGAACGCTCACCGGTGGTGCGGCTGCAGCGCGGTCCGGCGCCGGCCCTGCACACGGCCGCCGGCAGCGTGCACGCCCGCCATCTGGTGGTCGCCGGCAACGCGCTGCTGCAGGGCCTGCTGCCGGAGCTGGAGCGCCGCATCATGCCGGTCGGCACCTACGTGGGCGCCAGCGCACCGCTGGGCGCCGAACGCGCGCGCGCATTGATCGCCAACAACATGGCGGTGGCAGACACCGCCTGGGCGCTGGACTACTTCCGCCTCAGCCACGACCACCGCCTGCTGTTCGGCGGCCGCGCCAGCTATTCGGCGCTGCCGCCGCCGGGCCTGCGCCGGGTGATGCAGCGGCGCATGCACCAGGTCTTCCCACAGCTGGCCGATGTAGGCCTGGAACAGGTCTGGGGCGGCTTCGTGGACATCACCCGCAACCGCGCCCCGCACTGGGGCCGGCTGGACCCCACCCTGTACTTCGCGCAGGGCTTTTCCGGCCACGGCGTGGCCGCGGCCGGGCTGGCCGGTGAAGTGATCGCCGCGGCGATCGCCGGCCAGAGCGAACGCCTGGACGTGTACCAGCGCCTGCACCACGCCCCTTTCCCGGGCGGGCGCCTGCTGCGGACCCCGCTGCTGGTGGCGGCCATGTCCTGGTACAAGCTGCGCGATGCCCTGTGGTAACCGCCTGATGTGAAAGTGTGAACCCGGTCAGCACCTGCGCCCCGCGACAGTATCGGCCGCCGCGGCACGCGGGTTGCAGGCAATTGCAAGCATCCGCGTCAGCCGATACTGTCGCGGACTGGGGCCAGGTGCGATGCCTGGGTGGCGCTTACGCGCAGCAGCAAGGGAGGCTTGCGATTGAACTGGTGGACGAATGGAATTCGCCTGGATGTGCGTATCCGGCCGGCGGGGCTTGCTCTGGCGGCGCTGTATGCGCTTGCCTGCTGGGCCACCCGGCAGATTTCGCTGGACCAGTTCTACCTGCCGGCCGGCATCCGCGTGGCCGCGCTGCTGCTGTGCCCGCCCCGGCTGTGGGGCTATCTGATCCTGGGCGAATACGCCTACTTCGCGCAGATGCGCTACCCCATGGTCGACCGCTATGGCCTGCCGTGGGTGGTGCTGGCATCGGCCTGCCTGATACCGGCGGTCGCCCTGGTGGTGGGCCTGCACCGTCGTCGCCTGGCCACGGCCGGTGAAGGCTGGGTACTGTCCATCGCCGCGTGGGCCGCGCTGGCCACCGCGGTACTGAAGCTGGGCCTGGCCCATCTGCTGTGGCCCACCCCGCCGTCCGATCCGGTGCTGGGCACCGCCGTGCGCTACGTGCTGGGCGACTACATCGCCATCATCACCGTGGTACCGCTGGCACTGCTGTGGTCGCAGCGCAGTGCGGGCCATGACTGGTCCAGCTGGCGGCAGTGGCCGACGCTGGCGTCGCTGGCGGCCCTGCTGCTGCTGGGCGGCGCGGCAATCTGGGCCGGCGCCAGTTCCGATCCGGCCAAGACCAGCCTGCAGCTGCTGATGGCCCTGCCTGCGGTGGCTCTGACCTGCATGCACGGCTGGCGTGGCGCGGCGGTGGCCGTGCCGCTGCTGAACATGCTGATCAGCGTGGGCACGCCCAGCAGTGGCCTGCCCGGCTCGTTCGACGAGCGCACCTTCATGACCGTGCAGATCGTGGCAGTAGCCGGTACCGCGCTGCTGGCGCTGGGCTCGCGCATCAGCCAGCACTACCACCAGTACGCGCACCACGACCAAGCCGGTCGGCAGGCCGCCGACTTTTCCCGCAACGCGCACATCGCCAACGAAATGGACCTGCGCCAGCGTGCGTTGGCGCTGCGCCGGATTGCCGATGACATTGAAGCATCGCTGGGCGAGACCGCCGAACTGCTGAAGCTGCATGGCCACCACGAGCCCGCACGACAGCTGCTGGGCACCGCGACGAGCCATTCACGACAGTTCCGCGAGCTGACCAGCATGGTCTACCCCGCCGAGCTGGAGCAGCTGGGGCTGTACCTGGCGCTGCAGGCCAGCGGCATCCACCAGGCCTGGGACGCTACAGATCGGCTGGGCCGTCACCAGCTGCAGGGCGACCCGTGCCAGTTGAACCTGGGCCTGCAGTTGGCCGCCTACCGGACCCTGGCCGAGGCCGTGTCGCTGCTGCTGAACGGCGAGCGTGGGCAGATCCAGGTGCGCGCACGCTGCGGCCGACGCGGCGTGCAGCGCGGAATCGTAGTAACGGTGGGTCTGCTGGACCGCCACCGCACGCTGTCGGAGGAAACCATGGCACTGGCGCGGCGCCGGTTGAGCGCGCGGGCCATCGCCTACGGCGGCCGCGTGGACTGCCGTGGCAACCGCATCCGCATGCTGCTGCTGGATTCACCGGCGCAGGTGGAACAGGACGCCCCGCTGCGGGCACGGCTGGCGCCGCACGGCCTTGGCTGAGCGCTGCAACGACCGGCCCCGCATGCAGCAGGGCCGGTCATCCACGCTGCTTACTGGCCTTCGCCCGGCAGTTCCACCGACCAGATCGCATCGGCGCCCTTGCCGTAGACCACCAGCGAGAACTCGGCGCGGCGGTACACGACCTGGCGCGACGCGTTGGCCGGAATCACCAGGCGCTGCGAGGGCAGCGAGGTCTTCGCCGGCGACTTGCCGGCCGGCAGGGTCCAGAACACGTTGTCCAGCGTGCCGACGATCAGCTTCACCTGACCGGTCAGGTCATTCACCTGGAAATAGGTGATGCCATCGCGCTGGAACCCATAGACCTGCCAGGCCGGATCCTGGCTCAGGTTCAGTGCGGCGGGCAGCGCTTCGCCCAGACCACTCTTGGCCAGCTGGATACCATTGCCGTCGCTGGGGCAGCAGGCGGCTGCAGCAATCATCGGCGTGGACAGCAGCGCAGCCGCTGCAATTGCGATACGCATACGGGAAAAACGCACGGGCAACCCCCTTGTGGATTGAATGTTGATGGGCGGCCAGGCACTGCCGCGTTCGCCTGGCACAACCGGTGTGCATCGGCGCGGGCACCGGTGGTGCCCAGAAACTCCGAGGGCCCCCGGCCAGGACGGTCGGGTAGCGGCACCGAGCATACCGGTCCGGGCCCAGCGCAGCCATGTGCCGCCCCGACCTGCCCCTGACCGTCCAAGGCTAAAGTTTCGCCTGCAACGGCCGCTACCCCGGCCAAGCCCTCCCACGTGAGCCACCGCACCATGCCCGTCCTGCCGCAGGTCGTTGTCGATGGCGACCTGGCCGATCCCCTGCCGCAGCGGATCCTGCTGGTGGAAAATTCACGTGCGTTCACCGGCATGCTGCGCGAGGCGATCGAACAGCGCCTGGAGTTGCCTGTGGTGGTGGCATCTACCCTGGCCGAAGCCGGCCGCCTGCTGAGCGAGGAAGGCGGCTGGTTCCTGGTGCTGACCGGACTGGTGCTGGCCGATGGTGACCGCGATGCGGTGGTCGAGTTCTTCCTGAAGCGCGATCTGCCCACCGTGGTGGTCAGCGGCGTGTATGACGAAGATCTGCGCAAGCGCGTATTGCAGCAGCAGATCATCGACTATGTGCTGAAGAACACCCCGGGCAGCATCGATTACCTGGTCTGGCTGGTACAGCGGCTGGAACGCAACCGGCGCATCGCCGCGCTGGTAGTGGACGATTCGCCGTCCGCACGAGGCTATGCGGCCGCGCTGCTGCGCATGTACGGCCATGAAGTGTACGAAGCGGCCGACGGCAGCGAAGGCTTGGCCGCCATCGAGGCCCATCCGGCCATCCGCCTGGCGGTGGTGGACCAGGAAATGCCGGGCATGCAGGGCGTGGAATTCACCCGCCGCCTGCGCACGCTGCGCTCGCGCGACAAGGTGGCGGTGATCGGCATTTCCGGCAACACCGACGCGTCGTTGATTCCGCGCTTTCTGAAGAACGGCGCCAACGATTTTCTGCGCAAGCCATTCTCGCGCGAAGAATTCTTCTGCCGCGTCTCGCAGAACGTGGACCAGCTGGAACTGATCGGTACCCTGCAGGATCTGGCCACCCGTGATTTCCTCACCGGCCTGCCCAACCGCCGCTGTTTCCTGGAACAGAGCCAGCGCCAGCTGACGCAACTGCAGCTGCATGGCCAGAGCGTGGCGGTGGCGATGATCGACATCGACCACTTCAAGCACATCAACGATACCTACGGCCACGAAGCCGGCGACGATGCCCTGCGCACCGTCGCCCGCGCGGTGGGCGACCATGCGCGCAGCCAGGACCTGATCGCGCGCTTTGGTGGCGAAGAGTTCTGCCTGCTGGTGCCGGACATGGAACAGGACGAAGCGCTGCAGTACTTCGAGGAACTGCGCCAGCGCATCGCCGCGCTGGAGGTGGATATCGGTACCGCCACCCTGCGCATGACCGTCAGCATTGGCCTGTGCTGCCTGCAGCCGCAGCGCGATTCGCTGCACCGGCTGATTTCCGAAGCCGACCGCCAGCTGTACCTGGCCAAGGCCGGCGGCCGCAACCGGGTCAGCAGCACTACCGTTGCACCGCCGCAGCGCGCGCGTGAGCCTGCTTTATCCTGACACGCATGCTTTGATCCAGATCAACGCCGCCTGCTGGGCGCGCGCCTACAGTCGCTCCCGACATCAGCATGAAGGGGGCGCAAGGATGGCACTACTGCTCTGGCAGGACGATCTGAACACGGGCATCGATGTGATCGACCAGCAGCATCGGCGCATCGTGGAAATGCTCAACCACCTGCACGTGGCACAGTCCAGCCTGCAGCGCGTGGCGGTGGCCGAGGTGATCGACGAGGTGGTGGACTACACCATGTCCCACTTCGCGTTCGAAGAGGAGTTGATGGAGGAAGCGGGCTATCCGTTCTGCGCGGCGCACAAGCGCGTGCATGAAATCTTCATCAAGCGCGTGGCCGAGTACCGGTTGCGTTTCCAGGCCGGCGAGGATGTCAGCGACGAGCTGCGCACCATGCTGTCGCGCTGGTTGTTCAACCACATCCGTGGCGACGACCAGGCCTATGCCGAGCAGGTGAAGGCGCACTTGAACCAGTTCACCCGCGAGCACCAGAGCGGCGGCTGGCTGGGCCGCACGCTCAAGCGCATCTTCGGCTGAAGGCCATCAACGGCCGCGCCGGTGCAGCGCCACCAGCGCGCACAGCGTGGCCACCGCAGTCAGGCACAGGTAGTAGCCCACCGCGACCAGGCCGAAACGTTCGGCCAGCCAGGTGGCCAGGTACGGCGCCGGCGCCGCGCCCAGGATGCCGGCCAGGTTGAACGACAGCGAGGCGCCGGTGTAGCGCACCTCCACCGGGTAGATCTCGGCCAGGAAGGTGCCGCAGGGACCGTAGGTCAGGCCCATCAGGAACAGCCCCAGGCACAGGAAGGTGAGCACCAGCCACGGGCTGTGCGCCTGGAACAGCGGCGCGAACAGCACACCGAACCCCAGGATCAGCACGCTGGCGATGATCATGGTGCGGCGCGTACCCCAGCGGTCGCCATAGCGCGCCGACAACGGAATGCCGGCTGCAAAGAACAGCATGGCCACCATCTGCATCAGCAGGAACTGCTCGCGGCTGTAGCCCAGCACCGCGGTGCCGTGGCCCAGGCTGAACACCGTCATCAGGTAGAACAGCACGAAGGTGGCAAAGGCGCCCAGCGTGCCAAGCAGCATGGGTATGGCATGGTGGCGCAGCACGGTCCACATCGGCAGGCGCACCGGCGCCTTGCGATCCAGTGCCTTCTGGAAATCCGGCGTTTCGTGGATGTTCAACCGTACCCACAGCCCCAGCGTGACCAGCAGCGCGCTGGCCACGAACGGAATGCGCCAGCCCCACTGCAGGAAATCCTGCTGGCTGAGCCAGCGCCCCAGCAGCAGGAAAATGCCTGCCGACAACAGGAACCCCAGCGGCGCACCCAGCTGCGGAAACATGCCGTACCAGGCGCGCTTGCCCGGGGGTGCGTTCTCGGTAGCCAACAGCACCGCCCCGCCCCATTCGCCACCCAGCCCCAGGCCCTGGCCGAAACGGCACAGGGCCAGCAGTGCCGGCGCCCACAGCCCGATCTGCGCATGGGGCGGCAGCAGGCCGATAGCGACAGTTGACAGCCCCATGGTCAGCAGCGCCGCCACCAGCGTGGCCTTGCGACCGATGCGGTCGCCGAAGTGGCCGAACACTGCCGAGCCCACCGGCCGCGCGATGAAGGCCACCGCGAAGGTCGCCAGCGACTGCAGCAGGGCCGCCTGGTCGCTGCTTTCCGGGAAGAACAGGTGCGGGAACACCAGCACCGCCGCGGTGGCATAGATGTAGAAATCGAAGAATTCGATGGTGGTGCCGATCAGGCTGGCCAGCAGCACACGGCGGGGCGAATTCACGGGGGCTGCAGCAGTGGAGAGCGTGGACATCGGCGAGGCGTGGAAGGTGGATCGACCGATTCTGCCACGCGCGGGCGGCCTGACGGGACGATGGTTTCAGCCGACACCAAGACAACGGAATATTTCTGGCCGGGCGTTACGCTGCGCCACCGGTTACTGCATGGATGCGCTGCCGATGGCCCCTGTTGTTGTGTTGCGCTGGTCCGATTCGCCGCAACTGCCGCGCAGCGTGGCCTGCCTGCTGGTGGTGCTGCTGCATGTGCTGCTGGGTGCCTGGCTGTGGCGCAGCGGCCGCATCGACCCGCCGCATGCCGATGAAGCACGCATCAGCCTGCGCTGGCTGCCAGCGGCGCCGGCATTGCCGCCGCCCGTGTCGCTGCGCGCTGAACCTGCTGCCGCATCCACGGCGCCGCCTGGCCTGCAGCAGCGTTCGCCCTCCGCAGCGCCGCACCCTGTCGCCATGGAACGCGACGAGGCGCCAACGACGGCACCGCTGTCGCTGGGCCTGCCAGCCGGCAGCATCGAGGGAGGTGATGGCATCACTGCGGCGGGCGTAGCGCCCAGGCTGCTGGGTCGCCGCGAGGTACATGCGGCATTCGCCCCGCGCCGGAACTACTTCCACATGCGGCCACAGATGTCGCCCGAGCAGATCGTGCAGGGCGTGGCGCAACTGCTGGGGCTGTGGCCGCCGGGCTACATGATCGATCCGTGCGAACTGGGGAAGCAGGACATGGCCTATTTCCAGGGCGCGGTGAAGGACGTGGACCGGCAGGCACTGCGTGACGCGGTGGCCGTGGTCAGTGCGCGTTGCCGGTAGCGTCGAGCCTGCTCGACTGCCCTGCCGTTGTAGAGTCGAGCTTGCTCGACTGCCGTTCGCGAAGAGCAGTCGAGCATGGCTCGACTCTACAGAACGCGAAGAGCAGTCGAGCAAGCTCGACTCTACAACTGGATCCAGGTGGCCTTGATCTCGCTGTACTTGTCGAAGGCATGCAGCGATTTGTCGCGGCCATTTCCCGATTGCTTGTAGCCGCCAAACGGCGCGGTCATGTCTCCGCCATCCCAGCCATTCACCCACACGCTGCCCGCGCGCAACTGGCGGGCCACGCGGTGGGCGCGGCCCAGATCGCGCGTCCACAACCCTGCGGCCAGCCCATAGCGACTGTCATTGGCCAGGCGCACGGCCTCGGCTTCGCCGTCGAAACCCAACACTGCCAGCACCGGCCCGAACACTTCTTCGCGGGCCAGCGCCTGTTCCGGTCGCACCTGGTCGAACACGGTGGGCTGCACGTAGCATCCGCCCGCCTCGACCTGCGCGCGTTGCCCACCCAACAGCAGGCGCGCACCGTCGGCCTCGGCGCGGGCGATATCGGCCAGCACTTTTTCCACGTGCGCCGCATCCACCAGCGCGCCCATCGGCGCGTCAGATTCGAGCGGGTGCCGCGGCTGCATGTGCCGCGCGTACGCCAGCACCTGGTGCACGAAATCATCACGGATAGAGCGCTCCACCAACAGGCGCGAGCCCGCCGTGCAGACCTCCCCCTGATTGAAGAAGATGCCCTGCGCCACGCCCTTGGCCGCGGCATCCAGATCCGGTGCATCGGCAAAGACCAGGTGCGGGCTCTTGCCACCGCACTCCAGCCAGACCCGCTTCAGATTGGAACGACCGGCGTACTGCAGCAGCCGGGCGCCGGTGGCGGTGGAACCGGTGAAGGCCAGCACGTCCACGTCCATGTGCAGGGCCAGCGGTTCGCCCACGCGTTCGCCATGGCCCGGCAGCACGTTCAGCACACCGTCCGGCAGCCCGGCTTCGGCGGCCAGCGCGGCCAGCCGCAGCGCGCTCAACGGTGAGCGCTCGGACGGCTTCAGCACCACCGAATTGCCCATCGCCAGTGCCGGCGCGATCTTCCAGCAGGCCATCAGCAGTGGGAAATTCCACGGCACGATGGCGCCCACCACGCCGGCAGGCTCGCGACTGACCAGGCCCAGTTCGTGCGGCCCGGTGGGCGCTATCCCGCCGTACAGCTTGTCCACCGCCTCGGCCGTCCAGCCCAGGCAGCGCACCACGCCGGGCAGGTCGATGCGCCGCGCATCGCGCACCGGCTTGCCCATGTCCAACGTTTCCAGCAGCGCCAGTTCGTCGGCATGGTGTTCCACCAGCGCGGCAAGCGCCTGCAGCACGCGCTTGCGATGGGGCGGGCTGGCCTGCGACCAGTGGCCCGCATCGAACGCGCGGCGCGCGGCCAGTACCGCGCGATCCACGTCGTGTGCATCGCAGTCGGCCACCGGGCCCAGCACGCGCCCATCGATGGGGCTGATGCAGTCGAAGCACACGCCGCTGGCTGCGTCCACGTAGCGGCCATCGATGAAGGCCTGCGATGGCAGGGCCAGTTGGCCGGCCAGTGCCTGCCAATGGCTGCGGTCGGGGAAGTCGGCCATGTCCGGTTCCGGGTGGAGAACTGCCCCGGTTATACCGCCACGCCCGCATTCCGCCCGTGAGCGGGCATCGCGCCCACCGGCTGCGCTACAGTCAGCGCAACGGACCCGACGGAGGCGGCATGAAGAATCCCGCGATCGACCCGCACGCGCTGGCGACCCAGCGCCCCGAATCGCTCGATGCGTACTGGATGCCGTTCACCGCCAACCGCCAATACAAGGGTGCGCCACGCATGCTGGTGCGCGCCGCCGGCATGCACTACGAAGATGTGGACGGGCGCAGCATCCTCGATGGCACCGCCGGCCTGTGGTGCTGCAATGCCGGCCACGCCCGTCCAGGCATCATCAAGGCCATCGCCGACCAGGCCGCCACGCTGGACTACGCCCCCGGCTTCCAGATGGGGTCGCCGCCGGCCTTCGCCCTGGCCCAGCGCCTGGCCGCACTGGCCCCGGCCAGCCTGAACCATGTGTTCCTGACCAGTTCCGGCTCGGAAGCGGTGGATTCCGCGATGAAGATCGTGCTGGCCCACCATCGCCTGCGCGGCGAAGGCCAGCGCACCCGCTTCATCAGCCGCGAAAAGGGCTACCACGGGGTGGGTTTCGGCGGCATGGCGCTGGGCGGACTGCCCAACAACCGCAAGCAGTTCGGCCTGCAACTGGGCGGCGTGGACTACCTGCGGCACACCCTGGACCTGGAGCGCAACGCCTTCAGCAAGGGCCTGCCGCGGCAGGGCGCCGAACTGGCCGATGACCTGGAACGGCTGGTCGCACTGCACGACCCGTCCACCATCGCCGCGGTGTTCGTCGAGCCGGTGGCCGGTTCGGCCGGGGTGATCCTGCCCGCCCCCGGCTACCTGCAGCGGCTGCGCGAGATCTGCGACCAGCACGGCATCCTGCTGGTGTTCGACGAAGTGATCACCGGCTTTGGGCGGGTCGGCATGCCGTTCGCGGCACAGCGCTTCGGGGTCACCCCGGACCTGCTGACCTTCGCCAAGGGCGCCAGCAACGGCGCCGTGCCGCTGGGCGGGGTCCTGGTCAGCGACGCGGTGCATGCCAGCTTCATGCAGGGCCCGGCGCAGGCCATCGATCTGTTCCATGGCTATACGTATTCGGGCCACCCGCTGGCCTGCGCCGCGGCCCTGGCCACACTGGACATCTACGCCGAAGAGCGGCTGTTCGAGCGCGCTATCGAGCTGGGCGAGTACTGGCAGGAACGCCTGCATGCGCTGCAGGGCCTGCCAAACGTGATCGACATCCGCAACTTCGGGCTGGTTGGTGCGGTGGAACTGGCGCCGCGCCGCGATGCTCCCGGCAGCCGCGGCTACGAGGTTTTCCGGCGCTGCTTCCACGATGGCCGGCTGCTGGTGCGCTGCACCGGCGACATCATCGCGCTGTCACCGCCGCTGATCGTGGACAAGCCACAGATCGACCAGATCACCGCCATCCTGGGCGAGATGATCCGGGCCACCGCCTGAGCCGGGGCCGGACCGGGCGAGCGGGTACAATGGTCGGTTCCGCTCCTGCCTGTTGCCGTGCCCATGGATATCGTCGTCAAAGAAGAATTGAAGGCCTACATCGACCCGCTGACCGCCGACGAGCATGACGCGCTGGAGCGCAGCATCCTGGCCGAAGGCTGCCGCGATGCGCTGGTGCTGTGGGGCGATGTGCTGGTGGACGGCCACAACCGCTTCGGCATCTGCCAGAAACACGGCCTGCCGTTCAACACCGTGCAGAACACCCGCTTCCAGAGCATGGAAGACGTACACCTGTGGATGATCGAGCAGCACCTGGGCCGCCGCAGCGTGTCCGACTTCCAGCGCGGTGTGCTGGCCCTGCGCAAGCGTGACATCCTGTCCGCACGCAAGCAGGTGGAACAGGCGCAGCTGCAGCGCGAAAGCGATGGCACCGCCGACCCGGCCGACGACGCGGGCGAAGACAGCCCGCCGTGGGAACCGGCACCGAAGGTCAGCCGCGCCGAACTGGCCCGCGAAGCCAAGCTGAGCACCAGCCAGGTGGGCATGATCGAGCGCATCCACGCCCAGGCCGCGGCTGAAGTGGTAGAGGCAGTGAAGGCCGGGGTGATTTCGATCAGCGCGGCCGCCGCCGTGGCCGACCTGCCGGAAGAAGAGCAGCGCGCGGCTGCGGCCGGTGGCAAGGACGAACTGAAGCAGGCCGCCAAGCGCGTGCGCGAATCCAAACGCAAGCCGCGCGCGCCGAAGCCCGAACCGGCCGAGATGGATTTCGAAGAGCCCAGCGACGACGAGGTGGCCAGCCGCGATGCCGAGGTGCTGTCGGCGCTGGAGCAGTTGGGCGAAGACGCGCCGGCACTGCGCCGCCGGGTGGTGGCGCTGACCCGCGAGAACGACACCCTGCGCGCGCAGCTGGCCACGCTGCGAAAGCAGCTGGAAGCCCTGTGATCGGCTGGCGCCGGGCCCTGCCCGGCGCCACCGTTGCGTTGGCGTCATCCGGTGCCGGTTAGACTGCGGCCATGACGTCTGCCATCGATCCGCGTCGCGCCCAGCTGCGGCGCCTGAAAGCCCTGGCCCTGGGCCTGCTGCTGCTGATGCTGGCCGGTTTCGCGGTCAGCCACTGGCAGGGTGAACGGGGCATCTGGGCCTGGGTGTCGGCCTTCTGCGAAGCCGCCGCGGTGGGCGCACTGGCCGACTGGTTCGCGGTAGTCGCGTTGTTCCGGCGGCCGATGGGGCTGCCCATTCCGCATACCGCCATCATTCCGCGCAGCAAGGAACGCATCGGCGACAGCCTGGCGCTGTTCGTGCGCGACCAGTTCCTGGAACCGGGCGTGCTGCTGGCCCGCCTGCAGGTGTTCGACCCGGCCAGCCGCTTGGGCAGTTGGCTGGCCGAACCCGAACGCGCGCGCATGCTGGCGGACATGGCACGTGGCTGGGCCCTGCAGGCGCTGGATTTCTTCGACGAAGGCGCGGTGCGCCGGCAGCTGCATGGCTTCGTGGTGCAGCAGCTGCGGCAGTGGAACGCGGCGGCCACTGCCGGCGAACTGCTGGCCCTGCTGACTGCCGATGGCCGCCACCAGCGCGTGCTGGACGAAGGCCTGCAGCGGTTGGGCCGCTGGCTGGAACAGCCGGAAGTAAAAGAACGCGCCTCGCAGCTGATCGTGCGCTACATCCAACGCGAGTGGCCCACGCTGTCCAGCACGGTGAACTGGGTGAAGCCGATCGACGAGATCGGCGACAGCCTGGCCGAGCGCTTGGCGCGGGCGGTGCTCGAGGAACTGCAGCAGGTACTGGCCGAGCCGCAGCATCCGCTGCGCCAGGATTACGAAACCTGGCTGCAGAACTACGTACAGCGCCTGCGCGATGATCCGGCGCTGGCCGAGCGCATCGAACAGCTGAAGCAGGAAATGATCGACCACCCTGCCCTGCAGGAGTACGTGCAGGGCCTGTGGTCGCGCATCCACGCCACGCTGCGCGCCGACCTGCAGCGCGACGATTCAGCGCTGGTGGGGCATCTGCAGCGCAGCTTGGCGTCGCTGGGGCAGACCCTGCAGGCCGACCCGGCCCTGCGCGAGGCGCTGAACCAGCATCTGCTGGAAGGTGCGCAGCGCCTGACCGGGCGCCTGCGCGAAGGGGTGACCAGCCACATCGCGCAGACGGTGAAGGGCTGGGACGAGCGCCACCTGGTGGAACAGCTGGAACTGAGCGTGGGCCGCGACCTGCAGTTCATCCGTTTCAACGGCACCCTGGTGGGCGGGCTGATCGGGTTGTTGCTGCATGCCGCGACGGTGGTATTCCGGTTCTGAGGGAGGGCGACAGGGCTGCGCCCTGTACCCGCTCAACGCAACGGCAACATCAACGTCAAAGGCAGGCTCTCCCGGGGATGCGGGGCGGTGTGGGTGGGCAGGACACGCCGTAAACCCGTCCTTGGGGGCTCGTAGGCGCCATCCATGGCGCCTGCGGTCCTGCCCACCCACACCGCCCCGCCTCTGACCGTTTCCTGGGGCCTGACGGGGTCGGATCCCGTTGCGCAGCAACGGGCTCTGACCCCATTTCTGGCGAAAGGCGCAGGCGTATTGCGCGACGGGGGTCACACTCCGTATGCTCCCGCGCCATGTGGGCCAGGGTGGCCCACGGGGGGATCCATGCAAAGGATGTTGGTTCTGCTGCCGCTGCTGCTGGCGGCCAGTGAGGCGTGCGCGCAGCGCGTGTACAAGTGCAACGACGGTGGCCGCACGATCTACCAGAGCACGCCCTGCCCGGCCGGGCAGGATACCGGGGTGACCCGACCGATCGTGCGTGACCCGAAACTGAGCTGGCAGGAGGCCGAGCGCGTGGACCGCGAGCTGCGCGTTGCGCGGCGCGAACTGCAGGCCAATGCCGGCCGTGGTGCCGCTCCGGTGACCGGCACGGTGATCGAGGCGGCCAGCAATGCCGAAGCCTGCGACAAGGCCCGCACGCGCCGCGAGCTGGCCGAGTGGTTCGGCTCGCGCACGCCCGCGCGCCAGCTCAACGACGACGTCACCCGCAGCTGCGCTTCACGGTGAAGCGCGGCCACGCCGCGGCGCGCGCGTACACACTTGATTAACGAAATGCGAATGCCTATCATTTACTGATCGGTTGTACGCTCAGCCACCCGGCGCCCCCACCGCGCTTCCGCCCGTGTACATCCCCGGCTCCTCGTGCGCCGACGGCCCTGGCCGTCAGCGCGTGGCGATGGGAGATGCCTCGGGTCGCGCGATTCCGCGCGGGCGCCCGCACGCATGGATTCCATCGCTGATGTTTTTCTCCTGCATGGAATCGCACCGTATGTCCCGACCGAACGTTCCCGTTGTTTCCCCATTGGCGCTGGCGCTGGCCATGCTGTTCTGCGCGCCGCTGGCCCACGCCGATGTGCCGGCCGACGCCGATGCGCGCACGCTGGACACGGTGAAGGTGACCGCCGATGGCGAGATCCAGAACAGCTACACGGTGAAGAACACCCGCAGTGCGACCAAGCTGGACCTGTCGCTGCGCGAGACGCCGCAGTCGGTCACGGTCATCACCCGCCAGCGCCTGGACGACATGGGGCTGTTCTCGCTGTCCGATGTGATGGGCCAGGTGACCGGCGTCACCGTGTCGGTCACCGACAGCGAGCGCATCAACTATGTCTCGCGCGGTTACACCATCGAGAACTTCCAGATCGATGGCATGCTCAACACCTTCGGTGGCTCGATCAAGACCAACACCGACAACGTGATCTACGAGCGCATCGAAGTGATCCGCGGCGCCACCGGCCTGACCACCGGTGCCGGCGATCCGTCGGGCACCATCAGCATGGTGCGCAAGCGCCCGACCGATACCGTGCAGATGGGCGCCAACCTGATCCTGGGCCGCTGGGGCAACCAGCGCATGGAAGTCGACCTGGGCGGCCCGGTCGCCTGGGACGGCCGCATCCGTGCACGCGTGGTCGCCGCCAAGCAGCAGAGCGATTCGTTCCGCGATGTCTACAAGCTCGACAAGGACGTGTTCTACGGCATCGTGCAGGCCGACCTGACCGACAGCACCCTGTTTGAACTGGGCTACGAATACCAGTCGCCGCGCACCACCGGTGTGACCTGGGGCGTGGTGCCGTACTGGGGCGCCGATGGCAACCCGGCCAACCTGCCGCGCTCGACCAACCTGTCGGCGTCGTGGAGCAGCTGGCCGATGGTGGAAAAGACCACCTTCGCCCGCCTGGAACAGCAGCTGGGCAATGGCTGGTCGCTGAAGGGCAACGTGACCCATGCCGTGCGCGATACCGACGGCAGCGTCTGGTACGGCGCGGCCGGCAATCCGCGCCCGGACGGCACCGGCGTGACCGCCTATGTCTCGCACTTCAACGAACACAGCACCATGGACGTGTTCGACGTGAATGTCGGCGGTCCGTTCCAGCTGTTCGGGCGCGAGCATGAACTGGTGTTCGGCCTGGGCCAGGCGGTGCGCAAGGGCGAATCGGAGGCGACCTCGTTCGATACCAGCGCACCGGGCTACATGCAGGTTGCCGACTGGCGCCACTGGACCGGTGACGTGCCGGTGCTGCCGGTCACCCGCTACGGCCGCCTGGCCTCGGAAAACGAGCTTCGCCAGCGCGCCGCGTACGTGGCCGCGCGCCTGCGCCTGGCCGACCCGCTGCTGGCCGTGGTCGGCGCCCGCTACGGCAGCTGGGAAACGCGCCAGTGGTCCTACGGCTACGATGCCAATGGCAACCGCAACCGCACCACCCGCACCGGCTACAAGCCCGATGACACCCTGACCCCGTACGCCGGCCTGGTCTACGACTTCAACGACATCTTCAGCGGCTACGTCAGCTACACCGACATCTTCAAGCCGCAGAACTACCGCGACCGCAACGGCAACTATCTGGAGCCGGTGGTCGGGGACATGTACGAAGCCGGCGTGAAGGCCGAGTTCTTCGGCGGCCTGCTCAATGCCTCGGCCGCGGTGTTTGAAGGCAAGCAGGACAACGTGGCCGAGATTGATGATTCGGTGCCGCTGAACTCGCTGCCCGACGGTGGCCAGGCCTACCGCTCCACCGGCCAGGGCAACAAGGTGGAAGGCTGGGAAATCGAAACCCAGGGCAGCATCGGCGAGCAGTGGAACGTGTCGGCGGGCTTCGCCCATACCAAGATCCGCAACGCCGCCGGCGTGCTGCAGCGGACCACCACCCCGCAGGACACCTTCCGCCTCAACGCCAGCTGGCGCCCCGGCGGTGCCGACAGCCACTTCTGGCTGGGCGGCGGCGTGACCTGGCAGAGCAGCATCTGGAACAACAGCACCAAGCCGGTCGCCAGCGGTGGCACGCAGAGCGCACGCATCACCCAAGACGCGTTCTATCTGCTGAACCTGGGCGGTGGCTACCGCTTCAACGAGAACTTCAGTGCGCAGGTGAACGTCAACAACCTGCTGGACAAGAAGTATTACAACAACGTCGGTTTCTACAACGGCGTGTACTGGGGCGAACCGCGCAACGTCACCATGACCCTGCGCTGGAAGCTCTGATGACCTGATGGATGGTGCCGGTTCTGCGACCGGCACCCGGCCAGGGATGGCCCCCCGGCGCACTTCGGTGCGCCGGCCTTCTTTCAACCAACCTGCAGGATTGCCGTGGATCGCTCGCCCGCTATTGCCAGCTCCCGCCTCAACACCTTCTTCGCCAGCCCACGCTGGGGTGTGCTGTCCCGTTCGCTGGCCGCCATCTTCGGCGGCTACGCGCTGGCGTCGGTCACCAGTGTGTTCTGCGTGGTCGCCCTGCCCGGCGCGCGCGGGCAGACCGTGCTGACCGGCATGATGCTGGGCATCCTGATGGCCGCCTGCGCCGCGCTGTGGGCATTTGCCACGCGCAGCGCGCTGCGCGCCTGGGTGGGCATTCTGCTGCCCACCCTGCTGATGGCCGCGGTCGCGCGCCTGCTGGGGGCTTGGGCATGAAGAACGGATTCCGCCAATCGATGGCCTGGCTGCACACCTGGACCGGCCTGCTGGTGGGCTGGCTGCTGCTGCTGATCTTCATGGCCGGCACCGCCAGCTACTACCGCGAAGAAATCAGCCGCTGGATGCGCCCGGAACTGCCCAGCGCGCGGGTCAGCACCGACGTGGCCGCGCAGCGCGCCGTCGACTACCTGCAGGCCAACGCCGGCAATGCCGAGATGTGGTACGTGACACTGCCGCAGCCGCGCAACCCGGCCATGAGCACCTTCTGGCGCGTGCCTGCCGACCAGGCCGACCCGGCCAAGGGCCGTCGCGGCGCGTTCGGCGATGCCACCCTGGACCCCAACACCGGCAACGAACTGAAGGCGCGCGAAACCCGCGGCGGTGATTTCTTCTACCGCCTGCATTTTGACCTGCACTACATTCCGGTGTACTGGGCGCGCTACCTGGTCGGCTTCTGCGCCATGTTCATGCTGGTGGCGATCATCACCGGGGTGATCACCCACAAGAAAATCTTCAAGGACTTCTTCACCTTCCGCAAGGACAAGGGCCTGCGCTCGTGGCTGGATTTCCACAACGTGAGCGCGGTGATGGCGCTGCCGTACCACGCCATGATCACCTACACCGGCATCGTCACCCTGATGATCATGTACCTGCCGTGGGGGGTGAAGGTGGCCTACCCGCAGGATGAGGACAAATTCTTCGCCGAAGCCTTTGGTGGCATGGCCGAGATGAGCGAGCCGGCCCGGGGCAAGGCCGCGCCGGTGGACATCGCGCGCCTGCTCGACAGCGCCCGCGCGCACTGGCACGGCGTGGAAGTAGCCGGCTTCACCATTTCCAACCCCGGTGCGGACAATGCGGTGATCGACATCCGCCAGCGTGATGGCAAGCGCCTGTCCATCGACACCCCGTCGCTGCGCTACGACATGGTCAACGGCACGCTGCTGCAGGAAAGCCCGCCTTCCGGCGGTGCCACCGCCACCCGCGGCGTGCTGTACGGCCTGCACCTGGCGCGCTTTGCCGATTGGGGCCTGCGTGCCCTGTTCTTCCTGTCCGGCCTGACCGGCTGCCTGATGGTGGCCAGCGGCGTGGTGCTGTGGGCGGTGAAGGAACGGCCCAAGCATGCCAAGAGTGGCCGCATCGGCTTCGGCCTGCGCCTGGTCGATGCGCTGAACATCGGCGCGGTGGCCGGCCTGCCGATCGCCTTCGCTGCGTACTTCTGGGGCAACCGCTTGCTGCCGCTGGAACTGGCCGAACGCTCCAGCGCCGAAGCCAACGTGTTCTTCTACGCCTGGGGCGCGGCGCTGCTGGCGGCCTTCATCTGGCCCAAGCGGATGATGTGGGCCTGGCAGCTGTACCTGGGTGCGGCCCTGTTCGCGCTGGTGCCGGTGGTCAATGCACTGACCACCCACGCGCACCTGGGCGTGACCCTGCGCAGCGGTGACTGGGTGCTGGCCGGGTTCGATCTGTCGATGCTTGCCTTCGGCGCGATGCTGGCCCTGTGCGGCTGGCGCATGCAGCGCTGGACGCCGCCGTTGAGCGCGGCCGAGAAGAAGAAGCGCGCGGCGGCGGCAGCGGCAACCAAGGCGCCGGTTGCGGCGGCCGAAGTGGAGGCTGGCGCATGATGCTGCTGGCCCTGACGCTGTCCTTCTCTGCGTTCACCGCGCTGTCGCTGGCGATGGAAAAGCACCAGCAGGACCTGCATGGGAAGGCCGCGGCGGCACCGGCACGGCGCACGCAATGGCGCGTGCTGGGCTGGGCGCTGCTGGGGGTGGCCTTCGCCCTGTGCGTGGTCGACCACGGCTGGGCCATCGGCCCGGTGCTGTGGCTGGGTGCGCTGACCCTGGCCGGCGTACCGCTGGCCTTCGGCCTGTACCCGTACCGCCCGCAGTGGATCGCACCGCTGGCCATCGCCCTGCCACTGCTGGGCCTGCTGGTGGCGCTGCTGTAGCGCGCCCGGGGTCGGATCCCCTGCGCGCAGCGCAGGGGCTCTGACCCCAGAGACGGCGTCATCCACGCATGGCGTGGATCTACCGGGTCGGATCCCGTGCGCGCAGCGCGGGGGCTGTGACCCCAGAGGCAGCGTCATCCACGCATGGCGTGGATCTACCAGGGGTCGGATCCCCTGCGCGCAGCGCAGGGGCTCTGACCCCAGAGACAGCGTCATCCACGCATGGCGTGGATCTACCAGGGGTCGGATCCCCTGCGCGCAGCGCAGGGGCTCTGACCCCAGAGACGGCGTCATCCACGCATGGCGTGGATCTACCGGGTCGGATCCCGTGCGCGCAGCGCGGGGGCTGTGCCCGGAGAGCCCCTGCGCGCAGCGCAGGGGCTCTGACCCCAGAGACAGCGTCATCCACGCATGGCGTGGATCTACCAGGGTCCCGCTCGCCGGGCGTGGCCCGGCGAATCTTCATCCCACCCGCTTCAGTTCCCACGCACGGTGGATGCGTGCGTTGCGCTCGAAGTCCGGGCCAATCGTGCGCGCGGTGATCTCGCGGCACTGGGCGAATTCGGCGATGGCGTTCTCTTCCAGCTTGAAGCGGCGGAAGTTGTTGGAGAAATACAGTACGCCGCCCGGTGCCAGCCGCGCCACGGCCGCGCGCAGCAGCTTCAACTGCTCGCGCTGCACGTCGAAGTCATCGGCGCGGGCCGAGTTGGAGAACGTCGGCGGGTCACAGAAGATCACGTCGTACTGGCCGCGATCGCCTTCCAGCCAGGCCATGGCATCGGCCTGCACCAGCAGGTGCTGGTTGCCGCCCTGCCCGTTCAGCGCCAGGTTGTCGTAGCACCACTGCAGGTAGGTCGCCGACAGGTCGACGCTGGTGGTGCTGGCCGCACCGGCCACCGCCGCCTGCACGCTGGCCACGCCGGTGTAGCAGAACAGGTTGAGGAAGCGCTTGCCACGCACCTGCTCGGCCATCAAGCGGCGCAGCGGGCGGTGGTCCAGGAACAGGCCGGTATCGAGGTAATCGAACAGGTTGACCTGCAGCAGCGCGTTGTTCTCGCGCACGACGATGAACTCGTCGCGCTGCTCGAAACGACCGTACTTGCTGCCGCCCTTGCCGCGCTCGCGCGACTTCATCGACACCTGTTCCGGCGGCACGCCGAACACCTCGCGCGCGGCGGCCAGCAGTTCGTTGCGGCGGCGGCGCACGTCGTTTTCCGGAATGGCCGCCGGTGCCGCGTATTCCTGCACATGCAGGAAGGTACGGCGCTGGCCACCATCTTCTTCGTAGACGTCAATGGCGGCCGCGTATTCGGGCAGGTCGGCATCGTAGGCGCGGAAGCAGGTGATGTCCTCGCGCGCGCGCCAGCTCTTGAACTTCTTCAGGTTCTTGCGCAGGCGGTTGGCCACCATCTGCGCGCCTTCGCTCAGCTCGCGCGGCTGCGCCGGGTCACGGCCCGGTACGGCAATCGGGTCGCAGACGATCAGCGCGCATTCCAGCGCACCGTTGAACATCTGGTACTTCTTGGACGCACGCAGGCCGGTGGCGAAGGCCAGTTCATCGTTGCCACACAGCAGGCTGGCGCGCCACTGCGGCACCGCCTTCTGCAGGGCGTTGCCCAGCGCGCGGTACAGGGCCGGGTCGGCGGCCAGGCGCTCGTCGTACGGCGGGTTGCAGACCACCGCGCCGATCTCCTGTTCCGGCGCGGCCAGGTCGGCCACGTCGGCACGGGTGAAGCGGATGGCATGGGCCACGCCGGCCACTTCGGCGTTCTCGCGCGCGGCCTGGATCGCTACCGGGTCGATGTCACTGCCGTGGATGACCGGCTTCAAGGCAGCCAGACCGGCCGCTTCGCGGTCGCGTGCTTCGGTCTGGATCGCCTTCCAGGCGGCCTTGTCGAAGCCCAGCCAACGGCTGGGCGGCAGGCTGCCGTGGCGCATCAGGCCGGGGGCGACGTCGGCGGCCATCAGCGCGCCTTCGATCAGCAGGGTGCCGCTGCCGCACATCGGGTCCAGCAGGCCACCGCCGGCGGCGTGCAGGCGCGGCCACTGCGCGCGCAGCAGCAGCGCGGCAGCCAGGTTTTCCTTCAGCGGCGCCTCGTGGGCGGCACCACGCCAGCCACGGCGGTGCAGCGGGCCACCGCCCAGATCGATCGACAGCGAAGCACGACCCTTGCGCAGCGACAGGTTCACGCGCACATCGGGCAGATCGGTGTTCACCGACGGCCGTTCCAGGCCTTCATCGCGCATGCGGTCGACGATGGCGTCCTTGATCCGCTGCGCGGCAAAGCGCGCATGGGTGATCTTGTCGCCGGACACGTGCGCGTCCACCGCCAGGGTCATCTCCGGCTTGATGTGCTCGTGCCACGGCAGGGCGCGCACACCGTCATACAGGGCCTGCTCGTCCGGGCAGTCGAACTCGTCGATCGGCCACAGCACGCGGCTGGCCAGGCGCGACCACATCACGATGCGCAGGGCCTGCGCCAGCTCGCCTTCGGCGTTGACGCCGGCGATGGTGGCGGTGGCCTTGCCAAGGCCCAGGGCCGACAGTTCGTCGGCAAGCAGGTATTCCAGGCCCTTGGCGCAGGAGACGAAGAATTTCACGGGATCGATTCGCAGGTGGACGGGCGCGGCGCGAGCGCCAGGCCTTTCGGAAGGGAGGGCCGCGGAAACGGCCAGCAGGCCCGCGCCGGGGGCGGCGGGGCTGCCATTGTAGTCAATGCGGGCGGGCGCGCCGTGCGCCCGGGCTTCACAGCTGCCGCAGCAGGCGCTCGAAGGCCTGTGCGGAGGCCTCCACATGGTGTTCCAGGCGGTGGCCATCGTCCACCAGCAGCAGCTGCGCCGAGCGCGCCTGCGCCCAGGCGATCACCCCGGCGGCGGGCACCACGTCATCGTGCCAGGCCTGGACCACGCTGGTCGGCACGGCGGCGGCGTCCAGCGCCGGCATCGGGCCCATGGTGGTGGGCGGCACCATCAGGAACAGGCCGGCCACCGGCACCTGCAGCGAGGCGATGGCGGAGATGTAGGCGCCCAGGCTGGAGCCGGCCAGCACCACCGGCCCCTGCGCGGCGGCCGCGGCGGCCCGTTCCACCAGACGCTGCAGGCGGGTACGCACGTCGCCCACGCGGCTGACTTCGCTCATCGCGTCCAGGTCGGTGTAGTCGGGGCGCTCGTGGGTCCAACCCAGGCGCTGGGCGACTTCGGCCAGCGCGGTGACCTTGGTCGCCTCCGGGCCGCTCTCGAAGCCGTGGGACAGGATGCAGTGGCCGCGGCTCATGCGCGCACGTCCGCGAAGCGGTTCGAGGTCGATCGGGAAGGCAGGTTCATCGTGCAATGCTAGCATCGCCGCATGCCCAACCCGCTCCTGCCCGGCCTGCAGCTGCAGCCGCTGCCCTACCACGACCGCCTGCCCCTGCGTGACCCGGCCAGCCTGCGCATGGTGGTCATCCACTGCACCGAACTGCCGGACCTGGCCATGGCCCGCGAGTATGGCGAGCGTGTGCTGTATGACAGTGGCGCCGGCAACAGCGGCCATTTCTACATCGATCGCGACGGCAGCGTGGTGCAGTACGTGGCGCCCGAACGCATCGCCCACCACGTGCGCGGCATGAACGCGGACACGGTGGGCATCGAACTGGTCAATACCGGCCGCTACCCGGACTGGTTCGACAGCCGTCACCAGGCGATGGACGAGCCGTATACCGAGGCGCAGCTGCAGGCGCTGGAGGCCCTGCTGCAGGCGCTGGTGGCGCGCTATCCGTCGCTGCGGCAGATTGCCGGGCATGACCAGCTGGATCTGGAACAGGTACCGGCCAGCGATGATCCAACGCTGACGGTGGGGCGCAAGCGCGATCCCGGCCCGTTGTTCCCTTGGGCACGGGTGCTGGCGAAGGTGCCGCTGCAGGGGCTGGGGGAGTAGCTGGCAGGGCTGCGCCCTATCCCCTGTAGAGTCGAGCCATGCTCGACTGAAGCAACGTCAAAAGCCTGCTTTCCATGGAATGGCGAGGTGGGTCCACTCCGCCTTCGACAGTTTCGCGCGTGCTGTCGGAACGGCACGGGGTCAGAGCCCGTTGCTACGCAACGGGCTCTGACCCCTGATTGGGGGTCGAATCGATTGAAGAATGCGGCTGTAGAGTCGAGCGTTGCTCGACTGCGCTGCACACGGATTCCAACCAATGGGGTCAGAGCCGTTTCTTGTCGGGAAACGGATCCGACCCCGTGCCGTTACGCGCCGGTGGCGACCGGGCGGCTGCTGTCGCTTACCCAGCCGCTCCAGGAATCGGCGTAAAGGCGCGCGCCGCTCAGGCCGGCGCTTTCCATCGCCAGCAGCAGGTGGCAGGCGGTCACCCCCGAGCCGCACATCAGCACCACCCGCTGCGGGTCCTGGTTGCCAATCACGCTCTGCAGTTCGGCGCGCAGTTCCTGCGCATCGCGCAGGCGACCGTCGGCCACGTTCAGGGCAAAGGGGCGGTTGACCGCACCGGGCACATGCCCGGCCACCGGATCCAGGGGCTCCACTTCACCGCGGAAGCGCTCGCCGGCACGGGCGTCCACCAGCCAGCCGGGGGCGTGCTTCAGGCGCGCGGCGATCTCATCAGCGCTGGCCACCTGGGTGCTGTCGAAGCGTCCCGGATAGGGCGGCTGGGAGGCGACCTCGCTGCGGCCGGTCACCACCGGCTGGCCGGCGGCAAGCCAGGCCGCCATGCCGCCGTCGAGCACGGCCACGCGGCTGTGCCCGATCAAGCGAAGCAGCCACCACAGGCGCGCGGCGGCCATGCTGCCATCGCTGCCGTCGTAGACCACCACCTGGGTTTCGGGGGTGATGCCCCACTGCCCCAGCGTTGCGGCAAAGGCATCGCTGTCGGGCAGGGGGTGGCGGCCGTGACCGCTGCGGCCCAGGTCGGACAGATCGTGGTTCAGATCGGCGTACACCGCACCGGGAATATGGCCGGCGGCGTATTGCCCTGCCCCGGCCTGCGGGTCGGCCAACGATGCGCGCGCATCGACCACGCGCACGGCGGTGCTGGCAGTGGCGCGGGCATCGACCACCCGGATGGATTCGCCCAGTGCAGCGGCCAGGCGGGGCACATCGACCAGGGTGGTCCACGTCGTGTCGTTCGGCGTCATGTCACTTGCTCCAGGCGGCGGCGCAGGTTGTAAAGGATGGCGGCCGTGGCGCCCCAGATCCGCTGCCCGGGCCAGCCGTATTCCAGCACGTGGCGCACGCGCCCACGATGGTTGATTTCGACTTGGTGCAGGTTGTCCGGCGCCATCAGGTAATCCAGCGGTACTTCGAACACTTCGGCCACTTCGCTGGGCTGTGCCACCGGCACAAAATCCGGATCGATCACCGCCACCACCGGGGTGACCCGGTAACCGGTGATGGTGACGAACGGGTCCAGGTAGCCCAGCGCCTGCACCTGGGTGGGCGCCAGCGCGATCTCTTCCTGGCTTTCGCGCAGCGCAGCGGCCAATGCGTCGCGGTCATCCGGTTCGGTGCGCCCACCGGGAAAACCGACCTGGCCGCCATGCTGGCGCAGGGTTTCGGTGCGGCGGGTCAGGATCACCTGCGCGCCATTGGCACGCGGCACGATGCCGGCCAGCACGGCCGCCTCCACCGCCGGGCCCGGCGGCAGCAGGTCGATCAGTTCGCTGCGGTTCCAGCCATCGCCCTGCGGCGGCTCGGCCAGCGGGTGCAGCGCACGCAGCAGGCGTTCGTGGTCGGCCAGCGAACCCCGCAGGGAGTGCTGCAGTTGTTCGCGCAGCGGCAGCAGTCGATGCAGCACGTGGTCGCGTTCGGTGTCGCTCATCGACGACCACCGCGCGATTTCATCGAGGGTGCGCCCGCAACCGGTACAGTGCCGGGCCAGGTCCAGCTTGCACACGCCGATGCAGGGGCTTGCGACAACACGCGACGTTTCTTCCATAGTTTGCACCCCTGCAACAGTAGCGCGAATGGCCATGTTTGGGGCGGCGTCGGCCACCGTGTGGCGCACAAATGAAAACGCGCCGGTGGAAGCCACCGGCGCGTTCGGTTCACTACTTCGATTTACTTGACGCTGACCAGCTTCACTTCGAACTGCACCGCCACGTTCGGCGGGAAGCCGGTACGCGGGTCGGCGCCGTACGCCTGGTCCGGCGGCAGGGTGATTTCCCACTTCGAGCCTGCCGGCATCTGCAGCAGGGTCTCGCGCATGGCCTTCATTTCGACTTCGCTGACCTTGATCGACGGAATCTGCTGAGCCGGACGCGCTTCGGTCGGACGCTGGCCGAACGGGTACGGACCGGCCACTTCCAGCTGCACGGTGCTGGCCTGGGTCGGCTTGGCGCCCTTGCCGGCTTCGATCACGCGGTACTGCACACCGCTCGGCAGCGACTGCACGCCCGCCTTGGCCTTGTTGGCCGCAACGAACTGGTCGCTCTTGGTCTTGTTTTCGGCAGCAGCCTTTTCGTACTCGGCCTTGGCAGCCTGGGCACGGCCCTGCTCGCGCTTCTGGAACGCTTCAACGGCCGGCTTCAGCTGGTCGGCGGTGATCGCCGGCTGCTTCTTGGCGTAGGCGTCCTGCAGACCCTTCACCACCGAGTTGATGTCCAGCTGCTCACCGCGGGCGGTCAGCTCTGCCAGGTTGTTGCCGTAGTCGTAACCGAAGTAGTAGCTCAGCTTGCCCTTTTCGGACGAAACGTCCTGGGCGAAGGCATTGCCCGTCAGGGCCAGGGCCGCGACGGCGACCGCGATAGAACGCAACTTCATCAAACAGTTCTCCAGGGGTGGTAACTCAGGGACGTTCTGCGCCGCCCTGAGGCGACGGGTTAGGATAGCGGCCATAAGGTGGAACCGCCACTGACCACGCAGGCTATGACCTGTCTGCGTTTCAAGAGTTCAATCTCACTTTTTTTTAACGTTTCAGGAGTCTTCCGTGGCCCCAGCCCCCGCCGAGCACCCCATTATCGTGGCCGATGACGGCGCCATCCGCACCCTCACCGTGCAGCGCCCGGAGAAGCTCAACGCACTGAACGCGGCCACCCTGCAGGCCCTGGCGCAGGCGTTCAGCGCCGCGGCGGTCGAGCCTTCGGTGCGGGTGGTGGTGCTCACCGGGGCCGGCCCCAAGGCCTTCGTGGCCGGGGCGGATATCGCGGAAATGAACACCCTCAGTGCGGTTCAGGGACGTGACTTCTCGCTGTTGGGCCAGCAGCTTATGCGGCAGATCGAGCGCATGCCCAAGCCGGTGATCGCCCGGGTGAACGGGTTCGCACTGGGCGGCGGGCTGGAACTGGCCATGGCCTGCCACCTGCGCATCGCGGCCGATACCGCCAAGGTCGGCCAGCCGGAGATCAACCTGGGGCTGATTCCCGGTTTCGGCGGCAGCCAGCGCCTGCTGCGCCTGTGCGGCCGCGCCGCCACCCTGGAACTGTGCCTGCTGGGCGCCCCGATCGATGCCGCCCGTGCGCTGGCGCTGGGTATCGTCAACGAAGTGGTGCCCGCCGATGCGCTGGACGCGCGCGTGCAGGCCGTGGCGCGGCAACTGGCGCAGTCGGCGCCGCTGGCCCTGCGTGGCCTGCTGGACGCGGTACACGTGGGGGGCGAATGCAGCCTGGAATCCGGTCTGGAATACGAGAGCGCGCAATTCGGCCTGCTGTTCGCCACCGAGGACATGCGCGAAGGCACCAGCGCGTTCCTGCAGCGCCGCCCGCCGGCCTTCCAGAACCGCTGACGCCATGGCATCCCGACCCAACCCCGTGCAGTTGTTTGCCCGGGTCCAGGCAGACGATCTCGACGGCGCGCTGCAGGCAGGCCTGATGGACTACGTGGCCAGCGCAGACGATGCGCGCCTGTTGCCCGACCACCCCGAACTTGCGCAGCGCCTGCTGCACGCCCAGCAGCAGCTGCAGCGCGCCTGGGCCGCACGCGAGCGCTATCGCGACCGTGCCGTGCGCCTGGCCCGCCGCGAAGCCGAGCGCGATGCCCGGCGCATGCCGGCACCGGCGCCGGACGTGAAACCCGCCCTGCCCTCCGCCGCGGCCGCCATCCTGGCCCGGGCCAAGGCCCGCGCGGCAGGCAAGGAACAGTAATGGCCACCGCGAAGAAGACCCCGCGCGCACCGGCGCGCCGCGGCAGCGTGATGCCGCGCGCCGACGTGGTGGAGATGTTCACCCGTCTGCGCGAACTCAATCCGCACCCGAAGACCGAACTGGAATACAGCACGCCCTTCGAGCTGCTGGTGGCGGTGGCGCTGTCCGCGCAGGCCACCGACGTGGGCGTGAACAAAGCCACCCGCCGCCTGTTTCCGGTGGCCAATACACCGGCAACGATCCTGGCACTGGGCGAGGAAGGTCTGAAGAAGTACATCGCCACGATTGGTCTGTTCAACGCCAAGGCGAAGAACGTGATCGCCACCTGCGCGATCCTGCTGGAAAAGCATGGCGGCGAAGTGCCGCGCGATCGCGACGCACTGGAAGCCCTGCCCGGCGTGGGCCGCAAGACCGCCAACGTGGTGCTCAACACCGCGTTCGGCGAACCGGTGATGGCGGTGGACACGCACATCTTCCGCGTGGCCAACCGCACCGGGCTGGCCCCGGGCAAGAACGTGCGCGAAGTCGAGGACCGGCTGGTGAAGGCCATTCCGGCCGAGTTCCTGCTGGATGCGCACCACTGGCTGATCCTGCACGGGCGCTATGTGTGCAAGGCACGCAAACCGGACTGCCCGGGCTGCGTGATTGCCGATCTGTGCCGGTTCAAGGAAAAAACCGCCGCGTAGGCGGGTGGCACCAGGGTCGGTTCCCTTTCGCAGAAAGGGCTCTGATCCGCCACCGGAAAGCATCCACGCGTGGCGTGGATCTACTGCAATCGGGGCGCGCCCAGGGTCGGATCCCTTTCGCAGAAAGGGCTCTGACCCGCCACCGAAAAGCATCCACGCGTGGCGTGGATCTACTGCAATCGGGGCGCGCCCAGGGTCGGATCCCTTTCGCAGAAAGGGCTCTGACCCGCCACCGAAAAGCATCCACGCATGGCGTGGATCTATGCAATCGGGGCGCAACCGCAGCGTCACACGCAAGCGTTTACATCGGCAGGCCCTGCCGTGGCGGGGCGTGTACTTGTGCGTGAACTGTCACATTTACGCAATCTTCACCTTCTAGCCTGCGCGCATCTTCCCACCTGCCTGCAAGGCTCCTTCCCATGAAACTGCATCACCAACTCCTGACGGTGGCCGTGGCTGCTGCGCTGTATGTGCCGGCTGCCCACGCTGAAGTCGCCATCGATGTGATCGGCGGTTCGGAAATCACCTTCGAAGGCCTGGTCCAGGCCGACGGCAACTGGTTCGACAATGACGTCGTGGACCTCAACGGCGGTGACGCCGGTAACGGCAAGGACAGCGAATTCGAACTGCGCCGCGCCGAGCTGGTGCTGAAGGGCAAGGGCCCGGGCAACGTGGAATGGGTGGTTGGCTACGACGCCAAGGCCGACAAGTTCCTGGACACCAACGTGAAGTACAAGCTGGCCGGCAACAGCAGCCACTTCCTGCAGCTGGGCCAGTTCAAGCAGCCCAACAGCCTGGAAGAACTGTCCAGCACCAAGAACAACGACTTCATTTCCAAGGCCGCGGTGACCAATACCTACGCCGTCGCCCGCCGCTTGGGTGGCGCGTACAGCTACGGCCAGGACAACTGGTCGGTCACCGCCAGCGCCTTCGGCCGCGAGCTGACCCGCAACCTGGCCCACGGCAGCGGCTACGGCGCACGCGGTACCTGGGCGCCGATCAACGACAAGGGCCAGGTGCTGCACTTCGGTCTGAGCTATGTGGACTACGACGCCGACGCCGACACCCTGCGCGTGCGTGCGCGTCCCAACGCCGACCTGGCCACTGCGCGCCTGGTCGACAGCGGCAACATGACCGACACCGACCGCGTCAGCACCGTCGGCGCCGAAGCCATGTACTTCCAGGGCCCGTTCAAGGCCCAGGCCGAGTACTACAGCAGCAAGGCCAAGCGCTATGACCACGACAACTACACCAGCGACGGCTACTACGTCAGCGGCGTGTGGAACCTCACCGGCGAAACCTGGAGCTACAAGGGTGGCACCCCGGGCACCGGCCTGCCGGACAACCCGGCCAGCGGCCAGTGGCAGCTGGGCGTGCGCTACGACCACATGGATCTGAACGACGGCAACCTGAGTGCCAACCCGGTGGCCGGCCGTCCGCCGATCGTCGATGGCGTGCTGGGCGGCAAGATGGACATCTGGACCGTCGGCGCCAACTGGTACTGGCGTTCGAACTTCAAGCTGATGCTGAATTACGTGATGGTGGACAGCAAGAAGTACAGCTCCAGCGCCCGCGGCTTCGTCAATGACGATCCGAACATCCTGGAAGCCCGCGCCCAGTTCTTCTGGTAAGCGGCGAGCGCTGCGGCGCCCGCGCTGCGCGTACCCAAGGCACGGCTTCGGCCGTGCCTTTTTTTGTTGCGGCCACCGCCACCCACGCTGTCATGGATGCGTCATGTGACAGACGCCGGGGTGTCACGCAACCGTTATGGAATGTGCACCGAAACGTCGGGCAGCCGCCCTTCGACCACCCCAGGAGTCTCTCCCGTGATCCACGCCTTCAAGTCGCGCGCCGCTGTCGCCATCCTGGCCGCATCGTCCGTGTTTGCCGCCAATGCCGCCGATGTGACCGGCGCGGGCGCATCGTTCATCTACCCGGTCATGTCCAAGTGGTCGGCCGACTACAGCGGCGCCACCGGCAAGAAGGTGAACTACCAGTCGATCGGTTCGGGCGGCGGCATTGCCCAGATCAAGGCGGCCACCGTGGACTTCGGTTCGTCCGATGCCCCGCTGAAGCCGGAAGAACTGGCGGCCGCTGGCCTGGCCCAGTTCCCGTCGGTGATCGGCGGCGTGGTGCCGGTGACCAACGTGGCCGGTGTTGCCCCGGGCGCGCTGAAGCTGGACGGCCCGACCCTGGCCAACATCTTCCTGGGCAAGATCAAGACCTGGAACGACCCGGCCATCGCCGCCCTGAACAGCGGCCTGACCCTGCCCAACGCCAAGATCACCATCGTCCACCGCTCGGACGGCTCGGGCACCACCTTCAACTTCGTCAACTACCTGTCCAAGGTCAGCCCGGAGTGGAAGAGCAAGGTCGGTGAAGGCACCTCGGTGCAGTGGCCGGCCGGCATCGGCGGCAAGGGCAACGAAGGCGTGGCCGCCTACGTGAAGCAGATCAAGGGCGGCATCGGCTACGTCGAACTGTCCTACGCACTGCAGAACAAGATGTCCTACGCGGCGATGAAGAACGCCGCCGGCAAGATCGTGCAGCCGTCCGACGCCTCGTTCTCGGCCGCTGCCGCCAGCGCCGACTGGGCCAGCGCCAAGGACTTCTACCTGGTCATGACCAACGCCCCGGGCGCCGAAGCGTGGCCGATCACCGCCACCAACTTCATCCTGGTGCGCAAGCAGCCGAAGAACGTGGCCGGCGCCAAGGCCACCCAGGAATTCTTCCGCTGGATCTACAAGAACGGTGATGCACAGGCCAAGCAGCTGGACTACGTGCCGCTGCCGGACACCCTGGTCAAGCAGATCGAAACCTACTGGACCCAGAACCTGAAGTACTGAGTGGCGTAGCAAGGCGTTCCCCCGCAGGAACGGGGGCCGGCGGGTCCTCTCTCCCCCGCCGGCCCCAACGGGCGCTGGACCTTCGGGTCCGGCGCCTTTCTGTTTGTGGGCCCGGTGTGGGTAGAGTCGAGCTTGCTCGACTGAAGGCTCACGGCAGTCGAGCAAGCTCGACTCTACCAAGGCCCGGCCGCGCAATATGCGGGCCGCTGGCCCTCCCGCGGCGGTCGCGCAACCCGTGAAACCCCCGTCAGAACGTGATGTCCGACACCTCTGTCATGGACGTCATACGGCTGTAACAAAAACATCATTTCATAGCCGCATCCGCCGACGGTGTCGGCTCTACCCCCGCTATGGAGTGACCATGAAACTGCACTCGGCCGGCCTCGCCGCCCTTTCCCTGGCCATCGCCCTGGGCCTGTCGGCCTGCGGTGGCGACAAGCAGGCCGCGCAGCAGCCGGCCGCCGACAGCGCCGCCGCCCCGGCCGCTGCCGGCGACAAGGTGACCGCTGAAGTGTCCGGCGCCGGCGCCTCGTTCATCTTCCCGCTGGTGTCCAAGTGGTCGGCTGACTACAACACCGCCACCGGCGCCAAGATCAACTACCAGTCCATCGGTTCGGGCGGCGGCATCGCCCAGATCAAGGCCGGTACCGTCGACTTCGGTTCGTCGGACAAGCCGCTGGCCAGCGACGAACTGGCCCAGGCCGGCCTGGCCCAGTTCCCCTCGGCCATCGGCGGCGTGGTGCCGGTGGTGAACATCGAAGGCCTGGAAGCCGGCAAACTGCGCCTGACCGGCGCCCTGCTGGCCGACATCTTCCTGGGCAAGGTGAAGACCTGGAACGACCCGGCCATCGTTGCCGCCAACCCGGGCGTGACCCTGCCGGACGGCAAGATCACCCTGGTCCACCGTTCGGATGGTTCGGGCACCACCTTCAACTTCTCCAACTACCTGTCCAAGGTCAGCCCGGAATGGAAGACCAAGGTCGGCGAAGGCACCTCGGTGCAGTGGCCGGACGGCGTGGGTGGCAAGGGCAACGAAGGCGTGGCCTCGTACGTGAAGCAGATCAAGGGTTCGATCGGCTACGTCGAACTGGCCTACGCGCTGCAGAACGCCATGCCCTACACCGCCCTGCAGAACGCAGCCGGCACCTGGGTGCAGCCGAACGCTGAAACCTTCGCCGCGGCTGCCGCCAGCGCCGACTGGGCCAGCGCGAAGGACTTCAACCTGGTCATCACCAATGCGCCGGGTGAGCAGGCGTGGCCGATCACCGCCACCAACTTCATGCTGATGCAGAAGCAGCCCAAGGATGCCAAGCGCAACCAGGACGCCCTGGCGTTCTTCAAGTGGGCCTTCGAAAACGGCCAGGCCCAGGCCAACGAGCTGCACTACGTGCCGCTGCCGGCCGAGCTGGTCAAGCAGATCGAGGCCTACTGGGGCACCGAGCTGAAGTGATGGACCCGACGGTGCCCGCCGCGTGCGGGCACCGTCTCTACCACGCCGTGCCGCCCCGCCCTTTCCTGGCCCTGCCGTCCCCATGAATGCCATCGCCCAGCCTGTAGCCGCCCCGTCCACGCGTGACACGCGTGATGCCCGCAACGACAAACTGTTCCGATGGGTGCTGGTCGGCACCGTCATCTTCGTCCTGATCGCCCTGGCCTGCGCCGCGCTGTCGATGCTGTGGGGTGGTCGCCACGCCCTGCAGATGCAGGGCCTGAGCTTCTTCTTCTCTTCCGACTGGAACCCGGTCGAAAACAAGTTCGGTGCGCTGGCCCCGATCTACGGCACCCTGGTCACCGCGCTCATCGCGATGGTCATCGCCGTACCGGTCAGCTTCGGCATCGCCTTCTTCCTCACCGAGGTCGCCCCGCGCTGGCTGCGCGGCCCGGTCGGCACCGCCATCGAACTGCTGGCGGGCATTCCCTCGATCATCTACGGCATGTGGGGCCTGTTCGTGCTGGTGCCGATGATGACCGAGTACGTGACCCCGTTCCTCAATGAAACCCTGGGCGAGTGGCCGATCATCGGGCCGGTGTTCCAGGGCCCGCCGCTGGGCATCGGCATGCTCACCGCCGGGTTCGTGCTGGCGATCATGGTCATTCCCTTCATCTCGTCGGTGATGCGCGAAGTGTTCCTGACCGTGCCCACCCGCCTGAAGGAATCGGCCTATGCGCTGGGTTCTACCAAGTGGGAAGTGAGCTGGGACATCGTGCTGCCCTATACCCGCTCGGCGGTGATCGGCGGCATCTTCCTGGGCTTGGGCCGTGCGCTGGGGGAAACGATGGCCGTGGCCTTCGTGATCGGCAACAGCGTGCGCCTGTCGCCGTCGCTGCTGGAACCGGGCACCACCATCGCCGCGCTGATCGCCAATGACTTCGGCGAAGCCACTGAAACCTACCGCTCGGCGCTGCTGCTGCTCGGCTTCGTCCTGTTCATCGTCACCTTCGTGGTGCTGGCCATCGCCCGCCTGATGCTGATGCGCCTGTCCCGCAAGGAGGGCAACTGATGTCCACCACCGCTGATTCGCTGTACCTGCGCCGCCGCGTCGGCAACGTCGTTGCCATCGCGCTGTCCTGCGCCACTGCGCTGTTCGGCCTGTTCTTCCTGGGCTGGATCCTGTTCACCCTGGCCGCCAAGGGCCTGGCCGGCATCAACTGGGATCTGTTCACCAAGATGACCCCGCCGCCGATGCAGGAAGGCGGCCTGGCCAATGCCTTCTTCGGCAGCGCGGTGATGTGTGCGCTGGCGATCGGCATCGGCACCCCGCTGGGCGTGCTGGCCGGCACCTGGCTGGCCGAGTACGGCAACGCCCGCAAGGCCGGTACCGTGGTCCGCTTCGTCAATGACATCCTGTTGTCGGCACCGTCCATCGTGCTGGGCCTGTTCGTCTACACCCTGTACGTGATGCAGACCGGCGGCAGCTTCTCCGCCTTCGCCGGTGCGCTGTCGCTGGCCTTCATCGTGCTGCCGGTGGTAGTGCGCACCACCGACGAAATGCTGCGCCTGGTGCCTTCGCAGATGCGTGAAGCGGCGCTGTCGCTGGGCATCCCGCAGTGGAAGGTGATCGTGCAGGTGCTGTACCGCAGTGCATCGGCCGGCATCATCACCGGCATCCTGCTGGCCCTTGCCCGCATTTCCGGCGAAACCGCGCCGCTGCTGTTCACCGCCTTCGGCAACCAGTACTGGAACAGCAACGTGTTCCAGCCGATGGCCTCGGTGCCGGTGGTGATGAACCAGTTCGCCGGCAGCCCGTATGAATCCTGGCAGGTGCTGGCCTGGGCCGGCGCCCTGGTGCTGACTGTCTTCGTGTTGCTGGTCAGCCTTGCCGCCCGCGGCATCCTGCTGCGCAACCGTATCTCCCATGACTGACCTTTCCGTGGATACCGCCATGAACGACCTTTCCAACGCCGTGCCGATGCAGCGCATCGCCGTGCCGTCCTCGCACGAGAGCCTGCACACGCCGGCTCCGGTCAAGCTTGCCGCGCGCGGACTGGACTTCTACTACGACAAGTTCCATGCCCTGAAGGGCATCAACCTGGAAATTCCGGAAAAGCGCGTGACCGCGCTGATCGGTCCTTCCGGCTGCGGCAAGTCGACCCTGCTGCGCATCTTCAACCGCATCTACGCGCTGTACCCGAAGCTGGAAGCGCGCGGTGAAGTGCTGCTGGACGGCGAGAACATCCTGTCGCCGAAGTACCCGATGAACCGCCTGCGCAGCAAGGTCGGCATGGTGTTCCAGAAGCCGGTGCCGTTCCCGATGACCATCTTCGAGAACGTGGCCTACGGCATCCGCCACCACGAAAAGCTGAGCAAGGCCGACATGGCCGACCGCGTGGAACAGGCCCTGCGCCAGGGCGCACTGTGGGACGAAGTGAAGGACAAGCTGAACCAGAGCGCGCTGGGCCTGTCCGGCGGCCAGCAGCAGCGTCTGTGCATCGCCCGTGCCGTGGCCCTGCGCCCGTCGGTGCTGCTGCTGGACGAACCGACCTCGGCGCTGGACCCGATCTCCACCAGCCGCATCGAACAGCTGGTCGAAGAACTCAAGCACGAGTACACCATCGTCATCGTCACCCACAACATGCAGCAGGCTGCGCGCGTGTCCGACTACACCGCCTTCATGTACCTGGGCGACCTGATCGAACACGACCGCACCGAAGTGATCTTCTCGCAGCCGTCGCAGCGGCAGACCGAGGATTACATCACCGGTCGTTTTGGCTGAATCGTCGATCGAATCACAGACAACGTCAGTCGAGCATGGCTCGACTCTACCGAGCGGAACAACCATGAATCTTCCCAACGACCATATCGTCAAAAGCTACGACGAAGAGCAGCAGCGCCTGGTGGCCGAAATCGTGCGCATGGGCGAAATGGCCGTCGCCCAGCTCGAAGCGTCGATGGACGTGATCGAGAAGCGCGATGAGAACGCCGCCCATCGCATCATCGCCAACGATGAAGCCATCGATGCACTGGAACAGCAGATCAGCCACGACGTGATGCGCCTGGCCCTGCGTGGCCCGATGGCCCGCGACCTGCGCGAGATCCTGGCTGGCCTGCGCATTCCGGCCGACATCGAGCGCATTGGCGATTACGCCGCCAACGTGGCCAAGCGTTCCATCGCCCTGGGCAAGGTGCCGCCGCTGCCGCAGATCCAGGGCCTGCGTGCCCTGGGCCGACTGGCCGCGCAGCAGGTGCGCCGCGCCATCGCCGCCTACCGCGACAACGATGCCGACGCCGCGCTGGAGCTGCGCCAGGACGACGCCCGCCTGGACGCGCAGTACACCGCGCTGTTCCGCGAGCTGCTGACCTACATGATGGAAGACCCGCGCAACATCACCCCGTGCACCCACCTGCTGTTCATGGCCAAGAACCTGGAACGCGTGGGCGACCACGCCACCAACATCGCCGAGAACGTGTGGTTCCTGGTGCATGGCGAACAGCCGCTGCCGCCGCGTGAAAAGCGCGACGAGACCTCCAGCACCGACGCAATCTGATCCCGCACTGCAACACTGAAGTGGGGTCCAGGGGGCCGCTGTCGATGTGACAGCGGCTTTTTCTTTGGGGATTTCTCCGGGCGGCCATCCACACATGGCGTGGATCAGGGGTCAGAGCCCTTTCCTGCGGAAAGGGATCCGACCCCGGCCTCCCGCACGGGTGGACCGACGCCACTCCTCACGAAAATTTTAGCTTTCGGCGAAGATTCCTTGAGTAGGATCGCTGCACCATCGTTTCACCCCGGGCAGCCGCCCACCACCCAAGGAGTACGACCGATGAGCAGTTCCAACAAGACCCTGTCCCTGCTGACCGCCACCGCACTGGCCGCGGGCCTGGGCGTGACTGCCAGCGCTTCGGCCCTGAGCATGACCGACCTTGCCCAGGGCTATCTGGTGGCCGGCCAGGCGGCCAAGTCCGGCGATGCCAAGGCCACCGACGCCAAGGCCGCCGATGCCGCCAAGCACGCCGAGGGCAAGTGCGGCGCGGACGGCAAGAGCGCCGAAGGCAAGTGCGGCGGTGACAAGGGCAAGGCCGCTGCCGGTACCGCTGCCGACAGCAAGGCCAAGACCGAGGCCGGGAAGAAGGCAGCTGAAGGCAAGTGCGGCGAAGGCAAGTGCGGTGGCAAGCACTGACGCTGCGGCCAGCGTCGTCCACCCCCGGTTGCCGCTGCCCGCGGCAGCCGTCGGGTTGGGCCTGCGGCGGGCGCTGCTGCAGGACCTGCGCGATGCCCCGGCCGGCGATTTCGATTTCCTGGAGTGCGCACCGGAAAACTGGATCAACGTCGGTGGCCCTGCGGGCGAGGCGTTGGATGAACTGGTCCAGCGCCATCCACTGAGCTGCCACGGCCTGTCCTTGTCGCTGGGTGGCAGTGCTGCGCTGGACACCCAGCTGCTGCAGCAGGTCGGCCGTTTCCTCGAGCGCCACCGCGTGCCGCTGTACAGCGAGCACTTGAGCTACTGCAGCGACGAGGGCCAGTTGTACGACCTGCTGCCGATCCCCTTCACCGATGAAGCGGTACGCCATACCGCCGCCCGCATTGCCCGCGTGCAGGACATCCTGGGCCGCCGCATCGCGGTGGAAAACGTGTCCTATTACCTGGCTCCGCAGCCGGCGATGGATGAGCTGGCCTTCACCAACGCCGTGCTGGCCGAGGCCGACTGCGACCTGCTGCTGGACGTCAACAACGTGTACGTCAATGCCTGCAACCATGGCTACGATGCCGACGCGTTCATTGCAGGCCTGCCGGCGCAGCGCATCGTCTGCCTGCACGTGGCCGGTCATCTGGACGAGGCTCCGGACCTGAAGATCGATACCCACGGCAGCGCGGTGATCGACCCGGTGTGGGCGCTGCTGGAACGCAGCTACGCCCGCTTCGGCCCGCGCCCCACCCTGCTGGAGCGCGACTTCAACTTCCCGCCCTATACCGAACTGCAGGGCGAACTGCACACCATCCGCCGCCTGCAGGCCCGCCATGCGGGAGCTGCACATGGCTGACGCTGCAACCACTCTGCGCGCGCAGCAGCACGCGCTCACCGCGCACCTGCGCGACCCGCAGCACGTGCCCGCGCCCACCGATCTGGATCCGCGACGGGTAGCGGTATACCAGCGGTTGCTGTTCAACAACCTGCTGGGCCTGCTCGGCAATGGCTTCCCGGTCTGCGTGCGCCTGCTCGGCGAACCGGCCTGGGCCGATCTGGTGCGGCACTACTTCGCCCACCATCACGCGCGCACACCGCTGTTCACCGCGGTGGCGGCCGAGTTCGTGCAATGGCTGCAGGCGCAACCGCAGCTGCCCCACCCCGCGCTGGCCGAGCTGGCGCACTACGAATGGGTGGAAACCGAGCTTTACCAGCGCACGGCCGAGCCGCTGCCACCGGCCACCGGCATTGACCCGATGCAGGTGCCGCTGCGCTGCTCCGCGCTGGCCTGGCCGCTGCTGTACGCCTGGCCGGTACACCGGCTGGGTAGCGATGATGCCCCTGCCGAAGTGCCCGCCGAACCCACCGGGCTGCTGGTCCGCCGCGATGCCGACGGCGTGGTGCGCTTTGCCCAGCTCAGCCCGTTGGCCGCGCACCTGCTGATGCTGATCGCCGAGGCGCCAGGCGCCACCGGCCAGCAGCACCTGCAGCAGCTGGCCGGCGTGCACCAACTCGACGCCGATGCATTGATCGAATCTGGCACCCACCTGCTGCAGCAGTTCCTGCAGGCAGGCGTGATCGGCCCGCTGCCCACCGTGGCCTGACCCGCCCAAGGAGATTCCCGATGAAGACCTCGCCCCTGGCCGCCCTGCGTGGCCAGCTGGACCGCTGCGGCCCGTGGTTGGCCCCGCTGGGCCTGCGCCTGCTGCTGGCCTGGGAGTATTTCGAATCCGGCCGCGAGAAGCTGCAGGGCCAGAACTGGTTCGCCGAACTGCAGCACGCTTTTCCGTTTCCGTTCGACCAGCTGCCGGCCAGCGTGAACTGGCAGCTGGCGACCTGGTTCGAACTGGTCGGCGCGGCCTGCCTGCTGTTCGGCCTTGGCACCCGCTTCGCCGCGGCCAGCCTGCTGGTGCTGACCGCGGTCGCCACCTACGCCGTGCACTGGCCCATGCACTGGAATTCCCTGGCAGACCTGGCCATGGGCTATGCCATCAGCGATCAGGGCTTTGGCAACTTCAAACTGCCGGTGCTGTTCATGGCCATGCTGCTGCCGCTGCTGTTCAGCGGTGCAGGACGATTGAGCCTGGATGCGCGGATGGCGCGCTGGTGCGCCACGGACCGGTAGGTGCCAACCTTGGTTGGCACGCGTTGCGCGGGGCCACGAGCGCCGCCCCGTTACACGCCGATACGCGCCGAAACCGCAGAAACGGCCGATTTAATCGCCTATTCATGAAAAAAATCCGATGCTGGATCCGTGGCCTCGACGACCACGTCCTTCCCCCGGAGTTGCCCATGAAGCGCCTGATTGCCGCCACCCTTTCGCTGACCCTGCTGGCCACCGCCGTTTCGCCCGCCATGGCCGCCCCCTACGGCGCCGGTGGCCGCGACGACCACCATGGCCACAAGGATCACCACGACGAGCGTCGCGATCCGCCGCGTCGCGGCCACAAGCTCGCCCACGACCATCGTGGTGAGTACGTGCGCGATTACCGCCACCATGGCCTGCGTGCCCCGGCCCGCGGCCAGGAATGGCGCAAGGTGGACGGCCGCTACGTGCTGATTGCCGTGGCCACCGGCGTCATCGCCGACGTGGTGCTGGCACGCCGCTGACCTCTCTACAGCGTCCCGGTCACGCACTGCGTGGCCGGGCGCTCAGGGTCGCTCTGCTAGAATCCGCGCATGAATGACCCCACCCCCGCACCTGACGCCGCCCCCGTTTCCGTAGCACCGCCGGCGCAGCGCGCGATGTCGCAACGCTTCCGCGGCTTCCTGCCGGTGGTGGTGGACGTGGAAACCGGCGGCTTCGACAGCCAGCGCAATGCGCTGCTGGAAATCGCTGCCGTGCCGATCGAGATGGACGAGAACGGCCTGCTCTACCCCGGCCAGACCGCCAGCGCGCACGTGGTTCCGGCCGAAGGCCTGGAGATCGATCCGAAGTCGCTGGAAGTGACCGGCATCATCCTGGACCACCCGTTCCGCCTGGCCAAGGAAGAAAAGGCCGCGCTGGACCACATCTTCACCCCGGTGCGCGCAGCGATGAAGAAGTACGGTTGCCAGCGCGCGATCCTGGTGGGCCACAACGCGCATTTCGACCTCGGCTTCGTCAACGCCGCGGTGGCCCGCACCGGCCACAAGCGCAACCCGTTCCATACCTTCAGCGTGTTCGACACCGTTACCCTGGCCGGCATCGCCTACGGGCAGACCGTGCTGGCACGCGCGGCCAATGCCGCCGGGCTGGGCTGGGATGCCAACGAAGCGCACAGCGCGGTGTATGACACCGAACAGACCGCACGGCTGTTCTGCACCATCGCCAACGCTTGGCCGCGGTAAACAGCCAACGGCGCAACCGCATCATTACCCCACCGTAGATCCACGCCATGCGTGGATGAATGCATCGGTCGTGCGGACCAACGGTCCGCACCCACCGCCCACCGGGCTGTGGATGGGCATCAACCGATGCTGGTGCGGTCGCGACCGTCGCTCTTGGCGCGGTAGAGCGCGCGGTCGGCGCGCTGGTACAGCAGGGCCGGCGTGCGGTCGTCCGCCGCCAGTTCCACCAGGCCGGCACTGAAGGTCACCCGCAGCGCGGGCACGCCGGCCCAGTCGGCATGGTCGTGGAACAGGCCGCGCAGGCGCGCGCACAGCTGCGCGGCTTCTTCCAGGCGGGTGTCGTTGAGCAGCAGCGCAAACTCTTCACCACCGGTACGTGCCGGCAGGTCGGAATCGCGGCTGGCGGCGGCAATCAACTGCGCCACTTCCACCAGCACGGCATCGCCGATGCTGTGGCTGTAGGTGTCATTCACGTCCTTGAAGTGGTCGATGTCCAGCACCACCAGGCACATCGGGTGGCCGCTGCGTTGCGCACGGGCAAAGTCACGCGCGAGCGTTTCATCGAAACCACGACGGTTGGCCAGGCCGGTCAGCGCATCTTCGCGCGCCTGCCGTTCGAATGCTTCGGCCTGCCGCGCCAGGCGCTCGGCCAGCTCGGTCTTTTCCTGGTTCAGCGCCTGCAGGTGCACGGTCTGCGCCTGCAGGTCGAAGGTGGCCTCATCCACGCGCTGGGCCAGGCGCAGGTTGCTGGAGCGGTAGCGCTGCAGCAGGAACCGGTACAGGGCCACCAGCCCGGCAATCAACAGCAGCGCGATCAATGCCTGCACGCTGTGCCGCTGCCACCAGAACGGCTGCACGCTGAAACTCCAGACCGCTTCCTGCTGGCCCCAGGCGCCGCCGGGATGCGCGGCCGACACATGCAGGGTGTAATCCCCCGGCGGCAGGCCGATGAATTCGACGCTGCGCTGGGCGCCGCGTTCCACCCAGCCATGGTCCAGCCCTTCCAGCCGCGTGCGGTAGCGGATGCGGTCGGACATCAGGTAACTCAGGCCAACGAAGCTGACCGCCAGCCGGCGCCCGCCCGGAATGGAATTGTGGTCGGTGCCTTCCCAGTGCACCGGCACGCCATCCACCTGCACGCTCTCGATGGCGGCAGGCGGCGCCGGGCGCTCGCGGAAGCGCTGTAGGCGCTGCGGGTCGACCGTGCTCAGGCCGCCGGCAGTCACCACCCAGAAGGTGCCGTCCTGGCGCAGGATCGCCGACGGACCGGAACTACCATTGGCCTGCGCGTTGGCCATGCCATCGATCTCGTTGTAACGCTCCACCGACACCCGCGGCGCGCGACCATCGGCCACCGCGTTGAGCGTGGCCATGTCGGTCCGCAGCACGCCGCGGTTGCTGCTTACCCAGACATTGCCCAGGCGGTCGGGCACCAGCTGGAACACCGTATCCACCGGCATGCCCTGTTCCAGCCCCACGCGCGACAGGCGCCCGCCCTGCCAGCGGTACAGGCCACGGTCGCTGCTGATCCACATGGCTTCGCCGATCTGGCGGAAGCCGAACACACTGCGGCCGCCGCCCAGCGCGGTCAGGTCGATGCGCTGCACCTTGCCGCCGCGCAGTACATGGATGCCCTCGATCGTGCCGATCCACAGATTGCCCTGGTGGTCGTGCTCCAGCGCCGTGATCAGGCCGCTGGGCATGCCCGGCACGCGTGACACCTGCACACGGCTGCCCTCGATGGAGACCACGCCCTTCTGCGTGCCGGCCCACACCACGCCGTCGGCGCCTACGCTGATCGCGCGGATGTTGCCGCCGGGCATGCCGTCGGCCGCATCGTAGTTGTGCCGCAGCTGGCCCTGCGCATCCAGCCGGTACACGCCGTCGCCAAAGGTTCCCACCCACAGGTCGCCGTCCGGCCCCTGCGCCAGACTGAGCACCGACGGCGCCTTGCCGCCGCGGTTGTGCAGCGGCATGGCACGGAAGTGCCCATCATCGGTCTGCACGTCCAGGCCACTGGCACTGCCCACCCACAGGCGGCGGTCGCGGTCCTCGAACACCGTGCGCACGTAATCGCCGCTCAGGCCATCGCGTTCGGTGTAGCTGCTGAACAACGTTTCGCGCAGGCGGTACAGGCCGCCATTGGCGCCCACCCAGATGCTGCCTTCGGCATCCTCGCGCAGGCTGACCACGCGCCCGCCCGGCAGGTTCAGGCCGGCCGGCAGGCGCTCCATGCCGTGCGCGGAAATGCGCAGCAGCCCCTGGTTCTCGGTGCCCAGCCAGATATCGCCGTGGCGGTCCTGCAGCATGGCGGTCATGTGCAGCTGTCCGGGCAGGCGGTGCACCAGCACCAGGCGGTCATCTTCCACCCGGTACAGGCGCTCACCGGCCACGATCCACAGCGCACCATCGGGCGCCCGGTACGGCCAGGACAGGCCACTGCCCACGCCCCAGCCCGGCGGCGCGCGCTTCATGTCGCCGTCGGTGTCGCGCAGCAGCAGGCCGTCCAGGGTGCCGATCCACACCCGGTCCTGGGCGTCCACCACCAGCTTGGTGAAGCTCATCGCCACCGGCAGGCCCGGCGGCGGGGTCTCGAACACCATGCCGCCGTCGGGGGTCAGGTACCCCAGGCCCTTGCCTTCGTACAGCAGCCACAGGCGGCCCTGGCTGTCCATCTGCATGGCCTGGATCAGCACCTGCGGGCTGCTCGGCCCGTGCTCCCAGACCCGCCAGCGGCCATCGCCGGAGCGGTAGCTGACGTTGCCGCGCGAATCGCTGATCCACAGGCCGCCCTGCCGATCGACGTAGAGCGCGCCGATGCCATTGTCCGGCAGCCCCGGTCGAGTGCTGCGGTCGAAGACGGTGAAATCCAGTCCGTTGTAGCGCACCAGCCCTTCCCAGGTGGCGAACCACAGGTGCCCTTCCGGGGTCTGCGCGATGTCGCGCAGCGAGTTGTGCGGCAGCCCGTTGCGCGAGGTCCACACGTCGATGGCGTAATCGCGCAGCGGCGGCGCGCCCTCCTGGGCTGCGGCCAGTGGCGGCGCCAGGGCCAGCAACAGGCACAGCAGCGCCCACCGCAGCAGCGGTGCGATCCAGGTTCCCGGGTGGCGCCCCGCCAGGCGCCTGCCAGCCCCCTTTCCGCCCATTACCGCAGGGGCAAGGGCCAGGTGCGGTTACCCGGGCGGGCAACGGGCAGCAACGGGGTCAGCTGGGCGGCACGGGGCCGCACGCCGGCACGAACGGGCTGGGTCATCGGTCAAGCGCTGGGAAGTTGACGCGAATGATAGGGCAAACACCCCCTTCGGCGTCACCGCAGCCCCGGCGCCCGGCCGTAATGTCATCCACGCATGGCGTGGATCTACGGGCGCGCCTGGGTGCTGGCCGGCCAGTGCACCACGGCCTCCAGGCCGCCGGCCGGCCGGTTGCGCAGCCACAGCCGGCCGCCATCCTTTTCGGCCAGGGCCCGGGCGATGGTCAGGCCCAGCCCGGCGCCGCCGGTCTCGCGCGAACGCGACGTCTCCACCCGCACGAACGGGTCGAACACCGCTTCCAGCTGGTCGTCGGCCAGGCCGGGGCCATCGTCGGCCACCACCACGGTGATGCCCTCCTGATCGCGCTCCACCCGTACCCGCACCCGTTGCGCGTACATCACCGCGTTGTCCACCAGGTTGGAGAACAGCCGGTGCATGGCCAGCGGGCGCAGCATCAGCACCGCCCCGCTGCGGCCTTGGAAGGCCACGTCGGCACCGCCCTCGGCGGTATCCTCGACAATGCTTTCCAGCAGCGAATCCAGGTCCAGGGCGGCGCGCTGCTCGGAACTCTCGGCGCTGCGTGCCAGTTCCAGGCCTTCGCGCACCAGCGCCTGCATGGCGGCCAGGTCACCGATCAGGCGTTCGCGCAGGGCTTCGTCGCTCACGTTTTCCAGGCGCAGGCGCAGCCGGGTCAGCGGCGTCTGCAGGTCGTGGGTGATCGCCGCCAGCATCTGCGTGCGCTCGGCCAGGTGCCGCTGCAGGCGTTGCTGCATGGCGTTGAAGGCCTCGGCGGCGCGCTGCACCTCGCGCGGGCCGCGCAACGGCAGCGGTGCACGCTGCAGATCGTCGCCCAGTTCTTCGGCCGCCGACGCCAGTTCCTGCAGCGGCTTGCTGGACATGCGCGCCACGATATAGGCCAGCACGCCGATGGCCAGCACCAGCAGGGTCAGGAACAACGGATCGACCGCCAGGATGCCGTTGTGCGCCACCGCCGGCGAATCCAGCGCCAGTTTCAGCAGGGTGCCGTCGCTCAGCGTGACATCCACGGCCCGGCACTTGGGCGGAATGAAGGACGGATCGCGCTCGCGCGGCGGGCGTCGATGGCCATTCGGTGGCGGCGGCGGCGGCAGGAATTCCTGCAGGCGGGGAATGCAGGAACGGAACGAGGTGAAATGCACATGCGCGCGCGCCACCGGTCCGGCGCGGTCATCCAGCACCTGCATCAACGCGGTGTCCTGCCGGCCCAGGCGCGCATCCGGCGGCAACGAACGCACGCTGGGCCCGCCGGTTTCCAGCAGCCGCTCACGCAGCTCCGGGTTGCCGTCGAGCATGTTCACGTAGCCCTGCAGGCGATCGGCCACGCGGTTCAGGTTCTGCCGCTCGAATTCCTGCTGGCGCTTCGAAGAGGCCAGCATGGTCGCACCGATGGCGGCCACGGCCATGCCCACCAGCAGGATCACGAACAGCCGTCCCACCATCGAGGACAGGAAGTGGCGCAGGCGCTGCATCGGGGTTATTCCATCTGCACCGACGAGGCCAGCACGTAGCCTTCGTTGCGCACGGTCTTGATCAGGCCATCCGGGCCGCCATCATCGGCCAGCTTGTTGCGCAGGCGGCTGACCTGCAGGTCGATCGCACGGTCCTGCGCTTCATAGTTGCGGCCACTGCTCAGCGCCACCAGCTGCTCGCGCGACAGCACCTTGTTGGCATGGGCGATGAACACACGCAGCAGACGGAATTCGGCGCCGGACAGCACCACCACCCGGCCATCGGGGTCCACCAGGTGGCGGTGCTCCAGATCGAACACCCAGCGCGAGAAACGCGCGCGGCGCACCGCCAGCGGCTCCAGGTTGGCCGGCAATGCTTCGGTCCGGCGCAGCACGTTGCGGATGCGCGCCAGCAGCTCGCGCGGTTCGAAGGGCTTGGCCAGGTAATCGTCGGCGCCCATTTCCAAGCCGAGCACGCGGTCGATCGGCTCGGCACGCGCGGTCAACATGATCACCGGCGTGTTGGACCGTGCGCGCAGGTCGCGGCACAGGGTCAGCCCGTCTTCGCGCGGCAGGTTCAGGTCCAGCACGATCAGGTCCACGTGCTCGCGGTCCAGCAGCTGGCGCATGCTGGTGCCGTCGGCGGCCGTGCTGACCAGATAGCCGGCCTTGCCCAGCTGCTCGGCCAGCAGGGTGCGGATGTCGTTGTCGTCGTCGACGATCAGCAGTCGATGCATCGGGGTTTCGGTCTCCATGTGGCGATTTTCCCGTGTCGGGAGCTGAACCGCATCCTGGTCATTGCGTAGCACTGTATCCACGGCGGGGCCGGATACCTGTGGTTACGCACTTTGCCCGACAGTGTTACATACAGACACACCCCGAGGATTGAGCGCGGCCTCGTCGGCTCTTCACAATGCCTGCCAACGCCGCCCTGCGGCCCCCAGAGTGAAGCCCCCGACGTGATCTCCCGCCTGTTGCCCGCGACCCGGAAAGGTCGCCTGATGCTGATCGCCGTGCTTGTCCTGGTCGCTGCCGTGGCCGCCTGGTGGCTGCTGCGCAAGCCAGCCGCACCGGCCCTGGCCACCACCGCGGTCAGCCGTGGCGATATCGAACAGACCGTGGAAGCCACCGGGGTGATCGATGCCTACAAGCTGGTCAGCGTGGGTGCCCAGGCCTCGGGCCAGATCAAATCGCTGAAGGTGCAGCTGGGCGACACGGTGAAGGAAGGTGACCTGATTGCCGAGATCGATGCCACCACCCAGCAGAACCAGGTGCTCAATGCCCAGGCATCACTGGACCAGGTGATCGCCCAGCGCGCCGTGCAGCAGGCCACCCTGCGCCAGGCCGAGCTGGATTTCGCCCGGCAGAAGCAGATGCTGGCCGCCGAAGCCACCTCGCGCCAGGAATACGATGCCGCCGAAGCCACGCTTAAGACGGCCCGCGCGCAGCTGCAATCCTACGAGGCGCAGATCAAGGGCCGCGAAACCGAGCTGGGCACCGCCCGCGCCAACCTGGCCTACACCCGCATCACCGCGCCGATGGATGGCACCGTGGTGGCCGTGGTGGCCGAAGAAGGCCGCACGGTGAACGCCAACCAGACCGCGCCGACCATCGTGATGCTGGCGCGGCTGGACGTGGTGACCGTGAACGCCGAAGTGTCCGAGGCCGATGTGGTGAAGATCAAGGCCGGCATGCCGGTGTACTTCACCACCCTGGGCGACCCGGACCGCAAGTACCACGCCACGCTGCGGCAGATCAATCCGGCGCCGTCATCCATCGCCAATGAAAGCTCGTCCAGTTCCAGCAGTTCGTCCAGTTCCAGTTCCAGCAGCGCGGTGTACTACAACGCCCTGTTCGACGTGGAAAACCCCGACGGCACCTTGCGCATCGACATGACCGCGCAGGTCTCGGTGCTGTTGAACCAGGCCAAGGGCGCCCTGCTGGTTCCGGCCGTGGCGCTGGGCCCGAAGACCCGCGATGGCCAGCGCATGGTGCGCGTGGTGGGCGAAAACGGCCAGCCGCAACCGCGCAAGGTGAAGGTGGGCATCAGCAATGGCGCCAGCGCGCAGATCCTGTCCGGGCTGGAAGAAGGCGAACGTGTGGTGGTGGGTGAAGCCAGCGCCGCGGCGGCCAGCAGCGGCAACAGCAACCGCAGCGGCGGCATGCGCATGGGCCCGCCCGGTGGCATGGGGCCGCGCCGATGAGCCACGGCGCCCCCCTGCTGCGCCTGCGCGATCTGCGACGCGAGTTTCCCGCCGGCGACGATATGATCGCCGTGCTGCGCGATGTCAACGTGGATATCCATGCTGGTGAAATGGTGGCCATCGTTGGCCAGTCCGGCTCGGGCAAGTCCACCCTGATGAACATCCTGGGCTGCCTGGACCGTCCCACCCGCGGCAGCTACCAGGTGGCTGGCCGCGAGACCGGCAACATGGAACCGGACGCGCTGGCCGAACTGCGCCGCGAACATTTCGGCTTCATCTTCCAGCGCTACCACCTGCTGGGCGACCTGGACGCGCGCGGCAACGTGGAAGTGCCGGCCGTCTATGCCGGCAGCCCCGGCCCGGTGCGCAACGCCCGTGCGGAACAGCTGCTGCAGCGCCTGGGCCTGGGCGACCGCATGCACCACAAGCCCGGCCAGCTTTCCGGTGGCCAGCAGCAGCGCGTGTCGATCGCCCGCGCCCTGATGAACGGTGGCGAGGTGATCCTGGCCGACGAACCGACCGGCGCGCTGGACACGAAATCCGGCGAAGAAGTGATGGCCATCCTCGGCGAGCTGCACGCCGAAGGCCACACCATCATCATCGTCACCCACGACATGAGCGTGGCCGAGCACGCCCAGCGCATCATCGAGATCCGCGACGGTGAAATCATCGCCGACCTCGCCAACCCGAAGGCGCCCAGCCATCGGGCGCAGCGCGAAGCGAGCATCGGTGTGGCCCACGGCAGCAACTGGCGCGCCGCACGCGACCGCTTCACCGAAGCCTTCCGCATGGCCCTGCTGGCCATGAACGCGCACCGCCTGCGCACCTTCCTGACCATGCTCGGCATCATCATCGGCATTGCCTCGGTGGTCTCGGTGGTGGCCCTGGGCAACGGTTCGCAGCAGCAGATCCTGCAGAACATCAGCGCGCTGGGCACCAACACCATCGACGTCTACCCCGGTCGCGGGTTTGGTGACATGCGCTCGGCGCGGGTGCAGACCCTGAAGGCCACCGACGCCGACGCACTGGCCACCCAGAGCTACGTGGACAGCGCCACGCCCAGCGTGTCGACCTCGGTTACCGCGCGCTACCGCAACCAGTCGGCCACCGCGCAGATCAGTGGCGTGGGCGACCAGTACTTCCGGGTGAAGGGCATCACCCTGCTCAGCGGCAGCTTCTTCGACACCGATGCGGTGAAGGGCCTGGCGCAGGAAGCGGTGATCGACGAGAACACCAAGACCCAGTTCTTCCCCGACAGCGACCCGGTCGGCCAGGTGATCCTGCTCGGCAACGTGCCGGTTCGCGTGGTGGGCGTGGCCAAGAAGCAGAGTTTCGGCTTTGGCGGCAGCACCAGCCTGGGCGTGTTCGTGCCCTACACCACGGTGATGTCGCGCATGCTGGGGCAGAGCCACGTGTCCAGCATCACCGTGCGGGTGAATGACGAAACGCCGATGGATGCCGCGCAGGAGGCCATCACCCGCCTGCTGACGCTGCGCCATGGCACCGAGGATTTCTTCCTGAGCAACAGCGCGGAAATCCGCGAGACCATCGAGCAGACCACCCGCACCATGACCCTGCTGATCGGCGCCATCGCCGCCATCGCGCTGCTGGTGGGCGGCATCGGGGTGATGAACATCATGCTGGTGTCGGTGACCGAGCGCACCCGCGAGATCGGCGTGCGCATGGCCGTGGGCGCGCGGCAGAGCGACATCCGCCAGCAGTTCCTGATCGAAGCGGTACTGGTCTGCCTGCTCGGCGGCCTGCTCGGCGTGGGCCTGGCACTGTTGCTGGGTGCGCTGATCGGACGCTTCTCCAGTGATTTCCAGGTGCTGTTCTCCACCGCATCGATCGTGGCCGCGTTCGCCTGCTCCACCCTGATCGGCGTGGCCTTTGGATTCCTGCCGGCACGCAGTGCCGCCCAGCTCGACCCGGTGGAGGCACTGGCCCGCGAATGAAGATGATGATGACCCGACTGCCCTTCCCTGCCCCCACCCGCCTGCTGCTGGCTGGCGCCGTGCTGCTGGCCCTGTCCGGCTGCGCATCGGTGGGCCGCTACCCCACCCAGGATCCCGAAGTGGCTGCCACTTGGGGCCGCGGCGATGCCACCCTCAACGCACCCGCCGACGACCCGCGCAGCAGCCTGGATACGCCCAGCCGCGATATCCGCCAGGACACCTGGTGGCAGGGGTTCGGCGATGAACGCCTGGACCGGCTGGTGGCACGCGCACTGCAGGCCAACAGTGACCTGGGCGCCGCCGGGCTGGCCGTGCAGCGCGCGCGCCTGCAGGCCGGGCTGGCCAGCAATGCGCTGTGGCCGCAGCCGTCCTCGTCGGGCGTAAGTGGCAGCGGCAGCCGCGCCACCGACCAGGCCGACGACTGGAGCCGCAGCTATTCCACCGGCGTGTCGCTGGGCTGGGAAATCGACCTGTGGGGACGCCTGCGCACCCAGCGCGACATCGCCCGCTGGGAAGCCCAGGCCAGCGAGGAAGACCGGCAGAACACCGCACTGCTGGTGATCGGCGACACCATCACCCAGTACTGGACCCTGGCCTATCTGAACCAGTCCATCGGCAGCGGCCAGGCCAACCTGGAGCGCCTGCAGCGCACCCGCGACCTGGTGCAGGCGCGCTTCGACGCCGGTGCGGTATCGCGGCTGGAAGTGCGCCAGGCAGAGCAGAACCTGCAGTCGCAGCGCTCGGCGCAGAGCGCGCTGGAACAGCAGCGGGTGGAAGTACGCAATGCGCTGACCGTGCTGCTGGATGGCACGCCGTGGCCGCAGCAGGACGAACCGCAGAACCTGGACGATGCACGCAGCCCGGCCATTGCCGAGGGCCTGCCGGCCGATCTGCTGGGCCGTCGCCCCGACCTGCGCGCGGCCGAGCTGCGCCTGCGCAACAGCCTGAAGACCATCAAGGTCACGGCCACCCAGTACTACCCCGCGCTCAGCTTGACCGGCAGCGTGGGTTCCAGCGCCACGTCACTGGGTGATGTGCTGCGCAACCCGGTGGCCACGCTGGGCGCGGGCCTGTCGCTGCCGTTCCTGAACCTGCAGCGGGCGCAGCTGGATACCGACATTGCCGGCACCGCCTACCAGATCGACGCCACCAACTTCCGCAAGACGCTGTACACGGCACTGTCTGAAGTGGACAACGCGCTGTCGGCACGCGAACAGCTGGCACGCCAGGTCGAAGCCTCGCAGGCCTCGTACGACCAGGCGGTGGAAGTGGAACGCGCGCAGGAAGTGCGCTACCGGGTGGGTGCCACCGATCTGCGCACCTGGCTGGAAGCGCAGCAGAGCCGGCGCGATGCCGAACTGTCGCTGGCGCGCGTGCGGCAGAGCCAGTTGAACAACGATGTCACCCTGTTCAAGGCACTGGGCGGCAGCGCGGGGTGAGGCCGCGAGAGCGCCAACCACGGTTGGCGACTACCCGGTAGGTGTCGACCTTGGTCGACACAGCACATGAGAACGGGTCAGAGCCCTTGTCCAGGGAAAAGGGATCAGACCCCGCGCTCAACCGCGCTGGCGCACGGCCTCGAACAGGCTGACGCCGGCGGCCACCGACACGTTCAGGCTCTCGATCTCGCCCGGCATCGGAATCTTCACCAGGCCATCGCAGTTCTCGCGGGTCAGGCGGCGCAGGCCGTCGGCCTCACCGCCCAGCACCAGCGCGATGTTGCCCTTCAGGTCCAGGTCGTACAGCGAAGCGGTGGCTTCGCCGGCCAGGCCGTAGATCCACACGCCCTGCTTCTGCAGGTCCTTCAGGCAGCGCGACAGGTTGGTCACCGCCACCACCGGAATGCGGTCGGCGGCGCCGGCCGAGGTCTTGCGCACGGTGGCGTTCACCGTGGCCGACTTGTCCTTGGGAATGATGACCGCCGTGGCACCGGACGCTGCAGCCGAGCGCAGGCAGGCGCCCAGGTTGTGCGGGTCCTGCACCTCGTCCAGCACCAGCAGCAGGGCCTTGCCCTCGGCAGCGGTCACCAGGCCTTCCAGCTCGTTCTCACTGTAGGTGCGGGCAGCGGCGTAGCGCGCGGCCACGCCCTGGTGGCGCACCGAACCGCCCACGCCATCCAGCGCCTGGCTGTTGACCTTGCGCACGTCGATGCCCTTGCGGCGGGCGTTCTCTTCGATTTCGGTCAGGCGCGGGTTCTTCGCACCGGCCTCGACCAGCACTTCGCGGACGTTGTCGGCGTCGTTCTCGATGGAGGAGGCGACGGCGTTGACGCCGACAATCCACTGGCTGTTCTTGCTCATGCGGGCGGGGACGGGAAAGGGGGTGGCTATGGTAGAGCATCGGCGGCGGCCGCGCTGCGTGCCCGCCGGGCATGGCCCGGCGTTACCCGCCGTTCATCCTTCGGCTGAACGGCTGCGCGCGGGCCAGTGCGGGGTATCGTGGTCGGGGTGCTGGTGGGACACGATCGTGGCCAGGAACTCCAGCGCGGCCACGTCCTCCTCGGTGCGCCGCGCCGGCAACCGGGCCAGATCATCCACGAAGGGCAGCTTGCGCTCGGCCCCGTACTGGATGGTCGGTGGCAACCGCTCGGGCTGGTCGAACGCCCCGGCCGCCACCGCCATGCCATCGGGCGCTTCGTAGGTGAGCGGCGTGCCGCAGTCGGCGCAGAACCCGCGCTGCACCACGTTGGAGGACTGGAAATGGCGCGGCTGTCCGCGGGTCCAGGCGAACTGTGCGCCGCGTACCGAGACCAGCGGCGCGTAGTAGGCACCGAAGGCTTTCTGGCACATGCGGCAATGGCAGATCGAGCTGTCGGTCAGTTGGCCGCGCACCTGGAAGCGGATCGCGCCGCATTGGCAGCCGCCGCTGTATTCGGGATGGCCCTGCATGGTGGGTTCCTCGGAAACGTCGTGCCAACCAAGGTTGGCACCTACCGGGTGAGGGATGTGCCAACCAAGGTTGGCACCTACCGGGTGAGGGATGTGCCAACCAAGGTTGGCACCTACCGGGCGGGGTGGGTGCCGACCGTTGGTCGGCACACCTTGCCTTCAATATTTCTCTTTCTTGCGCTTGGCCGGCTTGCCACGCTCGGGCAACGGCGGCAGGCCGTCACCTTCGTCCTCGCCCTTGTGCTCGACCAGGCGGAAGTCGATCTTGCGCTCTTCCATGCTGGCCTTCAGCACCAGGATGCGCACGCGGTCACCCAGCCGGTAGCTGGCACCACGGCGCTCGCCGCTCAGCGTTTTCCGGGTCGCATCGAACTTGTAATAGTCCTGCGGCAGCTGGGTCACGTGGACCAGGCCCTGCACCTTGGAATCGTCCAGTTCCACGAACAGGCCGAAGCTGGTCACGCCGCTGATCACACCGTCGAACTGGCCGCCCACGTGCTTTTCCATCCACGCCGCGCGGTAACGCTCGTCCACTTCGCGCTCGGCTTCGTCGGCACGGCGCTCGCGTTCGGAGCACTGCAGGGCCAGCGCAGCCATCTCGCGGGCGTTGTAGGTGAAGGTGTCCAGCGGCTTGCCGGACAGCGCGTGCTTGATCGCACGGTGTACCAGCAGATCGGGGTAGCGGCGGATCGGCGAGGTGAAGTGCGCGTACGCCTCCAGCGCCAGGCCGAAGTGACCGTGGTTGTCCGGGCTGTAGATGGCCAGGCTCTGGCTGCGCAACAGCACCGATTCCAGCAGCGTGGCATCGGGACGGTCGCGGATCTTCTTCAGCAGCTTGGTGTAGTCGCCTGGGCGCACCTTCGACCACGGCGGCAGGCTCAGCTTGAACTCCTTGAGGAATTCCAGCAGGTCGGCGTACTTGGTTTCCGGCGGCTTTTCGTGGATGCGGTACGGCGCCGGCACGTGGCGCGACAACAGGTATTTGGCCGCCTCCACATTGGCGGCGATCATGCATTCTTCGATCAGCTTGTGCGCATCGTTGCGCACCAGCATGCCGGCCTGGGTCACTTCGCCGCGATTGTCCAGCACGAAGCGCACTTCGCTGCTTTCGAACTCGATGGCACCGCGCTTGGCACGCGCCTTGGCCAGCACCTTGTACAGCTGGTGCAGGCGCTGCACGTGCGGCAGCAGTTCGCCCATCCAGGCCTTGGTATCGGCATCATCCTCGCCCACCGCCTTCCACACCTGGGTGTAGGTCAGGCGCGCGTGCGAGTTCATCACTGCTTCGTAGAAGCGCGAGTGGCTGACCACGCCGTCACGGTCGATCTGCATGTCGCAGACGAAGCACATGCGGTCGACCTTGGGCATCAGCGAGCAGATGCCGTTGGACAACGTCTCCGGCAGCATCGGCACCACGAAGCCCGGGAAATACACCGAGGTGGCGCGCTTCTGCGCTTCCTCGTCCAGCGGCGTGCCGGGGCGCACGTAGTTGGACACATCGGCGATGGCCACCACCAGGCGGAATCCGTCGGCATTCGGTTCGCAGTACACCGCGTCGTCGAAGTCCTTGGCGTCCTCGCCGTCGATGGTGACCAGCGGCGTGCTGCGCAGATCGACGCGGTTGCCGATCATCGCCGGCTCGACCACCAGCGGCACCGAGGCGGCTTCGTCCAGCACTTCCTGCGGGAACTCGAACGGCAGTTCATGGCCGTGGATGGCCGTTTCCACCACCAGCGAGGCGGTCAGCTTGTCGCCCAGCACGGCAATGATGCGGCCGATCGGCGGGCGGCGGCTGTCCGGTGCCTGGGTCAGTTCGCAGACCACCAGTTGGCCATCGCGCGCGCCACCGGTCTGGTCCGGCGGCACCTGCACGTTGCGCTGGATGCGCTTGTCATCGGGCACCACGTAGTTGATGCCCATTTCAATGCTGAAGCGACCGATCAGGCGGGTCATGCCGCGCTCAAGCACGCGGGCGATGCTGCCTTCGCGGCGGCCGCGGTGGTCGATGCCGGTCACCCGCGCCAGCACCTTGTCACCGTGCATGACCTTGCGCATTTCATAGGGCGGCAGGAACAGATCGTCGCCACCCTCGACCGGGCGCAGGAAGCCGAACCCTTCCGGGTTGGCGATCACCACGCCGGTGACCAGGTTCAGCGTCTGGATCGGCGCGAAGCCACCGCGGCGGTTCTGCACCAGCTGGCCATCGCGCACCATCGCGCCCAGCCGGCGCGACAGCGCCTCGGCACGATCGGCGGCGGTCAGACCCAGGCGTGCGCCCAGTTCCTCGGCGGTCTGCGGCCCTTCGCAACGCTCCAGCAGTGCCAGGATGGCCTCGCGGCTGGCAATGGGTTGTTCGTATTTTTCTGCTTCGCGGGCCGCATAGGGATCGTCGATCACCTTGCCGGCCGGCGGCAGCTTGCGGCCTGGGGCCGGGCCCGGGGCGGCGGCATCGGCGCTGCGGCCCTTGCGGCCGCGCGGCGGTGCACCGCCTTCATTCAATTCCGGGAACCAGCCCGGCAACGGCTTGCCCGGCCTGGCGGTGCGGGCTGCGCCCGCCTTGGCACCCTTGGTCGAGGCCTGGCTGCGGGACTTGCTCCCGCCCTTGCTTGGTTTTTTGGTAGTCATCGCCCTACATGGTAGCCGTTGCAGGCGTGCACAGCGGGTCAGCGGCCACCTTTGCAGGCGGCCGTGAAATTTTTGCGCGAAAGCGTTGACAGCCTGCCGATTCATCTTCACAATTGCGCCTCTGGAACGCCCAGGTGGCGGAATTGGTAGACGCACTAGTTTCAGGTACTAGCGGGTAAAACCGTGGAGGTTCGAGTCCTCTCCTGGGCACCAACGAAAAAACTCCTCGCTTCGGCGGGGATTTTTTTTTGCCTGCGATCCGGCAATGGGGTCGGATCCCTTTCCAAAGGAAAGGGATCCGACCCCGACATCTGGCCCCAGGGTCAGAGCCCGCTTCGCAAGCGAAACGGGATCCGACCCCGGCGCTGCAAAAGGTGTTGACACCCCCGTAACAACACCCCATAATCTCGCTCCTCGACGCCCAGGTGGCGGAATTGGTAGACGCACTAGTTTCAGGTACTAGCGGGTAAAACCGTGGAGGTTCGAGTCCTCTCCTGGGCACCACGTCGAGAATGAAAAAGACCCGCGAAAGCGGGTTTTTTCATGTCCGCGATCCGGGCCACGCCGACCCGTAGAGTCGAGCTTGCTCGACTGCACCGACCTGTAGAGTCGAGCCATGCTCGACTGATTCCATGTAGGGCAGTCGAGCATGGCTCGACTCTACAAAAACGGACCGTCAGAACAACGGCCGCAGCACCAGCTCCAGCCCCAGCAGCAACAGGAACCCCAGGAAGCACGCGCGGAACACCCGTGCGCTGATGCGCTGCCGGATCACCTGCCCCAGCCACATGCCCGCCAGCGCCGGCAGCACCGCCAACGCACTCATGCCCAGCTGCTGTACGCCAAAGGCGCCATGCAGCACCAGGCCCGTGGTCAGCGAAATCGTCGATACGGTGAACGCCAGGCCCAGCGCCTGCACCAGCTCGTCGCGCTGCAGGCCCAGCGACTGCAGGTAAGGCACCGCCGGCATCACGAATACGCCGGTGGCACCGGTCACCACGCCGGAAATCGCCCCGACCAGCGGCCCCAGCCAGCGCTCGCGCCGCTGCGGCACATGGAACACCGGCGCGACCAGGGCGTACAGCGCATAGACCACCAGCGCCACGCCCAGCGCCATGCGCGAAAGATCGCGGTCCACCCGCACCAGCAGCGCCGCCGAGCCCAGCGTCATCACCACCACCGCCAGCATCATCGGCCACAGCCGCCGCACGGTATGGCCCAGCGATGGGCCGGACAACAACTGCCAGGCATTGGTCACGAAGGTGGGAATGAACAGCATCGATGCGGCCGCCACCGGCGACAGCGCGCCGCCCAACAAGCCCATCGCCACCGTCGGCAGCCCCATGCCGGTCACGCCCTTGACCACGCCGGCCAGCACGAACACCACCACCAGCAACCCATAGAAGTACATCGTCTCGTTCATGCCGCCATTGGAGCGGCCGCGGCAACGGCGCACAATGCGGCTTTGCGGCCCCACCCTTCGGACCAGCCGAAGGCAGCCGCCCTGCCGAGGTCATTGCCATGCGACTGGACATTGCCGATCTGCGCCTGTTCCTGGCCGTCGCCGACGCCGGCAGCATCACCGCCGGTGCGGCGCAGGCCAACCTGGCGCTGGCATCGGCCAGCGAACGCCTGCGCGCCATCGAAGCCGATGCCGGCAGCACGCTGCTGGACCGGCACCCGCGCGGGGTGAGCCTGACCGAAGCCGGTGCAGCCCTCGCCCACCATGCGCGACTGATCCTGCAGCAGCAGGCGCAGCTGCGCGGCGAGCTGCAGGCATTCGCACAGGGCGCGCGCGGCACCCTGCACCTGTATGCCAACACCGCTGCGCTGACCAACTACCTGCCCTCGCGCCTGGCACCGTGGCTGGCCCAGCGGCCACGGCTGCGGGTGGAACTGCACGAGCGCACCAGCAACGAAGTCGTGCGCGCACTGCGCGCCGGGCAGGCCGAGGCCGGCATCATCAGCGACGCCGTGCCGGCCGAGGGACTGCAGCGCCATGTGGTGGCCGAAGATCCGCTGGTGATGCTGTTGCCGGGCCACCACCGTTTCGCCCAGCGCCGCAGCGTGCCCTTCGCCGATGTGCTGGGTGAAACTTTCGTCGCGCTGGCCGACGGCAATGCCCTGCAGACCTACATCGAAGAACTGGCCGCTGCCGCCGGTCGCGTGCTGGATGTGCGCATCCGCATGAAAACCTTCGAGGGCCTGTGCACGATGGTCGGCCACGGCATCGGCGTGGGCATCATGCCGCGCACGCTGGCCCGGCAGCACCGGCGCAGCACCGGCACCGTTGCCGTTCCACTGGAAGATGGCTGGGCGCAGCGCCGTCTCTGCGTGTGCATTGCCGATGCGCAGGCATTGTCGGCACCGATGCGCAGCCTGCTGCAGCACCTGGGCGTTCGCACTGAAAAATAAGTGTGAAATTGTGTTGACACATCGGCGTGCTTACCGCACAATTTCTCTCCTGAGTTGCCCAGGTGGCGGAATTGGTAGACGCACTAGTTTCAGGTACTAGCGGGTAAAACCGTGGAGGTTCGAGTCCTCTCCTGGGCACCATGACTCAAGATGATCAAACCCGCGAAAGCGGGTTTTTTCGTTTCAGCAGCTTGAGGATGCCGACGTTGCCGTCAGCGCCGGCAAGCGCCTTGCTGCTGCATCCGCAGTCGGATCAGTTCTATCGCGCAGAGCCCCACTGACAGCCCGAGAGCGGTCGCCAGTGAAGGCAGCCCTGCGCCTCGGAACCCGATGAAGTCCAGCGCAGGAGAAATGGCCTCGGCGACGACGGCGTAGACCGCAAGCAGGCAACTCGCGAAGCCCAGCGCTGGCCTTTGCGCCCGGCGCCCGCACAGGACCAGGCACAAGGCAACACAGAGCAGACCCGCCTCCACGGTAAGCAAGCGCAATGCACCTGCCTGAATGACCGGAAGCACCGCCACCGCGGCGGGCAACATCAGTCCGAGCGCGGGAACGAACAGACCGCGCAAGCCATACAATGCGGGCTGACAGGCATCCAGCGCATCCAAGGCACGGATCTCACGCCCTCCATCCTTGGCAGCGCCTGCCAGCACCGATGCCAAGGCGAGCAGAACGGCCATGGGTGTACCTGCGCTGTCCACGCAGCTCAACAGCGCAGCCGCCGCCAACAGCCAACCCCAGGACGACCGGCGCCGGTACCAATGGGCAAACTGCCAGACAACCCGCCACAGACGAACGTTCCCAGCTGCCAGCACCGGCGCCACCGGCTGTTCGGGTGCGACGGTCTGATGGCGTGCATGCACATACCGGCGCGGGCGCCCCCTTGCCTGCACCTGCACCCGCATCCACCGCCAACACGACAGGAACAGTGCTCCGGCAAGACCCAGCATTGCGCCAAGCATGCTGAGCCGGGCACAGGCCAAGTCCGAGATGCCTGAGAGCTGATGCCATTGCAACGTGCCAACGCCAAGCCGCGTGGTGAACCCCAATGTCATCGGCCCCGTCGCGGACACGGCACCGTTGATCAATCCGATGCCGAAGGCGTCGAAAATGTGCAGCATCGTAAGCTGCAGGAGAAGCAACCACGCGCAGATCACAACCAGCACCCGCCCCAGCGAATTCATCGGCACCAGCGCGTCCAGCACGATCACCACCACCAGCGCCACCGACACAACCACGGCGCCGAGCAGCAGCGACATGCCCACTACCGGCCAAGCGGGAAACTGGTCGTACTTGAAGTACGCCAACACTCCCATGCACAGGCACGACAGGAGCAAGAAGCACACCGCAATGCCAGTGCCTCCAAGCAGATTGCCCGCCACACCCAGTACCGGCCTGAGGGGGGCACAGTAAAGAACCCGGTACGCACCTTGGGCACGCTCGATCGCGGGGGCTCCGCCGATCATGAATATCAGGAACGGAAACAGGAACACGCCCCACAGCACGGTGGCCAGCACCATCGCGGTGTCGGCTGTCATGACTACCGCTTGATTGCCGACGAGCAGCAGCGAATATCCCGCCCCGTGGCCGGGCACCAGTGCCGCACAGAACACCAGAACGAGGCCCGCACTCAGTAGACTGCGATGGTCCCTGTAACGCGCACGGAACGTGCCGCAACTCCATACCCAAAGCGAGACCCATTGAGATCGCAACGCCATAGCGCTCATATCCCCTGAATCACAAGCCGATCGCCTTCCAGACGCAACCGTGCCGAGAGCCTGGCGGCGCAACTGGAAGGGAAGTCATGATCGGTGAAGACAATGATGCGCTCAGCGGCCTCTGCAACGAGAATCGAGTACATGGTCTGACGTGAGACGGCATCCACACCCGCGGTCGGCTCATCCAGGATGCAGGCACGCGTTGGCGCCTGCAACGCATACGCGAACCCAAGCCGTTGCAGCATACCCACACTGTACTGCTCGCAGCGGCGGTAGGCGTCCCCCATCAGTCCAACCCGGGCCAGCCAGAACTGCGCACTCTGCTCCGCGTCGTGTCGGTCGATGCCGCGCAACCGCAGGAAATGCACCAGCAGCTCGGAACCCGTCATGTGCCCATAGCAGGGAAAACTCTGGGGCATATAGGATGCCATCGATAGAAACTGGCGTCGTTTGGAAATGGAGTTGATGCCATCAAGTGACACAGCCCCGGACATAGAGCGGCGCAAACCGAACATGCAGTCAAACAGCGTCGATTTGCCTGCACCGTTGGCCCCTTCCAGCAGATAGAGTCCGGCACCCAAGGCCAGGGTACCGGTGCGGACCACACGACCACCGGCGTCAAACGCCATCTCCTCGAAAATGAGTTCGCCCTTCATCACGCAACTGCCTCGACATCGAACGTCGGCGACAGGCCCCGGGATCGTTCCACGCGGGCAGCCCCCAACTCGATGACCACCACTTGATCGGCACATCTGGCCATCGCCTCGGAGTGGGTGACCGCCACGATGGTGACCCGTCCCTTCATCGCTTCCAGCAATGCCAGTACACCAGACTCCGACTCGGCATCAAGCGAAGCCGTTGCCTCGTCCAGCAACAATACCGACGGGTTGCGCGCCAAGGCCCTGGCAAGCGCGATCCGCTGCTGCTGGCCACGTGACAGGTTCCGTGCGCCTTCCGAAACTTCGTACTCAAGGGTGTTTGCGGGTGCGATGAACTCACTCAGGTGCGCTCGCGCTGCTGCATCCCGCACCTCGTCATCTGTGAGATCCAGCTGCCCGAAGCGTATGTTGTCAGCGATGGTTCCGGCAATGACGCAAGGATGCTGCGGCACGATCACCATCCCGCCGGCACCGGGGCGCGCACCGACAGACACGACCCCCATCGTCGGCTGGGTAACCCCGGCCAGCAACGAAGCCAGCGTGCTCTTGCCCACTCCACTCTTGCCGATGATCGCGGTAAAAGAGCCCGGAGCAACTGAAAACGAGAGGTTCCGCAACACCGGGATCGCACTTCCAGGGAACTGGAAACCGACCCCGACCACGTTGATCGCACCCTCCACCACATCATTTCGGGCGTCTGCACCAATTGCCGGGGCGATGCTTGTGTCCGACAGCAACGGATTGGCTTTGAGGACCGCTGCAGCCCGCCTCAGCTTTCCCGCATTCCCGTTGAGACGACCGGCTGCCGTGATGGCGATGTACATGAAGGCAAGAAGTGAGATCAGACTGGCACTGCTGATTGAGCCTGCAACGACCTTGCGCGCGCCCAGCCAGACAATCACACCCAACGACAGCGTAAACGCCACCTGCGCCACAGGTGTCGCCAACGCCATCAGACGCAGGTTTCGACCAACCGCCCGATTGGCCACCGCCAGCGATGCAGTGAAACGGCCAAGGAAGAAGTCCTGCGCCGCAAAGGCCTGAATGGCAAACAACCCCGAGGACGCCTCGGTGAAAACCGCGGTGTAGCGCGAACGCAACTCCTGAATCTGCAGCCCACCTGCGGTCACCCGCCCATAAAGCGCCCACATGATCCAGGCATTGATGCCCATGCACGCCACGCAGACCAGCGCCATGGTGATGTCAATCACCGCTATCGCACATAGAGCACCTGCAAAAAGCAGGCTGTTCCGCAGTGACACGGTCAGGTTGGTGGATAGCCCTGCCTGGATCACCGACACGTCTGAAATCAGGCGCGACACGCTTCGTTCGTGCGAACTCAACGAATCAATCGGGCGCCGCATCAGAGCCTCGAAGAAGCGGCGGCGTAGCGAAAAGGCGATCCGTTCAGAAGCTACCATCGAGGTATAGGTGAAGATGGATGCCACTACACCTTGTACTACCAACAGTACACCCAACATGGCGATAGATGGCCAGACCGCATCGATGGAAGCTCCGACATTGGAAGTGTCGATGCGCGCTGCCACGTCGCCGAGAAGCTTTGGTGCTACCAGGATCAGTGCGCTCGCCAACAGAATCAGCAGGATCGACAGGGCGTACAACCGCCATTGTTGGCTGGCCAGTCGCACCAGCGCGAGATGCGCGTTCATGCAGCACCCCGCAGGGGCAGCGGTCGCAGGCCCGCATCCTGGACGGCGAGTGCGTGCACCGTGAATGGGAGGTGGAACTGGAGATCCAGATCATCCGGGATGATGTTCTTCTTGTTCAGCATGTTCACATGGCCGTAGCTGCCATTGGACCGCCGCTGTAGCCGGATGAACTCCATGCCGATATCCAAATAGTCGGAGCGGCAACCGCAGTGAAGAAGCGCACACAGCAGTGTGCAGGCGGTATCGAATCGATACTTCCGCAGATCAGACAGGGCAATCAACGCCAGGCAGTTGGCAAGGTCCGGATCAAGCCGATGCGGTTGGGCCATCAGCTCGTACGCATAGGCAACAAGCTGAGGAGGGGCCCATTGCAGAACCTCAACCGTATCCGGAGACAGGGGTAGCTGCGCTGACACCTCGACGCGAGGCGCTGACAGCAGCGACTCGATATACCGCGCGCGCCCCGAGTGCGGCCCGGGCACTCGCGCGAACTGCGCCGCAATTTCGCCGCGCGCGCGCGCAATGCCCGCCCAATGTGACCGCACGGGAAGCGCAGCGGCTACACGCAGGACCATCGCCGGGTCCAGCGCATCCAGGATCGCGCCCTGGTCCGTGCACAGATAGTGATCGAGCGCTGCCAGCGCAGCACTGGAGAGCGCGCCCGCTCCGCCCCCAGTCGCAAGCGCCCTTCGTTCGAGATAGAGAAGCCCAAGCGTAGCCGAGAAGGACGATGCGACAAGCCGCGTATCCCGCGAAACTGCGGACGCGTGCTTGAGCAGATAGCGCACAGTGGCTTCTTCATCCGAAAGAGCGAAATCCTGAACCTGATTCATACCCGTTGCTCCGATTCCATGCACCTGATGCAGGCAATGCTTGCCTGTAGACGAAGACCAAGCTGTGCCATTGCGGCAAACTCTTCATCCTGCGGGCGCGCCTGCTGAAGGGGGACCAGCTCACCGGTCCTTGCCGAATGATTCACGCAGGCCACAACGGCAGCGTACGCTGCCGCGCGCAATGCTGGCGGCGCGCCCAGCATTCCGGCCAGCGATCGCAACGTAGCCACCCATGCGACAGCCCCTTCCCGCAGGGCCTCGTACAACATCACAGATCCCCACCGCACCGGGAAGCAGCCGGCATCAACCACCCGCTCCTGAACCAACGCGTCGAGCCTGACCAGCGTCAGGATGTCGCCCTCACCGTAGTAGCCGTGCAACAGACGGCTGTCCAGAACAGTGCTGGCCACCGCGCGCTTGCTCCATGGATCAGGTGGCTCGTCCAGCCCCAGTGGCGATGCCAGGTTCGCGTCCAATGACAGCCGCGCCAGCGGGCTCATTTCACATCGCGCAAGACAGCCGTGGAAGATGGCGTCCACGGCACGACGATCCAGCAGGCTGAAATCCGGCCGGGATGCAGCCAGCCGCACCATCGCCGAGAGTGACGATGAATGATCGCGCTTGGCTGATGCGTAGTCATGCAGCCGCCCATTACGCAACAGTATCAGTACGCGCGCGGCGAACAACTCGCGCAGCCGTACCAGCGCATCTGATCGCCCAGCCAGAATGAGATACTGAGCAACCACGCCGACGCTGGCCAAGACGGATTCACAGTGATGCTCCCCCAGGTCGTCAAGCAGCTCACGCGACTGCAGTTCGCAGAGGTCGACCAATGACAGGATGCCCATCCTTACTCCCCGCGCAAACCAAGCAGAATGGAGGCCACCAAAGTGGTGTGATAGACCTCAAGGAACTTGGCGCTACCACAGGCGGCGCGCTCGATCGATCGGGTGGAAGACGGAACACACCCGTCCGGCGCCATCCCCGCCAGGATCTTCGCCATTGCCGCAGTACACAGCCGCTGCTCGAAGCCGTTGAGTGAAAGGCGGCAGATTCGAACACAGATCAGAAGCTCACCCAGTACATCATTGTTGTCACCGCGCAGCAGCATGGCGACCAGGACCATCAAGGTCCGCCGCAGACGCCCATCGGCTACGCCTGACGTGAGCGGGTCCAGCTCGATCGCGCCCATGTCGGTAAGGTAGAAAAGCGCATGTGTCAGCGAGTAGATGTCATTGACCGTATAGCTGCATGGGTTCTTTCCCAGACCGAACGCGGTCAGCGCAAAACCTGCATCGAGCGCACCACGATCGCCATCCGACACGACCTTGGACATCATGTAGTGATAGTCCATGTCGCGAAAGGGAATGCGCAGAACGGAATGGAAATATCCGCTGGCGCGCGCGCGCAGGAACTGCGCGCGGAGACCGGGTATCGGCACCGCGTGCAGGTCAAGTAGATCCATGGCCATGGCAACGCAGACCGATGAGGACGGGTCTTCTGCCATCAGCGCCTCCCACTCGAACTCACGCGCCGCCCGCAGCGTACGCTGCTCCAACGCGATGAATTCAGGTGACGCGAGCCCCAGCCGGTGCAGGATCAGAACGAGGTATATCAGTTCACAGAGTGGCTTGGAACGCCACGCCAGCGTGTCCTTGTCCTCGCGGTAGTGGTGCGCGGGAAAGTACGGCTGATAGTTCTCTATGTGCTTCAGATGCCAGTCAAGTGTACGCGCCAGCCGGGTCGGCTCTACCTGCTCTACGATGATGCAGTTCACTTCACATCCCTGTTCAGCGTGTTGCGGATGCCGAGCGGGGGCGGCGCCCCCACTCGGCAGGGGTATTAATCGGGGTCGTGCACGATGAACGTGAAGTTCGAGTTGGTGATGATGGTGACGCTCGGGGTGGCGTCATCGATGTCCTCGATCTCCACGGCGGCCAGCGCATCGGATTCGTAGTTGAAATTGATCATGGTTCTTCCTTGTGATTTGAATGAAGAGACGGAAAGAAGGTCTTGCGACCTTGCCTTCTTACTCCGGGTCCCGGGTGATGAAGATGAGGTTCTCGCCTACGATGACGGCCTGGCTCGGCGCGGCGATGTCGGCTTCCATTGCTTCTGCGTCGGTGAAGGAAATGGCAGTACTGTCTTCCAGGAAATTCATCATTGAATGTATCTCTGTCCATGGTTCAATCCGGAACGGCTCCGGCAGCCAATCGTTGAATCAATGTGCTGATTCAAGCGAATTCTTCGCACCCCAGCCTGCATGCGGCCACGCATTGTCTGCTCCTGCGCTCAATGCGCGCTTGAAGGCGCGACCATCACTACAAACAGCCTTTGGCCAGTGATGGAATTCAGACTGTGCCCAGCTGCTTTTTGAAGCACGGCTTAACGTGTGTCAATACGATTTCAGATCGAGCGCATGGGCATTGGCTGCCCTTCAATAGGCTCAATCCATTGACTATCAGTAGCTTGCGTCAGCATGTGCGTAGTGCGAGACACAGATGGTCAGAGTTGCTCACCCAGCGGACGCCAAGGCGGGCGGGCGGATTGTTTGAACTGATCGCGGATTCTCGTCTCGGTGAGCTGGCTGAGGCACTCTTCCGCCTGCCGTCTTGACTAAGCTGCAGCGGAGCGATATTTCTGTTCACCTCGCTTTTCATGGATGGAAGGTAGGTCATGCATTTTTCAAGGAGGGTGCGGATAGCCCGCCTCAGCGCGGGAATGACGCAGCAGGCGCTGGCGCAGCGACTGTGCGTGACACGAACCGCGATCGCGAACTGGGAAGGCACTGCACGAGGGCGACCTGCAACGGACCGCATACTGCGTCTTGCAGTGGTTACCGGCGTGTCATTCGAATGGCTGGCCACTGGGCGTGGAGCCCCTGGAATGGTGGAGCCGGACGCAGCGCCTCCGGCCGAGGTCGAGATGATCCACGATCCACTGGAGATGCGCGTTCTGCATGCATTTCGATCGCTGCCTCAGCAGGAGCTGCTGCGAGCTGTCCATTGGATGGAACGTCGGTGCGGCCTGTCGAATGTGGGCACCTGAACAGCGCTCATGGCTGATGGCCGATGTGCGGCGAGTCCCGCACGCACGTGCCCGGCCCGTGCGCTACGCCACGCCCAAGAGAACGCCAAGAAAAAACCCGCCATGCGGCGGGTTCTTTCATGTTACGAATCGCACGATCAATGCCCGCCCGCCGACGCGGCACCGGCACCGGCGCCAAACGGCGGCTTGGCCAGCCACAGGAACGCGATGATCGCCAGGAACGTCCAGCCCAGCAGGTAGAAGATGTCGTTGAACGCCATCTGCGAGGCCTGGTGGTTGATCATGTTGTTGAGCACCGCGGCGCCATGCTGCAGGTCGCCCTGCCCCATCGCGGTCACCTGGTCCTGCATGCCCGGCTGGTAGGCCGAGATGTGTTCGGTCAGGTCGGCGTGGTGCACCTGGGTACGCCGCGCCCACAACCACGTGGTCAACGATGCGGCGAAGCTGCCACCCAAGGTACGCAGGAAGGTGGCCAGGCCAGAGCCCGCCGCGATCTCGCGACCGTCCAGGTCCGACAGCAGGATCTGCAGCACCGGCATGAAGAACAGCGCCACGCCAATACCCATGATCAGCTGCACGCCAGCCACATGCGTGTAGTCCACCTGCAGGTTGAAGTTGGACCGCATGAAGCTGGTGAAGGACAGGAACACGAACGCAAACGAAGCGATCATCCGCATGTCGAAGCGCGAGGCGTACTTGCCGACGAACGGGGTCATGATCACCGGCAGGATGCCGATCGGCGCCGTGGCCAGGCCCGCCCAGATGGCGGTGTAGCCCATGTCACGCTGCAGCCATTGCGGGATCAGCAGCGACACGCTGAAGAACGCCGCATAGGCCACCACCATCGCCAGCGTACCGGCGCGGAAGTTGCGGTGGCGGAACAGCTTCAGGTCGACGATCGGGTCCTTGTCGGTCAGTTCCCAGATCAGGAACACCGCCAGCGCCACCACCGCCACGCAGGCCAGCACCACGATCTTGGTCGACGCGAACCAGTCTTCGTCGTTGCCCAGATCCAGCACCAGCTGCAGCGCGCCCACACCGATCACCAGGGTGACCAGGCCGACGTAGTCCATCTTCGGCTTTTCAATATGCTCCGGGCGGCCCTTCAACTGATTGCCCACCACCAGCGCGGCGAAGATGCCCAGCGGAACGTTGATCAGGAAGATCCATTCCCAACTGTAGTTGTCGGTGATCCAGCCGCCCAGGATCGGGCCGCAGATCGGCGCCACCACGGTGATCATCGCCAGCAGGGCGAGCGCCTGCCCACGTTTCTCGCGTGGATAGATCGACACCAGCAGCGACTGGGTGATCGGGTACATCGGGCCGGCCACGAAACCCTGCAGGGCACGCGATACCACCAGCATGCCCATGCTCTGCGCCAGGCCACACAGCAGCGAGGTGATGACGAAGGCCAGCGTGGCCCAGATGAACAGCTTGCGCTCACCAAAGCGGCGGCTGAGCCAACCGGTCAGCGGCAGCGCGATGGCCGTGCTGACCGCGAACGAGGTGATGACCCAGGTGGCCTGCTGCGAACTGGCGCCCAGGTTACCGGCGATGGTGGGCAGCGAAACGTTGGCGATGGTGGTGTCGAGCACCTGCATGAACGAGGCCATCGCCAGGCCCACGGTGCACAGGGCCACGCTGGGCGGCAGGAATCCGGCGGCCGCACCCGGCGCCGCCGGTGCGCCCGGCGTTCCGGGCGCGGCTGGAGCTTGTGCGGACATGGCCGACCTCAGCTCGCCTTGGCCTGCTGCGGCAGGTTGCCCTGGATGATCGTGTGGATCACCTCGTCGGCATCGTGCAACTGCTTGGCATACACATCGGTGTCGAACACGGTGCCCTTGGCGGCAGCGGTCGGCAGCACTTCACCCTTCTGGTCGCGCAGGCTCACTTCGGCCTTCATCGACAGGCCAATGCGCAGCGGGTGTTCGGCCAGCTGCTTGGCATCGATGGCGATGCGCACCGGCACGCGCTGCACGATCTTGATCCAGTTGCCGCTGGCATTCTGCGCCGGCAGCAGCGAGAACGCCGAACCGGTGCCCAGGCCCAGGCTCTGGATGCGGCCGGTGTACTTCACATCACCGGCATACAGGTCCGACTTCAGCTCCACTTCCTGGCCCAGGCGCATGTGGCGCAGCTGGGTTTCCTTGAAGTTCGCTTCCACCCACATCTGTTCGGTCGGCACCACGGCCATCAGGGCATTGCCCGGCTGCACGCGCTGGCCCACCTGCACCGAACGACGGGCGACGTAGCCGGTCACCGGCGCAACGATGCCGGCGCGGGCGTTGTTGAGGAAGGCCTGGCGCAGCTGCGCGGCGGCGGCCTGCACGTCCGGCTGGGTGGCGATCACGGTGTCATCGACCAGCGCGCGGTTGCGCTCGACGGTCTCGCGCGAACCGGCCACGGCCGCTTCGGCGGCGGCCAGCTCGTCGCGGGCGTGGGCCAGTTCTTCGTTGGAGATGGCGCCGGTGGCGGCCAGGTCCTTGCGGCGGGCGAAGTCTTCGCGCACGCGCTTCAGGGTCACCTGGCGGGCGTTCAAGTCCGCCTGGGCACCTTCCACGCTGCGGTACAGGCCACGGGTCTGGCGCACGGTCTTGGCCAGGTTGGCTTCGGCCTGCTGCAGCGCCACCGAGGTGTCGGCCGGGTCCAGCTGCACCAGCAGCTGGCCGCGCTCCACGCGCATGCCGTCATCGGCATTGATGGCGACCACGGTGCCGGGCACCAGCGGGGTGATCTGCACCAGGTTGCCCTGCACGTAGGCGTCGTCGGTTTCTTCGAACCAGCGGCCGAACATGAAGTACCACAGCGCCAGTGCCGCAAGCAGCAGCACGACGATCACGAACAGGCCGCGCAGCAGGTTGCCGCGGCGGTTGGGGGCGGCGGGTGCCGCAGGAGTCTGGGTCTGGCTCATGGCAGGAATCTTCAGGAATGCGAGGAATCGGAATGGGAGGCGACCGGTGCGCGGTCGGCGTCGCTGGGCTGGAAACCACCACCCAGCGCCTTGCTCAGGCGCACCGAGGTCTGCACCTGCTGCGACTGCAGGCCGGCCAGCTGCTGCTGCGACTGCAGCAGGGTGGACTGCGCGCTCAGCACGTCCAGGTAGCTGCCGATGCCGGCGCGGTAGCGCTGCTGGGCGATATCAAAGGCGGCACGCGCGGTATCCACCGTCTGCTGCTGCGACTGCGCCTGCTGACCCAGCGAGCGCACCGCGTTGACCTGGTCGGCCACGTCGCGCAGCGCATCCAGCACGGCCTGGTTGTAGTTGGCCACGGCCAGGTCGTACTGCGCATCGGTGTTGGCCAGGTTCGCGCGCAGCTTGCCGCCTTCGAAGATCGGCATGCTCAGCGCCGGGCCGATGTAGGCGAAGGTGGAGCTGCTCTGCAGCAGGTCACCCACGTTCGGCGCCACCACGCCGGCCAGCGCGGTCAGGTTGAAGCTCGGGTAGAACTTGGTCTTGGCCACCTTGATCTGCTTGTCGGCCGCTTCCACGCGCCAGCGCGCGGCGACGATGTCCGGGCGACGGCCCAGCAGCTCGCTGGGCAGCACGCCCGGCAACTGCAGGGCGAGCGGGTTCAGCGGCTGCGGGCGTTCAATCGACAGGCCACGGTCCGGGCCCTTGCCGACCAGCGCGGCCAGTGCGGTGCGGCCGGCGTCGATACGCTGCTGGGCGGCCTGCAGCTGCTGCTGCGCGGCCGGCACGCGGGCCTCGGCCTGGCGCACCTGCAGGTCGCTGTCGATGCCGGCGCGGCGGCGCTGGCGGGTCAGCTCCAGCGACTTCTGCGAACGCGCCAGTTCTTCCTCGGCCACATCGTTGAGCTGCCACGCATAGGCCAGTTCGGCGTAGGCCTGGGCAATGCCGGTGGACAGGTTCAGGCGTGCCGCCTGCGCGTCGACGGTCGCGGCGTGTGCGCCATCCACCGCCGCTTCCCAGGCGGCGCGCTTGCCGCCCCACAGGTCGATGCCGTAGCTGAAATCGAAGGCGACCTGACCGCTGCCGCCGTAATGGCCGCCCACTTCATCGCCCACCATCGATTCGGGCAGGCGCACACCGGTGTAGCCACCGGACACCGACAGGCTGGGCAGGCGATCAGCACGTGCGGTGCCGACCTGCGACTGGGCCTGGCGCAGGCGCGCGTCGGCCGCGTCCAGACTGGGGTGGCTGGCCAGCCCTTCGGCAATCAGCGCATCCAGCTGCGCGTCACCGAAGGCCTTCCACCAGTCCTGGGCGGGGAAGCCGGCCGCGCTCAGGTCGCTGTCGGCCAGGGTGCGTTCGCTGTGCAGGCTGTCCACGTCCAGGACGTGGCCCTGCGGGGTCAGGCCGCGGCTGCTGGCGCAGGCGGCCAGGGCCAGGGCCAGCGCAGATACCAGCAGCGCACGCCCGGACCGGCGGAGAGTAAGGGACGGGATCGGGTTCATGGGGTCGTCAGGGAATCGCGGATACGGGTCAGGAGGGACAACAACAGCGCGCGTTCGTCAGCGGACAGATCGCGCAGGGCGAAATCCATCACCGCGTCGCCGCGCTTCTGCAGCCGTGCCCACAGGGCGCGGCCTTCATCGGTCAGCACGATCTGCAGCGCCCGGCGGTCCTGCGCATGCGGCTCGCGGCGCACGCAGCCCAGCGCTTCCAGCTTGTCCAGCAGGCGGGTCACCGCGCTGGGCACCTGGTCGATGGCCTGGGCCAGTTCGTTGGCCGTGCACGGGGCCATGCGCGCCAGCAGCTTCAGGCCGATGTAATGGGTGAAGCCGATGCCGAGGTCTTCTTCGGCCATGGACGCATCGAGCTGGCGAACCAGGCCGTCGCGCACCTGGCGCAGCAGCAGGCCAAAGCTGGGGGGGCCGAAGCCGGCCGGGGTCGTGGGAGGACAGATCATGGGAGAGCATTTTCTTCCAAAAAAAATATTTCTCAATGGAAATATTCGATCTGGCATCAAATGCTGTGTTGCAGCAATGGGCTGGATTCGATGAAGGCGCACACCTTAAGGGGCCTCTGGGCTGGCCCGGTAGTACAATCCAGCCAATGAATGTCACATTCCAGCCACCCCCGGCGCGCGTGAACGCCGGTGAACCGGGCCCATCCACCCTGCTGCGCGAGGTGGCGCTGGACTGGTTCGAGCGCAACGATGGCCCGCCGATCATCGCCTTCCGCTTCGACAGCCCACAGGGCCTGGCCCGTGAAGTGGACTGGCACCACCATGCGCGGGCGCAGCTGATCTGCGTGGAACGCGGCCTGCTGACCACCCGCACCTCGCACGGCACCTGGTCGCTGGCGCCGGGTTCGGCCGGCTGGATGCCGCCGCTGGAAGCCCACACGGTCAGCCTGGACGGGCCGATGCGCGGCTGGGGCATGGCCCTGGCCGCGCCCCTATGCAGCGACCTGCCCGCCGACCCCTGCGTGCTGGGCTTGTCACGGCTGGCCCAGGCGGTGGCCGAGCGCATCTGTGAGTGGCCGCTGGAATACGAAGGCAGCGAGGACCGCCGCCACATCATCCAGGTCATGCTGGATGAGATCCGCAACGCGCCCCGCCAGCGCATGCACCTGCCCATGCCGCGCGACCGGCGCCTGCTGAAGATCGCCTCGCAGCTGCTGGCCGAACCGTCCGACGAGCGCAGCCTGGCCGACTGGGCACACTGGGCCGGGCTGTCGCCGCGCAGCCTGACCCGGCACTTCCGCGACGAGACCACCCTCAGCTTCGCCCAGTGGCGGCAGCAGGCGCGGCTGGCCGAGGCCCTGCGCCGGCTGAGCGAGGGCCACAGCGTGGCCGACATCGCCCACGCACTGGGTTTCAGCAGCGCCAGCGCCTTCGTCACCGTGTTCCGCCGCCACTTCGGCCTGCCCCCCGGGCGCTACCTGGCCCGGGTCGGCAATGGCCTGGAATCGACCCTGGACCCCGCGCGCGGCTTGGCATCCCCCGCCGCATCCGGATAATCAGCGTATTGAGAGCGCCGACCGCCGTCTTCGCCTCCCGACATAGGTAACAACGCCGCATGACCGAACTTGCCCGCCCCGTGTTCCACGGTTTCGAACAACTGCCGCTGCGCGAGTACGCCGAACGCGCTTACCTCGACTACTCCATGTACGTGGTCCTGGACCGCGCCCTGCCGTTCATCGGCGATGGCCTGAAGCCGGTGCAGCGCCGCATCATCTATTCGATGAGCGAGCTGGGCCTGAACGCCGCGTCCAAGCCGAAGAAGTCCGCGCGTACCGTCGGTGACGTCATCGGTAAGTACCACCCGCACGGCGACAGCGCCTGCTACGAAGCACTGGTGCTGATGGCCCAGCCGTTCTCGTACCGCTACCCGCTGATCGAAGGCCAGGGCAACTTCGGTTCCAGCGACGACCCGAAGTCGTTCGCGGCCATGCGCTACACCGAATCCAAGCTGACCCCGATCGCCGAAGTGCTGCTGGGCGAGCTGGGCCAGGGCACCACCGACTGGGCGCCGAACTTCGACGGCACGCTGCAGGAACCGACCTGGATGCCGGCGCGGCTGCCGCACCTGCTGTTGAACGGCACCACCGGCATTGCCGTGGGCATGGCCACCGACGTGCCGCCGCACAACCTCAACGAGATCGTCAGCGCCCTGCTGCACCTGCTGGACGATCCCGACGCCAGCGTGCGCGACCTGTGCGAACACGTGAAGGGCCCGGACTATCCGTCCAACGCCGAGATCATCACCGCGGCCAACGACCTGCGCAACATGTACGAAACCGGCAACGGCAGCGTGCGTGCGCGTGCAACCTTCACCAAGGAAGCCAACAACATCGTGGTGACCGCGCTGCCGTTCCAGGTGTCGCCGTCGAAGGTGATCGAACAGATCGCCGCGCAGATGCGCGCCAAGAAGCTGCCGTGGCTGGAAGATATCCGCGATGAATCCGACCACGCCAACCCGGTGCGGGTGGTGCTGGTGCCGCGCTCGAACCGCGTGGACGCCGAACAGCTGATGGGCCACCTGTTCGCCACCACCGACATGGAGCGCAGCTACCGCGTCAACCTCAACGTGATCGGCCTGGACGGGCGTCCGCAGGTGAAGAACCTGAAGACCCTGCTGAGCGAGTGGCTGGCATTCCGCAGCAGCACCGTCACCCGCCGCCTGCAGCACCGCCTGCAGAAGGTCGACCGCCGCCTGCACCTGTTGGAAGGCCTGCTGGTGGCGTTCCTGAACCTGGACGAGGTGATCCACATCATCCGTACCGAGGACGAACCGAAGGCAGCGCTGATCGCGCGCTTCGGGCTGTCCGAAGACCAGGCCGAGTACATCCTGGAAACCAAGCTGAAGCAGCTGGCCCGCCTGGAAGAAATGAAGATCCGTGGCGAGCAGGACGAGCTGGCCAAGGAACGCGAGAAGATCCTCGGCATCCTGGACAGCAAGGCCAAGCTGAAGAAGCTGATCCGCGACGAGCTGCAGGCCGACGCCAAGAAGTTCGGCGATGCACGCCGTTCGCCGCTGGTGCAGCGTCAGGCCGCTCAGGCCATCGACGAAACCGAACTGGTGCCCAGCGAGCCGATGACCGTGGTGCTGTCGGAGAAGGGCTGGATCCGTGCCGCCAAGGGCCACGACGTCGATGCGTCCGCCCTGTCCTACCGCGATGGCGACGCCCTGCAGGGTGCCGTGCGCGCACGCAGCACCCAGCAGGTCGCGTTCCTGGACAGCGAAGGCCGCGCCTATTCCACGCCGGTGCATACCCTGCCCTCGGCGCGCGGCAATGGTGAACCGCTCACCGGCCGCTTCTCGCCGGCGCCGGGCACAAGCTTCGTCACGTTGGCCAGCGCCGAACCGGACACCCGCTTCGTGCTGGCGTCCACCCACGGCTATGGCTTTGTCACCCGCTTCGAGAACCTGATCGGCCGCAACAAGGCCGGCAAGGCCATGCTGAACCTGTCGGCCGGCTCGTCGGTGCTGACCCCGGCGGTGGTGGCCAACGTGGCCACCGACCGCATCGTGGCGGTCACCAGCTCGGGCAACCTGCTGGCGATCATCGCCAGCGACCTGCCGGAACTGGACAAGGGCAAGGGCAACAAGATCATCGAGATCCCCAAGGCCAAGCTCGCCACCGAGCGCGTGGTGGCCGTGGTGGCCATCAGCCCGGGGCAGACCCTGCAGGTGCGCAGTGGCCAGCGCACCATGGGCCTGAAGTTCAACGAACTGGAAGCCTACCTGGGCGCCCGCGCCACCCGCGGCCACCTGCTGCCGCGCGGCTGGCAGAAGGTCGAAGGCCTGTCGGTGGAGTGACGCGCATGGGGTCGGATCCCTTTCCCACGGAAAGGGCTCTGACCCCGGCCCCCGGCCACCGCCCCGCTTCGGTAGGTGTCAACCTTGGTTGACACGCCTTTGCTAGTTGATACCAGGCTTGGTCAGCGCCATCGACAAGGCGTAGGCAACAATTGCTGACCACTTGAACGCAAATAGCCGGGGAAACCCGGCTATTCGCATTTGGTGCGTAGGTTCCAGATAGTCCAAGCCACCACCAGCGAGCCGCCAAATGAGCTCAGCTTCGATCCGCGCCCCAGACCCGCGGAATTGAAAGTCACCAAGTCCCTTCGATGGGGCCCCAGCTCTCCCCTGGACGCCCATCTGATGGGGATGCCCTCTCTAATCGATCAAGGCATGAGGAACCGGGTTCCGCGCCCCATCCGGAGGAATTGAAGCCCACGGAACTGCTACTTCTGGGCCTTCTGCAAGTCCGTGAAAATCTTGAGCAATTTCTCAGCACTCTCGATCTCTCCTACACGATCGCTCGGCACCACTTTCTTCGCCTGCGCCCTCAGCGGATTGGTGTGAATTTCAGCCAACACCGTACGTATGTAATGCGAGTGATCGCTTTCACCATCATTTTCCTTAGACATTTGCCCAGAGAATCCGACGATCGATTTTGAGAGTACACTCTTGTAAGCGTACTCTTCGGCGATATTTGCAAGCTTGACGTACTGATGCGCACAGAACCAAGCACCACCGATAAGTATCGGAATCAAAGATACACGCCCCGCAACCACTGCAATGGTGACCTTGGTATCCCACGTTATCCAGATACCAAGCAGCACCGCCATGAACACGAGAACACCCGCGGCGATCAGCCAGAACTTTCGCTTGGAATCTTCACTCGTCTCTGTGTATCGCTCATTGAAAGCCGCGCTCAGGCCCTCTGCGGTTTTGTAAGAAAGAGCCGTCCTAGCAGATTCAATAATTCTCTCGGCTTCCCCTTCAATCTCGGACATCGCGGCTCGATGCTGTGCGAGCGCATCTGTGAACGCCACTGTCATTACCTGCTGGTCAACCAACTGAGTCTCTCGCATAGCAATCTTCTTAGAGAACTCATCGACTAGCTCCTTACTCGCGGCTGCACTCACCTGAGACTCTCCAGCACTCTGTGAAGCAGATGCTGCTGAGCTCTTGAGCTCATCAATCTCGTCCAATTTTTGCTGCGCTTCGGTGAGCGCATCACTCATCGTTGATCCGGAATCCTCTATCCCTTTGAGCAGGATCCCAGACTCTTCAAGCCTAGCTGATACTTCAGCAGAAAGCTCAAGCAGCTTTGCATGCTCTTCGGCAATCTTCTTTCGTTCATCTTTAATTGCAGCAACTTGTCGATGGAGCTCATCGACAGCAGTCTCCAACTGCTCTCTTGTCTCCGGCGACCCTCTCAACTGAAACGGCCGGAGCACTAATTTCAGCTCCTGCAATGTCTGCGCGACTGATTCGAACTGTTGTTGCTGCAAGGCAGTTCTTAGGACAGCAACTTTCGACGCAATTGATCGCCTTTCAGCAACTGTCGTAATTCTAAAAAACCTTTCCGGCTTCCGAAGCTGCCCGCGAATGTCTGCGACTATTGCACGGACACCGGCGACAAGAGACTTCGCACTGAACTCCTGTTCATCCCCAAAGGTCTGACCTTTGAATTTCGACGAATCCACTCCATCCACATCGTCATCAAGACCTTCAAGACTAGCCTTGATGTCCTCAATCGACTGCGCAACCATACCCCCTCCCTGAATATGAAGCCAGAAGCGTCTCAAAACCCTCATTACGGGTCAATCCTCACGAGCTCCGCTGCCAACCTGGATTTCAAGGGGATATCGGCATCCGACTCCAGATCTCCGCAAATCCGTCATCCGGTCGTCGTTTGGACCAGCACGCGCGGCAATTAAGGCTGTGGGAACTACCCACCCAGTTCAGATCACCGCTTTACATGCAGTCGGGTCAGAGCCGTTTTCGATGAAAACGGATCCGACCCAGTCCCTCTCCGCCGCCCCCGGCCCCCCGCTTCGGTAGGTGTCAACCTTGGTTGACACGCCCTGGCGGCCAGCCGACAAACGAAAAAGCCGGGGCATTCCCCGGCTTTTTCGTTTGTCGGCTGGCGGGCGGCGGAGCGGCTGGCTGGCGAAAGCGGGCGCGCGATGCTCCAGTGCTGGCGGGCGACGTTGCGTGGTCGGCGGTACCAGGCATGGCCCGGCGCCACCTGCGGATCAATGCGCCGGGGCGCCGCCGCTTTCGATCTTGCTCAGCTGGTACAGCTCCAGGCCGATGCGCTTGATCAGGCCCAGCTGCTGTTCCAGCCACCAGGCGTGGTCTTCTTCGGTGTCCTTCAGCTGTGCCAGCAGGATGTCGCGGCTGACGTAATCGCCGTTCTCCTCGCACAGCTTCATGCCGGCCGCCAGGTTGTTGCGCACGGCGTACTCGGTGTCCAGGTCCTTCTGCAGCATCTCTTCCACGGTCTTGCCCGGCTCGCTGGCGTGCGGGCGCATGTCCGGGTCGCCCCCCAGGAACAGGATGCGGCGCAGCAGGGCATCGGCGTGCTGGGTTTCCTCTTCCATCTCGTGGTTCAGGCGTTCGTACAGCGCGAACAGGCCCTGGTCCTCGTAGCGGCGGGAATGGATGAAGTACTGGTCGCGGGCAGCAAGTTCGCCGCGCAGCAGTTCCTTCAGGCAGGCGATGACGTCCGGATTGCCTTTCATGGGGGGAGCTCCTGTGAATCGATGGCGCCCATGGTGCCCCATCTGAAATCACGGTGATCTAATCAGAATCAGTCGCAGTTGCGCTCGCGATGCGGCCGGTCACCGGCTGTGGCTAGAATCGGGGTTCACCTGCTCACGGGCCCTGTCCATGCGTCGTTGGCTGCTGCGGTTGTTGTGGTGTGTGCTGGCCCTGGTGGTACTGGCCAGCCTGGCGATCTGGCTGCTGCTGCGCGGCAGCCTGGCCGAGCTGGACGGCGAACGCGCCCTGCCGGGCCTGTCCGCGGCCGTCAGCGTGGAGCGCGACGCGCTGGGCGTGGTCACCATCACCGCGGGCAACCAGGCCGACGCCATGCGCGCACTGGGCCGCGTGCACGCGCAGGAGCGTTACTTCGAAATGGACCTGATGCGGCGCAGTGCCGCCGGCGAGCTGTCCGCTTTGTTCGGGCCGGCGGCCATCGACGCCGACAAGCGCATGCGCGTGCATCGCCTGCGCGCGCGCACCGACGCCCATCTTGCGCAGGCGCTGGGCAGCCAGCCGGCCGTGGTGCAGGCCTACGTGGCCGGCGTGAACGAAGGGCTGGCCTCGCTGCCGGTGCGGCCGTGGGCCTACCTGCTGCTGCGCCAGGCGCCACAAGCCTGGCAGGCCAGCGACAGCGTGCTGGCCGGGCTGGCCATGTATGCCGACCTGCAGGACCCGGCCAACCAGAACGAACTGGCGCTGGCGCGCATCCGCGCGGTGGTGCCGCCGGCGCTGTACGCGCTGCTGGCCCACGATGGCAGCCAGTGGGACGCCCCGCTGCTGGGCGAACCGCGCGGCAACGCGACCCTGCCCGATGCCACCCAGCTGGACCTGCGCACGCTTGCCGCCGCGCCCGCCACCGGCGCGGCGGACGCCGATGCGGTGGGCAGCAACAACTTCGCCGTGGACGGCACGCTGACCCGCGACGGCCGCGCCATCGTGGCCGACGACATGCATCTGGGCCTGCGCGCGCCGGCACTCTGGTTCCGCGTGCGGCTGCGCTATCTCGATCCCGATGCACCGGGCGGCCGGGTCGACATCAGCGGTTTCTCGCTGCCGGGGGTGCCGGCGGTGATCGTAGGCAGCAACGGCCACGTGGCCTGGGGCTTCACCAACAGCTACATCGACACGGCCGACTTCCGCCGCGAACCGGCCGATGCGGCCGTGACCGTGCACGAGGAACGTATCGACGTGGCTGGGCAGGCGCCGGTCCGCTTCCCGGTGCGCGAAAGCGCCTGGGGGCCGATCGTGCACACCCATGCAGACGGCAGCGGCGACGCGCTGCGCTGGGTCGCGCAGCTGCCGGGTGCGGTGCGCATGGATTTCGCCGATATGGCCCGCGCCGGCACGCTGCAGCAGGCGCTGCAGGTGGCCGACCACGCCGGCATTCCGGCGCAGAACCTGGTCATTGCCGATCGCAGCGGGCGTATCGCCTGGCGGTTGGTGGGCGCGCGGCCCGACCGCGGCCTGGGCTGCCTGCCACAAGGATTCAACGACAACCTGGACACGCCCGACTGCGCCCCCTGGGGCATCCGCAGCGATGCCGCTCCGGCGCTGATCGACCCGCCTGCGCATCGGCTGTGGACCGCCAACAGCCGGGTGGTGGACGAACAACGACTGGCCACCGTCGGCAATGGCGGCTACGACCTGGGCGCACGCGGCCAGCAGATCCGCGACCTGCTGGTCGCGCGCGATCGCTTCGACGAACACGCGCTGCTGGCCATCCAGCTGGATGATCGCGCGGTGTTCCTGCAGCGCTGGTGGGCGCTGCTGCAGGAGGTGACCGCCGCCAGCAGCGACCCTGCGCTGCAGCGGCTGCATGCGGCCAACGCGCACTGGGACGGCCGCGCATCGGTGGATTCGGTCAGCTACCGCATCACCCGCGGCTTCCGCGGCAAGGTGCTCGATGCCGTGGAAGGCGCCCTGCTGGCACCGGCCAAGGCGCAGCTGGGCGATGACTTCCTGCCGCCACGGCTGGCGCAGCTGGAAGGCGTGGTCTGGCCGATGCTGGAACAGCGCCCGGCGAATCTGCTGCCGCCGGGCGTGGCCAGCTGGGATGACCTGCTGGCCACGGCCGCACGCGAACTGGAGGCCGACCTGTCGCAGCAAGGGCCGCTGCAGCAGCGCAACTGGGGCGAACGCAACACCGCCGCAATCTGCCAGCCGGTGGCACGTGCCCTGCCCGCCTTCGCCCAGCGCTGGCTGTGCATGCCCGCCGATCCGCTGCCCGGCGACCGTGACATGCCGCGTGTGCAGGGGCCGAACTTCGGCGCATCGCAGCGCATGGTGGTGTCGCCCGGCCACGAAGCCGACGGCATCGTGCACATGCCCGGCGGGCAGAGCGGGCACCCGCTGTCACCGTACTGGGGCGCCGGCCACGAAGACTGGGTACACGGTCGCCCGACCCCGTTCCTGCCAGGCCCCGCGCAGCACACCGTGACCCTGGTGCCAGCCAGGTAACCGTAGCGTCGAGCTTGCTCGACTGCTTTGAACGTAGAGTCGAGCTTGCTCGACTGCTTTTGTTGTAGAGCCGAGCCATGCTCGGCTGGTTCTGGTTCAGTCGAGCAAGCTCGACTCTACAAGAGCGGAAGTCGAGCATGGCTCGACTCTACAAAAGCTACCGCGCGGTGCGGCGGCGCTCGATCAGGTTCAGCAGCGGCCCGGTCATCGCGGTGGTCACCAGCGCCATGATCACCAGCACCGCGAACAGGCGATCGCCCAGCAGGCCTAGTTCGTAGCCCAGGTTCAGCACGATCAGCTCCATCAAGCCGCGGGTGTTCATCAGCGCGCCCAGGCGCCACGCCTCGCGGCTGGGCATGCCGGTACTGCGTGCGGCGCTGAAGGTGCCCAGCAGCTTGCCCGCCGTGGCCACCGCAATCACCACCACGCACAGCAGGATGTCCTGGGTCTGCAGCGCATCGGCGCGCATGCGCAGGCCGGTCATCGCGAAGAACAGCGGCAGCAGCAGGGTCACCGCGAACGGTTCCACCCGCGCCATCAGCAGGTGCCGCAGCTGCTCGTTGGACGACACCGCCACGCCGGCGGCGAACGCACCGAACAAGGCATGGATACCCAGCACTTCGGTCACCAGAGCGCTGGCCAGGGCCAGCAGCAGGATGCCCAGCAGCCAGCGCCCCTCGCGCCCGGCAACAATCTGCTGGCGCACGAACCAGGGCTTGACCACGCCCAGCATGATCGCCACGAACAGCACCACGCAGACCAGGTTCAGGCTGGCCGTCAGCCAGCCAGTGGCCTGCGCGGCGGCCACGATCAATGCCAGCAGGCACCACGCCGTGGCATCGCCTAGTGCAGCGCAGGCAATGGCGGTCTGCCCCAGCGGGCTGTGGGTGATGCCGCGGTCGGCCAGGATGCGCAGCAGCACCGGAAAGGCGGTGATGCTCATCGACACGCCCACGAACAGCGCGAACGCGGTGAAGCCCACGCCCTGCGGCCCATGCTGCGGATACAACCACACCGCCAGCAGCACGCCCAGCACGAATGGCACGGCAATGCCGGCGTGGCTGACGGTGAACGCGAACCGGCGGCGCCCGCGCAGTGCGCCCAGGTCCAGTTCGGCACCGGCCACCAGCAGGAACATCAACACGCCCAACTGGCTGAGCATGCCCAGCGGCCCCAGCGACGCGGCCGGGAACAGCAGGCCATGGACCTGCGGCAGCAGACTGCCCAGCAGCAGCGGTCCCATCATCAGGCCAGCTGCCATTTCGCCGATCACCGCCGGTTGCCCCAGGCGCTTGAGCAGCGCGCCGGCCGCCTTGGCCACCAGCAGCAGCACCAGCAGCTGCACCAGGAACAGCCCCAGCGGCGAGGTCAGGTGATGGGCCCAATCGGCGCCGACCACGGCTTCGGCCTTGGCCGCCGCCACAGGCACGCCCGGGCCGGCATAGCGGGCCAGCAACAGGCCGGCCAGCAGCGGAAGACCGGCCCAGGCCAGGTAGCGCCACCCCCATTTCATCGGCGGCGCGTGGCCTCCGTTCTGTACGTCCATGAACATTCCCCAATGCGCAGGGGGCCGATGATACTTGCTTGCGCCGGGCATGGCCCGGCATTACCCATCCGCTGCGCTCGCCGGGCATGGCCCGGCGCTACCGGTCATCGATCAGGCCAGGGCCTGTTCGTGCACGCCGGCGATGGCGCGGCCGGACGGATCGGCGGCCGCGGCGAAGCTGGCATCCCAGGCGATGGCCGCCGGCGACGAACAGGCAATCGACTTGCCGCCCGGCACGGTTTCCGCGGCTGCATGGCTGGGGAAGAACTGCTCGAACAGGTGGCGGTAGTAGTACGCCTCCTTGGTCTGCGGCGGGTTGTGCGGGAAGCGCTTGTCGGCGGCCGCCAGCACGCGGTCGCTCACCTGCGCTTCGGCATGTGCCTTCAGCCCGTCGATCCAGCCGTAACCCACGCCATCGCTGAACTGCTCCTTCTGCCGCCACAGGATGCTGTCGGGCAGGTAGCCATCGAAGGCCTCGCGCAGTACCGCCTTCTCGATGCGGCGGCCACCGAAACCGGCGCCGACCATCTTGTGGGCGGCATCGAAGCGCATCGCCACGTCCAGGAACTGGCGGTCCAGGAACGGCACGCGCGGCTCCACGCCCCAGGCCATCATCGACTTGTTGGCACGCAGGCAGTCGTAGTTGTGCAGGGCATCGAGCTTGCGCACCAGTTCCTGGTGGAATTCGCGCGCATCGGGTGCCTTGTGGAAGTACAGGTAGCCGCCGAAGATCTCGTCGCTGCCTTCGCCGGACAGCACCATCTTCACCCCCATCGCCTTGATCCGCCGTGCCAGCAGGAACATCGGGGTGGAGGCGCGGATGGTGGTCACATCGTAGGTTTCGATGTGGCGGATCACTTCCGGCAGTACGTCCAGGCCTTCTTCGAAGGTGTATTCGAAGCCGTGGTGGACGGTGCCCAGCGCTTCGGCGGCCACCGCGGCGGCGGCTAGGTCGGGCGATCCCTGCAGGCCGATGGCGAAGGAGTGCAGGCGCGGCCACCAGGCTTCGCTCTGGCCGCCATCTTCGATGCGGCGGCGGGCAAAGCGTGCGGCCACGGCCGCCACCAGCGACGAATCCAGGCCACCGGACAACAGCACGCCGTAGGGCACATCGCTCATCAGCTGGCGTTCCACCGCCTGTTCGAAGGCCTGGCGCAGCTCGGCCAGGTCGGCCTGGCGCCCTTCCACATCAGCGTAGTCGCGCCACGGTTGCTGGTAATAGCGGATCAGTTCCCCGCTGGCACTGTCGTAGTAATGGCCCGGCGGGAACTGCGCCACGTCGGCGCAGGTGTCCACCAGCGCCTTCATTTCCGAGGCCACGCGCAAGCGGCCCTGGGCATCGTGGCCCCAGTACAGCGGCACCACGCCGATCGGATCGCGGGCGACCAGCACGCGGCCGGCATCGCGGTCCCACAGGGCAAAGGCAAAGATGCCATTGACCTGTTCCAGCCACTGCGCCGGCGCGCCGCCCTGGCGGTACAGCGCGTTGATCACTTCGCAGTCCGAACCGGTCTGGAAGTCGTAGGGCTGGGTCAGGCCCGCCTTCAGCGCCTGGTGGTTGTAGATTTCGCCGTTCACCGCCAGCGCCAGCTGGCCGTCCGCCGACAGCAGCGGCTGCGAACCGCCGGCCGGATCGACGATGGCCAGGCGCTCGTGCACCAGCAGTGCGCCTTCGTCCAGGTACACCCCGCTCCAGTCCGGGCCACGGTGGCGCTGCCGCTGCGACAGTTCCAGCGCGTGGCGGCGCAGGGCGGGAAGATCGTCACCGGCCTGCAGGCCGAAGATGCCGAAGATCGAACACATGGGAGGGCTCCTGTTGTGGGGGATTACACGGGGGGAAGGTGTTCGACCGGCCAACCAGGCCCGGGCAGGCTGCGCCCGGGCACAAAAAAACCCGCATCGACCGATGCGGGTTTTCTGGTGTCCGGGCGTATGAAGCTGTCTATCTACCCAGGGCGCAGTCCCGCATCGGCCGCGCACGATTATTCGTGCGCAGATTATTGCGGTTGGTATTGACGGCGGTGGCCAGGCGGATCGACATGGGATTGAAGCTACCCCGCTTTCCGCGGCCGTGCAACAGTTGCGTCGGCAACCAGTGCAGGCCGCAGACAGCGCCGCAACGGCATACTGCGGCCCCGCCATTGATCGACCACTGGAATGCCACACCGCATTGGACGCCCCCTGCCCCACTTGTTCGCCCTGGCCTGCGCGCTGGCCCTGGGCGCCTGCAGCAGTCCAGCGCCGCGCACGCCGCCCGCACTGGCCGCGACCTGGGAACGTGAGGCCGCCGATGGCCGCTTCGAGAGCGCCTTCAGCGCCGCCGAGTACTTCGAGGTGCGCAATGACCGGCGTGCGCTGGATCTGTATGCCCGGGCGGCCGCCGCGCAGCCGTGGACGTTCCACAACACCCGGGCCGAAGCAGCGCTGGGGCGGATCTGGAGCGAGGGCACGCTGCGCCACGGCACGGCGCCCGACGTGGTCACCGCGCCGCCCATCCGCGCGTCGTGGCGACGTGGCGAGCGCTGGTATCTGGCCGCCGCCCAGCATGGCAATCCCTATGCATTCGCCGACCTGGCCCAGACCTACCGGCAGCGTGGCGACGCCGCGCAGGCGCTGCGCTGGGACCTGCGGCAGATGGTCTACAAGCGCCTGCCCTCACGCTCATCCGGACTGCCGGCCGCACTGGCAACGCAGGACGGCACGCAGCACCCGCAGCTGGTGAGGCTGCAGCGGCGCGCCGCCCGTGGCGATGCCGATGCCCAGGTGGACCTGGGTGCGGTGCTGGAACGCGGCGTGGGCCTGCCGCGTGATCCCGCGCGGGCGCTGCAGCTGTACCAGCAGGCCGGCGAGCATGGCCATGTCTTTGGCCAGTACTTCGCCGGCCTGCTGCTGGGCCGCGGCGCACCGGGCGTACCGCGCGACCGCGATGCCGCCGCGGCCTGGTTCGCGCGTGCCGAAGCACAGCGCTTCTACATGGCCGCACCGTCGCACTGGCAGCGCGCAGTGGAGCCGCCGATGTTCAACTTTTCGGAATAGAGACGGCGCTGTGCACGGCCAAGCCGGCATCACAAGACTGCCCCTGCGCCGCAGAGTTGGCGAGAATGCACCTTGGCTTGAAACAACGGCAGTACACATGGCCCAGGCTCGTTTCCACGGCGAAACCATCGACCGCGCGCGCATGCAGGCGATTGTCGCCGCTCATCCGCGCGCGGCACGCTTCGAGGAATGTTCGTTCGAGCACGGCGATTTTTCCCGCCTGGACATGGACGGGTTCCAGTTCGACCACTGTGCAGTGGCCGGGTCGCAGTGGCTGGCGGCCTCGCTGGAGGAAACGCAGTGGAGCCGCTGCCGTGGTGCAGGTGCGGATTACACCTCTGCCCAGCTGAGCGATTCGCGCTTTGAACACTGCGATCTGAACAACAGTCACTGGCGCCGCTCGACGCTGTCGTCGGTGCAGTTCCTGGGCTGCAAGCTGACCGGCGCGCAGCTGCAGGAAGCCGGTGGCTGGCTGCTGTCGTTCCGCGATTGCCTGCTGGTCAGCGCCGACCTGCGCGGGCTGTCATTCCGCAAGGCGCCGTTGTGCGGCAATGATTTTTCCGAAGCCGATGTCTCCGGCTGCGACTTCCGCGATGCAGTGTTCGAGGGCGGCAGCCTACGCAACGTGCAGGCGCGCTTGGCGCGCTTCGATGGCGCCGACCTGCGCGATACCGATATCAGCGGCCTGAACGTGATGGACGCCAAGCACTTCCGCAAGGCGCGCATCTCGCATGCGCAGGCGGCTACGGCGATGGCCGCGTTCGGCTTGATCGTGGGATGACTTGACCCATATGTGACACCGGGCCGGCGCCCACCGCCGGGCACCGGCCAGTGCAGGCGCTGGATCAGGCCAGCAGTCGTTCCAGCAGGCGCTGGTACAGCCCGGGCAACGCGTCCAGCTCGTCCACGCGCACGTTCTCGTCCACCTGGTGGATGCTGGCATTCACCGGCCCCACTTCGATGCACTGTGCGCCCAGCGGAGCGATGAAACGTGCATCCGACGTACCGCCACCGGTGCTTTCTTCCGGCGCCCGGCCGATATGCTCGGCCAGCACCGCGCGCGCGGTGGCGCGCAGGGTACCTTCGGGGGTGTAGAACGGCTCGCCGCTGCGGTGCCACTTCAGGCTGTACTGCAGGCCGTGGCGGCCCAGCAGCGCGCTGATCTCTGCTTCCAGCTTCGGCGCGTCCCAGTGCGGGTTGTAGCGGATGTTGAAATCCACCTCCAGCACGCCGGGAATCACGTTGTTGGCACCGGTACCGGCGTGGATGTTGGAGATCTGCAGGCTGGTTGGCGGGAAGCTCTCATAGCCCTCGTCCCAGCGCCGCGCACTCAGTTCGGCCAGCGCCGGCGCGGCCTGGTGGATCGGGTTGCGCGCCTTGTCCGGGTAGGCCACGTGGCCCTGCACGCCCTGCACCTGCAGCTTCGCCGACAGGCTGCCGCGCCGGCCGACACGCAGCAGGTCGCCCAGGGTGGCAGTGGACGACGGCTCGCCGGTGATGCACCAGTCGATGCGCTGCCCGCGTTCGGCGAACAGACGCGCAACGTGGCGCACGCCATCGATGGCATCGCCTTCCTCATCGCTGGTCAGCAGCACGGCCAGCGTGCCGGGATGGTCGAGGTGGGCGGCAACGAACTGCTCGGCAGCCACCACGAACGCGGCCACGCTGCCCTTCATGTCGGCCGCGCCGCGCCCGTACAGCACACCGTCGCGTATCTGCGGCACGAACGGATCGCTCTGCCAGGCCTCGCGCGGGCCCGGCGGCACCACGTCGGTGTGGCCCAGCAGCACCAGCACCGGCGCGCCGCTGCCGTGGGTGGCCCACAGATTGTCGACCTCGCCCAGGCGCAGGTGCTCGCAGTGGAAGCCGGCGGCGGCCAGGCGATCGCCCAGCAGCGCCTGGCAACCGGCATCGTCAGGGGTGACCGACGGCCGCGCGATCAGCTCGCAGGCCAGGTCCAGGACGGCGCTCACGCGCCGCCCACGCCGAAGCGCGCCTTGAAGCCGTTGTCACTGAAGCCCTGGCTGACCGTGCCGTCGGCGGTGACCACCAGCGGACGTTTGATCAGCTGTGGGTATTCGCGCAGCAGCAGCTTCCACTCGGCGTCGGATTCGGCCGCCTTGCGGTTGTCCGGCAACTGCCGCCAGGTGGTGGACGACTTGTTGACCATCGCGGCCAAGCAGCCCAGCTGCGCGGCCCATTCCAGCAGCGTTTCCGGGCTGGGCTTGTTGTCGCGGTAGTCAACGAAGGTGTACGCCACGCCGAAGCGGTCCAGCCACTTGGTGGCCTTCTTGCAGGTGTCGCAGTTCTTCAGACCGTAAACGGTGGTGGTCATGCAGGCGCCCCGCTCAGTCGGCCAGGCCGCGCAGCAGATCGTTCACGCTGGTCTTGCTGCGGGTCTTGGCGTCGACCTGCTTGACGATCACCGCGCAGTACAGCGAGTGGGTGCCGTCCTTGCTGGGCAGCGAACCGGACACCACCACGCTGTACGGCGGAATGTAGCCGTAGGTGATTTCGCCGGTGGCGCGGTTGTAGATGCGGGTGCTCTGGCTGAGGAACACGCCCATGCCGATCACGCTGTGGTGGCCGACCACCACGCCTTCCACCACTTCCGAACGCGCACCGATGAAGCAGTGGTCTTCGATGATGGTCGGGCTGGCCTGCAGCGGTTCCAGCACGCCGCCGATGCCGGCGCCGCCGGACAGGTGGCAGTGCTGGCCGATCTGCGCGCAGGAGCCTACGGTGGCCCAGGTATCGACCATGGTGCCTTCGCCCACGTAGGCGCCGATGTTGGTGAAGCTCGGCATCAGCACCACATCCTTGCCGAAGTAGGTGCCGCGGCGGGCAATCGCACCGGGCACCACGCGCACGCCGGCGCGGCGGAACTTCGCTTCGTCATAGCCGGCAAAGCGCGATTCCACCTTGTCCCAGAACGGCGCCGGGCGCGCATCGACCACGGCCATGTCGTTCACGCGGAAATACAGCAGCACGGCCTTCTTCAGCCATTCGTTGACCTTCCAGCCGCCCTGCCCGTCGGGCTCGGCCACGCGGAATTCGCCCGTTTCCAGGCCATCGATCACCCGGTTCACCAGCGGCCGGGTCGAGCCTTCCAGCTCGTGCAGGGTCAGCGTGGCGCGGCGCTCGAAGGCGCTCTCGATGCCGAACTTCAGTTCTTCCACGCCCGGCACCTGCGGCTTGCGCAGCGACTTGCGGGCGATGGTTTCGGCGCGTGCAACTTCGGCGCTCTTGGCCGGGGCCTTCTTCACCGCCGGCTTCTTTGCCGCCGGCGTTTTCACCGCCGCCTTCTTCGCCGGTGCAGCAGTTTTCCTGGCGGCCGTCGCGGCGGCAGCGGTTTTCTTCGGCGCTGCGCCCTTGGTGGTGGCGGCGGTCTTCTTGGCGGGCTTGGTGGCCATCAGGCGGTGTCTCCGGCGTTTCGATCAGGGTCCAGGCAGGCCAGCATTGCGTCATGCAGCTGCTGCCGGGCAGGTTCAGTCAGGGGGAGGTCGTGTTCGTCACTGATCACGAAGGTGTCTTCGGCGCGTTCGCCGAACGTGGCAATGCGTGCGTCATGCACACGCAGACCCTGGTTGCGCAGCACGAACGCCACGTCGGCCAGCAGGCCGGGGCGGTCGGGGGCAACCAGGGCGAAACGGGTGGCACCGGGTTCGTCGCGGAACTCGATGCGCGGGGCGAAACGGAAGTGGCGCAGCTGCCGCGGCACGGCCCGGCGCGAGGGCCGCAGGCGGGTCAGATCGCCGCCCAGCGCCTCGCGCAGTGCCACTTCCAGATTGGCGCTGCTGCCATCGGCAAAGCTGTCGGCCGGGCTGACTTCGAAGGTATCGAAGATGGTGTCGGACGGGCCGTCCAGCACGCGCGCGCGGTGGATGCCGTAGCCCTTGCGGTCCAGGGTCATCACGATGGCGGCGAACAGACCGTCGCGGTCGGGCGAGTGCACGAACACTTCCAGAGCGGGGTCATCGACGCTGATCCGGCGCACCTTCACCAGGGTGTGGCCCTGCTTGATCGGCACCAGTGCCGCCGCCTGCCAAGCCAGCTGTTCCGGGCGCAGGCGCATGAAGCCTTCATCCGGCATCACCGCGAACTGGCGGTCGATGGTGGCATCGTCGTAGCCGCGCTCGCGCACCAGCGCGCGCACGCTGTCGCGCGCTTCGGCCACGCGCTCGGCGGCCGGCATCGGGTGTTCCAGACCATCACGCAGCGCGCGCCGGGTGGCGAAGTAGAGATCGGCCAGCAGCCGGTCCTTCCACGCATTCCACAGCTTGGGGCTGGTGCCGGCAATGTCGGCGCAGGTCAGCAGGTACAGGTAATCCAGACGGTCGCGGCTGCCCACCAGGGTGGCGAAGCGATGGATCACCACCGGATCGGCGATGTCCTGCTTCTGCGCGGTCACCGACATGCGCAGGTGCTGTTCCACCAGCCAGGCCACCAGTTCGGTATCGCTGCCGCTCAGCGCATGGGCATGGCAGAACGCGCGCGCATCGACCGCGCCCAGTTCGGAATGGTCGCCGCCGCGGCCCTTGGCAATGTCGTGGAACAGGCCCGCCAGCAGCAGCAGTTCCGGCTTGCGCAGGCGCGGCCAGACTTCGTGGGCGATGGAAAAACGCTCGTCGGCGCGGCTGCTGGCAAACAGGCCGATGTTGCGCAGGACCATCAGCGTGTGCTGGTCGACGGTGTAGACATGGAACAGGTCGAACTGCATGCGCCCGCTGACCTGGGCGAAGGCCGGAATCCACTGCCCCAGCACGCCCAGCCGGGCCATGCGCGAAAGGGTTTCGACCGGCCGCTGGCCGCGCAGCAAGGCCATGAACTGCTCGCGCGCATCCGCGTCGGCCTGGTCGTAGGCCGGCAGCAGCGGCAGCGATTCGGCCAGCGCACGCGCGGTGAGCGAATGCAGGCCACGCACCTGCGGGTTGTTGGCCCACCCGGCAAACAGGGCGAACACCTGGCCGACATCACCGCACGGCCAGTCGGCGTCGTTCGCGGCCAGGTAGCCGCGGCGCAGGGAAAAACCAACGGTCAGCGGTTCCGGCTGCGCTTCGCCATCGAACTGTTCCTCGAAGCGCTGCAGCAGGCGGTCGCTGATACGCCGCACCACCGATGCGGCGCGGTAGAAGCCCTGCATCATCTTCTCGACGCCCAGGTTCTCGGCGTCGTCTTCGAAGCCCAGGCGCGCGGCCAGGGTCTTCTGGTAATCGAAGCGCAGGCGCTCTTCGGGGCGCCGTGCCACCAGGTGCAGGCCAAAGCGCAGGCGCGCCAGCACCGCACGTTCGCGCTTCAGCGCAGCGGCTTCATCGGCCCCCAGGTGCCCCAGGCCCACCAGCGCTTCCAGATCGCGCACGCCGAACGCGCGCAGCGCCATCCAGCCCAGCGTATTCAGATCGCGCAGGCCGCCGGGGCCATCCTTCAGGTCCGGCTCCAGGTTGTCGGCGGTATCGCCGAAGCGCTCGTGGCGGCCGCGCAGTTCGTCCAGCTTGGCCAGGAAGAAGGCCCGCGCCGGCCACAGCTCGCGGTCATCCACGGCTGCACGCAGCGCGCGGCGTGCACCGTCATCGGCCAGAATCGGGCGGGCCTCGATCAAGGCGGTCAGCACGGTCTGGTCGGCGGCGGCTTCGCGGCACTGGGCGGCCGAACGCACGGCGTGGCTGACCGCCAGGCCGCAATCCCACAACAGGGCGAACAGCCGCGACAGCGCCGCTTCGTGCGCCAGCTGCGCCGACGTTTCACCGAACACCAGCAGATCGATGTCCGAGCGCGGGAACAGTTCGCCGCGCCCGTAGCCGCCCACTGCAAAGAGGGACAGGCCGCTGTCGGCGGGCAGGCAGCGCTGCCAGGCCAGACGGATCAGGTGATCGGCCGCGCGCGCGCGCAGCGCGATCAGGCGCTCGATGTTGTCGCCCTGGTCGAAGCGCCGGTACAGCCGCGCATCGGGCTGCTGCAGCGCCTGCCGTGCGGCAGACGCCCATTCGGGATCGTCAAGCGAATCGGCCGGCGCGTCCAGCAGTGAACCCGCCGGCAGCATGGTCAGGAGACCTGCGATTCGCCGGGCGACAGGGTCAGCACGTCCACGCCGGTCTCGGTGACCGCGATCATGTGCTCCCACTGCGCCGACAGCTTGCGGTCCTTGGTCACCACGGTCCAGCCATCAGGCAGCACCTTGTTGTAGCGGGTGCCCTCGTTGATCATCGGCTCGATGGTGAAGGTCATGCCCGGCTGCAGCACCAGGCCCTGGCCCGGGCGGCCGTAATGCACCACCTGCGGTTCATCGTGGTAGACCTTGCCGATGCCATGGCCGCAGTACTCGCGCACCACGCTGAAACGCTCGCCTTCGGCATAGCTCTGGATGGCATGGCCGATATCGCCCAGGGTGGCACCCGGACGCACGGCGCGGATGCCGCGCCACATGGCTTCGTAGGTGGCTTCCACCAGGCGGCGGGCCATCACCGACGGCGTGCCGACGAAATACATGCGGCTGGTGTCGCCGTGCCAGCCATCCTTGATGACGGTCACGTCGATGTTGATGATGTCGCCGTCCTTTAGCACCTTCCCTTCGCTGGGGATGCCGTGGCAGATGACATTGTTGACCGAGGTGCACACGGTCTTGGGGAAGCCGCGGTAGCCGACGTTGGCCGGAGTGGCGCCCTGCACGTTCACGATGTGGTCGTGGCAGATGCGGTCCAGTTCCTCGGTGGTGACACCGGGCTTGACGTGGGGGGTGACGATGTCGAGCACTTCGCTGGCCAGGCGGCCGGCGATGCGCATCATCTCGATTTCCTGCGGGGTTTTCAGATTCACGCTCATGGCACCCATTATCGCCGATCCAGCCGCAATCTGAACGAACGCCACCCAACTGAGGGTCTGGCCAATGCACGGTTCCGGCAAGGAATGTGAAAGCGTGATGCGCTTGGCCTTTTTCCACGCATTTTTCTCACGAAATACAGACACTTAGTGCTTTACCTCTGGGGACACTGACGTCAGCGCGGTGCCCCCGCACCGCCCTCGCCCTGTTCAACAGACCTTCGGGTCAGGGAGGTTGTCCATGCGATCCGCAGCCCGTTCCACCCTGCCATGGCCCTTGGCTCTGCTTCTGGCCGGCCCCGCCGCCGCCGCCGATACCACCACCTTCAACGTGACCCTTATCGTCACCAAGGCCTGCACCATCACCGCCGCTGCCGCCACCAACGTGGACTTCGGCACCGCCGCCTCCACCACGGCCACGCCGACCAACGGCCAGGGCACGGTCACCGCCCAGTGTTCGGCCCTGACCCCGTACACCATCTCGCTCAATGCCGGTGCCAACGCAGGCACCGCCAACGACGTCACCACCCGGCGCATGAAGAACACCGACGCCACGGTGACGGCCAACAACTACGTGGGCTACCAGCTCTACCGCGATGCAGCGCACACCCTGGTCTGGGGTGCCACGTCCGGCACCAATACCCAGGCCGGCATCGGCACCGGCCTGGCCCAGCCGTACACGGTGTATGGCCAGATCGGCAACCTGAGCACCAACAACGCCTCCGCCGGTAACTACCTGGATACCGTCACCGCCACGATCACCTACTGACGGGGTGGTGCCGATGAACCCGATCCGCCCGTGGTGCGCCACCGGCGCGGCGCTGCTGCTCGCCCTTGCGCTGCTGGCGCCGGCCCGCGCCGCCACCAGCCTGCAGGTCGCCCCGACCACCCTGCAGCTGGATGCACGCCAACGCGCCGGCGAACTGTGGTTGACCAACAGTGGCACTGCGCCGGTGAAGCTGCAGGTGCGCGTGTTCCGCTGGGTACAGCAGGACGGCCAGGAACAGCTGCTGCCCACCGAGGACCTGCTGGCCACCCCGCCCATGCAGGAACTGGCCGCCGGCCAACAGCAGCTGGTGCGGGTGATGCGCCCGGACAACCTGCCGCCGGACGCGCCGCAGTACTTCCGCCTGATCGTGGACGAAGTGCCGGACCTGGCCCGTCGAGCCAGCGGCATGCAGTTCGTGCTGCGCTACTCCATTCCGGTGTTCATCCTGCCGCCTTCGCCCGGCCGCCTGAAGCCGCAGCTGCAGGCAAGGCTGGTGCGGCTGGACGACGGCCGCGACGGGGTGGAAGTGCGCAACAGCGGCACGGCCCATGCGCAGATCGCCGATCTTGCGCTGGGCAGCGCCGACCGTCCGCGCATCGTCCACCCGGGCCTGCTGGGCTATGTGCTGCCTGGCCAGGTGATGCGCTGGCCGCTGGAACGCACGGCGATCGACCGCGACAACGACCAGATTTCGGCCAAGCTCAATGGCGCGCCCAAGCAGACGCCCCTGCCCCCCACACCGGCTCGCTGAGGCGCTGGTGAGCGCGCTGCTGGGCATGGCACTGGTTCCCACGGCCGCCTCGGCGGCCGACGTCTCCGGTGTTGCCGCCGATGCCCTGCTGCCGCCGCCCACGCCGCTTACCGCGCAGCAGACCCTGTACCTGGCGGTGGTCCTGAACAGCACGCCGCGCGGCCTGCTGCCCTTCACCGAAACCGGCGGGCGCCTGCAGGCCAGCCCCGAGGTGCTGCGCCAGCTCGGCTTCAGTGCGCCCGGGCAGGCACCAGTCTTCCTGGACCAGATCAGCGGCGTGGTGGTGCGCTATGACGCCCAGCAGCAGACCCTGGCCCTGGACGTGCCGCTGGAACAGCTGACCCTGCCCACCACCGTGCTCAGCTGGCCGCAGGCGCGCCCCGAAGTCAGCGCGGCCGCGCCGGGCGTGCTGCTGAACTACGATCTGTATGGCAGCCACGTGGATGGGCGCGGCAACCTGACCTTGACCTCGGAATCCCGGGTCTTCGGCATTGGCCGCGGCACGTTCGAGAACACCGCGGTGACCCGCCGCTACCAGCGCAGCGAGGACCGCCGCTGGCACAGTGAAAGCGTGCGCCTGGACACCCGCTGGACCCTGGATTTCCCCGACCAGGCGCTCAGCCTGGAGGTAGGCGACTTCTACAGTGGCTTCGTTGACTGGTCCCGCCAGGTCCGCCTGGGCGGCCTGCAGATCGGCCGCAACTACGGCCTGCAACCCTACCGCGTGCTCACCCCCACGCCGTCGTTCCTGGGCCAGGCCGTGGTGCCGTCGAGCGTTGAGCTGTACGTGGATGGCCTGCGCCAGTACAGCGGGCAGGTGCCGGTAGGGCCGTTCCAGCTGGCGGCACAACCGGGCATCAGCGGCAACGGCAGCGCACAGGTGGTGCTGACCGATGCCTTCGGCCGCATGCAGACCCTGGATTTCAGCTTCTATGGCACCCAGCAGCTGCTGGCCAAGGGGCTGTCGGACTGGTCGCTGGGCGTGGGCCGGCTGCGCGAGAGCTTCGGCGAGGAATCCTTCGCCTATGACGACCGCACCGTGGCCAGTGCCAGCTGGCGCGGCGGCCTGAGCGACCGTTTCACCGGCGAGGCGCATGCCGAGGGCGGCGGCGGCCTGGCCCAGGCCGGCCTGGGCGGCTGGTGGCAGATCGGCAGCGTGGGCGTGGTCAATGCCGCCTATGCGCGCAGCCGCTACCAGGGCCTGCGCGGTGGCCAATGGGCGGTGGGCTACAGCTGGAACAACCGGCGCTTCAACCTGAACCTGCGCAGCGTGCGCAGCCACGGCGACTACCGCGACCTGGGCGCGCTGCAGGGCAGCCTGCCACCCAGCATCAGCGAGCAGGCCACCGCCGGCATCGACCTGGCCCGGCTGGGCACCCTGAGCGCCAGCTACCTGCGGCTGCGCTACCCCGACGGCGACGACAACCGCTACGCCAGCCTGTTCTGGTCGCGCAGCTGGAGCCCGCGCTGGTCGGCCTACCTGTCGCTGAACCAGAACCTGGACCGCAGCAACGACCGCAGCGTGTATCTGTCCCTGACCGCCACCCTGGGCAACAACCGCCAGGCCAGCCTGTCCACCCAGCGCAACGGGGGCGCACAGGCCTGGGTGGCCGACATCACCCAACCGGTGCCGGGCGACGGCAGCGCCGGCGGCATGGGCTGGCGCGCACAGCTGCGGCAGGGCGATGACGGCCTGGGCGGCCTGGCCGAAGTGGGCGTGCTCAACAACGTCGGCCGCTACGCGCTGGGCGCCTCGCGCCAGAGCGGGCTGAATTTCGCTTACGGCAGCGCCAGCGGCAGCGTGGTCTGGATGGATGGCCACAGCTTCGCCACCCGCGAGGTGGCCGACGCGTTTGCGGTGGTCAGCACCAATGGCGTGGGCGGGGTGCCGGTGCGGCTGGAAAACCGCCTGATCGGGGTGACCGACGACCGTGGCCTGCTGCTGGTCAGCCCGCTGCTGTCGTGGCAGCGCAACCGGGTGTCGATCGATACGCTGGATCTGCCGCAGGACATGCGCGCCGACCGCATAGAAGACTGGGTGACGCCGCCACAGGGTGCCGGCACCGGGGTCACCTTCAACCTGCGCGCGCGCCCCTCCCTGCGGCTGACCCTGCAGGACGCGGCCGGGCAGCCACTGGACGTGGGCAGCGAAGTGCAGCTGCCGGACGGGCGCCAGGCCACGGTCGGCTACGACGGCCTGCTGTACCTGGAAGACGTGGCCGCCGGCAGCGTGCTGCAGGTCACCACCAGCGAGGGCACGTGCAGCGTGCGGATACCCGATCCGCCCAACGTGCAGGCCGCCGGCGCCACGCCGCGCCCCACCCCGTTGCGCTGCCTGCCGGGCGCGACGCAATGAAGGGGCTGCTGGCGCTGCTGCTGATGGTCGCCAGCCTGGGCCTGGCCGGGCCGGCCTGGGCCACCGCCACCTGTACCGCCACGGCCAACCCCACCCTGCCCTTCAACAACGTCAACAGCGGCGCCGCCGCGCCCAGTACCGGCACCCTCAACATCACCGTGAACTGCACCACCGCCGCACTGAGCCTGCTCGCCACCACCGGGGTGCGGGTCTGCGTGGGCATCGGCGCCGGCAGTGGCGGCGGCACCCCGGCCAGCGGGCACACCATGACCACCAGCAGCGGCGACAGCCTGAACTTCCAGATCTACAACAACGCCAGCTACAGCCAGGCCACCGGCCTGCTGCCCCGTGGCACGCCGCCGGCGCAGGAACTGACCATGACCTACAACGTGCCCCTGCTGACCGGCGGCAGCGGCGCGCAGACCACCCAGCTGTTCGCACAGATTCCGGCCAACCAGACCCTGGCATCGGGCAACTACAGCAGCAGTTTCAGTGGCGCCAACGTGGTGCTGACCTGGGCCTGGAACGAAGTGCTGCTGGGCACCGCCACCGTGCCGGCCACCTGCAACGGCGGCGCCACCGGCACCAACAGTGCCAGCGCTGCGTTCAGCTTCACCGCTACCGCCACGGTGCTGCCGCAGTGCGGCAGCTATGTCACCACCGCCATGAACTTCGGCAACGTCAGCGGCAGCATCGCCGCCAACATCGACCAGACCGCGCGGCTGACCCTGACCTGCCTGAAGAACACCGCCTACCAGGTCAGCCTGGACAACGGCCAGAACAACCCCACCGGCACCAGTTCACGGCGCATGCGGACCACCGTGGCCGGCAGCAACTATTATCTGGGCTACGAGCTGTACCGCGATGTCGGCCGCAGCCAGCGCTGGGGCAACACCCTCACCGTGGATACCGTGGGCGGGGTCGGCACCGGCGCGGCCCAGCAGCTCACCATCTACGGGCGGGTGCCGCCGGTGGCGGGCCAGCCGCCGGCCGGTACCTACAGCGATGTGATCAACGTGACCATCACCTACTGATCGCCGCCCGATCCCCGCCCGGCCGGGCCATTTGCCCCGCGCCCCTGCATCTGGCTATAATCCTCCGGATGCCCTGCCGCCCCGTGCGCGGGACACCGTCCACACCGGACGTCACCGGTGAATCCACACCTGCTGCCCCCATCCGTGCCGGGGTGCTCCGCAAGGAGTTCGGCCACGGAGGCAACAGGGAAGCCCAACCCCGGAACCGATCGCGTTTCCACGCGTCCCGCACACTATTACCGCGGGCGGAAATGCAGGTTCCCCATCAGGAGTATTGCAATGCCCCAGGTCACCATGCGTCAGATGCTGGAAGCCGGCGTCCACTTCGGCCACCAGACCCGCTACTGGAACCCCAAGATGGCTCCGTACATCTTCGGCGCCCGCGGCAAGATCCACATCATCAACCTGGAAAAGACCGTCCCGCTGTTCAACGACGCGATGAACTTCATCTCGTCGGTGGCCCAGAAGCGCGGCACCGTCCTGTTCCTGGGCACCAAGCGCAGCGCCCGCGAAACCATCCGTGAAGAAGCCGAGCGTTGCGGCATGCCGTTCATGAACCAGCGTTGGCTGGGCGGCACCCTGACCAACTTCCGTACCGTCAAGCAGTCGGTTGCCCGCCTGAAGGAACTGGAAGCCGGTGAAACCGACGGCACCTTCGAGAAGCTGGTCAAGCACGAAGTGCTGGGCCTGCGTCGCGAGCGCGACAAGCTGGAAGCCTCGCTGGGCGGCATCAAGGACATGAACCGTCTGCCGGACGCCATCTTCGTGATCGACATCGGCCACGAAGACATCGCGATCAAGGAAGCCAAGAAGCTGGGCATCCCGGTCATCGCCGTGGTCGACACCAACTACAACCCGGAACTGGTGGACTACGCCATCCCGGGCAACGACGACGCCATCCGCGCTGTGCAGCTGTACGCCCGCGCCGCTGCTGACGCCGTGCTGGAAGGCAAGGCTGCTGCTCCGCACGCAGCTTCGGTGCGTGAAGAAGAGTTCGCCGACGCCGCTGCTGCCGAAGGCGAAGACAAGGCCGCCCGCCGCGCTCCGGCGAAGAAGGCTGCCAAGAAGGGCGACGACGCCCAGGCCTGATCCAGGCCCCGGGGTGGACGCCCGGCGTCCACCCTCCCTGCGCGCAGCCCTTGGCGCGTGACAGGACCGTGTCACACGGGCCGGCCACCATGCCGGCCCAACCCCTTTCTTTCGTGAGGAAATCCCGTGGAAATCACTGCTTCCCTGGTCAAGGAACTGCGCGAGCGCACCGGCGCCGGCATGATGGAATGCAAGAAGGCGCTGACCGAAGCCGGCGGCGACATCGACGCCGCTGCTGAAGCCCTGCGCAAGTCCGGTGCTGCCAAGGCCGACAAGAAGGCTGACCGCGTGGCTGCCGAAGGTCGTCTGGGCCTGGCCCAGGACGGCGGCAAGGCCGTGCTGGTCGAAGTCAACTCGGAAACCGACTTCGTCGCCAACGACATCAACTTCAAGAACTTCGTCGACTCCGTCGCCGCTGCCGCCCTGGCCGCTGGCGCCACCGACGTCGAAGCCGTGAAGGCTGCCAAGCTGGCCGACGGCCGCACCGTGGAAGAAGCCCGCGCCACCGCCGTGCAGACCCTGGGTGAAAACATCCAGATCCGCCGCATGGTGAAGGTCGACACCACCGGCAACATCGGTGCCTACGTGCACACCAACGGCAAGGTCGGCGTGCTGGTCGACCTGATCGGCGGCGACGTCGAGCTGGCCCGTGGCCTGGCCATGCACGTGGCTGCGCTGAAGCCGCCGCACAACAAGCCTGCCGACGTTCCGGCCGACTTCGTTGAGAAGGAAAAGGAAATCGAACTGGCGAAGATGTCCGAGAAGGACAAGTCCAAGCCGGCCGACATTCTGGAAAAGATCATCAGCGGCAAGATCAACAAGATCGTCAGCGAAGTGACCCTGTACGGCCAGACCTACGTGCTGGGCGAAACCACTGTCGAGCAGGTGGTCAAGGCCGCCGGCGCCGACGTGGCGGGCTTCCAGCTGCTGATCGTGGGCGAAGGCATCGAGAAGGTGGTGGAAGACTACGCCGCCGAAGTTGCCAAGGCCATGCAGGTCTGATTCCAGCCCACCGGCTGTGAGCTGACCAGAAGGAGCCGCGGGAAACCGCGGCTCTTTTTTTTGCCTGCGGCACCTGTGAAGCCGTGGCTGCACACCACGGGTGCGCACTCACGCGCCAGATACCTTTGCGTTGTTTGCGATTCAAGCCGATACTCGGCACAGGGGAATTCGCAGTCACATAGCAGGAACGAAAAACGCAAACTGTGATGCATTCCTAAGTATTCTTGTCCTAATGGAATTTGACGATCCGACATGCCTCCTGAGCTGACTGCTGCCCTGGCGCTGTGCCGCAACCTGCCCTCGCCCCCCGGTATTGCCCTGCGCATCATCGAACTGGCGCAGGACCCGGAAGCGGACATCGCCACCGCCGCCGACATCATCGCCATCGACATGGCGCTGAGTGCTCGCATGCTGCGCATTGCCAACTCGCCCTTGTACGCCAGCCGCCGCCGCATCGAGAACCTCGGACAGGCGCTGACCATGCTGGGGCTGAACGCCACCATCAGCCTTGCGCTGGGCTTCACCGTCACCCAGGGCCTGACCGCCGGCGGCGGCGCCGACCACGACCTGCGCCAGCGCGCGTGGAAGCGCAGCATCCTCAGCGCCCTGGCCGCCAGCCAGCTGGGCCAGGCCCGCGGCCTGCGCCGGCTGGAAGAGCTGATGCTGGCTGGGCTGCTGCAGGACATGGGCGTGCTGTGCCTGGCCCAGGCCGAATCCGAACGCTACCTGCCGCTGCTGCGCGAAGCGCAGGACAACCCCGACCTGGTCGCACGCGAGCGCCAGGCACTGGGCTGCAGCCATGCCGATGTGGGCGCGTGGGTGGCCGAGGAATGGGGCCTGCCGCGCTACCTGGTGGACAGCATCCGCCACAGCGAAGATGCCGAAGCGGCAAGCACCCCGTTCCAGGCCTGCGTGCAGCTGTCCGGTGCGGTAGCCGATATCTGGCTGGACAGCGATGCCGACGCCGCGCGCGAACGCGCCCTGCACCAGGTGCACGACCAGCTGCAGTTGGACAGCGCACGCTTCGACCAGGTACTGGCGCGCATCAGCGACGCCCTGCCCGACATCGCCAGCCTGTTTGAAACCGGCCTGAGCTCGCCGCAGCGCGTGCGTGAACTGATCGACCACGCACAGGAACTGACCACCCTGCGAAACCTGCGCGAAATGCAGGATGCCGAGCAGGCGCGCCGCCGCGCCGACGAATTCGAGGCCCGGGCCAAGCGCCTGGCCGACCAGGCCCACCGCGACGCGCTGACCGGCGTGCTCAACCGCCGCCAGCTGGAAGCCGTGCTCGAGCAGGAATTCCTGCGAGCCGGCCGCCACGGCTGGCCGCTGTCGGTGGCCTTCATCGACCTGGATGACTTCAAGAAGATCAACGACGCCCACGGCCACCTGACCGGCGACGAAGTGCTGCGCGCCTTCGCGGCCAAGCTGCAGGGCCAGCTGCGCAACAGCGACACGGTCGCCCGCTTCGGCGGCGAGGAGTTCGTGGCCCTGCTGCCCAACACCAGCGAAGCGATGGCCCTGGACGTGATCCGCCGGGTGCTGGCCAACATCGTGGCCACCCCGATGACCGAAGCCGAAAGCGGGCCCCTGTTCGTGACCTTCTCCGCCGGCGTGGCCACCCAGGGCGGCTACGAGCGCTTTGCCACCGTGCAGGACCTGCTGCGCGCGGCCGATGACGTGCTGTACCGCTCCAAGAACCTGGGCCGCAACCGGGTCATCGCCCGCTCGCCCGGCGAACTGGGGCATGATGAGCTGTCGGCGACTGCAGGCCTCGAGCTTGGCTGAATGGATCCCCTGGCCCGGGCCGGGGGATCACGCCAAATCGCGCCGCAGCGCACAAAACGCTTTGGCCGCGCGCTGCATGCGCGTAGAATCGCCCGCGATTTCCACGCACCCGAGGTCCTCATGTCCAAGCTCGCCTATCGCCGCATCCTTCTGAAACTGTCCGGGGAGGCGCTGATGGGAGATGAGGACTACGGCATCGACCCGAAGATCATCAACCGCCTGGCCCGTGAAGTGATCGAGGCCCAGCAGGCCGGTGCCGAAGTGGCCCTGGTGATCGGCGGCGGCAACATCTTCCGTGGCGCCGGCCTGGCCGCAGGCGGCATGGACCGGGTCACCGGTGACCAGATGGGCATGCTGGCCACGGTCATCAATGCCCTGGCCATGCAGGACGCGCTGGAAAAGCTGGGCGCCAAGGCCCGCGTGATGAGCGCCATCAAGATCAACGACGTGTGCGAGGACTACATCCGCCGCCGCGCCATCCGCCACCTGGAAAAGGGCCGTCTGGTGATCTTCGCCGCCGGCGTCGGCAGCCCGTTCTTCACCACCGATTCGGGTGCCGCCCTGCGCGCCATCGAGATCGGCGCCGACCTGCTGCTGAAGGCAACCAAGGTCGATGGCGTGTACGACAAGGACCCGAACAAGTACAGCGACGCGGTGCGCTTTGACAGCCTGAGCTACGACGAAGTGATCCGTCGCGGGCTGGAAGTGATGGATACCGCCGCCTTCGCCCTGGCCCGCGACAGCGACCTGCCGATGCGCGTGTTCGACATGGGCCAGCCGGGCGAACTGCTGAAGATCCTCAACGGCGCCAACATCGGCACCCTGGTGCAGGGCCGCGACCCGGCCTGAGCCTGAGCGGCAACCGGGCCCCGGGCCGATCCAGGCCCGGCAGCGTCCCGTATTCGCCTATAATCGCCCGATTCCAGTTACATCCAGGACCCGGGCGATGCTCAACGACATCAAGAACAACGCGCAGACGCGCATGGCCAAGAGCATCGACGCTCTGAAGCACACCCTCACCTCCATCCGCACCGGCCGCGCCACGCCGGCCCTGCTGGACCGCGTGACGGTCAACGCCTACGGCAATGCCAGCACCCCGCTGAACCAGGTCGCGTCCATTTCCAATGCCGACGCCCACTCCCTGCTGGTCACGCCCTTCGACAAGAGCATGATCAAGGAGATCGAGAAGGGCCTGTACAACGCCGAGTTCACCCCGAACACCCTGGGCACCGCGATCCGCATCAACATGCCGCCGCCGACCGAAGAGCGTCGCAAGGAACTGGCCAAGCAGGTGCAGAAGGAAGGCGAAGGCGCCAAGATCGCCATCCGCAACATCCGCCAGGATGCGAACAAGGAAATCGCCAAGCTGGTCAAGGACAAGGCGATCAGCGAAGACGAAAAGAAGCGCGGCGAAGACGACATCCAGAAGCTGACCGACAGCAACATCAAGGATGTCGACAAAGTCGTGGCCGACAAGGAAAAGGAACTGCTGTCGGTCTGAAGTCGATGCCTTCAGTCCCGCCACCTCTGCCGGCCGCCCTGCCCCGCCACGTTGCCATCATCATGGATGGCAACGGGCGCTGGGCACAGCAGCGCCGTCGTCCGCGCGTCATCGGCCACCGCGCCGGCGCCCGCGCGGTCAACCGCACCATTGAGCGTTGCCTTGAACTGGGCATTCCGGCGCTGACCCTGTTCGCGTTTTCCAGCGAGAACTGGGGCCGGCCGCAGGACGAAGTCGATGCCCTGATGAAGCTCTTCCTTGGCGCGCTCGATCGCGAAGTGGACGAGCTGCATCGGCGCGGCGTGCGCGTGCGCTTCATCGGCGAACGCGAGCGCTTCGGCGCCGGCCTGGTCAGCCGCATGCAGCTGGCCGAACAGCGCACCGCCGACAACACCACCCTGACCCTGTCCATCGCCGCCAGCTATGGCGGGCGCCAGGACATCGCCCGTGCCGCCCGCGCGCTGGCGGTTGAAGTGGCCGCCGGCCGCCTGTTGCCCGAGCAGATCGACGAATCGCTGCTGGGCCGCCAGGTCGCTCTGGCCGACCTGCCGCCGCCGGATCTGTTCATCCGTACCGGTGGCGATACCCGGATCAGCAATTTCCTGCTGTGGCAGCTGGCGTATACCGAGCTGTGGTTCACCGAAGCGCTGTGGCCGGATTTCGACGCCGCCCTGCTGCAACAGGCGCTGGACGCCTATGCCAGCCGTGAGCGCCGCTTCGGCCTGACCAGCGCCCAGATCGCCGCCATGGCCACCGAGACGTCGAACCCATGACCAAGACCCGAGTCCTCGCCGCGCTGATCATGGCGCCGGTCGCCATCGCCGCGATCCTGCTGCTGCCCACGCAGTGGCTGGCCGCCGCTGCGGCCGCTGTATTCCTTGTTGGCCTTTGGGAATGGCTGAAGCTGGCCGACGTGGAAGACACCCTGGCCCGTACCGTGCTGCTGGTGCTGAACCTGCTGCTGATGGTGCTGCTGGTCTGGGCCGATGCAGGCAGCCTGGTGCTGTACCAGATCGCCACCCTGGTGGGCGTGGGCTGGTGGCTGTGCGCCCTGCTGTGGCTGCGCTTCTACCAGTTCGGCGCGCAGCCGGGCAGCCCGGCCCGCATCCTGAAGCTGCTGGCCGGCACCCTGGCCATCGTGCCGTCGTGGGCGGCGCTGGTGCTCATCCACGCCGGCGGCGATGTCGAGGCCACGCGCAGCGGCAACGGCCACCTGTGGCTGTTCGCCGCGCTGGCCCTGGTCTGGGCCGCCGATTCCGGCGCGTACTTCGCCGGCCGCCGCTTCGGCAAGCACAAGCTGGCCCCGCGCATCAGCCCCAACAAGACCTGGGAAGGCCTGCTGGGCGGGCTGGTGGCCGGCGTGGCCGTGGCCGTCGGCCTGGGCCTGCTGGCCGGGGTCGACACCGCCCACCTGCCGGGCCTGCTGGTCACCGCCGTGGTGGCCGTGTTCGCCTCGGTGCTGGGCGATCTGTACGAAAGCCTGATCAAGCGCCACGCCGGTGCCAAGGATTCGGGCCACCTCATTCCGGGCCACGGCGGCGTGCTGGACCGCATCGACGGCGTGCTGGCCGCCCTGCCGGTGTTCGCGCTGGGCAAGGAAATCTTCGGGTTCTGACCATGGACGTTGCTGCACACCCCCGCCGGGTCGCCGTGTTCGGCGCCACCGGTTCCATCGGCGCCTCCACGCTGGACGTGATCGCCCGCCATCCGCAGCAGTACCAGGCCACCGTGCTGGCCGCCGGCCGCCAGGTAGAGGCGCTGCTGGCGCTGTGCCGGGTGCATCGCCCGGCGCACGCGGTCATTGCCGATGAGACCCTGTTCGCGCCGCTGCGCGACGGCCTGCGCGAGGCCGGCCTGGCCACCGAAGCGCACGCCGGTGCGGCTGCTCTGGACCAGCTGGCCGCCAGCGACGCCTGCGACACCGTGGTGGCCGCCATTGTCGGCGCCGCCGGGCTGTCCTCGACCCTAGCCGCTGCCGCGGCGGGCAAGCGCATCCTGCTGGCCAACAAGGAATCGCTGGTGCTGGCCGGCGAACTGCTGACCCGCACCGCCGACCGGGCCGGCGCCGAAATCATCCCCATCGACAGCGAACACAGCGCCATCTTCCAGTGCCTGCGCTCGCGCGATGCCAGCCTGGATGGCGCAGGTGTGCGCCGCATCCTGCTGACCGCCTCGGGCGGTCCGTTCCGCGGCCGCAGCCGCGCCGAGCTGGCCCAGGTCACCCCGGCCCAGGCCGTGGCGCACCCGAAGTGGTCGATGGGCCCGAAAATCTCGGTCGATTCGGCCACCTTGATGAACAAGGGCCTGGAAGTGATCGAGGCCCACCACCTGTTCGACGTACCCGGCGAGCGCATCGAGGTGCTGGTACACCCGCAGAGTCTGGTGCATTCGCTGGTCGAATTCGTCGACGGCTCCACCCTGGCCCAGCTGGGCCTGCCGGACATGCGCACCACCCTGGCGGTGGGCCTGGGCTGGCCGCAGCGCATCGAATCGGGCGTGGGCGGGCTGGATCTGCTGGCCCAGGGCCGTCTGGATTTCGAAGCCCCCGATACCGAGGCCTTCCCCTGCCTGGCCCTGGCCTGGCAGGCCATGCAGGCCGGCGGTACCGCCCCGGCGGTGCTGAACGCCGCCAACGAAGAGGCGGTTTCAGCGTTTCTTCAGGGCCGGATCGGTTTCCTGACCATTCCAGCGCTGGTTGCTAACGCTCTTTCAACACTGCCCAGCGAGCCAGCCGATACACTGGAGGGCCTGTTGTCCGCCGACCAGCGGGCACGCCACCTGACCCTGAACGCCATCGCCGCCGCCTGAACGCCTCGACGAACCGAATGACGCTTCCGAACCTGTCCGCCACTGTGAGCCTGCATGACTGACTTCATCGGATCGGTCTGGTGGATGATTGTCAGCCTGGGGCTGCTGGTCACCTTCCACGAGTTCGGCCACTACTGGGTGGGCCGGATGTGCGGGGTGAAGGTGCTGCGCTTCTCGGTCGGCTTCGGGCGGCCGCTGTGGTCGCGCCGCGACAAGCACGGCACCGAATTCGCCATCGCCGCCCTGCCGCTGGGCGGCTATGTGAAGTTCCTGGACGAGCGCGAGGTGGAAGTACATCCCCACGAGCGCGGCCAGGCCTTCAACCACAAGACCGTGTGGCAGCGCATCGCCATCGTCGCCGCCGGCCCCGCCGCCAACCTGCTGCTGTGCATCCTGCTGCTGTGGGCGATGTTCGTGATCGGCAAGCAGGACTATTCGGCCACCCTGGGCCGCGCCACCGGCATGGCCGCCACCGCCGGCCTGGTCAGCGGCGACCGCCTGCTGCGCGTGGATGACCGCAGCGTGGTCACCCTCGGCGAGGCCAGCATGGCGCTGACCGCCGCCGCGATGGACCGCCGCGACGTGACGCTGGAGGTGGTCGACCTGGCCGACCAGGTACAGACCCGCACCCTGCCGCTGTCGCAGCTGCCAGCCGGTTTCGACGAACGCCGCGTGCCGCTGCTGGCCGGCCTGCACTGGCAGGCGTGGATGCAGCCGGCGCTGGTGGACAGCCTGACCGCCGATTCGGCCGTGGCCGGGCAGCTGCAGGCTGGCGACCTGATCGTGGCCATCGACGGCCAGCGCATCGACAGCGCCGAACAGGTCAGTCCCGAAATCCAGGCACTGGGCCGCCATGGCGGGCCGGGCATGATTGAAGTCCTGCGCGGCGGCGAGCGCCTGGCGCTGGAAGTCACCCCGCGCCAGGGCAAGGACGGCAAGGGCCAGCCGCAGTGGCAGATCGGCGTGGGCTTCGCCAGCACCTACAGCCCGCCCTACGACACCCTGATGCGCTACGGCCCGCTGGATGCGGTCACTGCCGCAGTGCGCGAGACCGGCCGCCTGGGCGCCGATTCGCTGGCCATGATGGCCCGCATCGTCACCGGCAAGGCCTCGCTGCAGAACGTTTCCGGGCCGGTCACCATCGCCCGCGTGGCCAACATCTCGGCCAAGCGTGGCTTCGACTGGTTCCTGCAGTTCCTGGCGCTGCTGTCGCTCAGCCTGTGCATCATCAACCTGCTGCCCATTCCCATCTTGGACGGCGGGCACCTGCTGTATTACCTTATTGAGTTGGTCAAGGGCAGCCCGCTGAGCGAGCGTGCCATCGCCGCCGGACAGTACATCGGTCTGGCGCTGCTGGCCGGGCTGATGGGGTTGGCGTTCTACAACGACATCCTCGGCCTGGTCCCGCGATGAACTTTTCCACGTTGTTGCCGTCTACAGCGTCGGCATCCCGCACCAATGAAATCGACCTTCCTACCGGACGTGACATGACGCGACTCCCCAATCGCCGCCTGCTGGCCCTCGCCCTCGCCGCCGTCACCGGCGCCCCCGTGCTGGCCCAGGCTGCCGAGCCCTTCACTGTCAGCGACATCCGCGTCGACGGCCTGCAGCGCATCAGCTCGGGCACGGTGTTCACCTACCTGCCGGTGGAACGCGGCGAGACCGTGACCGACAGCAAGATCGGCGACACCATCCGCGCCCTGTACAAGACCGGCTTCTTCGAAGACGTGCAGCTGGACCGCCAGGGCAGCATCCTGGTGGTGACCGTGAAGGAACGTCCGGCGATCAACAAGCTGACCGTCACCGGCAACAAGGACATCAAGAGCGACCAGCTGTTGAAGGGCCTGTCCGACATCGGCCTGACCGAAGGCGGCACCTTCGACCGCCTGAGCCTGGACCGCGTGACCCAGGAACTTCGTCGCCAGTACAACGACCGCGGCAAGTACAACGTGGAAATCACCCCGACGGTGAGCCCGCTGGACCGCAACCGCGTGGACATCGCCATCGCCATCAAGGAAGGCAAGGCGGCCAAGATCCGCCACGTCAACCTGGTCGGCACCGAAAAGTACGATGCCCGCGACATCCTGGAAATCTGGGAGTCGAAGGAGCACAACTGGGCTTCGTGGTACCGCCGCGATGACCAGTACTCCAAGGAAAAGCTGTCCGGCGACCTGGAAAAGCTCAATTCCTGGTACCTGGACCGTGGCTACGTCGATTTCAGCATCGACTCCACCCAGGTCTCGATCAGCCCGGACAAGCGCGACATGTTCGTGACGGCCGGCGTGACCGAGGGCAACCAGTACAAGATCTCCGACATCAAGGTCAGCGGCGACACCATCCTGCCGCAGGAAGATGTCGAGCGCATGGTCGTGCAGAAGGCTGGCGATACGTTCTCGCGCGCCCTGCTGGAGTTCAGCTCCGACTCGATCACCAACTCGCTGTCCAACATCGGTTACGCGTTCGCCAAGGTGAACCCGATCCCGACCACCAACCGCGCCGAGCAGACCGTGGCGGTGAACATGCAGGTCGTGCCGGGCCCGCGCGTGTCGGTGCGCCGCATCATCTTCAAGGGCAACACGCGCACCTCCGACGAAGTGATGCGTCGCGAAATGCGCCAGTTCGAGAACACCTGGTATTCGCAGGCGGCCATCGACCGTTCCAAGATCCGCCTGCAGCGCCTGGGCTACTTTGAATCGGTGGACGTGGAAACCCCGGCGGTCAGCGGCAGCAACGACCAGGTGGATGTGGTCTACAACGTGAAGGAAACCACGTCGGGCAGCTTCGTCTTCGGCCTGGGCTATTCGCAGTCCTACGGCATGACCACCTCGGTGCAGCTGTCGCAGAACAACTTCCTGGGCGGCGGCAACCGCGTGTCGGTGGAAGCCTCGCGCAGCAGCTACCTGCAGCGTTACGGCTTCAGCTACACCAACCCGTACTTCACCGATGACGGCGTGTCGCTGGGCTACAACCTGTCGTGGCGTGAACTGGACTACTCCGACTTCAACACCGCGCAGTACAACAGCACCAACGGTGCCGCGCAGGTGGTGTTCGGCGTGCCGCTCACCGAGACCGACACCGTCTCGCTGATGTTCGGCATCGACAGCAACCAGATCACCACCTACACCGGCACCACCCCGCAGTCGATCGTCGACTACATCAACGTGATGGGCAGCAAGACCTTCCATGCCTGGCGCACGGAACTGGGCTGGGCCCGCGATTCGCGCAACGATTACTTCATGCCGACCCGCGGCACCTACCAGCGCGTGGGCCTGGAAACCACCCTGCCCGGCTCGACCGTCGAGTACTTCAAGCTGAACTACCAGATCAGCAAGTACTGGCCGATCATTCCGTCGCTGGTCATCAACACCCGCGCCGAAATCGGCTATGGCGACAGCTATGGCAAGGACAAGACCGCGCTGGTGCCGGATGCGAATGGCAATCTGCGCGAAGTGACCGCATCGGGCCTGCCGTTCTACGAGAACTTCTATGCCGGTGGTACCAACTCGGTGCGCGGTTTCGAAGACAACACCCTGGGCCCGCGCGAAGTGACCCTGAGCTACCCCAACGGCCAGCCGCTGGGTGGTTCGCTGAAGACCGTCGGTTCGATCGAAGCCTACTTCCCGCGCCTGTTCGACAGCCCGTCGGCACGCGTGTCGGCCTTCGTCGACTTCGGCAACGTCTACAACGGCGTGGACAACTTCAAGGCCAACGAGCTGCGCGTGTCCACCGGTGTGGCCCTGCTGTGGCGCGCCCCAGTCGGCCCGATCTCGATCAGCTACGCGTTCCCGCTGAAGAAGGAAGACGGCGACGAAGTTGAACGCCTGCAGTTCACCTTCGGCGGGCAGTTCTGACGAACCGCGGGGTGGTTCGCCAGAACTGCCCCCGCACTCCACCTATCCCCCGCGCCGTGGGCGCGCGCCCCTTAACAAAGGGGGGCTCTCCACCAGACGGGTTACGAAGCGCCGGGCCCTGCCCGGCGTTTTCGCTTGTGGAGACAGCGCGCACGCGGCGGGCGAGCTGCTTTTGGTTTTTTCTGTCTTTCCGTGGCTGGCACTCGCACCAGACTATCGGGCGTCGGACGGGTGGGGTCGGCGGGGGTGTGAGCCGCAGGGATGCGGCGACCAAGGCTACATGGACGGACTTGCGACGTCCCCCTCCATGTGCGACAGCCCACGAGGGGCCCTGCCGTTGGCCGCAGAACCGCCCCGCATGACCGGATTGGCGTCACACGGTAAACTCCCGCCGTGAATACTCCTACCTACACCGCCCAGCAACTCGCCGATCAGTTCGGCCTGCAGATCCATGGCGACCCCGCCACCGCCATCCATGGCGTGGCAACCCTCGCCCATGCCGGTGCCGGCCAGCTGACCTTCCTTGCCAACCCGCGCTACCGCGCCCAGCTGGCCGACAGCCAGGCCTCGCTGGTCGTGCTGCGCGCCGACGATGCCGAGGCCGCCCCCGGCGCGGCACTGATCGCCAAGGATCCCTACACCACCTTCGCCAAGATCGCCGCGCTGTTCGACAGCGCGCCGCTGCGCGAGCCCGGCATCCACCCCAGCGCGGTCATCGACCCGCAGGCGCAGGTGGCTGCCAGCGCCCACATCGGCCCGTTCGTCACCATCGGCGCGCGCAGCGTGGTGGGCGAGAACTGCATCGTCGGCGCCGGCAGCATCATCGGCGAAGACTGCAGCCTGGACAGCGGCTGTGAACTGATCGCCCGGGTTACCCTGGTCACCCGGGTGAAGCTGGGCAAGCGCGTGCGCATCCACCCCGGCGCCGTGCTGGGCGCCGATGGCTTCGGCCTGGCCATGGATGCCGGCAAGTGGATCAAGGTGCCGCAGCTGGGCGGCGTGCGTGTTGGCGATGACTGCGAGATCGGCGCCAATACCTGCGTTGACCGTGGTGCGCTGGAAGACACCGTGCTGGCCGAAGACGTGCGCCTGGACAACCTGGTGCAGATCGCCCACAACGTGCAGATCGGCGCGCACTCGGCCATCGCCGGCTGCACCGGCATTGCCGGCAGCGCCAAGATCGGCCGCTACTGCCTGCTCGGCGGCGCCGTCGGCGTGGTCGGCCACCTGGAAATCTGCGACAAGGTCGTGATCACCGGCAAATCGGTGGTCCGCAACTCCATTACCGAACCGGGCGAGTACTCGTCCGGCACCCCCCTCACCGACAACCGCACGTGGCGCAAGAACGCCGCGCGCTTCAAGCAGCTTGATGCACTGGCCCGCCGCATCCTGTCTGTAAGCAAGGAGAAAGAATGAGCCAGACCCAGACCCTGCCGGACATGACGCAGATCCAGGCCCTGCTGCCGCACCGCTACCCGTTCCTGCTGGTGGACAAGGTGCTGTCGATCGACTACGAAAAGCGCACCATCGTGGCGACCAAGAACGTCAGCATCAACGAGCCGTTCTTCCAGGGCCACTTCCCCAACCAGCCGATCATGCCGGGCGTGCTGATCATCGAAGCCATGGCCCAGGCCGGTGGCGTGCTGACCCAGCTCACCCTGGGCCGCGATTCGCAGTCCAAGCTGTTCTACATGGTGAAGGTGGACAAGGCCCGCTTCACCAAGCAGGTGGTGCCGGGCGACGTGCTGGAAATGCACGTGGAGATCAAGCGCGTGATCCGCAACATGGCCGTGTACGACTGCGTGGCCAAGGTCGACGGCGAAGTGGTCGCCTGCGCCGAGGTGCTGTGCGCCGGCACCCGCGAATAACCCAGGCCGGAGGAGCTAGATGAGCGACAACGCCCCCCTGATCCATCCCACCGCCGTGATCGATCCCTCGGCGCGCCTGGCCGACGATGTGCGCGTGGGTGCGTTCACCCTCATCGGCGCCGATGTCGAAATCGGCGCCGGCACCGAGATCGGTCCGCACTGCAGCGTGCACGGTCCGACCCGGATCGGCCGCGACAACCGTTTCATCGGCCACGTGGCCGTGGGCGGCGAACCGCAGGACAAGAAGTTCAGCGGCGAACGCACCGAACTGGTGATCGGCGACCGCAACGTGTTCCGCGAGTTCGTGACCCTGAACCGCGGCACCGGCGGCGGCGGTGGCATCACCACCATCGGCAACGACAACTGGATGCTGGCCTACACGCACGTGGCACATGACTGCCACGTCGGCAATTTCTGCGTGTTTTCCAACAACACCACCCTGGCCGGCCACGTGACCGTGGGCGACTACGTGATCATCAGCGGCTTCGCCGGTGCGCACCAGTTCTGCCGTATCGGCGCGCATGCGTTCCTGGGCATGGGTGCGCTGACCAATGGCGATGTACCGCCGTTCACCATGGTCGGCACCGATTCGCTGGGCCGCCCGCGCGGCATCAACAGCGAAGGCCTGAAGCGCCGCGGCTTCGATGCCGGTCGCATCACCGCCATCAAGCGTGCCTACCGTACGCTGTACGTGGCGGGCCTGCCGCTGGCCGAGGCCAAGCAGCAGCTGGCCGAACAGGCACAGGGCAGCGACGACGTGAAGGCCATGCTGGACTTCATCGAGCATGCCGAGAGGCCCCTGCTGCGATGAGCAGCACGACCGGCCAGGCGCCGGCCGGCGCCGACGTGATCCCGCTGGCCTCGATGGCCGGCAGCGTGCCTGCACAGCGGGTGCTCAGCGAGCGCCCGTTGCGCATCGCGCTGGTGGCCGGTGAGGCCTCCGGCGACCTGCTCGGTGCCGGTCTGGTGCGCGAGCTGAAGGCACGCTTCCCGCATGCCGAGTTCGCCGGCATCGGCGGCGATGCCATGCGCAACGCCGGCTGCCAGACCTGGCACGACGCCAGCGAACTGGCAGTGATGGGCCTGACCGAAGTGCTGCGCCACCTGCCGCGCCTGCTGAAGCTGCGTTCGGCGTTCCGCCAGCGTGCGCTGGAATGGCAGCCGGACGTGTTCATCGGCATCGACGCGCCTGACTTCAACCTGGGCATCGAGCGCTGGCTGAAGCAGCGTGGCGTGCCCACCGTGCATTACGTCAGCCCCTCGGTCTGGGCCTGGCGCGAGAAGCGTGCCGAAAAGATCGGCAGCAGCGCCGACCTGGTGCTGTGCCTGTTCCCGATGGAACCGCCCATCTATGCCCGGCATGGCATCGACGCGCGCTTCGTCGGCCACCCGATGGCCGACGATATTCCGCTGCACGGTGATCGCGATGCGGCACGTGCAGAGCTGGGCCTGCCGGCCTCGGCCAAGGTGCTGGCGGTTCTGCCGGGCAGCCGCCTGGGCGAGATCTCGCGCCTGGGCGAACCGTTCTTCGAGGCCGCCTGGCAGGTCTCCGAACGCATTCCTGGCCTGCACGTGGTGGTACCCGCCGCCAATGCCGCCTGCCGCCGCCTGATCGAAGAGCAGTTGTCCCGCTCGGCGCTGCCGGTGGCCTATTCGCATGTGCTGGATGGCCAGGCGCGTGCGGCGATGATCGCCGCCGACGTCGTGGTGCTGGCCTCGGGCACGGCCACCCTGGAAGCCATGCTGGTGAAGCGGCCGATGGTGGTCGGTTACCGGGTGAACGAACTGACCTATCGCCTGGTGAAGGCGCTGGGCCTGATCAAGGTGGATCGATTCGCCCTGCCCAACATCCTGGCCGGGCAGGACCTGGCACCGGAGCTGATGCAGCACGACTGCACGCCCGACGCGTTGGCGGCGGCCGTGCAGCAGTGGTTCGATCACCCGCAGCGGGTGGCCGACCTGCAGGGCACTTATGCCCTCCTGCATGAACGCCTGCGCCGCAATGCCTCAGCCCGTGCCGCCGACGCGGTGGGCGAGCTGCTGCTGCGAAAGATGGAAGCCGCATGAGCCGCCGCGCGGCCGCTGCGGCCAGCCTGGCGCTGTTCGACGGGGCGGCCGTAGTCGAGCCCGAACGCTTGATCGCCGGCGTGGACGAGGCCGGCCGCGGCCCGTTGGCCGGCCCGGTAGCGGTGGCGGCGGTGGTGTTCGATCCGTCGCGCCCGCGCATCAACGGCCTGGACGATTCCAAGCAGTTGACCGCCGCCCGCCGCGACCAGTTGTACGACCGCATCATGGAACGGGCACTGGCCTGGCACGTGGTGCTGGTGGATGTGCAGGCCATCGACCGGCTGAACATCTACCAGGCCACCCTGCAGGGCATGCGCGATGTGGTGGCCGCGGTGGCCCACGTGGCCGGCTTCGCCCGCATCGATGGCAACGTGGTGCCCAAGGGCCTGGTGCTGCCGGCGCAGGCGCTGGTGGGCGGCGATGGCATCGACCGCGCCATCATGGCCGCCTCGATCCTGGCCAAGGTCTCGCGCGACCGCTACATGCAGGATCTGCATGCGCGCCATCCTGAATATGGCTTCGACCAGCACAAGGGCTATGGCACCCCGGCGCACCTGGCCGCGCTGCGTGCCCACGGCCCCTGCGCTGAGCACCGGCGCAGTTTCGCCCCAGTGCGCGACTGCCTGGAATCCGCGCCGCCGGCCAGCGCCGCGATTGCCTGAACATCGCACGCAACCCGTCTGGAGCAGAGTCCCCTGAGTCAGGGGGACGCGCCAACGGCGCGGGGGGCTGGGAGCGTGGTAAGACGGGGCCCGCGGTTCGCGTGCGAACCGTGGGGGGCGATAGCGCGAATGCGCTATCCCCCTCGTCAAGTCCTTGTCGCCACCCCCTGCCCTCGGTACCCTGACCGGGCATTCCAGCGCTTTCCGACCCCGGCGACGATTCCCCGTCAGCTCCCGGGGCCCGCGCGCTCCAACCTGGTCCGGCATGTCCAACTCTCGCTTCGTACATCTCCACGTCCACACCGAGTTCTCGCTGGCGGACTCGACCATCCGCGTGCCGGCCAAGCCCGACCAGGCGGACCCGAAAAAAGCCAAGCAGGCCAACCTGCTGTCGCGCTCGGTGGAACTCGGCCTGCCCGCCCTGGCGGTCACCGATCTGAACAACCTGTTCGCCCTGGTGAAGTTCTACAAGGCCGCCGAAGGCGTGGGCATCAAGCCCATTGCCGGCGCCGACGTGATGATTGCCGAGGAAGGCCAGGACCCGTGGCGGATGACCCTGCTGTGCCGCGACCGCGAGGGCTACCTGAGCCTGTCGCGATTGCTGACCCGCGCCTGGATGGAAGGCCACCGCGCCGAAGGTGGCGTGGCCGTGCACCCGGACTGGCTGAAGGCCGGCAACGCCAGCCTGTTCGCCCTGGCCGGGCGCGAGAGCCTGGCCGGGCGCCTGGCGCTGGACGGCAAGCACGACCTGGCCGAGCAGCAGCTGGCCGACTGGCAGCGCGTGTTCGGCGATGGCCTGCACCTGGAACTGACCCGCACCGGCCGCGAAGGCGAGGAAACCTTCAACCGCTTCGCGCTGATGGCCGCCGGCCAGCGCGGCCTGCCGGTGATCGCCAGCAATGACGTGCGCTTCCTGGCGCCGACCGATTTCAGCGCGCACGAAGCGCGCGTGTGCATTTCCACCGGCCGCGTGCTGGATGACCCCAAGCGCCCGCGCGAGTACAGCGACCAGCAGTACCTGAAGTCGGCCGAGGAGATGTGCGCGCTGTTCGCCGACATTCCCGATGCGATCGACAACACGCTGGCGCTGGCCGAGCGCTGCAACATCGAGATGCGCCTGGGCACCTACTTCCTGCCCAACTACCCGGTGCCCGACGACGAAACGCTGGACACCTGGATCCAGAAGATGTCGCGCGACGGCCTGACCGAGCGCCTGGAAAAGAATCCGCTGGCGCCGGGCAAGACCCGCGAGGAGTACTTCGAACGCCTGGAGTTCGAGCTCAACACCATCATCAAGATGGGCTTCCCCGGCTACTTCCTGATCGTGGCCGACTTCATCCAGTGGGGCAAGAACCAGGGCATTCCGATCGGCCCGGGCCGTGGTTCCGGTGCCGGTTCGCTGGTGGCGTGGGCGCTGAAGATCACCGATCTGGACCCGCTGCCGTACAACCTGCTGTTCGAGCGCTTCCTGAACCCCGAACGCGTGTCGATGCCCGACTTCGACATCGACTTCTGCATGGACCGCCGCGACGAGGTGATCGACTACGTGGCGCGCAAGTACGGGCGCGAACGTGTCAGCCAGATCATCACCTACGGCACCATGGCGGCCAAGGCGGTGGTGCGCGACTCCGGTCGCGTGCTGGGCTTCCCGTATGGCCTGGTCGACGGCGTTTCCAAGCTGATTCCGAACATCCTGGGCATCCACCTGAAGGATGCGCTGGGCAAGGGCAAGGAAGGCCCCAGCTCGGAAATGGCCTCGCCGGAACTGATCCAGCGCTACGAGACCGAGGACGATGTCCGCGACCTGATCGACCTGGCGCTGCAGCTGGAAGACCTGACCCGCAACGCCGGCAAGCACGCCGGTGGCGTGGTGATCGGGCCCGAGCCGCTGAGCGAGTTCTGCCCGCTGTACGCCGAACACGACGAGAACGGCCTGGGCAAGAACCCGGTCACCCAGTTCGACAAGAACGACGTGGAAGAAGTGGGCCTGGTGAAGTTCGACTTCCTGGGCCTGCGCACGCTGACCATCATCGACTGGGCGGTGAAGGCGATCAACAAGCGCCACGAGCGCGCCGGCATTCCGCCGGTGGATATCGCCGCGATCCCGCTGGACGATGCGCCCACCTACAAGGATATCTTCGCCAACGGCAACACCGGCGCGGTGTTCCAGTTCGAATCCTCGGGCATGCGCCGCCTGCTGAAGGACGCGCGCCCCGACCGTTTCGAAGACCTGATCGCCCTGGTGTCGCTGTACCGACCGGGCCCGATGGATCTGATTCCATCGTTCAACGCGCGTAAGCACGGCCAGGAAGAAATCATCTATCCCGATCCGCGCACCGAAGCCATCCTGAAGGACACCTACGGCATCATGGTGTACCAGGAGCAGGTGATGCAGATGGCGCAGATCGTCGGCGGCTACTCGCTGGGCGGCGCCGACCTGCTGCGCCGCGCGATGGGCAAGAAGGTGCCGGCGGAAATGGCCAAGCACCGCGAGATCTTCCGCGAGGGCGCGGCCAAGGATGGCGTGGACGAAGCCAAGGCCGATGCGATCTTCGACCTGATGGAAAAGTTCGCCGGCTACGGTTTCAACAAATCGCACGCCGCCGCGTACGCGCTGGTCAGCTACCAGACCGCGTGGCTGAAGCGCCACTACCCGGCCGAGTTCATGGCCGCCACGCTGTCCTCGGACCTGGACAACACCGAGAAGGTGGTCGGCTTCCTGGATGAGGTGCGCAACCTGGGCCTGACCGTGCTGCCGCCGAAGGTGAACCACTCGGCCTTCATGTTCGAAGCGGTGACCCCGGACACCATCCAGTACGGCCTGGGCGCGATCAAGGGCGTGGGCCAGGGCGCCTGCGAAGCGGTGGTGGACGAACGCCTGAAGGGCGGCGACTACAAGGACCTGCTGGACTTCTGCACGCGCGTGGGTTCGGCCAAGCTCAACCGGCGCACGCTGGAAGCGATGATCAACTGCGGCGCGCTGGACGAACTGGGCCACAACCGCGCCACGCTGATGCTGCAGCTGCCGGAAGTGATCAAGGCCACCGACCAGATGGCGCGCGAGCGTGCCTCGGGCCAGAACTCGCTGTTCGGCGGCCCCGACCCGAGCACGGCCAGCATCCAGCTGGACCTGCCCGAAGCCGAGGAATGGCCGCTGCTGCAGCGCCTGAACGGCGAGCGCGACACCTTGGGCTTCTACCTGAGCGGCCACCCGTTCGACCCCTGGCGCGACGACGTGCGCGACCTGGTCGGCAACGATCTGGGCGCGGTGGAAAAGATCTGGAGCGCCAACAGCGGTGGCGGCGGTGGCGGCGGCGAAAAGCGCTGGCGCCCGGAAGTGCAGACCGTGCTGGCCGGCCAGGTGGTGGGCGTGCGCCGCAAGGGCGAAAGCCAGATTTTCATCCAGCTGGAAGACGGCCGCGGCCGGGTCGAATGCAGTGCGTTTTCCGATGCGATGGCCGAGTTCGGCCATCTGATGACCAAGGACCGCATCCTGGTGGTCAAGGGCGGCCTGCGCGAAGACGAATTCAACGGCGGTTACGCCCTGCGCATCCGCCAGTGCTGGGACTTCGATGAAGTCTGCGCCAACTACGCCACGCGCCTGTCGCTGCGCCTGGACCTGCGCCAGCAGCGGCCGGTCTGGGAACGCGTGAATGCCGTACTGGACCGCCATCGCCCGGGACGCACGCCGCTGCGCCTGGACCTGCTGCTGAAGAGCCCGCAGGGCGGCGTGGCCGGCATGCTCGACGTGTCCGGGCAGAGCGCGGTGCGCATCGATTCCAAGCTGATGGAGGCGCTGCGCGCCGACCCGGCGGTGCGCACGCTGAAGGTGCGCTACAGCCCGCCGTGGGCCAACTGAGGCCGCGCCTGATTATTTTTTCCCGTTGTCTGTATCAAGGACGATCTTCCGTCATGAAAACGCTGTTGTTCCCCCTCGTCGCTGCGCTGGCGCTGTCCGCATGCTCGTCCAAGGTCGATTTCGAGATCGACAACCCCACCGCCACGCCGCTGGCCATCCGCATCGACGGCAAGGACCTGCCGGTGGCCGCCAACGCATCGCGTGCGATCAGCCTGGCCCCGGGTGAGCACCACCTGCACACCGAACGCCTGGGCGATGTGCGTTTCATCGTGTATGCCGACGGCCGTGGCGGTCTGATCAACCCGACCCTGAGCGAGTACGTGACCGCGCGCGAGATCTACGTGACCGGCGAGGACAAGCTGAAGAACTTCGGCAGCAGCGGCCTGGGCATGGAACTGGGCGGGGTGCAGTTCAAGGGCCCGTACGAGAAGCACCACGGCCTGTTCATCGACAAGAACTGGAACTTCGGCGTGCGCCAGCCGTTCCCGGAAGAACAGATCGTGGCCCACGTGGATGCCAGCGGCGGCAAGATCAGCACCAAGGTGTTCACCGCCCCGGACTTCATCGACTACGTGGAACAGAGCATGGGCGAACCGGGTGCCTTCAAGCGTGAGCAGCCGGCCGGCTACGTGGCCCCGGTCTACACGCTGGAACCGGCCCCGGCCACCCTGCCCGCGCTGGACCCCGCCTTCGAGGCGCACGCCGGCCCGATGCGCGATCTGTATGCGCGCTGGCTGAAGGCCAGCACCGCTTCGGAGCAGAAGGCCCTGCGCAAGGAAGACTTCAAGGTCAGCATGGCCTTCACCCAGGCCACCATGACCCTGGGCTCGACCCTGCCGGTGGCCGCCAACGAGGCCTACAACGACTTCGTGACGATCCGCAGCACCGAGATGGCGCGCAGCGCGCTGGTCGTGCCCTGACGCCCCCTGTTTGCCTGCCGCTCTGACTGGCGCGTCCTGCCCGGCTGGGTTACCGTCGCCTTCCAGACGAAGGCGTACGGGGCGTTCCGGCGCATTCGGCTAGAATTCCCCTCTTCTTTACACGACGGCTTCCGATGAATCCGAACTACCTCGACTTCGAGCAACCCATCGCCGACCTGGAAGCCAAGATCCAGGAACTGCGCAACGCCAGTGCCGGTCCGGCGGTCAATGTCGAGGCCGAAGTGCACGCGCTGCAGGACAAGCTGCGCATGCGCACCGCGCAGATCTTCCGCAACCTGACCTCGTGGCAGGTGCTGCAGCTGGCCCGCCACCCGTCGCGCCCGTACACCGCCGACTACATCCGCATCATCTGCGATGAGTTCCAGGAACTGGCCGGCGACCGCGCGTTTGCCGATGACAAGGCCATCATGGGCGGCCTGGCCCGCATCAATGGCCGCTCGGTGATGGTGATCGGCCACCAGAAGGGTCGCGACACCAAGGAAAAGATCAAGCGCAACTTCGGCATGCCCAAGCCGGAGGGCTACCGCAAGGCCCTGCGCCTGATGAAGATGGCCGAGCGCTTCGGCCTGCCGGTGCTGACCCTGATCGACACCGCCGGCGCCTGGCCGGGCATCGATGCCGAATCGCGCGGCCAGTCCGAAGCCATCGCCCGCAACCTGATGGAGATGGCCGAGCTGAAGGTGCCGGTGATCTGCACGGTGATCGGCGAAGGCGGTTCCGGCGGCGCGCTGGCACTGGGCGTGGGCGACCGCACCGTCATGCTGGAATACGCGGTGTATTCGACCATCACCCCGGAAGGCTGCGCCTCGATCCTGTGGAAGGACGCCGGCAAGGCCAAGGATGCCGCTGAACAGCTGGGCCTGACCGCGCCGCGCCTGAAGAGCCTGGGCCTGGTGGACAAGGTGGTGCGTGAGCCCACCGGCGGTGCCCACCGCAACCCGACCCAGATGGCCAAGCGCCTGAAGGCCGTGCTGCTGAACGAGCTGGACGCGCTGGACACGCTGTCCACCGAACAGCTGATCGAGCAGCGCTACACGCGCCTGCGCAGCTACGGTACGTACGAAGCGGCCTGATCGGGCCGATGCCACGCGGCCTGATCGGCCGCGTTGCCTGTTCGGGATACTCACGGCGCGGCTGATCGGCCGCGTTGCCTTTTGTAGAGTCGAGCTTGCTCTACTGCTTTTGATCCAGGCAGTCGAGCAAGCTCGACTCTACAAACGCCCATCCACGCATGGCGTGGATAGATCAAGGATGTCCACGCATGGCGTGGATCTACCGGTCAGAACGGCTTGGCCAGCACCAGCCAGACGATCGGGATGAAGGCCAGCAGCGGGATCTCGTTGATCCAGCGCAGCGCACGCGACGATGGCAGTGCGCGGCCCTTGGCCACGCCCTTCAGCAGGCGGCCGGTCCAGATGAAGTACGCCAGCAGCAGCACCACCAGGCCCAGCTTGGCATGCAGCCAGCCGGCACCGCCCGGCGCGACCATGGTCGGGAAATCCGGAATGACCTTGTAGCCCAGCCACAGCACCAGGCCCAGCACGAAGGCCAGGCCGAACATGGAATGGCCGAAGCGGTACAGGCGCATGCCCATCAGCTGCAGGCGCGCCACCACCGCCGGTTGGCCCGCCGTCTCGGCCAGGTTCACCAGGATGCGCGGCAGGTAGAAGACCGTGGCCATCCAGGCCACCACGAAGACGATGTGGAAGGTCTTGACCCAGTAGTAGCTCTGCATGCGCTCGCTCCGGCGGCTGGCGGGAAGGAACTATTGTCGCAGTAGAGTCACCCCGTGGGTGGCTGCCGCGGCCAATTGCCGCAGCGGTGCCCGCAACGCCGTACGATAGGCGCCGTTTTCATCACCCCGTGCCCTGCCCCATGGACAAGACCTACGACGCCGCCTACTTCCAACGCTGGTACCGCCGCGCCGATATCGGCGGCAGTGCCCGCCTGGCCCGCAAGGTGGCCCTGGCCGTGGCCAGCGCCGAGTACTACCTGGAACGGCCGATCCGCAGCGTGCTGGATATCGGCTGCGGCGAAGGCGCCTGGCGCGCACCGCTGCTGAAACTGCGTCCGAAGGTCCAATACCTTGGCTTCGACAGCAGCGAGTACGCTGTGCGCCGCTACGGTCGTACCCGCAACCTGCACCTGGCCGCATTCGGCGATTTCGCCTGGCTGCGGCCGTGCGCTCCGGTCGACCTGCTGGTGTGCTCGGACGTGATGCATTACGTGCCCAACCGCGAGCTGCGCGCCGGCCTGGCCGGCCTGGCCGAGCTGACTGCTGGCGTGGCCTTCCTGGAAACCTTCGCCGCCGAGGATGAATTCGACGGCGACCACGAGGGCTTCCAGGCCCGCCCGGCGCGCTGGTACCGGCGCGAGCTGGCCCGCCAGGGCCTGCAGGCCGTGGGTTCGCACCTGTGGCTGGGCCCCGGATTGGCCGGCGAGGCGGCGGCGCTGGAACGGATGTGAATCCGGATTCACTTTTTTCAGCCAACTTAACCCGCGGGACACCGGGATGGGATATGCTGCGCGGCAACATATGACCATACATATTCGGTCGGCATGCTCTATCAACTGCACGAACTGACCCGCAACCTGCTCGCCCCCTGGGTGCACCAGGCCCAGGCCAACGCCCGCTTCTTCACCAACCAGGGTCACTGGTGGTCGCAGATGCCCGGCGCTGATCGCCTGGCGGCCGTCAATGAACTGTTCCATCGCATCGGCAAGGATTACGAGAAGCCCGAATGGGGCATCAACGAAATCGAGGTCGAAGGCGAACGCGTGCCGATCGTAGTGCACGAAGAGGTCAGCAAGCCGTTCTGCAAGCTGCTGCGCTTCAAGCGCCACAGCAACGAAGCCGAGCAGCTGCACACCATGCTCAACCAGCCGTTCGTGCTGGTGGTGGCGCCGCTGTCCGGGCACCACGCCACGCTGCTGCGCGACACCGTGCGTACCCTGCTGCGCGACCACCGCGTGTACGTCACCGACTGGGTGGATGCACGCATGGTGCCGGCCAGCGAAGGCGAATTCGGGCTGGACGATTACATCGCCTACATCCAGGAATTCATCCGCCACCTGGGCGTTGAACGCCTGCACGTGGTGAGCGTGTGCCAGCCGACCGTGCCGGTGCTGGCCGCGGTTTCGCTGATGGCCAGCCGTGGCGAGCCGACCCCGCGCACACTGGTGATGATGGGCGGGCCGATCGATGCGCGCTGCAGCCCGACTGCGGTGAACAACCTGGCCACGCAGAACCCGCTGTCGTGGTTCGAAAACAACGTGATCCACACCGTGCCGGCCAGCTACCCTGGCGCCGGCCGCCGCGTGTACCCGGGCTTCCTGCAGCACGCCGGCTTCCTGTCGATGAACCCCAGCCGCCACTTCAGTTCGCACTGGGATTTCTACGCCGATCTGGTCAAGGGCGATCTGGAAGACGCCGACGCGCATCGCCGCTTCTACGATGAGTACAACGCCGTGCTGGACATGCCGGCCAAGTACTACCTGGACACCATTTCGGTGGTGTTCCAGGACTTCCTGTTGCCGCGTGGCGAATGGGTGGTGAACGGCGAAAAGGTCGACCCGTCGGCGATCCGCGATACCGCGCTGCTGAGCATCGAAGGCGAGCTGGACGATATTGCCGGCCTGGGCCAGACCGAAGCAGCGCAGGCGCTGTGCACCGGCATCGCGGCCGACCGCCGCGAGCACTTCATCGTGGAAGGTGCCGGCCATTACGGCATCTTCAGCGGCCGCCGCTGGCGCGAAGTGGTGTACCCGAAGGTGCGCGATTTCTTCGCCGCCCATGCCGAAGCCCCGGCTGCGAAGGCGACGAAGAAGAAGAGCAACGTCACCCCGCTGCGGCGCAAGGCCGGGTAAATGCCCCATGGTGGGTGCCGACCTTGGTCGGTACGCTTTGGTAGATGCCAACCTTGGTTGGCGCTCTACCGTGAAGCCCGACGTCTGATGGTGCGTTCCAACCAAGGTTGGCACCTACCGGAGCGGTGTGCCAACCAAGGTTGGCACCTACCAGAGCGGGGCGCCCGCACCAACCGTTACAGCCGCACCAACAGGTGCTTGGCCAGCATGCCGTGCAGCTTGCCGATGCCGCGTGCCAGGTGCATCGTCAGCAGCAGCAGCAGTGCGCCCACCACGGCCAGCAGCGGCGTGAACTCCAGCGGCAGCACATTGGTGCCATCGATGTAGATGCTCGGCACGGTGGCATCGAACAGCGCCGCCACCGGCGACCAGATGAAGGCCAGCGACACCGACAGCAGGGTGACCGCGATGGTGAAGTACACGATGCCCAGCGGCAGCATCAGCAGGAAGTACAGCAGCGTCAGCCAGGTGCGGCCATCGGTGAACATGTCACCAATGCGCTGCAGCCAGCTGCGGCTGCGATCGGTGTACTGCGGCCGGCGCGGCATGCGCTCACCCAGCAGCGCTTCCACCAGCCGCCCTTCCAGCAGCGCCAGACCGCGCACCGAACCGAAGAACAGCACCGTCAACGGCACGCCGATGATCAGGATCATCAGGCCCAACGACAGCGACAGCCCGGTCACTACCCAGGTGAAGAAGAACGTGCCGGTGGCCAGCGACAGCAACATGTAAAACAGCGCGCCATAGGTGTGCGGATCCAGCACGACGCCGAAGAAGCGCGCCCACCAGGTACGCGGCTTCGCCGCCGGCAGCGCCGCCGCAGGTGCGGCCCCGCTGGCTTCGGCCGCCGCGCGCAGCACCGGCGCGGTGTCGGCGCGCGGCGTACGCAGCGCGCGGTTCACGGTCACCTCGGTTTCGCGGTAGATCTCGGCCACTTCCTGCGGCGCGCCATAGCTGCCGGCCACATCGGCAATCACCTCGGCCTCGCTGCGGCCGGACTGCGCGGCCAGTTCCGAGCGCAGGTATTCCTCGGCGTCGTACAGGGCATCCTGCACCATGGCCGGGTCGGCGCCTTCCAGCGCCGCCCGCAGCTGCGCCAGATACTGGGCAATGGTGGTGGGCAGGGCCGTGCCTGCCAGGTTCAGGTCGTTCATTGCGGTACCCCCTCCAACACGGAATCGACGGAATCGCGGGTGGCCTGCCAGGCCTGGCGCCACTGCGCCAGCACCTCGTGGCCACGTTCATTGATGCGGTAGTAGCGGCGCGGCGGGCCACTGCTGGACGGCTCGACGTGGCTTTCCAGCAGGCCGGCGCCTTCCAGGTTGCGCAGCACCGGGTACAGCGCGCTCTGCTTGCCACTCAGCACGCCCTCACCCACGCGCTCCAGCTCCTTGGCGATCAGGTAGCCATACAGCGGCTCCCCGGCCCGGGCCAGTACCGCCAGCAGGGCCAGCGACACCGTGCCGGCGCTGAGCTCCTTCTGGAACTTCTTCAGGTGGACATCGTCGTCGGACATGACCGGCCCTCCACTATGTTGGAGTCAACAGTAGTGCGAAGTCCGGTATAGCGAATGTGTCGTTAGTCACCCTGCCGTGAGGCAAGGGGGCGTCAGGCCTGGCGCACGGCCAGCAGCACCTGTGCCGCAACGGCCTCGGGCAAGCCATGTCTGCCCGCTTCAAGCCGGCTGACCAGTGCCTGCCGGCGGGCGGGGCCCAGCGGCGAGTACTGCTCGCTGCGGCGAAGCCAGTCGTGCGCGAGCTGCAGGTGCCACGCGCGCTCATCTTCGCGCTGCGGCACCGCATCCAGCAGCAGGTCAAGGTGCTGCCACAACGGCAACCGCGGCAGCAGCCGGAGCAGCCCAGCGCACGCCACAGGCGAAGGACCATCGTGGCAGAACGCCAGCAGCCTCGGTGGATCCAGCTCCGCAACCCACAGCGCGTTCGCGCTGTCCAGCATCGCATTCACCGTGCGACCCGGCATTTCCAGTGCCATCCGCAGCAACGCCAGGCCGGCGCCGCCCTCGGCCCGCACCCAACCGCGCAGGCAGTTGCGCTGATGACGCGCCGACACCTGCGGCAACCAGGCGCGCAATGCAGGCACATCCTCGGCCTCGGCGTGATCGGCGAGCGCCGCCAACGCCTCGCGCCAGCGTCCGCGCCCTGGCGGCTGCAACTCCTGGCGCCACAACGCGATGGCGGGACGGGCTTGCCGCTGTTGCAGCAGCCATGCCGCCAAGCGGCGCACACCGCGCGAACGGTCGAATGCCGCCGCTTCGATGTGCGCGTCCAGTCCAACCACTTCGCGTTCCACCAGCGCGCGCAGCGCGGCACCACGCACGCGGGCGGATGGCGCGGACAGGGCCAGCGGACACAGCCTGTCGATGTCCATGGGCGCGCCATGCCGCAGAAGGTCGGTCAGCGCCTGATAAGAAACGTGCGGATCACTGTCGCCAAGCGCATGCGCGCGCAGTGCTGCTCGGTCTGGATGGGTCTGCAGGGCGATGGCATAGGCCGCCAGCCGCGTACGTGCGTCGGGGTGCCCCAGCAATCCTTCAAGGACCTGCTGGCGGGAGGGCGATGCCAGCCACCCGAACAGCGTGTCCTGCAGCCACGCGCGGTCGATGCGCTGCGCATTGCGCAGGCGCACCACGATCGGCCAGGCCGCCAACACGTGATGTACCGCGCACTGCCCGAGCAGGGACAGCACCACCTCCTGCGCCACCGCACGCACCTCGGCCACCCAGTCATTGCAGCGCAGCAGGGCGCAGGACAACGTCAGGTGGCTGGGCACCGAGCGCATCGTCCGCAGCGCCGCCTCGCGGGTATGGCCATTGCCATCGCATCCGGCAAGGAACAATGCCGCCGCACGTACTTCAAGCGATGTGCCCTGGTAGATCTGCACGCTGGAAAGCAGTTCGTTCTGCCGTGGTGCCCACCAGCTGCGCAGACGCTCATCGACGTCGAACAACGTGCGAGGAGGCAGTGCCTGCAACCAGCGCACAGCGTCCACGTCATCATCAACGAAGCCTCTCAACGTCCATTTGACCAGCGCGTGCAACGCCGCTTCGGGCGTGGCGGAGTGTTGTTCGCTCATTGCATGCTTCCCTGCCGATGTGCACACAGTGCCGTACGCGCATCGGCAAAACCAGAGGGCATCGATGGCGCAGGCGCCGCCGGTGGCGCAGAATCGGCTGACACCTTCGATCCGGGGATCCCATGCCGCACCGCCGTCGCACTGCCCTGACCGCCCTCGCCCTCGCCTGCCTGCTGCCCGCCCTGGCCAGCGCTGCCACCCCCTACCGCAGCCCGCAGCAGATCCTTGATGCTTCCGCGGCCAGCGATTGGCGCACCCCGGACCCGGCCAACCTGCTGTACATGGATCTGCCGGCCGGACGGGTGATCATCGAACTGGCGCCGCAGTTTGCCCCGCGCCATGTGGCCAACATCCAGACCTTCGCCCACGAGCATTTCTGGGACGGCACCAGCATCTACCGTTCGCAGGACAACTTCGTGGTGCAGTTCGGCGACGCCGATGCCGACGACGCCAACAAGGCCAAGCCGTTCGGCAGTGCCGCGCGCAAGCTGCCGGCCGAATTCGAACGCGCCAGTACTGGCCTGAAGGTGAGCGTATTGCCCGACCGCGACGGCTGGGCGGCGCAGACCGGTTTCGTCGATGGCTTCCCGGTGGGCCAGGACCCGCAGGCCGGCAAGGCCTGGCTGGCACACTGCTACGGCATGCTCGGCGCGGGCCGCAGCAATGAGGAAGACAGCAGCATCGGCGCCGAGCTGTACGTGGTGACCGGGCAGTCACCGCGCCAGCTGGACCGCAACATCACCTTGGTTGGCCGCGTGCTGAAGGGCATGGAACTGCTGAGTGCGATTCCGCGCGGACCGGCGCCCATGGGCTTCTACGCAGACCCGAAGCTGCGCACGCCGATCGTATCGATCCGCCGCGCCAGCGACGTGCCCGCGGCCGAGCGCACCCCGATCCAGGTGCTGCGCACCGATTCCAAGACCTTCGCCGACACGGTCGAGGCGCGGCGCAACCGCGTGGATGATTTCTACAAGCGCCCAGCCGGGCATATCGACCTGTGCAACATCCCGGTGCCGGTGCGGTAGCGCCGGGCCATGCCCGGCGGGTGCGCACGAAGGTCAACATCGGCCGCTGCGCTCGCCGGGCACGGCCCGGCGCTACCGACGGGTGCACGCCAATGCGCCTCAGCTTTTCTGGCTGACCGCCACGCTGCCCAGGATCAATCCGCCGGCAACCAGCATCTGCAGCGTCACCGGTTCGCCCAGGAACAGCCAGGCAAACGCGGCGCCGAACAGCGGAATCAGGTAGGTCACTGTGGACGCACGTGACGGGCCGATGCGGCCGATCAGGCGGTAGAACATCAGGAACGCCAGGCCGGTGCAGGCCACGCCCAGCGCGATGGCGGCGCCCCAGGCCTTCAGCGGAATGGCACCCTGCGGCCAATGCGTTACCGCCATCGGCAGCATCCACAGCGAGGCACAGCCCAGCGTCGCGGCAGCGGCGGCCGCCGATGGCAGGCCGGTCATGTGCCGCTTCACCAGGTTCACCCCCAGCCCGTACAGCAGCGACGCCGCGGCACCGGCCAGCACGGCCATGCCGATGCTCAGGCCCGACACCTTGGCCGTGGCCAGTACCACCACGCCAGCAAAGCCGACCAGCAGCGCGCCGGCACGACGCACGCCGATCTTTTCGCCGAAGAACAGGAACGCGATCAGCGCGGCGAACAGCACCGTCATCGCATTGCAGATCGCGCCAATAGCTGCGGGCGCCTGCTCGGCCGAATAGGCAAACAGCACGAACGGCAGTGCCGAATTGATCAGCCCGATCGGCGCCAGCCACAGCCAGCGGCGCGGCGGGAACTGCGCACGGGCGCGCCACAGGAACGGCATCAGCACCAGTGCGCCCAGCACCAGGCGCACTTCCACCAGCGCGAACGGCCCGAACGAGGGCACGGCCACGCGCATGAACAGGAACGAGCAGCCCCAGATGGCGCCCAGCAGGGTCAGTTCCAGCGGCGTGCGCCAATCGCGCTCGGCCACCTGTGGTACCGCATTCATGTGCTGCCTCCGTCCATCGTCTGTCAAACCACCGGGCACACAGCATCGGCCGCAGACGCCTGCCGCACAAGCGCGTAGTATCGCTGTCAGCCACAAATATGGTTTGAGGCTGGACATGCTGCTACGCCCTTCCCTGCTGCCTGCACTGGCCGTCTTCGCGGTGGCCGCACGCCACCAGAACTTCGCCCAGGCCGCGCAGGAACTGCACCTGACCGCCAGCGCGGTCAGCCACCATGTGCGCCGCCTGGAAGAGGTGCTGGAAACCCGCCTGTTCCTGCGCCATGCGCGCGGGGTGCGCCTGACCGCCGAGGGCCGCCAGTTGGCCGACGCCGCCAGCGCCGCGTTCACCGATGTGGCCGCCGTGGCCCACCACCTGCAACCGGACGCCGACAGCGTGACCCTGCGGGTGACCACGCTGCGGTCGCTGTCGTACTGCTGGCTGCTGCCGCGCCTGCCGCGCTTCACCCAGGCCCACCCGCAGATCCGCATCGAACTGCACACCGGCAGCGGCCTGGACCGCTACGACGACAGCGGCCCGGAAGTCGGTATCCGCTACGGTCTGGGCCAATGGCCGGGACTGCACGCGCAGCACCTGATGGACGACCAGCTGTTCCCGGTGGCCTCACCGGCGCTGGCCGGGGTGGAAACGCTGGACGACCCGGCACGCATCGCCGACCTGCCGCTGCTGAGCGATCTGTCCCCGCAGGGCTGGCGCGACTGGTTCCGTCACGCCGGGGTGCGACCGCCCTCGCCGCTGCCGCCCATGCACACCTTCGCCGACAGCACCGATGCGATGCGCGCGGCGGTGTATGGCATGGGCGCGGTGCTGGCACGCACCCACATCGCGCAACCGTACCTGCAGCGCTACGAAGTGGTGCGCCTGCCCGGCCCCGCAATGAAGGCGCGCTACAGCTACTACGTGGTGCATGCCGAAGGGCAACCGCCCGGCCCGGCGGCGCGGGTGTTCATCGACTGGCTGCTGGGCCAGGCGCACGACGAGCGCACGCCCATTCCCGCCCTGCCCGACAGCCTGCTGGGCCGCACACCGACCGTCGGCTGACAGCGCCCTCACCCGGTCTTTGCCTGCCGCTGGCTAGGCTGCGCTGAACTCCCACCACGTGACACTGCCATGTCCATGCTGCGACTGCGAATCACCGGAACCGAAGACGATGCCCGCGCCATCAGCGATCTGCTGCTGGGGCTGGAAGGTATCGAGCACGTTGAAGAAACCGACGACCTGATGCCGCACATGGATGACGACGATTCCAGTTCGGCCGGCCTGTCGGACGATATCGGTCCGGGCATCCACGAGCTGGAAGTGGAAGTGGGCAACGAGAGCACCGCGCAGAAGGTGCGCGATGCGGTGCAGGAACTGGCGCTGGAGCTGGATGTGTTCGTCGAATACGAGACCGACGAGGGTTGAGGCGTCGCCGGGCATGGCCCGGCGCTACCCGCACTGCGGCGCCGGTCAGGCCTTGCGACGGCGGCGCCGCCACCAGGTACGGACGCCCCAGCCACACAGCAGTGCGATGACCGCCACCGGCAGCAACGCGGCGGCCGCGCGGATCAGGAAGGCCACGCTGGTGCTGAGGATGCTGCCCGATTCACTCAGCGCTTCACCGATCTCGCTGCGGCTGCGCTGGCCCGAGGTCGTGCCGAAGTGCACCGTCACCAGCTGCGTGTCGATACGGCGGCGCTGCTGTGCACTGTCCTTGTTGGCCTGCTCCACGCCCGCCTCGATTTCAGACAGCCGCGCGGTGACCGCCAGCAGCTCTTCCACCTTCAGGTCCTTGCGATCCTGGTAACTTAGCAGACGCGCGTGCTCCTTTTCCAGCCGCGCCTTGGTCAGCGCGGTATCGGCTACCTGCTGGGCCAGGTCTTCGGCACGGGTGTTGCGCGACTGCACGGTGCCACCTTCGCCGGCCAGCGCGATCAGCGGTTCGGTGCCCTTGGGCGCAATGCGCACGCGCACCTCGCCATCGGGGCGCTCGCCGCTGCGCTGGTTGACCTGCAGGACTGCGCAGTCGCCGAACTTCGCGCTCTGGCAGGCCTGCGCGATCTGCTGGATGCGCGGCGCGATCTGCTCGGCCGGCAGCTGCACCTGCACGTCGTGCTCGTAGGCCAGGAACGCGCCTTCCGGTGAAGCGACCGCGGCAGCGGCAACACCGCCGGCATCGGCGGCCATTTCACCGTTCTTGGCACAGCCGGTCAGTGCCAGCGCCAGCAGCGCCCCCTTGGCCATCACCGCCATCGTGCCGTAGCGGCCGCGTCCCTGTTCCTGCATGTCCTGCGCTCCAATGAAGATTCCCTGTGGCGCACATGGTAATCCTATGGCAGGGGGACAAAGCAGCCCCGGCGGCCTATGCTCGGGGTTTGACCCCGTACAGGAACGCCTGATGCGCCCGCATCTTCTTGCCCTTGCCCTGGTTGCCGCCCTGGCCGGTTGCCAGCCGGCCGACGCCCCGACCAACGCCTCCACCCCGGCCGCTGGCCAGCAGGCCGCTGACCAGGCCGCCGATGCGGCCTTCGCCGATCTGTCCAAGCGCGCCCTGGATACCTGGATGCAGCTGTCGCCGGTCAGCGCCACCCAGATCGGCGACCACCGCTACGACAGCGAGATCGACGACCTGAGCGCCGCCGGCCAGCAGAAGACCGTGGCCGCCTACAAGGCGCTGCTGGGCGAGCTGGACAAGATCGAGGTGGCCAAGCTGGGCCGCGAGAACCAGGTGGACGCGGCGATCCTGCGCAACCAGCTGCAGTCGGAAATCTGGAACGCCGAAGTGCTGCAGGCAGGCAAGTGGGACCCGCAGCTGTACAACGGCCTGGCCGGCAGTGCGATCTACGGCCTGATGGCCCGCGAATTCGCCCCGCTGCCCGAGCGTCTGAAGTCGGCCACCGCACGTATGGAAAAGCTGCCGGCGATCTTCGCCCAGGCACGCGAGAACCTGGACCCGGCACGCGTGCCGAAGATCCACGCCGAGACGGTGGCCAAGCAGAACAAGGGCATCCTCAGCATCGTCGATACCTTCATCACCCCGCATATCGGTGAACTGCCGCAGGCCGACCAGCGGCGCCTGCAGGCGGCCATCGATGGCCTGAAGAAGGCCGTGGACGAGCAGCAGACCTGGCTGGACAAGACCCTGGTGCCCAATGCCAAGGGCGACTTCCGCATCGGTGCGGAAAAGTACGACCAGAAGCTGAAGTTCGCGCTGAATTCCTCGCTGTCGCGCCAGGAGATCGGCGAGCGTGCGCGTGCCGAACTCAAGCGCGTGCGCGAGGACATGTACGGCATCGCGCAGACCGTGCTGAAGGACAAGCCGGGCGCACCGGACATGCCGGCCCAGCCGACCGACGAGCAGCAGCAGAAGGCGATCGAAGCGGCGCTGGAGCTGGCCTACGCCGACAAGCCGGCGCGCGACAAGGTGGTGGACGATGCCAAGGCCGCGCTGGAGCAGTCCACCGCGTTCGTGCGCGAACACGACCTGATGACCCTGCCCGATGCACCGGTGGACATCATCCTGATGCCCGAATTCCAGCGTGGCGTGGCCGTGGCCTACTGCGATTCGCCGGGCCCGCTGGACAAGAACCTGAAGACCTTCTACGCGGTCTCGCCCATTCCCGACGACTGGAATGACAAGCAGGTCGATTCGTTCCTGCGCGAATACAACTCGCGCATGATCCACCTGCTGAGCATCCACGAAGGCACGCCGGGCCATTACCTGGAAGGCTGGCATTCGGCCAAGTTCCCCTCCACCCTGCGCGCCGTGCTGCGTTCGGGCCTGTTCGCCGAAGGCTGGGCGGTCTACACCGAGCGCATGATGCAGGAGCAGGGTTACCTCAACAACGACCCGCTGTTCCACCTGGTGCAGCTGAAGTTCTACCTGCGCACCATCTCCAACGCGATCCTGGACCAGGGCGTGCACGTGGACAACTGGGATCGCGAAAAGGCGATGCACCTGATGACCCACGATGCGTTCCAGCAGGAAAGCGAAGCGAGCGGCAAGTGGGTGCGCGCGCAGCTGACCTCGGCGCAGCTGCCGACCTACTTCGTCGGTGCGCAGGAGCACTTCGACACCCGCAAGGCCATGCAGGACAAGCTGGGCGACAAGTTCAACCTGAAGGCCTACCACGACCAGATGCTGTCCTACGGCGCGCCGCCGGTGCGCTTCGCCCGCCAGCTGATGCTGGACCAGCCGATCGAGTAATCGAGCGGGTTTCCGCTTGAACCAGAACGGCCCGGGGAAACCCGGGCCGTTTTTCATCCACGCTTGGGGTCAGATCCCTTTCCTGCGGAAAGGGCTCTGACCCCGATGGGGCTAGCGCGCCGGACCGCGCACCTGGGGTGCTGAGAGTAGTTTCACAGGCGCTGCAGCCTTCTTCAGCTCGATCGGAACAGAGAACATACGCCTGACATCAAGCGCTTCGCTTTCGTAAGTGTTCTCGAAGTCCTTTGCAGGCAACTCGACCACGATGACGCCGCGCTCGCCGTCGACCATTATCCCCTGATGCTCCGGGAAAAGCGCCTGGATCTTTCCAGACCCCACTACGTTCTGAAGCTCAGCCAGCGAATGCGGCGCACCCACCGTGAAATGGTAGGTGACCCGCCCGTATCGCGTGTCAACAATCCTGGACGGCACTGGGTCGGCTCCGGTCAGCCTGACCGTCACGACCATCGGGTTCTCGGTAAACGTCTTGCCTGCAAACCTGTCCGGCATGACCTCTACGATCTTCTGAAGCGCTTCTCCAGCCGCCATTCGAAGGCGCAGACGCCTGTCGGCTTCTTCTGCTGTCAGCCCTTCTTTCTTTGCAACGATCTGGACGACAGGATCGGTGGCGGGAGTCACATTCTGGGCGTACGCAGAAGGCATTGCCGAAGCGCCAACACACATGGCGAGTGCGATCACGTGCCTGCAATTTCGTTTCATGGGACCTCCCTGGTCCAGCAGGGGGTCAGAGCCCTTTCCTGCGGAAAGGGATCCGACCCCGATGCGGTTATTGATCGGCGGCCATGAAGCCGCCGGTCTGCCGCGCCCACAGCCGCGCGTACAGGCCACCGGCATCGACCAGTTCGGCGTGCGTACCGGTTTCGACGATGCGGCCCTGGTCCATCACCACCAGCCTGTCCATGCGCGCGATGGTGGACAGGCGGTGCGCGATGGCGATCACCGTCTTGCCGCCCATCAGTTCGTCCAGGCTGTCCTGGATGGCCGCTTCCACTTCCGAATCCAGCGCCGAGGTGGCTTCGTCCAGCACCAGGATCGGTGCGTCCTTCAGCAGCACGCGGGCGATGGCAATGCGCTGGCGCTGGCCACCAGACAGCTTCACCCCGCGCTCGCCGACGTGGGCGTCATAGCCACGGCGCCCCTGCCCGTCCACCAGCGTGTCGATGAACGCTTCGGCACGTGCCTTGGCCACGGCGGCGCGCAGCTGCTCGTCGCTGGCGTCGGGACGGCCGTACAACAGGTTGTCGCGGATCGAACGGTGCAGCAGCGAGGTGTCCTGGGTGACCACGCCGATCTGCTGGCGCAGGCTTTCCTGGGTGACGTGGGCGATGTCCTGCCCGTCGATCAGGATGCGGCCGCTTTCCAGGTCGTACAGGCGCAGCAGGATGTTGACCAGGGTCGACTTGCCGGCGCCGGACGGACCGACCAGGCCGATCTTCTCGCCCGGCTTTACCACCAGGTCCAGGCCGGCGATCACCCCGCCCTTCTTGCCGTAATGGAAGTGGATGTCCTGGAAATGCACGCCACCATGGGCCACCTGCAGCGGCACCGCATCGTCGCGGTCCTGCACGGTCAGCGGCTGGGCGATGGTGGTGATGCCATCCTGCACGGTGCCGATGTCTTCGAAGATGCCGTTGATGGTCCACATGATCCAGCCGGACATGTTGTGGATGCGGATGACCAGGCCAGTGGCCAGGGTGATCGCGCCCACGGTGATGTGCCCGCCGTTCCACAGCCACAGCGCCAGGCCGCAGGTGCCGGCAATCAGGAAGCCGTTGACGATGGCGATGGTCAGGTCCATGCCGGTGGTGATGCGCGTCTGTGCGCGATGCTTCACCGCCAGCTCCTGGATCGATTCGGCCACGTAGGCCTGCTCGCGGCCGCCGTGGGCGAACAGCTTCAGGGTGGGAATATTGGTGTAGCCATCGACGATGCGGCCCATCGCCTTGGAACGCGCTTCCGAGGCGATCCATGCGCGTTGCTTCGCGCGTGGCACGAAGTACGCCAGGATCACCACATAGGCCAGCAGCCACAGGATCAGCGGCACCATCAGCCGCCAGTCGGCCTGCGCGAACAGATACAGCGCGGTGCCGGTGTAGACCACGATGTACCAGAGCGAATCGACCATCTGCACCGCCGATTCGCGCAGCGACGTACCGGTCTGCATCACTCGGTTGGCCACGCTGCCGGCGAAATCGTTCTGGAAGAAACTCAGGCTCTGCCGCACCACGTAGTTGTGCATCAGCCAGCGCGAGCGGTTGCTCAGGCCGGGCACGATGGCCTGGTTGACCAGCAGGTTGTGCAGGCCGACCAGGATCGGCCGGGCGATGACCGTGATGAACAGCATCCAGCCCAGTTCATTGGCGTGGCGCTGGAAGAAGCCGGCACCGGGCTGTTCGGCGACCATGTCGACGATGCGGCCCAGGTAATCAAACATCGCCACTTCCACCAGCGCCAGCAGCAGGCCGGCGATGAGGGTGGCCATCAGCACCGGCCACACCGGGCGCAGGTAGTGCAGGTAGAACGGCAGCACCTTCTGCGGCGGCATGCGGCCATCGACCGGCGGGAACACCGGAATCAGAGATTCAAACCAACGAAACATCACAGTCCCTCGCCATCAATCAGCGCAGGGATTATCCCATGCCGGGTGTTTATCCCGCGCGCTCGCCGGGCACGGCCCGGCGCTACCGTCACGGGGTGACCGGGGTGAACTGCAGATCCTGGAAGTCGAAGCTGAAATCGGTCAGGTCCGAGATGGACTGCATGCGCACTTCGCGCACCTTGCCGTCCGGGTCCAGGCTGAAGTTTACGAACGCATCGGCGTTGAGCGAGCGGTCGTCCCAGCGCACGATGAAGGTGTCGTGCTGCCAGTGCTCCAGGCGGCCGGTCAGCTGCGCGGTCTTGGCAAAGCTCAGGCGCAGGCCCTTGCCCTCGGCCACGATGGTCATGTTGCCGTACCAGCGATCGCGGTACTGGCCGGCATAGCCACGCAGCGGCAGCGACGGCGTAGTGCCCTTGGCACGCTCGGCCTGGTGCTTGGCCCAGGCTTCGTCGGCCTTGTCCTGGCCCTTGGCCACGCCCTTGGCGTAGGCGTCGACCCAATCATGCTTTTCGCCGCCCAGGTAGGCGTCGAGCACGCTCAGGGTGATCGCGTTGAAGGCCGCGCCCGATTCCTGGTTGGTCAGCACCACCACGCCCAGCTTCTGGCCCGGCACCAGGGTCAGCCGCGAAACCATGCCCGGCCAGCCGCCGGTGTGCCAGACCAGCTTCTGCCCACGGCAGTCGCTCAGGTTCCAGCCCTCGCCATAGCCGGCGAAGTTGGCCCGTGCCGGCTCCAGTTCGGGCACGCTCGGCGTGGCAATGGCCTGCGGCGTGATCATCTGCCACATGCTTTTCTGCGTCTTGGCACTGAACAGCGGCGTGCCGTCGGCCAGCGCGCCCTCGGCCAGCTGCACCTGCATCCAGCGCGCCATGTCGTGCGCGCTGGAATAGATGCCACCGGCCCCGGCGTTGTTCGACCAGGTCAGCGGGGCAACGGTGCGCAGGTCCTTGAAATCGTACTTGGCGTGGCCCACCGCCGCGTTGTCACCGGGCTGCAGGTGGTCGGCGTTGTAGCGGGTACCGGCCATGCCCACCTTGTCGAAGATGCGCGTCTGCAGGAACTGCTGGTAACTCATGCCCGACACTTTCTCGATCACCTGCTGGGCAACCGCATAGAGGATGTTGTCGTAGGCATAGCGCTCGCGGAAGCCGCCCTTCAGCGGCACCTGGCCCAGCCGCTGAACGACCTCGGCGTTGCTGTAGGAGGTGGTCGGCCAGAACAGCAGGTCACCGGCGCCCAGGCTCAGGCCGCTGCGGTGCGACAGCAGGTCGCGGATCGTCATCTGCCCGGTCACGAAGGGGTCGGACATGCGGAACGACGGCAGGTGGTCGATCACCTTGTCGTCCATCTTCAGCTTGCCGTCCTCGGCCAGCAGGTTCAGCGAGGTAGCAGTGAACGCCTTGGTGTTGGAGGCGATGGCGAACAGCGTATCGGCCTGCACCGGTGCCGGCTTGCCCAGTTCGCGCACGCCCCAGCCGCGTTCCATCACGATCTGACCATCCTTGACCACGGCCACGGCTACGCCGGGCACGTCGAACTGCGCGCGCACGCGCTCGACCGTTGCGTCCAGGTCCTGCAGTTGCGGCGGGGTGGCCGCACTCGCCATGGTGGTGCACGCCAGCAGCACGGCTCCTCCGATCCAGGTTTTCATCCAGCACCATCTCCGAACAGGGGTCGCGGCCATGTGCAGGCCGTCACCGGGGTTTCGCACGATGGTAACGGGCGGCGATCCACCCTGCCCTGTGCCATAGGAGGGGTGCCATGGTTGACGATCATGCAGTGGGCAGCGGCTCCACCATCATTCCCTGCCTGCGCTACCGCGATGCGCTGGCAGCAATCGACTGGCTGCAACGCGCCTTCGGGTTCCACGCGCAGGCGGTGTACGCCGAGGGCGAAACGGTCTTACATGCCCAGCTGGTGTTCGGCCAGGGCATGATCATGCTGGGTTCGGCCAGCAACGGCGGCGAGTGGTCGAAACTGGCGGTGATGCCCGACGAGGTGGGTGGGCGGCAGACCCAGAGTGCCTGTGTGATCGTGGCCGATGTGGATGCCCACTACGTCCGTGCCAAGGCCGCCGGTGCGCGCATCGTCATCGATATTGCCGACCAGGACTACGGTGGCCGCGGCTATGCCTGCGCCGACCCGGAAGGCTATCTGTGGTGGTTCGGCAGCTACGACCCGTGGCGCGCCGGGACGGGCCAGTAGGCACACACAGGCTCAACGGTCGCGCCGACGGTGGAGTTCCCACGCGCGATGCAGACCCAGCCCAGGCACACCGGCAGCGTACTGGGCACAGTGGGGTAACTGAAGAAACACAGGGGGGCCATGGCACCGGCAAGTGAGGTGCGGCGGGCATGCCGCAGCCATCGCCGGCCGCCACACGCATGCCGCACAATACGCACATGACCACCCCCGATACCCGCAAAGCGCTCTGGCAGATCCACTTCTGTGTCCTGCTGTGGGGCGTTACCGCCATCCTCGGCAAGCTGATCACCCTGCCGGCGCTGCCGCTGGTGTGGTGGCGCATGTTGCTGGTGGTGGCCATGCTGGCGCTGCTGCCGCGGGTCTGGCGTGGCCTGCGTACCCTGCCGCTGCGGCTGGTGGCCGGTTATGCCGGCATCGGTGCGTTGGTGGCGCTGCACTGGCTCACGTTCTACGGCGCGGTGAAGCTGGCCAACGCCTCGGTGGCGGCCACCTGCATTGCGCTGGCGCCGGTGTTCACCTCCATCATCGAGCCCTGGGTGGCCAAACGGCCATTCCAGTTGCGCGAACTGGCCTTCGGCCTGGCCGTGCTGCCGGGCGTGGCGCTGGTGGTGGGCGGCGTACCCGATGGCATGCGTCTGGGGGTGCTGGTGGGTGCGCTGTCGGCGCTGCTGGTGGCCGTGTTCGGCTCACTCAACAAGCGCATGGTCAGCCATGCCGATCCGCTGACGGTCACCGCGCTGGAGCTGGGTGCCGGCACCCTCACCCTGACCCTGCTGGCGCCGCTGATGCCGTACCTGCTGCCAGCCCTGGCCAGCCCGCTGTGGGTGGTGCCGGACCTGCATGACGGCATCCTGCTGCTGGTGCTGGCCGGCGCCTGCACCCTGTTGCCGTTTGCCTTGGCCCTGGTGGCGCTGCGCCACCTGAGCGCCTATACGGTGCAGCTGGTGACCAACCTGGAACCGGTGTACGCGGTGGTGCTGGCGGTGGTGCTGCTGAACGAACAGCACGAAGTGACCCCGTGGTTCTACCTGGGCGTGGCGATCATCGTCGGCGCCGTGTTCCTGCACCCGCTGTTGAACCGCCGCAAGCCGGTGCAGCACCCGGAAATCCTGGGCACCGCCGAGGCACGCAACATCGCCGAATAACACACCACCCGCGCGCGCATGGGCGTTGATCGCCGTCGCGCATGGCTCGACGTTACAGAATCAGTCGATCAAGCTCGACTCTACGGGGCCAGCTCCACGCGGTTGCGGCCGCTGGCCTTGGCCCGGTACAGCGCGGCGTCGGCGCGGGCCAAGGTCTAGTCGCTGTTTTCGCCCGGCTGGTACTGGGCCACGCCGATGCTGATGGTGACCGGGAAGCCCAGCGGCACGCATGCCCGGCGGCCATTGGCCCCAGCGGGGCTTACCAGTCCTGCTGCTGCGGCAGCAGCCCGTGCAGCTCCTGGTCGGTCAGGTTGCGCCATTGGCCCGGCTTCAGCGCGCCGATCTTGACGTTGTCGATGCGCACGCGGCGCAGCTGCGTCACGCGGAAGCCGAACTCCGCCGCCATCAGGCGGATCTGCCGGTTCAGGCCCTGCTGCAGGGTGATGCGGAAACCGAACTTGGCAATGCGCGAGGTGCGGCACGGCAGCGTCATCTGGTTGTGGATGCGCACGCCGCGCGCCATGCCGCGCAGGAACTCGTCGGTGACCGGCTTGTTCACCGCCACCAGGTACTCCTTCTGGTGGCCGTTCTCGGCACGCAGGATCTGGTTGACGATGTCGCCATTGCTGGTCATCAGGATCAGGCCTTCCGACTCCTTGTCCAGGCGGCCGATCGGGAAAATGCGCTGCTCGTGGCCGACGAACTCGACGATGTTGCCCTTCACCGAGGTTTCAGTAGTGCAGGTCACCCCGACCGGCTTGTTCAGCACGATGTAGACGTGGCGGCGCGCGCCCGGCTTGCGCGCGGTGCGGGCGCGCAGCGGCTGGCCGTCCACCAGCACGGTGTCATCCTCGCCGACCACCGCGCCGGTGCCGGCCGGGTGGCCGTTCACGGTCACGCGCCGTTCGGCAATCAGACGGTCGGCCTCGCGGCGGGAGCAGAAGCCGGTTTCGGCAATATGTTTGTTGAGTCGGGTGGTCATGCACCCATTATCCGGCATTGCCACCCTCCCCGCCTCATGCAACGGCAACGGAATCTGCGGTTTCGCCGTCGAAGACCCGGTTGCGGCCGCCGCGCTTGGCCACGTACATGGCGTGGTCGGCACGCCGCAGCAGGGCTGCCAGATCGTCCTGGCCCGGCCGCCACTGCGCCAGGCCGATGCTGGCGGTCACCTGCAAGCCCGGCACCTGCAGGCTCTGGCAGGCTTCGGTGATGCGCTGGCGCAGCACGTCCAGGCGCCGCCGCGCGTCCTCGCGCGACACCCCCGGCAGGACGACCAGAAACTCCTCGCCGCCCATCCGCGCAACCTCGTCCTGGCCGCGCACGCTGGCGCGCAGGGCGCGGGCCACCGCCACCAGCACCTGGTCGCCGACCTCATGCCCGTGGCGATCATTGATGTCCTTGAACAGGTCCACGTCGAGGAACCCGATGACCAGGCTACCGTCGTCGCGCGCACCGCGCTGCAGGTGTTCGCCCAGCTGCTGCAGGCCGGCGCGGCGGTTGGGCAGGCCAGTCAGCGAATCGGTCTCGGCCAGGTGGCGCATCTCGTCGCGCTGCTGGCGCAGGCGGCCCAGGCGCAGGTTCAGGGCGTAGGCGGCCATCATCAGCAGCCAGGTCACCGCCAGCTGCAGCGCTTCCACGCGGTATTCCAGCAACCAGCCGGCACTGGCGGCGTCGGCGGCGATCAGCACCAGCATCGGGGTCAGCGCGGCCAGCCCGGCCTGCGACCACACATCGCCACGCAGCCGCGCCCACAGGCCCACCGCCAGCGACAGCGCACAGCCCAGGATGAAGCTGACCTGCAGGCCCACCGCCACCACCTGCAGACCGTCGCGGCCGAGCCACGGCACCAGCGCGGCCACCGCCAGCAGGCCCCACAGCACGATCTGCTGCGGCAGGCGCGAGCGCGGCAACTGCCGGTCACCACCGTTCAGGCGCCACAGCGCCGGCAGTGCCATGGCCTGGGTGGCCGCGGTCAGCGCGATCAACCACCAGGCGGCGCGCTCGCCCACTGGCAGCCAGGGTTCGGGGTAACCAGAAAGGCCGCCCAGCACCGCCTGCCACAGCACCAGGATCAGCGTGGCGCCGATGTAGAACAGGAAGCTGCGGTCACGGGTGGTCAAGTAGCCCATCAGCGCCGACAGCGCCAGCGCGATGGCGACCGCGATGCAGGCCGCGCGCACCAGCAGGCGTGCGGTGTCGTTCTGCTGCACCGGGCTGGGCGCGCCCAGCCGCAGGGTCGGCACCCAGCGTGCCTTCAGTGGGGTCTGCCAGGAAACGAAGAAGGGTTCATGGCTGCCGGCGCGGGGCACGGCCACCATGCCAATGCCGGCGCGGAAGCGCGAATCTCGCGTGCGCGCATCGTCCATGTTGCCGCAGATCTCGCGCTCGCCATGCTGCAGGCGGACTTCGCCGGCGAACACGTTGAACACATCCAGCGCCTGCGGTTCGCCCGACCAGCCGCCCGGCGGGGCATCCACCCGCACTTCCTGGCGCGGCCCGCCCAGCATCTGCGGCGTACACGCGCGGTGCGGTGTGGGCACATCGGTAGCGGCGCCCACCAGCAGATAGTCGCGCCCGGCTTCGGCCGCGCGCGCGTGGCCCAGCCAGGGCAATGCCAGCCAGGCCAGCAGCACCACCAGCACTGCCCCTACTTCAAACCGCACGTGCCTGCCGACCACGCTGTGTCCCGCTGTTGCTTATGTCCGCGCCCAGTGCACGTCGCCCCTTGGTGACATTATCGCAGCCTGCGGCGGCGCCTGTGTGTAGACCAAAGGTGGGGCCGTGCAGCGCGCCGGATCAGTGGTCCGCTCCGGGCTGGCCCACCAGGCGCAGCGGTCGCTGGTCGGCCAGGGTCAGCCGTTCCAGCGGCTGCGGGCGCTCGATGGCGAACCCCTGCAGGCCCTGCACGCCCAGTGCCGCCAGTGCGTTGGCCACTTCCTCGGTCTCCACCCATTCGGCCACCACTTCCATCTGCAGTTCGCGGCCTAGTTCGCTGATCGCGCGCACCGTGGCATGGCTGACCGGGTCGCTGCCCATGTCGCGCACGAAGGCCCCGTCGATCTTCAGGATGTCGGCCGGCAACTGCCGCAGGTAGCCGAACGAGGACAGTCCCGAGCCGAAGTCGTCCAGCGCCATGCGGCAGCCGCGCGCCTTCACCGCATCGATGAACGCCCGCGCCTGGGTCAGGTTGCTGATCGCCGCTGTTTCGGTGATCTCGAAGCACAGCTTGGCCGCCAGCGCGCGGTTGCGTTCCAGCAGGTCGCAGACGAAGGCCAGGAACCCCGGTTCGGCGATCGACTGCGCCGATACGTTCACGTTGCACAGGCCAAGCTGGCGCACGTGCGCCGGGCAGACCTGCAGGTGGCGGAACAACAGGCCCAGCACATGCCGGTCCAGCGCCACGGCCATGCCGTAGCGTTCCACCGCCGGCATGAACTGGCCCGGCAGGTGCAGTGCGCCGGCCGCATCGCGCATGCGCACCAGCACCTCGTAATGCAGGTAGCCCGGATCGCCCACCTTGGCGATGCGCTGGGCGTAGAGCAGCATGCGGTTCTCGGCCATGGCCCGGCTGACCCGCTGCAGGCGCTCGGCCTCCTGCCGCCGCTCCTCCAAGGCCAGGCGGTCTTCGTTGAAACAGTGGATGCGGTTGCGCCCGGCCTGCTTGGCCGCATAGCAGGCGCTGTCGGCCGCGCTCATCAGCCAGTTCACGTCCTGCGCGTCGGCGGTCACTTCCACCACGCCGATGCTGCAGCTCAACTGCGGGCTGCCTTCGCTGATCGGGAACGTGGCCTGGCCCAGGTTGCGCAGCAGCCGCTGCAGCACACGCTTGGCCTCGTCCTGGCTGGCGCGGGCCAGGAACACCGCGAACTCGTCGGCACCCAGGCGGCCGACCCAGTCGCCGTCGCGCACCGCGCCGATCAGGTACTCGGCGAAGCCGCGCAGCATCTGGTCACCGGCGGCGTGGCCGAAGCTGTCGTTGACCAGCTTGAAGTGGTCCAGGTTGATGTAGCACAGCGAATGCACGCCACCTTCCGCGCGCACCTTCAGCAGGGCGTTCTCCAGCTGCCGCTCGATCTCGCGGCGGTTGATCAGGCCGGTCAGCGGGTCATGGCTGGCGTGGTGCTCGATCTCGCGGGCCAGGGCATGGTGCTGGCTGACATCTTCGACGATCGCAAACACTGACAGACCACGACCGTGGGTACGCACGCCGGTGCCACTCCAGCGGCCCCACACCAGGCTGCCGTCACGCCGGCGGAAGCGCAGCTCGCCCGGCCGCAGCTGCCGCTCCCAGTCGATCTGGCCGTGCTCGTCCAGCACCAGCTCGCCTTCCATCAACAGCTCGGCAAAGGTGGTCTGCAGCAGTTGGTCGCGGCGGTAGTCCAGGATATCGGCGATGGCCTGGTTGGCCTCGATGACCCGGCCCTGCGCGTCCAGCTTCAGCATGCCCACATTGGCCTGGTAGAACGCGGCGCGGAAGCGGCTTTCATGTTCGCCCATGTCCTTGCCCACGCGCCGGGCCAGGGCAATGGCCATCAGAGTGATGCCCAGCACCGACACGCCGCCGACCACCAGGGTGGCGATGCGTACCGCCCGCGCCATGTCCAGCAAAGCCTGGGAGAACGCCTTCGCCTGCGCTTGCAGGGTCTGGTCGATGTCGCGCAGGCGCTGCAGGTAGGCATCGCGTGCCTGTGCCGACAAGGGGCCTTCACGGTGGCGCTGGCGCAGTTCGCTGATCAGTGCCTGCATGGCCAGCACGCCCGGGTCGGTCTGCCGCCACAGGGTGGTGGCATCACGGAACGCGCCAAAATCGCGGGCATGGCGGAACGAGAACACCAACCGCGCCACATCCCCCTTGGCGTTGCCGCCGCGCAGGAAGCCGGCACGGGCGCTCGCCTCGTCCGGCTCGGGTTGTTCCAGGGCCAGGCGCGCGTGCAGGTCGCCCAGCGGCAGTTGCAGCGCACGCTCGGCATCATTCAGATCGATCAACTGGCCGCGCACCAGGTATCGGCTCAGCGCCGAGGTGGCCTCCTGCTGGCCGCGCGACCAGTGCCCCTGGCCGGCAATCCAGGCGGTGGACGCTGCCTGCAGCTCCTGGATCACAGCTGACAGCCCGACCAGGCCGATCGCCATCCCGGTCAGCAATGCAAACCGCAACCCCAACCCCCGGGTCATCGGCACCCGTCGGTCCTGCTGCTCGCTACCCCTCCTACCCATCCTGGATCCCCCCGGACGCGATTACGGTGGCAACCTCCTGCGCAACCCGTTCAGCCTAGAACCGAGGATGTGTGGACGGTGCGAAGCCCGCGAAAAAGGGCGGCGGTCGCCCGGGCCATCCGAAGATGAATGCCCAATCGACCACCGCCCCTTCAGGCGTGGTGCTTAGAAGCTGCGCGGACCGCGCGGCTTGAAGCCATCACGGCGCGGCGGGCGACCTTCACGGTCACCGCCGGGGCCACCGCGGCGCGGGCCACTCGGACCGCCCGGACCGCGCTTGTCGAAGCGCGGCTTGAACGGACGCGGTGCCGGGTTGATCTCTTCACCGGCCGCCAGCGGACGCATCTGCAGCTGCTGGCCCGACACCCAAACCTTCTGCAGGTGGCTGAGCACGTCCTGCGGCATCTGCGCCGGCAGGTCCAGCAGCGAGAAATCGTCGTGGATGTCGATACGGCCGATGTAACGGCTTTCCAGGCCCGCTTCGTTGGCGATGGCGCCGACGATGTTGGCCGGCTTCACGCCATGCTGGTGGCCCACCGAAATGCGGTAGGTCTCCATGCCCTGGTCCGGTGCACCACGCGGCGGCACTTCACGGCGCGGGCGCTGTTCGAAACCACCTTCGCCGTCTTCGCGGCGCGGGCCACGTTCGAAGCGCGGGCCCCGTTCGTTGCGGTCGAAGCGATCACCGCGTTCCGGGCGGTCGCCACGATCAAAACGCTCGCGCGGCGCGCGTTCTTCACGCGGCGCACGCACCGGCGGCTGCAGCAGGAACGGGGTATCGCCCTGCAGCATCTTGGCCAGTGCGGCAGCCACTTCGATGGCCGGCACGTTCTGCTCGGTCTCGAAACGCTCCAGCAGCTGGCGGTAGAAATCCAGACCGCCGGCGCTCAGGGTTTCGCTGATGCGCGAGGTGAACTTGTTGATGCGGGTATCGTTGACCGCTTCCACGCTCGGCAGCTGCATTTCTTCGATCGGCTGGCGGGTGGCGCGCTCGATCTGGCGCAGCATGCCCTTCTCGCGCGGCGTGGCGAACAGGATCGCCTCGCCGCTGCGGCCGGCACGGCCGGTACGGCCGATGCGGTGCACGTAGCTTTCAGTGTCGTACGGGATGTCGTAGTTCAGTACGTGGCTGATGCGTTCCACGTCCAGGCCACGGGCCGCCACGTCGGTGGCCACCAGGATGTCCAGCTTGCCTTCCTTCAGCATGGCGATGGTGCGCTCACGCTGGGCCTGCTGCATGTCACCGTTGATGGCGGCCGCGGCCAGGCCACGGGCCTGCAGCTTGCTGGCCAGTTCTTCGGTGCCGGCCTTGGTGCGCGCGAAGATGATCATCGCGTCAAACGGCTCGACTTCCAGGATGCGGGTCAGCGCATCCAGCTTGTGCATGCCGCTCACCCACCAGTAACGCTGGCGGATGTTGGCCGAGGTGGTGGTCTTGGCCGCGATGGTCACTTCCACCGGGTCCTGCAGGTAGGTCTGCGCGATGCGGCGGATCTGCGGCGGCATGGTGGCCGAGAACAGGGCCACCTGGCGCTGCTCCGGCAGCTTCTTCAGCACGGCTTCGACGTCGTCGATGAAGCCCATGCGCAGCATTTCATCGGCTTCGTCCAGTACCAGGGTCTTCAGCTCGGACAGGTCCAGGGTGCTGCGGTCCAGGTGGTCGATCACGCGGCCGGGGGTACCGACCACGATGTGCACGCCGCGGCGCAGGGCCGACAGCTGCTGGCCGTAGGGCTGGCCGCCGTACACCGGCAGCACGCGGAAACCGGGGATCTTCGAGGAATACGACTGGAACGCCTCGGCCACCTGGATAGCCAGCTCGCGGGTCGGCGCCAGGATCAGGGCCTGCGGCTTGGTCTGCTGCAGATCGATGTTGGACAGCACCGGCAGCGCGAAGGCCGCGGTCTTGCCGGTACCGGTCTGAGCCTGGCCCAGCACGTCGCGGCCTTCCAGCATGGCCGGAATGGTGGCGGCCTGGATCGGCGAGGGGGTTTCGTAGCCGATGGCGCTGACCGCCTGCATGACAGGCTCAGACAGGCCGAGCTGCGAGAACTGCAGCGGCGCTTGGGAATCTTGGGACATGGAAAACTCCAAAGGCACGGCCATCTGCATGGCAGTGCGATAAAAAAGGGATGGTCCGCGCTTTGGGCGCCCTTCTTATCGCGTGCCCTGGCGCTGCTCGTTCGGAGGGAGATTCACTCGCTCAGAGCGGAATGATACCGCACCGTGCCTGAACGGCGCGTACAGGAAACCATTCGCATCCATGGCCGCCCACACTGGCGCACAATACGCGACCCGCGCGGCCGGCCCCGGCCCGCCCCCACCAGGAAACCGCGTTCCATGCAGATTCTCGAATTCGACCTCGACGGCGAGTACGTCGAACTGAAGCAGTTGCTGAAGCTGGCCGACCTGGTCACCAGCGGCGGCGAGGCCAAGATGGTGATCGGCGACGGCCAGGTGCTGGTGGACGGCCAGGTCGAGCTGCGCAAGGCCTGCAAGATCCGCGCAGGCCAGGTGGTGGAATTCAACGACAGCCAGATCCGCGTGCTGGCGGCCGGCTGACCCGGCCGGGCAAGGCAGGATCAGGCCACGCGCTGGGTCAGATGCGAGGCAATCACCTTGCGGAACGGCGCCACGCCCTGCGCCAGCCGCAACCCGGCCGCGCGCAGCAGGCGGGCCGGCGCGCGGTCATCGGTATACAGGCTGGCGATGGCGTTGGTGGCCTCGTACAACGGCCGCGACGCCAGCCGGTGCCCGCGCTCGTAGCGGGCCAGCATGCCCTCGGCGCCGATGTCCGCCGCGCGTCGCTGCTGATCCAGGATGCCCTGCGCCAGCCGCTGCGCACTGGCCAGACCCAGGTTGAACCCATGGGCCGTGACCGGGTGCATGCCCACGGCAGCATCGCCGATCAGCGCACAGCGGCTGCCGACGAAACGGTGCGCGTAGACACCGACCAGCGGATAGGCCTGCGGCGTGGCCACCGGCTGCATCTGCCCCAGGCGGTGCTCGAAGAACCCGGTGATGGCCTGGCCGAAGGCCACCTCGTCCATCGCCAGCAGCTGCTCGATCTGCCGCGGCGGCAGGGTGACCACCGCTGACGCCTGCCCTTCGTTGAGCGGCAGCAGGGCCAGGGTGCGGCCGTAGCCGAACCATTCCCAGGCCGTGTGGTGATGGTCGCGCTCGACCTGCATGCGGCACACCAGCATCGATTTACCGAAGTCGCGCATCTGCGCGCCGATGCCCAGCATGCGGCGGGTGGCGGAAAAACGGCTGTCGGCGGCCACCAGCAGGCGTGCGTGCAGTTGGCTGCCGTCATCCAGGGTAACCACGTGGCCCTGCGCGTCGGCACGCAGCGATTGCAGCTTGCGCCCGTCGAACAGCTGCAGGCCCTCCTGGTCCTGCACGCCCAGCCAGGCCGCCCGCCGGATCAGGTGATTGGGCACCAGCCAGCCCAGCGGCTGATCGGCCGTGCGTTCGCTGGCGAAGGTAAGCGCGAACGGCGAGCCGCCGTTGAGCACCTTGGCATCGCGCAGTTCGGCAATTTCGCTGGCCGGCAGCTGTTGCCACAGGCCCAGCTGTTCCAGCGTCTGGCGCGAGGCATGGGTGAGTGCGATCTCGCGCCCGTCGAAGGCGGCCGCCGCCAGCGCCTGGCGCGGCTGCGCCTCCACCAGCCCGACCTGCAGGCCGCTTTCGGCCAGCGCGCGCGCAAAGCACAGGCCGGCCGGCCCGGCGCCCACCACCACCACGTCCATTCCACGCATGCCTGTCTCCTGACCCATGTCCGTTCGCTACCAGCTTAGCGCTGGGCGCGTTAAGGACCTTGATCTGGATCAGCGCAGCAGCCGGCCCCTGCCCTCTACCGGCCTTACAGCAGGGCCAGCACCAGCGACAGCACCGCCACGATCGACACCACCCAGACCAGGCTGCGCACATACGGCACACCGCTGGCGTACAGCGGCAGGTACACCACGCGGGCCCAGAAATAGACCTGCGCGGCCAGCACGGTGTGCTCGCTGCTGCGCCCGGACAGCACCACCGCAATAGCGGCGGCGGCGAAGAACGGGAAGGTTTCGAAGAAATTGGCCTGGGCCCGCGCCAGCCGTGCCGCCAGCGCACCCAGCGGCACGTTCTGGCCGTCGCGGGCCGAAGCGTTCCACTTCAGGCCACGCTCGCGGGTGGCCGCACCGGTGGCGGCAAAGATATGCACGAAGCCGAGCAGCATTGCCCAGGCCAGCATCGTCAGTTCGGTCGCCATGTTCGATCTCCGTCAGGGAGCGGAAGCGCGCAGGCTGTAGCCGGCCAGGCGCCAGGTCTGGTCTTCGTCGAAACGGAACGACACCAGTTCGCGCACCGGCTGGGCGCTGCTGGCAAAGCGGGTGGGGAAGCTGACGTTGATGTACAGCCCTTCCGGCACGGCCGCGCCGGGGCCGTACTTCACCCGGGTCACGCTGGGCTGGCCACGCCCGGCCAGGGCGCCCAGGCGGGTGCGGTCGGCGGTGAGCTGGCTGACGAAAGCAGCCTTGGGAACGGCGCGGCGCGCCACGACCGAAGCACCGTCCCACAGTTCACCGGCGCGATTGCCATCGACCAGCTGCGCGGCTTTCAGCGCAGCGGCGGTCATTTCTGCGTCCTGCTTCTGCACCTGGGCCTGCTGGGCCGGGGTCAGCGTCGGCGCGGCCGCGGTGGCGGGCTTGGCGGCGGCCGGCGTGGCCGGTGCCGGGCGCGCCGGTGCCGGTGCGGGCGTGGCCGGCGCAGGTGCCTGCGCCAGTGCAGCCAGGGGCAACAGGGACAGCAACAGGAACGCGCGCTTCATGGCCACCGCCGGTTCAATGAATGGAACCGCAGTCTACGCCAGCACGGTGATCGGCTCGTCAGCGCGTAGTACTGCTGGCTTCCACTGCAGCGGCCTCGGCCTCGGCGGGTGCGCCGCCGCTACCCGCGGCCGGCGGCTGCTCGGCCACCGGCGGCTCGGGAGGCGCCGGCGGCAGGGTGGCCACGTCGATCTCGGACAACGGACTTTCTTCCGGGCACACCGGATCGGGGAAGCCGAAGCGCTCTTTCAGCGCCTGCCCGCAGCTGTTGATCGATTCCATGTCCACGCCCTCGCGCTTGCACTGCTGGTCGAAGGCGACCAGGAAGGCATCCTTGCGCTGCACGAAATCATCGCCGCAGGTGCGCATCTGCTTGATCCGCTCCAGATCGTCCTGCACCGCGTTGGTGCCATCCAGGCCGAACTGGCGCAGCTCCTCGGGAGTGAGCAGGCGCAGGCTGCGGTTGGGCACGGTCATCATCAGATCGGCCACGCCCACGGCAACGCCGTTGCGCTGCAGGTAATCCTTCACGTTGTCATAGACCTCGTGCAGTTCGCGGTTGAGTTCCGCGCGCGAGGTCGCCTTGGAACTGATGCGCATCATGCGGTGGATGCCGACCTTGCCCGATAGCAGGCGGTTGTCGCCTGCGGCAAGCACGAACACGCAGGCGCTGTGGCAGATCGAGCCTTCGCGCACCCAGATCGTCCAGCCCGATTCGCCGATGCTGTCGCCGGCCACGATGGCCGATTCCACCTGGCCGCCGCTGGAATCCAGATCGAGGATGCGCTTGTGGATCTTCAGCGCGTCGGCCACCACGGCCAGGCGCCAGACCAGTTCGGCGAAACCGGGATTGATCTTGCCGGCGTAACGCACGCGCAGCAGCCCACGCTCGGCGCACGGCGCCAGCGCCTGCTGGATCTGATCGCGCCCCAGCCCTTCCAGCGCCACACCATCGCCACCCTCACCGGCGTAGTCGGTACTGCAGCTGATCCAGGCATTGCCGTTTTCCAGTTGCGCCGCCGCCCACGGCCGGTCCGCCCGACTGCGCGGCGGTGCCGGCGGCGGCGGCGCATCGGCGGCATTGATCGACACCATGTTCTCGCCATCGCTGGCCGGTGCCCGCGTCGCCTTGTCGGCCGCGGTCACGTTGCCGGGGTTTTCCAGTTGCTTGCAGCCGGCAAGGGCCAGGCATAACAGGGGCAACCAGCGGAATCGGAAAGACATCGGGCAACCGGTATTCGAGGGAAGCGAGAGCCACAGTCTACCCGCCAACGCCGCGCATTCAGCGTGCGCCACTGAACCCATGGTGACCCTGGGGAACGCATCCACGCATGGCGTGGATCTACTGACTGGCGGTCAGATCCGGGGTCAGAGCCCGTTGCTGCGCAACGGGATCCGACCGCGTGCCGTTCCGTCAGATCGCAGCCATCTGTCGAAGGCGGGGTGGTATGGGCAGGCGGGACCGCAGGCGCCATGGATGGCGCCTACGAGCCCCCATGGAAGGCTTTACGGCGTGTCCCGCCTGCCCATACCACCCCGCCATCCCACGGATAGCCCGCTTTTGAAGTTGACGTTGACGTTGATTCAGCGGGTGCAGGGCGCAGCCCTGCCGCCCCCCCCTTCAGCATCCATGTCCGAAAATGGCGAGTATCCACCCCCACCGCAGCCTAGACTGGCGGCATGGACAGCTCCCCCGCCCTCGACACCGCCGCCTGCGACCGCGCTCGCTTGGCCCGCGATGCGCGCTTCGACGGCGTGTTCTTCACCGCCGTGCGCAGCACCGGCATCTACTGCCGCCCGGTGTGTCCGGCGCCACCGCCGAAGCCGCGCAACATCAGCTACTACCGCACGGCCGCCGCGGCCGCCGCCGCCGGCTACCGGCCCTGCCTGCGCTGCCGCCCCGAACTGGCGCCGCAGGCGCAGCAGGCCCTGGCGGGGCAGACCGTGCAGCGCGCCCTGGCCCTGATCCACAACGGCTTCCTGCAGGATCAGTCCATGGCCGAACTGGGCCACCGCCTGGGCCTGAGCGCACGCCAGCTGCAACGCCTGTTCGTCGAACACCTGGGCGCCACGCCCGCGCAGATCCACGCAACCCATCGCCTGCTGCTGGCCAAGCAACTGCTGACCGAAACCGCGCTGCCGGTGACCGACGTCGCCTTGGCCGCTGGCTACAACAGCCTGCGTCGCTTCAACACCGCTTTCCTGCAGGGCTGCGGCATGCCGCCCACCGCGCTGCGCCGCCAGCATGCCCCGCTGGTTGGCGCCGACGATGGCCTGGTACTGCGCCTGGGCTACCGCCCGCCGCTGGATTTCCCGCGCATCCTGGCCTTCCTGCGCAAGCGCAGCCTGCCCGGCATCGAACTGATCGACGACGACAGCTACCAGCGCGTGCTGGGCACGCCCGAACGCCCCACCCTGCTGCGGGTAACCGCCGATCCCAAGCGCCCCGAACTGCGCCTGCAGATGGGCGCGGTCGACCCCCGCCTGATCCCCGACATCGTGCGCCGGGTGCGCCGGGTGTTCGATCTGGATGCCGACCTGCAGCAGGTGCATGCCGCGTTGCGCGAAGAACCCCTGCTGGCCCGTGGCATCGCCGAACGCCCCGGACTGCGCGTACCCGGCGGCTGGGATGGCTTCGAGGTGGCCGTGCGCGCGGTACTGGGCCAGCAGGTCAGCGTGGCCGCTGCGACCACCTTCGCGCGCCGCCTGGTCGATGCCTGGGGCGCCCACCTGCCGGGCATGCCGCCGGCATTCGACCGCCAGTTCCCGCTGCCACAGGTGCTGGCCGACGCGCCGCTGGAATCGATCGGCCTGCCACGCACGCGCGCAGCCACGGTGCGTGCGCTGGCCGCGGCCTGCGCCAGCGGTGCGCTGGATTTCGGGCCAGGCCAGGCCCTGGACGAATTCGTTGCACGCTGCGTCGCCCTGCCCGGCATCGGCCCATGGACGGCGCAGTACATCGCCCTGCGTGGGCTGGGCCAACCCGATGCGTTCCCCGCCGGCGACCTGGTGCTGCAGCAGGTGCTCGGCCATGCGCAGGGCCAGCGCCTGAGCGAACGCGCCACCGAGGCCCGCTCGCAGGCGTGGCGACCGTGGCGCGCCTATGCCGTGCTGCACCTGTGGCACCTGTCCGGCACCTTTGTTGGAGAACCGACATGACCCTGTTGTTCGATCGTTTCGACAGCCCGATCGGCGAGCTGACCATCGCCGGTAACGAGCATGGCCTGGCCCATGTGCTGTTTCCGGAAAACCGACACCCGGCACGCGGGCGCGGCGACTGGCAGTACGCGCCGGGTGCGCTGCCGCAGGCACGCGAACAGTTGCTGCAGTACCTGCACGGCGAACGCAGCCGCTTCGATCTACTGCTGGCGCCGCGCGGAACGCCGTTCCAGCTGCGTGTGTGGCAGGCGCTGGCGGTCATCCCGTTCGGCCAGACCTGGAGCTACCTGCAGCTGGCCCAGCACCTGGGCCAGCCCACGGCCACCCGTGCGGTGGGCGCGGCCAACGGCCGTAATCCCCTGCCGATCGTGCTGCCCTGCCACCGCGTGATCGGCAGCAATGGCACGCTCACCGGCTTCGGCGGCGGCCTGGAAACCAAGGCGGCACTGCTGCGACTGGAGCAGCGGCAGGCACCGTTGTTTGCGTGAGGGTTGGTTGGCTGTTGGTAGGTGTCGACCTTGGTCGACACGCTGTGGCCGCATCAGGCGTCCTCCGCTGGGGTCAGAGCCGTTTCCCTGTGGGAAACGGATCCGACCCCGCTGGCCGGTAGGTCCACGCCGTGCGTGGATCACTTTCATGCCGCGGACACGGCGTGCGACAGCACGCCGTGTCTTGGGCACGTCATTGCCGCCGCTTATCATGTCGCGATGACTTCCGTACGCCTGACCTGTTCGCTGGCGCTGCTGCTGCCCCTAGCCGCCTGCACGACCACGCCCTCTTCGTCCGCGCCAGTTGCGCGCGCCGACGCGCCGCCACCGAAGCTGCTGCTGATTTCCATCGACGGCCTGCGCGCCGATGCGTTGGATCGTGGGCTGACGCCGAACCTGCAGCGCATCATCGATGGCGGCGTGCGCGCACGCTGGATGACCCCGTCGTACCCGTCGCTGACCTTCCCCAACCACTACACCCTGGTCACCGGCCTGCGCCCGGACCACCACGGCATCGTCAACAACAGCATGGAAGACCCCGCGCTGGGGCGCTTCAGCCTGGGCGACCGCGAGGCGGTGACCAACAGCCACTGGTGGGGCGGTGAACCGATCTGGGTCGGCGCGGAAAAAGTGGGCGTGCGCACCGCCACCACCTCCTGGCCCGGCAGCGAGGCCGAGATCGACGGCACCCGGCCCAGCCGCTGGCAGGTGTACGACAGTAAAGAGCCGCTGCAGCAACGCGCGCAGACCGTGCTGGACTGGCTGGCACAGACCGATGCCGATGCGCCACGCCTGACCACGCTGTACATGGAAAACGTGGACAAGGCCGGGCACAACCATGGCCCGGATTCGCAGCAGTATGCCGATGCGATCGTGCTGGCCGACCAGGTGATCGGCCAGGTGCTCGACGGCCTGGACGCACAGGGGCTGGCGGCGTCGACCAACGTGGTGGTGGTCTCTGACCACGGCATGGCGTCGGTACCGGAAGGCCAGGTGATCGCCACCGAGTCGATGGTCGATCCGTCACTGGCGCGCAACGTCAGCCAGGGCCAGTCGGTGGGCTTCGAGCCGGTGACCGGCCGCGAAACGCAGGCCGAACAAGCGCTGCTGGGCCGCCACGCACACTACGAATGCTGGAAGAAGGAGGCGCTGCCGCCGCGCTGGCATTACGGCAGCCACCCTCGCGTTCCGGCCATCGTCTGCCAGATGGATGAAGGCTGGGATGCACTGCGCGCCGAGCGTATCGCCAAGCGCGACCACCAGGACCGCGGCTCGCATGGCTACGACAATGCCCTGCCCTCCATGCGCGCGGTGTTCGTTGCGCGCGGCCCTTCGTTCCAGCAGGGCCTGCTGATCGACGGGTTCGACAACGTGGATGTGTACCCGCTGCTGGCGCATCTGCTGCAGGTGCCGGCGGCGCCGAACGACGGCGATGCCGAGACGTTGAAGAAAGCGCTGCGCTGACGGCGCAGCATCCGCCGGGCATGGCCCGGCGAGCGCAGCGGCAGCAACACCGGGCAAAAAAAACGCGGCGCCAGGCGCCGCGTTTTCTTCAAGCAACCGCCGGCCGGATCAGGCCTTGGCAGCTGCCTTCTTCGCCACAGCCTTCTTGGCCGGAGCCTTGGCCACGGTCTTCTTGGCAACCGGGGCGGCGGCGCCTACAGCGACCTTGCTCGCAGTGTGCGAACGGGCGTTGCCGTAGCTGGCGTTGTAGCGCTTGCCCTTGGCGGTCTTGCGGTCACCCTTACCCATGTCTTCAACTCCTCAAGTGTGAAATCTGGTTACCCCGTACTGACACGGGTTCGGCGGGGCCGCCTTGCTGGGCGCCCCCGCGCACGATCAGAAAGCCTATCACGACGCGCCTAGTGCGCGCAGCTGGCGTCGTGGACGTGGCCGTGGTTCAGGCGCAGGTTCACCAGGTGCGCCACGCCCACCAGCAGGCCGCCGAGGGTCATCACCACTGCATGCGGCACCGCATTGTGGTGCAGCGGGTCGTAGAGCACGCCCGCCCACAGTGCCACCAGGCCGGGAATCAGGAAGCCCAGCGCGCGCAGCGCGCCGTGGCGGCGGTAGCCCATGACCAGGCTGAACAGCCCCAGCAGCGTCACGAACACCACCAGCGCCATCTCCACCCCGTCGCTCAGCCAGAACGACAGGCCCAGCGAAGGCGCCATCGCAAGCAGCACCGGAATGACCGCGCAGTGCGCGGCGCACAGCATCGAACCGGTGGCACCAAAGCGATCGAGCAGGCGGCGGAACGAGGAGGACAGGGACATGACTTCCAGCAGGGTCGGCGAATCGTTATGGAATAATATAACATTCACTCCTGCCCCGCACGGTTTCCCTCCCCCTGTCCTTCGACGGGATACGTGCGCCACCCGATTGATACAAAGTAACAAAGGACTTGCCGATGTCTGCCCATTTCCCGCGGTTGAAGCCGCATTCCCTGGCCTTGGCCCTCGCCGCCCTGCTGCCGTCGGCTGCGTTCGCCGCCGGCGACGATGCTGGCCAACGTGACCGCCACCTGACCGAGCTCTCTTCGGTGCAGGTCACCGCCTCGCCGCTGCAGGGCGATGCCGAGTCGCTGGCACGCCCGGTAGACGTGCTGACCGGCGAACGCCTGGACGAACAGAAGGCCGGCACCCTGGGCGACACCGTGGCGAAGCTGCCCGGCGTGCAGAGCACGTTCTTCGGCCCCGGCGTCGGCCGCCCGATCATCCGCGGCCAGGAAGGCCCGCGCGTGGCCGTGCTGTCCAACGGCATGGGCAACATGGATGCCTCCACCGTCAGCGCCGACCATGCCACCAGCATCGAACCGTTCCTGGCCGACCAGATCGAAGTACTGAAAGGCCCGGCCACCCTGCTGTTCGGCAGCGGCGCGATCGGCGGCGCGGTGAACGTGGTCGATGGCCGCATCGCGCGTGACCTGCCGGACCGCCCGCTGAGCGGCCGCGCCGAACTGCGTGGCAACTCGGTCAACGACGAACGCAGCGGCATGTTCCGCCTGGACGGCGTAAGCGGCAACGTGGTGCTGCATGTCGACGGCCTGGTGCGCAACGGCGACGACTACCGCATTCCCGGTTATGCGGTGATCGACAGCCTGGAAGACCACCACGACGACCACGACCATGACCACGCCGGCGAAGAAGGCGAAGAGCCGCGCCGCGGCCGTCTGGACAACAGCTCCATCCGTACCCGCGCCGGCGGCGTGGGCGCGACCTGGCTGGGCGAAGGCGGCTACTTCGGCGTGTCGGCCAGCACCTACCGCACCAACTACGGCATTCCCAACGGCGCCCACGTGCATGCCGAGGGCGATGAGCACGACCATGATCACGACCACGACCATGGCGAAGAGGAAGAAGGTGACGAGCACGACGTGCGCATCGACATGGTGCAGAACCGCTTTGAAACCAAGGCAGGCATCTACAACCCGGTGTCGTTCCTGAAGAACGTCAACGCGCGCGTGGCCTACACCGATTACGAACACGTGGAGCTGGAAGCCGGTACGCCGTCCACCCGTTTCACCAACCGTGGCATTGAAACCCGTCTGGAAGCGGTGCAGCAGCAGATCGGTGGCTGGGACGGCGCCTTCGGCCTGCAGTTCGGCAACAGCGATTTCGGCGCCCGCGGCGAAGAGGCGTTCGTGCCGGACACCAACACGAAGAACGTCGGCCTGTTCGTGCTGCAGGAAAAGCAGTTCGGCCCGTTCAAGCTGGAACTGGGGGGCCGCCATGACCAGGTGAAGCTGGACCCGACCGGTGACTACCGCCGCCGCTCGTTCGATGCCACCAACCTGTCCGCGGCCGGCATCTGGAAGCTCAACGATGCGGTGGACCTGCGCATCGGCGTGGACAGTTCCGAGCGTGCACCGACCAATGAAGAGCTGTATGCGGCTGGCGCGCACATCGCCACCCGTTCGCTGGAAATCGGCGATGCCAACCTGAAGACCGAGCGCGGCCAGCGCGTGGAGCTGGGCATCCACACCCACAGCGAGCGCCTGGACTTCTCTGCCGCGATCTACCAGACCAAGTTCAAGGACTTCATCTACCTGGCCGACACCGGCGTGACCGAAAGCCTGCCGGTGCGTGCCTGGACCCAGCAGGACGCGGTGTTCAAGGGCGCCGAGGCCGAAGCACTGGTGCACCTGTTCGAGGGCGGCGCCGGCGATTGGGACCTGCGCGTGTTCGGTGATTACGTGCAGGCCAAGCTGGACGGCAGCGGCAGCCGCAACCTGGCGCTGGCGGTGCCGCACGGCGACCACAACCACAACTACACCGTGGAACTGGCCAACACCGGTTACCTGCCGCGCATCGCCCCGGCACGCGTGGGCGCGGACCTGCGCTGGGCCAAGGATGGTTGGCGCGCGTCGGTGGGCGCGGTGCGCTACAGCCGGCAGAAGGACGTGGCGCAGAACGAGGAACCGAGCGACGGCTACACCCTGGTCGATGCGCACTTCGCCTACCGCTGGGACCGCAACGACAGCAACAGCTACGAGGTGTTCCTGGACGGCAGCAACCTGACCAACCGCGAAGTGCGTCCGCACACCTCGCTGCTGCGGGATTACTCGCCGCTGCCGGGCCGTGGTGTGGCGTTCGGTATTCGCGCGTACTTCTGACCGGCCATCCACGCATGGCGTGGATCTGCTGATCCCGGGGTCGGATCCCTTTCCGCAGGAAAGGGCTCTGACCCCGCTACAACGCGGCAAGCATCCAAGGGGCCTTCGGGCCCCTTTTCCATGGCGCGCAATCCTTCACGCCATCCTCACAAAGATGTGCGTAGAGCAACAAACGGACAATCCCGTCACTGAACGTCTCGCCAACCGGACAATCTTGTCCGAAAATGAAGCCATGACCGCACAACGCGCTGATGCTGCCGCCCGCCGGGCCCTGATCCTCGATGCCGCCGACCATGTGTTCGGCCAACACGGCGTAACCGCGCCGCTGGACCTGGTGGTCGAACGCGCCCAGGTGGGCCGCGCCACCCTGTACCGCAACTTCCCCGACCGCACCGCCCTGATCCAGGCCCTGTTGCAGCGCACGGTGGACCGCATCCGTCGCCAGGTGGAACAACTGGGCGACCGCGATGACGCCCTGTTCGAAGTGTTCGAAGGCATGGCCCAGCGCATCATCGATTCGCCGGCGCTGGCCGACTACTGGCGCGCGGTGGATTCGGACGTGGCGGCCATGCGCATCGCCCGCGAGACCGTGCGCGACCTGCTGGAAGCGCCGATCGCGCGCGCCAAGGCCGCCGGCCTGTGCCGGCCGGATCTGGAGAAGACGGATATTTCACTGATCTCGGGCATGCTGGGCGCAGCCCTGCGCGGCAAGACCCGCGAAGAACGCGCGCAGTTGGCCGGGCGCGCCCTGCAGCTGCTGCGCGGGGGCCTTCAGGGAGCAGCCAGCGGAGACCGCTGATGGTGCAGCCGTATCTCAAACCGATTCCGGATTGGGAGGAGCACGAAAAGCCGACCATGCCGGGCTCGGCCTCGATGCCCTGGCACCCGCCGCAGCGGCGGGCGGCCTACGCGCTGGTGTCGCTGCTGGTGGCGATCACCGGTGGTCTGGGGAATGCGCTGGTGACCGCCAACCTGCCGTTCCTGCAGGGCCAGCTGGCGCTTACGCCTACCCAGGGCGGTTGGCTGGTGGCCGCCTACGCCATGGTGAACGTGACCGCCAACCTGCTGGCCTTCAAGTTCCGCCAGCAGTACGGCATCCGCCTGTTCGCCGAAATCGGCCTTGGCCTGTATGCGGCGCTGGCCGTGCTGCATCTGTTCGTGGGCAGCTTTGAAACGACCCTGTTGACCCGCGCCGCCAGTGGTTTCGCCGGCGCCGCCTGTTCCACCCTGGGCACGCTGTACATGCTGCAGGCCCTGCCCCGCCGCTTCACCGGCAACCTGCTGGTGGTCGGCGTGGGTCTGTCACAGCTGGCGGTGCCGATCGCCTGGATCGTTTCGCCCACCCTGGTCGATACCGGCCAGTGGCACCAGCTGTACTCGTTCGAAGCCGGCCTGGCGCTGTGCGCATTCGCCGCGGTGGTGCTGCTGAAGCTGCCGCCGGGCGTGCAGATCAAGGCGTTCGAGCCGCTGGATTTCCTTACCTTCGCCCTGCTGGCGCCGGCTGTGGCGCTGCTGGTGGTGGTACTGGCGCAGGGCTATACGCGCTGGTGGCTGGACACCGCGTGGCTGGGCTGGGCGCTGGTGGCGTCGATCGCGCTGACCACCACCGCACTGGTGATCGAACACTACCGGCGCAACCCGCTGCTGCAGATCCGCTGGCTGTCCACCCTGCCGGTGCTGCACTTCATCGTCGGCGCGTTCCTGATCCGCTTCCTCACCACCGAACAGTCCTACGGTGTGGTGAGCCTGATGCGCACGCTGGGCATGGGCCCTGACCAGATGCGGCCGCTGTTCGGCGTGATCCTGGCCGGGGTGATCACCGGCATCGCCGGGGCCTCGCTGACCTTCGGGCCGAAGCGGCTGATCCCGCAGCTGCTGATGGCCATCCTGCTGCTGGGCACGGCCGCGGTGCTGGACCAGCACCGCACCAGCCTGGACCGCCCGCATGATTTCTACGTCAGCCAGTTCCTCGCTTCGGTGGGCGCAGGCATGTTCATGGGCCCGCTGATCATGCTCGGCATCTCCGCTGCGCTGAAGCAGGGCGTGGACCACATGATCACCTTCCTGGTCACCCTGTCGATCACCCAGACCCTGGGCGGGCTGGCCGGTTCGGCGGTGCTGGGCACTTTCCAGCTGCACCGCGAACAACTGTATTCCAGCGCGCTGACCAGCCAGCTCGATCCTGCCGACCCGGTGGTGGCGCAGCGCCTGCGCATCCAGCAGCAGGTGTATGCGGCGCAGATCACCGACCCGGTGCTGCGCAGCGCACAGGGCAGCGCACAGCTGGCGCAGACCACGCGGCGCGAAGCCAATGTGCGCGGCTTCAACGATGTGTTCACCCTCAGTGGCTGGCTGGCCATCGGCTTCTTGGCCTGGCTGCTGCTGTTGTCACTGCGCACCGCCGTGCTGAAGCAATGGCGCAAGCGCCACCCCGTTGCCACCGCTGCGAATGCCGCAGCGCCGCCCTGAGTACCCTGCCATGTCTCCCGTTCCGCCCCGCCCCGACGACGCTGACAGCGCCGACAACGTGACCCCGCCGCCACCCACCGATGCCGCGTCGGCACCGGAAGCACCGGCGGCACCTGCCGCGCCCGCCGCGCCGAAGTACCTGCGGCCCAGCGCGCGCAGCGTGGTGGTAATGATCGTGGTGGCGCTGCTGGGCATCGCGCTGATCCTGCGTGCGTGGCACCTGTGGCCGTTCACCAGCAGCGTGATGGTGACCGACAACGCCTATGTGCGTGGGCAGATCACGGTGCTGGCGCCGCAGGTGAACGGCTACGTGACCGAGGTGCTGGTGAAGGACTTCCAGCACGTGAAACAGGGCGAGCCGCTGCTGCGCATCGACGATCGCATCTACGCGCAGAAGGTGGCGCAGGCCGAGGCGACGCTGGACAGCGCGCGTGCCGCGCTGGCCAATTCGGACCAGTCGCAGGCGCAGAACCGTGCGCAGATCGGCTCGGCGCGTGCCACCCTGGCCGCCGGGCAATCGGAACTGCAGCGCTCGCGCAATGAGCTGAAGCGCTACGAGGAGCTGGCCGCGCAGCAGCTGGTGTCAATCAACGACCGCGACAAGTTCCGCACCACCCAGGCCTCGGCCCAGGCCAGCGTGCAGCAGTCGCAGGCACAGATCCGCATTGCCGAGGAAACCCTGGTATCCACCCAGGTGGCGCGCAAGGGTCTGGAAGCGCAGGTGGAAAGCGCGCAGGCGCAGCTGGAACTGGCGCGCATCGACCTGGCCAACACAGTCATCCATGCCCCGCGCGATGGCCAGATCAGCGAGGCCAGCGTGCGCGTGGGCCAGTACGTGGCGGCCGGTTCGCAGCTGCTGTTCCTGGTGCCCGACACGCTGTGGGTGGTGGCCAACTACAAGGAAGGCCAGACCTGGCAGATGCGCATCGGCCAGCCGGTCACGTTTACCGTGGATGCCTTCCAGGGCCAGGTGCTGCACGGCCATGTGGAACAGATCGCGCCGGCCACCGGTTCGGAATTCAGCGTGCTGCGCCCGGACAACGCCAGCGGCAACTTCACCAAGGTGGTGCAGCGGTTGCCGATCCGCATTTCGATCGACCCCGACCAGGAACTGGCCGCGCGACTGCGCCCGGGCATGTCGGTGATCGCGCGGGTGAATACCGCCGCGGAGCCGGCGCCCGTGGTAGACCCGTAACGCGCACGTGCGGCTGCGCCGAAGGCTGCGAACGGCGGCGCCCCTCGTGGCTGATCGTTGCGGTGGGATTGCGGGGTTTGGCCGGGGGGGGTGGGCTGCGCAGGGGACGCTGCAAGTACGTCCCTGTAAGCTCGGTCGCCGCATCCATGCGGCTCACGCCCCTGCGCAGCCCACCCACCCGGCCACGGACATTCTCCGTGCGCGTCAGCCACCTGAATCAAAGAAACAAGGTCAAAAGCAGGGCTTGCGGATCCGCTTTGTTTTTGTAGAGTCGAGCCGTGCTCGACTGCCTTGCCCAGGAACCATCGAAACCGGCACGGTAGAGTCGGCTGTCAGTCGACTGTTTCTGCTCCGGGATTGTTGCGCTAGTCGACTGAGAGTCGACTCTACCTGGTCGACTCCACCCTGCTCGACTGCCTTACCCCAGGAACAATCGGAAACAATGAAATTCAACGCACTGTCCAGGAAGGCAGCCAAGGGACCGGCGCCGCTGCAACATGGTGGCAGCGTGGAGGTCGAGGATCTGATCCGCTTCGTGCTCGAGCACGGTGCCGAGGGTGCGACCGAGATCGAGCGCCTGTGCGCGCTGCACGGCTGGCGCGAGGACGTGCAGCACAACCCCGATGGCACGCACTTCGCACCGATGGCGCCGTGGGCGCGGGCCTGTGCGGCGTTCGGCCATCGTGGCGTGGCGGGGCTTCTGCCACTGCTGGACAGCCCGTTCCTGGCGACCTATGCGATCGGGGTGCTGCAGGATGTGCGCAGCGAGGCGTCCGTGGCGGCGCTGTTGGCTTTCTGCGAACAGGCCGATTTCAGCCAGGACGATGCACTGTCGGCGCCGTCGCGCGCGCTGGCCGCGCTGAATGTCCTGCTGTCTTTCGACAAGGCCGTTGTGGTGTCAATCGCTACGCAGCAGGCGCTGCTGCACCTGGTCCAGCGTGTGTGGGAACAGGCGCCGACCACGCAGGGCCGCAGCATGGTGTTGTGTGCCGTGCGCGGTGCGGCCGCGCATGAGGCGCTGCAGTGGGTGCAAACGCTGGTAGTGGAGGATGCGGAATTGATTGCTGCGCGCAAGGTGGCGCTAAAGCGGTTGCGGCAGCGTTTGTGAGAAGGGGTCAGATCCCTTTTGCCTTGGCAAAAGGGCTCTGACCCCAGGATGCAGGCCTGTCAGCCTGCGCAGCGCGCGCAGAGGCCGTGCACTTCCAGTGTCTGCGCCTGCGGCTGGAAGCCCAGCTCCTTGGCGCGCTTTTCCAGCTGGGTGACGATTTCGCGGTCTTCCAGTTCCACCGCGCTGTGGCAGCTGTTGCAGATCAGGAAGGGCACCGAGTGCGCCGCGCTGCTGGGATGGTGGCAGGCCACGAAGGCATTCACCGATTCCAGCTTGTGCACGAAGCCATTGGCCATCAGGAAATCCAGTGCGCGGTACACGGTGGGCGGGGCGTCGGCGCCCACGCCCTTGCCGCTGCGCACCCATTCCAGCAGCTCGTAGGCTTTCACCGGCTTGCCAGCCTCGGCAATCAGCTTCAGCACGTTGGCGCGGATCGGGGTCAGGCGCAGCCCGCGCTCGCGCGAGACACGCTCGACCACCGCCACGAAATCCGATGCGTCGTGGACGTGGTGGTGCGGGGCGGTACAGGCAGAAGCAGGTTTGGCGGGCATGCGCGTTCTCCGGTTCGGGGCTGGGCCGCAGGGCTCAGGCCGTTGCTACCTTGGTAATGGCCACATCGATGCGTTTCAAGGCCTGCTCGCGGCCGGCCAGGTACACGGTATGGGAAATGTCAGGGCTGACCTGGGTGCCGGTGATGGCCACGCGCAGCGGCTGGGCGACCTTGCCCATGCCGATTTCCAGCGCGGCGGCGGCATCGTGCAGGGCCACGCCCACGGCCTCGGCGGTCCATTCCGGCAGCGCGGCCAGCAGCTCGCGGGCCTTGCCCAGCGGCAGTTCGGCGCCGGCCTTGAAGTGCTTGGCCACGGCCGCCTCGTCGTACTCGGTCAGCGGCTGGTACCAGACCACGGCCTTCTCGGCCATTTCCTTCAGGGTCTGCACGCGCTCGCGCAGGGCAATCACCACGTCCACCGGGGCCGGGCCGGCGGCCACGTCCAGGCCCAGCTTTTCCAGCTGGTAGACCAGGTGCGGCACGATGCTGGCCGCTTCTTCGGTCTTCAGGAAGTGCTGGTTGACCCAGCCCAGCTTGGCCATGTCCAGGCGCGAGGCCTTGGAATTGCAGTTGGTCACGTCGAACAGGTCGATCAGCTCCTGGCGGCTGAACAGTTCCTGGTCACCATGCGACCAGCCCAGGCGGGCCAGGTAGCTCAGCAGGGCGTCGGGCAGGTAGCCGGCGTCCTTGTACTGCATCACGTCGGCCGCACCGGTGCGCTTGGACAGCTTGGCGCCCTGCTCGTCCAGGATCATCGGCATGTGGCCGAACTTCGGCACCGGCGCGCCGATGCCTTCGTACAGATTGATCTGGCGCGGGGTGTTGTTGATGTGGTCGTCGCCGCGGATGACCTCGCTGATGCCCATGTCCCAGTCGTCCACCACCACCGCGAAGTTGTAGGTGGGGTAGCCGTCCGGGCGGAAGATGACCATGTCATCCAGCTCGCTGTTGGCGATCTCGATGCGGCCCTTGATCAGGTCGTCGAACACCACCGTGCCATCCAGCGGGTTCTTGAAGCGGATGACGCGGTTCGGGTCGTCCTTGCGCGGCAGGCCCAGGTCGCGCGCGGCGCCGTTGTAGCGCGGCTTTTCCTGCTTGGCCATGGCGGCCTCGCGCATCGCGTCCAGCTCTTCGCGGGTTTCGTAGGCGTAGTACGCCTTGCCGTCGGCCACCAGCTGTTCGGCCACTTCCAGGTAACGGGCCACGCGGTCGGTCTGGTAGATCGGGCCGACGTCGTAGTCCAGGCCCAGCCAGTCCATCGCCTCCAGGATCGCGTCGATCGCGCCCTGGGTGCTGCGTTCACGGTCGGTGTCTTCGATGCGCAGCACGAACTCGCCGCCACGGTGGCGGGCCTCCAGCCAGCAGTACAGCGCGGTGCGGGCACCGCCGATGTGCAGGTAACCGGTGGGGCTGGGGGCGAAGCGGGTGCGGCAGATCATGGGGCGCTCGGGGAACGGGAATCCGCCGATTTTACCACCAGCCCCGCAAGGGCAAGGAGAGGCGGACGCGTCCGGCCCCTCCTGCCCGCTTTCTCAGGGCTGCGGCTCAGCCTTGCGCGGGAACGAGGCCTCGCGCATCGCCGCGTTGTAGGCGAACGAGGCCACGATGGCCGCCGCCTGCTTCAGATCGTCCGGTTCGGCGTGGTCCCAGGTGTCCAGATGGCTGTGGTGGACGTTGGTGAAGTAGTCCAGCCGGTCCTGGATGAACTGGAAGCCGGGCAGGCCGATGCGGTCGAAGCTGATGTGGTCGGTGCTGCCGGTGTTGCGGGTGGCCACGGTGGTGGCGCCCACATCGTGGAACGGCGCCAGCCAGGCCTCGAAGATCGGCATGGCCGCCAGGTTTTCCTGGGCGTAGATGCCACGGAAGCGGCCCGAACCGTTGTCCATGTTGAAGTAGACCTGGAACTTGCTGTAATCGCGGGTCTTCTGCAGCGCGCCGGTGGGCTCGCGCAGCGAGGCCGGCAATGCCTTCTGCGCTGCGTCTGTGGGTTCGGGGAAGCGGCCGAAGTGCTTGGCCACATAGGCCTGCGAACCGATCAGGCCCTGTTCCTCGCCACTCCACAGCGCCACCCGGATGGTGCGCTTGGGCTTGGCGCCGGTGGCCTTGAGGATGCGCATGGCCTCCATCATCACCGCCACGCCGGCGGCGTTGTCGGCCGCGCCGGTGCCGCTGTGCCACGAATCCAGATGCGCACCGATCATCACCACTTCATCGGGCTTGCTGCTGCCACGGATCTCGGCCAGCGTGTTGTAGCCGGGCTGGTCGGCTTCGTCGGTGAAGCGAGCGGCCACATCCACGCGCAGGCGCACGCTCTGCTTGGCCGCCTGCGCGCGTACCAGCGGATTGAAGTGCTCGGCGATCATCGCCAGCTCGGGAATGCCCGCCGATTCGCCGGCCTTGCGCGAACCGCCACCGGCCACGCGGATGATGCCATTGTCCCAGCTGCTGATGCTGATCGAGGCCAGCGCGCCCTCTTCCACGAAGAACGCATTGACCTTGGCCGCCAGTTCCTGGCGCTCCTTGTATTCCTTCACCCGCTTGGCCCGCTCGGCGGCGGCATCCTTGGGCAGGGTGAATTCCTGCAGGCCTTCCAGCGAGGTGGCGTCGTGGCGGTGCGAATCGGCCTCGGTGCCGCGCTTGTACTCACGCGCTTCGCCCAGCAGCAGGATCTTCCCGCGCAGCTTGCCGCGGTACTTCTCGATGTCCTCCGGCTTCTTGATCTCAACCTGCAGCAGTTCGCCTTCCACCGGCCCGTTCGTGCCCGGCGTCCACGCCTTGGGCAGGGCATGCAGCGGTTGCACGCGGTCGCCCAGCATTTCCACGCTGGCCGAGGTGAACTCCCAGCCGCGGCCGAAGTCATCGAAGGCTTCGTCGTGCACGTTGTCCAGCTTCCACTCGCTGAACTTGCCGCGGGTCCAGGTGTTGGCGCGGCCCATCGCCGGCGAATTGGTCAGGCGCGGGCCGATGCGTTCGGTGAGATAGCTGAAGGTATCCATCACCTGCGAGCGGTGGAACGCCTCCTGGCGGATACGGCTGACCATGTCCAGGTCGACCGCTTCGCGCTGCTGCGCCCCTGCATTGCCGCCCATCACCAGGGCTGCGGCCAGCACACCCCACTTCAGCCCACTCCACTTCACCACGCCGTACCCCTGCCCTTAGGCTCGATCATCAAGCCTTCGAGTCTAGCCAGCGGCGGTGCGTGCCCCCCGTCCCATCGGTCATGGGCGGTGGCCCTGACGCACAGTAGATCCACGCCATGCGTGGATGACGCGTGCGAACCAAGGTTCGCACCCACCAGGGTGCTGGGTTTCTGCCAGTAGATCCACGCCATGCGTGGATGAACAGCCGGATCACCCGCGCCAGCCCAGCCACAGCTGCGCCCGGTCCGGCAGCAGCAGCAACCAGTGCTGCTGGTCGATGCTGCTGCAACCGTAGACCGATGCGTGCGCCGGCCAGTCCGCCGGCAGCCCGTCAATGCCGATGGCCTGCAGCGCGGCCGCGCCGGCCTGCCAGGGCCGGTAGCGCGGCACCCGCCCGGCCAGTGCGCCGCGGCCATGGCGGGCGCTGGCCAACCACTGCAGACCTTGCTGCTGCAGGCCCTGGCAGGTCACCGCGGCCAGCTGGAAGCGGACCAGGCCGGGGGCGATCCGTGCCCCCGGCAGGGCCGCCAGCACACCATGTGCCTGCAGCAGTGCATCCACTTCCAGCAGCGCGGGAATGCCCTGCTTTGCCCGTTGCCGCAATCCCTGGCGCCAGCCCATGGTGTGCTCCTTACTTCAGCTCGCTGCCCAGCGCGTACCAGTCCACGCGGCGGGTCACCCACATCGCCACGGCCAGGATCGCGAACAGCAGCAGCGAACCCATCAACAGCGCGTTGTTTTCCGAAACCAGCAGCCCGTACAGCGCGCCGTACAGCAGCGTCAGCATCGCCGCAAAGCCCAGCCCGCGCTTCCAGTGCCCCAGCACGTTGGCCAGGTACACCGCCTGCAGCCCGATGCAGGCCACGGCCGAGACCAGGTAGGCCAGCCAGAACGCGATGTGCTCGGACAGGCTGATCAGCAGCAGGAAGAAGATCGCCAGCGCCAGGCCCACCATCAGGTACTGCAGCGGGTGGATGCGCAGTGCCTTGATCAGCTCGAACAGAATGAAACCGACGAAGGTGAGCACGATGAACAGCACGCCGTACTTGGACGCACGATCGGCCTGGGTGTAGCTGTCCACCGGGTCCACCAGCGAAACCGCCACGGCTTGTGCGTCCAGATCGCCGCCCTTGCGCAATTGGTGCTGCGCATCGGACGCCAGCGACGATACCGCCCAGCGTGCATCGAAGCCCTGGCCATCGACGCGGCGCTCGTTGGGCAGGAAGGCACCGGTGAACGAGGGGTGCGGCCAGCTTGAGCGCAAGGCGATCTGGTTGTCGTCGCCCAGCGGCACCACCGACAGCGCACGGCTGCCGTCCAGGCGCAATTCCAGTTCCACGCTGCTGGCAGCCAAGGTGCCGCCACCGGCATCGGCAAAACCGGCCACCGGCGCATGCAGGCCACGGCCCAGCACGTCGGCCGCGCCCACGCCCGGCTGCAGGCGCACCTGCTGGCCATCCACGCGCAGGTTCGGCGTGCCTACCAGACCGCGCGCGTCGGACACGCCCAGCGCCACGTACGGCTGGCCGTAGCTGCGGCCGGCCTTCACCGGGTAATCGTCGGCGGCGAAGCTGGCCTTGACCTGGCCGTTCCAGCTGTACACCGGCACCTTGAACAGCCCCACCGAGCGCTGGCTGGGCAGCAGTTCGCCGTTCACTTCCAGCGTGGTCGGCACCTGCAGCCACTGCCCTTCGGTGGTCTGCATCTCGGTCTTCTTCACGCCCTGCGCGTCCACCACTTCCACCTGCTGGCGCTCCACCCACGGCACCACCCGCACCGGGCCGATCAGGCGCTGGGTGCCGGCGCGGCTTTCGGCCACGCGCGAATATGCTTCATCGCGGTACGCGCTGCGCTCGTTGATGACGCCGCGGATCATCATCAGGGGTATCAGCAGCAGCAGGATCAGGCCGCCCACAATGGCGAACCGCAGCAGCATCTTCAGGGATTTCATGGTCCATCCTCGTTGGAGAGGCCTGCAGGATGGACGCCGCCGGTGAGCGGGGTTTGTGGCGAATTTGAAGCGAGTGTGAAGTCAGCGCCGGGCGCGCGTGGCGGCGCTGCCAGCGGGCAACCACAGTTCGGCCAGGGTGCCGCCACCGTCGCGTGCCGCCAGGGCAGCGCGGCCGTCGTGCAGGCGGGCCACTTCCTGCACGAAGGGCAGGCCCAACCCGGAACTGCGGCGGCCACTGCCGGGCCGGGCCAGCGAGTAGAAGCGCTCGAACACGCGTTCGCGCGCGTAATCGGGAATACCGGCGCCGCGGTCGGCCACCTGCAGGCGCACGCCCTGCCCTTCGTTCTGTGCCGACAGTTCCACCACCGAACCGGGCGGCGAGAACGCCACCGCGTTGTCGATCAGGTTGTGCAGGGCCTGGCGCACCAGGTAGCCGTCGCCGTGTACGCGCAGACCTGCCGCAGCGTGGGCCACGACCTGTACGCCTGACGCCTGCGCGGCCACCTGTGCGGCGCCGGCGGCCTCATCCAGCAACGCAGACACCTCGATCGGCGCACGGGTCTGCAGCCAGCCGTGCTGTTCCACTTCGGCCAGCGCCAGCAGCTTGTCGATGGTTTCGGTCAACCGCTGCTGCTGGTCGACGATGCTGCGCGCGAAATGCGCGCGATCCGCATCGGGCATCGGTTCCTGCAGCAGCTCGGCCGCGCCACGGATCGCCGCCAGCGGGCTCTTCATTTCATGCGTGAGCGACTGCACGTACTGTTCAACGTAGGCCTTGCCTTCCAGCTTGCGGCGCATGGTTTCCAGCGCCTGGCCCAGTTCGCCGATCTCATCGCGGCGGCGTCGTGGCGGCGGCACCGGCTCGCCATTGGTCACCGCGCGCGCGTAGCGGCTGAGCTGGCCCAGGCCACGGGTCAGCCACACGGTTACCAGGATGCCCACCAGCGCCGACAGGCCGATCAGCCACGCACCGCGCTCGATGATGGCGCGCTGGCTGGCGGCGATGAACGGATCAATGCTGCGGTTGGGCTGGGCCAGGCTGAGCACGCCGATCAGGGTCTGGCCATCGGCCGGGTCGTACACCGGTGCGGCCACGTGCATCACCGTGTTGCCTTCTTCGCCCGGAATCTCCGGGCTGGACCGCGCGCCGTATTCGCCGCGCAGGGTGCGGTAGACATCGTTCCAGCGCGAATTGTCGCGCCCCACGTCGCGCCCCAGCGAATCGTAGATCACGATGCCGCGGGCGTCGGTGATGGTGACCCGGTAATCCAGCGCGCGCTTGGGAAAGCGCCAGACCATGGCCTTCAGGTCGCGCTGCCGCGCCTTGGCCAGGTTGCGGGTGAAGCTGCCGCTGCCGATGGTGCCGGCCTTGACGTCGGCGGCGGCCATCTCGGCCAGCACGTTGGCCGCATCCACCAGGGTCGATTCCATCGCCTGGCGCACGCCGGGCTTCACTTCGTTCACGAACACGCGCATCACGAAGAACGCGGCGATGCCCACGATCAGGAAGAAGCCCAGGAACAGTTTCAGCATCAGCCGCATGGCTACACCTGCAGGGCGTAACCCACGCCGCGGTGGGTGCGGATCGGGTCATCGCTGGCACCGGCCGCGCGCAGCTTGGCGCGCAGGGTCTTCACGTGGGTGTCGACGGTGCGGTCGGCGCTGTCGGCGCTGCTGTCCCAGCCACGGTCCATCAGCTGGGCGCGGCTGAGGATGGCCCCGGGGCGCTGCAGCAAGGCGTCCAGCAGGGCGTATTCGTAGCGGGTCAGCTCCAGCGGCTGGCCCTGGAAACGGATGCGCCGGCCCTCGCGATCGATCGCGAAGGCGCCGGTTTCGCGCCAGCCGCCGTCCTCGGCCGGGCCCGGGGCGGCGATGACGGGCGCTGGCACCCGGCGCAGGCGCGCCCGTACCCGTGCTACCAGCTCGCGCGGCGAGAACGGCTTGGTCATGTAATCGTCCGCGCCCAGTTCCAGGCCCAGCACCCGGTCCAGCTCGTCGTTGCGGGCGGTCAGGAAGATCACCGGCAGCTGCGCCACCGCGCCGGGCAGCGCACGCAGGCGCCGGCACACCTCGAAGCCGCCCAGGTCGGGCAGGCCCACATCCAGCACCAGCAGGTCGATGCCCCCGTCCTGCAGGCGCTGCAGCGCTTCCCCGCCCAACAGGCAGTGGCTGGCCGCATAGCCTTCGCTGCGCAGGGCGTAGAGCACGGTTTCGGCAATGGCGGCTTCGTCTTCGACCACCAGCACATGGGCAACGGGCGCTGTCATGGCGCGCAGCATAGCCGCTGCGGCAGCCGCCCCGTACACTGCCGCCCATGAACTATCGCCACGCCTTCCATGCCGGCAACCATGCCGATGTCCTCAAGCACATCGTGCAGTTGGCCCTGATCGACAGCTTCAAGCGCAAAGACAGCCCGTTCTTCGTGCTGGACACCCACGGCGGCGCCGGCCGTTACCTGCTGGCCAGCGAAGAAAGCCGCAAGACGCTGGAAGCCGAATCCGGGGTCATGCGCCTGATGGCCCAGCCCAAGCTGCCCGAGGTGGTCGAGCGCTACCTGAAGGCGGTGCAGGCCGACAACCCGGTGGGGGCGATGATCACCTACCCCGGCTCGCCGCTGCTGACCGCCCAGGCCATGCGCGCGCAGGACCGCATGGCGGTGTGCGAACTGCAGGAGGACGAGGCCGCTTCGCTCAAGGCCCTGTTCGCCCATGACAACCGGGTGGGCGTGCACCCTGGCGATGGCTACGGCCAGCTGCGTGCCCTGCTGCCGCCCAAGGTCAACGGCAGCAAGATCGGCCGCGGCCTGGTGCTGATCGACCCGCCTTACGAGGCGCAGGATGCCGAGTACCAGGCGATCCTGGCCGCGCTGGCCGAAACGCTGGCGCGCTGGCCGCAGGCCACCTGCGCGGTCTGGTTCCCGATCAAGCAGCGCCGCACCATCCTGCATTTCCTGCGCAAGGCCACCGCCCTGCCGGTGAAGTCGGCCCTGACCATCGAATTCCTGGTGCGCCCGGACGATTCCCCGCTGCGCCTCAACGGCAGCGGCATGCTGGTGCTCAACGCGCCTTGGCAGTTCGACCGGGTGGTCGGCCCGGCCCTGCCGGCGCTGCGCCAGCACCTGGGCGAACCGGGTGCCACGACCCGCCTGGACTGGCTGAAGACCGCCGAATAAGCGACGATCTGCCATCTTCACGAGGCTGTACGTGCGTGAGCCTTTTGTTCACGGAACACAGCCTCGGGGATGCCACAATCGATGGACCACCAAGGAACCACCCGGTATGGCCACTCGCAACCGCATGCCGCCCTGGCATGAGATCTTCAAGGCTCCCAGCGGCCACGAGCTGCTGATCCGCCCCATCCGCCCGGAAGACGGCGCGCCGCTGCAGGCCGCCTTCAGCCTGTTCGGGCCGGAAGAAATCCGCGACCGTTTCCTGCAGGCGGTCACCGAGCTTTCGCCGGAAACCACCCAGCGCCTGACCCACCCCAATCCGAAGACCGAGATCACCCTGGTCGCGGCCGAATCGCTGCCGGCCGGCGAAGCTGTGGTGGGCGCGGTGGCGCGCGCCTCGATCATCCCCGGTACCCGTGAAGCCGAGTACGCGATCCTGATCAGTCGCTTCCTGATCGGCCAGGGCCTGGGCCGTCAGCTGATGCGCAAGCTGGTGAAGTGGGGCCGCGGCAAGTACCTGGACCGCCTGTACGGCGATGTGGCCGCCGAGAACGAGCCGATGAAGCAGCTGGCCGCCTCGCTGGGCTTCAAGCCGGTGCCGCACCCCAACGGCGCCGAAGGCCTGGTGCGCATGGTGCTGGAACTGGACAATTGAGGTGACGCCGGGCCACGCCCGGCGTGCCTACCCAACCGCGACGTTCGCCGGGCATGGCCCGGCGCCACCGCGACCTTACGCACACGGTCACGACAAGGGCATCTGTTAAGATCGGCGGTCCATGTCGCGTACTCCATACCCCGCCCCGCCGCTGCCCCGTGCCGGCCAGCTTCGCGCCTGGTGGCGCGCCCCCGCCTCGCCCACTGCACTGGCCTGGTACCTGGTGCAGGCCGCACGTGCGCACACGGCACCGCTACTGGTCATCGCCCGTGACAACCACGGCGCCAGCCAGCTGGAAGCCGATCTGCACACCCTGCTGGGTGCCGATCCGTCGCTGCCGGTGGTCGCCTTCCCCGATTGGGAAACGCTGCCCTACGACCGCTTCAGTCCACATCCGGACATCATCTCGCAGCGCCTGGCCGCCCTGCACCGCCTGCCCACGCTGAAGCGTGGCGTGGTGATCGTGCCGGTGCAGACGCTGCTGCAGCAGCTGGCGCCGCAGAGCTATGTGATCGGCGGCAGCTTCGACCTGAAGGTCGGCCAGCGCCTGGATCTGGAGGCCGAGAAGCGCCGCCTGGAAAGCGCCGGCTACCGCAACGTGCCGCAGGTGATGGACCCGGGCGATTTCGCCGTGCGCGGTGGCCTGCTGGACGTGTTCCCGATGGGCGCCGACGAGCCGCTGCGGGTGGAACTGCTGGACGAGGACATCGATTCGATCCGCGCCTTCGACCCGGAAAGCCAGCGCTCGCTGGACAAGGTCGAGGCCGTGCATATGCTGCCCGGCCGCGAAGTGCCGATGGACGAGGCCAGCATCGCCCGCGTGCTGGCCACCCTGCGCGAACGCTTCGACGTGGATACCCGCCGCAGCGCGCTGTACCAGGATCTGAAATCCGGCCTGGCACCGGCCGGCATCGAGTACTACCTGCCGCTGTTCTTCGAACGCACCGCTACGCTGTTCGACTACCTGCCCGCAGGCAGCCTGCCGGTGCTCTGTGCCGGCGCCGGCGAGGCCGCCGAAACGTTCTGGACCCAGACCGCCGAGCGCTACGAACAGCGCCGCCACGATGTGGAACGGCCGCTGCTGCCGCCGTCGGCGCTGTACCTGTCGCCGGATCTGCTGCGCGAGCGCCTGAACGATACCTCGCGCATCGAAGTGTGGGCCGCCGACCATGCGCGCATCGCCGATGCGCATGCGCTGGGTGACCAGCCGCTGCCGCCGCTGCCGGTGGCCGCGCGCGAGGCACCGGCCGGCGATGCATTGAAATCCTTCCTGGCCCATTACCCGGGCCGGGTGCTGATCGCGGCCGATTCCCCGGGCCGCCGCGAAGCCCTGCTGGAAGTGCTGCAGGCGGCCGAACTGAAGCCGCCGGTGGTGGCCGATCTGCCGGCCTTCCTGGACAGCGCCGAGCGCTTTGCCATTACTGTGGCCGCACTGGAAGACGGTTTCGCGCTGGACGAACCGCGCATTGCGGTGCTTACCGAGCGTCAGCTGTTCCCCGAGCGCGCGGGCAGCACCCGTCGCACGCGCCGTGCCGGCCGCGAACCCGAAGCGATCATCCGCGACCTGGGTGAGCTGACCGAAGGCGCGCCCATCGTGCACGAAGACCATGGCGTGGGCCGCTACCGCGGCCTGATCGCGATGGACGTGGGCGGCATGCCCGGCGAGTTCCTGGAAATCGAGTACGCCAAGGGCGATCGCCTGTACGTGCCGGTGGCCCAGCTGCACCTGATCAGCCGCTATTCCGGCGCATCGGCGGAAACCGCGCCGCTGCACTCGCTGGGCGGCGAGCAATGGAGCAAGGCCAAGCGCAAGGCCGCCGAAAAGGTGCGCGACGTGGCCGCCGAACTGCTGGAAATCCAGGCGCGCCGCCAGGCCCGCGCCGGTCTGGCGCTGCACGTGGACCGCGCCATGTACGAACCGTTCGCCGCCGGCTTCCCGTTCGAAGAAACCCCCGACCAGCTGGCCGCCATCGACGCCACCCTGCGCGACCTGGCCAGCAGCCAGCCGATGGACCGCGTGGTCTGCGGCGACGTCGGCTTCGGCAAGACCGAAGTGGCCGTGCGCGCCGCCTTTGCGGCCGCCAGTGCCGGCAAGCAGGTGGCCGTGCTGGTGCCGACCACGCTGCTGGCCGAACAGCACTTCCGCAATTTCCGCGACCGCTTCGCCGATTACCCGATGAAGGTCGAAGTGCTGTCGCGCTTCAAGACCAGCAAGGAAATCAAGGCCGAGCTGGAAAAGGTCGCCGCCGGCACCATCGATGTGATCGTCGGCACCCATCGCCTGCTGCAGCCGGACGTGAAGTTCAAGGACCTGGGCATGGTCATCGTGGACGAGGAGCAGCGTTTCGGCGTGCGCCAGAAGGAAGCGCTGAAGGCGCTGCGCGCCAACGTGCACCTGCTGACCCTGACCGCAACCCCAATTCCGCGCACCTTGAACATGGCCATGGCCGGCCTGCGCGACCTGTCGATCATCGCCACCCCGCCGCCGAACCGGCTGGCGGTGCAGACCTTCATCACCCAGTGGGACAACGCGCTGCTGCGCGAGGCCTTCCAGCGCGAGCTGTCGCGCGGCGGCCAGCTGTACTTCCTGCACAACGACGTGGAAAGCATCGGCCGCATGCAGCGCGAGCTGTCCGAGCTGGTGCCCGAAGCGCGCATCGGCATCGCCCACGGGCAGATGCCCGAACGCGAGCTGGAAAAGGTGATGCTGGACTTCCAGAAGCAGCGCTTCAACGTGCTGCTGTCGACCACGATCATCGAATCGGGCATCGACATTCCCAACGCCAACACCATCATCATCAACCGCGCCGATCGCTTCGGCCTGGCCCAGCTGCACCAGCTGCGCGGCCGCGTGGGCCGTTCGCACCACCGCGCCTATGCCTACCTGGTGGTGCCCGACCGCCGCTCGATCACCCCGGATGCGGAAAAGCGCCTGGAAGCGATCGCCTCGATGGACGAACTGGGCGCCGGCTTCACCCTGGCCACGCACGATCTGGAGATCCGCGGCGCCGGCGAACTGCTGGGTGAGGACCAGAGCGGGCAGATGGCCGAGGTGGGCTTCAGCCTATACACCGAACTGCTGGAGCGCGCCGTACGCAGCATCCGCCAGGGCAAGCTGCCCGACCTGGATGCCGGCGAAGAAGTGCGCGGTGCCGAGGTCGAGCTGCATGTGCCGGCGCTGATTCCGGAAGACTACCTGCCGGACGTGCACACCCGCCTGACCCTGTACAAGCGCATTTCCAGCGCGCGCGACAGCGCCGAGCTGCGCGAACTGCAGGTGGAGATGATCGATCGCTTCGGCCTGCTGCCCGATCCGGCCAAGAACCTGTTCGCCATTGCCGAGCTGAAGCTGCAGGCCAACACGCTGGGCATCCGCAAGCTGGATCTTGGCGAGAACGGCGGCCGCATCGTGTTCGAATCCAAACCGAACATCGACCCGATGGCGGTGATCCAGCTGATCCAGAAGCAGCCCAACCTGTACGCAATGGAAGGGCCGGACAAGCTGCGCATCAAGCACCCGCTGCCGTTGCCGGAAGACCGTTTCAACGCCGCGCGCGCCCTGCTGCTGACCCTGGCCGTGCGCTGACTGCAATCCCCCGGTGCCTTTCCGCTGCGGGCGGTGGAAGGGCACGCTATTCGTTCCTGCGCCCGCGACAAGGAGTGTTGCTGTGAATCGTTTCGCCCCCCTTCTGCTGGCCACCAGTCTGGGCCTGATGGCCGCCTGCCACAGTGGCATGAGCAACCGCGATTACCTGTACGAGAACGTCGCCAGCTGGAACAGCATGGTGAACACGGTCCAGCTGTGGACCGAAGGCGCGCGTGGCGAAGCCTTCCATGCCGCGCTGCAGGACGGCAAGAGCCTGGAGCAGTTCCGCTTCGGCCTGGGCAACGCCCACAAGGAAGCCACCGACCGGCTGACCCATATCGAGCTGCTGACCCACGGCAAGGATGCCGATGCCCTGCACCAGGACCTGCGCGATTCGGTGCAGAGCACCGCCGACATGTTCGCGGTGATGCAGAAGATCGCCGCCCTGCCCGATGGCTACAGCGAAGAGCAGGTGACGCCGCTGCTGCAGGCACTGGATGAAGCCACCACGAAGATGGACACCGACATGCAGGCACTGAGCGATGCGCAGGACGCCTTCGCCAAGGCCAACCGCATCCAGCTGCAGACCACCGGCTGATCACCCGCGCGGCCAGCGCGCCACACGGTGCACAGGCCGCACGCGTTACCCTAGGTGCCACTCTTCCAGACCGGCCCGCTGCTGCGGGCCGGTCGCTTTCGCGCACTGCCTGCGCCTGCAACCGATGCCCCACTCCCAAGCCCCAGACCTGCTGCACGAACATGCCTGCCTGATCGATGCACTGTCGATGTCGCTGCAGATGCGCGATGCCTACACCCGCTACCACTGCGACCGGGTGGGCGTGCTGGCCCAGCGCCTGGCCGCGCACTGCGACCAGCAGGACGAGACCTGCGCGCTGATCGGCCTGGCCGCGCGTTTCCACGACATCGGCAAGATCGGCATTCCCGATGACGTGCTGCTCAGCCCGCGACGCCACACCAGCGAAGAGCGCGACATCATGCGCGAACATCCGGTGCGCGGCGAACACATCTTCCTGGCCACCGGGCGCAGCGATGCCACCGCCGTTGCGCGGGTGATCCGCGCCCACCATGAAGCCTTCGATGGCAGCGGCTATCCCGACGGCCTGCACGGCGAATCGATTCCGCTGGGCGCTCGCATCGTAGCCATCGCCGATGCCTACGACGCGATGACCAGCGCACGCCCCTACCGCGGCGCGATGGAACACGACGCCGTACTGCGCATCCTGGAAGAACAGTCCGGCGGACTGATCGATCCGTATGTACTCAAGCGCTTCCACGGCATGCTGAAGCGCGAACCAGCGCTGGCCTGATCGCCCGCCAATGCGCGGTAGAGTCGACTGGGTAGAGTCGACTGTCAGTCGACTGCTCTTCCCACCGACGGCGAAAAACCCCGCGCTGCGCGCGATAGCCGACTGGGTAGAGTCGACTGTCAGTCGACTGCTCTTCCCGCCGACGGCGAAAAACCCCGCGCTGCGCGCGATAGTCGACTGGGTAGAGTCGACTGTCAGTCGACTGCTCTTCCCACCGACGGCGAAAAACACCGCGCTGCGCGCGATAGTCGACTGACAGTCGACTCTACCCGGCTCTCCACCCCCACCACGCAAAAGGCCCGGCGTTCGCCGGGCCTTTCTGCAACTACGCCACTGCGGTGGTGATTACCAGATCACCACGCGCTTGTCGTCGGCGCGCACCATCGCATCGCCGGCCTTGCACTGGAACGCCGCAGCGAATGAAGGCATGTTCGACGGCGCGCCGTTGGCACGGAAGTTGGCCGGTGCGTGCGGATCGGTGTTCAGGCGCACACGCAGCTCGCCATCGGTGAAGTTGCGGCGCCACACCGTGGCCCAGTTCATGAAGAAGCGCTGGTCCTGGCTGTGGCCATCGACTTGGACATTCGCCTTCGGGTCTTCCTTCAGCGCCATCTGCAGCGCGTCGTAAGCCACGGTCAGGCCGCCCAGGTCGCCGATGTTCTCGCCCAGGGTCAGCTTGCCCTTCACGAACACGCCCGGCACCGACTCGTAGCCGTCGAACTGCGCCACCAGCTGGTCGGTGCGTTCGGTGAAGGCCTTGCGGTCAGCGTCGGTCCACCAGTTGTCGAAGTTGCCGTTGGCGGCGAACTGGCTGCCCGAATCGTCGTAGCCGTGCATCATTTCGTGGCCGATGACCGCACCGATACCGCCGTAGTTCAGCGCCGGATCGGCCTTGGCGTCGAAGAACGGCGCCTGCAGGATCGCCGCCGGGAACACGATCTCGTTCTTGGTGGCGTTGTAGTAGGCGTTCACCGTCTGCGGGGTCATGCCCCACTCGGTCTTGTCCACCGGCTTGCCGATCTTGTCCAGCATGTAGCGGTAGTTGAACGCGCGCGCCGCCTGCATGTTGCCCAGGTAGCTGTCACCGTTGGTCTGCAGGCCCGCCCAGTCACGCCACTTGTCCGGGTAACCGATCTTCGGGGTGAAGCTGGCCCACTTCTCCAGCGCCTTCTTCTTGGTTTCCTCGCCCATCCACGGCAGCTGCTCCAGGCGCGCCTTCAGCGCCTGCGACAGGTTTTCCACCAGGTGCTGCATGGCCACCTTCGATTCGGCCGGGAACACCGCATCGACGTACAACTGGCCCAGGGCTTCACCCATGCCACCGTTGACCGATTCCAGCACGCGCTTCCAGCGCGGCTGCATTTCCTTCTGGCCACGCAGGGTGGTGCCGTAGAAATCGAAGTTGGCCTTTTCGAAGGTGCTGCTCAGGTACGGCGAGGCATCGTCGATGGTGTGGAAGCGCAGGTAGGCCTGCCAGGTGCTGGCCGGCACGTCGGCCAGCATCTTGTCCATTTCACCGAAGAAGCCCGGCTGGGCCAGCGAGAACTTCTGCGCAGCCGGCACCTTCAGGGTGTCAAACAGCGCGGTCCAGCTGAAGTTCGGGGTCAGCTTGTCGGCGTCGGCGGCGCTGAGCGGGTTGTAGCGCTTGGCCGGGTCACGCATTTCGATGCGCGACATCGACGCCTTGGCCAGGCGGGTTTCGAAGGCCATCACGGCCTTGGCCTGCTCGGCGGCCTGTGCAGCGTCCACGCCGGACAGGGTCAGCACCTGGGCGATGTAGGCCACGTAGGCATCGCGGATCTTGGCCTGCGCTTCGTCGAAGTAGTAGCCCTTCTCCGGCAGGCCCAGACCGCCCTGGCCGACGTAGGCGATCACGTTGGCCGAATCCTTGTAGTCGGCGTTGGCAAACAGCGAGAACAGCACGCCCTTGCCCTCGGCCTGACTGTCGCGCAGGTACTGGGTGATGGCGGCGGTGTCGTTCAACGCGGCGATCTTGTCCAGCTGCGGCTGCAGCGGCGCCAGGCCGGCGGCTTCGATCTTGGCTTCGTCGTTGCCGGTCTTCCAGATATCACCGATCTTGGCTTCCACCGAACCGGCCTTGGCCTGGCTGGCGGCGGCCTGCTGCACCAGCGCGTGCTGCACTTCCAGCGAACGCTCGCGCAGGATCTCGAAGCTGCCCCAGGTGGTCTGGTCGCCCGGCACCGGGTTGGCGGTCAGCCACTTGCTGTTGACGAAGCCGTTGAGGTCGGTACAGGCGGCGATGGACGGGTCCAGGTCGGCGCTGTTGAGCGAGATCAGCGGGGTCTTGATCTGCGACAGATCGAAGGCCGGCTTGGCATCGGCGGTGGCCGCCGGCGCGGTTTCATTCTTGCCACAGGCGGCCAGCGAAGCAGCGATGGCGATGGTCAGGCCCAGCGGGACCAGGTTGCGGACGTTCATGGAGTCTCTCTCCGACGGCGAATCCTCAAGCCTAGCCGGGCCGCGGGTGCGGGGGACCGGCCAAAGGTCACAGGGCGTATGCCGGGCCGTTACCATCGTCGGCCATGAAGACCCTGACCCTGGCCACACGCTTGGAAGCGCCACTGCGACTCCACCCCAACAATCCCCAGCTGGTGGGCGTTGAACACCTGCCAGGCGCCATTGCCGCGCAGATGGCCGAAGCGCCAGGCGGGCACCTGTTGGCATGGTCCGCGGTGGAAGCCGGGATCGCAGGGTTCAGCCAGAACGGTCGCACGCTGTTGCTGCCGCTGCCGGTACTCAGCGCCGGCATTGGCAGCATGCGGCCGGCCAAGGGGCGCGGCTTCATCACCCTGTTCGTGCGCACGGACGACGGTCAGATGGTTGATGTGCTGGGTAGCGATACGTTCGATCAGGCGGTGCTGGATGGACTGCTTGGGCAGCGTGCGCCGTTGGGAGAATTGCTGGGGTGTGCGCTGGATGTGGAAGACTGGGGGCATGACTGCTGAAGGCGCAGCCATCGAGGAGCAGTCGAGCAAGCTCGACTCTACGGATCGCACGGTAGAGTCGAGCTTGCTCGACTGCTCTTTCCCAACCGCAAAGGGAAAGGCCGGCTTGCGCCGGCCTTCTGTTTCTTATTTCGCCTTGCCCTGGTTGGCCACGGCTTCGGCGGCCTTGCGCGCCGCTTCCGGGTCGCCCAGGTAACGGAACGACTTCACGGTCAGGTCGTCGTTCAGTTCGAACAGCAGCGGAATGCCGGTCGGGATGTTCAGCTCGAGGATTTCCTCGCGCGACACGTTGTTGAGGTACTTGTACAGCGCGCGCAGCGAGTTGCCGTGGGCGGTGACCAGCACAGTCTTGCCGTCCTTCAGCTGCGGCGCGATGGCGTCGTGCCAGTACGGCAGCACGCGGTCCAGGGTGGTGGCCAGCGATTCGGTGCCCGGCAGGGCGTTGCGGTCCAGGCCGGCGTAGCGGCGGTCGTGGATCGGGTGGCCCGGGTCGTCCAGCTCCATCGGCGGCGGCGGGATGTCGTACGAACGGCGCCACACCTTGACCTGGTCTTCGCCGTGCTTGGCGGCGGTCTCGGCCTTGTCCAGGCCCTGCAGGCCACCGTAGTGGCGCTCGTTCAGGCGCCAGGACTTGTTGACCGGCAGCCAGTCCTGGCCCAGTTCGGCCAGCGCGCCCTGCAGGGTGTGGATGGCGCGCTTCAGCACCGAGGTGTGGGCGACGTCGAACTGCAGGCCCTCTTCGCGCATCAGGCGGCCCGCGTTGGCGGCCTCGCTGCGGCCCTGGTCGGTCAGGTCGACATCGACCCAGCCGGTGAAGCGGTTGTCCAGGTTCCACTGGCTCTGGCCATGGCGCAACAGTACGAGTTTACGGGTCACTGCAGGGTCTCCAACGCGAGGAAAGGCAGGCGGGCATTGTAGCCCCGCCGGGCGCAACAGGGTCAGTTGGCCGGCTGGGTCGCGATGAAGGCAATGCCGACCGGTAGAGTCAACTGTCAGTCGACTGCTCTTCCCTCGGCCATCGAAAACCCCGCGCTGCGCGCGATAGTCGACTGACAGTCGACTCTACCGCCGGTATCCCGGTCGCTAGCGGTGCACGTGGCCATGATGGCCCTGAGCATCATGGTCATGGTCATGATCGTGCTTCGCCGGCTGCCCGCAGGCTTCCCCGCAATGGTCGGCCTCGATCTGCAGGGTCACGTGATCGATACCGAACTCCTCGTGCAAGCGCGTACTCAGCGTGCGGCGCAGGGCGTCGGCATCGCTGCCTTCGCGCATCACCACGTGCGCAGTCAGCGCCGGCGTGCTCGAGGCCAGCGCCCAGATGTGCAGGTCGTGCACATCCAGCACCGCCTCGTGGTCGCCCAGCCGTTCGCGTACCCGCGCCACATCGGTGCCCTTGGGCACGCCTTCCAGCAGCACGTTGATCGCCTCGCGCATCAGCACCCAGGTGCGCGGCAGCACCCACAGGCCGATCAGCACGGCCAGGATCGGGTCGATCGGCTTCCAGCCGGTCCAGCGGATCAGCAGCGCGCCCACGATCACCGCCACCGAACCGAGCATGTCGGCCCACACTTCCAGGTAGGCGCCCTTCACGTTCAGGCTTTCGCCGCTGCCGGCCTGCAGCAGGCGCATGGAAATCAGGTTGATCACCAACCCGATCGCGGCGATCACAAGCATGCCGGTCGAGGCGATCTCCTGCGGCTGGCGGAAGCGCTCGATCGCTTCCCACAGAATGTAGGCGGCCACCACGAACAGCATGGCGCCGTTGATCATCGCGCCCAACGCTTCCAGCCGCGCATAGCCATAGGTGCGGCGCGCATCGGGCGGCCGCCGGCTCAAGCGCACCGCCACCAACGCGATCATCAGCGCCAGCGTATCGGTGGCCATGTGCGCCGCATCGGACAGCAGCGCCAGGCTGTTGGTCCAGAACGCGCCCACCACTTCCACCAGCAGGAAGGTGGTGGTCAGCCCCAGCGCCCACCACAGCGGCTTTTCATGGCGGATTTCGGACGGCAGGTGATCGTGGTCGTGGCCCATGGCGAAGTTCCTGTGCAATGCGGTCAGGCTACGCCGCGCAGGCGCGGGAGACTATTACGCTGTTTATAACATTGCAGTGCAGGCCACCCCTCACGCGCGCCGCGCAGGCTGCACCGCACGTAAACTGGCGGCGCAACCGCGCTCAACCGCGCACGCCCGCAGCCGATACCGCTACGCCGCCTTACACCGCACGAGAACACCGTGGACACACCCCATCTGGACGATGCCAGCCAACCGCTGGCCGAGGCCTGGCAGCACAGCCTGCAGCAGGCCGGCCCGGCTGCCACCGCACTGCTGCATCGCGTGGCCAGCGACGCCCCGCCGCTGCTGGCGCAGCGCTTCTATGAAGTCTTGCTGGACGATGCGCGCGCCCGTCGCTTCCTGTCCCACGAACAGGTGAAGCATCGCCTGCAGCCGGCCATGCAGCGCTGGCTGGTGCAGCTGCTCACCACGGACACGGGCGCGGTCGCCAGCGGCGTTGCGGCGCAGCGGGTGATCGGCGATGTGCACGCGCGCGTGGGCATTCCGGTGGACCTGGTCACCCGCGGCGCACGGGTACTGAAACACGATCTGTTCGCACGACTGCAGGCGCAGGCCAGCGACAGTGCCACCGCATTTGCGGCCATCACCTGCCTGAGCACGGTGATGGACATTGCCATGGAAGGCATGACCCTGGCCTACACCCATGCCCGCGAGCGTTCATCGCGTACCGATGCGGCCTATCGCCTGTTCTCGCTGGTGCAGAACGTGAGCACCGAACGCGAGCGCCAGCGCGCCCTGCTGCTGGATTGGGAAAACACCCTGCTGTACACGCTGGCTGGCCACGCCAGCAGCAGCGACAGCGCCAGCCTGGCCACCTCCGAATTCGGCCTGTGGTTCACCCACAAGGGCATTCCCAGTTTTGGTGAAAGCAGCGAAACCCAGCAGGTGGGGCAACTGATCGCCCGCATCGACAGCGGGCTGCAGCACGCCATCGCAGACAACCCTGCACAGCGTCTGGCGCAGCTGCCTGCCATCCGCCAAGACCTGGCCAGCATCCGCACGCTGATGACCCTGTTGTTCGAGCGCGTCGGTGAACTGGACGCCGGCAGTGACACGCTGACCAACCTGCTCAACCGCCGCTTCCTGCCCACCGTGCTGCGCCGCGAGATCGAACTGGCCACCCGCCACCAGACCCCGTTCTCGCTGCTGCTGCTGGACCTGGACCATTTCAAGGCCATCAACGATGGCCACGGCCACGATGCCGGTGACCGCGCCCTGCAGCACGTGGCCACGCTGCTCAGCCAATCCACCCGGGGCAGCGACTACCTGTTCCGCTACGGCGGCGAAGAGTTCGTGGTGGTGCTGGTGGCCGCCAGCCAGTCGCAGGCGGCGGTCATTGCCGAGGGCCTGCGCCGACAGATTGCGCAATCGCCGGTCGCGTTGGCCGATGGCACGGTGCTGTCGTTGAGCGCCAGCATCGGCGTGGCCGGCCACGATGGGCACCCCGACTACGAACGCCTGATGGCACGTGCGGACGCGGCGATGTATGCGGCCAAGCGGGGCGGCCGCAACCGCGTGGTGGTGGCCGATGCCGCGCTGCCCGAACCACCGGGACGGCGCGCACAACCGCGCTGAATCAGGCGCGGCGCCGAACGCACGTCACTGCGCCGCGCTTCGACCTTCGGTGCGGCGCCAGAACGCCCACCAGCCCAGCGCCAGCAGGGCAATGGCCGCGCCCGCCGCACACACGGCGGCCCAGCCCCAGCGCATCTGCAACCAGGGGCCCAGCGCCCCGCCCACGCCACTGCCCATCGCATAGAACAGCATGTACAGCGCCACCAGGCGCCCATGCTGCTGCGGCGGCGCGCGCAGCAGCAGTGCCTGGTTGGACACGTGCAGGGCCTGCCCCCCCAGATCCAGCACCACCACGCCCAGCAGCAGTACTGCCACCGACTGCGGCAGGCTCAGCAGTAGCCACCACGCCAGCAGCATCAGCAGCAACGACGCCAGGCTCACGCGGTGGGCAAACCCGCGGTCCATCCACTGGCCCACGCGCGCGGCCAGCACGGCACCGAACGCACCGGCCAGACCCAGCGCGCCGATGGCGGCGGTGGACCAACCCAGCGCCGGGGCCGACAACGGCAGCGGCACCGCGGCCCAGAACACGTTCAGCCCAGCAAACAGCATCAGTGCCAACGGACCGCGTTCGCGCAGCGCCGGGTTGCCGCGCAGCATGGCGAGCATGCCGGCATACAACGCACGTACAGACGGCAGCACCGTCGGTGCTGGCATGGCCGGCAGCCGTCGCCACAGCAGCAGCCCCAGCGTCGCCACCAACACCGCCGACAGCAAATACACCGCGCGCCAGCCAGCCACCGTGGCCACGGCACCCGACACCACGCGCGCCAGCAACAGACCGATGAACACCCCGCCCTGTACCGTGCCGACCGCACGCCCCCGTTCGTGCTCGGCGGCCAGGCCGGCCGTGCAGGCAATCAGCCCCTGGGTCAGCGCGGTACCGAGCAGCCCCACCAGCACCATGCCCAGCAGCAGCCCTGCAGGGCTCTTCGCCGCTGCCACACCCAGCAGGGCCAGCACCAGCGCGCCCATCTGCAGGCGCAGCAATCGCCGGCGATCCAGCCGATCGGCCAGCGGCAGCAGCACCAGCAATGCCAGCACGCTGCCGGCCTGGGTGGCCGCCACCACCCACCCGGCCAGCGCAGGCGCCAGCGCGAACGCGTGGGCCAGCTCGGCCAGCAAGGGCTGCGCGTAATAGACATTGGCCACGCTGGCGCCCGCGGCGATGGCCAACAGACCCCGCAGCGAAGAAGAAAGAGACGAAGGCATGATTGTGGTTTCATTTTGCAACCAGGTGCACGGTAGCGATTCCGGTTTTAAACTGCAACCAGAATCCGGAGTCGCCCATGCACGCTGACAGCCCCTGCCCCGTTGCCCGCACCGTCGATCTGCTCGGCGACCGCTGGGCCCTGCTGATCCTGCGCGATGCCTTCGACGGCGTGGCCCGCTTCAGCGATTTCCAGCGCAGCCTGGGCGCGGCCCGCAACATCCTCAGCGACCGCCTGCGGCGCCTGCTCGACGCCGGCCTGCTGCACCAGCAGCCCGCCGCCGATGGCAGCGCCTATCACGAGTACGTGCTGACCGCCGCGGGCCAGGACCTGTTCCCGGTGCTGGTGGCCCTGCGCCAGTGGGGCGAACGCCACTGCTTCGCGGCCGGCGAAGCGCATTCGCTGCTGACCGAGCGCAGCAGCGGCCGCGCCCTGCCCTACATGCAGCCGCGGGATCACAACGGCCAGCCGTTGCCCGCGCACGCCACCCTGGTGCGCAAGCTGTAGGCGGTGGCATCCCCCGAATGGGGGACTCGACAGGGTCACCGGCGTCAAATAGCATTCAATTGCAATTGCATACGGTTCTCATTGACATCGGCGATGGCCGCTCCTACCTCTCCTTCTGCTGCCGGCACTTCGCCGGCCAAGCGCGTGGCGCGCGGTAACGGTCATGCCCTGCTGTGGGCACGTGGGCTGCTGGCGCTGCTGGGCGGTTACGCCGTGGCCGCCTGCTGGGCCGCCGCACTGGCGCGTCTGCTGCCCGGCGCGAAGGCCGATGCCACCCTGGTGGCCACCATGGCTGCGTTCGTGGTCTATGCACTGGCCGCCATCTGGGCCTACGCCGCGCGCAGCACCCTGCGTGCCGCCGTGGGTCTGCTGGGCGCGGGCACTCTGGCTGCGCTGATCGCCTGGCTGCTGCGCGGGAACATCGCATGAGCAGCGCCGACAACCTGGGCGGCATCCGCCAATCGCAATCGGTGCTGCACACCTGGTCGGGCCTGGTGGTCGGCTGGGTGCTGTTCCTGATCTTCATTGCCGGTACCTCCTCGTACTGGAAGGAAGAACTGACCCGCTGGATGCAGCCGGAAATCGGCCTGCCCGCCGATGCCAGCACCGCCGTGGACCAGGCCCAGCAGTTCCTGGCGCGCACCGCGCCGGACGCGCAGCGCTGGAGCATCGAACTGCCCGATTCGCGCAGCAGCGCCACCGCGGTCAGTTGGCAACCCAAGGGCGAGAAGGAACGCCGGCGCGGCCAGCGCAATCCCAACCAGGCCACCCTGGATGCCAACGGCACGCCCGTGCAGGTGCGCGAGACACGCGGCGGCAACTTCTTCTACCGCCTGCATTTCGATCTGCACTACGTGCCGGTGCTGTGGGCGCGGTGGTTCATCAGTGCCTGTTCCATGCTGATGCTGGTGGCGATCATCAGCGGTGTCATCACCCACAAGAAGATCTTCACCGACTTCTTCACCTTCCGCCGTGGCAAGGGCCAACGCACCTGGCTGGACGGCCACAACGCGCTGGCGGTGCTGTCGCTGCCGTTCCATCTGATGATCACCTACACCGGTCTGATCACCCTGATGACCCTGTACATGCCGTGGGCGGTGGATGCGAACTACCCCGGTGGCCGCGATGCGTTCTTCGCCGAACTGTTCCCGCGTGCGGAAAAGGTCGAGCCCAGTGGCGTGGCCGCTGTGCCGCCCGCGCTGGCCCAGGTGCTGCGCCGTGCGGAACTGCAGTGGGGTGGTGGCCACGCGGCGTCGTTGCAGATCGACCAGCCAGGCGATGCGTCCATGCGCATTGCCGTGCGCCGCCAGCAGGCCGACCAGATTGCCGGGGCCAACGACACGCTCACCTTTGACGCGCGCGGCGAACTGCTGGACGCTGCACCACCGCGCTCGGCCGCCGTTATCACCCGCGACGGTATGATCGGGCTGCACGCGGCACGTTTCGCGCCCACCACGATGCGCTGGCTGTTCTTCCTGTCCGGCGTGGCCGGCACGCTGATGGTCGCCACCGGGCTGGTGGTGTGGACGGTGAAGCGGCGCACCCAGCTGCCCGATCCTGCGCGTCCGCACCTGGGTTTCCGCATTGTGGAACGCCTGAACATCGGCTTCGTCAGTGGCCTGCCGGTGGCCATGCTGGCCTTCCTGTGGGGCAACCGCCTGCTGCCGGTGGAACTGGCCAACCGCAGCGATGCCGAAGTGAAAGTGTTCTTCTACGCATGGGCGGCCTGCCTGCTGCACGCGCTGCTGCGCCCGGCCCGTCGCGGCTGGGTGGAACAACTGGCCGTGGCCGGCGTCTTGGCGCTGGGCCTTCCGCTGTACAACCTGGTGGTCTGGCACGGTGGCGCGGTCAGTGCGCTGGCCAACGGTGATGGCGCCCGGGCCGGCATCGACATCGGCCTGCTGCTGATCGGTGCCAGCCTGTTGTGGGCCGCGCGCAAGGTGCATCGTTTCGTGCCGGCACAACGCAAGCCGCGTGCCGCACGCGCCGCCCCGGCGGCCGAGGCCAGCGCATGAGCGCGCTCGCCCTGCTGCTGGCGGCCTTCGGCTTCGTCTGCCTGGCGCTGGCAATGGAACGCCACCATCGCGACGTCACCGGTCATACACCGGCCGCGCCGCGCCGCCGCGTGCTGCGCCTGCTGGGCGCGGCCGCGCTGGCGGCCAGCCTGGCACCCAGCATCGCCGCCTGGGGCGTTGCCCAAGGGTTCGTGGGCTGGTGTGGCGTGCTCGCCGCCGGAGCCGGCGCCATGGTGCTCTGGCTCAGTTTCCGCAGCCCGGCCAAGCCGGCGCCACGCCCGTCTTCCCGTTCCTGAACTAGAAAGGTCATTGCATGAAGCACACCCACTCTGGCGCCCTGCGCCGGAACGCCCTCGCCTTGTCGCTCGCCTGCGCCGCCGCGCCGGCGTTCGCCCAGGACACCGCGCCGACCACCACCGAACTGGACCGGGTGATGGTGACCCAGCGCACCGAGGGCTACCAGGTCTATGGCACCAACACCGCCACCAAGCTGCCGCTGACCCTGCGCGAAACACCGCAGTCGCTGACCGTGTTCACCCGCCAGCGCATCGAGGATTTCAACCTCATCACGATTTCCGAAGTGCTGCAGCAGACGCCGGGCGTCACCATCCAGTCGTATGACAGCAACCGCACGCTGTTCAACGCGCGTGGCTTTGCCATCAACAACTTCATGTTCGATGGCATTCCCACCAACTACACCACCGGCGCCGGCGGCAACTCGATCCTCAGCGACACCTCCATCTACGAACGAATTGAAGTGGTGCGCGGCGCCAGCGGCCTGGTCACCGGCTCGGGCAACCCGTCGGCCACGGTGAACATGGTGCGCAAGCGCCCGACCGAAACCTTCCAGGCCAGCACCAGCCTCAGCGCCGGTTCGTGGGATTACAAGCGCGCCGAAGTGGATGTGTCCGGTCCTCTCAGCAAGAGTGGCCGCGTGCGCGGTCGTTTCGTCGGCGCCTACACCGACAAGGAAAGCTGGGTGCGCTTCCAGCATGACAAGTCGCCCAGCCTGTACGGGGTGATCGAAGCGGACCTGACCGACAGCACCCGCCTGCGCGCAGGCATCGATTACCTGAAGACCGGTTCCGACGGTGGCGCCTGGAGCGCCTCGCCCCTGTACTTCCGCGATGGCAGCCGTGCGCACATGTCGCGTTCCTACAGCGCCGCCGCGCGCTGGAACGAATGGAACCGCAAAAGCACCAACTACTTCGCCACCCTGGAACAGCAGTTCGGCGCCGGCTGGAGTGGCCGCCTGGCCTACAACCACCGCGCCACCGATACCGATTCGCTGCTGCTGGCCGGTTCCAACACCGGCAACTGGGCCGACCCGGTCACCGGCCTGAGCCTGCGCATTGCCGATACCTATTCGGTGTCCGAAACCCGCGAAGATGCCTTCGACCTGTACGCGTCCGGTCCGTTCCAGCTGTTCGCCCGTTCGCACGAACTGGTGGTGGGCATCAACCACTACGACCGTGACCTGGACACCATCCGCGCCGGCATCACCTCGCGCCCGTACAACGTAGCCGCCTTCCCCAGCATCTTCAGCTGGGATGGCAACATCGGCAAGCCGACCACCTACAACTACGGCATTCCGTCCAGCACGGTGAACACCACCGAGACCGGCTACTACGCCGCCGTGCGCCTGAACCCGATCGACCCGCTGAAGATCATCGCCGGCGCACGCTATTCCGATTACCGCACCACCACCGACAACTACAACACCGACGGTGTGTTCACCAGCCGCAGCGCGCGCACCACCGCCCATGAGCTGACCCCGTACGTGGGCGTGCTGTACGACCTGGGCAGCAACATCACCGCCTTTGCCAGCTATTCGGACGTGTTCCAGGCCACCGCCCGGCGCGACATCAACAACCAGCTGCTGGACCCCACCACCGGTGGCAACTACGAGTACGGCCTGAAGGCCGACTTCTTCGGCGGCCGCCTGTACGCCGCGTTGAACGGCTTCTACATGAAGCAGGACAACGTGGCCGAGCTGGACCCGAACGGCGGCGAGATCAAGCTGCCCGATGGCAGTTCGCCGTACATCGCCAGCCGAGGTATCACCACAAAGGGTGGCGAGTTCGAAGTCTCCGGTTCGATCAACGACCACTGGAGCATGACCGGCGGCTACACCTACAGCTACAGCAGCAACCCCGATGGCAGCCGCTTCGCCAGCACCAGCCCGATGCACCTGGCCCGATTCAATACCACCTGGACCCATGGCCAGTGGACGCTGGGCGGCGGTGTCAGTGTGCAGAGCGAGATCTACCAGATGCAGCCTATTCCCACCGGGCGCTTCAATGCCAACGGCACCCCGGTTACCGCCACCGGCAAGATGAGCCAGGGCGGCTACGTGCTGTTCGACCTGATGGGCCGCTACCGCATCAACGACAACCTGAGCGTAGGCGTGACCGTCACCAACCTGTTCGACAAGGTCTACTACCGCAACGTCGGCTTCTTCAACTCCGGCTACTGGGGTGAACCGCGCCGCGTGCTGTTCAATCTGCGCGCGAAGTTCTGAGCAACGGCGTAGCATCAGGGGCGGGCTTTCGGGTCCGCCTTTTTTTTGCCCGCCAAGGAAACACCCCATGCTGCACCGTGCCCTGTCCCGCCCTGCCCGCCTGCTGCTGCCACTGGCCCTGCTGCTGGGCGCGCCGCTGCTGCAGGCCCGCGAGGTGGCCACGCCCGCCGAGCACGTGGATGCCGATGGCCCCTATGTGTTCCGCGTGGGCGAGCAGCTGCGCGCGCAGTGGATCTGTGGTGACCAGGTACAGATGCGCACCCTGCCCGCCACTGCCAGCGGCACCGATTTCAGCCCGCAGTGCGGCTACGCCCACAGCGTGCACGTGGCGCCGCCGGCGGCACCCTCGGTTTCGGTACTGCCGGCCGCACCGCGCATCGTCGCCCTGTCCGATATCCATGGCCAGTACGGCCTGCTGGTGCGCCTGCTGCGCGCCAACAAGGTGATCGATACGCAGGACCGCTGGGCGCTGGGCACCGACACCCTGGTCATTGCCGGCGATGTGTTTGACCGCGGCCCGCAGGTGACCGAGGCGTTCTGGCTGCTGTACGGCCTGCAGCAACAGGCTGCTGCCGCCGGTGGCGCGGTGCACTTCGTGCTGGGCAACCATGAAACCATGGTGCTGTACGACGACCTGCGCTACGTCAACGCCAAGTACCTGCGCAGCGCACAACTGCTCGGCCGCAGCTACCCGCAGCTGTACGGCGCCGATTCGGTGATCGGGCAGTGGCTGCGCACGCGGCCGGTGCTGCTGAAGATCGGCGACACCCTGTTCCTGCACGGCGGCATTTCGCCCGACGCGGTGGAACTGGCGCTGGACGCGGCCGCCACCAACCGCGCCTACCAGGCCTCGCTGGGCACGCCCAAGGCGGAGGTAAAGGCCAACCCGGCCACCGCGCCGCTATACGACGGCAAGACCAGCCCGATCTGGTACCGCGGCTATTTCGACGGGCGCCTGGATGCGCAGGGCGTGCAGGCCGTGCTGGACCGCCTGCAGCTGAAGCGCATCGTGGTCGGCCACACCTCCATGCCGCACGTGAGCACTTTCCACGGCGGCCGGGTGATCGCCATCGACAGCAGCATCAAGAACGGCGAGCACGGCGAACTGCTGTTCATCGAAAACGGCACGCTGAGCCGCGGCCTGCTGGATGGAAGCCGCGTACCGCTGGCCGAAGGCGTCCCCGGCGCGGATGGCTGACCGTTGGTAGAGTCGAGCTTGCTCGACTGCCGTTGGCCGTTGGTAGAGTCGAGCTTGCTCGACTGCACGAAATGCCGGAACCAAAGCAGTCGAGCGAGCTCGACTCTACCGCACCGCGCGCCTTAGAGCGGGCGCTGCTGCATCGGCGCCGCGGTGCTTTCACTGCGCGCGCGAGTGGCCAGCGGCTCACGCACGCGCTGCGCCAGGTAGCCCAGGCTGGCGGCCAGGATGAAGGTGTAGCCCAGCAGTTCGGTGGTTTCTTCGATGGTGTTCTTGAACACGCGGATGTACTGGTCACCCAGCAGGCCCGTCCACAACGAGGTCATGCCGATCAGGCGCGAGTAGAACAGCAGCAACACCAGTCCGATGGTCATCACCGTGCCGGCGCGCGAGGTGAGGAAACGCACCAGACCGGCCACGGCACCGCGCCAGTCACGGCTGGCCCACGCCAGCGAACCGACGATCAGCAGGGTCACCGCATACTTCCAGAACCCGTGCGCGATCAGGTCCAGCGCCTCGTCCATCTCGCGCAGGAACATGCAGGCGAACAGGGCGGCGGCCAGCACCGCGAAACCCCGGTCCTCGGCGCGGCGCCACGCCAGCCGCGCGAACGCCAGCACGCTGGCCGCCAGGAAGCCTTCCTGGGTCAGTTCCACCAGCGACCACTCGCCTACCGCGTCGCCCAGCCAATGGATGTCCAGCCAGGCCAGCAAGGGCGGCAGGGTCACCATGAAGCCGAAAAGGAAGGTGCGTCCCAGGTGGGACAGCAGGAGGCGGAGATCATTCTTCATTACGTACTACCTGCGCCGGAAGCGGCGAAACTGCGGAAAACAAAGGCGACAGGGGGCAGGGCCACGAACGGGCCCGCGCGGCGTGTCGCGGCGATTCGTTATTGTCTCGTTAAAGACCGTGCCTGACGACCGCACCAATGGAATGGAGAGGTCCGCCCGCGCATGCAGCGCGCGATGTCAGCAGGCAATCCAGTAGTCGACCTGGAACAACCGCCCCTGCGCATCGAAGCGCAGGTCATAGCGCTCCTCGAAGCGTCCGCGCGGATCGGCGGTCACATGCACGGTGCCATCGCTGGCGTGCGCGCGCGGCAACCGCTGCATGACACTGGCCCCGGTACTGCGCAGATCGATCCGCTGCCCATTGGAAAGCACCAGCGCCCCCTCGCGCCCCGGTTCGAAGCGGCGCAGCACCGCGGTCTGGCCATTGCTTTCCCAGGCCTGCCCAGCCCAGCTCAACAGCTGTATATCGCCGTGGTCGTATGCACTGCCGCATTCGTATGGCGACGGCTCGCGCTGCACAGGCGCACCCAATGCCTGCAGCACGCGCGGCAACGGCACCTGCTCGCCGTGCGCGAACCGGCCCACGCCCCGCACCTGCACGCCCACGATGGCCGGCTGCGCGTCTTCAGCGGCGGGATCTGCCTGTGCCAGCGCGAAGGGCTGTGCGGCCAGCAGCAGGGCCGCGGCGATCAGGCAGGCACGTCGACAATGGCGGGGCCGTTGTCCCATGCCGGCGACTGTACTGCAGTTTCTGCACCTACAACGGCTTCACGGCATACCGACTAATTTTTGCCGGACACTTTACGGATGACGGACCCACGTGCATCGGCATCGCCCCACCCCGTGGCTGCAACGCGCAGGCGCGCCCCTGCTGATCTGTGCGCTGTGGCTGCCCACAGCCGGCGGCGCGCAGTCCCTGCCTGACAGCGCGGCACCACCGGCACTGGACTGGGAACAGGCGCGGCAAAGGCTGGAACAGGTGTCCGACGCGCTGGCCGCTGCTGATGCCGGTGTGCGCAACAAGCAGGAACTGCAGGAAGCCACCCGCCTGCTGCGCCTGCCCGAGATCACCGGCGAAGTACGCCGCCTGCAGTTCCAGAAGACCCTTACCCTGCCGCTGGGCTCGCTGGCACCGGTGGCCGAGGCCTACGGCATCGACTCGCCGTTGACCTTCACCGAACGCGACTGGCGCACCCGCCCGGTGGTGACCGCGGTACTGCCGCTGTACACCGGCGGGGTAATTCCCGCGGCGCAGCGCGCAGCCAGCGCCGCCAGCGAACAGGCCAGTGCCGAGCGCGAAGCGCAGCGCCAATCAATCACCGTGCAACTGGCGCAGGCCTACTTCGGCCAGCGCCTGGCCGAACAGGCGGTGGACGTGCGCCGCGATGTGCGCGACGGCCTGGAACGCCATCTGTCCGATGCGCAGAAACTGGAACGCGAAGGCTTCGCCACGCGGGCCCAGCGCCTGCAGGCCACCGTGGCCCGCGACAAGGCCGAGCGCGAGTACCAGAAGAGCGTGAACGATCTGGCCACGCTGCAGGCCGCACTGGCCACCCTGCTGCGCAGTGGCGGCCAGGTCCGCCCCACCTCGCCGTTGTTCGTGCAGCGCGCGCCGCTGGAACCGGTGGCCAGCTTCGAACGCACCGCGCAGGCGCGGCAACCGCAGATTGCGCGCCTGCGTGCGCTGGTGGCGCAGGCCGAACAGGGCGTGCGCGTGCAGCAGGCCAAGCTGAAACCGCAGATCTTTGCCTTCGGCCAGTACGACTTCCGCCGCCGCGATGAAATGCTGACCGACCCGGACTGGGCGTTCGGCATCGGGCTGAAGTACACCTTCCTGTCGCCCAACTCGCGGCCGGCGCAGATCGGTGCGGCACGTGCGCAGCAGGAGCAGGCCGAGGCCGGCCTGCGCGAAGCCGAGAACCAGGTCGCGCTGGGCGTGCGCAAGGCCTGGAACGAACTGGAAACCGCCCGCCAGCAGTTCGTGCTGCTGGACAGCAGCATTGCCCAGGCACAGGAAAACCTGCGCCTGCAGGAACTGGCGTTCCGCGAGGGCCAGGCCACATCGCTGGACGTGATTGATGCACGGCTGGGCCTGGGCGGCGCCCGCGTGGAGCGCTCGCAGGCGGCCTACCAGTACGACGTAGCCCTGGCGCAGTTGCTGGAGATCAGTGGCCAGATGGACCGTTTCGAAGACTACCGGCGGCGCGCGGACGAGGTGATCGACCATGAGTGATGTATTGCACGATGACGCAGCAACGCCGCCGGGCAAGCGCCGTACCGGCCTGATCCTGGTGGTGGTGTTGCTGCTGGTGGTGGTGTTGGGCCTGTGGCTGGCTTGGCGCAGCCCGGCCGACCAGATCCAGGGCATGGCCGACGCGGACACGCTGAACGTGGCTGCCAAGATCACCGCCCGCGTGGCCGAACTGAAGGTGCGCGAAGGCGACCGCGTGCAGGCCGGGCAGATCGTGTTCCTGCTGGACAGCCCGGAAGTGGCGGCCAAGGAACAGCAGGCCCACGGTGCGCTGGCCGCCGCCCAGGCGGTGGCCGACAAGGCCGACGAAGGCGCGCGCCGCGAAGACATCCGTGCCGCCGAAGCCAACTGGAAGCGCGCCGAGGCCGGTGCCACCCTGGCCGAGGCCACCGCCGGCCGCGTGCAGAACCTGTTCAACGAAGGCGTGATGACCCGGCAGAAACGCGACGAAGCCCACGCCCAGGCCACCAGCTCGCGCGAACTGGCCCGTGCCGCGCGCGCGCAGTACGACATGGCCCTGGCCGGCGCACGCGAACAGGACAAGCGTGCCGCACAGGGCCAGGTACAACAGGCGCAGGGCGCGGTGGCCGAGGTCAACGCCGCCCGCGCGGAAGTGGAAGGCCGCGCCCCCGTGGCCGGCGAGATCAACAAACGCATGGCCGACCCGGGCGAACTGGTGCCGGCCGGCTTCCCGGTGTTCACCCTGGTCGACATCGATCGCATGTGGGTGTCAATGAACCTGCGCGAATCGCAGATGCAGGGCCTGAAGGTCGGAAGCCGCCTGCAGGGCCGGATTCCCGCGCTGGAAAAGGATGCCGCCTTCGAGGTGTACTTCATCAATCCGGCCGGCGACTACGCCACCTGGCGCAGCACGCGCCAATCGTCGGGCTACGACGTGCGCAGCTTTGAAGTACGGGTTCGCCCGGTGCAGCGTGTCGAAGGCTTCCGGCCCGGCATGAGCGTGCTGTTCGCATGGCCGCAGAGCTGAACCCGGACAGCACCGGCATCGGCGCTGCATGGCGGCGCGAACTGCGTGCGCTGCGCAGCAACCGGGCCGACCTGGCCCTGGTCACCCTGTTGCCACTGCTGATGCTGGCGGTGACGGCCTGGATGTTTTCCGCATCGGTCATGCGCGATGTGCCCATTGCCGTGGTCGACCTGGACCACAGCAGCGACAGTCGCCTGCTGCTGCGCATGCTCGATGCCAGCCCCGGCGTACGCGTGGCCACGCAACCGGTCAGCCTGGACGAAGCACAGGCGCAGCTGCGCAGTCTGCAGGTGTTCGCGGTGGTGCTGGTGCCCCGCGATGTCACCCGCCAGGCCCTGCGCGGGCGCCAGGGCACGGTGTTCGCCTATTACAACGCCACCTACATGACCACCGGGCAGTCGGCCGCGCGCGATATCGGCGATGCGGTATCGGCATGGGGCGCGCGCCTGCTGCGCGAGCGCATCGGCCTGCAGGTCGGCCCCGGCAAGCTGCGCGCCGCGCCCATCGCCGTGCAGTCGGACATCCTGTACAACCCGGCGCGCAGCTACGAACTGTTCCTGCTGCCGCTGATCTTTCCGGCGGTGTTGTCGCTGGTGCTGGCCTTGGCCGTGGCCGGCAGCCTGGGCCGTGAGATCCGCGATGGCACGCTGCGCGCTTGGCTGGGGCGCACGCCATGGTCGGCGCTGCTGGGCAAGATCGCGCCCTACGTGCTGCTGTTTTCCATGTACGGCGCCGCAGGTGTCGCCTACCTGGCCTGGCTGCGCGGCGATGGCATTGCCGGCAGCGTGCTGTTGCTGCTGCTGGCACAGCCGCTGTTCTACCTGGCCACCGCCAGCTACGCGCTGTTCTTCGTCGGCGTTACCCGTGACATGGGCACCGCACTGTCGGCGGTGGGCCTGAGCATCGGCACCGCACTGGCGTTTTCCAGCGCCACGTTCCCAGTCATCGATGCACCGCTGTTCACCCGCATCTGGCACCTGCTGCTGCCGCTGAGCGCCTACATCAAGCTGCAGACCCAGCAGCAGTTCGTCGGCGCGCCGCTGGCGGTATCGCTGTGGCCTCTGGCCACCCTGCTGGTGATGATCGTGGTGGCCGGCGGCATCGGCGGCGCACGGCTGATCGCCTTCGCCCGCAGCGCACCGGCCGCGCAGGCGGCCAGGGCCAGCGCATGAACGCGGTGTGGCGCAGCCTGCGGCAGACCCTGATGGCCGTGCTGCTGGACCGCTACGCCATCGTGGTGATGGTCGGCGCGGTCATCCTGTACTCGTTCTTCTACCCGGCCGCCTATCGCCACCAGGTGGCCGGCGACCTGCCCGTGCTGGTGGTGGATGAAGACCACAGCGCCACCAGCCGCGAACTGCTGCGTACGCTGGATGCGCTGCGCGTGGCGCGCGTGGTCGGGCAACCGGCCGATATCGAAAGCGCACGCCAGCAACTGGAAGCCGGCCACGCCGAAGGCATCGTGCTGATTCCGGGGAACCTGGAGCGCGACATCCTGCGCGGCCACCCCGCCAAGCTGGTACTGCTCGGCAATGGCGCCTATCTGGGCCGCGCCAGCTGGGTGCTGGGCAGCGTGGCCGATGCGCTGGGCGCGTTCGGTCGCGATGCCGCCGTTACCCAGGCCGCCTTCATGGGCGCCCCGCAGGCACCACCGGTCACCCTGGTGCAGCGGCCGCTGTACAACACCCAGGAAGGCTACGGCAGCGCCATCGTGCCGGGCGTGGCCGAACTGATCGTGCACCAGACGCTGCTGATGGGCATCGGCGTGCTGCTAGGCGGCCGCCGCCTGGCGCTGGGCCGGCGCCTGCGCTTCGACCGCCCCACCCTGCTGGGCATGGCGCTGGGCTTTGGCCTCATCGGCCTGTTCGGGTTGTTCTACTACGCCGGTTTCACTGCCTGGGTGCAGGACTACCCGCGCGGCGGCAACCCGCTGGGGCAACTGCTGGGCGGCACGTTGTTCATCGCCGCCACCGTGGCCTTCGGCCTGTTCGTCGGCAGCTTCTTCCGCACCCGCGAACGCGCGTTCCAGTACGTCATCGCCACGTCCATTCCGCTGTTCTTCCTGGCCAACCTGTCATGGCCGGCGGTGATGACCCCAACGCCGCTGGTCTGGCTGTCGCAGCTGCTGCCCACCACCGCCGGCATCAACCTGATGGTGCGCCTGACCCAGATGGACGCCCGCCTGGCCGATGTCCGCCACGAACTGATCACCCTGGGTGGCTTGCTGCTGCTGTACGGCACGCTGGCCTACCGGCGCCTGCACGGCGCAGCGCCGCGCGGCTCCGACTAGTTCTTGCTGTCGTCCGGCGTATACCAGAACGGAATGCGGTACTCGCGGCGGCGGTCCGGTCCGGTGCTCTCGCCCTGCGCATGCCAGACCAGATGCAGGTCATGCCGGCCCGGCGCCAGGCCCTGCAGCGGCAGGTAGCCCACCAGCCCGCGCATTTCCAGATCGCGGCGCTCGAACGGCACAAAGTCGGCCAGCGCCACCGGTTTGCCGTCCAGAGTGACGGTCCATATCAACGCCAGGCAGTCCACTGCCGCACGTGCCGCCGGCGCACCTTCGGCGCTGTTCTCGCCCCCGGGCAAGGCCGTGCAGTAGCGCCGTGCCAGCGGGTTGTCGCGCTGCGGGCGATGCGGAATGAACAGCCGCAGGCGCGAACTGCTGATCGTATCGGCCGGAATCATTGGGTAGGCCAGCAGCTGGTCGTGCGTCGAGCGCAGCGACTCGTAGTGCGCGCTCAGCATGCCGTTGTCCACGGCTTCCTCGGTCAGCACCTGGTAGCGGTTGAACAGCGAGAACTTCACCGAACCGGCCACCTGCACCGCCGCCAGCACCATCGCCACGCCGATGGCCAGGAGGTAGCCGACCATGAACGAGCGCGAGCGCAGGTTGCTCTGGATGGTCAGCTGCATGGTCTGCATCAAGCGCAGCAGCGGCACCTGCTGCATGCCGGCCAGGAAGCGCTGCAGCGTGCGTTCCAGCCCCTCGCTGGGGCGGCCACGTGCGTGGCGCCGGGCAATGGCTTTTTCCAGCGCGTACGGCACGGACGCCAGCGCCAGCAGGCTCACCAGGCACGCGCCCACCACCGCCATCGCCACCTGGTCCGAACCACCGGCCAGGAAGGCGATGAACATGGCGATAGCCAGGGTCACCATTGCCAGCACCAGGGTGCCAGCCAGGGTCTGCACGCAGATCAGCGTGGTGGAAAACAGCAGCGTGGCCAACCGATCGGCACGCTGGATGCTGCTGTCCAGGCCGCCATCGCGCGCGCGCAGGAACGCACGCGACACCGGCCCCATCTGCTGCAGCGCGGCCCAGTCGATGCCCTCGGGGAAATGCGATTTCAGACCGACCAGGCCGATCCAGTAACCGCGCACGGTCAGGTGCGCGATCAGCGCCACCGCCAGCACGTAGCACATGCCCACCACCGTGCTGAAGGCAAACCACAGCAGCTGGAAGTACATGCCTTCGGTATGCAGGCTGCTGCGCGCCCAGGCATCGAACAGGTAACCGGGCACGGCCAGCAGGGCGAACGCCAGCAGACCGGAAATGAACAGCTCCAGCTCGTCCGCGCGCTCGCGCAGCCGGTTGAAGCGGCTGTTCGCTTCCGGCTCGGCCTGGGTCGGTGTGGACACGGTCTGGGGCGCAGCAACCGGCGATTCGTTCACAGCGCGTTCATCCTTGGAGGTTGGCGCAGTATAGGGCGCCGCCCGGCCCCGTGGTACGCCCGCGCAAACGAAGAACGCCGGCACGAGGCCGGCGTTCGGGTACTGCAGGTGGAAGGGACTACAAAGGGGTTATCGGTACACGCGTTCGCAGCGGCGCTCGACCACACGGTCGCCGGTCTTGCTCTGGTGGTTGCCCTGGATCTGGCGACCAGCGGCACCGCCGGCCACGGCACCGGCCACGGTGGCCAGCTTCTTGCCGTTGCCGCCGCCCACCTGGTTACCCAGCAGGCCACCCACCACCGCACCGGTGGCGGTACCGGTAATGCGGTTCGGGTCACGCGAATTGCGCTGCACTTCTACGTTCTTGCACACCACACGGCTGCCGTCGTTGAACTTGCGGCCTTCATCGCGCGGGCCATAGGTCTGTGCACCGGCCACCGACGACGCTGCCAGAAGGCTGCCCAGCAGCAGTACACGGATGGAAGTATTCATGGCGGTCTCCTGTGTTGCGGTATGGCGCAAGTGTCTCGTGGGCGGTGGCAACCACAGGTGAAATCCAGATCACTGCGCGCTGAACGGCCATGTGCGGTTCATCTACACCGCGCCGCATTGCTACAGTGATGAAACCGTGGATCGAGGCCCGTGCATGCACAACGATGCGCCGCTGGAACTGGTGCTGGAAGGCAGCGCCGTGCATGACATCGCCAGCTTCTACGCCGAGATCAACCGTGTCTTCATGGTGGGCGAAGAGTGGCAGCTGGGGCCAAGCCTGGATGCGCTGGACGACCTGCTGTACGGCGGCTACGGGGTGCTGGCCGGGCACGCCACGGCAACACTGGTCTGGAAGGACATCGCCCACACGCGCCACGCGCTGGGTGAAGCCACCACCCGGGCATGGCTGCAGGACAAGCTCGACAACACCGCCACGTTCAACACGGCGACCGTCGAGCGACAACTACGGGCGCTGCAGCGCGGCGAAGGCGAAACCTACTTCGAGATCGTGATGGAGATCTTTGCAGGGCATCCGAACATCAGCCTGCGGATGGAATGAGCGCGCCTGGCGGGGGCGCGCCGAGCCACCCCTAGCCGTTACCATGGGCAGCCCTGTACCCGTCTCCGCCCTGCGGCCTTCCCGCGGCGGACACCCCAGATCCACGAGCCCCATGTCCAAAGACAAGTCCGCCGAACACACCCCGCTGATGAAGCAGTTCTTCGCAGCCAAGTCCGACTACCCGGACCTGCTGCTGTTCTTCCGCATGGGCGACTTCTACGAACTGTTCTACGACGACGCCCGCAAGGCGGCGCGGCTGCTGGACATCACCCTGACCCAGCGCGGCAGCTCCGGCGGCGCGCCCATTCCGATGGCCGGTGTGCCGGTGCACGCCTACGAAGGCTACCTGGCGCGGCTGGTGGCGCTGGGCGAATCGGTGGCCATCTGCGAACAGATCGGCGACCCGGCGCTGGCCAAGGGCCTGGTGGAACGCAAGGTGGTGCGCATCGTCACCCCCGGCACGGTCACCGACGAGGCCCTGCTGGACGAGCGCCGCGACACCCTGCTGATGGCGCTGTCGCGCAGCAAGCAGGGCTATGGCCTGGCCTGGGCCGATCTGGCCGGTGGCCGCTTCCTGGTCAACGAAGTGGAAACCGACGACGCGCTGGAAGCCGAACTGGCCCGCCTGGAGCCGGCCGAACTGCTGGTGCCCGACGAAGAAAACTGGCCCGAGTTCCTGCGCCAGCGCACCGGTGTGCGCCGCCGCGCGCCGTGGCTGTTCGATGCCGACAGTGGCCGCCGCCAGCTGCTGGCCTTCTTCAAGCTGCACGACCTCAGCGGCTTCGGCATCGACGACAAGCCGCGTGCCACCGCTGCCGCCGGCGCCCTGCTCGGCTACGTGGAAGAAACCCAGAAGCAGCGCCTGCCGCACCTGACCTCCATTGCGATGGAAACCGCCGGTGAGGCGATCGCGATGAACGCCGCCACCCGCCGCCACCTGGAACTGGACACGCGGGTGGACGGCGATACCCGCAACACCCTGCTGGGCGTGCTCGACAGCACGGTCACGCCGATGGGCGGCCGCCTGCTGCGGCGCTGGCTGCACCGCCCGCTGCGCCTGCGTGAGGTGCTGGTACAGCGCCACCATGCGGTGGAAACGCTGATCGACCGCGGCAGCGATGCAGACATCCGCGAACAGTTCCGCCGCCTGGGCGATCTGGAACGCATCCTTACCCGCGTGGCGCTGCGTTCGGCGCGCCCGCGTGATTTTTCCACCCTGCGCGATGGCCTGGGCCTGCTGCCGGCCGTGCGCGAGGTGCTGGCACCGCTGGATTCGCCGCGCCTGCAGACCCTGCACGCCGCGCTGGGCGAGCACGACGAATGCGCGCACCTGCTGGCCAGCGCCATTGCCGAAATGCCGCCGCTGAAGCTGAGCGATGGCGGCGTGCTGGCCGATGGCTTCGATGCCGAACTGGACGAGCTGCGCCGCCTGTCCACCCACGCTGACCAGTTCCTGGTTGACCTGGAACTGCGCGAGCGCGAGAGCAGCGGCATTCCCACCCTGAAGGTGGGCTACAACCGCGTGCACGGCTACTACATCGAAATCAGCAAGGGGCAGTCCGACCGCGCGCCGGTGCACTACACCCGCCGGCAGACGCTCACCAATGCCGAGCGTTACATCACCGAAGAACTGAAGGCGTTCGAAGACAAGGTACTGTCCGCGCGCGATCGTTCGCTGTCGCGCGAAAAGTACCTCTACGAACAACTGCTGGACACCTTGGGCAGCCAGCTGGAACCGCTGAAGCAGTGCGCCGCCGCGCTGAGCGAGCTGGACGTACTGGCCGCCTTCGCCGAACGCGCACAGGCGCTGGACTGGGCGCGCCCGGAACTGCAGGCCGAGCCCTGCCTGAAGATCGAACGCGGTCGCCACCCGGTGGTGGAAGCGGTGCGCGAACAGCCCTTCGAACCCAACGATCTGGACCTGCACCCAGACCGCCGCATGCTGGTCATCACCGGCCCGAACATGGGTGGTAAATCCACCTACATGCGGCAGAACGCGCTGATCGTGCTGCTGGCCCATATCGGCAGCTTCGTGCCGGCCAGCCGCGCCCTGATCGGCCCGATCGACCGCATCCTCACCCGCATCGGCGCCGGCGACGACCTGGCCCGCGGGCAGTCCACCTTCATGGTGGAAATGGCCGAAACCAGCTACATCCTGCACCACGCCACCGCGCATTCGCTGGTGCTGATGGACGAGATCGGCCGCGGCACCTCCACCTACGATGGCCTGGCCCTGGCCGATGCAGTCGCGCGCCACCTGGCCTACCAGAACCGCTGCTACACGCTGTTTGCCACCCACTATTTCGAACTGACCGCGCTGGCCGACGAGCAGCACGAAGGCGGTGCCAGTGGCATCGCCAACGTACACCTGGATGCGGTCGAGCATGGCGAGGCACTGGTGTTCATGCATGCAGTGAAGGACGGTCCGGCCAACCGCAGCTTCGGCCTGCAGGTGGCCGCGCTGGCCGGCCTGCCGCGCGCTACCGTGGCGCAGGCACGGCGCCGCCTGGCCGAGCTGGAACAGCGCGGTGGCGAAAGCCATGCGGCCGCCGTGGCCCCGCAGGCGCTGGATGCACCGCAGCAGTTCGGCCTGTTCGCCGCGCCATCGAGCAAGGCACAGGAAGCGCTGGCGGCGATCGATCCGGACGAGCTGACCCCGAAGCAGGCGCTGGAAGCGCTGTACCGGTTGAAGGCGTTGTTGTAACGGCACCCGCCGGGCATGGCCCGGCGCTACCGGTGGGCATGGCGCCCGGCCCGGCACCCTTCGCATTTCCGTCGTGTACCCGGCGTTATGCTCGGGCGGTCCTTCCTTCACTGAACGGAGACCGCCATGAATACCCAATCCCTCGCCGCATCCCTGTTCCAGCAACTGCAGCAGGGCCAGGGCCTGCAGCAGGTATCGCAGCAGCTTGGCCTGGACAGCGCGCAGACCAGCCAGGCCGTGGGCAGCGCCCTGCCCCTGCTGCTGGGCGCCATGGGCCAGAACGCCAGCGAGCCGCAGGGCGCGCAGTCCCTGCTCAATGCCCTGCAGCGCGACCACAGCGGCGGCGGCGGCTTCGACCTGGGCGGCATCCTCGGCGCGGTGATGGGCGGCGGCGGCAGCGGTGCCACCGACGGCGCCGGCATCCTCGGCCACGTGTTCGGCGGCCAGCAGCCGCAGGCGGCCGCGGCCCTGGGCCAGAAGACCGGGCTGGACAGCGGCACCTCCGGCAAGCTGCTGGCGATCCTCGCCCCCATCGTCATGTCGTTTTTGGCCCAGCGGTTTGCCCAGCAGGGCAATGCCTCCGAACTCAGCAGCGCGCTGGGGCAGGAAACGCAGAGCGGCGGCGGTCTGGGCAGCCTGCTGGGCGGCGCCCTGGACCAGGACGGCGATGGCCAGTTCGGCGCCAGCGACCTGATGAAGCTGGGCGCCGGCCTGTTGAAGCGCTGATCGGCCACGATCGTCCTATGCAGACGGCCCCATAGGTCACCACTATCGCATTGGTTGAATCAATCGAATTTACCGATCGCCAAGCCCTGCCTATCGTGGGCTTGAACCCGATTCCCATTTCGCCAGCCCACAGGTAGATACCCATGAAAAGCGAAGCCAAGTGCCCCTTCAACCATGCCGTGGTCGGCGACGCCACGACCAACCGCGACTGGTGGCCGAACCAGTTGCGCGTGGACCTGCTGAACCAGCATTCCGCGCGCTCCAACCCACTCGATGCTGGCTTCGATTACGCCAAGGCGTTCCAGGGCCTGGACTATGCCGCCCTGAAGGCCGACCTGAAGGCGCTGATGACCGATTCGCAGGACTGGTGGCCGGCCGACTTCGGCCATTACGGCGGCCTGTTCATCCGCATGGCCTGGCACAGCGCCGGCACCTACCGCATCGGCGATGGCCGTGGCGGCGGCGGTCGCGGCCAGCAGCGCTTCGCTCCGCTCAACAGCTGGCCGGACAACGTCAGCCTGGACAAGGCCCGCCGCCTGCTGTGGCCGATCAAGCAGAAGTACGGCCAGGCCATTTCCTGGGCCGACCTGCTCATCCTTACCGGCAACGTCGCGCTGGAATCGATGGGCTTCAAGACGCTGGGCTTCGCCGGCGGCCGCCCCGATACCTGGGAACCGGACCAGGACGTGTACTGGGGCCGCGAAACCACTTGGCTGGGCGGCGACGTGCGCTACAAGCACGGCTCCGAAGGCGTGCAGGAAGACCACGGCGTACTGGTGTCAGACGATGATGCCGACGGCGATGTGCATTCGCGCAAGCTGGAAAACCCGCTGGCGGCGGTGCAGATGGGCCTGATCTACGTGAACCCGGAAGGCCCGGACGGCAACCCCGACCCGGTGCTGGCCGCACATGACATCCGCGATACCTTCGGCCGCATGGCCATGGACGATGAGGAAACCGTCGCCCTGATCGCCGGTGGCCACAGCTTCGGCAAGACCCACGGCGCCGGCCCGGCCGACAACGTGGGCAAGGAACCGGAAGCGGCCGATCTGGAAAACCAGGGCCTGGGCTGGGTCAGCAGCTTCCGCAGCGGCAAGGGCGGCGACACCATCACCAGCGGCCTGGAAGTCACCTGGACCCGCACCCCGGCGCAGTGGAGCCACGACTTCTTCGAAATCCTGTTCGGCAACGAATGGGAACTGACCAAGAGCCCGGCCGGTGCCCACCAGTGGGTGGCCAAGAACGCCGACGCGGTAATTCCCGACGCGCACGATCCGTCGAAGAAGCACCGCCCCACCATGCTCACCACCGATCTTTCGCTGCGCATGGACCCGGCCTACGAAAAGATCTCGCGCCGTTTCCTGGAAAACCCGCAGGCCTTCGCCGATGCCTTCGCCCGCGCCTGGTTCAAGCTGACCCACCGTGACATGGGCCCGCGCGCGCGTTACCTCGGCCCGGAAATTCCGGCCGAACAGTTCATCTGGCAGGACCCGCTGCCGGAAGCGCAGCACCCGCTGATCGACGCCAAGGACATCGCCGCGCTGAAGCAGCAGATCGCCGCCAGCGGCCTGAGCGTGGCCGAGCTGGTGTCCACTGCGTGGGCGTCGGCCTCCACCTTCCGCGGCTCGGACAAGCGCGGTGGTGCCAACGGTGCACGCGTGCGCCTGGCCCCGCAGAAGGACTGGGCGGTGAACCAGCCGCAGCAGCTGGCCAAGGTGCTGGCCGCGCTGGAAAAGGTGCAGGCCGCGTTCAATGCCGGCAGCAGCAAGCAGGTGTCGCTGGCCGACCTGATCGTGCTGGCCGGTGGCGTGGGCGTGGAACAGGCGGCCAAGGCCGGTGGCCATGAGGTCAGCGTGCCATTCACCCCGGGCCGCACCGATGCCAGCCAGGAACAGACCGATGTGGAATCGTTCTCGGTACTGGAACCGGCCGCCGATGGCTTCCGCAATTACCTGAAGGGCGCCTACGCGGTGCCGGGCGAAGCGCTGCTGATCGACAAGGCACAGCTGCTGACCCTGACCGCGCCGGAGATGACCGCGCTGGTCGGCGGCCTGCGCGTGCTCGGTGCCAACGCCGATGGCGGCAAGCACGGCGTGTTCACCGCGCGCCCGGGCACGCTCAGCAACGACTTCTTCGTGAACCTGCTGGACATGGGCACGCAGTGGAAGGCCACTGGTCGCGAAAGCTACGAAGGCCGTGGCCGCAACGACGGCGCCGCCCGCTGGACCGGCACCCGCACCGACCTGGTGTTCGGTTCCAACGCCGTGCTGCGCGCACTGGCCGAGGTGTATGCCAGTGCCGATGGCGAGAAGAAGTTCGTGCAGGATTTCATCGCCGCCTGGACCCGGGTGATGGAACTGGACCGCTACGACCTGCACGGCTGACGCGTTTGGTAGGTGCCAACCTTGGTTGGCACACAACCCGCCACGACCGCATCTGGTAGGTGACAACCTTGGTTGGCACACAACAAATCGCCCACCAAGGTGGGCGACTACCGTAAACGCGCCACCATCACGCCGTTACAACGCGTCCAGATCACCCAGCGCGCGGATCAACCGCCGCGCGCGCTTGTCCGGCTTGTGCTCCGGCGGCTGGAAACCATCACGGGCGGCGATGCGCAACGCACGCTGCTCGGCCCGCCGCGCCTTCGACGCTTCGCTTTCCACGTACAACTGCTGCGCCACCGGCGCCGGGCCGCGCTGGTCGCTGATGCCCAGCACCTGGATCTCGAAATGTTCCTCGCCACGGTCCACCTGCACCTGCTCGCCCACGCGCACCGCGCGTGAGGATTTAGGGCGCTGGCCGGCCACGCTCACCTTGCCGGTTTCAATGGCCTGCTTGGCCAGGCTGCGGGTCTTGAAGAAACGGGCCGCCCACAGCCAGATATCCAGGCGGACACTGGGCGGCAGCGGGGAAAGCGCATGCATCGGCGGAAACTACTCCGGGGGTCGATTCAAGGGACGCGGGTTGTCCGGGTCGACCCGGCAGCCGGTGCCGCCGATCAACGGCTTCACACCAGAGGCCAGGTCCTGGCGTGGGCTGCCCACCAGGCATTCGGGTCGGTCGGTCGGCCGTATCTGGGTATCGCCCAGGCGGTCGTCCATGGAACATGCGGGCAGCACGGCCACGATCAAGGCCAGCGCGATCCCGCACACCCCCTGCTGTTGCTGATGCATTGCCACACCCCGCAAACCGGCTTGGTGCTAGTGTGCGCCTCCCGGCATTCGATCTCCAGCCCATGGCCAAAGCGCCGCTTGACCTGACTTCCGGCCCGATCGGGCGCAACCTGCTGCTGTTCGCGCTGCCCATCCTGGCCGGCAACATCGCCCAGTCACTGAATGGTTCGGTGAACGCGGTGTGGGTCGGGCGCTTCCTGGGCGAGGCCGCGCTGACGGCCACGGCGAACGCCAACAACATCATGTTCTTCCTGATCGGTTCGGTGTTCGGCTTCGGCATGGCCGCCACCATCCTGATCGGCCAGGCCATCGGCGCGCGCGACATCGGCCAGGCGCGGCGCGTGGTCGGCACCAGTGCCACGTTCTTCATCGGCCTGTCGGTGGTCATTGCCATCGCCGGCTGGTTCCTGGCCCACCCGCTGCTGGCAGCGATGGGCACGCCGGCCGCCTCGCTGCCGCTGGCCGAGGCCTACCTGCGCGTCATCTTCCTGGCCATGCCCACGCTGTACGCGTTCGCCTTCCTCAGCGCCGCGCTGCGGGGTGCCGGCGATTCGCGCACGCCGTTCCGCTTCCTGCTGGTATCGGTGGTGCTGGATATCGCGCTGAATCCGGTGCTGATCTTCGGCCTGGGCCCGTTCCCGGAACTGGGCATTGCCGGCTCGGCCTGGGCCACGCTGGTGTCGCAGACGCTGTCGCTGGCCGGCCTGCTGCTGTACATGCGGCACAAGCGGCACACGCTGTGGCTGGGGCGTGCCGACATGCACCTGTTCAAGCTCGATTTCACCATCCTGCGCGCGCTTGTGGTCAAGGGCGTGCCGATGGGCCTGCAGATGGTGCTGATCTCGCTGTCGGTCATCATGCTGATGACCATGGTGAACCAGTACGGCACCGATACCGCGGCCGCGTATGGCGCATCGCTGCAGCTGTGGAACTACGTGCAGATGCCGGCCATGGCCATCGGTGCGGCGTGTTCGTCGATGGCCGCGCAGAACGTGGGCGCGCAGCGCTGGGACCGCGTGCGCGGCACCGCGCGGCAGGGCGTGCTGTTCAACTTCCTGCTGACCGGGGCGCTGATCCTGCCGCTGGTAGCGCTGGACCAGTATTCGCTGGCGCTGTTCCTGCCGCAGGGCAGCGAATCGCTGCAGATCGCCCGCCATTTGAATCACGTGGTGATCGGCTCGTTCCTGTTCTTCGGTGTCAGCTTCGTGATTTCCGGCGTGGTGCGCTCCACCGGTGCGGTCATTCCACCGCTGCTGATCCTGGCCGCCTCGCTATGGGGCGTGCGCGTGCCGTTCGCTGAATTCCTGCAGCCGTACTGGGGCGCCGATGCGATCTGGTGGAGTTTCCCGGCTGGTTCGCTGGTGTCCATGCTGCTGTCGCTGGCGTATTACCGCTGGGGTGGCTGGCGCAAGGCGCGGATGATCACCCCGCCGGCGCCGGCCGAAGTACTGGCCACGCCGTCGGAAGTGCCGGCCTGCCCGCCCTCGCCGGTAGCCGACCCGGATGCCGTGACCCGATAGCGCCGACACTACCGTTCTACTTCGCGGCGTTGTGCTTGGCCGCAGCGCGGATCAAGGCCTTCAGCGCGGTCGCGTTGGGCATCTTTCCTTCGTGGATGTCGATCGCGCGCCGTGTATTGCCTTCCAGGCTGGCATTGAACAGGCCCTTCGGGTCAGGCAGCGCGGCGCCGTGGGCGAAGGTCAGTTTCACTGCCTGCTTGTAGGTTTCGCCCGTGCACAGGATGCCGTTGTGTTCCCACACCGGCGTGCCGCGCCATTTCCAGGTTTCTTCCACGTCGGGCAGCGCCTGGTGGATCAGCGCACGCACGCGGGCCAGCGTCTCGCCGCGCCAGTCGCCCAGTTCGGCAATGCGCGCATCGATCAGTTCAGAGGCAGGGCGTGTTGCTTCGGTGGCTTCCACAGCTTTCCTGGGCATGTCTGCACTCGCACGGTACGGTGGGAAGGGAAAACTACATGCGCGCGCCGGGCAGCGCACGTGCCTGCTGCAGCCACTCCAGCAGTTGTGCGCGGTCCAGCACGCTGTCTTCATACAGGTGCAGATAGCGTGTGGTGGCCCGCTTCGAAGGCTCGGGTGGCTGCGGCTGCAGCAGCGCGCCGTGGAAGAACGCGACCTTGATGTAACGCGTGCAGCAGTGGAAGCTGAGGAACCAGCCCTGCCCTTCGGCAACGCCATACATCGGTGAATTCCAGCGCACGGCCATGTGCACGCCGGGCACGGCTTGGGTGATGAGGGCATCGAGCTGCTCGCCGAACGCACGCTTCCAGCCGGGCATGGCGGCGATATAGGCCTGGACCGGTGCATCACCATCGCCCTTGGCGATCTGCGGATTACCGCCAGACAACAGCTTCGGCGCAGCGGGGGCGGATGGCTTGGAAGGCATTGCACAGCGCTCCGTGGTCGCAGGTCAGCGGCTGGGCAGGTCACGCCATAACGGCAGGCCACGGCGCAGGCGCATCACGCGCATCACGACCGCCATCAGCAGACCGAACAGGACGCCGGCGAGGAGCGCGCTGAACACCGCCACTGCCACCGGCAGGCTGGTGTTGCGCCAGACCAGCAGCCACATCAGCACGCCCCAGCCCAGTGCGAACCAGATACCCATCAGCAGTGCATTGGACGCCACGCTGGCGATGATCGGCGGGGGCGCGTTGACGCCCATGCGCCACAGCAGGCGATGCAGTGGCGGCGCCGAGTGCCGGCGCTGCACACCCGCGGCGTCAAGATGGCGCAGGGCGGCCTGCACCCTGGGCGGGTAACGCTGTTCAACGGTCGTCATGCCGCGAACATAGCGCCGGCCAGCCCACAAACGCAAACGGCCACCCGAAGGTGGCCGTCGCGGCAACAACCGAAGTTGTTTATCAGGCCTTTTCGGCCAGACGGGCAGCCTTGGCGGCAGCAGCGGCAGCCAGGTCTTCCTTGATGCGGGCAGCCTTGCCTTCCAGGCCACGCAGGTAGTACAGCTTGCCGGCGCGGACCTTACCACGACGCTTCACTTCGACCGAGTCGATGATGGCGCTGTGGGTCTGGAAGACGCGCTCGACGCCGTAGCCGTGCGAGATCTTGCGCACGGTGAACGAGGAGTTCAGGCCGGCGTTCTTGGTGGCGATCACAACGCCTTCATAGGCCTGCACGCGCTCGCGGCTGCCTTCCTTCACCTTCACGTTGACGACAACGGTGTCGCCCTGGCTGAACTTCGGCAGTTCGCGGGTGATCTGGGCGGATTCGAATTCCGCGACGATGGACTTGTTCAGCTTGCTCATGGGTTACACCGATTCTTGTTCGGGTGGGCGTGTCGTTCTGACAACGTAGGCTCATGCAGTCACGGAACTGTGCTGCACGTTTGTTGTGGGTACTGCGCGCGCCGGCCGGGGCTGGCGGGAATTGGCCATGATAGCCGATAAAGCCAGCCCTGCGCTAGGGGCTGGCCTTGTGTTTCTGGGCCTGGCGGCCCTGTTCCAGCAGTTTGCGGTCGGCCTTGCCCAGCGCCTGTTCATCCAGCAGGTCCGGGCGCCGTTCGGCGGTACGGACCAGCGACTGCTGGCGGCGCCAGGCGGCAATGGCCGCGTGGTTGCCCGAACGCAGCACGTCCGGCACGTCGCCCAGCGGGTGCTGGGCCGGCTGGCTGTAATGCGGGCAGTCGAGCAGGCCCAGGTCGCCTTCGAAGCTGTCCTGGGCGGCCGATTCGGCGTCGTTCAGGGCACCGTCCTGCAGGCGGGCCACGGCATCGATGATGACTGCCGCACCCAGTTCGCCGCCGGACAGCACGTAGTCGCCAAGGGAAATCTCTTCATCGACGTTGGCTTCCAGGAAGCGTTCGTCGATGCCTTCATAGCGGCCACAGAGCAGGACCACGCGCGGCAGCGCCGCCAGTTCCCGCACCTTGGCCTGGGTGAGCGGCGCACCCTGCGGGCTGAGGTAGATCACCCGCGCCGGGGTCGGGTCGGCGTCGCGGATCGCCTGCAGGCAGGCCTGCAGCGGCTCGATCAGCATCACCATGCCCGGGCCACCGCCGAACGGACGGTCGTCCACCCGGCGGTAGTTGCCTTCGGCGTAATCACGGGGGTTCCAGCCGTGCAGGCTGAACAGCCCCTTCTCCTGCGCCCGGCCGACCACGCCCAGCCCAGCGGACTGGGCCAGGAAGTCGGGGAACAGGGTGATGACGTCGAAGCGCATGCTCACACTCAGAACTCGGGGTCCCAATCGACCACGACCAGATTGGCCTCGAAGTCGACCGATTTGACGAAGTCCGGCAGCACGAACGGGATCATCCGCTCGCGGTCGCCACGGACCACGACCACATCGTTGGCGCCGGTGCTGAACAGGTGCGAGACCTGGCCCAGGGCAACGCCCTCGACGGTCTTCACATCCAGGCCTTCCAGATCCACCCAGTAATACTCATCGGGTTTCGGTGGCGGCAGCGCGCTGCGGGCCACGTAGATCTCGGTGCCGTGCATGGCCTCGACCGTGTCGCGATCTTCGATGCCGGGGAACCGGGCCACCAGATGCTTGCCGCTGTCGCGGCCACGAGCGCCTTCAAGCGTCGATTCCTGCCCGTTGGGGCTGCGCAGGATCCACGGCTGGTAACGGAAAATAGCGGAACGCGGCTCGGTCCAGGACTCGAGCTTTATTTCGCCGCGCACACCAAAAGCGCCGACAATCCTGCCCAGCAGGATGCGGCGCTCGTTATCTTTCATCTGCGTTCAATCAGATGGGCCGCGCCAGAGCGCGGCCCGTCAGGATCAGGCCGCAGCGGCCTGGGTCTTGGCCGCTTCCTTGATCAGGTTGCGGACCTTTTCGGTCGGCTGGGCGCCGTTCTTGACCCAATGGTCAACGCGGGCCAGGTCCAGCTCGATGCGCTTCTCGCCGCCCTGGGCGACCGGGTTGTAGAAACCAACGCGCTCGATGTTGCGGCCGTCGCGCGCGCTGCGCACGTCGGTCACGATGATGTGGTAGAACGGACGCTTCTTGGCGCCGCCGCGGGTCAGTCGAATCTTGACCATGGTGTTTTTCCTATTGCCCAGTCGCCGGAATGGCGAGGTAAGCGGGCGATTATAGCGGCAGATGGCGGCCGGGCCAACCCCTGGGCCAGCCATCGGGTCAGATCCCTTTTGCCGCGCAAAAGGGCTCTGACCCCAGCACGTCCCACGGCACGCCCGCCAGCACCGCCCTGCCCTGTTCAGCCAGCGCCTGCGACCCCGGCAGGGCCTGCCCATCGATGGCCTCCAGCGCCCACACCCCACTGGCATTGCAGGCAAAGGCCGCCTTCACACCGGCCAGATCGGCCAGCCGCAAGGGCTGGATGGCCTGCGCGCCGGGCCAGTACCGCTGCAGCAGCGCCTCGGCGGTCCCGCGCAGTGCCGGCGCCTGCGGCCAGAGCAGGCGTTGACCATCGTGCGCGGCCAGGTTCCAGGTACTGCCCTCGCTGATCTGCCCGTCGGCCGCCACCAACAGCGCATCGTCAAACCCCGCCGCCAGCGCCGCACGGCGCTGGGCAAACAGACCAAACGTTCCCACGTGCTTGATCTGCGGCCAGTCGCGCTGCCAGACCACGCTGCGCACGCGCTTCGGCGCCACCAGGGCCACCGGCGCCGACACCGCCACGAGCACGTCCACCGGCACGGCGGCCAGCGGGTTGCGGAAATCGAAGCGGCGCGAAAACACCGTCACCCGCATGGAGGCATCGCCCTGCCCCGCCTGCTGCAGCGCCTGCGCCATCCACGCCTGCAGCCGGCGCAGGTCCAGTTCGCTGCCGAACAGCTCGCGCGTGGCCTGTGACAGCCGCGCCAGATGCAGCTCCAGCCCCTGCACGGCATGGCCACGCACCTGCAGCGAGGTGAAGTGGCCGTAGTTCACCAGCGCCGGCAGCAGATCGTCGGCCTGCGCGGGCTGGCCGTTGCAGGTCACGGTCACCGCAGCAGGGCCTGCGCGTCGCGCCACATGTCGGCCAGCACCTCGGCGGCCGGCCGCGCCGGTGCCATCCACGCCGACTGCCCGGCCCAGGCCTGCATCGCCGCCAGATCATTGCGCTGCGTCGCCTGCTTGCGCATCGGCGCGGTCAGCCCGCGCTGCACCGGGTACGGCCGCGGTGGTGGCGCAGCATCGGCCGCCGCCGCACGCACATACGGGGTGGCCAGGCCGCGGCCCAGGCGCCCACTGAAAGCGCGGGTCGGCCAGGTGTCTTCGGGTTCGGTCACCGCCAGTGCGTCGGCCCAGGCCCGGGCAATCGCCGCTTCGGGGGTACGCAGGAAAGCGGTGCCGATCTGCACGGCGCTGGCGCCCAGCGTGAGCGCCGCGGCGATGCCACGCCCATCGGCAATGCCGCCAGCGGCGATCACCGGAATCTGCAGGTGGTCGGCCAGGCGCGGCAACAGGGCGAACAGCCCGACCAGTTGCCGTTCGGCCAACTCCGGATCGAAGGCGCCGCGATGGCCACCGGCCTCCACGCCCTGCGCCACCACCGCATCGGCACCGGCGTCCTGCGCCGCGCGCGCTTCGGCCAGCGTGGTCGCGCAGGCAATCCACGCAATGCCGGCATCCTTCAATTGCTGCACATGGCGCGGCGACAGCACGCCCATGATGGTCGAAGCCACCGCAGGGCGCGCGGCCAGCAGCGCGGCGAACTGCTCATCAAAATCGGCCGGAGTGGCATCGGCGGCGCTGGCCGGCACCTCGGGCCCCCATTGGGCCAGGAAGGCGCGGCTGGCGGCTTCGGCGGCCACGTCGCGGGCCGGCGCCGGGTCGGGCAGCCACAGATTCACCTGCGCGGGGCCGGCAGAGGCCGCGCGGAAATCGTCCATCCACACGCCGATATCGGCCGCCGAAGACAGCACCGCGCCCATCGCGCCCATGCTGCCGGCGTTGGCCAGCGCAGCAGACAGCGGCACCGGACAGGCCCCGGCCATCGGCGCCAGCAGGATCGGAAGGGAAACCTGGAAGCGCCGGCAGAACGCCTCGACGCGGGAAGTGACAGCAGACATCAGCAGGGCGGCCCATCGTTGCAGACAGGCCCCCATGGTGCGCGCAGCAAGGGGGTAGAGTCGAGCTTGCTCGACTGAACCGCGCGCCACGTAGAGTCGAGCTTGCTCGACTGAACCACCAACAGCAGTCGAGCAAGCTCGACTCTACCAATGCGTGGCCTCAGCAGCGCATCAACGGAACGGCATGCCGCGGCCGCCCATGGCGCCCATCATGCCCTTCATGCTGCGCATCATGCCCTTCATGCCGCCGCCGGCCATCTTGCTCATCATCTTTTCCATCTGCATGTACTGCTTCATGAGCTTGTTGACGTCGGCCGGGGTCACGCCCGAACCCTTGGCGATGCGCGCGCGGCGCGAGCCGTTCAGCAGGTTCGGGTTGCGCCGTTCCTTCTTGGTCATCGAATTGATGATGGCGATCATGCGGGGCACTTCCTTGCCCAGGCTGACCTGCTGCTTCAGGTGGTCGGGAATGTTGCCCAGGCCCGGCAGCTTGTCCATCAGGCCGCCAATGCCGCCCATGTTCTGCATCTGCTCCAGCTGGTCGCGCATGTCGTTCAGGTCGAACTTCTTGCCCTTGGCGACCTTCTCGGCCAGCTTGGCGGCCTTGTCCTTGTCCACCTGCTGCTCGACCTGCTCCACCAGCGACAGCACGTCGCCCATGTCCAGGATGCGGCTGGCGATACGGTCGGGATGGAACACATCCAGACCTTCGGGCTTTTCGCTGACACCGACGAACTTGATCGGCTTGCCGGTGATGTAGCGCACGCTCAGCGCGGCACCGCCACGGGCGTCACCGTCGGTCTTGGTCAGCACCACGCCGGTCAGCGGCAGCGCATCGCCGAAGGCCTTGGCGGTGTTGGCCGCGTCCTGGCCGGTCATGGCATCGACCACGAACAGGGTTTCGGCCGGGTTCACCGCCGCGTGCAGGGCCTTGATCTCGGCCATCATCGCTTCGTCGATGGCCAGGCGGCCGGCGGTATCGACCAGCAGCACGTCCACGAACGACTTGCGCGCATCGTCGATGGCCGCGCGCACGATGGCTTCCGGCTTCTGGTCGGCGCTGGACGGGAAGAACAGCACGCCCACCTGCTCGGCCAGGGTCTTCAGCTGCTCGATCGCGGCCGGACGGTAGACGTCGGCCGACACCACCATCACCTTCTTCTTGCGCTTTTCCTTCAGGTGCTTGGCCAGCTTGCCCACGGTGGTGGTCTTGCCGGCGCCCTGCAGGCCCGCCATCAGGATGATGGCCGGGGCGGGAACGTTGAGGTTCAGGTCGCTGGCTTCGGCGCCCATCACCGCGGTCAGCTCGTCGCGCACCACCTTGATCAGGGCCTGGCCCGGGGTCAGCGACTTCAGCACTTCCTGGCCGACCGCGCGCACCTTGATGCGCTCGATCAGGGCCTGCACCACCGGCAGCGCCACGTCGGCTTCCAGCAGCGCGATGCGCACCTCGCGGGTCGCCTCGCGGATGTTCTCCTCGGTCAGGCGGCCACGGCCACGCAGGCGCTCGATGGTGCCGGAAAGGCGCTGGGTCAGGGACTCGAACATGCGGCGCAACCTGTCTGAAAGCGGAGGACAATAAGGCAGACAGTATAGCGGGTCCGCCCCGGTTCCCGGGCTGCGACGCTGCGGCCGTCGCCAGCTTCCCGGGGGTATGCGAAACTGCCACGATGACAATCGTTCTCATCGCGATCCTGCTGTACCTGGCCGCCAGCGTCCTGCTGGTGCGCGCGCTCGGCCGCGACGAGGCAATGGGCTCGCCCACCTGGCTGTGGCCGGCGCTGCCGGCCATGCTGCTGCACGGCGGCTACCACGTGCTGGTGGCGCTGCGCACCAGCGGCGGGCCGGACATGCATTTCTTCGCGGCGCTGTCGCTGGTCGGCCTGGGCATGGCCTGGCTGACTTCGCTGGTGGGCGCACGCGGGCGCATGTCGGCGCTGGGCGTGGTGGTGTTCCCGCTGGCCGCGCTGCTGCTGGCGGTGTACCACGGCTACGGCCACGCCCCCAGCAAGGTGCTGGGCTGGCGTCTGGCCAGCCACGCCTGGCTGGCCCTGCTGGCCTACGCCACGCTGAGCATCGCCGCGCTGCTGGCCATCATGCTGTGGCTGCAGGAACGCGCCCTGCGCCGCCGCGAGTTCCGCCCGTGGCTGCGCGCCCTGCCGCCGCTGGCCGATCTGGAATCGCTGCTGTTCCGGGTCATCACCGTGGGGTTCGCGCTGCTGACGCTGACCCTGGTGACCGGCGTGCTGTTCGTGGACGACCTGCTGGCGCAGAAGCTGGTGCACAAGACCGTGCTCAGCGTGCTGTCGTGGATCGTGTTCGGCGTGCTGCTGGTCGGCCGCCGCCGCTACGGCTGGCGCGGGGTGAAGGCCGTGCACTGGACGCTGAGCGCGATGCTGTTGCTGCTGCTGGCGTTCTTCGGCAGCCAGTTCGCCATTGAACTGGTGTTCGGGCATACGCGATAAAGCGTGCCGACCAACGGTCGGCACCTACCGGTACCGCAACCGCGATAAAGGCGTACCGACCAACGGTCGGCACCTACCGGTACCGCAACCGCGATAAAGCGTGCCGACCAACGGTCGGCGCCTACCGGTACCGCAACCGCGATAAAGGCGTGCCGACCAACGGTCGGCACCCACCGGGGACCGTTGGTCCGCACCCACCGGGGCCGCATCCACGCATGGCGTGGATCTACCTGCGGCGCCGCGCACCCAACCGGTACGCGGCGCGGCGGGCTTACAACCCGTACCGCTCGATCACGTCCAGGTGCGGCTGCCGGTCCTGGTCGCAGGCTTCGGCCAGGCGCAGCCAGCACTGCGGGTGCTGCCACTTGGTGGTGTGCTGCTGCAGGAACCGATGCAGCGCCAGCGGCGCGTGGTCCTGCGGCTGGGCCACGGTGAACAGCAGCCCCGGCAGCGTGCCCTCTTCCACATCGGGGTCGGTCACGGTGTAGTCGGCACGGCTGTGCCCCCAGATCTGCCAGCCCTGCGCCTGCGCCGCTTCCACCAGTGCATCCCATGCCGCTTCGCCGGGGTGTGCGCCATCAATCAGCCAGCTGCGCGCGAAGCCGCCGCGCTCCAGCACGTGCACCTGCGCATAGGTGGGAATGAAGTGCTGGCGCGCTTCTTCCTCTTCCGGCGCCGGGTGCACCAGCGCGGCATCGAACACCACCCAGTCGCCCACCTGCTGGGCACGGTTGGCCGGTGCGTTTTCCACGATACGCGCGGTTACCGGGCCGGTACGGCGCGCGTAGTACTCCATCGGCTCACCCTGCTCTTCGCTGCGGATGATCACCCAGCCCCACGGCTCTTCCACCACGCCGTCCTGGCTGGACAGTTCCATGCCGATGGCCGCGGCCGAACGGCGCACGGCATCCCAGTCGCGCGCGGCGCTGGCGGCGCTCATGTGGTCCCAATGCGCGGCGTTGGGGTCCTCCTGCAGCTCCACCAGCTGCGCGTAGCAGGCCTGCGCCTCGCTGAAGCGGCCGGTTTCCATGTACATGCGGGCCAACGTGCCACGCGCACCGTGCGAACCCGGTGACAGCGCCAGCAGCTGCGTGGCCGCCTGTTCCAGCGCCGGCCAGTCGGACACCCGGCGCGCCCGCTGCACATCGCACCAGTGCGCGAACACCGGCACGCTGCTGCGGTATACATCGGCCAGCTGGCGCAGGCCCTCGTCATCGCCCTGCTCGGCCAGCCAGCGCATCAGCGTGTAGGCGGCCGGGCCGTCTTCCTGCACATGCGCGCGCACGAACTGCCACAGCAGCGCGCGCGCTTCGTCCTGCGCACCGCAGGCGTACAGCGCCGAGGCGGCCACTTCGGCCAGCCCTTCATCGTCGGGGCACTGCGCATGGCCCTGCAGCAGCCACTGCGCCTCGCGCTCGGGGTCGCGCGACTGGTTCTGCTGGCCCTGCGCTTCCAGCCACGGCAGCAGTTCGGCGGCGGCCACCGGCAGCGGCGCGGCCTCGGGCAGTGCATCGATGCGCGCGGCCAGCGCGGCCACCTGTTCGGCGGCACCGCGGTCCTGGCGCAGCTGTGCCAGGTGCGTGCGGGCCAGCCGCAGCTGCCGCTGCGCGACCCAGCGCGCGCCACGCTGCAGCGCCAGCTCCAGGCTCAGCGCGGCCATTTCAATCACCAGCCGGTGCGCGCCCACGCGGGCGAAGTGTTCAATGATGGTGTTGAAGCGCGTACCCAGATCCCAGGTGTTGCGCGCCGGATCACGCTGGCACAGGATCGCCACCGTGTTGGCCCACATGCGCCAGGTATTGGGGGTCAGCTCGCTCCACGGCACCAGCTGCTGCAACGCTTCTTCGTCGCGGCCCAGCTGGGCCAGCGCCCAGGCACGCGACAGGCGGCGCGGCACGGTGCAGTTCGCCGGTTCGTACTCGCCGGCGGCGGCCACTTCGGCCTCGCGCTGTTCGATCAGCACCAGCGCTTCGTCGGCACGGCCGGTGGCCAGCAGCACCTTGATCTGCATTTCCGGGAAGCTGTCGAACACTTCCTTGCCGCGCGCCTTGATCGCATCGGCCTGCGCCTGCAGGTAATCCAGCGCGTCCTGGCCGCGGCCATCGTCCAGCAGCGCATCGGCCTTTTCGCAGCTCAGGCACTGGAAGCACGCCCAGCTGGGATCGATGCGGGCCAGGGTCTCATCGCACACTTCAATGCGCTCGGGCACCCAGCCCGGGCCGTCGATGTTGCCGTAGCAGGCGGCCAGATCCTGGGTCACGCAGATCGACTGCGGGCAGTCCAGGGTGTCGGCACGGTGGGCGCGTTCGAACAGCGCCACCGCTTCGCCCAGCGCGCTCTCGCCTTCCACGCGGTTGCCCACGCGGTTGCGCAGCGCCCAGTGGCCCACGTAGACATCCACCCACGGGTTGTCCAGCGCCTTGCCCAGTGCACGCGCCTCGGGCAGCAGCGCATCCACGCGGTCCACCTGCAGTTCGCTCACCTCGTCGGCCAGGCGGGTCAGCAGGTGCGCGTTCTGCGCCTGCCCGGCCTGGCGCAGGTCTTCCTGCAGTTTTTCAACCCAGTTCCAGATTTCCATGATGTGCAAGTCTCCTGTCTAGCGAAGGCTGGATGAGAAAGTGAGCGGTGCTCAGCGCAGCATCTGCTGCAGGGCACCGGCAATATCGGCGAAGGCGGCGTTCAGATCGGGCGTGGCTGCGCCGGCATCGCGCGCCAGCGGCCGCCCCTGCGCGGACACGATGATCTTCAGCGAACGCAGCAGGCGTGCTGCGGCAGGGGCCTGCGCATGGCCGGCGCGCTGCGCCTGCAGCAGCGCCTGCACCGCCGGGTTGTCCAGGTTCACGTACAACCGCGACGGCGCACGCGCTTCGATGCGCGCGGTGAACTGGCGCGCCAGGCGCAGCGCGGCCATCGACACACGCTTGTCGTTCTCATCGTCTTCCAGGCGCTGTTTCAGCTCCGCCTCGCGGTCGGGCACCACCACCACCGGCAGCGCTTCGGGGCTGAAGCGCGCCGGCAGCAGCTGTTCGCCATCGCCCAGGTGCTCGCGCAGCCAGGCCAACTGCGCCTCGTCCAGGCTGTCGTCGCTGCGGAACAACGCGCGGTTGCCCTGTTCGGTACCCAGCTCCACCAGGCGCAGGCCCTTGGCCTGGGTCCAGCGGCGCAGGAACGGCACCACCGCATAGCGGTGCCCATGCGCCACCGGCACGCCCATGGCACGGAACAGCATTTCCTCGAAGCCGCCGCCGTTGTCCAGGATCACGTGCACGGCGCCACGCGCCGGCAGCGCGCTGGCCGGCAGGTCGCCCTGCGAGGTTGGCACGCGCACGTGTTCCAGCAGCAGGTCAAACAGACGGTCGTCGCACAGTGCCGCGCCCAGCAGGGCCTCGTTGTGGCGGCTGAGCACGCGGCGCCAGGCTTCCGGCTGCTGCCGCGCCACGTCGGCCAGGCCATCAATCAGCGCTTCCAGCAGTGCGTGCTGCACGGCGCGGTACTGGTCGTCGCGCTGCAGGTCTTCGCGGCTGGCGGTGGGGGTCAACCGCGACGATTCGATCACCCCGCCGATGAAGCCGGCCCACGGCGGCAGCAGGTCGCGCGCATCGTCGTCCAGCAGCATACCGCGCACGAACACCGACAGGTTGCGGTTGTCGCTGGTGCCGTAGGTGGCGCCATCCTGCACCCACAGCAGGCCAGTGGCGTCACTTTCCGCATCGGCACGCAACGGCACGGTCACGATGGGCTCGAAGTCGTGCTCGAAGCGTGCGGCGAACTGCAGCGCCTGGCGCCGCGCCTGCACCGGGTGCAGCGCCACATCGCCCTGCGCGCGCCACGGCGGCGGCTCGGGGTTCAGCGCTTCGGTGGCCGCGCCAATGAAGATCGGTTCGGACAGCAGCGCGCAGTAGCGGCCCAGCACTTCGTACAGCCGCGCCTCGTTGGCCAGCGGCAGGAAGTCCGGGTGCAGTTCCAGCTCCACTTCGGTGCCGACCGCGCGCGCTGGCACTTCGCTCACGGTGTACTGCTCGGCGTTGCTGGACACATACAGGTGGCCCAGTTCCGGCGTCTGGTATGAGGTGGTGCGCACGCTCACCCGCCGCGCCAGCACGAAGGCCGACAGGAAGCCCAGGCCGAACATGCCGATCAGGCCGTCCTGGTCATCGCCGCCCTGGCGCAGGCCGCGGGTGTAGCCCACGCCCACCGTGGCCAGGTAATCGTGGATTTCCTGGCGGGTCAGGCCGGCGCCGGTATCGATGATGCGCAGCACGCCGGCGGCGGCATCGACCTGCACATCGATGCGCGAGGGCAGATCGCCACCGCTCTGTTCAATGCGGCGGCGGATGATGGAATCGTGCGCGTTCTGCACCAGCTCGCGCAGCGCCACCATCGGGGTGGAATACAGGTGCTTGCCCAGCACCGTCATCAATCCATTGAGATCGACCCCGGCCCGGCGGATTTCGGCGGCGGGGGTGGTCAGCGTCGGGTCCTGCATGTAATCGGTTACTCCTTGCCACACAAGGCGCCGCGGGGCGCCATCGTCGAGCCGGGGAAACTAGCACAGGCATGCTGACCGTTGCTGTGCCGGGCGTTGGATTCCGCACCCCGGCGGCGGGCCAGCCCCGGTAGAGTCGAGCTTGCTCGACTGCGCCCCAGCCCCGGTAGAGTCGAGCTTGCTCGACTGCGCCCCAGCCCCGGTAGAGTCGAGCTTGCTCGACTGCGCCCCAGCCCCGGTAGAGTCGAGCTTGCTCGACTGCTCTTGCCTCGACGCGGAAAGCAGTCGAGCATGGCTCGACTCTACAAAAAGCAGTCGAGCAAGCTAGACTCTACAAAAGGCAGCCGAGCATGGGCTCGGCTCTGCCGCACGGATGTCACGCGGTGTCAATCGCCTCGGACAGCCGCTCCACCGCGATCACTTCCATGCCCTTCACGCTGCCGCCCTTCGGCGCGTTGGCCTTGGGCACGATGGCGCGCTTGAAACCATGGGTGGCTGCTTCGCGCAGGCGGTCTTCGCCGTTGGGCACCGGGCGGATCTCACCGGACAGCCCCACTTCGCCGAAGGCAATGGTCTTTTCCGCCAGCGGCCGGTCCTGCAGCGACGACAGCACCGCCAGCAGCACCGGCAGGTCGGCGGCGGTCTCCTGCACACGAATGCCACCGACAACGTTCACGAACACGTCCTGGTCGCCCACCAGCACCCCGCCATGGCGGTGCAGCACCGCCAGCAACATGGCCAGGCGGTTCTGCTCCAGGCCCACGGCCACGCGGCGCGGGTTGGACAGCGGCGAGGCATCCACCAGCGCCTGCACTTCCACCAGCAGCGGGCGGGTGCCCTCGCGGGTGACCATCACGCAGCTGCCCGGCTGGTGCGCGCTGCTGCCAGACAGGAAGATGGCCGACGGGTTGGACACTTCCTTCAGGCCCTTGTCGCCCATGGCGAACACGCCCAGCTCGTTCACCGCGCCGAAGCGGTTCTTGAAGGCACGCAGCAGGCGGAAGCGACTGCCGCTCTCGCCTTCGAAGTACAGCACCGCATCGACCATGTGTTCCAGCACGCGCGGGCCGGCAATGCCACCTTCCTTGGTTACGTGGCCGACCAGGAACACGGCGGTGCCGGTTTCCTTGGCAAAGCGCACCAGCCGTGCCGCGCTTTCGCGCACCTGGCTGACCGACCCCGGTGCGGCGGTCAGGGTTTCGGTCCACAGGGTCTGCACCGAATCGGCCACGATCAGGCGCGGGCCGGCCTTGCTGGCGTGCTGCATGATCGACTCGACACCGGTCTCGGCCAAGGCATTCACGCCATCCAGCGGCAGCTCCAGCCGGTGCGCGCGGCCGGCCACCTGCGCCAGCGATTCTTCACCGGTCACGTACAGCACCGGCAGTTCGGCGGCCATCTTCGCCACCGCCTGCAGCAGCAGGGTCGACTTGCCGATGCCCGGGTCGCCACCGACCAGCACCACGGCGCCCTCCACCAGGCCACCGCCCAGCACGCGGTCGAATTCGCCAATGCCAGTGCTGACCCGGCGGTGCTCAGTCTGCTGCACGTCCTTCAGCGCGGTGATCTTCGGCGGATCGATCTTGCCCACCCAGCCATTGCGACGGGCTGCGGGGGCCTTCGCCGCTGCGGCGCTTTCCAGCACGATTTCCGACATCGAGTTCCACGCCCCGCATTCCGGGCACTGCCCCTGCCATTTGCTGGAATCGGCGCCGCATTCGTTGCAGACGTAAGCGGTGCGGGCCTTGGCCATCGGAAATCCTGCGTGGTGAACGGTGAAGGAGGATAGCCGAGCGCGGTCGCAGGCGCTGCGACAGCCGGCCCCGGGCACCCCGCCTACACATCTTCAAATACGAGATGAACATCACATTTTTCAACTGCTAAGGTTCAGCCCCCTGCCGCCGCTATAGTTCGCGGCTTCATGCCTGCCCTCCCCGCTTTCTCCTGAAGGACCCGCAATGACTGGCACTTACAGCCAGAGCCTGGTTGCTTTCTCGCTGTTGGTGGCCATTCTCGCTTCGTACACCGCCCTGGACATGGCCGGCCGCCTGGCCACCGCACAGGGCAGAGTCGCCCGCTGGTGGCTGATCGGCGGTGCGTCGGCCATGGGCCTGGGCATCTGGTCCATGCACTTCATCGGCATGCTGGCCTTCAAGCTGCCGATCCCGATCGGCTTCGACCTGGGCATTACCCTGTACTCGCTGGCAGTGTCCATTGCCGCGTCGGCCTATGCGCTGTGGCTGGTCTCGCGCCCGGAACTGCCGCGCCGGCGCCTGCTGGCCGGTGGCACGCTGATGGGCCTGGGCGTGGCCACCATGCATTACCTGGGCATGGGCGCCATGCGCATGCAGCCGGGCATCGACTACGACCCGCTGTGGTTCACGCTGTCCATCGCCGTGGCCATCGGCGCCTGCACCGCCGCGCTGTGGATCGCCTTCCGCCTGCGCCGCGAAGACCAGCGCACCCTGCCGCTGCGCATTGCCGCATCGGCGGTGATGGGCCTGGCCATCGTCGGCATGCACTACACCGGCATGGCCGCTGCCAGCTTCCCGGCCGGCAGCATCTGCGGCGCGGTGATCGACGGCGGCATTGAATCGCACTGGCTGGCAGTGCTGGTGATCGTCACCACCCTGGGCGTGATCGGCATTGCGCTGGTGGCCTCGCTGTTCGACCGGCAGATGCGCGTGCGCACCGGCCTGCTGGCCGAATCGCTGGAAAAGGCCAACGACAAGCTGCTGCAGGCCGCCCTGCATGACCCGCTTACCCAGCTGCCCAACCGCATGCTGCTGCAGGACCGCATCGAGCAGTCGATCGAAAAAGCGCGCCGCCGCGGCCATGCGCTGGCGGTCATCTTCTGCGATCTGGACGGCTTCAAGGCGGTGAACGATGCCTACGGGCATCAACTGGGCGACCGCCTGCTGGTGAAGATGAGCCAGCGCGTCAGCGCCCTGCTACGTCCGCAGGACACCTTCGCCCGCTTGGGCGGCGATGAGTTCGTGATCGTGCTGGCCATCGAAGAGCCCGACGACGCGGTGGTGGTGGCCGAGCGCATCATTGCCGCCGTGGCCGAACCGTTCCTGATCGATGCGGCCGAACTGCAGGTCAGCGCCAGCCTGGGCATTGCGCTGTACCCGGACGATGCCACCAGCGAACGCGAGCTGATGGCCCATGCCGACGCGGCGATGTACCACACCAAGGAAGGCGGCCGGAACGGATATACCTTCTTTACCCCGTCCATGCAGGTGAGCGCGAACCGCCAGCTGCGCCTGCTGCAGGACCTGCGCCGCGCCACCGAACGCGGCGAACTGCTGCTGCATTACCAGCCCAAGTTCGTGGCCGCCGGCACCCCGGCGGTGGGCGCCGAAGCGCTGCTGCGCTGGCAGCACCCGGAACTGGGCATGCTCAGCCCGGACGTGTTCATTCCCATTGCCGAGCGCAGTGGATTGATCCTGCCAATCGGCGACTGGGTGCTGGACCAGGCCTGCGCGCAGCTGCGCGCCTGGCACGATGCCGGCCAGCACGAATGGACCATGGCGGTGAATCTGTCGCCGCTGCAGTTCTCCTCGCCGGCGCTGCTGGACAGCGTCCGCGCTGCGCTGCGGCGGCATGGCATTGCGCCGGAGCGGCTGACGCTGGAAATCACCGAAACCACGGCGATGAAGGACGTGGAAGCCAGCCTGGTGATCCTGAACGACCTGACCGCGATGGGCGTGCATATCGCCATTGATGATTTCGGCACCGGCTATTCCAGCCTGTTGTACCTGAAGCGCATGCCGGCCACCGAGCTGAAGATTGATCGCGCGTTCGTACGCGAGCTGGAACAGAACGCCGAAGACGCGGCCATCGTGTCGTCGATCGTGGCGCTGGGCCGTTCGCTGCAGCTGCAGGTGGTGGCCGAGGGCGTGGAGACCAAGGAACAGCAGGATTACCTGAGCGGACTGGGCTGCGACCAGCTGCAGGGGTACCATCTGGGCAGGCCGATGGCCGCCGACGAGTTCCTGCGCAAGGTGGGTTGAACCGCGCATGGGGTCAGAGCCCTTGCCTGCGGCAAGGGATCTGACCCCAGACACAGGGCGGTGGGGCCGGCTGGGTCGGATCCCTTGCCGCAGGCAAGGGCTCTGACCCCAGACACATCGCGGCGCGGCCGGCGGGGTCGGATCCCTTGCCGCAGGCAAGGGCTCTGACCCCATCTGCATTGCGCGCGCCGCCATCCACGGATGGCGTGGATCTACTGGCCCGGAGTCGGATCCCTTGCCGCAGGCAAGGGCTCTGACCCCGCCCCAACCCACCAAAGAAAAAGGCCGCCCCGAAGGGCGGCCTTTTCGTCTGTGGCAACGTCGCGAAGACGTCAGTGCATCATGTGCACGTTCATGTTGTGCATGACCCACAGGGTACCGGCCACGATGATGCCGATCACCACCACGGTGAAAGCAGCAGCGTTGACGTTCCAGCGGCTTTCCGAAGAACGGTCCAGGTGCAGGAAGAACACCAGGTGCACCAGCATCTGCAGCACCGCGGAAACCGCGATCACCACACCGCTTACGGTGCGCGAGAAGTCGCCCGACATCACCACCCAGAACGGGATGACGGTCAGCACCACCGCCAGCACGAAGCCGATCAGGTACGACTTCACGCTGCCGTGGCTTTCGCCACCGGTGCCGTGGTCGTGTGCATGGTTGTCATGTGCCATTACAGCGCTCCATTGAGGTAGACGACGGAGAACACGCCGATCCAGATCAGGTCCAGGAAGTGCCAGAACAGGCTCAGGCACGCCATGCGGGTCTTGTTGGTCGGGGTCAGGCCGTACTTCTTCAGCTGCACGAACATCACCGCCAGCCACAGCAGGCCGGCGCTCACGTGCAGACCGTGGGTACCGACCAGGGCGAAGAACGCCGACAGGAAGGCACTGCGGTCAGGGCCGTAGCCCTGGTGGATCAGGTGGTTGAACTCCCACACTTCCATGCACATGAAGCCGAAGCCCAGCAGCCAGGTGATGGCCAGCCACAGGTACATCTGGCCCACCTGCTTGCGGTGCATGGCAATCATGCCCAGGCCGAAGGTCAGCGACGAGGTCAGCAGCAGCGCGGTTTCCCACGCCACGAACGGCAGCTCGAACAGATCCTTCGGGGTCGGGCCGCCGTCATTTCCGCCCACCAGCACCACGTAGGTGGCAAACAGCGAGGCGAAGATGAGGCAGTCGCTCATCAGGTACACCCAGAAACCGAAGACGGTATTGCCGCCGGTGTCGTGGTGCTCGTGGTCGTCATGGCCATGGGCCGCCGCGTGCGCGGCGTGCCCGTGGCTCAGGGTCGAGGTATTGGTGCTCATGCCTTCAGCTCCGACTTCACCAGGCCCTGGGCTTCCAGGTGCTTGCGGTGTTCGTTCTCGATGCGTTCCACCTCGGCGGCCGGGACCCAGTAGTCCACGTCCTGGTCGAAGGTGCGGTAGATGAACGTGGCGATCATGCCGACGAAGCCGACGATGGCCAGCCACCAGATGTGCCAGATCATCGCAAAGCCAAACACCAGGCTGAAGGCGCCGATCACCACACCGGTGCCGGTGTTGCGCGGCATGTGGATGTCGGTGTACTTGGCCGGCTTCGGCCAGGCTTCACCACGCTGCTTGCGCTCCCAGAAATCGTCCAGCTCGGTGACTTCCGGCAGGCTGCCGAAGTTGTAGAAGGCCGGCGGCGAAGAGGTTTCCCACTCCAGCGTACGGGCATCCCACGGGTCGCCGGTCAGGTCGGCGGTCTTCTTGCGGTCGCGGATCGACACGGCCACCTGGATGATCTGGCACAGGATGCCGGCACCCACGATGAAGGCACCTGCGGCAGCCACCAGCAGCAGCGGCTCGTAGGCTGGGTTCACGGTGCTCTGCAGGCGACGGGTCATGCCCATGAAGCCCAGCACGTACATCGGCATGAAGGTCACATAGAAGCCGATGAACCAGCACCAGAAGGCGCACTTGCCCCAGAACTCGTTCAGGCGGAAGCCGAACATCTTCGGCCACCAGTAGGTGATACCGGCGAACATGCCGAACACCACGCCGCCGATGATGACGTTGTGGAAGTGGGCGATCAGGAACAGGCTGTTGTGCAGCACGAAGTCGATGGCCGGGATCGCCAGCATCACGCCGGTCATGCCGCCGATGGTGAAGGTGACCATGAAGCCGATGGTCCACAGCACGGGCGTGGTGAACTGCACGCGACCGCGGAACATGGTGAACAGCCAGTTGAAGATCTTCACGCCGGTGGGGATGGAGATGATCATCGTCGTGATGCCGAAGAAGGCATTGACGTTGGCACCCGAACCCATGGTGAAGAAGTGGTGCAGCCACACGATGAACGACAGCACGCCGATGCAGGCGGTGGCGTAGACCATGCCCTTGTAGCCGAACAGCGCCTTGCGCGAGAAGGTCGCGATCACTTCGGAGAACACGCCGAAGGCCGGCAGCACCAGGATATAGACTTCCGGGTGGCCCCAGATCCAGATCAGGTTGATGTACAGCATGGCGTTGCCGCCACCATCATTGGTGAAGAAGTGCGTACCCAGGTAACGGTCCAGGGTCAGCAACACCAGGGTGATGGTCAGCACCGGGAAGGCGGCGACGATCAGCACGTTGGTGACCAGCGCCGTCCAGGTGAACACCGGCATCTGCATCAGCTTCATGCTGGGGGTACGCATCTTCAGGATGGTAATGAAGAAGTTGATACCGCTCAGCGTGGTACCCAGGCCTGCGACCTGTAGACCCCAGATGTAGTAGTCCATGCCGACGCTTGGACTGTATTCGATGCCCGACAATGGCGGGAACGCCAGCCAGCCGGTGGCGGCGAATTCACCGATCCACAGCGACAGCATGATCAGCACCGCACCGGCCACGAACAGCCAGAAGCTGAGCGAGTTCACGAACGGGAACGCGACGTCGCGCGCACCGATCTGCAGCGGCACGGCCAGGTTCATCAGGCCGGTGATCAGCGGCATGGCCACGAAGAAGATCATGATCACGCCGTGGGCGGTGAAGATCTGATCGTAGTGGTGCGGCGGCAGGTAGCCTTCCGAACCGCCCACTGCCAGCGCCTGCTGGGTACGCATCATGATGGCGTCGGAGAAGCCGCGCAGCAGCATGACGAAGGCGACGATCAGGTACATCACGCCGATCTTCTTGTGGTCCACCGAGGTGAACCACTCCTTCCACAGGTAACCCCACAGCTTGAACTTGGTGATCAGGGCCATCACGCCCAGACCACCCAGCACTGCACCGACCAACGTCGTCAGGACGATCGGATCGTGGGGGATCGACTCAAGAGAGAGTTTTCCCAACATGTTCATTCTCCCGAACCCGCGTGGCCGGCATGGCCTGCGTGTTCGTGTTCGGTGGCATCCAGGTTTTCACCCGATTCCTTGGAATCATGCGCGTCACTGGGGGTGTGCCCCTCGTGCGCTTCATGGCTGGCAGCATCGGCGGCGGCCGCACCGGCATGCGAATGCTTCATGCCGTAGTGCTGGTTGTCGCCCATGTGCTTGGCAATGACCCAGTCGAACAGGCCTTCTTCGGTCTTGCCGAAGTAGGTGACCGGGTACCACTCGGAATTCTTCGCATCACCCAGGGCCTTGAAGCTGGTCTTGTCCAGGGTCTGCGTGCCGGCACGCACCTGGTCCAGCCACTGGCGGTACTCGGCATCGGTCACCGAATAGGCGGTGAAGTGCATCTTGGCGAAGCCCGCGCCGCTGTAGTGCGAGGACATGCCCGGGAATTCACCGGTTTCGTTGGCGATCAGGTGCAGCTTGGTTTCCATCGCCGCCATCGAATAGATCATGCTGCCCAGGTGCGGAATGAAGAACGCATTCATCACCGTGTCCGACGTGATCTTGAAGTTCAGCGGGGTGTTCACCGGGAACTTGATCTCGTTGACGACCGCAACCTTCTCTTCCGGATAGATGAACAGCCACTTCCAGTCCAGCGAGATCGCCTCGATGGTGACCGGCTTGACGTCCGATTCCAGCGGCTTGTACGGGTCCAGTGCGTGCGACGAACGCCAGGTCAGGACCGCCAGCACCAGCACGATCATGCAGGGGATCGACCACACCACCACCTCGATCGCCGTGGAATGCGACCACTTCGGCTCGTAACGGGCCTTGGTGTTGGAAGCGCGGTACTTCCACGCGAAGGTCAGGGTCATGACGATGACCGGGACGACGACCAGCAGCATGAGCACGACAGCCGTGATCAGCAGGGTCTTCTCGTCCTGGCCAATCTGGCCCTTCGGACTGAGGATGGCCACGGCATCGCAGCCGGTGAGCATCACCAGCAGTGCGAGCAGCAGGCCCGGGCGCAACCAGCGCCCAAGGGTTTTCAACGGAATCATCGGTCGATCCAATTGCGAGGGAATGCCGTTCCCCGTCCTGCCCGCTCCGGCAAAAGCCGGTCCCGCCTGTGGTTGAGACAGGCAGTGAGGTGGGGTCGAGTCAGCCTTTCAATTTTAGGCCGTCACGCATCATTTAAGAAAGGCATTGACAATGATCCAGCGCAGGAATCGGCCGGATATCGCTGCGACACGTTGTCGCACCGCGCGCAGGGCACCCCGTTTGGGGGCGCCGGGGACCGGATTCGGCAAAGTAGGCTGAACCTGTTCAGCGTACTTGAAGTGGGCTGCTGCCGCACCAAGACTGCGTAACACACGCCCCCTCTCCGCAAGGATGCCTGATGACTGCCCTGCTCCGCTGGCTCAGCACACCCACCGTGCGCCGCACGCTTGCCCTGCTGGGCGCCGCCCTGGTGGTGCTGCTGGCCTGCAACCCGGAACTGGCGCCGCTGCTGGGGCTGATCGATGTGCTGGGGCTGGACGTGCTGGCGCTGCTGCTGGGCGCGCAACTGCTGGCCACCCTGCCCTGGCTTCGCCTGCACGCCGGGCGCGGGCTGCGGGTCGCGGGACGGTTGGCCTGCGGCGCACTGGCCGGGGCCGCGGGCGGGTATCTGCGGCAACTGGCACCGTTTTGTCGTGATCGCCTTGGGTTGGGGCTTTGGGTTCGCCGGGCGGGCTGACCTGTTCGATGCGGGCTGCGCTGGCCTTTTGAACCGGGCCTGATGGCCCCCGGCCTTGCCGGGCGGGCGTTTCGGGCTGCGGGCCGGCGTGCCAAAATGCCGCCGAAGCGTAAAGCACCCCTGCATTGACGGGATCTGCCCTTGGCAGCGGCTCGCGGGGTGTGCACACCATGGCATGCCACTGAAAACGAGTGGCCGGGTCGGCAAAGCCCGAATGTTACTGGGTTGTTTACGCTTGTCAGCCGGCGCCACCTCTGCGTGGCGCCGGCTGGCAATCCGTTCGCGTTCTTTGGCGGGCGGTGCGTGGGGGTGCGTGTTCGCATGCACCCACCGGGTTCCAGTAACTACCGGTTTTTGCCGCCACGCACCGTCCGCCACCCCTACGGTGGCGCTTTGTGTTTTGCACGGAGCATCTGCCATGAACGCATCGGAATTTCCTGATCTGAACGCCCGCCGCGCGGCGCCCGCTGGCGAACCCGGCATCGACCCCAGCAGCTTCATTCCCACGCTGCGGCGCATCCAGGCCGGTGCGGCCGCCAATGGCCAGCCCTGGCCCGAACGCACCCTGCCGCCCGGCCGGCGCCTGCAACTGGCCGACTGCGATTGCGCCCTGGCCGGCCTGGCCACCGTGCAGCAGATGCTGCTGGCCGCCGAGCGCACCCGCCAGGCCGCCCAGCCCGAGGACACCCTGGGCGACCGCAGCATGGAAGGGTTGATGCTGGCCTGCATTGCCTTGACCGCGCACGCGGCCAGCTGCCTGCAGGTGCAACCGTAGCCAGGGGCGCGGCGGCCTCCATTCCGACAGCCGTCGTGATGCTGCTAGGCCTGCTTGCCGGCCATCTGTATCTGCCGGAACCCGCACTCAGCGTAAACAGCTACAGCAAACAGACCGTGCCGAACTTCCTGCAGATGTGGCAGGAAGCCGCGCAGTTTGCGCAGGAACGCAGTGCCGACGGGCTGCGCGTCAGCCCGGCCTCGCGCGGCGCGAGGCATTTCGAACTCTATGCTGCGGATACACCGGTATTACTGGTCGATAACTCGCCCAAGCGCATGGTGATTATCGTGTTCGAAAATTCGCGCGAGCAGGTGCCGGATCTGTGGGAGCTGGAACATGAATGGTGGCGGGCCATGCGCCAGCGCGGTCAGTTCGTGCGGCATGGCGCCGGCGGGTGAGGATAGGTGGCGAGCAGGGAAAGCAGCAGCTGCTGCTCTTCGGCCTCGCGCCCTTCTTCGACGGCATGCAGCGCCAGCCATGCAATCTCCTGGCCCTGCTCATCAAGCGTGTGATGTGCCGGCTGCAGTGCCAGCAAGGGAATCGCCTGCTGCGGTTGCAGCCGACCTTCATCCAGCAACCGCTTCACCCACGCCAGATGCAGCGACGGAAACGAATCGGCCAGTGCATACCCCTGCACCAACCACTGTGCCGCGCACAGCAACGCCGCGGGGTCGGCACGGCCCAGCCACGCGTCGAGGTCGGCCTCGATGGGCTGCGGCACGCGCAGCTGGCCGCTGTAGTACTGCTGCAGGTGCCACGCGTGCTCGACAGGGGTGCTGCCGACTGCGCCGCTTGAAAGCAGATAGGCGAGGAAACGCTGGGTCTGTGAATCCATCGGAACATTCCTGATGCCTGTGGCCAGCTGCGCGCGTATCGCCTTGGCTTAGCGTGGCGGTGCGTACTCGAAGCGCATTTCCCGCTGCCCCTCGCCCACCACCGGCAGTACCGGGTCGGTGCCGGTGCAGCCCAGGCGCAGTCGATCACGTGCGGTAACGGGAACACTGCCACAGCCACCGGAATTACTGATATCCAGTTGCGGCAGCAAGGCCGCAGCGAAGGTTTCAACCTCACCGCGCGCCGCGTTGCGGCTGGCCGTGGCGGTCGGCACGCTGTAGCGCAGCTTGATGGCATACAAGCGGTCGATGGCGAGCAGCATTACCGAGCTGTACTCCTTGCCATCGCGGACGAAGCCGAAATCCAGCACGCTGGCCTCGATGCTGTTGGCCGCGTCCGGCTGCACCGGTGCGACCTTCAATGTCACCGTCTGCACGCGCGACATATCATCGCGCCCCGCCAGCGCTGCGCTGCGCGCCTCCAGCAAACCTTTGCGCTCACCTTCCAGCAGACCGGCCCGCTGTTCCTGATCCAGCACGCCCACCGGGTAGAAGTACACATCGATCCAGCCGTCCTCGTTGCCGGCCTGCTGGAAGCGCACCGACGCACCACCCGCGACATCGTCGTAGCGGCGCTCGCCCAACGCCTTCCACTGGCCCACCTGCAGGGGGTAAACCACGCTGGTCGCGCGCAGGAAACCGCCCAGGAACGGCGACGGCGCAGCCTGCCCTGCCGTTTCCGGGTTGAGCATGACCGTGTTGTCGCTGGCACCGCATTCCGCCTTCACCACAGGCGCTAGATGCGCGCGAAGCGTGCCGGCCTTCTGCTGCGCGGCCAACGTATCCATGGCCGCAATGCGCAGCGCAGGATCGGCTGCAATGAAGGCCGCGTAGGCGCGCAGCGCGCTCTCCACACCGGCCACCTGTCGGCTGAGTTGATCGCTGCTTTCGCGCTGGTCTATCTGGAAGGCCAGATTGCCGAAACTCTGCTGCATCAGCAGATCCAGACCGATATTTTTGGCTGCCTCATCCTGGTCAGGCAGGTTCATGACCTGGCAGAGGGTCACCATGTAATCCGGCGTTTCCGCCAGCCAACGCAGCATCGACACCCGCAGTTCCTGCGCGCCCGGCTGCTGGGGGGATGCTTCCAGCGACTGGGTGAGGCCTACGAAATTGGTGGCGTTAATGGGTTGCGCGGGGGTGGCCTGCGGCGCAGGGGAATCGGGTTGTGCGGCCGATGCGGGGACGGAAAGCGCCGTAGCGATGCCCATGATGGAAAAGGCGGTGAAACGGCGCAGTGTGCTTACTGATGCCATGGTTTACGGTCCCTGTACTCGCAACATATCGTTACCAGAAGCTTACCTACTCAGATAGAAGATTTCTTCCAAGATCGCAGCTGGATCGATTGACAAGATCAATGCGACTCACGGAATGCGTTGGCGCATCTATCATTCTCTGCTCCGCCCACAAAGAGATCATTTGGAGGGGCGCGCGCGACTTCGCCCAAAGCGGGAAAAACCTCAGGAAAGAGCTACCGACGCTTCTGCCTCATGTACTCAACCACAGAGAACATTCCAAATACGAGCGTGTATACAAACCACACCATCACATACCAACTCAACGCGTGGGATTTTTCCACCTTCACAGATATGTAGTAAAGCGCACCCAGTATTAGAGCCGCCCCAAGCTGTGCTCCGAGAAAAATTCGAATAGCTGGATTCACTTCTTTCCCTCAACTTTTGATTGAGCCACATCGACGGTAACACCCACCGCCCCTGTCCTATTTGTCAGACTGTAGCTTGCGATAACGAGCTAATCCTAGTCAGGCAGGTTCATGACCTGGCAGAGGGTCACGCTGTAATCGGGTGTTTCCGTCAGCCACCGCAGCATCGACACCCGTAGCTCCTGCGCGCCCGGCTGCGGGGCGGATGCCTCCAACGACTGGGTGAAGTGCACGAAATTGGCTTGTGACCTGACGCTTGACCCTCAACCGGCGATGTAACCAGGCACGACTTCGGCCAATGCCTCGGAGATCTCATCCAGCCCGATGCCAGCGTCGCAAGCTTCGAGGATCAAGTACTCCGCTGCATACCCGTCAAGTCCGCCCGGACGGGCCAGCGCACACCAGACCAACCGATCAATTGGATCCGAAAGCTGCCGCTCCCCTCTGCTGGACCAGAACACATGGAGCCATTTGTTGTACTCGGCGGCCCGCCCCATCAACCAGAAGTCTCGCGCCGCGTTTACCGCAGCCAATCGCTCGCCATCAAGACGACCGCCAAGCCGACCGCACAGTGCGATGGCAAGCTTCGCGCGAGCGCTATCACTGTTCTCCAATCCAGCGACTTCGAGCAGCACATCAAGCCTATCGATCAACTGGCGCACAGCCTCATCAGAGGTGCGTTCACTGCTCATAGCATCATTCCGGAAGGACTGCGTTGAGACCCGATCAATTAGTGGTTACTGCAGCGCTGTGTCCCACACGCAGCTCCAGTCATGCCGCTTCATCAACTGCCACGCAGGCGTACTGGTTCGCCGGGAACTGCCACGATTGCGGCTCTGTGTGCCCAGGAAGGGTCAAGCACATCGCCCCGGGATATCCACCGCGACAGCCGAAAGCATACGACCATCCGAAAAGTGCAGGCGGATTCCAGCATCAACGATCAGTCCAGCGCCCAGCCAGCGAACGATCTCGGTGCGTGCAACATAGAGCTTGTCAGGAAGCTCCAACATTACATGTTCGCAACTTGGCTCAGCGACACGACCTTCTATCACTTCGACGTTGACAGTCCCAAACTCCTCCCACGACTCGATGGACGTACTGGAGCATGTCAGTTCGATCCGCACGTCATGGTCGAACTTCAAGATCACAAGCCACGCTACACCCGCGGTCTGCGACACAGGAATCCAGCACGCGAGGAGCTGACGCCCGTGCAGCAGTCCACTGAGTTCCGCCGGCCCCGCCCCCACCAGTTGCATCGGAAGATAGCGCACACCCTCAGGGAGCACTTTGATCGTGGTGTAGGGTTTCATGGGTACTGACTTCATCCTCCGGAACGTTGACGCTCTCAATGGTCGATTCGCGTGCGGGATTCGGGACAACGACTCGACAACTGAACGGCTGCAGCAACGAGGCTGTGGCCAAGCTCAGCTTTTGTCGTCGGCAGGCGAGCAGGAGAAAAACAACGCTTGGCCGCACTGAGCAAACATCTCCGCGACAAGCAGTGGCTCACTCTTGGAAAGGTCGTACGGGCAGAACACTTCCGCACAATAGCCATTCTGGTGCTCCAAGAACACTTTGACTGCATCGAACCCGACATCACCATCCTGCGGTATCCATACGTTGGAAGCGACACCGCACGCAATCGCGCTTTCCGTCCGATCCAGCAACGCCAGATGAAGCAGCGTGATGCGATCTTCGGCGCCTCCACGATCCATCTCGACACCCATGCTGACCACATCGCCATTGGAAGCAAGGTAACAGCCAAATGGGTGAAACTCTCCGTGCTCGACCAGCATCCTACTCGCAAACTGCAGCAGTTCGCCGAGCATTCTCTCGACCTGTTCTTTGGCAGTCATCGTTCGGGTTCCAGGCTGTCCAGGGGCACGACCATCGAATACTGCCGCAAGGAGATGGGGATCGGCAGAGCGGAGTGATAGAAATGTGCCATGCGCCATGCCATATGAAGGTTGCTCAAGGAACTCGGGAGCTCGTAGACGAGCTGCTCGCGAACGGAACAGCGCAATTGCCTTGGGTTGCCAGCCATGGGCTGGCACTACTGGTTAGAAGTTGAACTCGAACGCGCCTGTTGGTGCGGCTCCACGAGCTTGGCGGTACAGATCCCCGCGGGCCACTTCTCCAGATGCCCCTGCAGTCGGGAATCGAATATCCCGGTGACGATCACCCGTCATCCCTTCGATGCATAGAACGGCGACGTCCCTCCCAGCCATAGCCCTGACTCCGGTCTGATCTCGCAATCAGGCGTTTTGTACAGAGCGCTCATCTCGAAGCCGGTGCAGTAGCATCCATCCAACGAAACGAGCCTTCCATCAAAGGCTGCGGGATTCGCTATGGCGTCCCGAATCTCTATTTTCAGCGGCGGTCCCGCAGGAAGCTGACAGGCCTCTGAATTCAGGGCATCTGCGGCGACAACGGGCTCGTCCAATTTGGACGAACAGTCCGACAGCATCATGAAGACCAGGCCAGCAACTCGAACATCCATTCCAATTCCCCATCCCAAACCTGTGCTCCGCATCTGAAGGGTGCAGTCGACAAGAAGAGGGCGGCTAGTCCTGCCCCTGCTCCCAAGGACCATCAATGATCCTTCCCCGCAGTATGCCTTCTACGCCCGGCGCGACAACGATGAATCGAGCGGAGAGATCACCGTCTGATCCTGTCAGGAGCATGCCCTGTTCGAGAACGCGATGATCTCTACCAAGGTCCTCAGTCGTTCCAACAAGATTGAGCCTCAGGAACCCATCAGGGTCCTTGTTGTTGAAATCGACGAATACTCTAGTCTCGGACATCTAATAGTCCCTGCGAACTCTGAACGACGGCAGCCGCCAATGCTGCCACTCCCCCACGCCAACAGATTCCTCGACACCGAGCGTCTGCACCTCTTTGGAAACCCTGCCAACCACGCCTTCGGCGGTGGAAGCATCTGTGGCGTAAGCCCCTCTTTCGCTGAAACCTACCGCAGTTGGCCCTGTAACGGGCCGTCGAGGCCTGCCACCCATATGGAACCTGGTGGACCGCCGGCAATAGTACGGATACACAGTGAATGATAGGGAGCGCGCTGGATCTTCTGCTATGTCGTCGGCATTGCCAAACGCCGCGTAAGCAATGTTGCCGCGCAGTGTCTGGCCTGGCTCCAGACGGACCTCACCGCATCCGTCCGGACAGAATGCTGTCAAGACAGCTTTTGGATGGATAGGGCCTACGCTCGTGGTCAGGATGGCCCCGTCGTACCCCGTCGGGAAGGTCCCATCCGGGCCAGGCCAGCCCTCCGTGGAAAGGCACAACGGCACGGCCGCTGCAGAGGTCAGGACAACGTCGTATCGCCTCTCTGCGACACTGTCAGTCACCGAGAGACTGAAGTCCAGAGGCTCCGCACGCCGAAACGAACCAGCACATGCCGTGATTGTCAGGCACAACACCGTGACATTAAGAATGTTCTTCATCGTCCTGAGGCCATGATGCGGGGTGTGCTCGAACCGCTGATTTATCCACCTTTCATTGCGTAATTTCGGCCCGCTGTCATTCGCCACCTCTACTCCTCACCAATCCAGGGCACATAGCCTTCAAACTCCCAGTCCATCATTCCAGCCAACGTGCTGGCCATTTCTGCCCAAGTTCCATCAGGCACAGCCGCACACACGAGCTGGACCGCGCGCTCAACCGCTTCAAAGCTGACGTCATCTACGATGACAGGCTTTGGAATGAACTTACCCTCATCCTCCATGCGTTCGAGCCACTCCCGGTTGCATGCGGTGAAGCCAAACAGGTCCGCCCGTGGCTATCATCCGGCCCAATGGAAGCTTGAAAGTAACAACCAAACAGGCCGGATTCCTGATGGGTCTTGAGCGCAGAATCCCAATCAGCCGTGTCCAGCCCCCGCAGTCTCGCTTTAGTCATTTTTCGCTCGATGCTGGCATGTGCAGTTTTTGTCCCGCTGCGTTCGCATTGAAGAATCGCCGGGTCAGATCAACTTGCCAGCCGCCATCTTGCCGCTTGGGAAAATGTTCGTTTGACGGGTTCTGGCTCAACCACCATAACCGCAGTTTGCGGTGGCGCCACTCTCCCGTCGAGATGACATGGCCTCCCCAAGTCTGCGCTTACCCGACGGAGGCGAGGACGACCTGATTGCGTGTCACGCCGGCCGCGGGCCGGTGGTGGGAATCCGGCGCTGCCAGCCGTGGGCTGGCACTACTGGTGAACCTGCATTCCGCCGGGCGTGGCCCGGCGGTGCCGGCCCAAACAAAAAGCCCCGGCCTGGGCCGGGGCTTTTCTTTACAACTGGTGCCGGAAACAGGAGTCGAACCTGCGACCTACGCATTACGAATGCGCCGCTCTACCAACTGAGCTATTCCGGCCTAGCAGATAATTGTAGAGGCTGGAGGTCAGCAGGTCAATCGAAGCCGCCCTGCTGGTGCTCCCCCCGCCCCCCTCTGCCACGACGGATCGACTGCACGGTCAGGAAAACAAAGAACAGGCAGAAGAACACGAATCCAGTCAGGGCAACGTCGTGCATGCCCCCCAGCTGGCCGCGGGTGGCCCGGTTCCACAGGTAGCGGACCGCGAGAATGATGATCAGCAGCACCACCACCAGATTGACCCACTTCATCTTGGCTCTGAACATGGATTACTCGCAGGTGCAGGAATCGTCGGCGGTCTGCTTGGCGCCCTTGATCGTACTCATTACATCGGAATCTGTCGCGCTTCTCCATCAGCCAGTCTCCACCGCATTGGCGCAGTCCCGCCCCGCCGCGAAATCGGCCAGGTTGCCCATCGTGATCGCCGAGATCTCCTGCAGCGCCTCTACGGTGAAGAAGCCCTGGTGGCCGGTCACCAGCACGTTGGGGAAGGTCATCAGGCGCTGGAAGGCTTCGTCGTCGATGATCTCGCCGGACAGGTCCTGGAAGAACAGCGCGCTTTCCTGTTCGTACACGTCGATGGCCAGTTGCCCCAGCCGCCGCGACTTCAGCGCGCGGATCACCGCGTGGGTGTCCACCAGGGCCCCGCGCGAGGTGTTCACCAGCATCGCGCCGGGCTTCATGCGCGCCAGCGAGGCATCGTTGATCAGGTGGTGGGTGTCCGGCGTCAGCGGGCAATGCAGCGACACGATATCGGCGCGCGCCAGCAGCTCATCCAGCGCCACGCTGTCGCCCACGTCGGCGAACGCTGCGGAAGGATACGGGTCGTGCCCCAGCACCGTGCAGCCCATGCCGCGGAAAATGCGGGCGGTGGCCAGGCCGATCTTGCCGGTGCCGACGATGCCCACGGTGCGGCCATGCAGGGTGCGGCCCAGCAGGCCGTCCAGCATGAAGTTGCCTTCGCGCACGCGGTTGTAGGCACGGTGGGTATGCCGGTTCAGGGTCATGACCAGTGCCAGCGCGTGCTCGGCCACCGCTTCGGGCGAATAGGCCGGCACCCGCGCCACGAACAGGCCCAGCCGCTGCGCTTCGGCCACGTCCACGTTGTTGAAGCCGGCGCAGCGCAGCAGTACCGCGCGCACGCCGCCGGCGTGCAGGGCCTGCAGCACCGGCGCATCCAGCCGGTCGTTCACGAACACGCAGACCGCCGCGCAGCCCTGCGCCAGCGGCGCGGTGTGAAGGTCCAGCGCGGCATCGAAGTAGACCAGTGCATGGCCCTGCCCCGCGCCCTTCTGCGCGCTGGCCTCGTCCAGGAAGCGGCGATCGTAGGGGCGGGCGCTGAATACGGCGATCTGCATGGGCGGGCCTGCGTGGGAATCCTGCCCCGACCATAGCGCGCCGGCGCTCACGCCGCAGCATCGCCCAGTACGGCATGACCCCAGGCACTTCAACCGCATCGCGCGCTCAGGCAGAATCCGCACTGTGCCCGTGCGTTGCGCGGGCTACGCAAGGAGCTGGGCCGCAATCCTCTCCACCACCATGGAGACTGCGAATGATTCGCAACGAGAACAAGGAAGGGACCGTGGTACTGCAACAGCCGCCACGCGGCGTACCGCGCGACAACGCTCCGGCCGGGGCCTACCCCGCTCGCCGCCGCTGGCTGCCGATGGCGGTGGCCGCCGGCATCGGCTTGGCCGCAACGGCCGGCTGGTTGCTGTACACGGACGGCAATCCGTCCACCCGTGTGTACGCCAACACCACCCATGCCGTGCAGCGGCAGATTCTGGCCGATGGCAGCGTGGCCACGCTCGATGCCGGCAGCGCACTCAGCGCCCGCTTCGGCTGGCGCACGCGTGAACTGCAGTTGGACCAGGGCCGCGTGCAGCTGGAAGTGGCACCGTCGTCGCGGGCCCTGCGCCTGCAGGCCGGCAACAGCAGCATCCGCGATATCGGCACCACCTTCCAGGTGGAACGCCTGAACGATGGCCGCGTGGAAGTGGCCCTGCTGGAAGGCGCGGTGGAAGTGACCAGCGGCAGTGCGCAGCACACGCTGGCGCCGGGCCAGCAGTTGCAGGTGCTGGCCTCTGGCCGCATCCAGCCGGGCCCGCAGTTGTCCACCACCGCCGCCGCCGAAGGCTGGCCGCAGGGCGATCTGGTGTTCGACGCGACGCCGCTGTCGGTGGTGGTGGAACGCATGAACCGTTACGGCAGCACGCCGCTGGTGATTGCCGACCCGGACATTGCCGATCTGGCCGTCAGCGGCAGCTTCCGCGCAGGGGATGCGCATGAACTGCTGTCCGCCCTGCAGCTGGGGTGGTCCATCGCTGGCCAGCCGCGCAAGGATGGCGCGCTGGAACTGCGCCGCGTGTACTGAGGCCGCGGCGCATGCCGGCCGCGCAGGCGCTGCGCGCGGGGCTGCTGCTGGCCCTGCTGTGCCTGGCCGTAGTGCCGGGCCAGGCAGGCATGGCGCACGCCGGCGAACCGGCCGCCAGCAACGAGTACCGCATTGGCGCCGGCCCGCTGGTGCCGGCACTGCAGGCCTGGGCACGGCACAGCGGCGTATCGCTGATCTTCGATGCGCGTGAACTGGCTGACCTGCGCACTACCGGCGTGCAGGGCCGGCAGAGCCCTGCCGCGGCGCTGAAGCAGCTGGTGGCCGGCATGCCGGTGAACATCCTGCAGACCCCTGCCGGTGGCTACGTGCTGCGCCGGCATGCGGCCGCGCCACCACCGCCACCGCTGAAAGCGCCCACGCCTGCGCCGCCCCCATCGCCCCCGGCTGCGCCGCAGGTGGAACTGGCGCCGGTGCAGGTAACCGGCAGCCGCCTGCCGCGCACCTCCGTGCAGACCACGCTGCCGGTGACCGTTGTCGACCGCGACGACATCCTGCGCAGCGGCTACGGCACGCTGTTCGATCTGCTGCGCCACCTGCCCGGCATGAACGGCCACACTCCGCTGAGCACCGCACGCGGCGGTGATTCGCTGTACCTGCCGGTAGGCGCGGCGGCCACCACCAGCCTGGACGGCATGGGCCCGCGCGCCACCCTGTTCCTGGTCAACGGCCGGCGCCTGCCGCGCTACCCGATGGTGTCGCTGGCCGACGGCGCGCTGACCGATCTGGGCGGCCTGCCACTGAGCTTCATCGAACGCATCGAACTGGTGCGCGGGGGTGCGTCGGCCATCTACGGCGCCGATGCCATGTCCGGCGTGGTCAACATCATCCTGCGCGACCAGGCCGAGGGCAGCGAGGCCATGCTGCAGACCGGCGCCAGTGGCCACGGCGATGGCCAGCAGTACCGCGTGCAGGGCGCCACCGGCGGTGTGCGCAGCAATGGCGACCGCTGGTTTGCTGGCCTCGATCTGCACCGCATGCAGCACGTGGCCGGCGATCGCCGCGACTGGCATGCCGATACCTCGCTGTATCCGATCGGGCTGTTGATGGCCAATGGCGATTACTACCCGGCCACCGAGTGCCACCCGCCGCTACAGAAAGACGACCAGGGCTGTTGGTTCGACAGCGTGCGCCCACGTTCGCTGCAGCCGGCGTCGGACACCGTGGCCGGCTACCTGCGTTACCGCCACGAGCGCGGCGAAGGCCGCTACGCGTATGTGGAAGCGCGCGGCAGCTACAACCGCCAGCGCTTCGAACTGGGCCCGACGGCGGTGGCGTTGAACTTCAACCGCACGGCCATTCTCAACGTGGTGCTGCAGGAAGGCGGCAACGTGCGCCCGCGCGTGCGCGCCAGCGAAGGTGATCTGACCGTGGGCGTGGGCCGCCAGCAGGCGGGCCGCAGCTGGGAAGCCGGCGTGAGCGCGCAGCGCAGCGAGGTGAGCTTGACCACCGATGGCGTGGTGCGCAGCGAGAAGCTGCTGGAAGCGGCGCGCGACTTCGATTTCCTGCCGGGCTTTTCCACGTTGCCGCCGGGTCTGGCCGACGACCTGTTCCCGACCATCCAAAGCCGTGGCCGTACCGAACAATGGCAGGGCTGGTGGGGCATACAGCGCAATCTGATGGCCCTGCCCGGCGGTGCGGCGCAGCTGGCCACCGGCATCGACCTGCGCCAGGAGCGCTGGACCTCGCAGCCGGACCCGCTGCTGGGCAAGGGCGAGCTGGCGCTGGGCCTGCCGATGGAACAACGCCGGTTGTCGCGCAACAGCAGTGCCGCCTATGCCGAACTGGGGCTGCCGCTGGCGCACAGCCTGCGCGTGGACCTGGCCGCGCGCGTGGACCGCGATGCCGGGCAGACTGCGTTTTCACCGCGCGCCGGCCTGCGCTGGAGCCCCAGCGAGCACTGGTCGTTCCTGCTGGCCAGCGGCCGCGGCTTCCGCGCGCCCAGCCTGTTCGAGCGGCGCCGGCCACCGGGTTATTTCGGCCTGGTCGCCCTGCCCGCTTCGGACACGCTGCCCCCCTGCGCGCGCACGCTGCGCGGCGGCGGCTGCGCGGTGCAGGTGGACGTGGTGGAAAACGATGCACTGAAGGCCGAGACCTCACGCAGCCATTCGCTGGCGGCCAGCTGGACGCCCAGCGACGCGTTCGCGCTTACGCTGACCCACAACATCGTGGAGCTGCACAACGAGATCCTGGCGCTGCAGCCCGGTGATGCGCTGTGGAACCGCGATACCTGGGTGCTGGACGACCAGGGCCGGCTGCGCGATCTGCGCTTGTCCTTCGACAACATCGGCCGCACCACCTCGCGCAACTGGGTGCTGCGCGGTGAGTACCGCATCGACAGCGGTGCCAACGGGCAATGGCAGTTCGCACTGGATGCGCTGAAGCAACAGGAATTGAAGCGCGAGCGCAGCCATGAAGCGGCAGTGGATCTACGCGGCCATGCCACCCCGGAACGCACCGCGATACTGACCGTGCAATGGCAGAACCCGAACTGGGACATCGCCCTGCGCGGCAACCGCGTAGGCCGCATGCGCGCCTGGCTGGCCGGCGAAACCTGCCCGGACGAACAGCGTGGCGAAGGGCATTGTATGAACCCGGCGCAGCTGCGTTGGAACCTGCACGTAGCGCGCCGGCTGAGCCCGCGCCTGGTGGCCGCGCTGGACGTGCACAACGTGCTGGACACCGAACCGGTGAACTACCTGCCCGGCAGCGGTGGCCAGGTGGCCGGGCTGGATGACCCGCTGGGCAGGTATTTCCTGTTCACCCTGCAGTTCCGCTGACACGCCGTTTGTAGAGCCGAGCTTGCTCGACTGGCTCTTGTAGAGTCGAGCTTGCTCGACTGGCTCTTGTAGAGTCGAGCTTGCTCGACTGCTGTTGGCGAACGCAGTCGAGCAAGCTCGACTCTACCCACTGCGAAGTCGAGCAAGCTCGACTCTACTGGGCGTAGTACCCTTGAGCCCCCTGCTCCATCATGCATACCCCCATGAAGTTCCAACTCTGGTTCTGGGGCGCGTTCCTGTTGTTCTTCGCGTTGCCCTTCCCCTGCATTCTCTACTTCAACACCGATTACCCCGTCGCGTTCTCCAATCGCAGCGCACCGTGGCTGGCACTGCTGCTGCTCGGCGTTTCCGTCTCGCTCTGGCTGGGCGTGCTCTACGCCTACCTGCACTATCTGCTGCTGGCGCCGCCGCGTGCTCTGTTCCGCGTGCGCAGCATCCTGACCGATGGCGAGCCGCGCGAAGTGCGCATCGAAGAGGCCGAACAGACCGGCGTGCATGTGCGTGGCTTCGCTCAATGGAAGCTGAAAGTTGCCCTGCAGAACCTGTCAGGCACCCCGATTACCGAACAGCTGGTCGTGGTCGACAGTCAGCCACAACGGCAGCGTTTCGTGGTGGGCAACGTGCTTCCGGCGCGCCTGAGCCGTGATCCCGGCGTATTTCCGAACATGGTGCTGGACGGCGCGCAGCCCGAGATCAACACAGCCAGTCTGTGGCGGCGTTGCGTTGCCGGCGCAATCGGTGTGGCGTTGGTGTTCGGCGCCTACGTGCTGGCCTACCGTGCACAGCATGAGGGCATGGGCTGGACATTCCTGTCCTTTGGCCACCCCCTGCTGGTCTGCCCGCTGGTGCTGTGCGGATATGTGGCAGTGGTGCGCGTGCTGGCACGCATGCTGCACGCCGATGCGCGCGGTGAAGCACTGAAGTTCCGTGGCATTGGCGTGCAGGCCAGCGTGCTGGATGTACGCCAGACCGGCACCTACATCAACGAACAACCGCAGGTGGAATTCAGCCTGCAGTACACCGATCGCGAGGGCGTGGTGCAGCACGCCAAGCTGCGCCGCATCGTGGCGCTCATCGATCTGGCCCAGCTGCCACGTGACAACGTGAAGCTGCTCTACGACCCGGATGACCGCGCCAATGTGCGCATGGAGGACGCATGAACCGCCCGCCGTCGACCCCGGGCATCTTCGCGTTGGTGGTGCTGGCCCTGGTTGCCGGCGCGGCAGCCTGTGGCGGACTGCAGACGCTGCGTGAGACCGTGGCCGGTTACGCGCTCATGCATGCGCCGGCGACGCCCCAGCGCTATGACGCCGCAGCGCTGGAGCCCCTGTCTGCGCTTGCGGCGCCCGCTGCGGAACCCGAGCCCATTGCACCGCCATCCAATCTGGTGCTGGACAGCGCGCGCCTGCAGGCGGCGCGCGACGCACTGCAGGCCATGCCAGGCCTGTCCGGCAAGCCACTGATCGTGTTCCGCAGCATCAATGTCTATGGCGATGGGCGCATCAATCTGGAACTGGTGGACCCGGACGTGCCCAGCCACGTGGACAGCTACCACTTCCAGCACGGCTACTGGCGCAAAGGCGACCCGGTCAATCCGCAGCGTATGGCACATACCTATACGCTGCGGGACAGCAGCGCACCGCTGCAGGATATCGACTTCACCGCCGTGACCCGCGTGGCCCAGGCGCTGCAGGAGCAGCGCAATGTGTTGATGCGCCAGCCCGGCGAGGTCGACTATGTGTATCTGATCATCCGCAAGGGCGCGCGCCTGTCGTGGCGGCCGGACGAAGTGGACGGCGACCGTGAAACGGTACGCCTGCACTTTGATGCCGGCGGGAATCTGCTGGACGTGGCGACCAAGCGTTGAAGTGCCGGCGCCCATTTCGGGCGCAGGTTTCATTGCAGTCGAGCAAGCTCGACTCTACGCCTGGGCTACCGAGCGGGCGATGGCGTACTGCGCGCCGTAATACGTTGCCAACACCAGTAAACCGGCCAACGGCAGGCCGCCACCAAAGCGATCCCACGCCAGCAGCGAATCGCTGGCCACGAACAGCACACCACCGACTGCCGCCCAGCGCGCGCTTCCGGCCTGCATCAGCGGCAGCCGCGGGCGCTGCCAATGCCGCGCCAACGCCAGCACCGCCATCGAAGCCAGCACCGCCACATACGCCAGCACCGGGATGCGCAACGGCACCGGCAGATGCGGCCACAGCGCCAGCACATTGCCGATGGCGAACGCACCCAGCAGCACGGCGGCGGCCACCAATCCGCGTCCTGCGTGCACGCCGTCGCGGAACGCTGCGATGTAGCACAGGTGCGCCAGCAGGAACGCGACCAGGCCCGGCACGAAGGCATCCACCGGCAGCATCAGCGCGATATCACCCACGCACGACAGCACCATGCCGGCCAGCACCGCACGCCGGTAGAACGGTGATGCCGCCGGCCGCGCCTGCCAGGCGATGCCGGCGATCAGCAGCGTGGTGGCCGGCTTGGCAAACCAATGCAGCCAGCGCCCCTCGCCCTGCAGGAACGCGCCGATGATGGCCAGCACGGCCACCACCAGGATCAAGCCATCGCGGCGGCCGAAGCTCATCGCGCCTTCCACAGATCCGCAAGGCGATCTGGCGTGCCGGCAACGCGTTCCAGCACCGGGTACTGCAGGCCACCGTGGTAATCGATGGTCATGCTGTCGATGCGGTCGAACTGCTTCACCAGCAGCACGATCGGCGCCTTGTCCTTGGCCGCGGCGGCCACCGCGTCCTTCAGGCGTTCGCTGCTGTATTCGCGCCCGCCCACGGCAATCACCCGCATGCCCGGTGCCAGCCCTGCATTGAACGCCGGGCTGTCCCAGATCACATCGCCCACCACGCCGGTGTCCATCACTGTGGCGCCCAGCGAATACGCCAGCAACGCGGCCTTGGCGCGCTTTTCCTGCGCCTTGTAGGCCTCGTTGGGGGTATCGCGGTAGACCAGCTTCCAACCGGCCAGAGCCAGGCCGCCAGTGAGCGAGCCCTGGCCATCCAGGCGCTGGCGCAGGAAGCTGGACCAGTCGTACGGCGCAATGCCGTTCAAGGTCGCCACCACGTCATCGAAGGTGTACGGGTTGACGTTCCAGTCGCCGTTGCCGACGCCGAAGAAGGCGCGCGCGAAATCGTCCAGGCTGCGGCGGTTGCCGCTGAGCGTGCGCAGCTTGCCGTCCACTTCCAGCCACAGCATCTGCCCACCGGAGTAATAGTCCTCGCTCATCTGGTAGTTGCGGTACGGCAGCGTGCGGCGCTGGGCGATGGTGGGATCGTTGGTGGTGTCCTGCAGCGGGCGCCAGGCCAGGCCGGGGCGGCCGCGATCATAGGTGGCGGCCACGTTGGCCAGCATGTCGCGGGCCTGCTCGACCGACCACAGGCCCGAGCGGGCGGCCAGCACCTGGCCCCAGAACTGGGTCTGGCCTTCGTACACCCACAACAGGCTGTCGCCCATGGGCGTGTTGAAGTTGGCGGTGGCCAGGTCTGCGCCGCGGCGGTACTTGCCGTTCCAGGAATGGGTGTACTCGTGCGGCAGCAGATCGCGCATCCACGCGTTGCTGTCCCATTCGGTGAAGTAGCCGGGGGCCGCGCTGTTTTCACTGGAACGGTGGTGTTCCAGGCCGATGCCGCCCAGGCGGTCGGTCAACGCCAGCAGGAATTCGTAGTGATCGTAATGGCGCGCGCCGTAGAGCTTGTCGGCCTGCTGCACCAGCGCGCGATGCAGCTTGATCTGCGCATCGGTGGGCTTGAGCGATTTGGCATCGTCGGCGAGGACATTGAGGTGCACCGGCACCTTGGCACCCGGGTCGAGGTCGATGCGCTGGTGGTGCTCGCCGGCGAACAGCGGCGAATCAACCAGGTGGTCGTAGGCAATCGGCTTGAACACCACGGTGTCGCCGTCGCGGCGCGCGGTTTCCAGTGCGGTGGCATAACCCCAACCCTTGGGCAGGGTCACGCTGGCCTGCGCCTGCAGGTTGCGCGCGTCCACGCCGGCCGGGTACAGCGAATTGGCGTTCCATTGCAGGTTCAGCATTTCCGGGGTCATCACCACCCGGCCCTGGCTGCCGCCCTGCGAGGACAGGAAATCGAAGTGGGCCACGATCTCGCTCACGCCTTCGGGCACATCCACCTTGAACGCGTAGACGTTGTACTGGTCGCGCTGCCAGGCCAGCGGCTTGCCGTTGGCTGTCACCCGCAGGCCGGCCAGCTTGTCGATGGGGCCGGTGGGCGAATGGTTGCCGGGAATCCACTGCGGGTACAGCAGGGTCATGGGGCCGGGCTTGGCCGGCACGGTGGCGGTCACCTTGAAGATGCGGCGGGCCAGGTCGCGCGCGTCCACATCGATGCGCAGCAGGCCGGGCGCGGCGGCATCGCCCGGCGGCGAGGTCTGCGCCAGCGCAGGCGTGGCGCCCAGCGCGAACAGCACGGACATCACCAGGGCACGGGTCTTCATCAGGCAGGTTCCAGCAACGGTAGAGGTACCGATGCTAGGCCTGTCGCGTGCGTGGCCCCATGGCCGAAGGTCATGGGTGGGTGGCGGTATCCACGCATGGCGTGGATCTACGGGTGAGGCGCGGCCGGCAGTAGATCCACGCCATGCGTGGATGGAATTCATGGCAGAAGCGTGCGAACCAAGGTTCGCACCCACCAGGTCAGTGTCGGTTCGCACCCACCAGGTCAGTGTCGGTTCGCACCCACCGCGGGGGTTACAGGTCAGTCAACCAACCGCAGCCGCAGTTCCTTCGGCAGCGCGAACACCATCGATTCCGGTTCGCCATTCAGTTCGCCCACACCGGTGGCGCCCAGCTCGGCCAGGCGGGCCAGCACGCCATCCACCAGCACCTGCGGTGCCGATGCGCCGGCGGTCACGCCGATGTGCTGCTTGCCTTCCACCCAGCGCGGGTCGATCTCGTGCGCACCGTCGATCAGGTACGACTCCACGCCTTCACGGCGCGCCAGTTCACTCAGGCGGTTGGAATTGGAGCTGTTCGGCGAACCGACCACCAGCACCAGGTCGCAGCGCTTGGCCAGATCGCGCACGGCGTCCTGGCGGTTCTGCGTGGCGTAGCAGATGTCGTCGTTCTTCGGGCCCTGCATTTCCGGGAAACGCTCACGCAGGGCCTCGATGATGCCGCGCGTGTCATCCACCGACAGCGTGGTCTGGGTGGTGTAGGCGAAGTTCTGCGGCTGGCTGATCTGCAGCGTCGCCACCTGCTCCACATCTTCCACCAGGTAGATCTGGCCGGTGCCCGCTTCGCGGTTCCACTGGCCCATCGTGCCTTCCACTTCCGGGTGGCCGGCATGGCCGATCAGCACCACGTCACGGCCGGCGCGGCAGTGGCGGGCCACTTCGAAATGCACCTTGGTGACCAGCGGGCAGGTGGCATCGAACACCTTCAGGCCACGGCGCTCGGCTTCCTGGCGCACGGCCTGGGATACGCCGTGCGCGCTGAAGATGACCGTGTTGTTGTCCGGCACTTCGTCCAGTTCCTCGACGAAGATCGCGCCGCGCTGCTTCAGGTCATCGACCACGAAGCGGTTGTGCACCACTTCATGGCGAACGTAGATGGGCGCGCCCAGCGTTTCGATCGCGCGCTTGACGATCTCGATCGCACGATCGACACCGGCACAGAAACCACGCGGGTTGGCGAGCAGCACATCCATCAGTTCAGTCTCCCGGCAGCGGCCGGCTTACGGTTTCGGGGTGGCATTATCCGCCTTTTTGGCGGACTTGCCGTCGAACAGGCCAAACAGGGCAATGCCGATGGCACCGACCACGATGGCCGAATCGGCGATGTTGAAGGCCGGCCAGGTGTAGCTGCCCACGTACCACTGGATGAAATCGACCACGTGGCCATGCACCTGGCGGTCGATCACGTTGCCGATGGCACCGCCGATGATCAGCGCGTACGGTACGGCGGCCTTCCAGTTGCCGCGGGCGGTGCCGCGCAGCCACCAGGCCATCAGCGCGCTGATGGCAATGGCCAGCAGGGTGAAGAAGTGCTTCTGCCAACCGCCGGCGTCGCTCAGGAAGCTGAAGGCCGCCCCGGTGTTGTAGGTGCGGTACCAGTTCCAGAAGCCGTCGATGACCACCACCGGCTGGAACTCGGGCAGGCTGGACAGCACCCAGGCCTTGGACCACTGGTCCAGGCCGATGATGGCGGCCGACAGCAGCAGCCAGACCAGGGCGTTGGGGTGCGGGCGTGCGGCGGCCATCAGAACCAGCTCCGCAGTTCACCGGCACCGGTGACGTTGCTCACGCAGCGGCCACACAGTTCCGGGTGGTCGGCGTTGCTGCCCACGTCGGCGCGGTGGTGCCAGCAGCGCACGCACTTGGCCTTCTGGGTGGGCTGGGCACTGACGAACACTTCGTCGGTGGTCGCCGGGCGCACCTGCACATCGCCACTGATGAACAGGAAGCGCAGTTCATCGGCCAGCGGCTGCCACTTCGCCGCCTGTTCTTCGTTGGCGGCAATGGTGATTTCCGCTTCCAGCGCGGCACCGATCGCGCCGTTGGCACGCATCGGCTCCAGCACCTTGGCCACCTGCTCGCGCACGGCCAGCAGCTGGTCGAAATCGGCGGCGTTGAGCTGGGCATCGGCCGGCAGCGGCGCCAGGCCGTCGTACCAGGTGGTGAACAGCACGTGGCCGGCACGGTCGCCCGGCAGGTAGCCCCACAGCTCGTCGGCGGTGAAGGTGAGGATGGGCGCGATCCAGCGGGTGAACGCTTCGGCGATGTGGTACATGGCGCTCTGCGCCGAACGACGGCCGTGCGAATCGGCCGGCATGGTGTACAGGCGGTCCTTGGTCACGTCCAGGTATAGCGAACCCAGGTCCACGCTGCAGAAGTTCAGCAGCAGCTGGACGATCTCGGCCATGTTGTAGTTGTCGAACGCGGCCTTGATCTTTTCCTGCAGTTCCCAGGCGCGGTGCACGATCCAGCGGTCCAGCGCCACCATCTCGTTCAGCGGACGCAGGTGCTGGGCCGGATCGAAACCGTCCAGGTTGCCCAGCAGGAAGCGCGCGGTGTTGCGCAGGCGACGGTAGGCATCGGCGTTGCGCTTGAGGATCTCCTGCGACAGCGACATTTCGTTGCTGTAGTCGGCCGAGGCGATCCACAGGCGCAGGATGTCCGCGCCCAGCTTGTTCATGATGTCCTGCGGCTCGATGCCGTTGCCCAGCGACTTGGACATCTTGCGGCCGTGCTCGTCCACGGTGAAACCGTGGGTGAGGCACTGCTTGTACGGCGCACGCTGGTCGATGGCCACGCCGGTCAGCAGCGAGGACTGGAACCAGCCGCGGTGCTGGTCGGAACCTTCCAGGTACAGGTCGGCCGGCTTGCCGAAGCCACGCGCGGCAAGCACGCCTTCATGGGTGACGCCCGAATCGAACCAGACATCGAGGATGTCGGTGACCTTCTCGTAGTCGGCCGCTTCGGCGCCCAGCAGTTCGCCGGCATCCAGCGAATACCACACGTCGATGCCTTCGGCTTCCACGCGGTCGGCCACCTGCTGCATCAGTTCCACCGTGCGCGGGTGGATCTCGCCGGTCTGGCGGTGGGTGAACAGCGCGATGGGCACGCCCCAGGTGCGCTGGCGCGAGATGGTCCAGTCCGGGCGACCGTCGACCATGCTCTGGATGCGCGCCTTGCCCCAACTCGGGAACCAGCCCACGGTGTCGATGGCGGCCAGCGCATCGTTACGCAGGTTGGCCTTGTCCATCGAAATGAACCACTGCGGGGTGGCGCGGAACACCACCGGCGTCTTGTGGCGCCAGCAGTGCGGGTAGCTGTGGCGGATCGGGTGGAAGGCCAGCAGCGCGCCGTTGTCGCGCAGCACGCCGACGATGGCCTCCTGCGCCTTCCAGAGATGCTGGCCGGCCAGCACCACGTCACCGGCCGGCGGGGTCGATTCCAGGTACACGCCACGGCCATCGACCGGGGTGATCTGGCCGGCGTTGTACTTGTCCAGCAGGCCGTACTTCTGGCTGACCACGTAGTCTTCCTGGCCGTGGCCGGGGGCGGTGTGCACCGCGCCAGTACCGTCTTCGTCGGACACGTGTTCGCCGTTCAGCACCAGGATTTCGCGCTGCGGGTAGAACGGGTGCACCAGCAGCTGGTTTTCCAGCGCGGCACCGGTGGTTTCACCGTGCAGCACCACGTTTTCCACGCCATAGCGCTGCAGTGCGCGCTCGGCCAGGGCGGCGGCCAGCACCAGCCAACGGCGCTTGCCGTTGTGCGCCGGGCCTTCGGCCAGCACGTAGCGGATCTCTGCGCCCAGCGAAACGGCCAGCGAGGCCGGCAGCGTCCACGGCGTGGTGGTCCAGATCGGCACCGCCACTTCCACGTCGGCCGGCACGCTCACGCCAAAGGCCTGGGCCACGGCCTGCGCATCGCGCGCGGCGTAGGCCACGTCGATCGCCGGCGATTCCTTTTCCTGGTATTCGATTTCCGCTTCGGCCAGCGCCGAACCGCAGTCGAAGCACCAGTAGACCGGCTTGGCGCCGCGCACCAGGTGGCCGTTGGCCACGACCTTGGCCAGCGCGCGGATCTCGTTGGCTTCGAAATCGAAGCTGAGGGTCTTGTACGGGTTGTCCCAGTCGCCGGTCACGCCCAGGCGCTTGAAATCGGCGCGCTGGATGTTGATCTGCTCTTCGGCGAATTCACGGCACTTCTGCCGGAAGGCAACGGCGTCGAGCTTGGTGCCGACCTTGCCCCACTTCTTTTCCACCGCGATTTCGATCGGCAGGCCGTGGCAATCCCAGCCCGGCACGTAGGGCGCATCGAAGCCGGCCAGGTAGCGCGACTTGACGATGATGTCCTTCAGGATCTTGTTGACCGCGTGGCCCAGGTGGATGCGGCCGTTGGCGTACGGCGGGCCGTCATGCAGCACGAACAGCGGGCGGCCGGCGGCGTTGTCGCGCAGCTGCTGGTAGAGCCCCTGCTCTTCCCACCGCGCCAGAATGCCCGGCTCGCGCTTGGGCAGGTCGCCGCGCATCGGGAATTCGGTGGCTGGCAGGTTCAGGGTGGTCTTGTAGTCCTGGCTCACGCAGTGGCTCGCAATCTATGTTCGGAAAGAAGGGCGCGCGCCTGTTCGGCGTCGCGGTGCATCTGGTCGGTCAGTGCCGCCAGATCGTTGAATTTCTCTTCGTCGCGCAGCTTGGCGACGAATTCCACGTCGATGTGACGACCGTACAGGTCGCCCTGGAAATCGAACAGATGGGCTTCCAGCAGCGGCTCCACGCCTTCCACAGTGGGGCGGGTGCCGAAGCTGGACACCGACGGCCACGGCTGGTCGAACACCCCGTGCACCCAGGTGGCGTAGATGCCCGACAGCGCCGGGGTCTTCGGGAAGCGCAGATTGGCGGTGGGGAAGCCCAGGGTGCGGCCGAGCTGGCGCCCACGCACCACTCGCCCGCTGATCGAATACGGGCGGCCCAGCAGATCGCCGGCACGGGTGAAATCGCCGGCCTGCAGCAACTGGCGGATGCGCGTGCTGGAAATGCGTTCGCCGTGCAGGTCCACCGCTTCGATCTCGCCGGCGCTGAAGCCCAGCTCGCTGCCCATGGCCTGCAGCAGGGCCAGATCGCCACGACGGCGGTTGCCGAAACAGAACTCCGGGCCGATCCACACTTCGCGCGCGCCCAGCCGGTGGGCCAGCAGCTGGCGCACGAAGGTTTCGGCCGGCATGGCCGCCATGGCCGCATCGAAGCGCAGCAGGCCCACGGCATCCACGCCCAGGTCCTGCAGCATCTCGACCTTGCTGCGGGCCAGGGTCAGCCGCGGCGGCGGCGTGCCCTGTGCGAAGAATTCACGCGGCAGCGGCTCGAAGGCCACGGCCACGGCGGGTACGCCCACGGCGCGCGCGCGGGCGACGGCGTGGCGGACCAGCGCACGATGGCCCAGATGGAGGCCGTCGAATGCGCCGATACAGACCACGCTTCCGTTGGGGAACAGCTCCCCGCCCTCGACGCTTCTGAACAGCCTGCTCATCAACTCTCGTTCCGGCCCACCCGGGGCCGTCGCTTCAATGGTGTAACCCTGAAGTATAGCCGCCATGGGCGGCGATCAATGGCCGCGCAGGTCGCGCGGGCGGAAGCCCATGGCCACCATGGCCACCGCGTAGGTAGCGCCACCGCCGCCGACCAGCAGGCCCAGCGCGCCGATCCGCTGCCAGACCCCCATGTTGCCGAAGGCCGGCAGCCAGTGCAGCAGGGCCAGCAGCACGGCCACCATGGCCACGCAGGCCAGCAGCAGGCGGGTCAGGTAGCCGCCCCAGCCCGGTCGGCGCTGGTAGACATCGGTCTTGCCTAGCCAGTACCAGAGCAGGCCCAGGTTCAGGTAGCTGGACAGCGCGCTGGCAATGCCCAGCGCCAGGTGCAGGCCCGGTTGCTTGCCGATGGCGGCCATCACCCCCTGCGCCTTCAGCTCGTCGGGCACCATCACCTGGTACAGCACGGCCAGCAGGGCGAAGTTGAACACCATGTTGGCCACCAGCGCGGCCACGCCGGCGCGCACCGGGGTCTTGGTGTCCTGGCGGGCGTAGAAGGCCGGCAACACCACCTTCAGCAGGGCGAACGCCGGCAGGCCGAAGCTCAGGCCGTACACCGACAGCGCGGTCATGCGGGTGTCGAACGCGCTGAACTGGCCGTGCTGGAAGATGGTGGCGATCAGCGGTTCGGCCAGGAACAGCAGGCCCAGCATGGCCGGCACCGAGATCAGCAGGGTCATGCGCAGGCCCCAGTCCAGCGAGCGCGAGAAGCCTTCGCGGTCGGTGCTGACGTGGTGGCGTGCCAGGGCGGGCAGGATGACCGTGCCCAGGGCCACGCCGAACACGCCCAGCGGCAGTTCCAGGAAGCGATCGGCCAGCGACAGCCAGGACTGCGAGCCATCGGTCAGCTTGGCCGCGATCACCGTGTCCAGCAGCAGGTTGATCTGCGCCACCGACGAACCGAACAGGGTCGGCACCATCAGGGTCATCACCTTGCGCACGCCCGGGTGGCTCCAGCCCCAGCGCGGCAGGGTCAGCAGGTTGATGCCCTTCAGCGACGGCAGCTGGAACAGCAGCTGCAGGATGCCGGCGGCCAGCACCGCCCAGCCCAGCGCCAGGATCTGCTTTTCCGGGGTGCCGCCCAGCCGCGGCGCCAGCCACAGCGCGCCGGCGATCATGCACAGGTTGAGGATGACCGGGGTCAGCGCCGGCATGGCGAAGCGCTGGAAGCTGTTCAGCGCGCCACCGGCCAAGGCGGTGAGCGAGACGAACAGCAGGAAGGGGAAGGTCAGGCGGAACAGGTCGACCAGCAGGCCCTGCTTGACCGGGTCGGTGTCCACGCCGCTGGAGAAGACCGAGGCCAGCTGCGGCGCGAAGATCAGCGCCAGCGCGGTGACCAGCATCAGCACCCCACCCAGGGTGCCGGCGGTGCGCGCCATCAGTTCACGCAGCTCGGCGTGGCTGCGGGTTTCCTTCACTTCCGTGAACACCGGCACGAAAGCGGTGGCGAAGGAGCCTTCGGCGAACAGCCGGCGCAGGAAATTGGGTATCCTGAAGGCGACCCAGAAAGCATCAGTGATGGCGTTGGTGCCGAACGTGGTGGTCACCACGAAGTCCCGGACAAGTCCGAGAACGCGCGAGACCATGGTCATGCTGCTGAATGACAGCAGGCCCCGCAACAACTTGGGTGAACTCACTCAGCGTCCCTCTTGACAATCGACTTGACGTGCATTTCTTACGCCATCATACTAGCTAGCTTGCTGTTCCCATAACACCGATTTTTTCAGGAAACCACCACCGTGGCCAATATCAAGTCCGCCAAGAAGCGCGCCAAGCAGACCGTCGTGCGCAACGCGCGCAACGTGGCTCAGCGCTCGATGCTGCGCACCGCTGTCAAGAAAGTGATCAAGGCGCTGGACGCCAACGATGCCGCCGGCGCCGAAGCCGCCTTCGCCGTTGCCCAGCCGATCCTGGATCGCTTCAGCGCGCGTGGCCTGATCCACAAGAACAAGGCTGCTCGTCATAAGAGCCGCCTGAACGACCGCATCAAGGCCCTCAAGGCCGCCTGATCCGGCGTTGCCGCCCTGCCCTTCGGGGTGGGGCAGCAGACAAAAGCCCGGCCCCGGCCGGGTTTTTTGTTGCCCGTGATTCGGCCGGGTCGAACCGGCTGGGTCGAACCGGCGGGATCGAACCGACTGGGTCGAACCGGCGGGGTAGAGTCGACTGTTAGTCGACTAACGCGCGCAGCGCGGGCTTTACAGATGCCGCGAACAGCAGTCGACTAACAGTCGACTCTACCCAGCCGGAGCCAGTTGACCCAGCTGGAACGCGTTGACCCAACCTCCCCGTCGCACAGGCCAACAAAAAACCCGGCCGTAGCCGGGTTTTTCGCGTAGAACCCCCACAGCGCTGTTACGCGTTGCGGGCGGCTTCCAGTTCGTCTTCCTTCTGCCGATCGAAGAACGCCATGATGCGGCTCATGATCGGGAAGGTGCCTTCGCGACCCAGCGCGGACACCAGGAACCACGGCTCCTTCCAGCCCAGCTCGGCCACGATCTGCTCGGCCGCGGCCTTCGCCTCGTCTTCGAACATCAGGTCGGCCTTGTTCAGCACCAGCCAGCGCGGCTTCTGCAGCAGCTCCGGGTCGTGCTTTTCCAGTTCGCGCTCGATGGCACGCACCTGCTCGACCGGGGAAATGCCTTCCACGCCACCTTCCATCGGCGAAATATCCACCAGGTGCAGCAGCAGGCGGGTGCGCTGCAGGTGTCGCAGGAACTGCGCGCCCAGGCCGGCACCGTCAGCCGCGCCCTCGATCAGGCCGGGAATGTCGGCGATCACGAAGCTGCGGTAGTTTTCCACCTTCACCACACCCAGGTTCGGGTACAGCGTGGTGAACGGGTAATCGGCCACCTTCGGCGTTGCCGCCGAAACGGCACGGATCAGGGTGCTCTTGCCAGCATTGGGGAAGCCCAGCAGGCCCACGTCGGCCAGCAGCTTCAGCTCCAGCTTCAGGGTGCGCTCTTCGCCCGGCTCGCCCGGCAGCGCCTGGCGCGGCGAGCGGTTGGTCGAGCTCTTGAAGTGCATGTTGCCCAGGCCGCCGCGGCCGCCCTTGGCCACCAGCAGGCGGTCGCCGTGCTGGGTCAGGTCGCCGATGATTTCATCGGTGGCCACGTTGATGATCACGGTGCCGACCGGCACGGTGATGGTCAGGTCTTCGCCGCCCTTGCCGTAGGCCTGGCGGCCCATGCCGTTCTCGCCACGCTGCGCCTTGAAGATGCGGTCATGGCGGAAGTCGACCAGGGTGTTCAGGTTTTCGTCGGCGCGGATGTACACGCTGCCGCCGGCACCGCCGTCGCCGCCGTCCGGGCCGCCGAGCGGAATGAACTTCTCGCGACGGAAGCCAATGCAGCCGTTGCCGCCGTTGCCGGCGAACACTTCGATTTCTGCTTCGTCTACCAGTTTCATTGTTTCGATGCCTGCGATGGGCGCGGCCTGCGTGCCGCCGCCTTGAATGTCGTGCCAGGTGCCACCTGGCAATCGGGCCGTGCCCGTTTTACCACTGAATCCAACGAAAAGCCCCGCCGAAGCGGGGCTCTTCATGCAGCGTGCTCTTCATCCGGCGCGGCCATGCCAGGGCATGGCCGGCGGATACAGCCTGATCAGGCTTCGACCGAGACGACGCTGACGGTGCGACGCTTCTTCGGGCCCTTCACCGAGAACTCCACCTTGCCGTCCGTCAGGGCGAACAGGGTGTGGTCACGGCCCAGGCCAACGCCGGTACCCGGATGGAACTGGGTGCCGCGCTGACGCACGATGATGTTGCCGGCTTCAATGGCCTGGCCGCCAAAGATCTTGACGCCGAGGTACTTCGGGTTGGAGTCGCGACCGTTGCGCGAGGAGCCTACGCCCTTTTTATGTGCCATGACTGCTTCTCCTGATGCTTAGCCGGCGATGCCGGTGATCTCGATTTCGGTGTAGTACTGACGGTGACCCTGGCGCTTCATGTGGTGCTTGCGGCGACGGAACTTGATGATCCGGACCTTGTCAGCACGACCCTGGGACACGACCTTGGCGGTGACCGAAGCGCCGCTCAGGGCGTCGCCGATCTTGATACCGTCGCTGTCGCCCAGCAGCAGGATGTTGTCAAACTTGATCTCGCTGCCGACTTCGACTTCGAGCTTTTCGACGCGGAGCTTTTCGCCCTGCGCCACGCGGTATTGCTTACCGCCGGTGACCAGTACTGCGTACATGACCAGACTTCCTCTGTAGTTATTGTGGTCTATGGACTGCCGCCATCGAGGGCGGACAGGAGCGGGATTGTACGCAGATCAATGGGCGCCGGTCAAGTCAACCCCTGGGCGGGGCCTGCGGGGGCGGCCGGAACGGGGTCAGATCCCTTTTCACATGGTGAAAAGGGATCTGACCCCTGCCTGTCAGGCGGTCTCACGGGGTGAGACGCGGGGGTGGCATTGTCGCCCATTGCCCCCATCTGGTCACCTCGGTAGGCTGATTGATTGCCGCCGCATTCGACCTGCCCCCACAACCGGATCCCCCATGGCGATGGATTTCATCCGCATCCGCGGTGCGCGGACGCACAACCTGAAGAACCTCGACCTCGACCTGCCCCGCGACAAGCTGATCGTGATCACCGGCCTGTCCGGCTCGGGCAAGTCCTCGCTGGCGTTCGATACGATCTATGCCGAAGGCCAGCGCCGCTACGTGGAATCGCTGTCGGCCTACGCCCGGCAGTTCCTGAGCGTGATGGAAAAGCCGGACCTGGACCATATCGAAGGTCTGTCCCCGGCCATTTCCATCGAGCAGAAGTCGACCTCGCACAACCCGCGTTCGACGGTCGGCACGATCACCGAAATCTACGACTACCTGCGCCTGCTGTACGCGCGGGTGGGCACCCCGCGCTGCCCCGACCACGGCTATCCGTTGGAAGCGCAGACGGTCAGCCAGATGGTGGACCAGGTGCTGACCCTGGACCCGGAACAGCGCTACATGCTGCTTGCCCCGGTCATCCGCGACCGCAAGGGCGAGCATGCGCAGGTGTTCGACCAGCTGCGCGCGCAGGGCTTCGTGCGCGTGCGGGTGGACGGCGAACTGTATGAAATCGACGCGGTACCGCCGCTGGCGCTGCGCCAGAAGCACACCATCGAAGCGGTGATCGACCGTTTCCGCCCGCGCGAGGACATCAAGCAGCGCCTGGCCGAAAGCTTCGAAACCGCGCTGAAGCTGGGCGATGGCATGGCCTCGGTGCAGTCGCTGGACGCCGCCGACGCCACCCCCACCCTGTTCTCGTCCAAGTATTCCTGCCCGGTCTGCGACTACTCGCTGCCCGAGCTGGAACCGCGCCTGTTCTCGTTCAACGCCCCGATGGGCGCCTGCCCCGGCTGCGATGGCCTGGGCATGGCCGAATTCTTCGACCCGGCGCGCGTGGTGGTGCACCCGGAACTGTCGCTGGCCGCCGGCGCCGTGCGCGGCTGGGACCGCCGCAATGCGTACTACTTCCAGCTGATCGCTTCGCTGGCCAAGCACTACAAGTTCGACGTGGATGCGGCCTGGAACTCGCTGCCGGCCAAGGTGCAGCAGGCCGTGCTGTTCGGCAGCGGCGATGAGGCCATCACCTTCACCTACTTCACCGAAGCCGGTGGCCGCACCCAGCGCAAGCACCGCTTCGAGGGCATCATTCCCAACCTGGAACGCCGCTACAAGGAAACCGAATCGGCGGCGGTGCAGGAAGAGCTGGGCAAGTACATCAGCGAACACGCCTGCCCCGAGTGCAACGGTGCGCGCCTGAACAAGGCCGCGCGCAACGTGTTCGTGGCCGACCGCCCGCTGCCGGAACTGGTGGTGCTGCCGATCGATGAGGCGCTGAAGTTCTTCAGCGAACTGAGCCTGCCGGGCTGGCGCGGCGAGATCGCGGCCAAGATCGTCAAGGAGATCGGCGAGCGCCTGGGCTTCCTGGTCGACGTGGGCCTGGATTACCTGACCCTGGAACGCAAGGCCGACACCCTGTCCGGCGGCGAAGCACAGCGCATCCGCCTGGCCAGCCAGATCGGCGCAGGGCTGGTGGGCGTGATGTACGTGCTGGATGAACCGTCCATCGGCCTGCACCAGCGCGATAACGAACGCCTGCTGGGCACCCTCACCCGCCTGCGCGACCTGGGCAATACGGTGATCGTGGTCGAGCACGATGAAGATGCCATCCGCCTGGCCGACTACGTGCTGGATATCGGCCCGGGTGCGGGCGTGCATGGCGGCGAGATCGTCGGCCAGGGCACCCTGCAGGACATCCTGGACGCACCGCGTTCGCTGACCGGCCAGTACCTGTCGGGCAAGCGCGCGATCGAGATTCCGACACGCCGCCACGCGCCCAACCCGAAGACCACCCTGCACCTGCGCGGTGCCAGCGGCAACAACCTGAAGGGCGTGGACCTGTCCATTCCGGCTGGCCTGCTGACCTGCGTGACCGGTGTGTCCGGCTCGGGCAAGTCGACCCTGATCAACGACACCCTGTTCTCGCTGGCCGCCAACGAGATCAACGGCGCCTCGCATGCCGTGGCACCGTACAAGGAAATCGAAGGCCTGGACCTGTTCGACAAGGTGGTGGACATCGACCAGTCGCCGATCGGCCGCACCCCGCGTTCGAACCCGGCCACCTACACCGGTCTGTTCACCCCCCTGCGCGAACTGTTCGCCCAGGTGCCCGAAGCACGCGCGCGCGGCTATTCGCCGGGCCGTTTCAGCTTCAACGTGCGCGGCGGTCGCTGCGAGGCGTGCCAGGGTGATGGCCTGATCAAGGTGGAAATGCACTTCCTCCCGGACGTGTACGTGCCCTGCGATGTCTGCCACGGCAAGCGCTACAACCGCGAAACGCTGGAGATCGTCTACAAGGGCTACAACATCAACGACGTGCTGGAAATGACCGTCGAAGATGCCTTGAAGCTGTTCGAGCCGGTGCCGTCGATCGCGCGCAAGCTGGAAACGCTGGTGGACGTGGGCCTGAGCTACATCAAGCTGGGCCAGAGCGCGACCACGCTGTCCGGCGGTGAAGCGCAGCGCGTGAAGCTGTCCAAGGAACTGTCGCGCCGCGATACCGGGCGCACCCTGTACATCCTGGACGAGCCGACCACCGGCCTGCACTTCCACGATATCGAAGCGCTGCTGGGCGTGCTGCACAAGTTGCGCGACGAGGGCAACACGGTGGTGGTGATCGAACACAACCTGGACGTGATCAAGACCGCCGACTGGATCGTGGATCTGGGCCCGGAAGGTGGCCACCGCGGCGGCACCATCCTGGTGACCGGCACGCCGGAAGACGTGGCGGCCTGCCCGCAGTCCTACACCGGCCACTTCCTGGAACGCATGCTGCCGTCCACCCGTGCGCGGCCGCAGCAACCGGCGGCCGTGGCCAACAAGCCCGATGCGCGCCCGCCGCGCAAGGTGAAGCCCGAACCGCCGGCGAAGAAGGCCGCCGCCGCCAAGAGCAGCGGCAAGGCCAGCAAGACCGCCACTGCCAGCAAGAAGAAGAAGGACGCCTGATGAGCAGCGAACACAAGATCCTGGCCCGTATTCCGATCAGCGTGCGCTGGCGTGACATGGACAGCATGGGCCATGTGAACAACGCCAAGTACATTTCCTACCTGGAAGAAGCGCGCGTGCGCTGGATGCTGGGCGTGGATGGCGTGTCGATGACCGACCGCATCGCACCGGTGGTGGCCGCCACCAACGTGAACTACCGCCTGCCGATCGTGTGGCCCAACGACATTCTGGTGGAACTGTTCGTGGAGCGCCTGGGCAACAGCAGCGTGACCATCGGCCACCGCATCGTGGACCAGCAGGACGAATCGAAGCTGTATTCGGACGGCAACGTGGTGGTGGTGTGGATGGACACCCAGACCGGCAAGAGCGCCCCGCTGCCGGACGCGATCCGCAGCGCATCGAGCTGATCCGCTTCTGGTAGATGCCGACCTTGGTCGGCATTTCGCCCGCCGGGCATGGCCCGGCGCTGCCGGATGCTGCACGTGACGCCGGGCATGGCCCGGCGCTACCGGATACTGCACATTATCCGGCGCGCTCGGATGCTGCTCTTCGTAGAGTCGAGCTTGCTCGACTGCTCTTCCCTGAAGCAGTCGAGCAAGCTCGACTCTACGGTTCACCGACGTCGCGCAATCTCGACGTTACGCGCCGCCCCCGTTTTCTCCCACTCAAAGGACTGAAATGATCCACCACACGGAACTGCGCGACCTGCTGCCCGGCATGGTCCCCTTCCCCACCGGCGTGTTCCCCGCCGACCAGGCCTGGCTCGGCCAGCACCTGCTGCCGCTGCTGAACATCAACCTGGGTGTGCTGCGCCCGGAACTGGCCGGCCAGGTGGCCACCATGCTGTGCCCGATCGAGCCGTATGACGGCTGTATCGGCGAGAGCACCGAAGAACACCACAACGCGTTCACCGGCACCAACTGGGTCGCCTTCGAACTGACCGCCGACAACCAGATGCGCTTCCTCGGCAACGAAGGCTATTTCATCGGTGACCAGGTGCAGGACACGCACGCCCAGGAACACATCGCGCAGATGCGCGAGAGCTACGCCAAGGCCCGCGATTACCACGCCGCCAACGGCCGCCTCGCCTGCTATTCGCGCTTTGGCAAGGGCGAAGCCAGCGAGCGGGACTACCTGGATTCGCTGGGCGGCCCGATCGGTTTCGGCAACTGGACCGAGACCGCAGAAATCCCCGCCGCCTTCGCGCTGGACTTCACCGAAGCGGCCGATGACCCCGATGCGCCGGAGGATGCGGAAACGGTGATCATCACCCGCGATGGCCACAAATTCTTCGCCGTGGCCGAGGTGGCCGGCTACAACTGGTGTGCCACCGGCGCCGATGCCATCGTGATGCTGTACGAGCCGGTGAGCCGCACGGTGTTGTTCTCGTACGACTGGTCGTAAGCCGACCGCTCAACGCGCGCCGGGCATGACCCGGCGCCGCATTTCGTAGCGTCGAGCTTGCTCGACTACTGCCCTTCGTAGAGTCGAGCTTGCTCGACTGCTGCCCTTCGTAGAGTCGAGCATGCTCGACTGCTGCCCTTTGTAGAGTCGAGCTTGCTCGACTGCTTCAAGCGAGAGCAGTCGAGCAAGCTCGACTCTACGACCGGGCGCACGCGTTCCAGCCACGTGGAATCAATACCGGCACCTCCGTAGTCCGGCGGCGCGGCATCAACGCCGGGCAGTTACCCGCCGGTCTTGCGCACGGTCAGCGTGGCGCTGGCTTCGCGCCCGCCGTCCAGCTGCAGCTGCAGCGGCACGGCCTGCCCTTCCTTCAGCGCGCCCTTGCCCTGCATCAGCATCAGGTGCAGGCCACCGGGCTTGAGTTCGGCGCGCGCACCGGGGGCCAATGGCAGGCGCTCGATCGCGCGCATGCGGCTGACGCCATCGACAAGGGTGGTTTCGTGCAGCGACACATCGGCAAACAGCGCGCTGCCAGCGCCGGTGATCACCACCGGCGTGGCACAGCCGTTGTGGATCACCCCATAGCCGGCGGTCATGGCCATGGCCGGCGTGGGCGGCAGCCGCGCCCAGCCCTGTTCGATCGTCACGCAGTCGGCCGCCGATGCTGCGCCCGCACACAGCCACAACAATACGCCAACGAATGGTTTGGTTATCATCGCCTCAGATTCCTGTCCGCAACGAGACCGCAGCATGACGACGCTCATCGAGGTGATCAACCATGGCCCCATCCGCGAACTGCGCCTGGCGCGGCCGCCGGTCAATGCGCTGGACACCGACCTGTGCCGGCAGTTGATCCACGCCATCGAGCAGGCCATGGCCGAAGACGCGCATGGCATCGTGCTGTCGGGCAGCGAGCGCATCTTCACCGGCGGCATGGACGTGCCGCACCTGCTGTCCCATGGCGATGACAAGCACAAGCTGCTGGACAGCTGGAATGCCTTCTTCGGCGCGGTGCGCACGCTGGCCGAAAGCCGCATTCCGGTGGTGGCGGCCATTACCGGGCATGCCCCGGCCGGTGGCTGCGTGCTGGCCCTGTGCTGCGACTACCGGGTGATGGCGCGCAGTACCGATCCGGCCCGCCCCTACGCCATTGGCCTGAACGAGGTACAGGTGGGCCTGGTGGCGCCGGAAGGCATCCAGCGCCTGCTGCGCCGCGCCGTGGGCCTGCACCGTTCGGCCATGCTGTTGAGCACCGGTGCGCTGGTGCCGGCCGAACAGGCGCTGCAGATCGGCCTGGTGGATGAGCTGGCCGACGGCGATCTGGTGGTGGCCCGCGCCATCGCCTGGCTGCAGCACCTGCTGAAGCAGCCGCGCCAGCCGATGCTGCTGACCCGCGCCATTGCCCGCGCCGAGCTGCACGAGGCCCTGCACCCGGACCTGATCCAGCTGGACCGCTTCGTGGAGGCCTGGTTTGCGGCGGATGCGCAGAACGCCCTGCAGGCGCTGGTGGCCCGGCTGGGTAAGTAGAGTCGAGCTTGCTCGACTGCGTGACCCGGGGTCAGAGCCCTTTCGCAAGGCGAAAGGGATCTGACCCCTGACCGGTATAATCGGTCCCTTCTTCACTGCTGTGGCCGCCCCCCTTGAACGACACGCCCGAACCCGTCGTCTCCGAGCTGATCGACCTGCTCACCCTGGAGCGGCTGGAGGACAACCTGTTCCGCGGCCAGAGCCGCGACATCGGCACCAAGTACGTGTTCGGTGGGCAGGTGCTGGGCCAGGCGCTGGCTGCGGCCCAGGCCACGGTGGACAACGGCCGCCACGTGCATTCGCTGCACGCCTACTTCCTGCGCGCCGGCAACATCGACCACCCCATCGTCTACGACGTGGACCGCACCCGCGACGGCGGCAGCTTCTCGGTACGCCGGGTCACGGCCATCCAGCATGGCAAGGTGATCTTCTTCTGCGCGGCCTCGTTCCAGCAGGCCGAACAGGGTGCCGAGCACCAGCACAAGATGCCCGAAGTGCCGCAGCCGGAAGACATCGAACCGAACCGCCCGCTGCCGCCGGAAGTGCTGGCGCGGCTGCCGATCAAGGTGCAGCGCTGGCTCTCGCGCGGCGGCCCGTTCGAGTTCCGCCATGTGTACCCGCGCGATGAACTGAACCCGCCCAAGCGCCCGCCCTACCACCAGGTGTGGCTGCGCCTGAGCGAACCGGTGGGCGATGCACCGGAACTGCACCAGGCCCTGCTGGCCTATGCCTCCGATTTCCACCTGCTGGGCACGGCCACCTTCCCGCACGGCATCAGCTACTACCACCCGCACGTGCAGATGGCTTCGCTGGACCATGCCATCTGGTTCCACCGCCCGTTCCGCGCCGACGACTGGCTGCTGTATTCGCTGGACAGCCCCAGTGCGCAGGATTCGCGCGGGCTGGCGCGCGGCCAGTTCTTCACCCGCGATGGCGTGCTGGTGGCCAGCACCGCACAGGAAGGCCTGATCCGCGTGGTGCCCGACCAGGCCGCAGTTGCTGCCGTGCCGGCCAAGGAGTAAGACGATGCGTCAGATTTTCAGCAGCCAGCGCGTGGAAACCGTGGAAGGCGTGGCCGAGCTGCTGCGCAGCCACGGCATTGAAGTGAAGGTGACCAACGGCCGGTCGTACAAGACCCGCCGCCGTGGCCAGTTCAGCTATACCGACCTGGGCAATGCCCAGGCCTACCCCGCCGTGTGGATCGTGCGCGCCGACGACCAGCCGCGTGCGCGCGACATCCTGCGCGAGGCACGCCTGCTCGACACCACCCGCCGCGACCACCCTACCGCCGAATTCGCCTTCCGCGACGCACCGCAGGAAGGCGGCAGCGGCCGCGGCTGGGCCTGGCGCATCCGCATCGGCCTGCTGGTGGTGATTGCCGCCGTGGCCCTGGTGATCGGCCTGCGCCACCGTGGCGCGCCCGCCCCGGCCACCCCGGCACCGGCTCCGGCCCCGCAGGCCCAGCCGCAGCCGGCACCGCAGGCCGCGCCGGAAGAGGAAGAAGTGCGGGTCCGCATCCAGCCCTCCAGCTAGGTTCGGTAGCGCCGGGCCATGCCCGGCGTGATCGGGCCCCGTGCGGTCACACTTCGCGCGCGGCGGCGTCTTGGGACACAATCCCTGCAGGAGCCGCCGCCATGACGACGTTCGCCGCATCGATCGACCAGACCCTGGAACGCGAGCTGCCCGCCGCTGCCGGCGGCTGCCAGCACGCCTATGGCCGCATCGTGTTGGCCTGCCAGAACACCATCACCGCCATCGCCCTGGCGATCACCCGCGACCGCCAGGCCAGCGAGGACATCGCCCAGGAAGCGTTCGTGAAGGGCTGGCAGCAGTTGCACCAGCTGCGCAGCAGCACCAGTTTCCTGCCCTGGCTGCGGCAGATCACCCGCAACCTGGCCCGCGATTGGCTGCGCTCGCAGCGTGGCCGGCCGCTCACCGGCGAAGCCGCCGAAGTGGCACTGGGCATGGCCGCCGACCCCACCCCGGGCGCGCCCGACCGGCTGCAGCGGCTGGAAGAAGAGATCGCTGCCGAAGACATCATTTCCGCCCTGCCCAGCGACAGCCGCGAAGTGCTGCTGCTGTACTACCGCGAAGGGCAACGCTCGCAGCAGGTGGCCGATCTGCTGGGGCTGAGCGATGCGGCCGTGCGCAAGCGCCTGTCGCGCGCGCGTGGGCAGGTGCGCGACGGCCTGCTGCAGCGCTTCGGCGAATTCGCCCGCAGCAGCGCGCCCAGTGCGGCGTTCGCCACGGCCGTGGTGTCGATGGTGCTGGTGGCGGCCCCCGGTACCGCCAGCGCGGCGATCCTGCTGAGCGCCGGCGTCGGCATGGGTGGCAGCAAGCTGGGCCTGGGCGGGGCCAGCGTGGCCGGCGGCACCGCCATGGGCTCGGTCACCGCTGCGCTGGGCTACCTGCACATGATTCCGGCCAGCACCTGGGGCGCCTTCGCCGGTGGCGTGGCCGGCGGCGTGATCGGCAGCTACCTGGGCGGTCGTTTCCTGCTTTCCTACGCCAAGACCGATGCCGAACGCGCGCAGGTCTGGCGCTTCGTGCGCATGAACACCTGGACCGCCATGGCCTGCTGCCTGTCGGTGCTGGCAGTGGTGCTGCTGCAGACCCCGACCTGGGTGCATCTGCTGGTGCTGGTGCTCGGCTTGGGCCTGGTGAACTACCAGTGCCTGGGGCCGCTGCAGCGGATCATGGCGCCGCTGATCGCCCGCGATTCGGCGCGGCGTGGGCGCACCGGCACCAACTGGGTGTATGAATCGATGTATGGGCGTACCGGCGTCATCGCCATGAACATCATGGTGCTGGGCGTGGTGCTGTATGCGGTGGCCCATACCGGCGGCCGCTAGGCCCGCAACGCACGACGCCGGCAGTGCGCCGGCGTCGTGGTCGATCAGAACGCGCTGATTTAGCGCTGCGGCTTCGGCGGCATGCCGTCACGCGGGCCACCCGGGCGCGGGCCGCCGTGCATCGGGCCCTTGGCCGCATCGAATTCGGCCTTGCTCAACTGGCCGTCCTTGTTGGTGTCGGCCGCGGCGAACCAGGCGTCACGATGCTGCTTCATACGCAGCTCGCGGTCGGCCTTGTCCAGATAGCCATCCTTGTTGACGTCCATCTGGTCGAAGCGCGCGGCCAGGCGCGGATCGGCCTTGGCTTCCTCGCGGCTGATGCGGCCATCCTTGTTCACGTCCAGCTTGGCCATCCACGCATCGGGACCGCCATGGCCACCGCGACGGCCATGCTTCCAGCGCGGCAGCTCATCACGCGACAGCTTGCCGTCCTTGTTCTTGTCCAGTTCGTCGAACTTCGCCGCCAGGCGCGGGTTGGCCGCCGCTTCGCTGCGGTCGATCACGCCGTCGCCGTTGGTGTCCAGCTTCACCGGGCGCGGTGCCGGCGGGGCCGGGGTGTCGGCGGCCAGCGCGATACCGGTGGCGGAGGTGCCCAGCAGCAGGGCCAGCAACAGGGGGGTACGGATCATCGGGTCACTCCTGGTAGGGGTTGCGTCGGGGTGATCAGTTCACCCTCGGGGGACAACAACGCCTGTGCGGAGCGTCGGTTGACGCGCCACCCGGTTCCGTTCATCCGGCGGACAGTCGCGGCCGATGCGACACACTGGGGCTATGCTGTGCCCATGGCGATACATGGCGACAGAGACGACGAACTGCGGCTGTTCCAGACCGGCGAGCACCCGTGTGGGTACTGGCCGGACCGGGTGGCGCGCGATCTGGTGCTCGATCCGCAGGACCGCCGCCTGGGTGGGCTGTACCCGCTGGCGCTGAGCTGGGGCTTCCGCCGCAGTGGCGATCTGGTCTACCGCCCGCATTGCGCCCAGTGCCACGCCTGCGTGGCCGTGCGCATTCCGGTGGCCCGCTTCGCCGCAGACCGCAGCCAACGCCGCTGCGCGGCGCGCAATGCCGATCTGGAAGTGCGCATCACCGCAGCCATGCCGCGCCAGGACCTGTTCGATCTGTACCACCGCTACCTGGTACACCGGCATGCCAATGGCGGCATGGATGACCATGGCCCGCACGAGTTCGAGCAGTTCCTGATCGGCACCTGGTCGCATACCCGCTTCATGGAAATGCGCCTTCCCGCCCACGACGGCCAGCCCAGCCAGTTGCTGGGCGTGGCGGTGACCGATGTGACCGAGCACGGGCTGTCGGCGGTCTATACCTTCTTCGACCCCGCGCACGCCGCGCGCGGGCTGGGCACCTTCGCCATCCTGCAGCAGATCGAATGGGCCCGCCGCGAAGGCCTGCCCCATGTGTACCTGGGCTACTGGATACGCGAGCACCAGAAGATGGACTACAAGCGCCGGTTCCGCCCGCTGGAGGCCTACGACGGCCGCCGCTGGCACGATTTCGACAAGGAACTGGACGGCCGCTGACAAACCGCTGACACCGGGCCGGGTGCACAATACGGCCCATGAATATGACCCGCCGCCATCCCCTGATCCTCGCCCTGGCCCTGCTCTGCGGCGCCAGCGCCCCCGCCTTCGCCAAGCCCCCCGCGATGACCGAAACGCCGTCTGCAACGCTGCGCCTGGCCACCTACAACACCTCGCTGTATTCGGACGATGCCGGCGGCCTGATCAAGGAACTGGAAGGCGACAGCGAACACGCCCGCAAGATCGCCGCCGTGCTGCAGCAGGTGCGGCCGGACCTGGTGCTGCTGAACGAATTCGACTTCGACGATGCGCACCGCGCCGCCGATCTGTTCCAGCAGCGCTACCTGGAAGTGGCCCAGCCCGGCGGCGGCAAGCCGCTGCACTTCGCCTACCGTTACCTGGCCCCGGTCAACACCGGCGTGCCCAGCGGCCTGGACCTGGACGGCAACGGCACGGTGGGTGGCGAAGGCCGCAGCCGCGGCAACGATGCCTGGGGCTACGGCCTGCACCCGGGCCAGTACGGCATGCTGGTGCTGTCGCGCTACCCGATCGACGAGGCCAAGGTGCGCAGCTTCCAGCTGCTGAAGTGGAGCACGATGCCCGGCGCGATCCGTCCGGTCGACCCGCGCACCGGCAAGAGCTTCTACAGCGATGCCGTGTGGTCGCAGCTGCGCCTGTCCTCGAAGTCGCATTGGGACGTGCCGGTGCAGACCCCGACCGGCGTGGTGCATGCGCTGGTTTCGCACCCGACCCCGCCGGTGTTCGACGGCCCGGAAAAGCGCAATGCCGCGCGCAACCACGACGAACTGCGGCTGTGGCAGGAGTACCTGTCGGCCGGCGACAAGCCCTGGCTGTGCGATGACCAGGGCAAGTGCGGCGGCCTGGCCCAGGACGCGCGCTTTGTGATCTTCGGCGATCTGAACAACGATCCGGTCGATGGCGACGGCCGCCACGATGCCATCGTCAACCTGATCGAGAACCCGCGCGTGCTGCGCTACCCCACCCCGCGCAGCGTGGGTGCCGAACAGACCAGCCTGGCCTATGCGGCCAAGGGCATCGTGCGCAAGGGCGCACCGTTCCACGCCACCGGCGATTTCGGCCCGAAGTCGGGCACCATGCGCCTGGACTACGTGCTGCCCTCCACCGGTTTCCAATACGTGGGCAGCGGCGTGTTCTGGCCGGCCAATGAAAGCCGCGAAGCGAAGATTGCCGACGGCAGCGACCACCACCTGGTGTGGGTGGACGTGAAGTAACCCCGGTAGCGCCGGGCCATGCCCGGCGGCCTTTTTCGGTTCGCATCGCGCCGCATGGAAATCCGCCGGGCATGGCCCGGCGCTACCGGCTGCCAAAGCCCTTTGCTAGAGTCGCCAAAGACCCGGGCAAGGACTGCTGATGTTGAAGAAGAACCTGCTGATCATCGCCGGCGTTGCGGTGGTGATCGCACTGCTGTTCGTCACCAAACAAGGCAAGGCGCTGGACTTCCTGCCCATGGTGCTGATCGGCCTGCTGCCGGCAGCCGTGGCGTGCTGGAAGGGCTATGCCGACCGCTTCGGCACGTGGTGGATGTATGGATCGGTGCTGTGGCCGGTGGCCATGATCCACGTGACCGTGCTGCCGTGGCGTAGACGCTGACGGCAGCACGCTGCAAGCCGCCGGGCATGGCCCGGCGCTACCTTCTTACGGGCGCAGTTCCACGCCGATGGCATCGGCGGCATCGCGCGCGACCGCACGTGCCTCATCGATGGTTTCCGCACGCGCCAGGGTCACGCCTACGCGACGATGGCCATGCACGCTGGGCTTGCCGAACAGGCGCACGGCGGTATCGGGCACCTGCAGCGCGGCGGCCACGTTGTTGAAGTACGGCACGCCTTCGCCATGGGCCAGCAGCGCGCACGAAGCCGACGGGCCGCTCTGGCGGATGACCGGAATCGGCAGGCCCAGGATCGCGCGCGCATGCAGCGCGAACTCACTCAGTTCCTGCGATACCAGGGTGACCAGACCGGTATCGTGCGGGCGCGGCGACACTTCGCTGAACCACACCTCGTCGCCCTTCACGAACAGCTCCACGCCGAACAGGCCCCAGCCGCCCAGATCATCGGTGATTGCGCGCGAGATCTCCTCGGCACGCGCCAGGGCCTTGTCCGTCATCGGCTGCGGCTGCCAGCTTTCGCGGTAATCGCCGTCCTTCTGCAGGTGGCCGATCGGCGCGCAGAACGAGGTGCCGCCGGCGTGGCGCACGGTCAGCAGGGTGATCTCGTAATCGAAGTCGATGAAGCCTTCGACGATGCAGCGGCCGGCACCGGCACGGCCGCCGGTCTGCGCATAGTCCCAGGCCGGGGCGATGTCGGCCTCGCTGCGCAGGGTGCTCTGGCCCTTGCCCGAAGAGGACATGACCGGCTTAACCACGCACGGCAGGCCGATGGCGGCCACCGCAGCACGGTATTCGGCTTCGGTGTCCACGAAGCGGTACGGCGAGGTCGGCAGGCCCAGGGTTTCGGCGGCCAGGCGGCGGATGCCTTCGCGGTCCATGGTCAGGCGCGCGGCGCGCGCGGTCGGAATCACCCGCAGGCCCTGTTCCTGTTCCAGCTGCACCAGGGTTTCGGTGTGGATCGCCTCGATTTCCGGCACCACCAGGTGCGGCTGTTCCTGGGCGATCAGCGCGCGCAGGGCCATGGCGTCGAGCATGTCGATCACGTGCGAACGGTGCGCCACCTGCATGGCCGGGGCATCGGCATAACGGTCGGCGGCAATCACTTCCACGCCCAGGCGCTGCAGTTCAATGGCCACTTCCTTGCCAAGTTCGCCCGAGCCCAGCAGCAGCACACGGGTGGCGGAGGGGGACAGCGGGGTTCCAAGCTTGGCCATGAGGGTTCCAGCAGCGATGTGAAGGCGGGTGGGCATTCTAGCCGGTCCGGCCGGGTCGGCCGACGAACGGCACTTGCGATGTGATATCAATTTGATATCGTTCATTCGAACCCTCAAGGACGTACTGCCATGAAAGAGAAGTCGCTTTCCTCCCTCAACGGTCTGGGCACGCTGGCCGTCTCGCTGCTGGCCGCGCTGGCCGGTGGCGCGCTGTTCGTGCTGGGGGTGGCAGCCAAAGCCAGCACCGGCGCACCGAACCTGCTGATGATGCTGGCCGGCTTGCTGTTGGTCGTCGCCGCGGTGCTGGTGCTGGCCGGCCTGTACACGGTGCAGCCCAACCAGGCGGCGGTGCTGAGCCTGTTCGGCAAGTACGTGGGCACGGTGAAGGACAACGGCCTGCGCTGGAACAACCCCTTCTATTCCAAGCGCCGGGTCAGCCAGCGCGTGCGCAACTTCGAAAGCGGCAAGCTGAAGGTGAACGAGCTTGATGGCAGCCCGATCGAGATTGCCGCGGTGATCGTCTGGCAGGTGGTCGATGCCTCCGAAGCGGTCTACAACGTGGATGACTACGAAAGCTTCGTGCATATCCAGTCCGAATCGGCGCTGCGCGCGATGGCCACCAGCTATCCCTACGACCAGCACGAGGACGGCCAGCTGGCCCTGCGCAGCCACGCCAGCGAGATTTCCCAGCACCTGAAGAACGAACTGGCCGAACGCCTGGCCGACGCCGGCGTGCAGGTGCTGGATGCACGCATCAGCCACCTGGCCTACGCCGCCGAAATCGCCCAGGCCATGCTGCAGCGCCAGCAGGCCAATGCGGTGATCGCCGCGCGCACGCGCATCGTGGCCGGTGCAGTGGGCATGGTGGAAATGGCCCTGGCCGAACTGCAGAAGAACGGCGTGGTGCAGCTGGACGAGGAACGCAAGGCGCACATGGTCAGCAACCTGCTGACGGTGCTGTGCTCGGACCGCGGCACCCAGCCGATCGTCAACGCCGGTTCGCTGTACTGAGCCACCCTCGCAACGGGGCGCCACCGCGCCCCGCCAGGAGTTCGCATGAGTGAGAAGAAAGCCTATCCGCTGCGCATCAACGCCGACGTGCTGGCTGCGGCGCAACGCTGGGCTGACGACGAGCTGCGCAGCTTGAATGCCCAGATCGAATACGTGCTGCGCGACGCCCTGCGCAAGGCAGGGCGCCTGCCAAAACCCACGCCATCACCCGAGGACAAGGAATGAGCAAGCGCTGGAGCTACCAGACCATTGAAGTGAAGACATCGCTGATGGGCGTGCTGAAGGCCGAGGACATCCAGAACGAACTGACCCGGCAGGGGCTGCTGGGCTGGGAACTGGTGAACGTGATCATTCCCGCGCCGATGCGCCCGGCCATGCTGGTCTTCAAGAAGGAAGTCTGACCATGCGCGCCGCGCAAGGGAGCACCGCAATGAGTGGCAGCGACCCGCGTTCGTTCGATGTTGCCGAGAGTTCGCCACTGCGCGTGCTGTGGATCCTGCTGCCGCTGCTGATCGTGTTCGCGCTGTGCGTGTGGGCCGAACTGAAGCACGCGCCGGCCGCTGCGCCGTGGATGGAGATCACCCTGGCGCCGCCGTTCTTCCGCCTGTGGGGCAGCGCGGCATGGAGCCTGGTCGTGCTGGTGCTGATCGGCGTGGGCCTGGGCATGGCGTTCTTCCGCCGCCGGGTGGTGATCGATGGCAGTGTGCTGGACGTGCGCTCCACGCTGTACCGGCGCCGCACCCCGGTGGCGCAGCTGCAGCTGGAGCAGGCCGAGGTGGTGGACCTGGGCCGCGACCGTCGCTACGGCCTGCGCTACAAGACCAATGGCTATTCGATGCCGGGCTTCTATTCGGGCCACTTCCGCCTGCAGGGCGGCAACAAGGGGTTTGCCCTGGTGACCGACCGCCAGCGCACGCTGGTGATTCCGGTGCGCGGCGGCAGCACCCTGCTGCTCAGCCTGGAGCGGCCGCAGGCGCTGCTGGACGCGCTGCAGAAGGTGGCCGCCACCGCGCCACGGCAGTAAGCTGCGGGCATGCACCGTCGCGCCCCCCTGCTGATCAACACCGAGGCCGTGGAGCTGTGGCCGGCCGCCCTGCTGCGCGCGCGCAGCAACCTGGATGCACGCCTGCTGGCCCGCGCGCAGTGGGTGCTGCGGCGCAAGCAGGATGGCCGCTACCTGGCCGTGGTGCTGGACCACGGTGTGCACTCCCTGGTACCACGGCTGCCGCGCGAGCCCGGCGTGGAAGCGGCGCTGGCGCTGCTGGAACAGGCCCGCGCCCGCCCCTTCGCCGCAACGCTGCAAGACCACTGGCTGCCGCTGGCGGGCCTGCAGCAGCGCCTGCAGCAGCTGGGCCTGGATGCAGATGCCTATGCGCAGGACAGCGGCTTGCCGCTGGAAGCCGAGCCCTGCCTGCTGCACTTCGCCGGACGCGACCGTTTCGACCGCCCGCTGTGGCTGCGCCGCGCCGCCGCGCAGGGCTGGCGCCGCATGCGCCTGCACGCCGCGCGCGACGGCGTGGCCCTGGATGCGATTTCTGGTTTCCGCAGCCACGCGTACCAGCTGGGTATTTTCGAACGCAAGCGCGCGCGCGGGCTGAGCGTGGCCGAAATCCTGAAGGTCAACGCCGCGCCGGGCTTCAGCGAACACCACCGCGGCGATGCGCTGGATATCGGCACGCCGGGCGATTCGCCTGCGGAAGAAACCTTTGAAGCAACCGAAGCGTTTGCCTGGCTGCAGGCGCACGCCGGTGGCCACGGGTTCCGGTTGAGCTACCCGCGCGACAACCCGCATGGCATCGTCTACGAACCGTGGCACTGGTGCTGGGCACCGGCCAACGACTGAGGTAGAGCCGAGCCATGCTCGGCTGCGCATTTCCGGTAGAGCCGAGCCATGCTCGGCTGGTTTTGCCGAAGTCGAGCATGGCTCGACTCTACAAATGCGCTCTTCGAAGTCGAGCATGGCTCGACTCTACAGAGGCGCGCGGCCGGCGCTACCTCAGCGGCGCAGCGCGTTGATCGCCAGCAGCACCCAGGCGGCCATCAAGGTGGTGCCGCCCACCGGCGCCAGCCGGGTCGGCCACTGCCACAGCGCGCCACCCACCAGGCTGCCGGAAAACAGCAGCACGCCCAGCAGCAGCAGGTACAGGCCCAGGTGCGCGATCGCGCCCTGCGCGCGCGGGCCCAGCGCCAGCAGCACCGCGCCGTGGGCGAAGGCGTACAGCGCCGCCATGTTCAGGTGCTGCTGCGCCAGCGGATCGGCTACGCCGTGGGCGGCATAGGCCGACAGGCCGATTGATGCTGCCGCAAGCAATGCGCCCAGGCAGGCCAGCAGTGAAGGTTTACGCGCACGACGTTCGGCAGTGAACATGCTCTTTCCTTGCGCAGGGCCCCGACCACGGGGCACAGATGAAAAAAAACGCGCCGCAGGAAGCGGCGCGTTTTCGTGTCCAACACTACATGGGTCAGCCGAGGCTTACTTGACGGCCCAGTAGATGTCGTAGGTACCTTCCGGGGTGAACGACTTGTCCACGCCATCCTTCCAGGACTCGTACGGACGATCGACCACTTCCGAACCGTTGGTCACGGCCCAGGCACGCAGTGCGTTGCGGGCGATGTCCAGGCCAGCCATGTGGCCGGTGTAGGCCGCGTGGGCCGAACGGTGCGGGGCAACACGGACGTACTTCACCGGAGCGCCGCCGTCGATCTTGACGGACAGTTCTTCGGCAGCCGCGCCTTCAGCGCCCTTCTTCTTCACCGGCTGGGCGATGTCGAAGGCGTACTTCTCAGCACCGAAATCGGTGGTGATGACGCGGAACGGGCCGGCGGCTTCCAGGCCATTGGCCTCCATCACGCGCTTGATCCATTCCTGGTTGTCCTTGATGGACTTGGTGATGGTGTCCTGGCCGCGATCGACGTTACCGGCATTGACGACCAGCAGGTCTTCGGCCGGCACGTCCACGATGGCCAGATCGGTCAGCGGGGCTTCGGCGGTGCGGTAGTCAACGTTCGGCACGGTGGCCAGCATGTTGGCCATGCGCGACAGACCCATCTTGATGTCGTCGCCGATCTGGCGGCTGACATACAGGCCGGCGTAACGGCCGAACAGGTCGAAGCCGTACTTCACCGAGTAATCCTGGGTGATCTTGACGTTACGACCGCCCTTGCCGGTCGGCTCCAGGGTGAAGGTGGTGACCTTGTCGTGGCCCTTGGTCGGGTCTTCGACGGCGATCACAACGCGCTTGTTTTCTTCCGATTCGGTGATCTTCCAGGAACCGTTACCCAGGTCCTTGGAGGCGAAATCGAGGGTGGCACCCACGCCCGAGGCCGGGCCGGACAGCTTCAGGTCAACGGCGGGATCGCGCAGTACCAGCGGGTTCCAGTCCTTGAAGCGGCGCAGGCTGTTGACCGTGTCGTACACGATCGTCATCTTGCGGTTGGTCTCGATGCTTTCGGTGATGTGACGCTCGCCCGGCAGACATACGCCAATGATGACGAACAGGCCAGCCACGATCCCCAAGGCGATCAGGAACTCGATAATACGGGTCATTCAGAGAGTCTCCGGGGCCGATCCCACGGCCGGGTTGATTGAAGCGAAGCGCCAATCCTAGCAGGCTTCGCAGGCATTGTTTATCGGATTGGCGCACCGGTTTCCGTGCCGGCTGCGTATTTGTATGGACAAAGATTTTGAAGGGTAACGCATCTGGGGCCCCGGCAAGTAGGGGGGCACCCCGCCCCGGGCCTGAAAACACGACCCAAGCCCTTGTCCTGAAAGGATTTTAATCAAACCAACTGGAGTTCGAACGCCTTCAGCACCGCGCGGGTGCGGTCGCGCACGCCCAGCTTGGACAGGATGTTCGAGACGTGGTTCTTGATGGTGCCCTCGGCCACGCCCAGCGAATTGGCGATTTCCTTGTTGGAGAAGCCGCTGGCCATCAGCCGCAGGATCTCCGTCTCACGGTCGGTGAGCGGGTCCGGCCGGTCCAGGCTGACGAAATCGTTGCGCATGTGCTCCAGCCCGGACAGCAGGCGCTGGGTCACCGCCGGCTGCACAAGCGAGCCGCCGTCGGCCACAGTACGGATGGCCCCCACCAGCTGTTCCAGGGTCACATCCTTCAGCAGATAGCCCTTGGCGCCGGCCTTCAGCCCGGCCAGCACCAACTGGTCATCGTCGAAGGTGGTCAGGATGATGGTCGGCGGCAGCTGTTCCTGCCGCGACAGCACCTGCAGGGCTTCCAGGCCGGACATCACCGGCATGCGCATGTCCATCAGCACCACGTCCGGGCGCACCTGCGGCACCAGCTCGACCGCCTGCCGGCCGTCGGCCGCCTCGGCCACCACTTCAATGCCATCGTCGAGCGCCAGCAGGGAGCGGATTCCCTGCCGCACCAGGGTTTGGTCATCGACCAGGCAGACGCGAATCATCACCGTACTCCTTCAGGAACCTGGGTAAGTGCGGCCAGCACCGTGGCCGGTACCGTGGCACGCAGGCGGAAGCCGTCGCCAGGGCGGGTCTCCACCTGCAGCTGGCCCCCACATTGTTGCAGGCGCTCGCGCATGCCGCGCAAGCCATTGCCTGCATTGACCATTTCCGCGCCGACGCCGTCGTCGCGGGCCTCCACCACCACCTGCCCCGGCACTTCGCGGTAGACCCGGATCCACAGGTGGCGGGCATGGGCGTGGCGCACCGTGTTGGTGATGATTTCCTGGGTGCAGCGCAGCAGCACGTGGGCCCGCTGCGGGTCCTCCACGTTCAGCGGCTCCTCCACCTCCAGCTGGATGTCCAGCGAGGGCACGTTCTCGGTCAACGGGCGCAGCGCGGCGGCCAGGTCGATCGCACCGGTCTCGCGCAGCTGGCTGACCACTTCGCGCACGTTGCCCAGCAGCAGCTTGGCCAGGGTGTGCGAGCGCTTCACATGTTCCAGCGCCTTGCCCTCGGCCAGGTGGCCGGCCACCTCCAGGTTCAGGGTGAGCGCGGTCAACTGGTGGCCCAGCACGTCGTGCAGCTCGCGGGAAATGCGCGTGCGTTCGTTCACCCGCGCGCTTTCGGCCAGCAGGGCGCGGGTGGCGCGCAGTTCAGCATTCAGGCGGCGCTGCTCGTCGCGCGCTTCGGCCTGGCGCCGCGCCACCAGCGCGATGACGAACACGAAGCTGGAAAAGCCCATGTAGCCCATCGCCTGCAGCACGGCGATGACCGGCGGGAAGCCCAGCGGCTTGATGTAGACCGGCAGCACGGCCAGGTTGCTGGCCACCAGCCAGACCACGCCGATGCGCGGGCCCAGCAGCCAGGGCAGCAGCCCGGCCACCACCATCAGCAGGATGCTGCCCAGCGCGGTGCCGGAGAAATAGCTGACGCCGATGGCGCAGGCGGTGAGCAGGATCAGCGCGGCGTGGTCGAAGAAGCCGGGGCCACTTTCGCCCAAGTCGCGGGTCAGGCCCCAGTACACCACGCCGAAGGCCAGGTAGGCCGAGGCCCACGGAATGACCCGGTAGCCGGCTTCGCCATCCAGGCTTTCCAGGGTGAGCGAGACCGGATCGATCAGGTAGATCGCCAGCCATAGGCCAACGGTGCCCCAGGTGAACAACCCGGAGTAGCGCAGCATCGCATTGTGGTTCAGTCGGGCCAGCATGGCCCATCGTAGCCTGTGCGCGGTCTGCCCCAAGGGCATAAAGTCATGCTTGCCCCTGCCCCCTGTTCATGCCGCAGCCCACCCCGGGCATGCAATAATCGTGCGCAGGGTCCGTTCGCAGGACCAACCGCGTTACCCCACGGAGTCACAATGTCGATTGTCATCCGCGACGTGCGCGAGCACGAGCTCGATTCCGTCCTGGCGTTGAACAACAATGCTGGCCTGGCCATCCTTCCGCTGGATGCGGCCCGGCTGCACCTGTTCTACGAAACCGCTGAATATTTCCGCGTCGCCGAGCGCGACGGCAACCTGGCCGGCTTCCTGATCGGCTTCGGCAGCGACAGCCAGCACGACAGCAGCAATTTCGCCTGGTTCAAGCAGCAGCTGGACACCCCCTTCTTCTATATCGACCGCATCGTGGTCGCCAGCCGCCGCCGCGGCGGTGGCGTCGGCCGTGCGTTCTATGCCGATGCGCAGAGCTTTGCCGAACTGCGCTACCCGCAGATGACCTGCGAAGTGTTCCTGGACCACGGCGCCGATGCCGCCCTGCTCTTCCACGGCAGCTTCGGCTTCCGCGAGCTGGGCCAGAACACCATGCCGCACGTGGATGTGCGCGCCAGCATGCTGGCCAAGGAACTGTGCAGCTACCCCTGGGTGCAGGACACCTACGGCGGCAAGCTGCCCGATGTAGCGTGGGCGCGCGACCGGCAGCTGCCGGCGCAGGCACAGCGGCCGACGGGGACCTGAGCGTGGCGGTGAATTTTGATTACGAACAGGCCGGTGAACTGAAGATCGGCCAGGTGGGCATTGCCAACCTGCGCATCCGTACCCTTGATGTCGAACGCCTCGTGCAGGAAATGCAGGAGCGGGTGACCCGTGCGCCGAAGCTGTTCGGCCGCGCCGCGGTCATCCTCGATTTCGGCGGCCTGAGCCAGGTGCCGGACGTGGCCACCGCGCAGGCGCTGGTGGATGGCCTGCGCAGCGCCGGCGTGCTGCCGGTGGCGCTGGCCTACGGCACTACGGCCATCGATCTGCTGTCGCAGCAGCTGGGCCTGCCGCTGCTGGCCAAGTTCCGCGCCCAGTACGAACGCGCCGAGGCCGAACCGGCCCCGCCGCCGCCGCCGGCCGAACCGCGCCGCGCGGCCAAGGCCGAAGCCAAGCCCGCCCCGGCCACGCCGGTGGGCAAGGCCGCCGACGCCGCCGCGCCGCAGCCGGGCCGCATGCAGCTGGGCAACGTGCGTTCGGGCCAGCAGCTGTACGCGGAAAACTGCGATCTGACCGTCATGGCCACCGTCGGCGCAGGCGCCGAGGTGATCGCCGACGGCAGCATCCATATCTACGGCACCCTGCGCGGCCGCGCGCTGGCAGGGGCCCAGGGCAACACCGCGGCACGCATCTTCTGCCGCGATTTCCATGCAGAACTGGTCGCCATTGCGGGCCATTACAAGGTACTGGACGATGTGCCGGACAACCTGCGCGGCAAGGCCGTGCAGGTGTGGCTGGAACAGGACCAGATCAAGATCGCTGCGCTGGACTGACGCAGCACCCAAACAGAATCATCAGGAGAAGTCCTTTGGCTGAAATCATCGTAGTCACCTCCGGCAAGGGCGGCGTCGGCAAGACCACTTCCAGCGCGAGCCTGGCCTGCGGCCTGGCACGGCGCGGCAAGAAGGTGGCCGTGATCGACTTCGACGTCGGCCTGCGCAACCTCGACCTGATCATGGGTTGCGAACGCCGCGTGGTGTACGACTTCGTGAACGTCGTGCACGGCGAAGCCACCCTGAAGCAGGCCCTGATCAAGGACAAGCGCTTTGACAACCTGTACGTGCTGGCCGCTTCGCAGACCCGCGACAAGGATGCGCTGACCCAGGAAGGCGTGGGCAAGGTGCTGAAGGACCTGGCCGCCGACGGCTTCGACTACATCATCTGCGATTCGCCGGCAGGCATCGAAAAGGGCGCGTTCCTGGCCATGTACTTCGCCGACCGCGCGGTGGTGGTGGTGAACCCGGAAGTGTCCTCGGTGCGCGACTCCGACCGCATCATCGGCCTGCTGGATTCGAAGACCCACAAGGCCGAATCGGGCCAGAACGTGCCGGCCTTCCTGCTGCTGACCCGCTACACCCCGGTGCGCGTGGAAAGTGGCGAAATGCTCAGCATTGCCGACGTGGAAGAAGTGCTGGGCCTGAAGGCCATTGGCGTGATCCCCGAATCGGGCGACGTGCTCAACGCATCCAACAAGGGTGAACCGGTGATCCTGGATGTCGAATCCGCCGCTGGCCAGGCCTACGACGATGCCGTCGCGCGCATCCTGGGCGAAGAACGCCCGATGCGCTTCACCAGCGTCGAGAAGAAGGGCTTCTTCAGCAAGCTGTTCGGAGGGTAAGCATGGGCCTGTTTGATTTCCTCAAAGCGAAGAAGACCACCGCCGAAACCGCCAAGAACCGCCTGCAGATCATCATCGCGCAGGAACGCAGCCACCGCGGTGGCCCGGACTACCTGCCGCTGCTGCAGCGCGAGCTGCTGGAAGTGATCAAGAAGTACGTGAACATCGACGTCGATGCGGTGAAGGTCGACCTGGTGAAGGATGGCCAGCACGACGTGCTGGATATTTCCGTGGCGCTGCCTGAAGGCCCGGACAAGCCCTGACCCCGTGCCCCGCCCGTGCCTGCATGGGCGGGGCTGTGTGACCCCGCATGACCCACACTACACCCGAACCGAACGTGACCCGCGTTGGCGACATCGCCTTCGCCGATGCGCAGCAGCTGCTGTCCGCGCATGGCCTGCGGCTGCACCACGTGCCCGCCGGCGAAGCCATTCCTGGCAGCTACTGGGGTGAACCCGAGGCCGGCATCATCGCCAGCAACGTCTACGTGCGTGACGACACGCCGGTGCACTCGATGCTGCACGAAGCCTGCCACCTGATCGTGCTGCCGCCGGAACGGCGTGCGCAGGTGCACACCGACGCCACCGATTCGGTGCCCGAGGAAGATGCCACCTGCTACCTGCAGATCGTGCTGGCCGGGCAGCTGCCCGGCGTGGGCAGCGCGCGGCTGATGGCTGACATGGATGCGTGGGGGTATACGTACCGGTTGGGGTCCACCCAGGCATGGTTCGAACAGGACGCCGAAGACGCGAAGGCGTGGTTGATCGAACGCGGGTTGCCGGTGGCGTAACCGCCGTGAACCGGGGTCAGATCCCCGGCGCCGTTGGTAGGTGCGGACCTTGGTCCGCACCCTCCACGCATGGCGTGGATCTGCTACGTGGCCAGCGCGCGCAGGGTGATGCCGACCACATAGGCCAGATAGGTGCCGGTGGCATACCCCATCGTGCCCAGCAGCACGCCCACCGGCGCCAGTGCCGGATGGAACGCGGCGGCCACCACCGGTGCCGAGGCCGGGCCGCCGATGTTCGACTGCGAACCGATGGCGAAGTAGAAGAACGGCACCTTCAGCAGCTTGCCCAGGCACCACAGCAGGCCGATGTGCACGGCGATCCAGATCAGCCCCAGCAGGAACAGCCACGGCCGGTCCAGCAACGCCAGCAGGTCCATCTGCATGCCGATGCAGGCAATCAGGAAGTACAGCAGCAGCGAACCCAGCCGCGAGGCGCCGGCGCCTTCCAGCGTGCGCGCACGGGTGAAGCTGAGCCCCAGGCCCAGCGTGGTGGACAGCACCACCACCCACACGAACGGCGCATCCAGGCTGAACTGCGCGGCCCAGCTGACGTTGGCCTTGAACCAGGCTGCCAACGGCGCGCCGATGGCATGGGCCAGGCCCACGCCACCGAACGCCACCGCCACGATCAGCATCAGGTCGGTCAGGCTGGGAATGCGCTCGTGCTCGGCCTGGAAGCGTGCGATACGCTCCTTCAATTCATCGATGGCCGAGGTATCGGCGCCGCTGCGCGCATCGATCTTCGCCGCGCGCCCGGCCAGGAAGATCAGCGCGGCCATCCACACATAACCCACGCCTACATCGACCACCGCGAACTGGCCGAAGGTGGTGGCGTTGACGTCGAAGACTTCGCGCATGGCCAGCATGTTGGCGCCGCCGCCAATCCAGCTGCCCGCCAACGCGGCCATGCCGGCCCAGGTATCGCCGGCCATCGTATCGGGATGGATCGCGCGCATCACCAGGAAAGCCACCACCGCGCCCAGCATGATGCTGGCCGAGGCGCCCAGGTACATCAGCACCAGCTTCGGGCCCAACCGCAGGATGCCCTTGATGTCCACCGCCAGGGTGAGCAGGATCAGCGCCGCCGGCAGCAGGATGTCGCGCGCCACCGGGTTGTACAGCTTGGTGTTCTGCCCGTCGATCAGGCCGACGGTGTTGTAGATGCCCGGCAGCAGATAGCACAGCAGCAGCGCCGGCACGAAGGTGTAGAAGCGCTTCCATAGGCCCTGCTCGCGCGAAGCGGTCCAGAACACGGCGCCGAGGGTAGCGGCGATCAAACCGAAGACGACGATGTCGTTCTGGATCATGCAGGCGCTCTGGGTGCGGGGTCGGGTCTCTTTCGCAATGCGAAAGGGCCCTGACCCCAGGAACAGTCGATGGATCGGGTCGGATCCCATCCGCGCTGCGGATGGGCTCCGACCCCTTGGCGCTGCAGCGGCTTATTCGCCGATGTGCTGCTTCAGCCAGGCGTTGACGGTGTCATGCCACAGGATGCTGTTGGCCGGCTTCAGCACCCAGTGGTTCTCGTCGGGGAAGTACAAGAACTTCGATTCGATGCCCTGGCGCTGGGCGGCGGTGAACGCGGCCAGGCCCTGTTCGACCGGAATGCGGAAGTCCTGCTGGCCGTGGATGACCAGGATCGGCTTCTTCCAGTCAGCCACGTGGTTGACCGGGTTGAACTTCTCGTAGTTGGCCGCCTTCTGGTACGGGGTACCGCCCTGCTCCCATTCGGTGAACCACAGTTCTTCGGTGGCATAGCCCATCATGCGCTGGTCGAACACACCATCGTGGTTCACCAGGCACTTGAACGGGCCGTTCCAGTTGCCGGCGATCCAGTTGACCATGAAGCCGCCGTAGCTGGCGCCCAGCGCACAGGCCTTGTCACCGTTGAGGAAGGAATACTTCTTCAGCGCCGCGTCCCAGCCCTTCTGCAGATCTTCCAGCGGGCGGTCGCCCCAGTGCTGGCTGATCGCATCGGTGAAGGCCTGGCCGTAGCCGGTGGAACCGTGGAAGTCGATCATGACCACCGCGTAGCCCTGGCCGGTGTAGGTCTGCGGGTTCCAGCGGTAGCTCCAGCCGTTGCCGAAGCTGCCCTGCGGGCCGCCGTGGATCAGGAACGCGACCGGGTAGGACTTGCCTTCCTGGTAGTTGTGCGGCTTGACCACGTAGCCGTGCACGGTGTCGTTGTTCCAGCCCTTGAACTCGAACTGTTCGTAATCGCCGAAGCTGACGTCCTTCAGCACTTCACCGGCCGCCGGGGTCAGCGCGCGCAGCGGGCCCATGGTTTCGCCGGCGGCCGGCAGCAGGCCGACCAGCACCTGGTCGTTGCTCTTCAGGCTGTTGCGGGTGATAGCCACGCTGTTGCCGGCCACGCTGACCGAAGACACGGTGCCATCGCCGATGACCTTGGTGGCCTTGCCGCTGGCCACGTCGATCTGGAACAGCGGGTGCTCACCCAGGTCGTCGGTGGTGGTGAAGATGCTGGCGCCATCGGCGGACAGGGTGATCTCACCGGCCGAGCGGTCCCACTGCGGGGCGATTTCGCGGGTCTTGCCGCTGGCCAGGTCCATCGCCATCAGGCCGAAGCGGTCGGCTTCGAAGCCCGGGCGCTTCATGGCGCGGTAGAACAGGGTCTTGCCGTCGGCGCTGAACACCGGGCCGGCATCCCAGGCCGGGTTCGACGCGGTCAGGTTCACCGGCGCCTGCTTACCGGCGGCATCGAAGCGGTACAGGTCGAAGTTGGTCGACCACGGTTCCTGCTTGCCGGCCACGCGGATGCTGGCGACCACGCTGCTGCCATCGGGCGACCAGGTGAAATCATCATTGCCGCCGAACGGCTTGGACGGCGCGTCGCCATCAATGGTGGCGCTCAGTGCCGAGGCGCCCTTCACCGGGCCACCCTTGGCAACCGGCAGCGGGGCCACGAACAGGGTGTTGCGGCGGCCGTCGTTCCAGGTGTCCCAATGGCGCACGAACAGCGAATCGAAGACCTTGCCGCTGGCCTTGGCGCTGGCCACGTCCTTCAGCTTCTTTTCGGTGCAGGCCAGGTCGGAGGCGCAGGCCTGGAACACGCCGGCGCTGAACAGCACGCGGTCGTCCTGCGGCGAGACGTGGTAGCTGTCCACGTCCACCGGGAAGTCGGTCAGCTGGCGCGGGGTGCCGCCGCTGATCGGCTGCGCGTACAGCTGCTGGCTGCCGTTCTTGGCACTGAGGAAATAGACGGTCTGGCCATCGGCCGACAGCGAAGCCGAATTGACGTTCCAGCCAGCCGGGGTGATCTGCTTCGGCGGGGCCGCATCACGCGTGCGCAGGTTGCGCGCGAACAGGGCGGTGCTGGACTTCAGCGCGGCGTCGGTGCTGCGCTTGGCGAACACCACGGTGCTGCCATCGGCGGTCAGGACCGGGGCGGAGACGCGATCCATGGCCACCATGTCGCGGACTTCCAGGCCACGGGCAGCGGCAACGCTGGGCAGGGCGGCCAGCAGGCTCAGTGGCAGCAGGGCATGACGCAGTTTCATCGGGGTCTCCGCAGGACGGCAAAAAACCGATGGTAGGCCTGCGCGGGCGGGGCTGCCAAGGCCATCGGTCATGGCTGCCGGCCAGCGCCGATCCCGCCGCCAGAAACAGCAAACCCCGCCGAAGCGGGGTCTGTGGGGGCACGGGGGTCGGATCCGATTCCGCAGGAATCGGCTCTGACCCCAGAGACTGCCAGCCGGGGTCAGAGCCCTTCCCTGCGGGAAGGGATCCGACCCCTCGGGCATTACGCCTGCGCGCGCTTGCCGGTGCGGTAGATCAGCAGACCCACCAGGAACAGCACGGCCAGGCCGATCCACTGCGCGCCCGGCAGCGAGAACGGTGCGGCCAGCACGTCGGCCTCGCCACTGAGCACGATCGGAATCGCGATGGCGATGCCCATCAGGGCTTCGCCGGTGATCAGGCCGGCGGCGAACAGCACGCCCGGCTTGTGCACGCGGTCGCGGCCTTCTTCATCGTCGGCACGCACCTTGTGGAAGCGCTCGACCAAGTGGGCGATCAGGCCGCCCAGGAAGATCGGCACCATCAGTTCCAGCGGCAGGTAGATGCCGATGGCGGCCGCCAGCACCGGCACGCGGAAGCGTGCGTTGCGCGACTTCAGCCAGCTGTCGAAGGCGATGATGAGCGCGCCCACGCCGGCACCGATGCCGATGAAGGTCCACGGCAGTTCGCCACCAAACAGCCCCTTGGCCACCGAGGCCATCAGGTTGGCCTGCGGTGCGGCCAGCGCATTGGGGTGTTCGGCCGTCGGCGCGCCGATGCCGTAGGCGGTGGCCAGCAGGTTCAGCACCGGTGCCATGATCAGCGCGCACGAGAACGCACCGATGCCCAGCATCAGCTGCTGCTTCCACGGGGTGGCGCCAACGATGTAGCCCGCCTTCAGATCCTGCAGATTGTCGCCACCCACGGCGGCGGCGCAGCACACCACCGCACCGATCATGATGGCGGCCACCGCGCCCAGCGGCGCATGGCCTACGCCCACCGGCTTCAGGCCATCGGCGCCCAGCAGCACCACCAGCACCGCCGAAGCGAAGAGGATGGTGGAGATGGTGATGCCCGAGACCGGGTTGTTGGACGAACCGATCAGACCGGCAAGGTAGGCCGACACCGACACGAACAGGAAGCCGGCGACGATCATGATGATGGTCATCGGAATGGACACGTGCCACTGGCCGACGATGGCCTGGTACAGGGCCAGCAGCGGCAGCACGAAGGCCACCAGGGCCACCAGCATCCACTTCATCGGCAGATCGCGTTCGGTGTGGGCCAGCACCGGGCCGCCACTCTTGCGCGCGGCGGCGAAGCCGCTCTTGACGCCGTTCAGCAGCGACTTGCGCAGCGAAATCAACGTCCAGATGCCGCCGATCAGCATGGCGCCCACGCCCAGGTAGCGGATCTTCGCGCTCCAGATGGCGAACGCCGCATCGGTGGACGAAGCGCCGGCAATGGCGCTGGCCAGGCCCGGATCGGTCTGGGTGAAGAATGCCTGGTACAGCGGAATGGCGATGTGCCAGGACAGGATCGAACCGGACACCACCACGATGCCCACGTTCAGGCCGACGATGTAACCCACGCCCAGCAGGGCCGGCGACAGGTTGGTGCCGATGAAGGCGGTGATCTTGGAGCTGCCGAGGTAGGCCGAGGTGGCCCAGGCATCCGGAATCAAGCGCATGCCGCTGGCGGCGGCCAGCTTCACGAAGGCACCGATCACGGCCGACAGACCCAGGATCTTCAGGCCCGGGCCGGGGTTCTCACCGGCCTTGAGCACTTCGGCTGCGGCCTTTCCTTCCGGGAACGGCAGCGGGTCTTCGACGATCATCGAACGCCGCAGCGGCACCGAAAACAGCACGCCCAGCAGGCCGCCCAGACCGGCGATGCCCAGCACCCACCAGTACTTGAAGTCGGGCCAGTAGCCCATGATGACCAGCGCCGGAATGGTGAAGATGACACCGGCGGCGATGGACGAACCGGCCGAGGCGCCGGTCTGCACGATGTTGTTTTCGAGGATGGAACCACCGCCCAGCAGGCGCAGCACGCCCATGGAAATGACCGCGGCGGGAATGGCGGTGGCGATGGTCAGGCCTGCGAACAGACCGAGGTAGGCGTTGGCCGCTGACAGCACCACCGCCAGCACGATGGCCAGGGCCACTGCGCGGAAGGTGAGCTGCTTGGGCGCAGCGTCGTGGTTCATGGAAGCCCCTGCTGGCAAAAAATCCCTTGCACGCTAGCGTTCAGGGGGCGGCAAGTCCAGCGTGCCAAAGGATGGGGGCGCCTGTTGGAGCGTCCGCCACGGCCGTCGGCACCGCCAACGGGCCGAACCGGCAAACCCCCGTTGGGACTGACGCAAACGATATGTTATATCCTATCCAATTCGTTTGTTCCCCTTCCCGCATGACCTCTTCCCCCTCCCCCCGTCTGGCCTCCATCGACCAGCTGCGCGGCACCGTGATGCTGCTGATGCTGCTGGACCACGTGCGCGAGACCTTTTTCCTGCAGTACCAGGTGAGCGACCCGATGGATGCCGCCACGGTCTCGCCGGCCCTGTTCGCCTGCCGCCTGCTGGCCCACCTGTGCGCCCCGGTGTTCGTGCTGCTGACCGGCCTGTCGGCATGGCTGTACGGCCAGCGCCAGGCCGAACCGCGCCGGGCCACGGCGGCCTTCCTGCTCAAGCGCGGCCTGTTCCTGGTGGTGCTGGAGCTGACCCTGGTGAGCTTCGCCTGGACCTTCCAGTTCCCGCCGGACACCCTGTACCTGCAGGTGATCTGGGCGATCGGGCTGAGCATGATCGCGCTGGCCGGCCTGCTGTGGCTGCCGCGCCCTGCCCTGCTGGTGCTGGGCGTGCTGCTGGTGGCCGGCCACAACCTGTTCGATGGGGTGCGGGTGGAAGGCAATGGCGTACTGGCCGTGCTGTGGAAGGTGCTGCACCAGCGCGACTGGATCGACGCCGGGGTGATGCGCCTGCGCACCTCCTACCCGCTGCTGCCGTGGATCGGGGTGATCGCCCTGGGCTATCTGATGGGGCCGTGGTTCGCCCGCGACCGCGACCCGGCGCAGCGCCAGCGCTGGCTGCTGTGGGCCGGGCTGGGTGCGCTGGCGGCGTTCGCCCTGCTGCGCCTGGCCAACGGGTATGGCGAAGCGCCGTGGCAGCACCAGGACAGCGCGCTGCGCACTTGGATGAGCGTGTTCAACGTGACCAAGTACCCGCCGTCGCTGCAGTTCCTGCTGCTGACCCTGGGCGTCGGCCTGCTGTTGCTGCGCCTGTATGGGTGGGCGCCGCTGGCCCGCGCGCTGCAGCCGCTGGCCGACATTGGCGCCGCGCCGATGTTCTTCTACCTGCTGCACCTGTATGTGCTGAAGCTGATGTACCTGGCCGCGCTGACGATCTGGGGGCCGACCCATGGCAGCCTGTACGCGCTGGATTCGGTGGCCGGCCTGCTGCTGGTGGCCTGTGCGCTGGCGGTGGCGCTGTACCCGGCCACGCGCGCGTTCGGGCGGTTCAAGGCGCGCCGGCGCGATCTGGCGTGGCTGCGGTATCTGTGATCGACCGCGAGGGGTGAGCGTCATCCACGCATGGCGTGGACCTACTGGGGCCGCCGGGCATGGCCCGGCGCTATCCGGCGCGGGCCACAGCGCGCGCCTATAATCCGCCGATGAATTCCACCGCGATTGCTTCCGACGATTTCCTGGGCCACCCCAAGGGCGTCTACGTCTGCTTCTTCACCGAAATGTGGGAGCGCTTCTCCTTCTACGGCATGAAGGCGCTGCTGCTGCTGTACCTGACCAAGTACCACCTGTTCGGTGACAAGGCCGGGCTGGATCTGCTGGGTGCCTATGGTGGCCTGGTGTACTGCATTCCGGTGTTCGGCGGCATGCTGGCCGACCGCTGGCTGGGCATGCGCCGCGCGGTGCTGTTCGGCGGCATCCTGCTGGTGCTGGGCCACCTGGGCATGGCCTTCGAAGGGCACGCGGCGTACCGGGTGAACGGTGAGGTGGTGCGCGATACGTCGGCACTGGCGGTGACCTATCTCTCGCTGGCGCTGATCATCATGGGCGTGGGCTTCCTGAAGCCGAACATTTCCACCATCGTCGGCAAGCTCTACCCCAAGGACGACCCGCGCCGCGATTCGGGCTTCTCGCTGTTCTACGCCGGCATCAACCTGGGCGCGCTGTTCTCGTCGCTGGTCTGCGGTTTCCTGGGCGAGGCTTACGGCTGGAAGTACGGCTTCGGTGCGGCCGGCATCGGCATGCTGGCCGGCCTGGCCATGTTCCTGTGGGGCCAGAAGTACCTGCACGGCCACGCCGAGCCGCCGCAGCCGGCGGCATTGAAGCAGAAGGTGCTGGGCCTGCCGCGCGAGTGGCTGATCTACCTGTGCGCGGTGATCGGTGTGCTGCCAGTGGCCTGGCTGATGTGGGCGGCCGGCAACGGCGCCTTCGCGCTGGGCGGTGAAATCAGCCTGGCGCTGATGCTGATGCTGGTGGTGCTGGGCGGCGTGCTGGTCTGGTTCTCCTGGTTCACCGGCAGCCAATGCACGCCGGTGCAGCGCCAGCAGATGATCGCGCTGATGGTGCTGATCTTCATGGCGCTGGTGTTCTTCACGATGTACGAGCAGTCGTACGGATCGTGGGTCACCTTCACCGACCGGCTGCTGACCAAGGACATCGTGCCGGCGCTGGTGATTACCGAAGGCACGCCCCTGCCGTGGTCGATCGTGTCACTGCTGCTGGCGCCGCTGGGCTTCGTGGTCAGCGCGCGCCTGGCGGAGCGGCGCCCGGGTTCGAACGCACCGCGTGCGTTCTTCATCGCCATCGTGGCGCTGATGCTGGTGCTGTTGGTGCGCGACTGCCTGGTGATTCCGCAGACCGCCGGTTCGCTCACCTACCTGGGTGGGTTGTTCCTGGTGCTGCTGGCGCCGGCCTTCGCCGCGCTATGGACCTGGATGGACCGCCGCGGCTGGGAGCCGGGCAAGCCGGTGAAATCGGCCTGGGGCCTGGTAATCGGCGCGCTGTCGTTCGTACCGCTGGCGCTGGCCGCGCAGCAGGTGGGCGCCACCGGTGAGATGGCCAGCGTGTGGTGGCTGGTGCTGGCCTACTTCCTGCTGGCCAGCGGCGAAATGTGCCTGTCGCCGGTCGGCCTGTCGGCGGTGACCCAGCTGGCCGTACCGCGGGTGATGAGCCTGATGATGGGCACCTGGTTCCTGGCCACCGCGTTTTCGGAAACGCTGGCCGCGCTGTTCGGCAAGCTGGCGGCGATCGAGGTGCCCGAAGGCGAAGCGCTGGACATGGTGGCCGCCGCCGGTGCCTATGCGCACCTGTTCTGGCTGCTGATGTGGATCGGCCTGGGCTGTGCGGTGGCGGCCTTCGTTGCCGCCCCGCTGCTGAAGCGGATGATGCACGGGGTCAAATGACCCGCGCACCCGTGCCGCCGGACTCAGGGCGCCTTGCCCTTGACCGCCGGAACGCTGGCGCTGGCCGTGGCGCCGCCCAGGCTGCGCGACAGGAAGGCCAGCAGTTTTCCGTAGTACTCGCGCTTGTGTTCCAGCGTGTAGAAGCCGTGGCCTTCGGTCTTGTAGTACAGGCTTTCGACCGGCGTTCCGGCACGTTTGAGCGCCGCTTCCATGCGTTCGGTGTGCTGGATCGGTGCGCGCTTGTCCTCACCACCGGCAGCCAGGAACACCGGCACCTTGATCTGCGCGGCCAGGTTGACCGGCGATACCGCACCGAGCTTGGCCGGGTCGCCCAGCCATTCGCGCAGGTAGGTCATGCCCGACTTGCGGTCCTGCACGTCGCCGCGGTTGAACATCATGGGCAGGTCATACACCCCCACATAGCCGGCCGCGCACTGGTACAGGCCGGGTTCGCGCACGGCGCCCATCATGGCCGAATACGCACCGTAGCTGGCGCCGTAGATGCAGATGCGGTCCTTGTGGGCCACACCCTGGCTGATCGCCCAGCGGGTGGCGTCGGTCACGTCATCCTGCATGGCCTTGCCCCATTGCTCGGCCGCCGCCTGGCCGTGGGCGCGGCCGTAGTTGCCCGAGCCGCGGAAATTGACCTGCAGCACCGCGTAACCGGCCGCGGCCAGCATCTGCGCTTCGCGGTCGTAGCTGCCATCGTCGTAGATGCCAAGCGGCCCACCGTGCGGCATGACCACCATCGGCAGGTTACGGCCGTCGCTGCCATGCGGCACGGTCAGGTAGCCGTGCAGCGGCAGGCCGTCGCGGGCCTGCAGCTTGAACGGTTTGACCGTCGCGGTCTTTTCCACGTTGATCCAGTCGCTGCGGCTGATCAGGTAATCGGCCTTGCGCGCGGCGATATCGTAGACATAGAAGTCGCCGGGGTTGGAGCCGGACCAGACGCGCACCAGCACCTTGTTTCCGTCGCGGGTGCTGGAAGTGATGAAGACCGCCTGGCCGGGGAACGCCGCTTCCAGGCTGCGGTACAGCCGCGCGTCGGCCGAGGTCTCATCGAAGAAACGGGTGCGCGGGGTGTCGCCCAGGTACAGCGCACCGACCGGAATGCGGGTACCGGGGCGAACGATGATGCGGTACGGATCGACCACCTCGTCGCGCAGCACGGTCTTGCGCTCACGTGTCTGCGGGTTCCAGCTGACGATGGCATCGGGACCGCTGGACTGCTCGCTCTTCAGATAGGCCAGCTGCCCATCTTCGGAAAAGCCAATCGCGGTTTCGATGCGCGCGGACACACTCTCATCGTTCACCAGCGCCCAGTCGGTACCGTTGGCCGCGCGGTAGTACAGCTTGTTGACGTTGTCCGTGCCCGCGCCGTGGGCAAAACGCACCTGGCCCTGCGCATCGGTGGTGAAGTCGGCGCGGCGCACCGGCGAACGGGCCACCGTGGCGCGCATGCCGCTCTGTACGTCCAGGCGCTCGGCGCGGGTGTAGGGATCCTCGCTGAAGGGCCACACCGCGATCACCACGTTGCGCTCATCGTCAGGCAGGTCGTCGGACAGGAAGGCAGCGATGGCCTCCACCTTCTTCGGCTGGATGCGCGTGCCCGGCCCATTGCTGGTTACCCGGTAGCCCACCAGCAGTTCGGTACGGCCGCTTTCGGCGTTCATCGACAGCAACTCGCCGGTGGGCGACGGCTTGTCCAGGCTGCCGAACTTTTCAGCCACGCCGATCAGCAGGCGGGAGTCGTTCACCCAATGGAAATCGGTGGCGTGGTTGTTGCTCGGTGGCCGCATGCTGCTGACCACGGAATTGTCCGATGACCGCAGGATCGCCAGCGCGGTGAAATCCTCGCCCGGCACGGTGGTGGCGTAGTACTGGCCACTGGGTGAAATCTTCAGATCGCCGAACGCATCTTGGCGCACGAACGCATCCACATCGACTGCCATTGCCTTCCCCGGCAACAGCACGGCAGCCACCAGGGCAGCCAACAAGCACTTGCGCATCCTTCCCCCTTGAAGCGGACACCCTGTCCGCATCGCCGATTCTAGGCACGGCCGATTCCCGCCCGCCAGTGCTGGCGGCGACAAAAAAAGACGGCACCGTTGCCGGTGCCGTCATGGCCACTACCTTGGAGAGAGAGTCAGGACGTGGGTTCGGGGGGCGTGCGCGGTGGGTCAGTGGACCCCGCGCACCGCCAGGGTCAGGGCCAGGATGCTGAGGATCACGGCGATGGTGCCGTCCAGCACGCGCCAGGTGCTGGGCTTGGTGAACAACGGTGCCAGCAGGCGCGCGCCCAGGCCCTGCGCGGTCAGCCACAGGCAGCTGGCGGTGACCACGCCGGCGGCGAAGGCCATGCGCGCATTGCCGAAGTTTTCGGCAATCGAACCGATCACCATCATGTCCAGCCAGAAGTGCGGATTGATCAGCGAAAAGCCGACCGCCGCCATCAGCACCGCACGGCGGCTGCCGTCGTCACTGTCGGCCTCGCCCATGCCACCGCCACCGGCGAAGGCACGGCGCGCGGACTTCATGGCATACCAGGCCAGGAAGGCGACACCGGTCCACAGCACCGCGGTGGTCAGCCACGGCAGCGCCGTGGTGAGGGTGCGCAGGCCGGCCACGCTGGCGAAGATGAAGAACGCATCGATGGCCGCGCAGGTGGCGACCACCGGCACGATGTGCTTGCGCAGGATGCCCTGGCGCAGGATGAAGGCGCTCTGGGCACCGACCACGGCGAACAGGCCGATGCCGGTGGCTGCACCAGAGAACCAGGCACCGAGGCCGGTGCTGGCGGAGATGACCGAGAACATGGGATTCACTGCCTTGTCTTGCTGGGGGGACGGTGCCTCGCGAAGGCGGACAGCACCGGAATGGACGCTATTGTCGCGCCGCAACATTAAGAAGACGAGCTAAACTTACTAAACCAACATTAGCGGAGCTTAATCGGATGCGTATCGATCACGCCCAGCTGCGGGCCCTGGCCGCGGTGATCCGCGAGGGCAGCTTCGACCGCGCTGCGCAGGCGCTCAATGTCACCCCATCGGCCATCTCGCAGCGGGTCAAGGCGCTGGAAGACCGCATCGGCCGCCTGCTGGTGAAGCGCGGCACCCCGGCCACCGCCACCGCCGAAGGCCAGTTGCTGGTGCAGCTGGCCGAACAGACCGCCCTGCTGGAGCATGATGCGCTGCACCGCATGGGCCTGGCCGACGAGGACCTGCCCCAGGCCAGCATTCCGGTGGCGGTGAACCATGACAGCCTGGAAACGTGGTTTCCGCAGGCTGCGCACGCCTTTGCCCAGGGCACCGGCACCACCCTGGACCTGCGCGTGGAAGACCAGGACCACACCGTGGAACTGCTGCGCCAGGGCACGGTGCTGGGCGCGGTGACCACGCTGGACGAACCGGTGCAGGGTTGCCAGATCCATGCGCTGGGCAGCATCCGCTACGCCGCCACCTGCACACCGGAATTCCGCGACCAGCATTTCGCCAAGGGCGTGACCGCGCAGGCGCTGGCGCAGGCACCGGTGCTGGTGTTCAACCGCAAGGACGACATGCAGGCCCGGTTCGCCCGGCGCATGGCCGGCGACGAGCTGCCCAGCACCGCGCCGACCTGGTGGATTCCCTCCACCCGCGCGTTCGTGCAGGCCAATCTGGGCGGTCTGGGCTGGACCATGAACCCACTGCCGCTGGTGAAGCGGCACCTGGATGCCGGCCGCCTGGTCTACGTTCGCCAGCGCGCCTGGGAAGACGTGCCGCTGTACTGGCAGCACTGGAAGGGCGATGTGCAGACCATGGCCCTGCTGACCCGCGCCGTGCTTGATGCATCGACCGCGCTGGTGCGGCGGAAGCGCTGAGGCGGCCCGGGGTCGGATCCCGTTGCTGCGCAACGGGCTCTGACCCCATTCTGCGGGGCCTTTTTCTGTGCCAGCATCGCGGCAACCGACCTTGAGGGGCTGGGCGATGGGGACCGATCCGCTGTTCCTGCATATCCGCGTGGTGATGGGCATCATCCTGGGCCTGTCGATCACCACCCTGCTGAAGGGGCTGGCGCAGATCATCGAGCACCCGCAGCGGCGCGGCTGTTCGGCCCTGCACCTGTGCTGGGTGGCGTGGACCCTGGTGTCGCTGGTCACGTTCTGGTGGTGGGAATTCCGCCTGATCGAAGTGCACCGCTGGACGTTTGAAACCTATCTGTTCGTGATCGCCTACAGCGCAACCTGGTTCCTGCTGTGCGCGCTGCTGTTTCCCGACGACCTGCGCGACTACGGCAGCTACGGGCACTATCTGCTGCAGCGCCGGCGCTGGATCTTCGGCGTGATCGCCGTGCTGACGCTGCTGGATCTGGTGGACACGGCGATCAAGGGGCGCAGCCGCTGGCAGTTGCTGGGCGAAGCCTATCCGCTGCATTCGGCGCTGATGCTGGTGGTCTGCGTGCTGGGCTGGAACCTGCGCAGCGCCCGCGCGCACCTGCTGCTGGCCGCGGTGGCGCTGGTTTACCAGGTGGTCTACTTCGCGGCCGAATACTTCACTATTGGCAGTGATTGAACGGATCCGCCAGGCATGGCCTGGCGCTACCGTTCGTGGCCAATGCCTCCGCCGGGCATGGCCCGGCGCTACCAAGGGAACAGACATGACGATCCACTACCGCCCCGCCCGGCCCGATGATGCGGCCGCCTGCATCGACCTGCGCGGGCGAACCCGCGAGAACGCCTTCAGTGCGGCGCAACTGGCCGAGCTGGGCATCACCGCGGACAGCTGGGCCGAGGGCATTGCACAGGGCGACTTCATCGGCCACATCGCCGAAGACAACGGCACCCTGGTCGGCTATGGCTTCGCCGACCGTGACAGTGGCGAAGTGCTGGTACTGGCCTTGCTGCCGGATTATGAGGGCCGCGGCATCGGCCAGCGATTGCTGCAGGAAGTAATCGAACTTGCCCGCGCTGCCGGGCATGGCCGGCTGTTCCTGGCCTGTTCGGCCGATCCCCGCTCGCGCTCGTACGGGTTCTACCGTCACCTGGGCTGGCGAGCCACCGGCGAGGTGGACGAGGCCGGGGACGAGATTCTGGAGCTGGTCTGAGGGGAGTGACCCCGCGCTACCGCGCCAGGGCGGTCGGATGCTGCGTTGCACCAAATCCGGACCCGAAAGGGTTAGAATCCGCCCCTTGGATGCTGCAAGGCGTTGTTTCTTCACGCCCTTTCCCTACCCGGCGCGCATCCTGAACCCCTTCCCCACGCCATAAGTCACCCCCATGAAGAAATTTGGCAAGGCCCTTCTCGCCCTGCTCGTGCTGCTGTTGCTGGTAGCCGCGCTGTTCCTGTACTGGCCGCTGACCCAGCGCTCGGTGCCGGCGGCAAGCAACGACAAACCCGTCGACGTCGTCCTGGTCGGCGGCGGCATCATGAGCATCACCCTGGCCACCTACCTGCAGGAACTGCAGCCGGACTGGAACATCCAGGTCTATGAACGCCTGGATGGCGTGGCCAACGAAAGCTCGGACGGCTGGAACAACGCCGGCACCGGCCATTCGGCCTTCGCCGAACTGAACTACACCCCGGAACTGCCCGATGGCAGCATCGAGACCAAGCGCGCGGTCGGCATTGCCGAAAGCTTCGAGGTCTCGCGCCAGTTCTGGTCGCACCAGGTGAAGGAAGGGCGGCTGAGCCAGCCCAGCGACTTCATCAACCCGACCCCGCACATGAGCTTCGTCTGGGGCGATGACAACATTGCCTACCTGCACAAGCGCCAGCAGGCGCTGGTGAAGAACCCGCTGTTCTACGGCATGCAGTACTCGGAAGATCCGGCGCAGATCAAGCAGTGGGCCCCGCTGCTGATGGAAGGCCGCGACCCGAAGCAGAAGGTGGCCGCCACCTGGATGCCGCTGGGCACCGACGTCAACTTCGGCGTGATCACCCGCCAGCTGACCGCCGGCCTGCAGCGCAGCCCGAACTTCACGCTGCACCTGAACCATGAAGTGAGCGCGCTGCGGCAGAACGCCGACAAGAGCTGGAACGTGACGGTGAAGGACCTGAAGGCCAACACCGAAACCACCACCCATGCCCGCTTCGTCTTCATCGGTGCCGGTGGCGCCGCGCTGAAGCTGCTGCAGATGTCCGGCATTCCCGAATCGAAGGATTACGCCGGCTTCCCGGTGGGCGGCCAGTTCCTGGCCTTCCAGGGCCAGGACGTGACCTCGCGCCACGGCGTGAAGGCCTACGGCATGGCCGAAACCGGTTCGCCGCCGATGTCGGTGCCGCACCTGGATGCGCGCAAGCTGGACGGCAAGCCGGTGGTGCTGTTTGGCCCGTTCGCGCTGTACAGCACCAAGTTCCTGAAGCACGGCTCGTGGTGGGACCTGTATTCGTCGGTGAACCACAACAACGTTGGCCCGATGCTGGAAGTGGGCAAGGACAACCTGGACCTGGTGCAGTACCTGATGGCCCAGGCACGCCTGAACGACGCCGATCGCCAGGCCGAGCTGGTGAAGTACTTCCCCAACGCCAAGCCGGGCGACTGGAAGCTGATCACCGCCGGCCAGCGCGTGCAGATCATCAAGCGCGACCCGCTGAAGGGCCCGGTGCTGCAGTTCGGTACCGAGATCGTGACCGACAAGGACCACACCATCGCCGCGCTGCTGGGCGCCTCGCCGGGCGCGTCGACTTCGCCGCCGATCATGCTGGACCTGATGGCCAAGGCCTTCCCGGAACAGATGAAGGCCGGCTGGGAAGCCCGCCTGCGCGAGATCGTGCCGTCGTACGGCCGCAAGTTGAATGAAAGCGCCGCGCTGACCAACGAGATCCGCACGCTGACCAGCCAGACCCTGCACCTTCCCTACCTGGAAGTGCCGGCAGATGCTGCGGCCGCCCCGGCAGCCGTGCCGGCGGCCACGCCGGCCCCGGCGGCGGCGAAGGAAAAGCGCAACGCCAACGAGGAACTGCAGGCGCTGTAAGCCTGGTGTTTCCCACGCAGTAGAAACGGACGGCCACCTTCGGGTGGCCGTTCGCGTTTGTGGGCTGGAATGGGGTCTGAGCCCTTTGCCTGGGGCAAAGGGATCTGACCCCGCCGACGCCCCAGCCGTTGTCAGGAATTGTAATGTTGTTAAGAACGATTTACATTTGCACCCCGCGCAACTGACCTGCGCCCTCCCGCAGATGGAACTGACCCCGCCCGACGCCGCCGCTCGGGTGCCGGATGACTGTTGCCGCCCACCCTTTCCCTTCCCGCCCCGAGCCCTCCATGTCCCTCTACGCTTCCCGCCTGCCCCGCCGCGCGCCGCTGTCGGCCGCGCTGCTGTCCGTCCTGATCCTGTCGGCCCCTTCGGCGTTCGCCGCCGATGCCGGCGCTGATGCATTCGACGCCAAGACCCTGGACAAGGTAAGCGTGCGTGCCGACAAGGCCGCCCCGGCCAGCACCACGCGCCTGCCGATCACCCTGCAGGAAACCCCGCAGTCGTCCACCGTGATCGGCCTGCAGCGCCTGCAGGACGAATCGCTGTTCAGCATCAACGACGTGATGCGCAACGTGACCGGCGTCAGCGTGTCCTTCTATGACACCCAGCGCCCGCTGTACTACGCGCGTGGTTTCGCCATCACCGACTTCCAGGTCGATGGCATTCCCACCTACAGCGGCTCGACCAACCAGGAATACGACACCGCCTTCTACGACCGCGTGGAAGTGATCCGCGGTGCCAACGGCCTGCTCAGTGGCGCCGGTGTGCCGTCGGCCACGGTGAACCTGCTGCGCAAGCGCCCGGGCAAGGAGTTCGATGCCTCCTTCGCAGTCAGTGCCGGCAGCTGGGACTACCGCCGCATGGAAGCGGACGTGAACGCGCCGCTGACCAGCGACGGTCGCTTCCGCAGCCGCGTGGTCGCCGCATATACCGATCGTGATTTCTATTACGACCGCTACAAGGAAAACAAGATGGCCGGCATGGCCGTGCTGGAAGGCGATGTGACCGACAGCACCACGGTCACCCTGGGCTACCAGACCCAGGACAACAACCCGGTGGGTTCCACCTGGGGCACGGTGCCGTTCTTCGACAGCCAGGGCAACTTCGCCCACCTGCCGCGCTCGACCAACCTGTCGCCGAAGTGGAGCTACTGGCAGCGCGAGACCAGCACCGTGTTCGCCAACCTGGAACAGCGCTTCGGCGACGACTGGCTGCTGAAGATCAACACCGCCTACACCCGCGGCAACGTGCAGAACGTGCGTCTGTATGGCACCGGCAACCCGAACCCGGCCACCGGTTCGGGCATTTTCCTGCGCGCCGCCGCCGGCGACGCCGAAGACACCCGCCGCAACATCGATGCCTACCTGACCGGCACGTTCGAGCTGTTCAACCAGCAGCACGACCTGACCTTCGGCGCGCAGTGGGCCGACCTGGAAGCGACCACCAACACCACCACGCTGAACTTCCCGACCGACTGGGCCCGCTGCGGCAGCGAACGCTGCTACTACATTCCCAACGTGTACGACTGGAACGGCGATATTTCCGAGGTGACCTACACCCGTACCGGTGCGCGCCGCGTGGCCAAGACCACCCAGAGCGGCGTGTACCTGGCCGCGCGCCTGCACCTGGCCGACCCGCTCTCGCTGATTGCAGGCGCGCGTTTGAGCCGTTGGGAAACCCGTACCCGCGCGTTCAACGCGGCCGGCACCTATACCGGCACCAGCGGCGCCTACAAGGTGAGCGATGAAGTGACTCCGTACGTGGGTCTGGTCTTCGACATCACCCCGAATGTCTCTGCGTATGCCAGCTACACCGAAATCTTCAATCCGCAGAACTACAAGGACAAGAACGAGAACCTGCTGGCCCCGGTGCAGGGTTCGAACCTGGAAGCGGGCCTGAAGACCCAGTGGTTCGACGGCCGCCTGACCGCCAATGCCGCCGTGTTCGAGGCCAAGCAGGACAACTACGCGGTGCGCGACATGAGCGTGCCGGACGGTTCGCTCAGCGATGGCAGCTCGGCCTACATCGGCGTGAACGGCACCAAGGCGCGTGGCTGGGAAATGGACGTGAACGGCGAGATCCTGCCGGGCTGGACCGTCAACGCCGGCTTCACCCACGTGAAGGTGACCCGCGCAGCCACCGACCTGCTGTACGCCAACCCCGCCGAAGACCTGCTGCAGATCAACACCCAGCTGCGCCTGCGCGGCGCCCTGGAACGCCTGAGCGTGGGTGCCGGCGTGCAGTGGCAGAGCAAGGTGCAGGGCTACAACATTCCCTACCCGCTGGGTGGCACGGTCACGGTGAACCAGCCGGCCTATGCGCTGGTGCAGTTCAACGCCAATTACCGCATCAGCGACAACTGGACGGCCACGCTGAGCGTGCGCAACGCGCTGGACAAGACCTACTGGGCCAACCTGGACTACAACAACTACGGCGAACCGCGCTTCGTGGCCGCCAGCCTGCGCTGGAAGTTCTAAGGCAGCCAGCGGGGTCGGATCCCTTTCCGCAGGAAAGGGCGCTGACCCCATCGCGGGGCCCATCCACGCATGGCGTGGATCTACTGTGGGTGCCGACCGCTGGTCGGCACACGACCTGAATGGGCCCGCCTGCGTGCGGGCCCTTCTCTTTTGCTGCACTGCGAGTTGCGGCCCGTTCCGTAATTATGGCGTAATTATTTCCAACGCCATTCGGAAGCCGGTCGATGAACCCGAGCTGGGACACGTTGCAACGCAGCCGCCAGGCCCGCCTGGAACGGGCCGCGCCCTGGGCACGGGGCCGCCAGGTCGCCGCCGCCGATGTCGCCGACCTGCTGCATGCCCTGCTGGAACCGGGCGACAAGGTCTGCCTGGAGGGCAACAACCAGAAGCAGGCCGATTTCCTGGCCCAGGCGCTGGCCGACCTGGACCCGGCGCGGGTGCACGACCTGCACATGGTGCAGTCGGTGCTGTCCCTGCCCTCGCACCTGGATGTGTTCGAGCGCGGCATCGCCTCGAAACTGGACTTCTCGTTCTCCGGCCCGCAGTCGGTGCGGCTGGCCAACCTGGTGGCCGAAGGGCGCATCCAGATCGGTGCGATCCACACCTACCTGGAACTGTTCGGCCGCTACTTCATCGACCTGACCCCGCGCGTGGCCCTGGTGGCCGCGCAGGCCGCCGACCGCCACGGCAACCTGTACACCGGCCCGAACACCGAAGACACCCCGGTGATCGTGGAAGCCACCGCATTCGGCGGCGGCATCGTGATCGCCCAGGTCAACGAAATCGTCGACACCCTCCCCCGCGTCGATATCCCCGCTGACTGGGTCAACTTCGTGGTGCAGGCACCGCGGCCGAACCACATCGAGCCGCTGTTCACCCGCGATCCCGCGCAGATTTCCGAAATCCAGGTGCTGATGGCGATGATGGCCATCAAGGGCATCTACGCCGAGTACGGGGTGAACCGCCTCAACCACGGCATCGGCTTCGATACGGCCGCCATCGAGCTGCTGCTGCCCACCTATGCCGAATCACTGGGGCTGAAAGGAAAGATCTGCCAGCACTGGGCACTGAACCCGCACCCGGCACTGATTCCGGCCATTGAATCGGGCTTCGTCAAATCGGTGCATTCGTTCGGTTCGGAACTGGGCATGGAGAAGTACATCGCCGCCCGTGGCGATGTGTTCTTCACCGGTGCCGACGGCTCGATGCGCTCCAACCGCGCGTTCTCGCAGACCGCCGGCCTGTACGCGTGTGACATGTTCATCGGTTCGACCCTGCAGGTCGACCTGCAGTGCAACAGTTCCACCGCCACGCGCGATCGCATCGCCGGCTTCGGCGGTGCGCCGAACATGGGGTCGGATGCACGCGGCCGCCGCCATGCCAGCGATGCCTGGATCAGGGCCGGCCAGCAGGCCGCACGGCCCGGCGAAATGCCGCGCGGGCGCAAGCTGGTGGTGCAGATGGTGGAAACCTTCCGCGAACACATGGCACCGGCCTTCGTTGAACGTCTGGATGCCTGGGAACTGGCCGAGCGCGCGCAGATGCCGCTGCCGCCGGTGATGATCTACGGCGACGATGTCAGCCACGTGCTGACCGAAGAAGGCATTGCCAACCTGCTGCTGTGCCGCACGCCGGAGGAACGCGAACAGGCGATCCGCGGCGTGGCCGGCTACACCGCGGTGGGCCTGGGCCGCGACCGCGCGATGGTGGAAAACCTGCGCGACCGCGGCGTGATCCAGCGCCCGGATGACCTGGGCATCAACGTGCGCGATGCCAGCCGCGACCTGTTGGCGGCGCGTTCGGTGAAGGATCTGGTGCGCTGGTCCGGCGGCCTGTACGACCCGCCCAAGCGCTTCCGCAACTGGTAAGGGACAGAGCATGGAAACCCTCGACTATCGATTCGACGGCAGCCGGCCGGTGCAGTTCCCGCACGATGCGGTGCTGGTGGGCGTACTGGCCTCGGGCAATCTGGAAATCCTGCTGGAACCGGCAGCGCAGAACGGCGCGCTGACCGTGCGCGTCATCACCGCAGCGCAGGGCTTTGGCACCATCTGGCAGGCGGTGATCGCCGATTTCGCCCAGCGCCACCCGCTGCGTGACGTGCGGGTATCGATCAATGATGCCGGCGCGACCCCTGCGGTGGTCAGCCTGCGCCTGGACCAGGCAGTGGAAACCCTGCTGGGCGGAGGCACGCCATGATCCGGTTGCAACGCCACAGCTATTACGAAGCCGATGCGCGCGGGCGGATTGCCGGCCTGGTCGATGCCGGTTCCTTCCACGAATTCCTGGGCCCCACCCGGCGGGTGATGAGCCCGCACCTGGCCCAGCTCGACCAGCCGGCCGCCTTCGACGATGGCATCGTGGTGGGCGAAGCCACACTGCAGGGCAAGCGCGTACTGCTGGCCGCGCAGCAGGGCGAGTTCATGGGCGGCGGCGTGGGCGAAGTGCACGGCGCCAAGCTGACCGGCCTGCTGCGCCGCGCGGCGCAGACCCGCCCGGACGGCGTGCTGTTGCTGCTTGATACTGGCGGCGTGCGCCTGCACGAGGCCAACGCCGGGCTGATCGCCATTTCCGAAATCATGCGCGCCACCCTGGACGCGCGCGCCGCCGGGGTACCGGTGATCGCACTGATCGGCAGCGGCAACGGCGCGTTTGGCGGCATGGGCATCGTCGCCAGCTGCTGCACGACGGTGGTCATGTCCGAAGAAGGCCGGTTGTCGCTGTCCGGACCGGAAGTGATTGAAACCGTACGCGGCGTGGAAGAGTTCGACGCACGCGACCGCGCCCTGGTGTGGCGGGTGACCGGCGGCAAGCACCGTTACCTGATCGACCAGGACCAGGTGCTGGTAGCCGATTCCCTGCAGGCCTTCGCGCAGGCCGCCGTTGATGCGCTGCAGGCCGACACCATGAGCGCCGACACCGACACCGCGTTGAGCGCGCTGCAGGCACGCCACGCCGCATTGAAGGCACGCGTGCAGGCGTGGGGCGAGTGCAACGATGGCCTGCAGGTCTGGGCCCTGCAGGGCATTGCCGAACCCGAGCGTCTGCCGCTGCTGGACACCGCCGACTTCCTTGCCGCCACCGCCCAGCGGAGACTGCCATGACCCCGCCGCTGAACACCCTGCTCGATGCCCTGTTCCCGCGCGGCCATGCCGTTGCCGTGCACGATTCGGTGCTTGCCGGCAGCGCCACCACCGACGATGGCGAGGTGACCGTGATCGGCACCACTGACCGCATCGAAGTGGGCGTTGACCACGCGCTGGCGCTGGCCGACACCGTGCTGGCCAGCACCGCCGCCCACCCGCAGCGGCCGATCGTGATGCTGGCCGATACCGCTGGCCAGCGCTTGGCCCGTCGCGATGAAATGCTGGGCATCAACGGCTACTTCGCCCATCTGGCGCAGACGCTGGACCTGGCACGCCGGCGCGGTGCGCGCCTGGTGACCCTGGTCTACGGCGAATCGGTCAGTGGCGGCTTCCTGTCCTTTGGCCTGATGGCCGATCACATCCATGCCCTGCCCGACGCGCAGGTACGGGTGATGGACCTGCGCGCGATGGCGCGGGTGACCAAGCAGCCGCTGGAAAAACTGCAGGCGCTCAGCCAGAGCTCGCCGGTGTTCGCACCAGGCGTGGGCAACTATGTGGCGATGGGCGCCGTCGAATCGCTGTGGGACGGTGACCTGGCCCAGCACCTGCTGCAGGCACTGCGTACCCCTGCCGAAGGCGACCGGCGCGCAGCGCTGGGTGCGCAGCGTGGCGGCCGTGCACTGGCCGCCGATGTATCCATTGCGGTGGCCCGCGGCGATGCCTGACCGGCCCGCCCGCCACACGCTGGTCTGGCTGTCGGCGCACGCCGATTGGCGGGCCGACGTGGCCGCGCACGAACCGCGCCTGGCGGCGTGGTTCGCACAGGGGCTGCCGGCGATGGTGGCGCGGCGTGCAGTGGACGATCCCGATCCGCGGCTGCGGCTGGGTGTGCCGCTGCCGCCCAGCGAGGGCAAGCAGCGGCTGGCGCTGCGCGTACCGGTGCAGGACGTGCAGCGCATGCAGGCGCCGCCAGCGCTGGATGAGGTTCTGGCCACCGGCGTTCCCGCCGAGTGGAAGCACGCCCTGCTGGCGCTGGCAGAGATCGCGCCGGCACGCGTGTTTGGCGCCTTCGCCTGGCAGCATCTGAGCGGTCTGCCCTACGTGCATGCCGGCTCGGACATCGATCTGCTGTGGCAGGTGGATCTGAGCGCGCAGGCCGAGACCCTGGTCGATCAGCTGCAGGCGTGGGAACGCGCACAGGGCCGCCGGCTGGATGGCGAACTGTGCCTGGCCGACGGCGGCGCAGTGAACTGGCGCGAGTACGCCGGGGGCAGCCGCCAGGTGCTGGTCAAGCGCCTGCACGGCGCCGCACTGGAACCGCGCGAGCGCCTGTTCGTTGCCGCCGGAGTGGCCGCATGAGCGCCCTGGCCCACGTGCTGCGACCTGCTGCGCGCGATGTCGACGGCGCGCGCCTGGGCCGCCTGGCCATCGCCAGCCTGCACGCCGAACTGGCGTGCGCGCCCAAGCCGGGCCTGGTGACCCCCTTCAGCACCGGCAGCCATGACGACATGGATGCCGGCACGTTCCTGCGCAGCCTGTTCGCGCTGCGCCACTACTTCACCGACATTGCCGGCGCGGGCGCGGACGATGCGCCGTTTGCACGCTTGCGCACGCTCGGCATCGGCGCGGAAGCGGCCATGCTGCGCGCCAGCGGCGGCATCAACACCCATCGCGGTGCCATCTTCAGCCTGGGCCTGCTGGTGGCCGCTGCGGCACGCTGCCACCGCCAGTACGGCCACGCCGTGCCCGCCGCGCAGGTCTGCCAGGCGGTACAGCACTGGGCCAGCGATCTTGCCGCTGCGCCGCTGGATGCCGGCAGCCCCGGCCAGCGCGCGCGCCTGCGCCATGGCGTGCCGGGCGTGCGCGAGCAGGCCGCCGCCGGTTATCCGCTGCTGCGCGAGCTGGCCGTGCCCACCCTGCGCCACGCCCTGCACGCGGGCCTGCCGCGCGATGCAGCGCTGTGCCAGACCCTGATGCAGCTGGTTGCACGCGTGGATGACCTGAACCTGCTGCACCGCGGCGGTGCCGACGGCCTGGCCTGGGCGCAGCAGCAGGCACGCGGTTTTGTTGATGGTGGCGGTGCGTTCGCCGCTGGCTGGCAGGCACGCCTGCACCGCATCGGCGAGGGTTTCGTGGCGCGTCGCCTGAGCCCCGGTGGCAGTGCCGATCTGCTGGCGTGCAGCTGGTTCCTGCTGCAGCAGGAGGGCGCATGAGCCTGGCCCTGCTCTGCCCCGGTCAAGGCGCGCAGCACGCAGCAATGTTTGATCGCGTGCGCGACCTGCCTGCCGCCGGTGACGTGCTGGATGCCGCGCAGGCGGTGCTGGGCCGCGATGTCGTTGCGGCCGCCGCCGATGAGGCACGCTTCGACAACGCACTGGCGCAGCCGCTGCTGTGTGCGGCCACGCTGGCGCACTGGCAGGGCCTGCGCGATGCGCTGCCGGCGCCGGTGCTGGTGGCCGGCTACAGCATCGGCGAGTTGGCCGCGCATGCGGTGGCCGACAGCCTGGATGCCCGCGCCTGCCTGCAGCTGGCGGCCCGCCGCGCGCAGCTGATGGACGCTGCCAGCCCGGCCGACAGCGGCCTGCTGGCGGTGCTGGGCTTGCAGCGGCAAACGCTGCACGCACTGTGCGATGCACACGCCGTGCACATCGCCATCGCCAACGGCGCCGATCACTTCGTCGTGGGCGGCACGCAGGCGTCACTGCACACCCTGGCCGCTGCCGCGCGCGCGCAGGGCGCAGAGGTGCGCGTGCTGCCGGTGCATGTGGCCGCGCATACGCCGCTGCTTGCAGCCGCTGTTGCACCGTTCGCCGCAGCGCTGGAGGCGGCGTCGGTGCGCGCGCCGGCGCTGCCGGTGCTGGCCGGTATCGATGCGCGCCCGGTGCGCGATCGCGCGGCGGTGATCCACACCTTGTCGGCCCAGCTGGCACAGACCATCGAATGGGCACAGGTGATGCGCCAGGCCTTCGAGCGTGGCGCGCGGGTATTCCTGCAGCTGGGCCCGGGCACGGCGCTGGCGCGCATGGTGGCCGCGTCCTACCCGTGCTGCCAGGTGCGCGCGGTGGAAGAGTTCCAGGGCCTGGACGGCGCAGCGGCATGGGTCCGCAGCGCGCTGGACCGGCAGCAGTAACGGGTTCGAGCAGTACGTAGCACGCAGTACGACGCCTTACCCCGGGATGGCGGGTCTCCATCCGAGCTGTACCGCGAGTCACGTGTCTGGGAGGGCGCATGAGTCCACAAATCGCAACGATCATCGGCCTGGTGATCATGTTCATCGTCGCCACCGCCATGCCGATCAACATGGGCGCCGTGGCCTTCGCGCTGGCCTTCATCATCGGTGGCCTGTGGGTCGACATGGGCGGCAAGGAAGTGCTTGCCGGCTTCCCCGGCGACCTGTTCCTGACCCTGGTCGGCATTACCTACCTGTTCGCCATCGCGCAGAAGAACGGCACCATCGATCTGCTGGTGCATTGGGCAGTGAAAGCGGTGCGCGGCCATATCGTGGCCATTCCGTGGGTGATGTTCGTCATCACCGCCGTGCTGACCGCCTTCGGTGCGCTGGGCCCGGCCGCGGTGGCGATCATCGGCCCGGTCGCGCTGCGCTTTGCCAAGCAGTACAACATCAACCCGTTGATGATGGGCCTGCTGGTGATCCATGGCGCGCAGGCCGGCGGCTTCTCGCCCATCAGCGTGTACGGCAGCATCACCAACGGCGTGGTGCAGAAGGCCGGCCTGGAAGTGACCGAAATGGCGGTGTTCCTGACCAGCCTGGGCTTCAACTTCATGATGGCCATCATCTGCTTCGTAGCGTTCGGCGGCATCGCCCTGCTGCGCCGCGGCTCGATCACGGCCACCGGCGGCGTGGGTACGGCGGAACTGGCGATGGCCGGTGGACCGCAGGCCTCGTCGCGGCAGTTCGCCATTGAAGGCCATGGCGCACTGGTGGCGGCCGGCGGGGGGACGCTGTCCAACGATCCGGTAGCGCTGGAAGCCGTGGGCTTCACCCGCGAACGCCTGTTCACCCTGATCGGCCTGCTGGGCCTGGGCGTGGCCGCGCTGATCTACAACCTCAACGTCGGCCTGGTGTCGATCACCGTGGCCGTGGCGCTGGCGCTGCTGTCGCCGCAGAGCCAGAAGGGCGCGGTCGATGGCATCAGCTGGTCCACCGTGCTGCTGATCTGCGGCGTGGTGACCTATATCGGCGTGCTGGAACATGCCGGCGCGGTGGACTTCATCGGCCATGGGGTTTCCAGCATCGGCATTCCGCTGCTGGGCGCGCTGCTGGTCTGCTACGTGGGCGGCATCGTGTCGGCCTTCGCTTCGTCGGCCGCGGTGCTGGGCGCAACCATTCCGCTGGCGGTTCCATTCCTGATGCAGGGCCACCTGGGTGCGGCCGGCGTGATCTGCGCGCTGGCAGTGTCGTCCACCATCGTCGATGTCAGCCCGTTCTCGACCAACGGCGCACTGGTGGTGGCCTCGGCCGCGAAGGAAGAACGCGAAACCCTGTTCCGCCGCTTCCTGGTCTATAGCGGCCTGGTGGTGGTGTTTGGCCCGCTGCTGGCCTGGCTGGTGTTCGTGGTGCCTGGCTGGATGTGAGTAAGTGCGTGGGGCGCCGGACGATTCCGGCGCCCTGCTGCCGACTGGGTGGCGCCGGCTGGATCGTGGCGGCTGGGTAGAGTCGACTGTTAGTCGACTATCGCGCGCAGCGCGGGATTTGCCGACATCCGTGCGGAAAGCAGTCGACTAACAGTCGACTCTACCCAGCCGTTTTCCCCCGCCGTTTTCGCCAATCATTTCCGGCTGGTTTACAGGTTCCACGCAGGGAGGCAGTACACTTTCACCATGGCCATCGCTCCTGCTCCGCGTTCACCGAAGAAGCGCGCACCTCTGTATGAAGAGGTGGCCGAGCATGTGCGCGAGCGCATCTACGATTACCGGCTGCCACCGGGTGAGTGGATCGACGAGCCCGCGCTGTGCGAGGAACTGGGGATCAGCCGCACGCCGCTGCGCGAAGCGCTGAAGCTGCTGGCTGCCGAAGGTCTGGTGCAGATCGATGCCGGCCGCGGCGCGCGGGTCACCCGGCTGACCCTGGAAGACCTGAACCAGCTGTTCCCGGTGATGGCGATGCTGGAAGGCCGCTGCGCGCATGAGGCGGTGAAGCACATCGACGATGCCGGCGTGCAGCAGCTGGAGGACCTGCATGCGGCAATGGAAGCGGCGGCGGCCAACGGCAACATCGCCGAGTACTACCGCAACAACTACCTGATCCACGAAACCGTGCAGCACTACGCCGGCAACCCGTGGCTGATCCGCATCACCCACGATCTGCACCGCATCCTGAAGATGCACCGCGGGCGCCAGTTGCTGGCCCCCGGCCGCACCGCGCAGTCGCTGGCCGAACACCGCGAGCTGATGGACTGCTTCCGCCGCCGCGACGCAGCCGCGGCCGAGCGCACCATGGAACGCCACCTGCTGAGCCAGGGCCAGGCACTGGCCGCCTATGTGGCCAGCGGCGGGCTGCTGAACGTGCCGGCCCCGTTGCCGACCGAAGGCGGCGGCTGACGGCGGCTGACCGCTGTTCTGTGGCCGCCACGACGAACGACGGCTGGCCGCAGCTTGGTAGAGTCGAGCTTGCTCGACTGCTGTTGCGTGAAGCAGTCGAGCAAGCTCGACTCTACGAACGGCAGAAGCAGTCGAGCAAGCTCGACGCTACAAGATGCCTGCGCCTCAATCGCTGCAGCTACCACCACTGTCACTGCTGCAGTCCGATCCGCCGTGGCTGTGGCTGCTGTGGCTGTCACTGGAATAGCTGCCCGAGGAATCGTAGCTGCCACCGCCACTGCCATCGGCCCGGCTGCTGGACCCGTCGGCCGTGGCTGCGGCCATGCACAGGATCGCCCCCACCAACGGCAGCAGCCAGACCAGCAGCAGCTGCACCGCCCGCCCACCCGCCGACACCTCTTCGCGCCCCAGTACCACGAAGGTGGCGACGAGGTTCAAGCCCACTACCAGGGCGACCAGGATCAGGGTTACCACCAGCATGCTGTGTCTCCGTAAGCGGGAACTGGTCCGGTCATGGTGCCCCCATCAGTGCCTGGATCCGTGCGCGCTCCTCCAGCGGCCGCTGGAAATCCATCGGATACACCGGCGCATGGCGCTCGCTTTTCAGGAGGAAGATGCCTTCGCTGTGCAGATAGGCGCCCCGGGCGCGACCCAGGCTGTCATGCCACATCGTCCACAGCGGCACCCGGATCGTGCCCGGGACCTTGCCGGGCGAGCGCAGCACGTCCTGCACCTGCAGCACCAGGCGGATTTCATTGCTCACGCCCGGCCCCGTAGGGGCGTCTGGATCGGTCAGTGGCCGCCCCCTGCCATCGACCATTTCCACCGCCACCACCGTGGCCCGGACAATCTGGTCGGCCTCGGCAACCATCTCCTGCAGCGGCTTGGGCGCCACCGAGGTGGCCCGTGCCGGCATGGCCGCGCCCAGGCACAGCAGGCCAGCCAGCAGGATCGCGGGGGATTTCATGGCGGTACTCCGTCCTTGGATGCCCGCTGACGATAGCACCGCCGCGCCGGTTCGCCCTGCCTGTCATGAAGATGGGACAATGTAGGGCGCGCCGGCCCGGCCCCGTGGGTCCGCCGGCCCCCTTGCACCACACGGAAGAAGAAGAACAACAACATGCTGAAAGTCATTTTCGATACCGACCCGGGCGTGGATGACGCCCTGGCCCTGCTGTACCTGCACAAGCACCCGCAGATCGACCTGATGGGCGTGACCACCACCTTCGGCAACGCCTCGGTGGAATCGACCACCCACAACGCGCTGTACCTGAAGCAGGCCTGGGGCTTTGCCGCCCCGGTCGCGCGTGGCGCGGGCGGCCCGCTGCAGCCCGAGGCCACCCCGGAAGCCTGGCCGGTGCATATCCACGGCAACAACGGGCTGGGCAACCACCCGGTGCCCGCCACGCTGGACGTGGCCGCCGATGCGCGCCCGGCGCACCAGCTCATCATCGACCTGGTGCGCGCGCACCCGGGCGAAGTGACCCTGGTGGCCGTGGGCCGCATGACCAACCTGGCCCTGGCGCTGCAGCAGGCACCGGATATCGCCGGCCTGGTGCGCGGTGTGGTGCTGATGGGCGGCGCCTTCCACGTGAACGGCAACATCACCCCGGCGGCTGAAGCCAACATCTGGGGCGACGCCGAAGCGGCCGACATCGTGTTCACCGCGCAGTGGCCGGTGACCGCCATCGGCCTGGATGTCACCACCCGCGTGGAAATGGACCGCGATGGCCTGGACCAGCTGGCCGCCATCGGCGGTGCCGATGCCGAACTGGTGCGCGCGTTGTCGCAGGACTACGTGGACTTCTACCTGCAGGCCGGGCACAAGGGCATGGTGGTGCACGACTGCTGCGCCTGCATCGCGCTGACCCGCCCGGAGCTGTTCCAGTTCGAACGCGCCAGCGTGCGCGTGGCCACCGACGGTGTGGCCCGCGGCATGACCATTCCCAAGCCGGAAGGCCTGGCCTTCGGCCCCAGCGTGTGGGATGGCCACGTGCTGCAGTCCATCGCCATCGGCGTGGATGCGGCGGCGGTACTGGACGATATCGCGCAGACCCTGAAGGTCTGATCGCCTAGCGTCTGGCCCTGCCCGGGGTTGTCTCGGGCAGGGTCCACAGCACCGGCAGCACCAGCACGGCCACCAGCGCGATCATCGCGCCCGGCGCCGCCGCCCAGCCGCTGCGTTCCACCCACCACTGCGCCAGCCAGGGTGTGGCCCCGCCGAACACCGCCGTGGCCATGGTCACCCCCAACGCCAGCCCGCTGACGCGGCCCTCGCCGGGAAACTGCTCGGCCGTGGCCGGTGCGGCCACCGCGCTCACGCCACCAGCCACGCAGGCCAACACCACCGCCGCCAGCGCAATGCCCAGCGGCGAGGCCTGCGCCATCGCGCCGAACATCGACAGCGGCAGCAGCGCCGCCAGCGCGGTGAGTACCAGCAGCAGCGGACGCCGCCCGAAACGATCGGACAGCACACCGCACAGCGGCGTGATCGCAATCACGGCCACCGCCGCAACCGTGGACAACCACAGCGCATCGCCCTCATCGTGGCCCTGCGCATGCAGGAACGCCGGCACATAGGTGATGCCCACGTAGTAGGTGATCGACCCGAGCGCGGAAATCGCGAACGTACGCGCCACTGCGCCAGGATGGTGGCGCAGCACGTGCCGCAGCGGCGTGGCCGGAATGCTGCCCTCGCGCCGCTGCCGCTCGAATTCGGGGGATTCGTGCATGCCCGAGCGTGCGATGAGGATGACCAGTGCCAGCGCGGCGCCGACGAAGAACGGAATGCGCCAGCCCCAGCCATCCAGCTGCGCCGGCGTGAGCAGCGCCACCGTCACCGCGGAAATCGCCACCGCCAGCAGCGCGCCGACCTCACTGGCGGCCGACGCCAACGAGGTGACCAGGCCGCGCCGCCGCGCCGGTGCGCTTTCCAGCAGGTAGGCCACCACGCCGGTGTATTCGCCACCTACCGAAAACGCCATCACGCAGCGCAGGAGCAGCAACAGCACGCCGGCCGTAGCGCCTGCGGTGGCAGCCGTGGGCAGCAGTGCGGTCGCCAGCATCGCCGCGGCCATCAATGCCATCGAGGCCAGCAGCATCCAGCGCCGACCAAGACGATCGCCCAGGTGGCCGAAGCACAATGCGCCCAGCGGACGCATCAGATAGGAGACTGCGAAGCCGGCCAGGGTGACCAGCATGGCCTGCTCACCGCCACCAAAAAACACCCGTGACAGCACGGTGGCGAAGTACAGGTACAGGGTGAAGTCGTACCACTCCACCACGGTGGACAGGCCCGCCACCCACATCGAACGCCGCCGCGCCGCCGTCATCTCATTCATGGCCGCAGGGTGTCACGCGCGCAGTGACGGCGCGGTGCATCGGGGTCGGATCCCGTTTCCGCAGGAAACGGGCTCTGACCCCAGGTGGGCGATTGTGGGGTCAGAGCCCTTTGCCATGGCAAAGGGATCTGACCCCTGCTCTCACCCCGGCAGCTGCAGCAGTGCCTGCAGGCCGCCGCCGTCGCGGTTGCGCAGCTGCAGCGAACCGCCCAGCGACTGCGCCAGCTGCACGGCAATGGCCAACCCCAGCCCGGTGCCACCGGTATCGCGGTTGCGCGATTGTTCCAGGCGATGGAACGGCGCCAGTACCGCCTGCAGTTCGGCCTCGGGAATGCCGGGACCGCGGTCGGACACGGCGATCCACACCCTGCCCGCCGCATCGCGCCCGGCATTGATTTCGGCGCTGCCGGCGTAACGCACTGCGTTGTCGACCAGGTTGCCGACCACCCGCCGCAGCGGCTGCGGCCAGGTCTGCACGGTCAGGCCCGCGGCCGCGCCACCCGTAACCGGCTTGCCCATGTCTTCATAGTCGCCCACCACACTGGCCAGGAACGCGCCCAGATCCATCGCCACCGGCGCGCCGCTGGCAACATGGCTGCTGCGTGCATAGGCCACGCCTTCGCGCACCAGTTGCCCCAGGTGGTCCAGGTCATCCAGCAGGCGCTGCTGGGTGGCATCTTCGGGCAGCGTTTCCACGCGCAGCTTCATGCGCGTGATCGGCGTCTGCAGATCGTGCGAGATGGCCGCCAGAATCTGCAGGCGCTCGCTGACATGGCCACGGATGCGTGTCTGCAGGCCATTGAGCGCCGCGGCCGCGGCGCCGACTTCGGCCGGCCCATCCTCTGCCAGCGGCGCGGCATCACTGCCCGGCTGCAGTTGTTCAACCGCCTGCGACAGACGCGCCAGCGGCTTCATGGCCAGGCGCACCGCCAACCACGCGCACGCCAGCAACAGGGCCAGCTGCAGCAGCAGCACCGCCGGCAGCCAGCGCGCCAGCGGCAGCCCCGAAGGGGTTACTTCGATGGTCAACGGCGTGCCGTCGTGCAGCTTCAGCTCCACTTCGAAGCGCTCCGGCAGGCGCGCAACCTGGCGCGCCTGCAGCGGATAGCGATGTTCCAGGCTGTCATCGATGATCGCGGTGACCTGGCGCGCACGCTCGGTTTCCAGCGCCGGTCCCGCTGCCGCCGGGCGCAGCAGGTAGCGATACGTGCGCCGCTCCAACCGCGGTACCCAGGCCGCGCGCTCACGGGCCGGCAGGTGCTCCAGCAGGGCCACGCTCACCGCCACGTCTTCGTCCAGGTTGCGCAGCATCATGCTGCGGGTGGCCTGGTAGCGCTCGAAGAACAACAGGCCGAAGGACAACGCGTGCGCCAGGGTCAGCCCGCCCAGCAACAACAGCAGCAGGCGCGCGGACAACGTGCGCGGCCACGGCAGGCGGCGCGCGACGGCGTTCATTCCTGCGGCCCCAGCAACTGCACCGGTACGCTGAACACATAGCCTTCGCTGCGCACCGTCTTGATGTAGGTCGGTTCGCGCGCGTCATCGCCCAGGCGCTGGCGCACGCGGCTGACCAGCAGGTCGATGGAACGGTCGAACAGTTCGGCATCGCGGCCCTGGGTGAGGCTGAGCAGCTGGTCGCGGCTGAGCACGCGGTTGGCATGGTCCAGGAACACGCGCAGCAGACGGAATTCGGCACCACTGAGCGGATAGGCGGTGTCCTGCGCATCCAGCAGGTGGCGCGCCGTGGTATCCAGCCGCCATTCGCCGAAGGCCAACTGGCGCCCCGCTTCACTCACCTGCAGGTTCGGCGGCAGCATCTGCGTGCGGCGGATCACCGCATTGATGCGTGCCAGCAGTTCGCGCGAGGAGAACGGCTTGGTCACGTAATCATCGGCGCCCATTTCCAGGCCAATGATGCGATCGGTTTCATCATCGCGCGCGGTCAGCAGCACCACCGGCACCGCACGATGCTTGCCCGCACGCAGGTTGCGGCACAGGCTCAGGCCGTCCTCGCCGGGCATCATCACGTCCAGCACCACCAGGTCCACCGCGTGGGTATCCATCAGCGCGCGCATGGCCCGGCCGCCGTCGGCCTGGCTGACCCGCAGGCCGTTGCGCTGCAGGTAGTCGGCCAGCATCTGCCGGATGTCGCTGTCATCGTCGACGACAAGAATGTGCGGTACGTGGTTCATGGCGTTCTCGATGAAGGCAGGGAAAGGCCGCGCGGCGCGGCCATGGTAGCGCGGCTCAGGGGCTGGCCAGCAGGCGCTGGATCTCGCTTTCGGTACGTGCGTAGTCGCCTTCGCCGTAGTGCCGGTAGACCACCCGGCCCTGCCGGTCGATCAGGTACAGCGCCGGCCAGAAGCGGTTGCCCCATGCATTCCAGATCCGGTACTGGTTGTCCTGCACCACCGGCCAGGTGATATCCAGGCGACGGATCGCGTGGCGCACGTTGCCCTGCAGTCCCTCGTAGGCGAACTCGGGCGTGTGCACGCCCACCACGCGCAGGCCCTGCGGTGCGTAGCGTGCGTGCCACTGGTGCACGTAAGGCGCCACGTTCAGGCAGTTGCTGCAGGCATAGGTCCAGAACTCGACCAGCACCACCTGCCCGCGCAACTGCTCCAGGCGCAGCGGCGGGCTGTTGTGCCAGGGTCCGCCGCCGTCGAAACCGGCCGCGGCAACGGGCTCGGCCGGTTGCGCGTCCGCGGCGGGGCTGGGCCAGACCAGCAGCAGTGCCGCGCCACCGATCAGGGCCAACAGCAACGGCAGGGCGTAGGTGCGCAGCGTGGGCATCGCTCAGCCCCCCTGCTCGGCCAGCGGCAGCTCGGCCGGCTTCACCCCGGCCGCTTCCAGGATGGTGTCGGCCACCTGGGCCGGGTGCGAGAGCAGCGACACGTGGCTGCTGCCGACCGACTGCAGCTGTGCACCGATGCGCTTTGCGGTGGCGGCCTGCAGCTGCGGCGACAGCATGCGGTCGTCGCGACTGAGCACGTACCAGCTCGGCTTGCCACGCCAGGCGGCGGTGGTGACGGCTTCGCCAAGGGCGCTGGCCTTCAGCGGCACCTGGGTGCTGTACAGCAGCGCTGCGGTCTTCTTCATCACGTCCGGCGCGAAGTCCTGGGCGATGGCATCGGCCGGCAGGCTCAGGTAGCCATCGCGGTCCTGCAGGCGGGTCAGGCCCGGGCCCACCGGGAACCCCTCGCCCTGCTGTGCCGACGATTGGCCGACATCGGGTGCGAAGGCGGCCACGTAGACCAGCGCCTGCACCTTGGGATCGTTGCCCGCTTCGGTGATGACCGTGCCACCCCAGCTGTGGCCGACCAGCACCACCTTGCCGGGCGCCGCAGCGATCGCACGACGGGTGGCCGCGACATCGTCGGCCAGCGACGTGAGCGGGTTCTGCACCGCCACTGCCGGTACCTTCCAATCGTGCAGCGTGCTGATGACCTTGTTCCAGCTGGAGCCATCGGCGAAGGCGCCGTGCACCAGAATGACGGTGGGCGGCGCGCCGGCATCGGCCTGCGCGGCGAAGGCGGGGGTGGCGGCGCCGGCCAGGGCCAGGGCGGCGGCAAGCAGGGTGGTGCGGATCATGGGAGCACTCCAGGGTTGGGAGTGGCCATTTCCGCCTGCGGGTGTATCGGCGCTGTTTCGCTGCGGGGCCGAGTTGTACCGGACTGTAGGGCGGTGGCCGGTTCCTACAGTGGGATACATTCGGCCGCCGGGCATCCTCGCGCGTACGTGCGGGGAACGTTTACCACCCGGCAGCGCCGGGCCACGCCCGGCGAACACACGACCCGGCGTCTTTGTATCGGACTGTACGACCCCCCTGCCCCAGCCACAGTGGCTGACAAAACCCCGGGCAACGGCACACGTTGCCGATACCTGCGTGGCTCGAAATGGTCTCCATCGACCACTGGCCCGCAGGACACTTCCATGATCAGCACCGCCGCTTCGCGCTATACCCCTCGCCTGGATGCCGTTGGCCGCTGGCTCTCGCCGCTGGCCCTGCGTGCACTGCTGGCCTGGGAATTCTTCGAATCCGGCCGCGAGAAGCTGGGCGGGCAGAACTGGTTCGCCGATCTGGACGGGCGCTTCCCGTTCCCGTTCTCCACCCTGCCGGCATCGCTGAACTGGCAGTTGGCCACCTGGCTGGAGCTGGTCGGTGCGGTGCTGTTGCTGCTGGGCCTGGCCACGCGTTCGGTGGCCTACATCTTCTGGGTGCTGACCATCGTCGCCATTGCCGCCGTGCATTGGCCCGACCAGTGGAACGGCCTGGGCGAACTCTGGCAGGGCTATGCGATCACCGACCAGGGCTACGGCAACTTCAAGCTGCCGCTGCTGTTCCTGGCCATGTTGCTGCCGCTGATCCTCAACGGCGGCGGCGCACTCAGCCTGGATCAGCTGCTGGCCGGCCGACGGCGCGCCACGGTTGGCGATGACGGCCTGGGCTGGGGCGTCAGCCTGATCGCCCTGCTGCTGCCCGTCGCCGCGCTGCTGCCCGGCATCGGTTTCGGCGGCGCCGCGCTCGGCGGGGCTCTGCTGCTGGCCTACGCGCTGCGCCGTCGCCGCAGCGCCTGATCCAGCGCACTCACTGCGCATCCCTTTCGCTTTCCGTCGCGCCATGCGGCGTCCATCCCGCACGCCCTGCGTGCAATCCCAAGGAGTCACCACCATGTCCGTCTCGACCAAGAACACCTCTGCTTCCCGCCTGCCGCGCATCGGCGCCATTGGCATCGCCCTGGCCGGTGGCCTGCTGCTGGCCGGCCAGGCCGCTGCGATCCAACCGTTGGCGATCAGCGCGGTATCCATGAGCGCCGCCGCCGAAGGCAAGTGCGGTGAAGGCAAGTGCGGCGCCAACAAGGCCAGCACCAGCAAGCCCGCCGGCAAGGCCAAGGTGGCCGAAGGCCAGTGTGGTGAAGGCAAGTGTGGCGATGCCTCGTTTGCCCGCACCGACCGTGACCACGACGGCCGCGTGTCGCGGGCCGAGTTCAACGCCGTGGCCGGCGAGCGCGCCGCCGAGTTCGATCGCATCGACACCAACCACGACGGCTACATCAGCGAACAGGAAGCGCACGACTACCTGCGCAGCGTCTACACCGCCCACGGCAAGCCGATGCCGAAGGGTCTGTTCTCGCGCGTCAACGACTGATTGCCCCCCACCCGGCGCCGCCGCAACGGCGGCGCCATTGCCTTGGAGTAAGCGCATGCACACGCCCCTGCCCCCTGCCAGCGCCGGTCTTGGCCTGCGCCGAGGCCTGCTCGATGAACTGCTGGCCATGCCGGCCGATGCCCTCGATTTCCTGGAAGTCTCGCCGGACAACTGGATTGGCGTGGGCGGCGCCCACGGTGCCGCGCTGCGCCAGCTGAGCGAACGCCATCGCCTGACCTGCCATGGCCTGTCGTTGTCGCTGGGTGGGCCGGACCCGTTGGACCAGACCCTGCTGGCGCAGACCCGCGCCTTCCTCGATCTGCACCAGGTGCAGCTGTACAGCGAACACCTGAGCTACTGCGCCGCCGGCGGCCATGTCTACGACCTGCTGCCGCTGCCCTTCACTGCCGAAGCGGTACACCACGTCGCCGGTCGCATCGCCCAGGTGCAGGACATGCTGGGGCGGCGCATCGCGGTGGAGAACATTTCCTACTACGCCGTGCCGGGCGCGGACATGAGCGAGATCGACTTCATCAATGCCGTGCTGGACGAAGCCGATTGTGACCTGCTGCTGGACGTGAACAATGTCTTCGTCAACGCCTGCAACAACGGCTACGACGCCTTCGATTTCCTGGCCCGTGTACCGGCCCACCGCGTGGCGTCGCTGCATGTAGCGGGGCACTTCGACGAAGACGACGGCTTCAAGATCGACACCCATGGCGCGCCGGTGAAAGGCGTGGTGTGGGCGCTGCTGCGCGAGGCGTATGCGCGTGTTGGCGTGCGCCCTACCCTGCTGGAACGCGATTTCAATTTCCCGCCGCTGGCCGAGCTGCTGGCTGAGGTGGAACAGATCCGCCAGGCCCAGGTCGATGTGCTGCAGCCCGAGGTGGCCCATGGCTGAGGCACTGGCCACCCTGCAGCAGCGTTGGGCCGGGCATGTGCGTGACCCGTCCACGCCGGCACCGGCGGGCATCGACGCGCGGCGACTGGCGGTCTATCGCCGCCTGTGCATCGACAGCCTGGACAGCCTGCTGGCCGGCAGCCTGCCGCGCCTGCAGCAGCACCTGGGCGGGCCACGCTGGCGCGGCATGGTCGAGCATTACTACGCCCGCCATGCCTGCCATACCCCGTTGTTCCCGCATATTTCCGGCGAGTTCGCCGCCTGGCTGGCAATGCAGGACACGCTGGCACTGCCAGGCTGGGCCGCAGAACTTGCGCACTACGAAAGCACGCAGCAGGCGCTGCATATCGAGGCACGCGATCCCGGGCAGGCGCTCGAACAGGCCGCAACGGGCACGCATGTGCTGGCACTGTCCACACACGTGCGTGTGCTGGGCTACCAGTGGCCGGTGCACCAGGACGAGGCGCTGACCACGCGGCCCGAGGCGGCGCCGACTTTGCTGTTGCTGCATCGCCACACCGATTTCAGCCTGCACACGCAGGTGCTGGCACCGCTGGCCTACGCCCTGCTGACCGCACTGGGCAATGACGGCGCGCGCGTGGATGAGGCACTGCAGCTGCTGGCCGCCGCTCACGGTGTCGACCGCGGCGAACTGCAGGCCGCCACCGCACCGCTGCTCGCCCACCTGTGCACGACCGGCGTGCTGGTCGCAGCGCGCAGCGCCTGAACCCTGCGGCCACCGGCCGCCCTTCCCTTCTTCCTTCATCGAGGTCTGACCATGGCTGCTTCAACCCCTTCCTTCCTGCACGGCTGGCGCCTGTTCGTGGCCATCGCCGTGGTGCTGATCGCCTTCGCAATGGCCGCATTCGCTCTGCAACCCGACGTGGTGGAGGGCAGCCGCGCGGCCATCCGGGTGACCGCACGCACCTCGTTCGTGCTGTTCCTGGCCGCGTTCACCGCGTCATCGTTCGCCAGTCTGCTGCCCGGGCCAACCACCCACTTCCTGCTGCGCGAGCGCCGCATCATCGGCCTGTCGTTCGCGTTCTCGCACCTGCTGCATGCCGTGGCGATCACCACGTTCGGCATTCTGAACCCGGCGTTCTGGCCGGCGCGCTCGGCCCTGGCCAACCTGCCCGGCACGGTGGGCTACGTGGCGATCCTGGCACTGGCGATCACCTCGCACCGCGGCATCGCCCGGCGCATGGGGCCCACTGCATGGCGACGCCTGCACACCACCGGCATGTGGATCATCGCCGCAGTGTTCACCTACTCGTACTTCAAGCGCGTACCGGCCAACTTCTGGTACGCCGTGCCGTCGGCGCTGCTGTTCACTGCCTTCGTGGTGCGTGCCATCGCCAAGCGTGGGCAGTCACTGAAGCGCAGTGTGCGTGCGCGCCCGTTGCGGGCGGCGTGACGGACCGGGGGTCAGAGCCCTTTGCCGGTGGCAAAGGGCTCTGACCCCAATGCCCGTACTCAACCGCGCGGCGCGATAGCCGGTGGCTGCAGCCGCTTGATTTCATCGGCGTTGGCGCGGATCAGTCGTTCCAGCGGGGCGCGGGGTGGGCCATGGTTGCCGTGGTGTGCTGAATGTTGGGGTCAGAGCCCCTGGCGTTGCCAAGGGATCCGACCCCGGGGTTGGCTGGCGGTGGGTCAGAGCCCTTGCCCTTTGGCCAAGGGGTCCGACCCCGGGCGCAGGGTGATCAGGGTGATCTCCGAGGGTACGCCGATGCGCGCGGGGAAGCCCGCCCACAGGCCGGCGCCGTTGCTGACGTACAGGGTCATGTCATTGACCGCGTAGCGACCCGACACGTAGCCACCGTTGGCGCGCTTCACCAGCCGGTCCATGCCGATGATCTGGCCGCCATGGGTATGCCCGGACAACTGCAGCTGCACGCCGCGCTGGGCCGCTTCGCGCGCATTGCGCGGGCGGTGGTCCAGCAGGATCACTGGCGCGGCCGGGTCGGCACCGGCCAGGGCGGCGTCCAGATCGGGAAGCGGCAGGCCGTAGCGAGCCGCGACCGGATCGGTGACACCGGCCACGGTGATCGCTGCATCACCGCGACGCACCTGGGTATGGCTGTTTTCCAGCACCTGCATGTGCAGCGCGCGGAACGCCTGCATCCATTCGCGGTACTGCGCGTAGTACTCGTGGTTGCCGGTGATGGCGATCACCCCGTCGGGGGCCTGCAGTTCGCCCAGGGGTTGGAAATCATTGCGACGCGCAGCCACCGTGCCATCGATCAGGTCGCCGGTGATCACGATCAGGTCCGGCTTCAGCGCATTGCTTTCCGCCACGACCCGGCGCACCCAGTCGCCGGTCAGCAGGCGGCTGGCGTGGATGTCGGTGAGCTGTAGTACGCGGTAACCGTCGAAGGCCGCCGGCAGCCCGGCCATGTTCACTTCGATCTGCCGCACCTTGGGTACCGCCATGCCCTGGCTGACACCGTAACCACTGAGCAGCAGGGCCAGGCCAGCCGCCAGCGGCCGCAGCATGCGCGCGCGCAGCGCTGTCACCACGCGCGGCCAGCGCAGCAGGCGCGACAGCAGCAGGCCCGCATCCATCACCAGCAGGGCCAGAGCCAGCAGCAGCACGGCAGTGGAACCGGTGGCCAGCACGGCGATGGCCAGCTTGGGAATTTCCGGCGAGGCCATCGTGCCCCAGAAGGTGGCAACGATGCGCAGCTGCACCGCCAACGCCACCAGCAGCAGCGACAACAGCGCCTTGGCCCAGAGCGGCAGCCGCAGCGGCCAGAACAGGCGCCAGGCCACGTACAGGCCCATCAACAATCCAACAGTACTCAGCACAACGTGAATCCAGAACGTGGGGCGGCCATGGTGACCGACCAAGGTTGCAAAAGGTAGCGTCGAGCTTGCTCGACTGCCCCAAAGGTAGAGTCGAGCTTGCTCGACTGCCCCAAAGGTAGAGTCGAGCTTGCTCGACTGCTTTTCGCAGAAACAGTCGAGCAAGCTCGACTCTACGCAGAAGTTGCCGCGCGTTACGACGCCAACCGCTGCACGCGCAGGCGGGCGATGCGGCGGGTTTCCATGGCCAGCACGGTGATGCGGAAACCGGCCACGTCCACGCTGTCGCCCACGTCGGGCAGGCGTCCCAGCTGGTCCAGCACCAGGCCGGAAATGGTCATGTAGTCGGCGCTGCGCGGCAGGGCCACGCCAGTCATCCGCTGCAGGTCATCCAGGGTCAGCGCGCCATCGGCCTCCCATTCGTCATCGCCCTGTGCCACCACGCCGTAGCGCTCGTCCTGGGTGTCGGCCAGGTCGCCGGCAATGGCCGCCAGCAGGTCATTGGCGGTCACCAGGCCTTCCACGCTGCCGTACTCGTCCACCGCCACCGCCAGCGGCACCGGGTGCTGGCGGATCAGTTCCAGCGCCTGCAGGGCACTGGCGCTGGACAGCACGTACTGCGGCGCGCGCAGGTTGGCCTCCAGCTGCAAGGGCCGGCCCTGCAGCAGGTCGGCCAGCAGGTCGCGGCTCTGCACCACGCCCCGCAGGCTGTCCAGGTCGCCCTCGCCCACCAGCAGTCGGGTATGCGGCGATGCCACCAGGCGCGCCACCACATCCTCGTGGCCACGGGCCAGATCGATCCACTGCACGTCGGCACGCACGGTCATCACGCTGGACACCGGGCGATCGGCCAGGCCCAGCACGCTGCGGATCATCTCGTGCTCGGCCGGCTGCAGGCGCTCCTCGTCGGCATGTTCTTCCTCGCCGTGGCCGTCGTCGTGACCGTTGGCCGGGCGTGCCCCCAGCATGCGCAGCACGGCATCGGCGGTGCGCTGGCGGAACGGCTGGCGGCGCTCGTTGCGCTCACGGTTGAAACGCACCCACTGGTTGAAGGCTTCCACCAGGATAGAGAACGCGATGGCCGCGTACAGATAGCCCTTGGGGATCTTGTAGCCCAGGCCTTCGGCCACCAGGCTGAAGCCGATCATCAGCAGGAAGCCCAGGCACAGCACCACCACGGTGGGGTGCTTGTTGACGAAGCGGGTGAGCGGTTTGCTGGCCAGCAGCATCAGCGCCATGGCGATGGTCACCGCGGCGTACATCACGCCCAGGTTGTCGACCATGCCGACGGCGGTGATCACCGAATCCAGCGAGAACACCGCATCGAGCACCACGATCTGCGCCACCACCATGGCGAAACTGGCGTAGACCTTCTTGCCATCGTCGTGGTGCTGGCGGCCTTCCAGCCGCTCGTGCAGTTCCATGGTGCCCTTGAACAGCAGGAACAGGCCACCGCCCAGCAGGATCAGGTCACGCCCGGAGAAGCTGTGCTCGAACAGCACCAGCAGCGGCTCGGTCAGCTTCATGATCCACGACAGTGCCGCCAGCAGCACCAGGCGCATCAGCAGGGCCAGGGCCAGGCCAATCACCCGTGCGCGGTCGCGCTGGTGCGGGGGCAGCTTGTCGGCCAGGATCGCGATGAACACCAGGTTGTCGATGCCCAGCACGATTTCCAGCACGATCAGGGTTGCAAGGCCCATCCAGATCGAGGGGTCAGCCAACCATTCCATTTCAGTTCCGTTTGTTCAGTAGTGGGGGAAGAAACATCAGCGCTCAGTCGTCCTGCTGGGCCTGTCTGGGGTCGTGCCCCAGCAGGTCACCCGGCGTGCACTGCAGTTCGCGGCAGATCGCATCCAGGGTGGAAAAGCGGATGGCGCGGGCCTTGCCGGTCTTCAGGATGGACAGGTTGGCCAGGGTGATGTCGATGCGCCCGGCCAGCTCGGACAGGGTCATGCCGCGCGCCTGCAGCATGCGATCCAGGGTGATGATGATCGCCATCAGTGCGCGCCCATCAGATCACGCTGTCCAGGTCATCGCGCATGGCCGCACCCACGGCGAACACGCGCGCCAGCACGAACAGCATCAGCACCGCCAGCAGGCCGGTGATGGACATGCCACCGCCCACTTCCATCCAGGCGAAATCCGGCCCCATCCAGCTGGCGTAGATGCCGATGATGATCGACAGGGTTTCCATGGCCAGCATCAGCCAGGCCATGCGGTGCAGGCGCAGCGCGTTGGCGTGGTTGAACGGGCGCTCACGCGCGGCCGAGCGCAGCAGCCGCGCCAGGTGCCGCAGGAACACCAGGCACAGCACCAGCAGCGCCACGATGGTGCCCAGGCCCAGGCAGAAATGCAGGAACAGGTCGTTGCCATGCAGGGCGGCCGCCGTGGCGTCGTGCACGGTATCCATCAGCCAGCGGCGGTCGTAGGCGACCAGCGGCACCGCCAGCAGCGCGGCCAGGATGCCCAGCCAGCACATTGCCCGCACCGCCTGCACGGCGGTCTGGGCCAGGGTGAATACACCGCGCGCAGGTCGGGCGCGGGCAGAACGAGCGGTCAAGCAGCCTCCGGAATGGGGCAGATCACCTGCCCGGTGGATTTATCGATAAACGATATACCACATCCGTGTCGGGGTGGCTGAACCGCTACTTGGCGACCGCTGGCGGCGTTGTGTCCTGGCGCATGGCTTCGCCCGGCGTGGCCGAGGCCATGGCCTGAACGCCGGCTTCGGCCGCCTGCCGGGTGACCAGGCGGAAGCGCACCCGCAATGCGCTTTCCCCGGGCGTGGCCCAGCCGTACTGGATCGCCACCTGGTCGGCCGACAGCGGCCCGCGGCCGGGCAGCGAACGCACCTGCAGCGGCTTCGGCGCGGCCTGCATCAGCCGTGCGAAGCCCTTCTGCACCACCGCCGGTTCGGCCTTCTCCGCATACACCGTGCAGGTGCCATCGTCGGCCCAGCTGACCGCGTAGCGACCACTGGCCAGCGGCACCATCCAGGCCACCCCGCCCTGCCCCTGCAGCAGCGTGGCGGCCTCGGCCGGCGGCAGCGGGCTCAGGCCGTTGGCATCCATCAGCGCCTGCAGCCGGGCCGGCGCGCCGATGTGCTGCATGCAGGCCGTGTCGAACAGTTCGCTGAAGGGGTCCTGGGTGGCCGCCGCCTCCTTCGGCGCGCGCGCCGGCTGCGCCGCGGCCAGCGCGGGCAGCAACAGACCCGCCATCAACCAGGGCACCGGGCGCATCGCAACTCCATCATGGGAAAACTGCGGGGAGGATGGCAAAAGCCGGGGGCGCAGTGCAATGCCAGCCCCGGCTTGACACCGCCGCGGCCGCGCAGGATCATCAATTAACGAATTGGTTAATTAACGCCCCCATGGACCGCATCTTCGAAGCCCTCGCCTCCGGCGCCCGCCGGCAGATCCTGGCCTACCTCAGTGCCGGCGAACTGAGCGCGGGCGAGCTGGCCGAGCGCTTCGATTTCAGCAAGCCGGCCCTGTCCAGCCACCTGCGCATCCTGGAAGACGCCGGCCTGATCGAACGCGAGAAGCGCGGGCAGTTCGTGTACTTCCGCCAGGTGCCCGAGCGCCTGGCCAACACCCTGTTTTCCTGGGCAGCCGAAGTGTGTCCGGTCGGTGGCCCGCTGAAGCGCGAAGCCCGCGCACGCCGCAAGTCCCCTGCCCGCTGATAGGAGCACGACGATGCCTGGTTCGACCCGCAACAGCCGCTCGTTTCCAGGTGTCCAACTGCCCGCCCAGGAGGGCGCCGGCCCCATCGAGGTGATGCTGATCGCCCAGCTCGGCATCGGTGCCGGCGATGCGCTGGTGAACGACGCCGGGCAACGCCAGCGCCACCATCCGGCCTTCATCGATGCGCTGGATGAACCGTCGGCGCGGCTGGGCGGCATGCATCTGCAGCATGGCGATGCGTCATCGCTGTACAGCTTCGTGGTGGGTGCCGGCGGCCACCCGTTCCACCGCCATGCCGGCCCGCGCATGTTCACCGCCATTGCCGGCAGCGCCGGCGCGGAGCTGCGCTTTGCCACCGCCAGCGATGCGCAGATCGCCGCCGATCCGGCCAGCTTCCAACGCAGCCTGCGGCGCATCCGCATTCCACCCGATTGCCTGTTCACCGTGCGCTTCGGTGGCGGCACCTGGCATCAGTTCGCGTCCAGCCACCGGGCACACCCGGCACTGTTCGCGCTGTCGTGCCACAGCAATGAACTGGCCGGCGCGATGAGCGATGCGACCCGCGCCCAGGTGCAGGCCAACCAGGCCGACATCCCCAGCCTGACCGACGTATTGCCGCAGGCCTGCTGGCCCAGCGCCGCGACACTGGCCAGCGCGCCCCTGCTGCAGTTGTCACTGCAGGCCGCGCCGCCCAGCGTGTGTGCGCGGCTGTGCGCGCAGACCCGTGCGCTGCTGGGACCACTGCGTCGGATCAACCTGCGCCCGCTGCGGGGGTTCGTCGAACGCAGCACGCCGCGCTATCCGGTGCAGCATGCCGCGCCGGCAACGCAGGGCATGCTGTACCGCGCCCTGCCCCACAGCGATTACCACGATCTGGCCGTGCTGCAGCTGCGCCCCGAACAATGTGCGGGACGCTCGGCATCGACCCTGCTGGCCGATGTACTGGACGGTTTCCTGCGCAATCCTCCAGGCGGCGTGGTCCAGTTGATGGCCCTGCGCAACCGCCTGGTGGCGCCGCTGCGCCTGCGTACCTCGCCGCTGGGCTGCCCGGTGTCGTCGCTGTTGTCCACCGATCGCAGCCGACTGTTCGCCGGCCGCTTCCCGGTGCTGGATGCAACGGTGGATGCGCAGGACCGCAGCGCCGAAGTACTGCTGGGTGCAGATGATCGCCACCTGCGCTTCCGCAGCAGCGTGCGCGTGCAGCTGGCCGACGATGGCAGCGTGCAGGTCAGCCTGGGCTCGCGCGTGCAGACCCACAACCGGTTCGGGCGCCTGTACATGGCGCTGATCGACAGCGTGCACCGCCACTACATCGCGCCGGCCCTGCTGCGCCGTGCAGTGGAACATGCGCTGGCGCCGGAGCTGGCGGACTGGGTGGATGGGGTCGCGCCGGTGGCGGGCTGAGCCGCCGGGCATGGCCCGGCGCTACCCGCGGGCGTTCAGACCACCAGCTCGCCCTGGTCTTCGCCGTCCCAGTAATGGATGCGCTGCGCATGCACGTGGATCAGCACCAGTCCCGGCGTGTCCACGCCCTGCTCGAACCAGCGCTCCAGGTCTTTCACCCAGTGTTCGGCCAGCACCGCGCGTTCGCGGATGATGGAGGCACGGCCTTTCACGTGCACGAACAGCGGCGGCTTTCCCAGCAGTGACTTGCTGCCGGTGAAACCCAGCGCGACCTTCGGGTCGGTTTCGATCTGGCGCACCAAGTCCGTGCTTTCCAGCGCGAAGAACCAGCTGTCGCCGTCGTAGTCCACGTCGCCGTTGTTGCTCATCGGGCGGCCATCGATCTCGCCGGCGGCATGGGTCTGCAGCATCGCAAAATCGATGCCAGCCATTTTCTTCGCCAGTTCGGGCAGGGTCAGCGTGGTCATGGTTCGGTCTCCTGGGGTCTGCGGCCAGCGTCCGCCCGCGCAGGTAAGGCGGGCGTGCAGGTCCGTCGCGGCGGATTTCACGCGTCCGCCAAGCCGGAATCAGATCCAGCGCTGGTCCAGCAGTTCGCGCTTCACGTAGGCGTAGAACACCGGTGCGGCCACCAGCCCAGCCAGGCCGAAGGCCGCTTCCATCACCAGCATCGCCAGCAGCAGTTCCCACGCACGGGCCTGGATCTCACCGCCGACGATGCGCGCGTTGAGGAAGTACTCCAGCTTGTGGATGACGATCAGGTACAGCAGCGCCGCCACCGCCACGTAGAACGACACCGACAGCGCCACGATGGTGATGACGGTGTTGGAAATGATGTTGCCCACCACCGGCAGCAGGCCAGCCAGGAAGGTGATCAGCACCAGCGTCTTGGACAGCGGCAGGTGCACGCCGAACAGCGGCAGCACGCCCAGCAGGAACACCGCGGTGAACACGGTGTTGAGCAGCGAGATCTTCACCTGGGCGAACACCACCTGGCGGAAGGCCACCGCCAGGCGCGTCGTGCGGCCGACCAGTTCCTGCGCCAGCGGGCCCATCTTCGGCAGCGGCAATTCGTCGTACAGGGCGATCATCGCGCCCAGCACCATGCCGATCAACACGCGCACGCCCACCTGCACTACCGACGTACCGGCCACGCCCAGCTGTCGCTGGTGTTCGGCGGCCCATTCGTTCAGCGCCTCGCGCAGCCGGGTCAGGTCTTCGGGAATATAGGGCTGCAGCAGCGCCGGCACCTGGTGGCGCGAGGTGTTGAGGATGTCCATCAACCGCGCCAGCAGCACGTCCGGGCCACCGGTCTCGTTGCGGAAGAACGAGGCCACGCCGATGCCGGCCAGCACCAGCGCACCGATGATGACCGCCGACAGCAGGATGACCGCGAAGGCGCGTGCGCGGCCCGGCGGCAGCTTGCCTTCCACGGTATTGGCCAGCACGTGGGTCAGCTGGAACACCAGCAGGCCCGACAGCAGGGTGACCACCAGGCCCAGCTTCAGTGCCAGCCACATGCCCAGCAACATCAACAGCCAGGCGGCGATGCGCGCGGCGGGGGGCTTGGGCAGGGCAAGGACGGCGTCGTTCATGGCGGTGCATTCCGGCGGGGTGGCCCATGGTAGTGGATTGTGCGGGCACGGCCGGCGCACACTGGCGCCCCACCCTGCCGCAAGGACGCTCCATGTACCGCCTGCTGTGCATCCCCCTGCTTGCGCTCGCCGCCGGCAGCAGCTTCGCCGCCGATACCACGCCCGTGCCGCCGCAGGTGCAGGCCGACGTGGAAGCCATCGCCCGCGAACTGCTGAAGGTGCAGCGCAGCGACGTCGAGCTCTCCTGCCCGAAGGCGGTGGAGAACGCGCGCTACGGGCTGGAAACCATGCTGGAGGTGGGGGCAAAGAACGCCGCCGGCGGCTACATCGATGCTGCGAAGTACGAGGCCATGGCCGCGCCGATGCGCGAACTGCTGCCGCAGATCACCGAAGCCGACTGCGAAGCTGCAAGCGGTGGCCAGCGCGATTTCTACCAGTGCATGTCCAGCGACTACAACCACGTACTGGCCTGTGCACAGGCGCACCTGAAGTAGTCGCGCGCCCTGCCCTGCGGCTGCCGCTCAGCCGCTGGCCGGGGCGGCCGTCGACCCGCGCAGCATCAGGCTGAAATCCAGCGTCTGCTGCAGAGGAACATCGACGCGCTCGATGATGGCCAGCAGCAGGCTGACCGCACGCGCACCGATGTCCCGCATCGGCTGGCGGACGGTAGTCAGCGGCGGCGTCAGGAAGCGCGACGAGGCCAGGTCGTCGAAGCCGACGATGGACACCTGGTCCGGCACGCGGATGCCCAGATCGCGGCAGGCCGAGAGCGCACCCAGTGCCATCTGATCGCTGAAGCAGAACACCGCGGTCGGCGCGCTCGGCCGTGCAAGCAGTGCCTTGGCCGCCGCATGGCCGGACTCCAGCGAGAAATCACCGGGGACAACGCTCAGGCCGCGCAGCCGGCCGCGCGCCTTGCCGGCCGCGCGCACGCCTTCCAGCCGCTGCTGGTGCAACGGGTTGTCGGGCGGGCCGCCGACCACGGCGATGCGCTCATGGCCGAGCGCATACAGGTGTTCCATCACCGCGCGCGCAGCGGCGGCATTGTCGATATGCACGCTGGGAATGCCCAGCGCGGGATCGAATTCGCAGCCATTGACCACCGGCGCAGCCGCGCCCAATGCCTGCACGATCGCGCGCGCGGTGGGCGGCAGCCGATGGCCGAGCACGATCAGGCCGTCGGCCTCGTTGCGCCGGAGCATCTGCGCGTAGCGCTCTTCGCGATCGGGCTGGTGCTGGGTATCACCCAGCAGCACGGCGTAGCCGGCGGCCTGTGCCGCATCTTCGGCACCCTGCAGTATCTGCGCGAAGAACGGATTGGCGATGTCCGGCACGGTGACCAGGATCTTGCCACTGCGCTGGGTCTTCAGCGTTCGGGCCACCGTGTTGGGCACGTAGCCCAGCTTGGCGGCGGCCTGTTCGATGCGCGCCCGGGTGGCGGGCAGCACTTTGTCCGGCCGCGACAAGGCCCGCGACACCGTGCCGGCCGACACGCCTACGTGTTTTGCGATGTCGTAGATGGTGGCCATGGCGTCAGCTCTGGTTGCGGCTGTGCACTGCACAACGGGTCTGCGGAAAGCCCATGCTAGGGTAATGCAATCGATTGCATGCGGGGTGAATCACCTTGAAGACGCTCAAGGGTCCGGCGCTTTTCCTGGCGCAGTTCATCGGCGACAACGCTCCTTTTGATCGGCTGGACACGCTGGCCGGATGGGCTGCGGGCCTGGGCTATTCTGGCGTACAAGTGCCCACTACCGCGCCCCACCTGTTCGATCTGGCCGAGGCGGCGCGCAGCCAGGCCTACTGCGACGACGTCGCCGCCATGCTGGCCGGGCACGGTCTGCAGATCACCGAATTGTCCACCCACCTGCAGGGGCAGCTGGTCGCCGTCCACCCCGCCTATGACAGTCTGTTTGACGGGTTCGCACCGCCCGCGCAGCGCGGCGATCCTGCCGCCCGCCAGGCCTGGGCCGTCGATCAGCTGTTGCTGGCGGCCCAGGCCAGCCAGCGCCTGCGGCTGACCGCACACGCCACCTTCTCCGGCGCCTTGGCCTGGCCCTACCTGTATCCCTGGCCGCAGCGCCCGGCCGGTCTGGTGGACGCAGCCTTCGCAGAGCTGGGCCGCCGCTGGCGCCCGATCCTGGATGCCTTCGATGCCTGCGGCGTGGACCTGTGTTTCGAGATCCATCCGGGCGAAGACCTGCACGACGGGGCAACCTTCGAGCGCTTCCTCGACGTGGTCGACCACCACCCCCGCGCCAAGATCCTGTACGACCCCAGCCACCTGCTGCTGCAGCAGATGGACTACCTGGGCTTCATCGACCGCTACCACGCGCGCATCGGCATCTTCCACGTGAAAGACGCCGAATACCACGCCAGTGCCCGCAGCGGCGTGTATGGCGGCTACCAGGACTGGATCGATCGCCCGGGCCGGTTCCGTTCGCTCGGCGATGGCCAGGTCGACTTCAAGGGCATCTTCTCCAAATTCGCGCAGTACGACTTCCCCGGCTGGGCGGTGCTGGAATGGGAGTGCTGCCTGAAGCACCCCGAGGACGGCGCACGGGAGGGCGCCGCCTTCATCCGCGACCACATCATCCGGGTGACCGAGCGCGCCTTCGATGACTTCGCCGACAGTGGCACCGACGCCGCATCACTGCACCGCATGCTGGGAATCTGAGCCGACACCGCCCCGGGAGGGCAAGCCATGACGCACGCCATGTCGCGCTTGGGCGCGATGATGTTTCTGCAGTTCTTCATCTGGGGAGCGTGGTTCGTGACCCTCGGCACCTACCTGGTGCAGGGGCCGCTGCAGGCCAGCGCCAGCCAGGTGGCCACCGCATTTCTCAGCCAGTCCATCGGTGCGATCGTCGCCCCCTTCCTGGTCGGCCTGATCGCCGATCGCTACTTCGCCGCGCAGCGCATCCTGGCGGTGCTGCACCTGGCCGGCGCGGTGCTGATGTGGCTGGCCTCCACGGCCACCAGCTTCAGTTTGTTCTCCGCCTGCGTGATGGGCTACATGCTGCTGTTCATGCCGACGCTGGCGCTGGCCAACAGCGTGGCGATGCGGCACATGCAGTCGCCGGAAAAGCAGTTCCCGCTGGTGCGGGTGGCCGGCAGCATCGGCTGGATCATCGCCGGGGTGCTGATCGGCTGGCTGGGCTGGGAACAGGCGCACCGGCTTGAACTGACGTTCCGGATGGCGGCGCTGGCATCGCTGCTGCTGGGCCTGTACGCCTTCACCCTGCCGCACACGCCGCCGCTGGCGCAGCAACGCGATGCCGGGCTTGGGCAGATCCTCGGCCTGGATTCGCTGCGCCTGCTGAAATCGCGCGCCTACCTGGTGTTCTTCCTGGCCTCCATCGCCATCTGCATTCCGCTGTCGTTCTACTACAACTTCACCAACCCCTATCTCAACGATCTGGGCGTGCACGGCGCCGCCGGCCTGCAATCGCTGGGCCAGGTGTCCGAAGTGCTGCTGATGCTGGCCATGCCGTTCCTGTTCGTGCGGCTGGGGGTGAAGACCATGCTGGCGGTGGGCATGGGCGCCTGGGTGCTGCGCTACGCGCTGTTTGCCTTCGGCGATGCCGGCAGCGGCTTCTCCCTGCTGGTCATCGGCATCGTGCTGCACGGCATCTGCTACGACTTCTTCTTCGTCACCGGGCAGATATACACCGATGCACATGCCGGCCCGGCCGCGCGCAGCAGCGCCCAGGGCTTCATCACCCTGGCCACCTACGGCGTGGGCATGTTGATCGGCACCTTCCTGTCCGGCGCGGTGGTGGAGCACTACACCACCGCCGCAGGACCGGACTGGCAGCAGATCTGGCTGTTCCCCGCCGGCATTGCACTGGTCGTGCTGATTGCCTTCCTGCTGCTGTTCCGCGACCGCCCCGCCGTTGCGGCGGCGCCCACCACGCACTGAGGAGCGCCGTCGATGCCCAAGCTTGGAATCGCCATCGTCGGCACCGGCATGATCGCAGCGGTGCATCGCCGCGCCGCCCTGCTGGCCGGTGCCGAAGTGCGCGGCGTGACGGCGTCCACGCCGCAGCGCGCGCGCGATGTCGCGCAGGCGTGGAATGTTGCGCGCGCCTACCGCGATATCGACGACGTGGTTGCCGATCCGCAGGTGCAGGTCGTGCACGTGTGCACGCCCAATCACCTGCACCGGCCCATGGCGCAGGCCGCACTGGCCGCCGGCAAGCACGTGGTCTGCGAAAAGCCGCTGGCCACCACGCTGGCCGATGCGCAGGCGCTGGCCGCGCAGGCCGCATCCAGCGGTCTGGTGGCCACGGTACCGTTCGTCTATCGCTACCACCCGGTGGTGCGGGAAGCACGCGCGCGCATCGCCGCCGGCGACATCGGCCCCCTGCATCTGATCCACGGCAGCTACCTGCAGGACTGGTTGCTGGACCCTGCCAGCAACAACTGGCGCGTCGACCCGGTGCTGGGCGGCACCTCGCGCGTGTTCGCCGACATCGGCTCGCACTGGTGCGATCTGGTGGAATGGGTCAGCGGCGAGCGCTTCGCCGAAGTCAGCGCGGCCTTCGCGACGGTGATCGCCGAGCGCAGCGCCGGCGGCGCACAGAGCTTCAGCACACCGGCCGCAGGCGGCGCCACGCAGGCGGTGTCCAGCGAGGACGTGGCCACGGCGATGTTCCGTACCGGTGCAGGCACGCTGGCGTCGCTGACCGTCAGCCAGGTTTCGGCGGGGCGCCACAACCGCCTCTGGTTCGAGATCGACGGCGCCAACGCCAGCGTGGCCTTCAACCAGGAAGATCCCGAGCGCCTGTGGATCGGCCGGCCCGACCAGCGCGAGGAGACCTTCGTGCGCGGCCCAGGCGCCGGCAGCGCCGAGCAGCGCCGGCTGTCGGCCTTGCCGCCCGGCCATGCGCAGGGCTACGCCCAGTGCTTCGAGGCGTTCGTCGCCGACACCTATCGCGCCATCGATGGCGAGCGGCCGCAGGGCCTGCCCACCTTCGAAGACGGCCTGCGCTCGGCGCTGATCGTCGAACGCGTCATCGCATCGGCCAGGTCGCGCGCCTGGGCCACCATTGAATGAATCCCGGGAGCATGCACCGATGAAGGCATCAACAGGAAGGATCGCAACCTTGGCGCTGCTGCTGCTCACTGCCCTGCCCGCGTTCGCCGCGGAAACCCGCAGCTCTGAAAAGCCCATCGCGCTGCAGATGTACACGCTGCGCAACGCCGGCACGCTCGACCAGCAACTGAAGATCGTCCACGACGCGGGCGTGCAGGCGGTGGAAACGGTGGGCACGCAGAACGTCAGCGCGGCCGAACTCAAGCAGCTGCTCGACAAGTACGGGATCAAGGCGATCTCCTCGCACACGGCACTGGCCGACCTGCGCAACGACCTCGATGGCGCGGTGGCCTTCAACCGCGCGATCGGCAACACCACGCTGGTGGTGCCCTACCTGGACAGCAAGGACCGCCCGCGCGATGCCGCAGGCTGGACCGCACTGGGCCAGGAACTGGGACGCATCGCCAGACAGGTGCAGGCCCAGGGCATGCGCCTGGCCTACCACAACCATGATTTCGAGCTGGTCGACTTCGACGGCCGTACCGGTCTGGAACTGTTGTTCGACGCTGCCGGCCCCGACCTGCAGACCGAGCTGGACCTGGCCTGGGTGGCGCGTTCGGGCCATGACCCGGCGGTGATGCTGGGCAAGTTCCGCGGCCGCCTGTTCGCGGTGCACGCCAAGGACAACGCCGCCAAGGGCCAGGCCGAAGACGAAGGCGGATTCGCCGCCGTCGGCCAGGGCGTGCTGGACTGGAACGCGATCCTGCCGGCCGCGGCCGACGCGGGCGTGAAGTGGTACATCGTCGAGCACGACCAGCCACGTGACCCGGCCAAGGTGATCCAGACCGGCGCCGACTACCTGCGTAAACACCTCACTGTCAGCCTGCCCGCCCGCGCGTCGCGCTAGCCCGCCAAGGAGCTTCGTTTGAAAACCGTCCTGACCCTGGCCCTGACCCTGTGCACGGCGACCGCTGTGCTCCCCGCCTGGTGCAAGGAAGATCCCGCTGCCGGTGCCAAGCTGTACGCGACCAACTGCGTGGCCTGCCACGGCGCGGATCGTGCGGGCATGCCCGGCGCGTTCCCTGCGCTGACCGACATCGGCAAGCGGCTGCCGCCTGCACAGATCAAGGAAAAGATCAGCAAGGGCGGCGGGCTGATGCCGCCCTTCTCGCACTTGTCCGCGCAGGAGATCGATGACATCGCCAGCTTCCTGGCGAAGTAGGCGCGGGCGTTACAGCTCGCGCACCCAGATGTTGCGGTAGCTGACCTTGGATGCGTGTTCCTGCAGATACAGCGGCGCGCATCCATGTGGCGAATACGACGGCGCACCGATGTATTCGGTCAGGCCTGCAAGCACCGTGTCGTTCTGCACCAGCACGCCGTTATGCAGCACGGTGATGCGCGCCGGCGACGTCAGCCCACCACCGGCCGAGAAGCGCGGCGCCTTCCAGATGATGTCGTACGCCTGCCACTGGCCGGGCGCGCGCGAGGCATTCACCAGCGGCATGGCCTGCTTGTAGATCGAACCGGCCTGGCCGTTGGCGTAGGTCGGATTGTCGTGGCTGTCGAGCACCTGCAGCTCGTAGCGCTCCTGCAGGAAGATGCCGCTGTTGCCACGGTCCTGGCCCTGGAAGCCCTTCGTTTCGGTGGGGCTGCGCCACTCGACGTGCAATTGCATGTCGCAGAAATGCTGCCGGGTGCGGATGCCCTTGCTGCCCGGCACCACGGTCATCGCACCGTTGGCCACTGTCCACGGCACGCGGCCACCCTGCTCGGCCTCCCAGGCGGACACATCCTTGCCATCGAACAACACGATCGCGTCCGACGGCGCCGCGCCGATTGGTGTTGCGACGGCAGGCACCGCTGCCCATACCTCGGTCTTTGTCGGGTCGCGCTCGGCGCCGGCCTGCGCGAACGCCGGCACCGCCGCCAGCACGCCTGCGGCCATCAAGAAAGATCTGATCATCCCGTCATGCTCCATCAGCTGGTGGCCCAGGCCGGCGTGCCTGGCGCGTAGGCCATGTCGCCATCGTAGCGTCCCGGCACGGCAACGTAGTGCAGTACTTCGGTTGCACCCGGCTTGGAGGTGAAGAAGCCGAAGATGGCCAACTGCTTGATCATGGTGAACGGATGCGGCATCGCCTTCGCCGTCTCGGCGGTACCGGTCTCGCTCACGTCCACTGTGCGCCTGCGGGCTTCGGCATCCAGCGTGCGCAGCAGATCGGTGCGTGCCTCGGCTGCAAGGGCGACGAAGCTGCCGCCGGCGCGCTTTTCGATGTCGGCCAGGCCGGCACGGAACGTCGCCTGCTGCCGTGCGGTGTAGCAGTCGGTCACGAACCGCGCCATGAAGGCGCCCGTGGCTGCGTCCTTCGCACCCGGCGTCTGCGTGCGTGGCAGGATGGTTTCGGCGATCTCATCCAGCGTGGCAATCTCGGCGGCGGTAAAGGGGACGCCCGCTGCGGCCGCTGGCAGCTTGCCGCTGGCCAGCGCAGGCAGGCCGACCATGGCCGCACCGGTGGCGGCAACGATCATCTTCAATAGTTCACGGCGGTCCATCACAGATTCCCCGCTTTCAGTTCGCGCACCGCGTGATCGGCCGCCCGCGCGGTCAGCGCCATGTAGGTCAGCGACGGGTTCACGCAGGCACTGGAGGTCATGCACGCACCGTCGGTGACATAGACGTTGGGCGCATCCCAGACCTGGTTGTGCGCGTTCAGTACCGATGTCCTGCGGTCGCGCCCCATGCGCGCGGTGCCCATTTCGTGGATGCCCTTGCCCGGGGCGTAGTCGTTGTCGTGCATCTCCACGTCCTTGACCCCGGCCGCCTCCAGCATCTCGGCGGCATCGGCCGCCATGTCCCGGCGCATTGCCTTTTCGTTCTCGCGCATCGCCACGTCCATCGCCAGCACCGGCAGCCCCCACTTGTCCTTGCGCTCGTGGTCCAGGCGGATCGTGTTGTCGTGGTGCGGCAGCATTTCGCCGAAGCCGGTCATGCCGATGCGCCAGTCACCCGGCAGGCTCAACGCCTCCTTCAGGTCGGCGCCAATGTTCAGCTCGGCAATCTCGCGCGACCAGCCGTTGCGGCTGGCGCCACCCTGGTAACCGAACCCGCGCAGATAACCGCGCTTGTCCGCCGCCACGTTGCGGAAGCGCGGGATGTAGAAGCCACAGGGGCGGCGGCCGAAGTAGTACTTGTCATCGTAGCCCTCAACGCGCCCCGACGCGCCCGCACCGAAGTGATGGTCCATCACGTTGTGCCCCAGCTCGCCGGACGAGGACCCCAAGCCCCCTTCCCAGACATCGGTTGCCGAGTTCATCAGCAGCCAGGTCGAATTGAACGAGGACGCGTTGAGGAAGATGACCTTGGCCGTGTACTCGTAGGTCTGGCCGGTCTCGGCATCGAGGACCTGTACGCCACGCGCACGCTTGCGGTCCTTGTCGTAGAGCACTTCCTTGACGATCGAGAACGGACGCAATGTCAGGTTGCCGGTCTTCATCGCCGCCGGCAGCGTCGCTGCCTGGGTCGAAAAGTAGGCGCCAAACGGGCAGCCGAGGATGCACTTGTTGCGGTACTGGCAGTTGACCCGGCCCTGCTCGGGCATGGGCTTTGTGATGTTGGCGGTGCGCGAATGGATCATGTGGCGCGTGCCGCCGAAGGCTTTCTGGATGCGCGCGGCCACGTCCTTTTCGACGATGTTCAGCGGGATCGGTGGCAGGAATTCACCGTCGGGCAGCACGTCCAGCCCCTCGCGCGTGCCGGCAATGCCGGCAAACTTCTCCACGTGGTCGTACCACGGCGCGATGTCGGCATAGCGGATCGGCCAGTCCGTGGCGATGCCTTCCTTGAGGTTCGCCTCGAAATCCAGATCGGAAAAGCGATAGCTCTGCCGCCCCCACATCAGCGAGCGCCCGCCCACGTGGTAGCCGCGGAACCAGTCGAAGCGCTTCGTTTCGATGTAGGGCGAGTCCTGTTCGTCGGCCCACATGCCTTCCAGGTTCTCGGCCAGGGCGTAGTCGCGCATCAGCACCGGGAAGGCCGCCTTCATCGCCTGGGTCGGCCGGTTGCGATGCGGGAAATCCCACGGCTCCTTCATCGCATTGACGTAGTCCTTCACGTGCTCGATGTTGCGCCCGCGTTCCAGCATCAGCACCTTCAGACCTTTCTCGGTCAGTTCCTTCGCTGCCCAACCGCCACTGATTCCCGAGCCAACAACGATGGCGTCGTAATGATTATCTGCCATGGGTCTATCACCTGGGTGGATATCGTTTCAGACGTCGCAGAGACGGATCGCCTCGCGCAAAGAGCCAATGGGATCGGGCGACGCAGGCATGAATTCCTGTGCCAGATACCCATCAAAACCGGTGTCGCCGATCGCGCGACAGATGGCCGGATAGTTCAGTTCCTGCTGGTCGCCGATCTCGTGCCGGCCAGGCACGCCTGCGGTGTGGTAGTGCTTGAAGTGGGCGTGGTGCCGACCGATGGTGGCGATGATGTCGCCTTCCATGATCTGCATGTGGTAGATGTCGTAGAGCAGGCCGAAGTTGTCCGAACCCAGCCGCTTGCACAGCGCCACGCCCCAGTCGGAGTGGTCGCACAGGTAGTCGGGATGATCGACCCGGGAGTTCAGCAGCTCCATCACCAGCACCACGCCGCGCTTCTCGGCATGGCCGAGGATGCGCTTGAGCCCGGCTTCGGCATTGGCCAGGCCCTGCTGCGGGTCCATGCCATTGCGGTTGCCGGAAAAACAGATGAGGTTGCGATAGCCGGCATCGGCCACCAAGTCGATGTGCCGCGTGTAGCGCGCCACCAGTTCATCGTGGAATTCGCGGCCGGCGAAGCCCTTGGTCAGGCCCAGCTCCGCGCCGTTGCACATCGAGCTGTAGACGCCATGTGCCTTCAGGGTGGGCCAGTCCTCCGGGCCAACCAGGTCGATGGCGGCAAAGCCGAGGCCCTTCACGGTCTCGCAGAGCTGGGCGACTGACAACTGCGGGAAGGTCCAGCGGGCGACAGCGTGCTTCAGGCGGCCTTTGAGGGGTGCAGCATCGGCGAGGACGGGCAACGCGCCTGCAGCGGCAACACCCAGTCCCACACCCCCGGCAAATGCGACACGCAATGCGTCCCGGCGTGTGAAGCCCGGCGCCGGTGCCGGTCCGCTTGAATGAATGGCCATCCACTTACCGGCCTCCCAACCGGTAGCAAACGCAAACGATTCGCTGCAATGCAATCGATTGCACCATACGGGAGGAACTATTTTTTTTGCAAGATGCGGTGCACGAAAACGCATGCTGCGGGGCACCACTGCGATGACATCGTGGAAAAAGAAAAGCCCCGCATGAGCGGGGCTTGCTTATCTGCTGCAGACGCGCGTTCGATCAGAACGGAATATCGTCGTCAGCGAAGTCGTCCATCGGCGGTGCCTGCTGCGGCTGCGGGCGCTGGTTGCCGCCCTGGTTGCCATAGCCGCCGCCCTGGTTGCCGCCCTGGTTGCCGTAGCCGCCCCCCTGGTTGCCACCGCCCTGGTTGCCGTAACCACCGCCCTGGCCGCCACGCTGGCCGCCGCCGCCGTACTCCTGGCGCGGGGCCTGCTGGCGCTGTGGACGGTCGCCGCCGTAGTTGCCGCCACCACCGCCACCGCCGCCGTCACCGCGGCCGCCCAGCATCTGCATTTCATCGGCAATGATGTCGGTGGAGTACTTCTCCACGCCATCCTGGCCGGTGTACTTGTCATAGCGCAGGCTGCCTTCGACGTAGACCGAGCTGCCCTTGCGCAGGTACTCGCCAGCGATCTCGCCCAGCTTGCCGAAGAACACCACGCGGTGCCATTCGGTGCGTTCCTGCTGGTTGCCGTCCTTGTCCTTGCGGACGCTGGTGGTGGCAAGGCTGATGCGGGTGATCGCCATGCCGCCCTGGGTGTACTTCACGTCCGGGTCGTTGCCGAGATTGCCGACCAGGATGACTTTGTTGATGCCGCGCGCCATAGGTACCTTCGTCCGTTGTCCAAGGGCAGGCCGCCAGTGATAGCACGCCGTGACCGGGCATGCCGTGGCCGGGGCCACCCTTGGTGAAATTTGGGGGATGCAAGAACGGTACATCTTAACATCGCCACCGGCCAGCGCCTGCCCTGCGGCGACCAGCGGGGCCGGGCGGAACCCGGGAAAATCGTTGCAGGGCAATGATTTGCGGCTGAAGAACCCGGGCTCTACGGGCCGCCGTGACCCGCCCGGCGCGCATTCGGGCCGGTTCGATGCAGACAGTGGCGCAGCACGCGACCTGAGCCACGGCCATGGCAGATGCGGCACGGTCATGAGCGGGCCAACGCCTGTCTCGGCCGGGCCCACCGCATGGCATCATGCGTCCTGCACCGCCCGTTCTTCCCCACCCGGACAATGACGATCAAAGGCAAAGCCACTTCCCTGGACATCGCCCACCTGGCCGGGGTGTCCCAGCCCACGGTGTCGCGCGCCCTGCGTGGCAGCCCGATGGTGAATGCGGAAACCCGCGAGCGCATCCTGCGCATCGCCCGCGAGCTGAATTACAAGGTCGACAAGAACGCCTCCAGCCTGCGCCTGCGCAATGCCGGCACGCTGGCGTTGCTGTTCTTCGAAGATCCCACCAACGATGACTCGCTGATCAACCCGTTCTTCCATTCCATGCTGGGCTCGATCACCCGCGCCTGCGCCCTGCACGGGCAGGACCTGCTGGTGTCCTTCCAGCAGCTGTCCACCGACTGGCAGGCCGACTACGAAGACAGCAACAAGGCCGACGGCATCATCCTGCTGGGCTACGGCGATTACCACCAGTCGCGCGACCGCCTGCAGCGGCTGGTCGAACAGGGCACCCATTTCGTGCGCTGGGGCGCGGCCCTGCCCGGCCAGCCCGGGGTATCGATCGGCAGCGACAACTTCCAGGGCGGACATGACATCACCGCCCATCTGCTGGACCAGGGCTGCCGCCGCATCGCCTTCCTCGGCCACGCGTCCAGCCACTACCCCGAATTCGAAGAGCGCTATCGCGGCCACGTGGCGGCGCTGCAGGCACGCGGCCTGACGGCCGAGCCCGGCCTGCAGCACGATGCGATCACCACCGAAGCCTCCGGCTACGAGGCCTGCCTGCAGCTGCTGGGCAGCGGCGGCCCGATCGATGCCATCTGCGCGGCCAGCGACCTGATCGCCATTGGCGCGCTGCGTGCCCTGCGCGAACGCGGCCTGCGCGTGCCGCAGGACGTGGCGGTGACCGGCTTCGACGATATTCCGCTGGCCGCCTCGGTATCGCCGCCGTTGACCACCGTGCAGCAGGACACCAAGCAGGCCGGGCAGTTGCTGGTGGAAAAGCTGCTGGCGCTGATCAACGGCCAGCCGGTGCACGGCCTGAGCATTCCAGTGAAGCTGGTCGCGCGCGAATCCTCGCTGCACCGGTGACCGGTAGCGTCGAGCTTGCTCGACTGACGCACCCCGCCCGTAGCATCGAGCTTGCTCGACTGCTGTGCGCAGAGCAGTCGAGCAAGCTCGACTCTACGAACCAAAGCCAGAGCAGTCGAGCAAGCTCGACGCTACGCGAAGTCCTTCAGGATCTCGCCCACGCCGCTCGGGGAAACCTCGAAACCCAGCGGGGTGCCGGGGTTGATCACCACGCCGTAGCCGCCGGGTACGCGGCGCAGCACGTCCAGCATCCGCCAGCGGATCTGGTGCGGCGCCTGCTGGCTGTAGATGCCCACACGCGCAGGGTCGGTGAATACCGCCACGTGCAGGGTGCCCTGCTTGTCGAACAGCAGCGGGTCGAAGCCGCTGCCGTCGGGGGTGACCAGGCTGCCGGTCAGCAGCACCACCTCGGAGGCGACGAAGGCTTCCATGAAGGCGCGGATCGGCACGGCACCGTCCATGGCCGCCTTCAGCAGGGTTTCAATCGGGGTCTGCGGGGCAAGGTCGGTCATGGCAGGACGGCAGGCAATCAGGGGGGCCCATTGTAGAGTCGAGCTTGCTCGACTGCGCGAAAAGCGTGCCAACCAAGGTTGGCACCTACCAGGGCGGTAGCGCTCTCAACGCCCCAGCCGCTGGTCCCGCGCCTGCTGGTCGGCCATGGCCTTGTCCAGTTCCGCCTGCAGCGCCGGCTGCTTCACCTGCGCATCCAGCACATACACCTTCACCCCGTGCGCGGGCACCTCGGTCTGCAGGCGGCCCTTCACCTTCACTTCGCCACCGCCCAGCGCATCGCGCCAGGTGCCGGCCTGCAGGTAGCGCTCCACGCTGAAGGTCTTCGCCGCATCGCCCTTGTTCAGCAGCACCAGCGCCGTCTGCGCCACGTCGCCATGCTGCAGCACACGCAGGAACACCGCTTCATCGCCCTGCAGGCGCTCGTTCACCTGCAAGCCGCGCTGCAGTGCCGGGGTGGCTTCGCGCAGCTTGGCGATGCGCTGCAGCGGCGCGAAGATCGGGCTCTGCGGCGCGGCGTCCACGCGCGGCTGGCCGAAGTAGGCGCGGTTGCCGGCATGTTCGGCGCGGCCGCGCATGAAGCCGGTTTCCGAACCGTAATAGACCACCGGAATGCCGCGTGCGGTGAACAGCCAGTTGTGCGCGTCGATGAAGCCATTGTCGCTGGCCTGCAGGCGCGGCATGTCGTGGTTGTCGTAGAAGCTCATCAGCTCGTACGGGTTGGCGTACGGCCCACCACTGAGGTGCAGCGGTTCGGCCAGCGTTTCAAAGCCCTTGCCAGCGGTGCCGAAGGTCTGTTCCAGCGCGCCGCGCAGGGGGAAATCCAGCACACTGACGTTGGCATTGGCCGGCCAGGTGTGCTCGGCAATGCTGGCCGCGTTGTAATCGAAGGCTTCGCCGAACATGAACATGCCCGGGTGCTGCGCCCGGATGCGGCTGACGAATTCATGCCACCACGGGTGTGGCAGCCAGCCGATGGTGTCAATGCGCAGCGCATCCACGCCCTGCGCGGTCCACTGCAGGTACGCCCCCACCAGATAGTCCATCACCGCCGGATTGTTCTGGTTGAAGTCGGACAGCTCGGCGAGGTTGCCGTCGAAGATCGAACCATCCTTGCTGTCCACCGGGCCGATGTTGTTGTAGAAGGCGTGCAGCGGGTTGTGCTGCGGGTCCAGCTTCTGCGGCGGCAGGTTCTGGTGGTCGGCAACCAGCTTCCCATCCTTGTCGAAGATCTGGCCGAACTGCGGCTGCCGCTTCGGCATGGTCCATGCCGGCGAACCATGGTTGCCGACGATGTCCAGCACCACCTTCAGGCCGGCATCGTGCAGGCCCTTGTTCAGGCCGGCGAAATCCAGATCTTTGCTGGGCAGGTGCTCGTCGAGCTTGTAGAAGTTGATGCCCCAGTAGCCGTGGTAGCCGGTCTTGCCGCGGTCGGTCAGCGTGCTGGTGCAGCTGATCGCCTTGCTGCCGGTGAAGGCTTCGTCGGGGTTGTCGACGATGGGAGTGATCCACACCGCACCGAAGCCCAGGTTGCGGATGTACTGCGCGTTGTCCAGCACGCCGCGGAAGTCACCGCCCAGGTAGCCGATGTTGCCATCCACCTTGTCCGGGCACGGCACCGGGATATCAAAGGTGCGGTGCTTGCCACCCTGGTCGCGGTGGTCGTTGGACGGATCGCCATTGACGAAGCGATCGGTCACCACGAAGTACACCGCATCGCTGGCGAACGGTTCGGTGGTGCCGACATACGCCGGGCGCGGCGCGGCCACCGCCTGGCCGGCAAACAGGGCAACACAGACAGCAACAGGCAACACAGCACGCATCACACCACCTCCGAACGCGACGGAACCCGCAGCACGCACACACCGGCCAGCAGCAGGCTGCAGCCACCCAGCACCAGCACGTGCATCGGCTGGCCACCCAGCCATGCGCGCAGGGCAAAGCCCAGCGCACTGGCCGCGACCAACTGCGGGATCACAATGAAGAAATTGAAGATGCCCATGTACACACCCATCTTCCTGGCCGGCACGCTGTCAGACAGCAGGGCATACGGCAGCGACAGGATCGACGCCCAGGCAAAACCCACGCCCACCATCGACAGCAGCAGCCAGTGCGGATCGCGGATGAACATCAGCGAGATCAGGCCGGCGCCGCCCAGCCACAGATTCACCAGGTGGCTCCAGCGCAGGCCCACGGCACGCACCATCAACGGAATGACCAGCGCGGCCAGCGCGGCAAAGCCGTTGTACGCGCCGAACAGCACGCCCACCCAGTTGGCACCTTCGTTGTAGGCGGCCGACTGCGGATCGGTGGAACCGAAGTGGGTGCCGGCCACCGCGGCCGTGGTGTAGATCCACATGGCAAACAAGGCGAACCACGAGAAGAACTGCACCCAGGCCAGGCGCCGCATGGTGATGGGCATCGCACGCAGATCGTCGACGATCGCCGCCAGCATGTGGGTGCCCGGCAGCGAGCGGGCCACCGCCAGCAACAGGCCGTAGCCCGCGCACAGGCCCGCCAGCACGTACAGCATCTTGTCGCCCTGGCGCCAGGCGATCAGCACCGCCAGCAGCAGGCCCACGCCCAGCCACAGCGCCACCTGCGCCCACGGCGCGGGGCCGTTCACTGCGGCGGCAGCGTGGTGTGCCGGTGGTTCGGCGTCATCGAAGGCGGCCAGCTCGGCGGGCGAATACTCACGCGTGCTGACCACGGTCCAGGTGATCGCCGCCAGCAGCACCACTGCGCCGAAGTAGAACGCATAGCGCACCGTGTCCGGCACTTCGCCAGCGGCCGCCGTATTGGCCACGCCGAAGTGAGCCAGGATGAACGGCAGGAAGCTGGCCACGATCGCGCCCACGCCGATGAAGAAGCTCTGCATGGCATAGCCGGTGGGCCGCTGGCGCGGGGCCAACTGGTCGCCCACGAACGCGCGGAACGGTTCCATCGATACGTTGATGGAGGCATCGAGCACCCACAGCGTGCCGGCAGCGATCCACAGCGTGGGCGAATTGGGCATCACCAGCAGCGCCAGCGTGGTCAGCACCGCGCCGATCATGAAGAACGGCCGGCGTCGCCCCCAGCGCGTCCACGTGCGGTCAGACAGGTAGCCGATCACCGGCTGCACCAGCAGACCGGTCAGCGGCGCGGCGATCCACAGCCCCGGCACCGATTCCATGTCCGCGCCCAGCGTTTCGAAGATGCGGCTGGCATTGGCATTCTGCAGGGCAAAACCAAACTGGATGCCGAGGAAGCCGAAGCACATGTTCCAGATCTGCCAGAACGACAACTGCGGTTTGGCAGGACGGCTCATCGGCTGCCCTCGACTGCGGCCACCGGCGCCACCTTCAGCGCCTGCACCTGGGCCTGGTTGAGCACGCCATCGCGCCCGCCCTTGCCGCCGGTGTAGTGCGCGAAGTGCTGCAGCGCGCTCATGTTGAAGCCCTCTTCCAGCTTCACCGTGCAACGTCCCTTGGGCACGCTGAAGGTGGCGGCGGTGGATTCCTGCGCGGCCACGCTGTGCGGCAGCGTCACCGTCAGGCGCTGCGCGGGCTGGCCGGCGCACTGCACCGCCAGCTGCTTCACCGCGGCGGTCACCCCGGTGTTGATCGGGCCATTGGGGTTGTTGTACTGCAGCCGCAGCCGCACCGGCCCGGCCTTGGCGGCCGTGAACTGCCACTGGCGCGCGCCGCGCAGCACCTGCTGCGGGCCCACGCACAGCATCGGGCTGTGCAGCGATTCCAGCGCACCCTCGCGGCGGGTCAGGCTCAGGCAGTGCTGCAGGCCGTCATCGCCCAGGCGTGCCACGCCCTTGCTGATCGCCGTCACCGCGCGGCCGTCCTGCCACAGCACCTGGCCTTCGGCCACCGGCACGGTCCAGCCCTTGCCGCTGCGCCGCGCCTGCGGTGCGGCCGGGGTGGCCGGCGCGCGCCCATTGGCATCGGCGGTGCTGGCCGGCAACGCGCGCGACGGCGCGGCCACCAGCTGCACCGTGGTGGTGGTGCCGCGCGTCTTCACCTTGCCGGCCACCAGCAGGCCATCACCCACCTGCTTCGGCCGCTCCAGCACGTAGCGCTTGCCGTTGGCGTCCAGGCTGATGCGGCGCTGCTTGCCGAACAGTTCGGGCACCAGCGCGGCCGGCAGCTTGGGCTGCACGCTGCCATCGTCCTGCACGCCGAACACCCCTTCGGTGACCATGGCCAGGTAGCCGGCCACCGACCACAGCTGGCGCTCGGAATTGACCAGCGGCCCGCTCAGCGCGCCTTCGTCCACATGCACGGCCTGGCTGACCAGTTCGTAGTTTTCCATGTTGGAACCGGCCAGCGCCGCGCCCTGCATCAGCGAGCGGATCTCGGCGGCGATGCGCGGTGCATCGTCCAGCTTGCGCGCGGCGCGCAGCGAATAGGCGCTGACGAACGGCCAGATGGCGCGGTTGTGGTAGATCGGCTGCTGCGCTTCCTGCGGCCACACCACCGGGCTGCCGGCCGGCCCCATCGGGTAGGCGGCCAGCGCACGCTGCGCGCGCTCGGCGGGCAGCACGTCGGCCAGGATACCCAGCGACAGGCCCAGCAGGTCCACCTTGGCGTACGGCACCGGGTGCGCCGCTTCGCCGATGTAGCTCATGTACTGGCCCATGTCCTGCCGCCAGAAGCGCGCATCGATCTGCAGCGCCAGCGCATCGGCCCAGGCCTTGTACTGCTCGGCGCGCTCATCGCCCAGCTGCGCGGCCATCTGCTGCCCCAGGCGCAGGGCCTGGTAATGCAGCACATTGGTGGACAGCGCGTAGGAATCGCCGATGAAGCGCACGTTCTCGCGCGTCCAGTCCGGGTAGGTCTGCTCGCGCCAGTCCAGGAACGAAGTCTCGCCGCGGTACAGACCCATCTGCGGGTCGAACACCATCGCCCGGTCCTGCGCCAACGTGCCCTGCAGCGCCTGCCAGACCTGGTCGGCGAAGGCCGCATCATCCAGCAGATGGCGCGCGGCCAGGAACCACACCACGCGGTCGCTGCTGATCGGCCAACTGCCGCCCGAGCCGGTGTCCTGGGCCACGAACAGGCCAGGGGTATGGCCATCGCGCGCCGCCGACAACTTGAACTGCAGCGACTGCCGGGTGCGCTGCGGGTCCAGTTTCGCCAGGGCCAGGTCGGCCGCGAAGCTGACATCGCGGGTCCACACGTACGGCCAGCGCGCGCCGGTCTGGAAGCAGTCGCAGGGCACCGGGCGGCCTTCATCGAAGGCCGGATCGCGGATCGCATCCACGCGGTCCTGGTCCATTTCCTGCTGTGCTAGGGCGAACAGCGCATCGAACATCACGCTGCCGGTCTGGCTGCGCATGGGCGCGGCGGCAATGCGCACCTCGCCCTTGGGCGCGTGCAGCACGAAGCTGCCCTTGGCAGCGGTTTCGGCACGCGCGTGGCGGCCGTTGAATTCCAGGTCGGCCGCGTGCGCGGTCGTTCCCAGCGCTGCCCCCAGGGCAGCCGTCAGGCAAATGATCTTCAGCATCGAAGCGGCAGACCGGCTTGCGCCCGTCGACCTCCCTCCCTCTCTGCACCGTTGTGGGTCCGCGCCACCGGAACCGGTGCGCGGGCGCGGCCCCTCCCTCAAGGTGCCTTGCCCCATGGTAGACGCGGCGCCGTGGCCTGCGTCCAGTTGCATACGTATTCATGGCCATCGCGTGAAGACCGGGCGCCGTGCTGGCTTATGGTCCGGGTCTGCCAATGGCGCCTTGGGAGGGGAAATGCCGGCTTTTTCTGTTGCAGTCCGCGCGATGTTCGCGCCGGTGTTCGGCATGGCCCTGCTGGGTCTGGCGGCGGTGGCCCAGGCCGCGCCGCAGGTCACCCGGGTGGAATCGCCGGGCAAGGTGCTGGCGGTCAGCCTGGTGCTCGATGGCGGCACCGCGCGCTACCGGGTGGAACGCCTGGGCGAACCCGTGGTGGACGATTCCAAGCTGGGCTTCGTGCTGCGCGACGGCCGCCTGGACCGTGATTTCGTCCAGCTGGGCGAGCGGCGGCGCAGCGTGGACGAGACCTGGGAACAGCCCTGGGGCGAGCGCCGCGTCACCCGCAACCACTTCAATGAACTGACCGTGCAGCTGGCCGAGAGCACCGGCAGCAAGCGCCGCGTGGACGTGGTGTTCCGCGTCTACGACGACGGCCTGGGCTTCCGTTATGCGTTCCCCGAACAGCCCAATCTGCGCGAGGCAATCATCGATGACGAGCTGACCGAGTTCGCCATCGCGCCCGATTCCACTGCGTGGTGGATTCCGGCCGGCGAGCCGATCCACTACGAGTACCTGTACCAGCGCACGCCGCTGCGCGAGGTGCCGCTGGTGCACACGCCGATGACCCTGCGCAGCGTGGATGGCCTGCACGTGGCCATCCACGAGGCCGCGCTGGTGGACTACGCCGGCATGTGGCTGCGCCGTACCGAAGGCCAGCGCCTGCGCGCCGAACTTTCGCCTTCGGCCGAACGCTGGAAGGTGCGCCGCGCCCTGCCCTTCAGCACCCCATGGCGCACGCTGCAGATCGCCGACCGTGCCGGCGGCCTGGTCGAGTCGGACCTGATCCTCAACCTCAACGAACCCAATGCGCTGGGTGATGTGAGCTGGGTGAAGCCGGCCAAGTACCTGGGCGTGTGGTGGTCGATGCACCTGGACAACGAAAGCTGGGCCACCGGCCCGAAGCATGCGGCCACCACCGCCAAGACGAAGAAGGTGATCGACTTCGCCGCCGCGCACGGCTTCCGCGGTGTACTGGTGGAAGGCTGGAACCCCGGCTGGGACGGAATGTGGGTGGGCAATGGCTATGACTTCGATTTCACCCGCGCCACCGCCGATTTCGATATCGAAGCGCTGTCGGCCTACGGTCTGAAGAAAGGCGTGCACCTGATCGGCCACCACGAGACCGGCTGCGCCATCGAACACTACGAAGACCAGCTGGACGCCGCGCTGGACCTGTATGCGCGCCTGGGCGTGGATCAGTTCAAGACCGGCTACGTCTGCGATGACGGCCAAGTGGACCGCCGCAATCCGGCCGGCGGCCCGCTGTGGCGCGAGTGGCACGACGGCCAGTTCATGGCCCGCCACCATCTGAAGGTGGTGCAGGAGGCCGCACAGCGGCACCTGTCGGTGAACCCGCACGAGCCGATCAAGGACACCGGCCTGCGCCGCACCTACCCCAACTGGATCTCGCGCGAGGGCGCGCGCGGCATGGAATACAACGCCTGGGGGCAGCCGCCCAACCCGCCCGAGCATGAAGTGAACCTGGTGTTCACCCGCATGCTGTCCGGGCCGATGGATTACACCCCCGGCATCCTCAGCCTGAAGGGTCGTCATGGCCAGGCCATTCCCAGCACCCTGGCCCGCCAGCTGGCGCTGTACGTGGTGCTGTACAGCCCGATCCAGATGGCCGCCGACCTGCCCGAGCATTACCTGCAGCACCGCGAGGCGTTCCGCTTCATCGAAGACGTGGCGGTGGACTGGGAACAGAGCCGCGTGCTCGATGGCGAAGTGGGCGACTACGTGACCCTGGTGCGCCGCGACCGCAACAGCCGCGACTGGTTCCTGGGCAGCATCACCGACGAACACGGCCGGGTGCTGCCGGTGTCGCTGGGCTTCCTGGAACCGGGCGTGCGCTACCGCGCCGAGATCTACCGCGACGGCGACGGTGCGGACTTCCGCAGCAACCCGTTTGCGTTCAAGCGCGAGACGCGTGAAGTCACCAGCGCCGATGCCCTGACCCTGGTGCTGGCACCGGGCGGTGGCCAGGCGATCCGCTTCACGCCGGTGCACTGAACACCCGTACTTCTGCATCGCCGGGCATGGCCCGGCGCTACCGGGAGCGGAGACTGGAATCGTTTACAACGCTGCAAACGCCATTGAATACGTATGCAGGGTGATTCCGCCGAACAACGCGCTGCCTACCATAGCGGCGACGACAGCGGCCACCGCGTCGCACGTTTCCGGCCCCGCCGGGACGACCACAAAATGCTCTACAACATTGCCTGGGAGGGGAAAATGTTGAACCACAAGCGCAGCGCGCTGAGTCTGGCGCTGGCCGTCGTACTGGTGCCGTCGCTGGCATCGGCGCAGTCCACCGAAGCCACCGCCACCGATCCGTCCGCCACCAACCTGGACACCGTGCAGGTAACCGGCATCCGCCGCGGCATCGAAAACGCCATTGCGGTGAAGCAGAGCGCCACCTCGGTGGTCGAAGCGATTTCCGCCGAAGACATCGGCAAGCTGCCCGATGTCAGCATCGCCGAATCGCTGGGCCGCCTGCCCGGCCTGGCCGCCCAGCGCGTGGCCGGCCGTGCCCAGGTTATCAGCGTGCGCGGCCTGTCGCCCGACTTCGCCACCACCCTGCTCAACGGCCGCGAAGTGGTCAGCACCGGCGACAACCGCAGCGTTGAATTCGACCAGTACCCGTCGGAACTGGTGAACGGCGTGACCGTGTACAAGACCCCGGACGCGGCCCTGGTCGGCCAGGGTCTGTCGGGCACCATCGACATGCAGACCGTGCGCCCGCTCAGCTTCCCCGAGCGCGTGATCGCCGTCAGCGGCCGCCTGCAGAAGAGCTCGCTGGGTGAAGCGGCCAACGTCGATGAATTCGGCAACCGCTTCAGCGCCAGCTACATCGACCAGTTCTTCGACAAGACCCTGGGCATCTCGATCGGTTACGCGCACAGCGACAACCCGATCCAGGAAAACCAGGTGGGCCTGTACGAACCGTGGACCACCGAGCAGACCACCAACGGCAACCGCCCGGGTCTGGCCGCTGGCACCTACTTCTCCGATGGCATCAAGGCCCTGCGCCGCACCGGCAACAACAAGCGCGACGGCGTGATGGCCACCATCCAGTTCCGGCCGAACAACGCCTGGACCAGCACCTTCGATGCGTTCCACACCGAAGCCGAACAGATCGACACCGCCAACCAGTTCGAGGTCAACCTCAGCAACTACAACGGCGGTTACACCCCGGGCCTGCTGATCAGCAACCCGCAGGTCAATGCCGATGGCACCTTCACCGGGGGCACCGCCAGCGGCGTGTACCCGCTGGTGCGCGGCATGTACAACAAGCGCAAGGACAAGATCGATGCGTTTGGCTGGAACAACGAGTTCACCTTCGGCAGCGTGAAGCTGGTGGCCGACCTGAACTACTCCAAGGCCACCCGTGACGAACTGAACCTGGAAAACAACCTGCAGCTGACCCCGATGCCGCAGCTGGACACCATCGGCCTGGTGGTGAACCCGAACGGCTTCTCGCAGATCTCGCCGGGCCTGGATTATTCCAACCCCGATGCGCTGTTCCTGACCAACACCATCTACGGTTCCGGCTACGGCAAGGTGCCGCAGGTGGAAGACCGCCTGAAGGGCGGCAAGCTGGCGGCCACCATCAGCCTGCCCGAAGCGATGGCGTCGTGGGCACCGGACCTGGATATCGGCGTGAACTACGCCGACCGCCGCAAGACCAAGACCCAGTCCGAAGGCAACATCCTGCTGGGCGCCCAGGGCGATGCCAACATTGCTTCGGACCTGCAGTATTCGCCGGTGAACCTGGGCTTTGCCGGCATCGGCAACATTCCGGCCTGGAACGTGCCGGCCGCCGTCGCCCGCTACATGACGTTCGATCCGGTCGACAACCTGGATTACCTGATTCCCAAGTCGTGGGTGGTGGAAGAGAAGATCACCACCGCCTGGGCGCGCCTGAACATCAACACCGACATCGGCGTGGTAGGCGTGCGCGGCAACATCGGCGTGCAGATGCAGCACACCGACCAGAGTTCGGATTCGCGCTACTGGGACAGCTCGCAGCCGGCCGGCAGCAACATCCAGCCGTATTCCAACGGCAAGACCTACAACGACTGGCTGCCCAGCTTGAACCTGGCCTTCATGTTCCCGCATGAGCAGACGCTGCGCTTCGCCGTGGCCAAGCAGGTCGCCCGCCCGCGCGTGGACCAGATGCGCGCCGGCCTGGAATTCGGCGTGGATACCGCCACCGGCAAGCCCGGCGGCAGCGGCGGCAACCCGCTGCTGGACCCGTGGCGCGCCACCGCCATCGATCTGTCCTACGAGAAGTACTTCGGTGAAAAGGCCTACGTGGCCGCCGCCGTCTTCTACAAGGACCTGAAGAGCTACGTGTACACCCAGTCGGTGGACAACTACGACTTCACCGACCTGCTGGGCAGCTACGTGCCGCCGCCGGGCATGACCGTGCCGGTGCTGACCACCGGTACGTTCTCCTCGCCGCAGAACGGCAAGGGCGGCACGCTGAAGGGCCTGGAACTGACCGCATCGTTCCCGCTGGACATGCTGACCGACAGCCTGCGCGGCTTCGGCGTGCAGGCCAGTGCCACCTTCAACAAGAGCGACATCGAGATCCTGGACCCGGAAAGCGCCTCCAGCGTGGGTACCGATCCGATCAGCCTGCCGGGTCTGTCCGACCGCGTGTACAACTTCACCGCCTACTTCGAGCGCAACGGTTTCGAAGCACGCGTGAGCCAGCGCCGCCGTTCGGATTTCATCGGTGAAATCGGCAACTTCAACGGCAACCGCACGCTGCGTTACGTGGTGGGCGAAAACGTGACCGATGCCCAGGTCAGCTACACCTTCAGCGACAGCAGCGCCCTGCGTGGCCTGACCCTGCTGCTGCAGGGAAGCAACCTGACCAACGAGCCGTACCGCACCTACGCCGGCACCAAGGATCGCCCGCTGGAATACATCGAGTGGGGCCGCACCTACGTGCTGGGCGTGAACTACAAGTTCTGACCCACGCCGGGGAAGCCACCGAAAACCCGCTGCGCAGGCAGCGGGTTTTCTTTTGCGCCGGCGTTGGTAGAGGGTCGGTCGTGCCCGTCCACGCGTGGCGTGGATCTACTGGAAATGCCCATCCACGCATGGCGTGGATACCCAAACCCCAGGCCACCACGCACAAAAAAGGGACGGGGCGCTTCGGCCCCGTCCCCGCAAGTACCGCCACCGGAGAAATCGGTCAGCTGCGTCGGGCGCAATACACCGCGCGCGGCGGCAGCCGCAGTTCATTGCCTTCCACCGTGCCCGCATCCGGGCCCGGCACCGCCACCTGTTCCCAGCGGCCGGCCGGCAGCGGATGGCTGACCGGCGCTGCCGACAGGTTGAAGGCCAGCAGGAGAGTTTCATCTGCAAGCATACGCTGGAAAAGCAGCACCGGCTCGGCGCTGTCCAGGAATTGGATGTCGCCATGCAGCAGGGCCGGCTGGGTACGCCGCCAGGCCAGGAAATCGCCGAAGGCACTCAGCACCGAGTACGGATCGGCCTGCTGCACCGCCACCGCGGCGGCACGGTGCTCGGCCGGAATCGGCAGCCACGGCTTGCCGGTGGTGAAACCGGCCAGCGGGGCGTCGGTCCACGGCAGCGGCGTGCGGCAGCCGTCACGGCCCTTGAAGTTGGGCCAGAAGGTGATGCCATACGGGTCCTGCAGGTCCTCGAACGGCACATCGGCCTCGGCCAGGCCCAGTTCCTCGCCCTGGTACAGGCAGACCGAGCCGCGCAGCGAGCACAGCATGGCCACCAGCATGCGGGCCAAGCGCGGGTCGGCCGGGTGGCCGCCCCAGCGGCTGACCGCCCGCTCCACGTCGTGGTTGGACACCGCCCAGCACGGCCAGCCTTCGGTCATCACCGCTTCCAGGCGCGAGACCGTATCGCGGATATAGGCCACGCTGTAGTCGTCCACCAGCAGCTCGAAGCTGTAGCCCATATGCAGGCGGCCGTCCTGCGTGTACTCGGCGGTGGTGGCCAGCGAATCTTCCGACGAAATCTCGCCCAGGCTCACCGCGCCCGGGTACTGGTCCAGCAGCGCGCGCAGCTGTTCCAGGAACGGCAGGTTTTCCGGCTGGGTATTGTTGTAGTAGTGGTACTGGTAGGCGTACGGGTTGTCCGGGCTGAAGCCGCGGCCCACCCGCTTGTCCGCCGGCTTGGGCGGGTTGTCGCGCAGCTGCGCGTCGTGGAAGCAGAAGTTGATGGCATCCAGGCGGAACCCATCCACGCCGCGGTCCAGCCAGAAGCGCACGTTGTCCAGCGTGGCCTGCTGCACCGCCGGGTTGTGGAAGTTCAGGTCCGGCTGGTCGACCAGGAAGTTGTGCAGGTAGTACTGCTCGCGGCGCGGTTCCCACTGCCAGGCGCCGCCACCGAACAGCGACAGCCAGTTGTTGGGCGGGGTGCCGTCTTCGCGCGGGTCGGCCCAGACATACCAGTCCGCCTTCGGGTTGCTGCGGTCCTGGCGGCTTTCACGGAACCAGGCGTGCTCGATCGACGTATGGCTGAGCACCTGGTCGATCATCACCTTCAGGCCCAGACCGTGCGCCTTGGCCAGCAGGCGGTCGAAGTCGTCCAGGTTGCCGAACAGCGGGTCCACATCGCGGTAATCGGCGATGTCATAGCCGAAATCGGCCATGGGCGATCTGAAGAACGGCGAGATCCAGATCGCATCCGCGCCCAGCGCGGCAATGTAGTCCAGACGCTCGATGATGCCCGGCAGGTCGCCTACCCCGTCGCCGTTGGCGTCGAGGAAACTGCGCGGGTAGATCTGGTAGATGACGGCTCCGCGCCACCATGGATTGTGCGACATCGACAGCCCCCCTCCGGGCATGCGGGACCCGCCGGAAGCGGGCCGAAAAGCAACTCCGGCAAGCTTAGCGGCGGCCTCCCGGCGATGGCGCTGGCTGCATACGTATTCACGCTGCAGGGCCGGCCAGCGGCCCGCGAAAAGACCGGTCGGGTCGGTTTCCGCCCGAATTCACGGCCAGCGCCTATAATCGGGGGGAGCCTGAAAGCCTGATCGCATGACCATCACTGAAGACACCCGTCCCGCCCTGGGCCTGCCCCAGATCCAGTCGCTTGCTGCGGCCGACATGGCCGCCGTCGATGCCCTGATCCGGCGCCGGCTGTCCTCGGACGTGGTGCTGATCAACCAGATCGCCGACCACATCATTTCCGCCGGCGGCAAGCGCCTGCGCCCGATGCTGGTCATGCTGGCCGGCCACGCGGTCGGTCAGGCCGGTCCGGAGCACCACCAGCTGGCGGCCATCATCGAGTTCATCCACACCTCCACCCTGCTGCATGATGATGTGGTGGATGAATCCAGCCTGCGCCGTGGCCGCAGCACCGCCAACGCCCTGTGGGGCAATGCGCCCAGCGTGCTGGTGGGCGATTTCCTGTACTCGCGCAGCTTCCAGCTGATGGTGGAACTGGACCGCATGCCGGTCATGCAGATCCTGGCCGACACCACCAACCGCATCGCCGAAGGCGAAGTGCTGCAGCTGCTGCACGTACACAACCCGGACACCGACGAAGCGGCCTACCTGCGCGTGATCGAGCGCAAGACCGCGGTGCTGTTCGCCGCCGGCACCCGCCTGGGCGCGCTGGCCAGCGGCCAGGACGAAGCCACCCAGCAGGCCCTGTACGACTACGGCATGCACCTGGGCTACGCCTTCCAGATCGCCGATGACGTGCTCGATTACTCGGCCAATGCCGAGGAACTGGGCAAGAACCTGGGCGACGACCTGGCCGAGGGCAAGGCCACCCTGCCGCTGATCCACGCCATGGCCCACTCCGACCCGGTCACCCGCGAGCGCCTGCGCAGCATCGTGCAGGACGGCGACGCCTCGGCCATGCCGGAAGTGCTGGCCGCGATCCGCGCCACCGGTGGCCTGGACTACAGCCGCCGCCGCGCCGAGGAATACGCCGAAGCCGCCGAGCGCGCGCTTGACGGCCTGGGCGACAACGATGCAGTGGCCGCCCTGCGCGGCCTGGCCCGCTACGCGGTGCAGCGCTCGCATTGATCGGTGAAGGCGTGCCGACCAACGGTCGGCACAGAATCATCGGTAGGTGCCGGCCTTGGTCGGCACACCTTTGATTACCGGAACCGTTCCTCGAAGAACTCATCCAGCGCCTTCCACGCGCGCTTGGCCGCGCGTTCGTTGTACTGGCAACCCGGCGGGCTGTTGGCATCACGCTCGGCAAAGCAGTGCACCGCGCCGCTGTAGTTGGTGAATTCCCAGTCGACCTTGGCCGCGTCCATTTCCTTCTGGAAACTGCCGATATCCTCGGCCGTCACGCTGGTATCGTCGGCGCCATTGAGCACCAGCACCGAAGGATGCGTGCCACCGGCCTGTGCCGGCAGCGGTGAGCCCAGGCCGCCGTGCAGGCTGACCACAGCGGCCAGCGGCGCACCGGCACGGGCCAGCTCCAGCACCGTGGTGCCACCGAAGCAGAAGCCGACCGCACCGATCCGGCTGGCATCCAGCGGTGCCTTGCCGGCCTGGGCCTTGAGGACGTTCACCGCTTCCAGCGCGCGTGCGCGCAGCAGCGGCCGGTCGTTGCGCAGCTTTGTGGCGACCGGACCGGCCTCGGCATCGGTCTTCGGCCGCACGCCCTTGCCGTACACATCGGCCACCAGCACCACGTAGTCATCGCCGGCCAGCTGCTTGGCCTTTTCAATCGCCGATGCGTTCACGCCCTTCCAGTTGGGCACCATCACCAGGCCGGGGCGCTTGTCATTGTCGCCGTCGTCGTAGACCAGCACACCACTGAAGGTCGTGCCCTGGTGCGTCCATTCCACCGGCTGGGTCTTCATCGCCGCCCACGCCGGCATCGCCGCCAGCCCCAGCACCATCGCCACACCATACCGCCAGCTCTTCATGCGCCTGCTCCAGAAAGAAGGGAAGCAGGCTGCACAGCGTCCACGCCTGCCAGTGCGCATTCTGCATTGGCGGCGTGACGCAGGTGTGGTTGGATACCCCCCTGTTCCTGCTTCCCTGCTATTGAATGAACCTGGTAGATCGTTTCCTGTCCGGCCTTGTTGCCCGCTTGCCCGAAGATGACGCCCCGCAATGGGCCCACGTGCAGGGCGCAAGCGCCGACGACCTGCAGCGCCTGCGCACGCAGTGGCCGCAGGTACCCGACAGCCTGCTGCAGCTGCTGTCGCGCGTGGATGGCACGCACTACCGTGAGTACCCCGGCGGCGAGGTCTGCGTGCTGGTGCTGGGCTCGGACGTGGGGGACTACCCGTACTTCCTGCGCTCGGTCGAACAGATCTTCGACGACCAGCGGCAGTGGCACGACAGCATCCGTTCCGTCTACGAGGAATGGCTGGACGACGAGCCGGACATCCTCGGCGCCGGCATCGACGGCGATCTGCCGATGAACCGTCGCCTGTGCTTCTCGCACTGCATGAACAACGGCGGCACCTCGATGCTGTACCTGGATTTCGATCCCGCTCCGGGCGGCGCCGTCGGCCAGGTGATGCGCTACCTGCACGATCCGGACAGCTACGCGGTGATCGCCCCCAGCTTCGATGCCTACCTGCAGGACCTGATCGACCGCGATTACAGCTTCATCGAGTAGATCCACGCCATGCGTGGATGGGGCTCACGCGCTCTCACCTGCGTTCGATCCACTCCAACGTTCCAGGTTCGAAGGCCAGCAGATCGGCCGCCGCCAAGCGCGCACGCGGCCAGCGACGTTCCGGCGGCGCCGGCTGCCGGGCAACCACCGAACCGTCGTACTCGCGCACCAACAGGCCAATACGCGCTGCACCTGCCTGAAGCAGCGCATCAATGCGCTGCAACCACTGCCCGGCATCGCCCAGCGCTTCTTCGCGACGCACCTGCTGATCCTGCTCGTGCCGCGCCAACTGCTCGGCCAGCGCGCGGGCGATCTTCGCCTCGCTCCAGCCCTTCTTCCGCCAGCGCTCGGCATCGCCTGCCCACGCCGGCTCGGCCCGCAGCGAAGCTAGCGCCGTCCCGCAATCGCAGTGCGCGGCACTCAGCCACGGCTGCCAGCCGGGGCCGACCGCCGCCTGCAGGCTGGGCGAGGCCTGCGCGAACAGGCACCGGCCGCTGCGGGTGAAGACCGCGGCGGCCGTGTCGTGGGACAGCGTGGTGGGCAGGAACACGGTAATGAAGGTGCACATGCGGGCGTCCGGGTCCGTCCGGGAATGCGCCGATGGTAACGCGCCCCTGGAGTAGATCCACGCCATGCGTGGATAGGGGTCAGAGCCCTTTCCCGACTGTAGATCCACGCCATGCGTGGATGGGGTCAGAGCCCTTTCCTGCGAAAAGGGATCTGCCCCCTGGGCCTGCCTCAGCCGATGCCCAGTCCCGGAATCGCGCTGATGCTGTCCGGGTTGAATCCGGCCAGTTCGGCGAAGTGGCGACCGCGCGCTACGTAATCGCGGTAGGCCCCAAAACTCGGCGCACCCGGCGACAGCAGCACCACCCCGCCCTGCGCACCCAGCGCGGTACGCGCCAGCGCCATGGCCTGCGGCAGATCTCCCGCCGCGTGCAGGCCGAAGCGGCCGGCATCGGCCAGCGGCTGCAGCATGGCGTGGATGCGCGGGCCGTTGCTGCCCATGGTCACGATCTCCACCGGCGGCACGTCGTGCGCCATGTGCTGCATGAAATCGGTCCAGTCCAGGCCACGGTCGTGCCCGCCCACCAGCAGCGCGATGCGCTGCCCGGCGAAGCACTCCAGCGCCGCCAGGCTGGCGTGCGGCGTGGTGCTGATCGAATCGTTGATGTAGGTCAGGCCATCGGCCACGCCAATGCGCTGCAGGCGGTTCGGCAACGGACGGAAATCCTGCACCGCCGGTGCCAGCGCCACCGCATCCAGCCCCAGCGCTTCCAGCGCGGCCAGCACTGCGCACAGGTTGCCGCGGTTGTGGCGGCCGGGGAGCGGCGTGTTGCGGGTATCGAACACCGCCTGCTCGCCGCGGTGCACGATCTCGCCACGCATGTGCCAGCCCTGCGGCTGGTTGAACCAGACCACTTCGCTGTCCGGCAGCGACAGCGCGGCCAGATGCGGATCAGCCGCGTTGAGCACGGCGATGCGCGGCGCCGCTCCGGTCACCAGGCGCAGTTTGTCTTCAATGTAGCGCTGCTCGCTGCCGTGCCAGTCCAGGTGTTCGGGGAACAGGTTCAGCACCACCGCCACCTGCGGGCGGGCGCCACTGCGCGCCACTTCGCCGGTCTGGTAGCTGGACAGTTCCACCGCCCAGTACGCGGGCGCAGGCTGCGGGTCCAGCACTTCCAGCAGCGGCAGGCCGATGTTGCCGACCAGGCCGGTGCGATGGCCGGCGGCGCGCAGCAGGTGCGCGACCAGCGCGGTGGTGGTGCTCTTGCCCTTGGTGCCGGTCACGCACACGGTGTCGTGCACGATGCCATCGGCACCGGAGTGTTCGGCGAACCACAGCGCGGTGCCGCCGATGAAGACCGTGCCCTGCGCGGCCGCCGCCAGCGCGATCGGCTGGTAGGGGCTGATGCCGGGCGACTTGATCACCACATCGAACCCGGCCAGCGCCTCGGCGGTGGGTTCACCGCGCACGTCCAGCCGCCCCTGCGTTTCCGCACGCGCCGCCTCGGCTTCAGCAGCCGGGCAGAACAGGCTCAGGGCCAGTGTGGGCAGGCGCGCACGCAGCACCGCGAATGCCGCACGGCCCTCACGTCCCCAGCCCCACAGCGCGACGCGCCTTCCTTCAAGCTGCGAAATCTTCACGCACCTGTTCCCACAACGCGGCCGGAATGCGGTGCTCGCCCTGCAACAGCAGCAGCGGCGCCAGTTCCAGTTCGGCGGCGTCCAGCTGCGGCTGGATCTCGTTGCAGAAGCGCTTCACCAGTACGTCTTCCTTCCACTCCGGGCGCTGCGCCAGGGTCGCCATCGCCGCACGCGATTCGCGGCCTTCGCCCACGCACTCGAACGGCTTGTGGTCCTGGAATTCCAGCAGCGCATCGAAGCCACCGGCCTGCTCAGCATCGTCCAACAGGTTGCGGCCAAAGATGCGCACCAGACGGGTCTTGGGCATGAACGGGGCCAGCGCCAGGAACACGAAATGGCACTTCGGGCAGACGCCGCACCAGCGGTTCACCGGGCGCTCGCCCAGTATGTGGAAATTGCGGTTGCAGCTGGAGAAATGCGCGTCGTAGAAATCGGTCTTGGCGAACTGGCGGGCCACCGCCAGCTCGGACATCGGGCGCAGCAGCGAGTAGTAGTGCAGATCGGCGGCCACCTGCTGCTGCACGTGGTTGCCGAAGGCCTGCTCGAAGGCCCAGCCCTTGGACCACTGGTGGTTCACTTCACCGGTGCCGGGAATCTGGCTGCCGTAGCTGGCCGAGCGTTCGTTGGAGAACACCACCTGGTCCACGCCCTGCAGCAGCGCGGCCAGCACCATGATCGCCGAGTTCACCGCGGTAACCGGAATATGGCCGTTCCAGGCGCCCTGGCGGTTCAGCTCGAACAGTTCCGGGGCCAGCGCGCGGCCCAGGTTCAGGGTCGGCAGGCCGGTGCGTTCGGCACAGGCGCGGATCAGCTGCGAACCGCCGATCCAGGTCACCGTCTCGTCCACGCCGGCACGGCGCAGCGCTTCAATGCTGACCAGCGAATCCTTGCCGCCGCCGATGGCCACCAGCGCGTGCGGCTGCAGGCCCAGTGCCGGCGCCTGCACCGCCTCGCCCTGCACCGGCAGGCGGAAGCGCCCGCGCAGGTTCAGGCCGTTGCGGTAGGCGAATTCGCCCAGACCATTCAGGTAGATCGTTTCCACCAGCGCAGCGGTATCGGCATCGATCGCATAGCTGTCGATGCTGACCGTCTCCGGCACGCCCGCCTTGTAGTAGCTGACGCCGGCGATCAGATGCAGCAGCTGCAGCGCGCGCTGCACGGCGGCGGCGCGCGCGTCGTCCAGTACGAACGGCCCACCGGGCACGCTGATGGTTTCCACCATCTCAGGGCCGTCATCGAAGGCGTAGACCAGCTTGGCCACGCCGGTGTCCGCGGCGAATTCGCAGCGGACGAAGCGGAAGCGGGAAACCTGGTGTTTATCGAAAGCAGTCATGGTGGATCCAGTTCAAGCGCGGTCAGGCACGGGCCCGCGCGCGTGCGCGGGTCGTGTCGGTGGGCGGGTGCAGGGTGCGAAGGCTGGCGATCACTCGATCACGTCTTCGCGCGGCATCGCCCGCTGGTTGTAGGTGTTGGACATCACATAGCCGTAAGCACCGGCATCGGCGATCAGCATCACATCGTCCGGCGCGGTGGACACCGGCAGCTTGCGGCGCTTGCCGAACACATCGCTGGATTCGCAGATCGGGCCGACCACATCGAATGCCGCCTCGGCATAGCCGCCCTGGCGGCTCAGGTTCTCGATGTCGTGCCAGGCGTCGTACAGGGCCGGGCGCATCAGCGTGTTCATGCCGGCATCCAGGCCGACGCGGCGCACGCCGTCCTTTTCCACAACTTGGGTAGCGTGGGTCAGCAGTACGCCCGATTCGGCCACCAGGTAGCGGCCCGGCTCGATCGCCAGGCGGAACGCCGGGTGCAGCGCCTTCACTTCGGCCAGGCCTTCGGCCCAGGCGTCCAGGTCGAACGGCTCGTCTTCTTCGCTGTACGGAATCGGCAGGCCGCCACCGATATCGATGGTCTGCACGCTGCCGATGCGGCGGGCGAAACCGGCCAGTTCATCGCACATCAGGCGCCAGTGCTGCGCCGTTTCCACGCCGCTGCCCAGGTGGGCGTGCAGGCCGACCACGCGGGTGCCCAGCTCGGTGGCCGCGCGCACGAATTCGTCCACGCGGGCAATCGGCAGGCCGAACTTCGACTCCTTGCCACCGGTGCGCACCTTGGCGTGGTGGCCTTCGCCACGGCCCAGGTCTACGCGCAGCCACAGTTCGCGGTTGCGGAACAGGTCCGGCCAGCGCTGCAGCGCCTCCACGTTGTCCACGGTCACGGTCACGCCCAGGGCGAACGCGGCTTCGTATTCGCTGCGCGGGCAGAAGCTGGGGGTGAACAGCACGCGCTTGGGCGACAGTTCCGGCAGGTGCTGGAACACGTGCTTCAGCTCACCGTGCGAAACGCATTCCAGACCGAAGCCTTCGGCTTCCAGCAGCTGCAGGATGGCCGGGTGGCTGTTGGCCTTGATCGCGTAATAGCGCTGGTCGATCGGCTTGATCGCGGCCAGCGCGCGGGCGCGGGCGCGCACGGTGGGCAGGTGGTAGACGTAGCGCGGCGTGCCGGCGTCGGCCAGCTGCAGCAGGTGCGCACGCTGGCCACGCCACCACGGCGTGCCGCGCGGGCGCACGGTGCCGGCAATCTCGCGCCAGCGCGGGCCGAACACTTCGGTTTCTTCCACCGGCATGGCGCCGCTGTCGATCAGCTCGGCATGCAGGATCGGCAGCAGGCCATCGGCATCGGCCTCGTCGATCACGAAGGTCAGGTTCAGATCGTTGGACGACTGCGAGATCATGTGCACGCGCTCGCGGCCGAACGTGGCCCACACGTCCGACAGCTTGTGCAGCAGCGAACGCATGCCACGGCCGACCAGGGTGATGGCCGCGCACGGTACGATCACCTTCACCTTGCAGATCTGCGACAGGTCCGCCGACAGCGCGGCCAGCACATCGGTGTTGACCAGGTTCTCGGACGGGTCCAGCGATACGGTGACGTTGGTTTCGGCCGAACCGATCAGGTCCACCGACAGCCCGTGCTTCTTGAACAGGCCGAACACATCGGCCAGGAAGCCGACCTGCTGCCACATGCCGATGCCTTCCATCGACACCAGCACGATGCCGTTGCGGCGGCTGATCGCCTTCACCCCCGGCACCGGCGCGGCATTGCCGTCGATGCTGGTGCCCGGCAGTTCCGGGCGCTCGGTATCGAGGATGGCCATCGGCACGCCGGCGTCGCGGCAGGGCTTGATCGAGCGCGGGTGCAGCACCTTGGCGCCGGTGGTGGCGATTTCCTGCGCCTCGTAATAGTCCAGGCGGGTCAGCAGGCGCGCGTCGGGCACGTCCTTGGGGTTGGCGCTGAACATGCCCGGCACGTCGGTCCAGATTTCCACGCGGCTGGCGCCCAGCAGCGCACCGAAGTACGCCGCCGAGGTGTCCGAGCCACCGCGGCCAAGGATGGCGGTACCGCCGTCGGCATGGCGGGAAATGAAACCCTGGGTAATCAGCAGGCGGGTCGGCTGCGCACGGAAGCGCTGCGCCCATTCGCCGTCGGCACGCCACTGGCAGTTCACCGACAGGCGCTGCGACCAGTCGCTCTGGTTCGGCTGCGGCGGCATCGCGTCCAGCCACTGGCGGGCATCCATCCAGCCCATGTCCAGGCCCGAGGCGTGCAGGTAGGCCGCGCCCAGGGTGGAGGACAGCAGCTCGCCCTGACCCAGTACTTCGGCCTGCCAGTCCAGCGTACGGGTGGCGGCGCGTGCATCGTCCAGCAGGCCCTGCAGCACGGCCAGGCGCTCGGCCAGCACGTCGTGGCCCAGGCCCAGTTCATCCAGGAAGCCGAGGTGGCGTTCGACCAGCGCGGCCACGCGGTCGCGGCTGTCGGCCGCGCCATCGGCAATGGCGGTCAGTTCATTGGTCACCCCGGACAGCGCCGAGACCACCACCAGCACGCGCGAGCCGGTTTCTTCCGCGCGTTTTTTCGCCAGCTTCCCGATCGTGTCCCAACGGTGGCGACGCGACACCGAGGTGCCGCCGAACTTCAGTACGATCCAACGATCGACAAGGGGGGAAGCTGACATGGATAGGCTATGTGTAATGTGGGGAAGCCGCCCACGGGGGCGGAACCTTCGATTCTAAGCCCAATGGACCCGCCGATGCCCGCCTTCCGCTACCTGCAGCTCGATGTCTTTGCCGACCAGCCCGGCCGCGGCAACCCGCTGGGGGTGGTGCTGGGCGCCGAGGGCCTGTCCGCGGCCCGCATGCAGGCCTTGGCTGCCTGGCTGAACCTGTCGGAGACGGTGTTCTTCCTGCCCCCCAGCGCGCCCGGCGCCGACTACCACATCCGCATTTTCACCCCGGCCAGCGAACTGCCGTTTGCCGGCCATCCCAGCGTGGGCGCGGCCTGGGCGGCGGTCACCCGGGGCCTGGCGCACCCGCGCGACGGCGCGCTGGTCCAGCAGTGCGCGGCCGGGCTGCTGCCGGTGCGGGTGAGCGGCGCGGCCGATGCCCCGCACATCGAACTGGCCAGCCCGCCGGCCCGCCGCCTGCAGACCGCCCCCGGCGCAGTGCCGGACGCGCTGCAGGCACGGGCCGCCGACGGTCAGCTGCCCGAGCTTTGGGACAACGGCCCGCGCTGGTGGCTGCTGCCGCTGCGCGATGCCGCCGCGGTACGCACGCTGGCGCCGGACATGGCAGCCCTGCGCGACTGGAGCAATGCCACCGACGCCACGGGCGTGGCGGTGTTCGCCGCCGAAGACGCCGCGCAGCACCAGTGGGTGGTGCGCGCGTTCTGCCCCGGTGATGCGGTGAACGTACCCGAAGACCCGGTAACCGGCAGCGCCAACGCGCTGATCGGCGCCTGGCTGGGCGAGCGCGGCGTGCTGCCCGGCGGCAGCGGCAGCTACGTGGCCAGCCAGGGCCGCGAGGTCGGCCGCGACGGTCGCGTCCATGTGCGGGTGGATGCCCAGGGCACGGTGTGGATCGGCGGCCAGGTGCAGTGCGTGATCGACGGCCTCATCAGCTGGTAGCGCCGGGCCATGCCCGGCGGCGCACCGCACCGCGCTGCGCGCTCGCGGGGCATGGCCCCCGCGCTACCATCCCCCATTTCGTTGGAGCTGCCCCTGATGTCCGCACGCCGTTTCCTGCAACTGGATGTGTTTTCCCCGCGCGCCGGCGCCGGCAATCCATTGGCCGTGGTACTCGATGCCGAAGGCCTGGACGACACCACCATGCAGGCCATCGCGCGCTGGACCCGGCTGCCGGAAACCACCTTCGTGTTCCCGCCCGAAACGGCCGGCAGCAGCTATCGCCTGCGCATGTTCAGCCCGCAGAAGGAAGTCCCGTTCGCCGGCCACCCCAGCGTCGGAACGGCCCATGCGGTGCTGCTGGCCGGGCTGGCCACGCCGGTGGACGGCGTACTGGTGCAGGACGGCATTGCTGGCGCGCTGCCGCTGCAGGTGATGGGCGAAGGCGCGCAGCAGCGCATTGCAATCCGCACCCCGCGCGCGCAGCTGGCCGAGACTGCGACGGCCGATGACCCGCGCCTGGCCGCTGCGCTGCAGGGCTGGCCGCTGGGCACCCTGCCCCCGGCACGCATGCAGGGCGGCCGCAGCTGGTGGGTGGTGCAGGTGGCCGATGAAGCGCAGCTGCGCGCACTGCAGCCGGACTGGGACGCGATCGCAACCCTGGCCGAATCCACCGACAGCATGGGCGTGTTCGCCTACGCCTTCAGCGATGGCAACGAGGGTTACGACCTGGCGGTGCGCGCCTTCGTCGGCAACGGGCGGCGCTTCGAAGATGCGGCGTCGGGCGCGGCGAATGCCGTGCTGGCAGCCTGGCTGGACCTGCGCGGGGTGCTGCCGCGCGGCCGCGAACCGTATGAAGTCAGCCAGGGCCGCGAGGTCGGCCACGATGCGCGCCTGACCCTGCGGGTCGATGCGGACGGCGAAGTGTGGTCCGGCGGTCAAGTGCAGACCGTGATCACCGGGACCCTCGATTGGTGAACGCTGTGGAGCGCCGGGCATGGCCCGGCGCTACCCGGGCTCAGCCCAGTTCTGCTTCCAGGCTGATCGGCACCGCACTCAACGCCTTGGACACCGGGCAGTTCTGCTTGGCGTCATCGGCAATGGCGCGGAACTGGGTGGCATCGATGCCCGGCACCACGGCCTTCACCTTCAGGCGGATCTGCGAAAGCTGCGGACCGCCTTCCATCGACAGATCCACCTTGGCTTCGGTGTCCAGCGAGGTCGGTGTAAACCCGGCCTCGCCCAGTTTGGCCGACAGCGCCATGGTGAAGCAGCCCGCGTGCGCGGCGGCGATCAGCTCTTCCGGATTGGTGCCCTTTTCATCGCCGAAGCGGCTGTTGAAGCCGTAGCGGGTCTTGTCCAGCAGCCCACTCTGCGGGGTGCTCAACTGGCCCTTGCCCGACTTCAGATCCCCTTCCCAGTGCGCGGTGGCGTGTCGCGAGATTCCCATGTGCTGCTCCTGCGTGGCGTTGGTGAACGCTTACCCTGCCACGGCCGGCGTTAGCCCTGCGTCGCTCCGCCGCAGTGGCAAACGCTGTCCCGGGCCAGCGCCGTGGACACTTCTTCGCCAGGCGAGCGCGCATTTTTCCCTTGTTTTCAGTACTTTCGCGCAGATCGCCCGCATCCCGCAGCGCACCAGAGCCGTGCAATCCCCTGCCGCGCGCCATGTACTGAATCGGTCTGGATATGAAAAAACCTGCACTTTCAGCACTGCGGGCTATTGGCGGCGCCCACGAGTTGCCCTACATTGCGCTTGCCGACGGGGTTCGGCGCCGACCAAACAACCAACCGTTCACGGAACAGGAAACCATGGCAAAGACCGCTAAGAAGGCTGCCCCGAAAAAGGCAGTGAAGAAAGTCGCGACGAAGGCAGCCGCCAAGCCGGCCGCTCCGAAGCCGATCAAGGAAGTGCTGACCAAGTCGGGCCTGGTTGCACACATCGCTGAAGCGTCCGGCGTTGTCGCCAAGGACGTGCGCGCGGTGCTGGCCTCGCTGGAAAGCGCTGTCGCTTCCTCGGTGCACAAGAAGGGCGCTGGCTCCTTCACCCTGCCGGGCCTGCTGAAGATCTCCACCGTCAATGTGCCGGCCAAGCCGAAGCGCAAGGGCATCAACCCGTTCACCAAGGAAGAACAGTGGTTCGCCGCCAAGCCGGCCACCACCAAGCTCAAGGTTCGCCCGCTGAAGAAGCTCAAGGACGCTGCGCTGTAAGCGCGCGCCCCACGGCGATCTTCTGACGGGACGGCCCAGGCCGTCCCGTTTTTTTTGCGCGCAATGTATCCACGCCAAGACAGCCCGCCAGTAGATCCACGCCATGCGTGGATACGCCACCCCGCGGCAACCCGCAACACAGCGTTTCCCTGCGCATACCCTGCCCGCCCACAACCGCGCCAGCATTGGCCGCAGCCAGCATTTTCCGCCGCGGGAACGCACCGGGTGGAACACTGCGTGCAGCGCGGGCCGTCGCCGCCGGTCACCGCCTTGCCTATGGTGGGCACATCCCCCCACCTACAGGCGAGCACACCTCTCATGGCCAGCCCCTCCACCCGCTACCGGATCTCGGTGACCCCCATCGAAAAGGACGGGCACCAGTGCACCGGGCGCTGCACCATCGAGCTGGAACACCGCGCCAGCCGCGACCTGATGCGCCTGCTGGAAGCCGCCCCGCGCACGCCTGGCCTGAGCGGTGACGAGCGCGCCACCCTGGTGGTCGCCGCGCAGTTGCTGCGCGATATCGTCCAGCGCCATGCCGACAGCGAAGGCCACGCCCTGGCGACGGTGGCGCCCGAGCTGCTGGCCGCGCTGCAGGCGTTGGACCAGCGCATCGCATCGCGCTGATTCCCGCCCAGCCGATACACTGCCGCCTCCCATTGGCCTCGGGGAGGAGGCAGACATGCGCAGTATGTTGTGGGGGTGCCTTGCCCTTGCCCTGATCGGGTGTTCGCGCGCCCCGGTGGATGCACCCGCGTCGGCCGCCACCACCGCCGCGGCGGCCGACGCAGCTGTCGCGACAGCCCCTGCTGCCGACGCTCCGTCAGGCGCCCTCGCAGCGCAGACGGTTGACCCGCTGTTCGGCGCAGTCGCCGCCGGCAGCGAGGCACCCGCGCACATGCTCAACCGCTACATGCTGGCCCTGCTCAACGGCAACCGCAGCAGCAGTGATGCGGCCTGGACCTTCGCCCCGGCCGACCCGCGGCATGCCGACGACGCGCTGCTGCGGGCATTGCCGGACCTGCGCAGCCTGCGCCTGGACAGCGAACCGCCCGTTCCCCGCGACCACGAACGCCCCAGCCGACTGCTGGAAGTGCCGGTGCGGGTGCGTGCCGCGACCGGCCAGGGCACCTTCCGCTTCCATGGCTGGTACCGCGTGCAGCCACGGGCCGACGGCCAAGGCTGGCAGATCCAGTCGGCGAAGCTGGAACCCACGCTGGACTGAATCCCTTTCGCAGCGTGCACCCGCGATTCAGCGGCCACCGCTACTCTGTGAGCCACCCATTACCTGCCCGGTCACCGCCATGCGCCTGCGTTCCCTGCTGACCCGTGTTGCTGCATCCACTGTCCTGATCGCCGCGGCGATCGGTGCGCAGGCAGCCCCCTCGATTTCCGGCCGCGAACTGTCGGTCGGTGCCAGTGACGTCCAGCAGTACCTGGATGGCAGCTTCCCGCGCACCCAGGACGCGCTGGGCGGACTGATCGCCCTGACCATGAGCCACCCGCAGCTGAGCCTGCCGGCCGGCGAACGCTTGAACCTGGGCATGGACCTGGCGCTGGCCACCGCTGGCGGCAACCCGACCAACCTGGGCAAGGTGAAGCTGAGCAGCGGCCTGCGCTATGACGCGCAGACCCAAGGCTTCCACCTGCAGGAACCGACCGTGGACGATTTCACCCCGGCCAGCCAGGGCGGGCGCCTGGATTCGCGCACCCGCGCCCTGCTCAACGCCGCCCTGAGCGACTACGCGCGCCGCGAACCGATCTACAAGCTGGACCCCGCCGTGGCCGGCGTACTGGGCGCCCTGCAGGTGCAGTCGGCGCAGGTGAAGAACGGCAAGCTGGTGGTCACCTTCAACCAGAACCTGGGCAGCCTGGTGCCCGCCGGCCTGCTCGGCAAATAAGGTAGCGCCGGGCCTGGCCCGGCGGCTTCTGCATTTCCCACGCGTCCCGTTCGCCGGGCATGGCCCGGCGCTACCGCTCACGCCGCCAACGCGTTCACCACCGCTTCGCTGAACGCCGGGATATCGTCCGGCTTGCGACTGGTGATCAGATTGCCGTCCACCACCACTTCGGCATCGCGCCAGCGTGCGCCGGCGTTGGCAAGATCCTGTCGCAGCGACGGCCAGGATGTCACCTCGCGGCCTTCGGCCAGCCCACTGTTGATCAGCAACCAAGGGCCGTGGCAGATCGCGGCCACCGGTTTCCCCGCCGCCGCCACGCTGCGGATGAAGCCCAGTGCGGCCTCGTCGGTGCGCAGCGAATCGGGATTGATCACCCCGCCTGGCAGCACCAGTGCGTCGAACTGCCCAGCGTCAGCATCGGCCAACGGCAGGTCCACGGCCACCACGCCGCCCCAGTCCTTGTCCTTCCACCCTTTGATACTGGCCTCCTTCGCGGGGGAAACCACGGTCACCGTGGCGCCCTGCGCTTCCAGCAGGCGCTTGGGTTCGGTCAGTTCGGACTGTTCAAAGCCGTGGGTCGCAAGAATGGCAATTTGCTTGCCACCAAGTCGCTGTGCCATGTCGGATGCTCCGCCAAAAGGAGCAGACAGCGTGGCTGAAGACCCATTGCACGCCGGTGACCCCGCCGTGCACGCCAGGTGCAGGCGGCCCTTGTATAGTCGAGCTTGCTCGACTGCCCTTACCCGTAGAGTCGAGCTTGCTCGACTGCCTTTTGCAAAGCAGTCGAGCAAGCTCGACTCTACGATTCCGATTAGCGCTTGGGCTGCAGCATCGTGCCGGTGCACTTGGGCGAGCCGCAGCGGCACTCCCAGATCTTCTTCAGCTTGGCCGTATGGCGCTCGGCCAGCACGATGCCGTAGTTGTAGGTGAGCTCTTCGCCGGCCTTGATATCGCGCACCGCCTCGATGAACACCTTGTCGCCGCGGCTGTCACCGTCTTCGTCTTCCTCGATCACTGCTTCGCAGTTCGGGTCGCAGCTGTGGTTGATCCAGCGCGCGTCGTTGCCCTTGTAGTTGGCATCGATCACCCAGTCATCGTTGAGGGTGAACAGGAAGGTGTGGCCGCTTTCCACATCGCCGCTGTCATCGGCATCGACATCGCCATGGCTGCGCAGCAGGCCCTTGTACTGGATCACGCGCTCGCCCTGCTTGATCGGGGCCACGGCGAACACGCCGTTGCCATGGATGGCGGACTTGCGGGCTTGGATCTTCTTGGGCATCGGCAAGGGGATTGGCAGCAATAGGAACCCCGATTCTCACCCATTCACAGTGATTGCGAAAATCACCTCCATCCCGCAGCATGTCGCCCCACCGCCGCCGGGGTGCCCCGCCGCCGGCCCAGCGCTGGCTGAATGGCCGGGTTGGATGCCGGCGAAGAAAAGCGTACAATTTCAGTCCGCTTTAAGAACCACTCGCATCCCCATGTTGCGCGTCACCAAGCTCACAGATTACGCCACCGTCGTGCTGACCGTGCTCGCCGCCCGCCCGGGCGAGGTGCTCAGTGCCACCGAACTGGCTGAATTCACTGGTCTGGAACCGCCCACCGTCAGCAAGGTGCTCAAGCCGCTGGCCCAGGCCGGTCTGGTGGAAGGCCTGCGCGGCGTGCGCGGCGGCTACCGGCTGACCCGCGCGCCCGGGCAGATCACCCTGTTCGAGGTGGTCGAAGCGATGGAAGGGCCGCTGGCCCTGACCGAATGCAGCCACGACCACCACCAGTGCGGCATGGCGCCCAAGTGCGGCGCGCGCAGCAGCTGGCGGCTGATCAACGATGTGGTGTCCGAGGCCCTGCGCGCTGTCAGCCTGGCCCAGATCCTGCCCCCTCTTCCCCTTGTCGATGACGAACAGCGCCGCACCATCGCTGTCGACGTCGTCTCCTGATCCGTAGGCAGCCCCCCCATGGCCACCGAAACCATCGAAACCGTCGCCCACGACGACACCCCCAACCGCGAGATCCACGAGCAGCTCGGCCGCAAGTATTCGGCCGGCTTCATCACCGAGATCGAGTCGGACTCGCTTCCTGCCGGCCTGGACGAGGACACCATCCGTGCCCTGTCGGCCAAGAAGGAGGAGCCGGAATGGATGACGCAGTGGCGCCTGGACGCCTACCGTCACTTCCTGACCATGCCGATGCCGAACTGGGCCAAGCTGCAGATCGCCCCGATCGACCTGCAGGCGCTCAGCTACTACTCCGCGCCGAAGGGCCCGAAGTACGCCTCGCTGGATGACGTGCCCAAGGAACTGCTCGATACCTACGACAAGCTGGGCGTGCCGCTGCACGAGCGCGCCAAGCTGGCCGGCGTGGCGGTGGACGCCGTGTTCGACTCGGTGTCCGTCGGCACCACCTTCCGCAAGGAACTGGCCGAGAAGGGCATCATCTTCTGCTCCATGTCCGAGGCCATCAAGGAACACCCGGAACTGGTGCGCCAGTACCTGGGCACCGTGGTGCCGGTGGGCGACAACTACTTCGCCGCGCTGAACTCGGCCGTGTTCTCCGATGGCAGCTTCGTGTTCATTCCCAAGGGCGTGCGCTGCCCGATGGAACTGAGCACCTACTTCCGCATCAACGCCGGCCACACCGGCCAGTTCGAGCGCACCCTGATCGTGTGCGAGGACAAGGCCTACGTGTCCTACCTGGAAGGCTGCACCGCGCCGATGCGCGATGAGAACCAGCTGCACGCTGCGGTGGTGGAACTGGTGGCGCTGGAAGACGCGGAGATCAAGTATTCCACGGTGCAGAACTGGTACCCGGGCGACGAGAACGGCGTGGGCGGCATCTACAACTTCGTCACCAAGCGTGCCGAATGCCGTGGCGCGCGCAGCAAGGTCACCTGGACCCAGGTCGAGACCGGCTCGGCCATCACCTGGAAGTACCCCTCCTGCGTGCTGCTGGGCGACGATTCGGTGGGCGAGTTCCACTCGGTGGCGCTTACCCACCACCGCCAGCAGGCCGACACCGGCACCAAGATGATCCACGTCGGCAAGCGCACCAAGAGCAAGATCGTCAGCAAGGGCATCAGCGCCGGCCGCGGCCAGAACACCTACCGCGGCCTGGTCAAGGTCGACCGCAACGCCGATGGCGCGCGCAACTACACCCAGTGCGATTCGCTGCTGATCGGCAAGCAGTGCGGTGCCCACACCTTCCCCTACATCGAGGTGAAGAACCCGGGCGCCACCGTCGAGCACGAGGCCACCACCTCGAAGATTTCCGACGACCAGCTGTTCTACTGCCGCGCCCGTGGCATCAGCCAGGAAGACGCGGTGTCGATGATCGTCGACGGCTTCTGCAAGCAGGTGTTCCGCGAACTGCCGATGGAATTCGCAGTGGAAGCCAAGAAGCTGCTGGAAGTCTCGCTGGAAGGGTCGGTGGGTTGACCCGCCTGCTGCCTTCGTTCTGATTATTCAGCCACGCACGGCGTGGCGCTACTGGATTCGTATCATGCTGAAGATCGACAACCTCCACGCCCGCATCGGCGACAAGGAAATCCTCAAAGGCCTGTCGCTGGACGTGAAACCCGGCCAGGTGCACGCCATCATGGGCCCCAACGGCGCCGGCAAGTCCACCCTGGGCAATGTGCTGGCCGGCCGTGACGGCTACGAAGTCACCGAAGGCAGCGTGCAGTTCGACGGTGTGGACCTGCTCGACCAGGAGCCGGAAGCGCGCGCCGCCGCCGGCCTGTTCCTGGCCTTCCAGTACCCGGTGGAAATCCCCGGCGTGAACAACACCTACTTCCTGCGCGCCGCATTGAATGCGCAGCGCAAGGCACGCGGCCAGGACGAACTGGATTCCATGCAGTTCCTGAAGCTGGTGCGGCAGAAGCTGGCCGTGCTGCACCTGAAGGACGAGCTGCTGCACCGTGGCGTGAACGAAGGCTTCTCCGGTGGCGAGAAGAAGCGCAACGAGATCTTCCAGCTGGCCGTGCTGGAGCCGAAGCTGGCGATCCTGGACGAAACCGATTCGGGCCTGGACATCGACGCGCTGAAGAGCGTGGCCGACGGCGTGAATGCGCTGCGCGCGGCCGATCGTTCGTTCCTGGTCATCACCCACTACCAGCGCCTGCTGGACTACATCAAGCCGGACGTGGTGCACGTGCTGGCCGACGGCCGCATCGTCAAGACCGGCGGCCCGGAACTGGCGCTGGAACTGGAAGCCCACGGCTACGATTTCCTGAAGGACCGCGTGGTGCGCGAGGCGGCCGTCTGATGAGCGCCCTGCTCGACTCGATGGCCCAGGCGTTCTGCGGCAGCGATGCGCGCCGCGACGTGCTCGATGCCGCCCTGCGTGAAGGCCTGCCTGCTGCTCGCAGCGAGGCCTGGAAGTACACCTCGCTGCGCCAGCTGGAGCGCCGCGCCTTCGCCCCCGCACCGCAGGCCCCGGCCGCGCTGGATGCCGAGGCACTGGCCGACATTCCCGCGCCGCGCCTGGTGTTCGTCAACGGCCGTCTGCACGATGGCCTGAGCGACACCCACGGCCTGCCCGCTGGCGTGCAGCTGGAAGCGCTGTCCAGCGCACTGGCCGCCGGCGAGGATGCCGCGCGCTTCCTTGGCCGCCGCTATGAGCGCAGCGACGAAGTGTTCGCCCGCCTCAATGCTGCCCTGGCTGATGAAGGCGTGGTGCTGCGCGTGGATGAAGGCGTGCAGGTTGAAGTGCCGCTGCAGCTGGTGTTCGCCAGCGTGGCCGGCGATACCGACCTGGCCTGGCACCACCGCCACCTGATCGAATTGCGTGCCGGCGCCAGCCTGGGCGTGGTCGAGCACTGCTTCAGCGTGGGCGATTCGGCGCACTTGGACAACACCGTGCTGCACGCCCACGTCGCCCGCGACGCCGTGCTCACGCACGCCCGCGTGCAGGCCGGCAGCGCGCGCCAGACCAGCTTCCTGCGTACCGATGCGGTGCTGGCGCGCGATGCGCAGTACCACCGCGTGGACCTGGAACTGGGCGCCGCGCTCAGCCGCCACGAACTGAACGTGCGCCTGGAAGGTGACAACGCACAACTGACCGCCAACGGCGTGCTGCTGGGCAATGGGCGCCGCCACGTCGACACCCGTCTGGGCATCGACCACATCGCCCGCGACACCAGCAGCGAGCTGTTGTGGCGCGGCGTGGCCGCCAACCGCAGCCGCGTGGTGTTCCATGGCGGCATCCAGATCCGCGAAGGCGCCGACGGCACCGACGCGAACCTGTCCAACAAGAACCTGCTGCTGTCGGCCGATGCCGAGATCGACACCCAGCCGGTGCTGGTGATCGACGCCGATGAAGTGAAGGCCGCACACGGTGCTACCGTCGGCCAGCTCGATGCCAACGCGCTGTTCTACCTGCGCTCGCGCGGCCTGCCGCAGGCCCAGGCGCAGGCCCTGCTGAGCGCCGCGTTCTGCCACGAACCGCTGAAGGTGCTGCCCGACGCGCTGCGCGAGCAGCTGGCACGGCGCCTGGACAAGGCCCTGGCCGAGGCAGGCGTGGCATGAACCTGTCCACTCCGCGCCCGATCGAAGAACGCGCCGCTGCCCCCGACTGGGACCGCGTGCGCCTGGACTTCCCGCTGCTGATGCGCGAAGTGCACGGCAAGCCGCTGGTCTATTTCGACAACGCCAACACCGGCCAGAAGCCGGTGCAGGTGATCGGCGCGGTGGACGAGTTCTACCGCCGCTACAACGCCAATGTCAGCCGTGCGGTGCACGCGCTGGGCACCGAAGCCACCGACGCCTACGAAGGGGCGCGCAACAAGCTGGCGCGCTTCCTGAACGTCCGTGCCAGCGAGCTGGTGCTGTGCAGCGGCACCACCTTCGCGCTGAACCTGGTCGCCTATTCGTGGGCACTGCCGCGGCTGAAGGCCGGTGACGTGATCCTGGTCTCGCGCATGGAACACCATGCCAACATCGTGCCGTGGCAGCTGGTCGCCCAGCGCACCGGCGCCACCATCCGCGTGGCCGAGATCACCCCCGACGGCGCACTGGACCTGGACGCGCTGCGCAAGGCGATGACCGCCGAAGTCAAGCTGCTGGCCGTGGCCCACGTTTCCAACGTGCTGGGCACGGTGAACCCGGTGCGCGAGATCTGCCGCGAGGCACGCAAGCGCGGCATCATCACCGTGGTCGATGGCTCGCAGGCCGTGCCCCACCGCAAGGTGGACGTGGCCGCGATCGGCTGTGACTTCTATGCCATCACCGGCCACAAGATGTGCGGCCCGACCGGCACCGGTGCCCTGTGGGCGCGCCGCGAACATCTGGATGCCATGCCACCGTTCCTCGGGGGTGGCGAGATGATCAAGGAAGTCAGCTTCGACGGCACCGTGTTCAACGACGCCCCGCACAAGTTCGAAGCCGGCACCCCGAACATCTCCGGCTTCATTGGCCTGGGCGTGGCCGCTGATTACCTGGAAGCGCTCGGCCAGGACCACGTGGAAACGCGCGAAGCCGAACTGCTGGCGCACTTCACCGAAGAGCTGCAGAAGATCGATGGCCTGCGCATTTTCGGCACCACGCCGGACAAGGCCGCGGTCGTCTCGTTCCTGATCGACGGCGCCCACTCCCACGACCTGGCCACCCTGCTGGATCTGGAAGGCGTGGCCGTGCGCTCGGGCCAGCACTGCGCCCACCCGCTGCTGCAGTATTACGGCGTCGCCGCCACCTGCCGCGCCTCGCTGGCGTTCTACAACACCCACGCCGAAATCGAACGCTTCATCGTGGCGCTGAACAAGGTGCGCAAGCTGCTGGGCTGAGCCCGCAGAGCGGGGCCAGCAAGGGGTCAGATCCCTTTCGCAGCGCGAAAGGGCTCTGACCCCAACGCCCTACCCACCGTTGCGTAGTCGACCGACTGTCACGCATGCCGCGTTGGCGGATGCTCGGGGTCAGATCCCTTCGCACAGCGAAGGGCTCTGACCCCTTGGCTTCCGGAGACCCCCATGCCACGGCCACGTCGTATTGATGCCCCCGGCTACCCGCAACACGTCGTCCAGCGTGGCAACAATCGCCAAGCCGTTTTCTTCAGCAACCGTGACCCCGCGCTATATCTGGGCCTGCTTCGCGATTGCGCGAACGAACACCGCTGCAGCATTCACGCCTATGTGCTGATGGGCAACCACGTCCACCTGCTGGTGACGCCCGACGCCCCCGGCGGGATGTCACGGATGATGCAGGCAGTGAACCGCACCTACGTGCGCCATGTAAATGAGCGTGAACGCCGCACTGGCAGCCTCTGGGAAGGGCGTTTCCATTCCACTGTGATTGATGCGGATCGGTATCTGCTCGCCTGCCAGCGCTACATCGAGCTCAACCCGGTGCGGGCGGGGATGGTTGCGCATCCAGGGGACTATCGCTGGTCGAGCTATCGTGCCAATGCGCAAGGCCGGGCGAATGCGTTGCTCGTGCCGCATTCTGCGTTTGAGCTCATTGCCGCTGATGTGGAATCGCGGCGCTGCCGCTATGCCGAGTTCATCGATCAGGGCGTCCCGGCGGGTGACCTGGCGGTGATGCGGCGGGCGCTGCAGTCGCAGCGGCGGTTGACGGAGCCACTGGTGGGGTCAGAGCCCTTTCGCGCTGCGAAAGGGATCTGACCCCGGGGGACCCCGGACCATTTGCGGGCGCCCCCACCCCACCTAGAATGGCGGCATGAGCACCCTGACTTTCCGCGCCGCGACGCCGGCCGACATCCCCGCCCTGATCACCCTGGTCACCTCCGCCTACCGTGGCGATGCCAGCCGCGTGGGCTGGACCACCGAGGCCGACCTGCTGGACGGTGCCCGCATCGACGCCAAGGGCATCCAGGCCGACCTGGACCGCCCGCGCTCGACCATCCTGCTGGCCGAACGCGAGGGCCGCCTGGTGGCCTGCGCCCACGTCGCCGATGTCGACGGCAAGGGCTACTTCGGCATGTTCTCGGTCGACCCGGCCCAGCAGGGGGGTGGCGTCGGCAAGCAGCTGATGGAAGCGGCCGAAGCCCATGCCGCGCGCGAGTGGCAGCTGCCGGTCATGCAGATGACGGTGATCGACGTGCGCGACGAACTGATCGCCTTCTACGAGCGCCGCGGCTACCAGCGCACCGGCATCAAGAAGCCCTTCCCCTATGGCGACGAACGCTTCGGCATTCCCAAGCGCGACGACCTGCGCTTTGAAATCCTGGAAAAGCCGCTGGCCGGGGCATCGGCATGAGCCAGGCCTGGACCTTCGTCTGCGCCGGCGCGGAACTGCTGCCGGGTGAAATGAAGAGCGTGTTCGACGAGGTGACCGGCACGCCCATCGTCGTGTTCAACCTGGACGGCGAACTGTACGCGCTGGAAGACCAGTGCACCCACGAGGAATTCGAACTGTCCTCGGGTGAGTTCAACACCAGCGAAGGCAGCATCGAATGCGTGCTGCATGGCGCGCGGTTCGACGTGCGCGATGGTCGCGCCCTGTGTGCCCCGGCCTACACCGCCGTGCCGAAGTTTCCGGTGAAACGCGAGCACGACGCGATCTGGACCCGCGACGACCGCGATTGACCCAGCAAGGCGTTGCGCGCCCCGGCGCGCGAACGCCCACCCGGGTAGCGGACTGAGCCCGCACCGGCCGCCAGAGGCCCGCCAGGCCGCGCCAGGCCCGTTCAGAAACGCCCGCCAACTCCGCAGATGCGAATCATTATCGTTGGTGTTATTCTGCGCGCCTCGTTCGTAACGGTTTGTAACGCCATCGCGCCATGGCTTTGCCTGCGGCCACCGCCACGCTGTGCCAGCTTGCCCGCCAGGGGGGGCCGCTGCTTGCCGCAGCGCTGCTGACCCTGCTGCTGGGCTGGTCGGCCCTGCATGAGGGCCGGGGCGCGGCGGCACCGTCGATGATGGCGGCCTCGCCAGCCACTCTGCTGGACAGCGCACCGCACGCGCCCGATGGCGGCCTGCCCCCGGACGAGCCCCTGCCGCGCAGCGAAGCGCCGACCGAAGGTGGGCCCGAAGACGAACCCCTGCCGCCTGCGCAGCTCTGCCAGCGCACGCCGCCGGTCGCGCCGCCGCACACCACGGTCGTCCCGGCAGTCACCACGGCGGTCGCCACCCGCAACCGGCGCCAGCCGCCCTCGCACGCGCCTCCGGCCACCCTGGCCTGATCGCGGCACGCTCGCGCGCGCTTCGCCGCCTCCTCGTTTCCCGCCCGCCTCCGCGGTGCGCGCGTTCCTGTTCCCGCCCTCGTTCCCGCCCCTGTCGCGCACGCGCCGACGGCCCATTCCTGTCTTTCATTCCCATGCCCACGAGCCCCATCAAGAGCCGCAAGCACGCCACCCCGCTTCGTTCCCTGCCGCTGGCCACCCTGGCCGCCGGCCTCGGCCTGGCCACCCTGCCCGCGCTGGCCCACGCCGAAGCGGCCGACAACGTACGCACCTTGGACAAGATCGACGTGCACGCCACGCGCGGCTACAAGGTCGACAAGGTGGCCTCGCCGAAGTTCACCCAGCGCCTGCAGGACACCCCGCAGACCATCCAAGTCATCACCAGCGACCTGTTCAACCAGCAGGGCGCCACCACGCTGACCGAGGCGCTGCGCAACAGCCCCGGCGTGGGCACCTTCTACGCTGGTGAGAACGGCAACACCACCACCGGCGATGCGCTGTTCATGCGCGGCTTCGACACCTCCAACAGCCTGTACGTGGACGGCGTGCGCGACCTGGGCTCGATCTCCCGCGATGTGTTCAACATCGAACAGGTGGAAGTGACCAAGGGCCCGGCCGGCACCGACAATGGTCGTTCGGCACCGACCGGTGCGATCAACCTGGTCAGCAAGCAGGCCAACCTGCAGGACGCCACCTCGGCCAGCATTTCGCTGGGCAGCGACCAGCAGCGCCGCACCACCGCCGACTGGAACCAGTCGCTGGGCGCCACCAGCGCGCTGCGCATCAACGGCATGTGGCAGGACAGCGACCAGCCCGGCCGCGACCACGTGCAGAACAAGCGCTGGGGCATCGCACCCTCGCTGGCCTTCGGCCTGGGCACCGCGACCCGTTACTACCTCAACCTGCTGTACGTGAAGCAGGACAACGTGCCCGATGGTGGCGTGCCCACCCTGGGCCTGCCGGGCTGGACCACGCAGCCGACCCTGGAAGCACTGGCCGGGCACCCGGTCGATCCGGAAAACTTCTACGGCACCCGCGCCGACCACGATGACGTGACCGCGCAGATGGCCACCTTCCGTTTCGAGCACCACTTCAACGACAGCGTGCGCCTGACCAATGCCGCGCGCTGGGGCCGCACCGAACAGGACTACCTGCTCACCGCCTTCATGGGCACCGGCGTGCGCGGCGCGGGCGGCCGCCCGACCGGCAACATCACCTACACCAACCCGGCCGACCTCTCCAGCTACGCCATCGCGCGCAGCCTGCCGACCTTCAAGGATCAGCGCAATACGATCCTCACCGATCAGCTGAACCTGCGCGCGGACTTCGCCACCGGCGCGGTCGGCCACGCACTCAGCGCCGGCCTGGAATTCACCCGCGAAGAACTGGACAGCTACGGCCAGGCCGCCACCGCCGGCACCAGCTGGCCGGCCGCCAACCTGTACGACCCGGACTGGAACGTCAGCGGTCTGAACTGGGCGCACAACGGTGCCGACGCGCACGGCAAGACCACCACCTCCTCGGTCTACCTGTTCGACACCCTCTCCTTCGGTGAAAGCTTCCTGCTGACCGCCGGCGTGCGCGCCGACCACTACAGGACCGAGTACGCCAGCGCGTCGGTGTGTGGCGGTCGTGGCGGCCCGGTGTGCGGCAGCAACCCCACCGGCACCGTGCTGCGCAACCCCACCCTGGAAGCCAGCGACACCCTGCTGAACTGGAAGCTGGGCGCGCTATACAAGGTGGGCGACACGGTCAGCCTGTACGCAAACTACGCCATTTCCCAGCAGCCGCCGGGCGGCGCCAACTTCCAGCTGAGCAGCTCGGCCAGCAGCGCCGACAACCCCAAGCTGGACCCGCAGAAGGCCAAGACCTTCGAAGTGGGCAGCAAGTGGGGCTTCATGGATGACGCACTGGCGGTGAACCTGGCGCTGTTCCAGACCGACGTGGACAACGAGATCAACACCACCGTGCTGGACGATGCCGGCAACCCCACCCAGACCGGCAGCAAGCGGGTGAAGGGCGTGGAACTGTCGGCGGTCGGCCGGGTGACCCAGAACTGGTCGGTCAGCGCCGGCTTCAGCCATCTGGATACCGAAGTGAAGGAAGGCGCGAAGGTGGCCGCCGACGGCACCACCAACCTGACCTACACCCCGGACGATACGTTCACCGGCTGGACCAGCTACGTGCTGCCGTACGGCATCACCGTGGGCGGTGGCGTGCGCTACGCTGCCGGCATGCACCGCGGCACCGATGGCGCGGTGGGCACCCCGTCGTTCACCAAGTCCTATGCGGTGTACGACGCCATGGTCTCGTGGGACGTGAACGAGCACGTGTCGCTGCGCTTGAACGGCTACAACCTGTTCGACAAGCAGTACGTGGCCAGCATCAACAAGAGCGGCTACCGTTACACCCCGGGGGCACCGCGCACCTTCCTGCTCAGCGCGGACATCCGCTTCTGATGCAGCGCGCGGGGGAGCCCGTCTCCCCCGCGCCTTTCGAGGAACCGCCATGCTGCTGCATATTCCGCAGGTCCTGTCTTCCGACGATGTCGCCCAGCTGCGGCAGCGCCTGGATGCGGCCGACTGGGCCGATGGCCGCGAAACGGTGGGCGTGCAGGGCGCGCGGGTAAAGCACAACCAGCAGTTGCCCGATGCATCGCCGTTGAAAGCCGAACTGGGCAGCATCGTGCTGGCCGCGCTGCAGCGCCACCCGCTGTTCTTCGCCGCGGCCCTGCCGCTGAAGATCCTGCCGCCACGCTTCAACCGTTACACCGGCGGCGGCACCTACGGCTTCCACGTGGACGGCGCGGTGATGAACCTGGCCCACGGCGAGCAGCTGCGCTCGGACATTTCCTGCACCCTGTTCCTGTCCGCCCCCGAGGAGTACGACGGTGGCGAACTGGTGATCAGCGATACCTACGGCGAACACGAAGTGAAGCTGCCCGCCGGTGACCTGATCGTCTACCCGTCCAGCAGCCTGCACCAGGTCACTCCGGTCACCCGCGGCGCGCGCGTGGCCTCGTTCTTCTGGGTGCAGAGCATGATCCGCGACGACGCCCAGCGCCGCCTGCTGTGGGAAATGGATACTTCCATCGAGCGCCTGCGGCAGACCAGCGCCGACCCCGGTACCGTGCTGCAGCTGACCGGCGTCTACCACAACCTGCTGCGGCGCTGGAGCGAGGTCTGAGCGATCAGCCCGGCGCGCACGCACATCTGACAATCATTCTCATTTGCAACTGCTAACCGCTCTCATTACAATCACGCCCCGTTGACGCCGGCGGTTCCGGCCGTTCCCAGGGTTGCCCATCTTGCTTGGCCCGCTTCGCCCCCGCCCGCTTCGCCATGTGCAGCTTGGTACCGCCATGCGCGGCCGCCGGCCTGCACTGGCCAGCCTGTTGGCGTGGATCGCGATGCTGGCGTTGCTGCTGGGCACCCTGCCGCTGTTGCCGGTTGCCCACGCGGGCCTGGCCCAGGCGCAGCAGCAGCCGCTGGAAGAGCGTGGCGGTGAGCGCGCGGCGCACGAAGAGGCCCCGGCCAAGCTGCGCCGTTGCGCTGCAACCCCGCAGAAGACAACCGACACGTCGCCGCCCCTGCTGCTGGCCCGCCAGTGGCTGCACAGCGAACTGCAGTTGATCCCCACCCCGCCGGCGCATGCCGTCGCGCAGACGGACTGGCCACTGGCCGCTCCGGACACGCCCTGGGCCGACGCGCCCGGGCGTCGCCAGCAACGCGGGCAGGCGCCGCCGCTGGCCTGATCCCCGGCCCTGGCTGACCGCATCGGCGGTACAGCCGGCGCGCCGCTGCGTGTTCGTTCCCTGCCGCCCCTGACCGGGCATTCCTGCCGTCACCGCGCCTGCCGCGCGGCTCAGCGCGCGCTCGCATCCTTCGAGGTTCCTGCCATGGCCCAGCGCCATCGTGTTCGTTCGTCCCTGTCCCGCCACCTGCTGACCAGCGCCGTGCTGGCGGCCTTCACCGCCCCTGCCTACGCCAACGGTGCCGCCGCCGGCGCACCGCAGACCCTGGATACCGTGGTGGTCACCGCCTCGGGCTTCGAACAGAAGATCACCGACGCCCCGGCCAGCATTTCCGTCATCACCCAGGAAGAGCTGACCACCCGCCCCTACATGACCCTGCTGGACGCGGTGCGCGACCTGGAAGGCGTGGACGTGGGCGAAACCCGCGACAAGACCGGCCAGGGCACCATTTCCATGCGTGGCATGGGCTCGGATTACACGCTGATCCTGGTCAACGGCCGCCGCCAGAACAACCACGGCGACATCTACCCGAACAACTTCGGCGGCAACCAGTTCAACCACATCCCGCCGCTGGATGCGATCGAGCGCATCGAAGTGATCCGCGGCCCGGCCTCCACCCTGTACGGCGCCGATGCCATGGGCGGCGTCATCAACATCATCACCAAGCGCTCGCTGGACCGCTGGAGCGGCTCGGCCACGCTGGGCGGTACCTTCGAAACCGACGACCAGTTCGGTGATGACCGCACCGCCGATGTCTACGTGACCGGCCCGCTGGTGCCCAACGTGCTGAACCTGTCGGCGCGCGCCAGCTGGTACGACCGCGATGCCTCCAACCCGGTGTACAGCCCGGTGCTCGACCCCAGCGGCGTGGCCCATGACCGCTCGCTGGGCTTCGGTGGCGGCGGCAAGACCGTGGACAACACCAACAAGGCCGGCGGCATCAGCCTGGACTGGAACATCAGCGATGCCCAGCGCCTGACCCTGGACTACGACACCTCACGCCAGGAGTACGACAACGCGATCAAGATCAACGACGCCGGCGAAGAGGAATACCCGGTCGGCACCGTGGACAGCATCAGCAGCATCTGGCGCAGCAGCAACTTCTGCCGCGGTGCCAGCGGCGCCAATGCCAACGCCTGCCGCAACAACGGCGGCACCTGGTCGCGCCGCGCCGATCCGCGCGTGGGCTACAGCCCCAGCCAGGAATTCACCCGCGATGCCTGGGCGATCACCCATGAAGGCCGCTGGGGCTTTGGCAACAGCCTGGTTTCGCTTTCGCACGTGGCCACCAACAACGATGGGCGCACCATGCCCTTCACCGTGGCCGAGCGCGTGCAGCTGCTGCAGATGATCGACGCCACCGGTCCGTATGCCGGGCTGCCGCTGGCCGAGCGCCGCGCGCTGGCCGAATCGACTTTCCTGCCGCGCCCGGCGCGCACCCTGGAAAGCGAGCAGTACACCCTGGATGCGAAGCTGGACATTCCGTTTCAGGCCGCCGGCCAGCACGTGGCCGTGGTCGGCGCGCAGGTGATCCGCGGTGAACTGACCGACGGCGTGTTCGGTACCGAACGCGGCACGCCGGGCCTGAGCCAGGACCACAACATGTACTCGCTGTTCGCCGAGGACACCTGGACCGTGCTGGCACCGCTGGCGATCACCTACGGCCTGCGATACGACGACCATGAAGTGTTCGGCGACCAGCTCAGCCCGCGCCTGTACGGCGTGTACACCGTCAACGAAGCCTGGACGGTGAAGGGTGGCATCAGCACCGGCTTCAAGACACCCAAGACCACCCAGCTGTACGACGGTGTGATCGGTTTCGGTGGCCAGGGCACCTCGCCCATGTTCGGCAACCCCGACCTGAAGCCGGAAACCAGCACCAGCACCGAACTGGCCGTCTACTGGCAGCACCCAGCCGGGCACAGCTTCAACGCCACCGCCTTCCACAACCGCTTCGACGACAAGATCGCCTCGCAGCCCTGTGGTGCGGCGCTGACCCTGTCGTGCAGCTCCACTGGTGAATATGCCGACCTGGGCTATGCCAGCAGCACCCGCACGGTGAACATCGACGAGGTGGTGATCCAGGGTGCCGAAGTGGCCGGACGCTGGAACATCAGCGATCAGTTCAGCCTGCGCGCCAACTACACCTTCACCGACAGCGAGCAGAAGAGCGGCGCCGAAAAGGGGCGGCCGCTGGGCAACAGCGCGCGGCACATGGCCAACGCCACCTTCGACTGGCGCGCCAGCGACCGCTTCAACGTGTTCCTGACTGCCGAAGCACGCTCCAAGCGCTATGGCGGCATCAGCACGGTGACCGGCCAGGAACGCTACTACAAGGATTACACCGTGCTGCACCTGGGCGCCTCGTTCGAGGCCACCGAGTGGCTGACGGTGAACGCGCGCATCAACAACCTGCTGGACCGCGACTTCACCACCTACCAGACCTTCTTCACCGATCTGGACGGTGACGGCATCTACACCGATGACACCAACGAAGTGCTGTTCGAGGACGACTACAACAACAAGGACAAGGCCCGCAGCGTCTGGGTCAGCCTGAACTTCCGCTTCTGAGTGGCGGCACCCACCGCCCTGCTCTGGTGGGTGCCAACCTTGGTCGGCACCGCTCCATCCACGCATGGCGTGGATCTACCCGCGCGGGATACACAACGACACCTAATTGCGAGCCATTCTCATTAATGCTGTAATGGGTGGTCTTCACCTGCCCCGAAAAACACCGTGAGCCGTCCTGCCTCGTCCACCGTGCAGCAGCAACAGAGCCGTGGCTTCTGGCTGCGTACCCTGCACCAGTGGCACTGGATCAGCTCGGCGGTGTGCCTGATCGGCATGCTGCTGTTCGCGGCCACCGGCCTGACCCTGAACCATGCGGCGAAGATCGAAGCCAAGCCGCAGGTGCAGAACCAGCAGCTGGAACTGCCGCAGGCACTGCTGGCCCAGCTGGGCACGCGCGAAGACGGCAACGCGCCGATCCCGCGCCCGGCGCGGCAGTGGCTGGACCAGCAGCTGGGCATCGCCATCGGCGGCCGACCGGCCGAATGGTCGCCCGAAGAAATCTATCTGTCGCTGCCGCGCCCCGGCGGCGATGCCTGGTTGAGCATCGACCGCGAAACCGGCGCCGTGGAATACGAATCCACCTCGCGCGGCGTGGTGTCCTACCTCAACGACCTGCACAAGGGCCGCAATGCCGGCCCGGCCTGGGGCTGGTTCCTGGACCTGTTCGCGGTGGCCTGCCTGGTGTTCTGCATCACCGGCCTGTTCCTGCTGCACCTGCATGCGCGGCAGCGGCGCATGACTTGGCCGCTGGTCGGCCTGGGCCTGATGATTCCGCTGCTGATCGCCCTGCTGCTGATCCACTGACTTCCATCCGTTCCCTTCGGAGCCGCCCCATGCGCGTCACCCTCACCATCGCCCTCAGCGGCCTGCTGGCCACCAGCCCCGCCTACGCCACCACGCTGGACATCAACGTTGAAGTGCCCAAGCTCAACGTGGCCGAATACCACCGCCCGTACGTGGCGGTGTGGCTGGAAGGAGCCGACCAGAAGGTCGCCGCCAACCTGTCGGTCTGGTACCAGCAGACCAGCAACAGCGAAGGCCACGGCACCAAGTGGCTGCCCGACCTGCGCCAGTGGTGGCGCAAGAGCGGCCGCACCCTGCAGGTGCCGGTGGACGGCGTGACCGGCCCCACCCGCCCAGCCGGCAAGCACGCGCTGTCGTTCACCGACAAGCAGCCGGCGCTGAAGCAGCTGGCCCCCGGCAACTACACCCTGGTGGTGGAAGCGGTGCGCGAAGTGGGCGGCCGCGAACTGCTGAAGATCCCCTTCACGTGGCCGGCCACCGCCGCACAGAACGGCAAGGCGCAGGGCGCCACCGAACTGGGCCTGGTCACCCTGGCCGTGAAGCCCTGATTCCCCTTTCCGGGGTCAGAGCCCTTCCTGCGGAAGGGATCCGACCCCGGGGTCGGATCCCTTTCCAGCGGAAAGGGCTCTGCCCCCCCCCACCCAACGTCCCTGGAGTCTTCCGCATGAAGCGCACGCTCGTCCTAGCCGCCGCCCTGGCCGCTGCTCTTCCGTTCTCCGCCCTGGCCCACAAGGCCTGGCTGCTGCCCTCGCAGACCGTGATTGCCGGCAACGCGCCGTGGATCACCGTCGATGGCGCCGTGTCCAACGACCTGTTCTATTTCAACCACGTGCCGCTGCGCCTGGAATCGCTGGTGATCACCGCGCCGGACGGCAGCACCGTGCAGCCGCAGAACGCGGCCACCGGCAAGTACCGCAGCGTGTTCGACATCGAACTGAAGCAGCAGGGCACCTACCGCATCGCCTCGGTGAACGATGGCCTGTTCGCCACCTACGAACTGAACGGCGAGCGCAAGCGCTGGCGCGGCACCGCCGCCACCTTCGGCGAACTGCCCAAGGATGCGAAGAAGCTGGAAGTAAGCCAGTCGGTGGGCCGGGTGGAAACCTTCGTCACCAACGGCGCGCCGAACGACACCGCACTGAAGCCGACCAACCGCGGCATCGAACTGGTGGCCGTCGGCCACCCCAACGATCTGTTCGCCGGTGAGCAATCGACCTTCCGCGTGCTGGTCGATGGCAAGCCGGCCGCCGGCCTGGACTTCGAGATCGTGCGCGGCGCCACCCGCTACCGCAATGCGCAGGACGAACTGAAGGTGACCAGCGACGCCAAGGGCGAGATCAAGGTGACCTGGCCGGAAGCCGGCATGTACTGGCTGGAAACCGGCACCGAGGACAACAAGACCTCGGTGAAGCAGGCCGCCAAGCGCCGCCTGAGCTACGTCGCTACGCTGGAAGTCCTGCCGCAGTAACCACATCGCGGCGGTGCCGGGAAGCTTCGGGTGCCGCCGCCTGCACCGCCTGACATGACCGATATCCTGCTCGACATCGCCCGCCTGGGTGGCACCACCATGGGCACCACCTGGAGCGTTTCGCTGGTTGCGCCGCGCCAGCGTGACCTGCACCCGCTGCATGCAGGCATCCAGGCCCGCCTGGACGACGTGGTCGCGCAGATGAGCACGTGGGAACCCGGTTCCGACCTGAGCCGCTACAACCGCGCGCCGGCGGGCCAGTACTGCGTGCTGCCGGCTGAAACCCGCCACGTGCTGGCCTGTGCGCAGGCCATCGCCACCGCCAGCGACGGCGCCTTCGATCCCACGGTGGGCCCGCTGGTGGCGCTGTGGGGCTTCGGCGCGCATGCCGGTCCACGCGCCTTGCCCAGCACCGATGTGCTGCAGGCCACGCGCGCGCGCTGTGGCTGGCAGCGCCTGCAGTGGCAGGGCGACGCGCTGCTGCAACCGGGCAGGCTGGAACTGGACCTGTCGGCGATTGCCAAAGGCTTCGGCGTGGATCATGTCGCAGCGTGGCTGCGCAGCCAGCAGATCGATGCGGCGCTGATCGAAGTGGGCGGCGAGCTGGCCGGCTATGGCCACAAGCCCGACGGCCAACCGTGGCGCGTGCTGGTGGAATCGGCGCCGGAAGAAGATGCCGCCAGCGAGCTTCCGCCGCGCGTGCTGGCGCTGCACGGCAAGGCGGTAGCCACCTCGGGCGACCGCTGGCACCAGTACAGCACTGATGGCCAAGCCTACAGCCACAGCCTGGACCCGCGCACCGGCATGCCGGTACGCCAGGTCGCCGCGGCCGTGACCGTGGTGGCCGACGATGCTATGCACGCCGACGCCTGGGCCACCGCGCTCACCGTGCTGGGCCAGACCGCCGGCATGGCACTGGCCGAGCGCGAGGGGCTGGCCGTGCGTTATCTGCTGCGCAGTACCGGCGGCCCACAGGAACATCTGAGCAGCGCCTTCCAGCGCCTGCTGGACGAGCAGGCCGCATGAGCCGCCGTCCCTCGCGCGCACTGCTGGGAAATCTACTGGTGCTGGCGCTGCTGGCCGTGGCCGCCATCGCCCTGCTGCGCCTGCACCTGGGGGAAACCTGGTGGCAGGGCGCACCGACGCCGCGCCATTGGCATGCCGCGCTGATCGCCCTGGTGCTGTACGCGCTGGCCTGCACCGCGGTGTGGTGGCGCGGCCGCCGCCGCGACCACCGCAGCGCCGATGGTGCCGCACCCTTGCTGCTGGTCTGGTCCAGCCAGACCGGCTTTGCCCGCGAGCTGGCCGAACGCAGCGCCGAGGCCCTGCGCGCGGCCGGGCTGCCAGTGCGCCTGCGCGGCCTGCATGAAGTGGATGGCACCCTGCTGGCCGACAGCACCCGTGTGCTGTTCATTGCCAGCACCACCGGAGAAGGTGATGCGCCCGACCATGCCCTGCCCTTCCTGCGCGGCGCGATGAGCGCCTCGCCTGCATTGGGCCACCTGCACTACGGCGTGCTGGCACTGGGCGACCGCAGCTATGGGCACTTCTGTGCCTTCGGCCACCAGCTCGATACGTGGTTGCGCCAGCACGGTGCGCATCCGATGTTCGATGTCGTCGAGGTCGACAATGCCGACCCGGCCGCACTGCGCCACTGGCAGCAGTTGCTGGGGCAGATCGGCGGCGGTGCCAGCGAACTGCCCGACTGGAGCCCGGCCGAATATCAGCCGTGGACGCTGCTGCAGCGCGCGCACCTCAATCCGGGCAGCCTGGGCGGGCCGGTGTACTGGCTGCGCCTGCAGCCGCCGGCGGGCAGCGATGCCCTGTGGCAGGCCGGCGACATCGCCGAAGTCGGCCCGCAGCACGCCGCGCACAGCACGCGCGACTGGCTGCAGTCGAACGGCTTCGATCCGGCTTTGGTGCTGGACGACGGACAGACCCTGCTCGACCGCGTTGCGCGTTCGCATCTGCCGAACCTGGTGACACCCGGCGACCTGCCCGGCCTGCTGGCGGCACTGCAGCCACTGCCGCATCGTGAGTATTCCATCGCATCGGTGATGGCCGACGGTGCGCTGGAACTGCTGCTGCGCCGCCAGCTGCGTGCCGACGGTACAGCGGGCATCGGCAGTGGCTGGCTGTGCGACCACGCCGCCATCGGCGAACCGGTGCAACTGCGCCTGCGCCGCAACGACAACTTCCATGGCGTGGCCGCCGACGTGCCCCTGCTGCTGATCGGCAATGGCACCGGCATCGCCGGCCTGCGCGCGCACCTGCACGAACGCGCCCGCGCAGGTGCGCAACGCACCTGGCTGCTGTTCGGCGAACGCTCGGCCGCGCACGATTTCCACTTCGGCGACGAACTGCAGGCGATGCAGGGCAACGGTACGCTGCAGCGGCTGGATGCGGTGTTCAGCCGTGATGGCGGCGCGCACCGCTACGTACAGGACCGGCTGCTGGCCGAAGTGGCAACGCTGCGGCAGTGGGTCGATGAAGGCGCCACCATCCTGGTCTGCGGCAGCCTGCAGGGCATGGCCCCGGCGGTGGATGCGGTGATCGAGCAGGTACTGGGTGCCGAGGGCAAGGAAGCACTGCTGCTGGCCGGCCGCTACCGCCGCGACGTGTATTGAGGGGTCGGATCCCTTTCCGCAGGAAAGGGCTCTGACCCCCATCCACGCATCGCGTGGATCTACCACTGCGACGGGGTCGGATCCCTTTCCGCAGGAAAGGGCTCTGACCCCATCCACGCATGGCGTGGATCTACCACTGCGGCGGGGTCGGATCCCTTTCCGCACGAAAGGGCTCTGACCCCATCCACGCATTGCCCGGCCTTACCCGGCGCTCGTCACCCGTATCGCCAACAACTCACCACCGCCCTGCAACGCGTGGCGCTGGCGCTCACCGGCGGCCAACCACGCGGTATCCCCGGCCTGCAACGGCGGCAGCCCGCTCTCCGCGCCGAACTCGGCATGCCCGGCCAGCAGGTACAGTGCCCAGGCCACGCCCGGTTCGCAGAAGAAGAACATCGATCCCACCAGCGGCCGGTGCAGCAGCTCGGCCTGCAGCACATCGCGCTGCCACATCAGGTTGAAATCGTGAGTGGGGCCATCCACCAGTTCCCCCTGCAGCGTCTGCTCGCCTGCAAAGCGCACGCGCCCGTGCGGCGGCAGCACCTCGGCCACATGGCCATCTTCGAAGCGCAATCGCACGCCGTTGCCGTGCAGCAGCACCAGTTCGCGCTCCACCCCGGGAAACGCCGAAAACGCGGCATCCTGCTCGATCTCGGCCACCGACAGGCGCAGCGCCCAATCATCGCCGTGTGCCGGCAGGCGCAGGATCTCGCGGGTCCAGCCCAGACCATTGCGCCAGCGTTCGCGGCGGTAGTCCAGGCTGGAAATCACCTGGCTCGGGGTGTGCAGCAGGGAATCGGTGTCCATGCCCGCATTGTAGGTGCGTGCGTCAGCTCGCGCCGCCACAGCCACCGTCCAGCAGCTTGGAATGTTTCAGCCAGTCCGGATCGGGGTAGTAGGCAAACACCAGGGCGCCACCGCGCAGCGAATCGATCAGCGGCCGCGATACCGACAGCCGCACCGCCGGGCAGCCCAGGCTGCGGCCCAGTCGCCCCTGCAGCCGCGCCACGGTCGGGTTCACGTAGGGCGCACCGTGGATCACGATCGCGCGATCACGGGCCAGGTCGTTGTAGCCCGGCTCCAGCCCATCCAGGCGCAGCGAATAGCCGTTGCCGCCCATGTAGGTCTCCTTCGCAGTGAAGGCCCCGATGCTGGACATGAAGCTGCCATCGCGGTTGGAGAAATGTTCGGTGCGATTGCCACCGCTGTTGCGCCCGTGGGCCACCCACTCCTCGAACAGCAGGCGCTGGCGTGCCAGGTCGAACACCCACAGCCGCTGCTCGGTGGACGGCCGCGAGTAATCAATCACCGCCAGTCGTTGGCCGCTGACGCCCAGTTCGGGTCGCTGCAGGGAACAACGCAGTGCCGTTGCCGCCAGCTTCAGGACCTGGCGGTCGGCATTGGGCGCGGTGCGTGCCAGCAGCGCGGTCAGGTCTTCGGTGCTGGCGGTGGCCGCCGCCGGCGGTGTGGCGGCAGAGGCCGCACCGGCCAGGATCGCCAGCAGGCCGCCAGCGGCCCGCCAGCACGTGCGTGAAACGTTCATGGGTGACGGCAATCTGCTCAGGACTTCTTCGACGTGGGCGCGGCCGGCTCCGATTCCAACACCGGCTGCATGCCCGATTCAGCCGCGCTTGGGCGTACCGCCGGCAGCGAGGTCACCAGCAGGGTCGTACCGGGCACCAGCACCTGGTACAGCTGGTGGGCGAAATCGGCCGGCAGCGCCATCGGCAGCGAAGGCGTGGCCAGCAGGTCCGGCGTGGCCTGCGCGCTGTCCTGGCCCAGCAGCGGATACGCCGTCCACTGGTGCAACCGCTGCTGTGCATCCAGCGGGCTGGGCGTATCGCTGTAGCCCTGCCCCATCACGAACAGCGTGGTGCCCTGGAACGCCGGCAAGGCGTCAGCACGCAGCGGCGATTCGCCGATCATCACCCCATCGCGCAGCACATACAGGCGCTGGTCCTGCAGGCTGACCAGGATGCCGACCTGGCCGGCAGGCGCGGCGGCATCGTTCCACCACGCCGCGGCAGCGCTGCCTGCTTCGCCGTCCGGCAGCGCCTGGCCCTTGGCATTCACCGGCGCCAGCACGGCCGGGTAGGCCAACGTCATCGGCGCGCTCTTGGCATCGGCCACCACCACCGTGTCGCCGCGCTGGGTGGCACTGAACAGTTTCTGCGCGAAGGCCTGCGGCAGGCGCACGCAGCCGTGCGAGGCCGGGTGACCGGGCAGGCTGCCGCCGTGCAGGGCAATGCCGTCCCAGGTCAGCCGCTGCATGTAGGGCATGGGCGCGCTGTTGTAGAGGTTGGAGCGGTGGTCCTTGTCCTTCTGCAGGATGGTGAACACACCGGTGGGCGTTTCGTGCCCGGTCTTGCCCGAGCTGATCGTGCTCAGCCCGATCGCGATGCCGTTGCGGTACACATAGGCGCGCTGCTCATCCAGGCTGACCACCAGCACGATCGGGCCGGACGGCGAGATTTCCGGGTGCCACAGATATTCGCCGGGCTTCAGATCGGTCGGCCCGCGCACCTCGGCGCTGGCAGGAGCAGTGGCCGTTGCAGCTGCGGGCGTGGCCGCGCTGACCGCACTGGTGGCGCAGGCCAGGGCAAGCGCCAACGGCAACGCAAGACGATGAAGGGACATCCGGTGGCTCCATTCCATGGGGAGCCCCCACGCTACACCATCGCCACGTCGTGGCCGTGCGCAGAAAAAGAAATTGCCCGGCGACACCACCATGTGTCGTACCGGGCAATCGTCACGTCCCTGTCGGCCTGCTGCCATTCCCCGCGTCCTGCGGTATGGGAATGGTGCGTCCTGCACGCGGCCGCGTCTGTCCTGTTTGTATCTCAGCCCCTTCCACAGGTCTGTGATGCCACCATCCTGGTGATTGGTGTCGCCTCCGTGCGACGGTCGGTGGTCACGGCCTTCCTGTCCGCGACCAGTGAACCAGCCTCCTGCCGGTTCCGACGATCCTGATGTCATCGCCTGGGTACGGTTCGCACCGGTACCGATCCGGGTACCGGATCCGCGGGCAACAGCCTGTTGCCGACGGTGATCCGCTGTCGATTCCGTTCAACGATTCCTGTCCCTATCCCCTTCACCTGCGCCAGATCCTCTACGCGGTGAAACGGGCCGTGTGTGCGCCGGTGCTCGACGATTGCCGCAGCCTTCCTGGCCCCGACCATCGACAGTCCCTGCTGCAGCGCCTGGGCATCGGCCCGGTTGATGTCGATGGGCTCGGCGGCTTGCGCCCCCAGCATCCACATTCCCAGCACCAGCGCCCTTAACACGACACTCCAAGGCACGACGTGTATCTCCTTGTGGTTCTGGCCGTCCCGACCGGCAATCCCGTCGGCCGAAACAGTGTCCGTCACCACATGTGCACAGCCTATCGGTTTCACAGATTTCTAAAAGCCAGCCAACTACCCGACGTCGTGTAGGAAAAACCCTACCCCCATCACAGGCGTAGAATGCGCGGATCAGCCATGCAACCGGAGTTTCAGATGGACAGCGCCAAGCTCGGCCAATTCGTCAATGAAAAGTGGGACAGCGAAATCGTCCCGCAGTTGGTCGACTACATCCGCATTCCCAACAAGTCGCCGATGTTCGACGCCAATTGGGTGCAGAACGGCTACATGGAGCAGGCGGTCACCCTGATGGAAAACTGGGCAAAGGCCCAGCAGCTGCCCGGCCTGAAGGTCGAAGTGGTCCGCCTGGAAGGCCGTACCCCGCTGATTTTCCTGGAAATTCCGTCCACCGGCGCGGAAACCGGCGACGACACCATCCTGCTCTACGGTCACCTGGACAAGCAGCCGGAAATGACCGGCTGGGACGACGACCTGGGCCCGTGGACCCCGGTGCTGCGCGGCGACAAGCTGTACGGCCGCGGTGGCGCCGATGACGGCTACGCCATCTTCGGCTCGCTGGCTGCCGTGCTGGCCCTGCAGGCCCAGGGCCTGCCGCACGCGCGCTGCGTGGTGCTGATCGAAGCCTGCGAAGAATCGGGCAGCTACGATCTGCCGGCCTACGTCGACCATCTGGCCGACCGCATCGGCAAGCCGTCGCTGGTGGTCTGCCTGGATTCGGGCTGCGCCAACTACGACCAGCTGTGGTGCACCACCTCGCTGCGCGGCCTGACCGGCGGCAACTTCACTGTGAAGGTGCTCAACGAAGGCGTGCATTCCGGCGATGCCTCCGGCGTGATCCCGTCCAGCTTCCGCCTGCTGCGCCAGATCCTGTCGCGCATCGAGGACCAGGACACCGGTCGCATCCTGATCGACGGCATGAACGTGGAGATCCCGGCCGAGCGCCAGGAACAGGCCAAGCGCGCCGCCGAAGTGGTCGATACCGAGATCTTCGAGAAATTCCCGATGGTCGACGGCCTGCGTCCGATGAACGACGACCTGGCCGAGCTGGTGCTCAACCGCACCTGGCGCCCGGCCCTGTCGGTCACCGGCATCGGCGGCATGCCGCCGCTGGAATCGGCCGGCAACGTGCTGCGCCCGCAGACCTCGGTGAAGCTGTCGCTGCGCCTGCCGCCCACCGCCGACGGCAAGACCTGCGGCGAACTGCTGAAGGAAGCGCTGCTGCGCGACCCGCCGAACGGCGCACAGGTCACCCTGGACCTGGAAAAGGCCTCCACCGGCTGGAACGCCCCGGCCATGGCGCCGTGGCTGACCCAGGCCATCGACGATGCCAGCCAGGCCTTCTTCGGCAAGCCGGCCATGTACATGGGCGAAGGCGGCTCGATCCCGTTCATGGGCATGCTGGGCGAGAAGTTCCCGGGCGCCCAGTTCATGATCACCGGCGTGCTCGGCCCGCACTCCAACGCCCACGGCCCGAACGAGTTCCTGCACATTCCGATGGGCAAGAAGGTCACCGCCTGCGTGTCCAAGGTCATCAGCGAACACTACGCTGCCAGCCTGCGCGGCGAGACCAGCGGTTCGCCGGTGGCCGCCGACAGTGGCACCCGCCACGGCGACCACGGCTGCTGCTGATCGCGGCACACCGTGACGGACGCAGCCTGGCCTTGCTAGGCTGCGTCCACCCCCAGCGGAAACCACGCGCATGAATGGTCTTTTCGGCAGCAGCAGCTGGTTGTACATCCTGCTGGTCGGCCTCTTCGTCGGCCTGCTCGGGCGCTTCTTCATGCCCGGCAACAACCGCATGGGCTGCCTGCTGACCATCGTGCTGGGCATCGTCGGTGCGCTGGTGGCCGGATGGTTCGGCCAGTACATGGGCTGGTACCGCCCCGGCGAGCCGGCCGGCTTCCTCGGTGCCGTGGTCGGCGCGGTGGCCGTGCTGGCCCTGATGCGCCTGTTCAGCCCACGCCGCTGATCCCCCTTTTCTCTTTCCTGAGCGTGGCGCGCCTGGCGCGCCCGGAACCGCCTGCATGACAGAACCTGCTTCCGATCCCCAGCGCAGCGCGCAGCGCCTGCAGTGGGCCCGCACCCAGCTGGACGACGCCCACGCGGTGGTCGAACGCGCTTCGGTCGATGCCGGCCTGCGCAGCTACTGGCGCACCACCAGCACGCGCGGCAGCCACATCGTGATGGATGCCCCGCCCGGCCTGGAAGATCCGCAGCCCTGGCTGCGCATGCGCGGGCTGCTGCACGACCACGGCCTGCGCGTGCCCGGGCTGCTGGCCCAGGACCTGGACGCCGGCTTCCTGCTGCTGGAAGACCTGGGCGGGCCGACCCTGGCCAAGGTGCTGGACGAACGCAATGCCGATGCCTGGTTCGAGCGCTCGATCGACCAGCTGCTGCGCCTGCAGGCCATTGCCGTACCCGAGGATTTCGGCCACTTCGGTGAGGCCCTGCTGCAACGCGATGCCGGCCTGTTCGAAGAATGGTTCCTGCAGCGCCACCTGGGCATCACCCTGGACTGTGGCGAAGCCGAAGCACTGCAGCTGGTGCAGCGCCGGCTGATGGACAACGCGCTGGGCCAGGCGCAGCTGATGACCCATCGCGACTACATGCCGCGCAACCTGATGCCGGTGGACGACGGCCCGGCCATCCTCGACTTCCAGGATCTGGTGCGGGGCCCGATCGCCTACGACGCGGTCAGTCTGTTCAAGGACGCCTTCCTGAGCTGGCCGCTGCCGCGCGTGGACGGCTGGCTGGCGCTGTACCACCAGCGCGCGCAGGCGGCCGGCCTGCCGGTGCCCGACCGCACCACCTTCCTGCGCGACGCCGACTGGATGGGCGTGCAGCGCCACCTGAAGTGCCTGGGCATCTTCAGCCGCCTGCGCTACCGCGACAACAAGGGCCACTACCTGGACGATGCACCGCGCTTCATTACCTACCTGGATGAAGTGCTGCCGCGCTACCCGCAGCTGGACGGCCTGCGCCGGCTGATGGACGAACAGGTCAAGCCGGCGCTGCTGGACCAGGCCGCGCCACTGCGGTTCGCCCGATGAAGGCACTGATCTTCGCCGCCGGCCTGGGCGAGCGCATGCGTCCGCTCACCCTGCATACGCCCAAGCCGCTGCTTGCAGTGGCCGGCAAACCGCTGATCGTCTGGCACCTGGAACGCCTGGCGGCGCTGGGCGTACGCGAGGTGGTGGTCAACACCGCCTGGCTGGCCGAGCAGTTCCCGGCCACGCTGGGCGATGGCAGCCAATGGGGCCTGCGCCTGCATTTCGTGCACGAAGGCGCTACGCCGCTGGAAACCGGTGGCGGCATCCTTAACGCCCTGCCGCAGCTGGGTGATGCACCGTTCCTGGTGGTGAACGGCGATATCTGGACTGATTTCGATTTCGCCACGCTGCCGCGCGAGCCGCAGGGCCAGGCGCACCTGGTGCTGGTGGACAACCCCACGCAGCACCCGCAGGGCGATTACCGGCTGGATGCGCAGGGCCTGCTGCACCACGACCGTACCGGGCCGTGCCTGACCTATGCCGGCATCGGCGTGTACCGGCCATCGATCGTGGCCGACTGGCGCGCGGTGATCGGCGATGCCGCGGGCAGCGAGCGGGTGCCGCCGAAGTTCTCGGTGGTCCCGCTGCAGAAGCATTTCATGGCCCAGGGATTGATGACAGGACAGCACCATCGCGGGCGCTGGACCGACGTCGGCACGGTCGATCGCCTGCACGCGCTGGACGCGGAGTTGACCGCCAACGGCTGAGCCCCTCGTGGCTGGTCGCCTGATCGGTAGAGTCGAGCTTGCTCGACTGCAAAGCCGCGCCTGGCCGGGCGGGGTGGGTTCGCGGGGGACGCCGTAAACCCTTCCATGGGGGCTTGGCCGCGGCATCCATGCCGCGGACACCCCCGCGAACCCACCCCGTCCGGCCTCTGACAGTTTCCGTGGGCGTCCAGCCACGGAAAAGAAAAAGAAAAGCAGAAGCGGGTCGCTTCGCTGCGCTCGCTCATCTGTGTCGACCAAGGTCGACACCTACCAACAGCCGCAGGGAGCTGTCAGAGGTGGGGCGGTGTGGGCTTGCAGGACCGCAGGCGCCATGGATGGCGCCTACGAGCCCCCATGGACGGGTTTACGGCGTGTCCTGCAAGCCCACACCGCCCCGCCCCCCCCAGGAAGCCAGCTGTTGCACTTGATCTTCAGCGGGTGCAGGGCAGCAGCCCTGCAACAAAAAACCCCCACCCTCAGTAACGCGGGCGGCCTTCTTCCAGCACCTGGCGCAGGAACGGCACCGTGATCCTGCGCTTGGCCGCCAGCGATTCGCGGTCCAGCCAATCCAGCAGGGTAATCAACCCACCCAGCTCGCGCCCGGTGTGCGACAGCAGCCACTCGATGGCCGCCTCATCAATGGCCAGCCCGCGCCGCAGCGCACGCTCGCGCAACACCGCCGCGCGGCCTTCTTCGTCCAGCGGCTGCAGCAGCACGCGCACGCACTGGCCCAGCCGCGAACGCAGGTCCGGCAGCAACAACCCCAGCTCGCCCGGCGCCGCCTGCGCGGTGTACAGCACCGTCGCCCCGGCCGCGCGCGCACGGTTGTGGAAATCGAACAGCGCCACCTCGTCCTCGCGGTCGCCGGCCACTGCATCCAGGCCATCCAGGGCGATCAACTCGCGCTGTTCCAGCCCTTCCAGCGCTACCCGCACCCGCCCTGCCACGCTGGCCAGCGGCACGTAGGTTGGCAGCCGGCCCGCCTGTTCGGCGGTCGAACACATCGCCAGCGCCTGGTGGGTCTTGCCGGTGCCGGCCGCGCCTTCCAGGTACACCCAATCGTGGCTGGCGCCCAGCGCGATCGCACGCAGCTGCGCCAGCGCGCCATCCGGCGCGCCGATGAAGGTTTCCAGACGCTGGTCCCGCGGGTAATGCAGGGCCAGCGGAAGTTGCGGCACACCAATCACCTGGGGTCCGGGCCGTTCTCGTAAGGGGTGACGATGATATGGGGCGCATCGACCACGCCATCAAGCACGATGGACGGCTTCTCGCCCGCGTACAGCTCGCTCTGGCGGTAACGCTGGTGTGCATAGCGCAGCAGCACGTTGCTCACCGCCGCCACCGGCAGCGCCAGCAGCATGCCCAGGAAGCCGAACAGCTGCCCACCGGCCATCACCGCGAAGATCACCGCCACCGGGTGCAGGCCGATCTTGTCGCCCACGATGCGCGGGGTCAGCACGTAGCTTTCCAGCAGCTGGCCCACGGTGAACACCACGCCCACCAGCAGCAGCAGCTTCAGGTCGATGCCCTGCGCCTGCACCAGCGCGGCCACCACCGCCATCACGATGCCGGTGGTCGCGCCCAGGTAGGGAATGAAGCTGATCAGACCGGCCACCAGGCCGATCAGCAGGCCCAGCTTCAGCCCGACCAGCGACAGGCCGGCGGCGTAGATCACCCCCAGCGCCACCATCACCAGGAACTGGCCGCGGATGAACGCACCCAGCACGTCGTTGGATTCGCGCGCCAGATTGCTGATGGTGCCGATATGGTTGCGCGGAATGACTGAGGCAACGCGCTCGACCAGCTTGTCCCAGTCACGCAGGAAGTAGAACGCCAGGATCGGCAGCAGTGCCAGGTTCACCACCCAGGTCACCACGGTGAAGCCCGAGCGCGAGACGTAGCCCATGAACGTGGTGGCGAAGCCGCCGGCCTGCTGCCAGTGGCTGCGCACCCATTCGATCAGACGGTCCGGGTCCATCCACTGCATCACTTCCAGGCCGGTCTTCTGCTCGAACCAGGGAATGCCCTTCTGCATCAGCCACGCCTGCGCCTGCGGCACGGCCGCCACCAGGGTGGAGATCTGGCGCTCGATCATCGGCACCAGCACCAGCATCAGCCCGGTGATCAGCAGGACCATCGCCACGAACACCAGCACCACGCCGGTGTTGCGCGACAGGCCACGGGCCTCCAGCCGATCCACCAGCGGGTCGCCCAGCCAGGCCAGCGCCAGGGCCAGCACGAACGGGGTCAGGATGGGGGCCAGCAGCCACACCACCCAGCCCACCATCAGGGCCACGGCCACGTACTTCAGCCGCCGCAGGAACTGCGCGATTTCCGCCTCCGGGCTCAGGATCATCGCAGGCGGTACTCGTTGCTGACCGGCGGTGCCACCGGCGCACCGGTGCTGTCATCCAGCGGGGTGGGCAGTGCCGGCAGCGTGGCAGAGGGCACCAGCACGCCGTTGTCGCCCAGCATGCGGTTGAAGCCGGCCAGGCCGGTGGTCATTTCCAGGTTCAGTTCCAGATGGTCGGCGGTGGCGCGCAGCGGGGTGACATTGCGCACCACCGGCACCTCGCGCAGGCCCGCGGCCAGGCGCAGGTAATCATCGCTGCCGTTGATGCCGGTCACCACCACGCGGTAGCTGCCAGCCTGTCCGGTGGCCGCGCCCGCCTTGGCGTAGCGCTTCACCAGCGCATCGGCGGCGCCGTCGGCACCGGCGGCCATCGCGCGCATGGCGTTGGCGTCCTTGCTGGTCCACTTGTTCAGTTCACGGCCGTTGTCCACGAACACCCAGTCGGCCTGCCAGCCGCCGTTGGCGCGGTACAACTTGCCGATCAGCTGCATGGGCGGGGCGTAGCGCGACGACGCGCGGGCCACCGCGGCACTGTCCTGGCGCCAGATGGCCCCCACCAGCGCCTGTTCGGCCGCGCCACCGCTGGGCAGGCCCAGCTTGTAGCCGCGCTCGATGGCGCGGTTCAGCAGCGGGCGGGCGGCGTTGGCCTGCTGCACGCTGACCAGGCGCGGGCCACTGCCATCGTCCACGGCCATCCAGACCACCGGCTTGGGCCGCGGCTGCGGCCACAGCGGCAGGCCCAGGGCCGAGACCAGCGCATCCACATCGTCTTCGCGGAAGCGCGCGACCAGCAGGGTGCGGTAGCTGGGGGCACCGCTGGCACCCACGCTCTGGTCCTGCTTGTAGTCGTAGCTGGCCACGTAGTCCTTGGCGTTGCGCAGCGCCTGCGCCACGCCCGGGCGGCTCATTGCGCTGCGGTCGCCGGACAGCTTGCCCAGCACCACGCCCAGGGCACGGGCCAGGCCGCCATTGCGGTCGCCCTCGGCCTGGCTGTTGACCGGGACTTCGGCTTCATAGGCACCGCTGGCGGTAGCAACATCGCCTTCGGTTCGCAGGCCGCTCTGGGCCATCGTGGCCACCGGCAGGCTCAGGGCCAGAAGCAGGGGGAGAAACAGGCTGCGGCGCATCAGGACATCCATTGGCTCGACGTATCCGGGGGGAATTGTTGCCCGAATACGGCCTGTGCGCCAATCCGGCCTGTTAAAATCGCCCGTTCAACCCCTGCCAGCGCCGACGCCCGTGACCAACACCCCGTCTTCCGCCCCTTCCCCCCTCACCTACCGTGATGCGGGTGTCGACATCGACGCCGGCAACGAGCTGGTCGAGCGGATCAAGCCCCTGGTCAAGCGCAGCTTCCGCCCGGAAGTGATGGGCGGCCTGGGCGGCTTCGGCGCCCTGTTCGACCTGTCCAACAAGTACCGCGAACCGGTACTGGTGTCGGGCACCGACGGCGTGGGCACCAAGCTGAAGCTGGCCCACCAGCTGAACCGCCACGATACGATCGGCATCGATCTGGTGGCCATGTGCGTGAACGACGTGCTGGTGCAGGGCGCCGAACCGCTGTTCTTCCTGGACTATTTCGCCACCGGCAAGCTGGACATCGACACCGCTGCGGCGGTGGTGGGCGGCATTGCCAACGGCTGCACCGAGGCCGGCTGCGCCCTGATCGGCGGCGAAACCGCTGAAATGCCCGACATGTATGCCCCGGGCGAATACGATCTGGCCGGCTTCACCGTGGCTGCCGTGGAAAAGAGCGAACTGAAGGATGGCGCCAGCGTGGCCGCCGGCGACGTGCTGATCGGCATCGCCTCCTCCGGCCCGCACTCCAACGGTTACTCGCTGGTGCGCCGCATCTATGACCGCGCCGGCCAGCCGGCCGACCTGGTGCTGGAAGACGGGGTGAAGCTGGTCGATGCGCTGATGGCGCCGACCCGCCTGTACGTGAAGCCGATCCTGTCGCTGCTGAAGTCGCACGGCCAGGCGATCCACGGCATGGCCCACATCACCGGTGGCGGCCTGACCGAGAACATCATCCGCGTGGTGCCCGAAGGCCTGGGCCTGGATATCCAGGCCTCGTCCTGGACCCTGCCGCCGGTGTTCCAGTGGCTGCAGACGGAAGGCGCCGTGGTGGACAGCGAAATGTGGCGCACTTTCAACTGCGGCATCGGCTTCGTGCTGATCGTTGCCCCCGACCAGGTCGCCGCCGTGTCCGCCGCCGTGCAGGCACAGGGCCTGCAGCATTGGACCATCGGCCAGGTCACCCCCGCTGCCGGCGCAGAACGCGTCCGCATCGGCTGATCCGGCACAAAGGAGCCCGCATGGACGCATTGCCCCCTACCGCCAACGACCTGCCGCCGCCGGCGCCCGCCCCCGCGGCGCCGGTGCTCACCGCCGAGGACAGCAACCACCTGCGGCTGCTGTCGATCTTCCACTACGTGGTGGCGGGGCTGGCGGCAGTGTTCGCGCTGATCTTCGTGTTCCACATCGTGATGGGGGTGCTGATGCTCAACGGCACCCTGCCGATGAACTCCAACGGCCAGCCCACCTCGTTGCAGGAACAGCGCTTCATGGGCTGGATGTTCATCGTCATGGGCGGCGGCATCGTGTCCTGCGGCCTGGCGCTGGCGGCGTGCATCGCCTGGGCCGGGCGCTGCCTGCAGCAGCGCCGCCGCTATGTGCTGTGCCTGGTGGTGGCCGGCGTGTCCTGCCTGTTCACCCCGTTCGGCACGGTGCTGGGCGTGTTCACCCTGATCGTGCTGCTGCGGCCGCAGGTCAAGGCCGCCTTCGAAGCCAACGCTCCCACCCGCCGCTGAGACCGCCATGGCCGCCGTACCGCCCCCGCTGAACGCTCCCCGTGGCTGGACCGACATCCAGATCAACGGCCACCTGCATACGCTGAAGATCCTGTTCTACGTCTATGGCGGCGTGCAGGTGCTGCTGTGCCTGCTGCTCCTGCTGGGCGCGGTGGGCGGCTACGTAAGCGAAAGCCGCAGCACCGACCCGAATGCCTCGCCGCTGCTGCTGGCGGTGGTGTTTGCCGGTTTCGCGGTGGTCATCGGCGCGTTCGCCGTGCTCAGCCTGGTGGCCGCGCGCGCACTGGGTGACCGGCAGCGGCGCACCCTCTGCCTGGTCGCCTCCGGCGCCGCCTGCCTGGGCGGTGCGCTCGGCATCGGCCTGGGCGTGTACGCCCTGGTGGTGCTGCTGCGCCCGGACGTGTCTGCACGGTTCGTCGCCCCCGGTAGCGCCGTCGTCGCATGACCGCACGCATTGCCGTACTCGCCTCGGGCCGGGGCAGCAACCTGCAGGCCATCCTGGACGCCATCACCGCGGGCCGGCTGGACGCGCAGGTGGTGGCGGTGCTGTCGGACAAGCCCGACGCCGCTGCGCTGCTGAACGTGGCGCCGGCGCAGCGCTGGGCGCGTTCGCCCAAGGACTTCACCGACCGCGCCGCGTTCGATGCCGCGCTGGGCGATGCCCTGGCCGGGTTCGCACCGGACTGGATCGTCTGCGCCGGCTACATGCGCATCCTTGGCGCCGATTTCGTACAGCGCTTCAGTGGCCGCCTGGTCAACATCCATCCCTCGCTGCTGCCGCTGTACAAGGGCCTGCACACCCATGCCCGCGCGCTGGAAGCGGGCGATGCCGAAGCCGGGGCCAGCGTGCACTTCGTGGTGCCCGAACTGGACGCCGGCGCAGTGCTGGCCCAGGCACGGGTGCCGGTGCTGGCCGGCGATGACGCGCAGACCCTGGCCACGCGGGTGCTGGCAGTGGAGCACCCGCTGCTGATCGCCACCCTGTCGCTGCTGTGCCAAGGGCGCCTGGCTGAACGGCAGGGGCAGCCGCAGTTCGACGGTCACCCCCTGTTTAGCCCACTGGCCCTAGATTCCGCCGGGAACCTGAACCGGTAACGCCCGTGCACACGCCCTGCTGACTGCGGGGCTGGCATCCTGCCCCCTCCTGCGGTTCCTGCCCGACATGAAGACCACGCCGTTGTTGCGCAAATTCCTGCTGCTGCCGATTGCTGTGCTCGCCTGCGCGGCCTGGGGACAGGCCACGCCCCCGGATGCGCCTGCCGCCGTACCCGCCGCGCCGGCGGTGCCCATGCCGCCTGCACTGGCCTGGGAACCGCCGCCGCTGCAGCCGTTCAGCGCCACCTACCAGGCCTTCTACAAGGGCAAGGAGGCCGGCGATGCCACCATGCAGGTCACCCACACCGGCGGCAACCAGTGGCGGGTGGACATGCAGGTGGTCGGCCGCCGCGGCTTTGCCAGCGTGCTGGGGCTGAACATCGAACAGAGCACCGTGTTCGAGGAACGCGCCGGCGCCTATGCACCGCTCAGCCAGAGCACGGTGCGCAAGGGCCTGTTCCTGGGCAAGAAGGCGGTGGGCACCTACAACTGGCAGGCCGGCACCGCACAGTGGAGCGGCGATGTGAAGAAAGACCGCGCCCAGCCCATTCCGCTGCAGGCCGGTGACCAGAGTGCCCTGCTGATCAACCTGGCGATCATGCGTGACGCCCGCCCGGGCGCGACCATGCATTACCGCTATGTCGACATGGGCCGGGTACGCCAGCACGACTACCAGGCCGCCGCCGAAACCGAGAACGTGGCCGTCGGCGATCTGTCCTACAACGCGCTGCGGGTGTTCCGCACCAACGGCGGCAGCAACGAAACCATTCTCTGGATCGCCAACGGTGTCCCCACGCCGGTGCGCATCCTGCAACGCGAAGATGGCGAGGACCGCGTGGACCTGCGCCTGATCGAATACCAAGGAGTGTGAGCATGAAGACCCTGACCCGCCCCCTGACCTGGATCGCCGCGGCCGCGCTGTCCGTCGCCAGCCTGCCGGCCATGGCGCTGCAGCCGTTCAAGGCCGACTACCTGGCCAGCTACATGGGCATGCAGGCCAACGGCACCATGACCCTGGCCAGCGAAGGCGCCAACAAGTGGCGTTACAGCCTGAACGTGAAGAACCAGCTGGCCGACCTGAGCCAGAGCACGGTGTTCGAGGAAGTGCGCGGGCAGCTGCGTCCGCTCAGCAGCCAGGACCGTTCGGCGCTGCTGGTGAAGAAGCGCAACGTGCAGGCCAACTACAACTGGAGCAGCAACCAGGCCACCTGGACCGGCGATATCAAGCCCGACCGCGCCGGCCCGATCGCGCTGAAGGCCGGCGACATGGATGCACTGCTGATCAACCTGGCCATCGCCCGCGACCTGGCTGCCGGCAAGCCGCTGACCTACCGCATGGTGGACGAAGGCCGCATCAAAAACATGACCTACAAGATCGTGGGCAAGGAAGCGGTGACCGTGGGCGGCAAGAGTTACCAGGCCACCAAGGTCTCGCGCGTGGACGGCAACAAGGAACTGATCGCCTGGATCGTGCCGGAATTCCCGGTGCCGGCGCGCATGCTGCAGAAGGAAAGCGGCCGCGACGCGCTGGACCTGACCATCAAGGCGATGAATTGATCGGTAGCGCCGGGCCATGCCCGGCGGATTTTCGTTCCGCGCTACGCGCTCGCCGGGCACGGCCCGGCGCCACCGCAAAAAACGCCCGCTTGCGCGGGCGTTTTCTTTATTTCTTTTCCTCGGCCGCGGCCGGCTTGAACTCGGTGCGGCAGTCCACGCGGATCTGCTCACCGGTGCCGCGCCAGACGAACGTGCGGCAGTGCCGGTTGCCGTCCTGGCTGTCATTCACCGCCACCGCGTAGAACGACTGGATGATCTCGTCACGGGTCACCGTGCCGTCACCGTTCCAGTCCATGTCCTTCTGCTCGATGCCCTTGGTGATGGCCAGGTTGGCGTACCAGGCATAGCCCAGCCACGCCAGCGCCAGCAGCACCAGGGCCAGCAGCGCCTTGCGGCGGCGGGTGAACCTGCCGCGCAGGATCATGCGGTCACGCGCCGGATGGTGGCGCCCAGCGAAGACAGCTTCTCTTCGATGTTTTCGTAGCCGCGGTCCAGGTGGTAGATGCGGTCGATGGTGGTATCGCCATCGGCCATCAGGCCGGCCAGGATCAGCGACGCCGATGCACGCAGGTCGGTGGCCATCACCGGCGCACCGCTCAGGCGCTCGGCACCGCGCACGATGGCGGTGTGGCCTTCGATCTGGATGTCCGCGCCCAGGCGCAGCAGTTCGTTGACGTGCATGAAACGGTTTTCGAAGATCGTTTCATTGATCACGCCCACGCCGTCGGCCACGCAGTTCAAGGCCATGAACTGGGCCTGCATGTCGGTCGGGAACGCCGGGTACGGCGCGGTGGTCAGGTTCACTGCCTTCGGCCGCTTGCCCTGCATGTCCAGGGTGATCGAATCCTCAGTGGTCTCGATCTTCGCACCGGCTTCCACCAGCTTGGACAGCACCGCATCCATGGTGTTGGGGCGCGCACGGTTCACCGTCACCTTGCCACCGGTCATCGCCGCGGCCACCAGGAAGGTGCCGGTCTCGATGCGGTCGGGCAGCACTTCATGGCGGCCACCGGTCAGGCGCTCGACGCCTTCGATCACCAGGCGGGCGGTGCCCACGCCTTCGATCTTCGCGCCCAGCGCGATCAGGCAGTGCGCCAGATCGGTCACTTCCGGTTCCATCGCGGCGTTGTCCAGGATGGTGGTGCCTTCAGCCAGCACGGCCGCCATCAGCACGTTCTCGGTGCCGGTCACGCTGACCATGTCGAAGGTGAAATGGCCGCCCTTCAGGCGCTTGGCGGTGGCCTTGATGAAGCCGTTCTCCACCACGATGTCCGCACCCAGCGCCTGCAGGCCCTTGATGTGCTGGTCCACCGGGCGCGAACCGATCGCGCAGCCACCCGGCAGCGACACTTCGGCAGCGCCGAAGCGGGCCAGCAGCGGGCCCAGCACCAGGATCGAGGCGCGCATGGTCTTGACCAGCTCATACGGTGCCACGTGCTGGTTCACCGAACGCGGGTCGACCACAATCGCGCTGCCGCGCGACAGCGTGCCCTGGTCGATGGTGACCTTGGCGCCCAGCTCGCCCAGCAGCTTCACCGTGGTGACCACATCGTGCAGGTGCGGCACGTTGGTGATCTCCACCGGCTCGTCGGCCAGCAGGGTTGCACAGAGGATGGGGAGGACGGCGTTCTTGGCGCCGGAGATGCTCACTTCACCGTGCAGCGCAGCGCCGCCGGTCACAACGATCTTGGCCATGTATAGGGAATCTTCTGCGGTTCAGCCGGCTTCGGCCGGGGTCACGGTTTTCAGCGCCAGCGCGTGGATCGCGCCGCCCATCAGGTCGCCCAGGGTGGCATAGACCATCCGGTGGCGGGCCAGCGGCATCTTGCCGGCGAAGGCCTCGCTGACCACGGTCGCTTCGAAGTGCACGCCGTCGTCGCCACGCACGTCGGCGCGGGCGCCGGGCAGGCCGGTTTCGATCAGGTTGCGGATGGTGTCGGCGTCCAACGGGCTTTCCTAATAAAATGAGCCCTCATTCTACTTCCGCTGCGTGGCGTCCGCATGGCCGAGTCCCCCCTGCCTTCCCGTTCCGTCGATCCTGCTGCGCTGGTGGCCAGTGGCCAGCGCGTGTTCGAGATCGAACAGCAGGCCCTGCAGGCCGTGGCCGGGCGCCTGGGCGAGGCCTTCCAGCAGGCCTGCCAGACCATCCTGGGCAGCCGCGGGCGCGTGGTCGCCACCGGCATGGGCAAATCCGGGCATATCGCCCGCAAGATCGCCGCCACCCTGGCCTCCACCGGCACCCCGGCGTTCTACGTGCACCCGGGTGAAGCCGGCCACGGCGACCTGGGCATGATCACCGAGGACGATGTGGTGCTGGCCCTGTCCTATTCAGGCGAATCGGACGAGATCCTGATGCTGCTGCCGGTACTCAAGCGCCAGGGCAACACCCTGATCGCCATGACCGGCCGCGCCCAGTCCAGCCTGGCCAGCGCCGCCGACATCCACCTGGACGTAAGCGTGCCGGCCGAAGCCTGCCCGCTGGCCCTGGCCCCCACCTCCAGCACCACCGCCTCGCTGGTGATGGGCGATGCGCTGGCCGTGGCGCTGCTTGACGCGCGCGGCTTCACCGCCGATGACTTCGCCCGCTCGCACCCGGCCGGCAGCCTGGGCCGCCGCCTGCTGCTGCACATCACCGATGTGATGCACAGCGGCGAGGACCTGCCCAAGGTGGACGCCGGCGCCAGCCTGAGCGAAGCCCTGATGGAGATGAGTCGCAAGCGGCTGGGGATGACCGCCGTGGTCGATGCCCAGGGCGTGCTGATCGGCCTGTTCACCGACGGCGACCTGCGCCGCGCACTGGACAGCGCGCTGGACGTACGCACCGCCCGCATCGCCGACATCATGACCCGCAGCCCGCGCACCATCGGCGCCGACCAGCTGGCCGTGGAAGCGGCGCGCCTGATGGAAACCCACAAGATCAACGGGCTGATCGTGGTCGATGAGCAGGGCCGGGCCGTCGGCGCGCTGAACATTCATGACCTGTTGCGGGCCCGGGTGGTTTAACCAATAGTCCGCAGACCCCATTCAGATACCAACACCGAGTCCGACACCCTGATGCCCTGGTCCCCCCTGCCCGCCTTCCCCGCCCATCTGCTTGCCACCGCGGCCCGCATCCGCCTGGCCTGCTTCGACGTGGACGGCACCCTCACCGACGGTCGGCTGTACTACGACAAGGACGGCAACGAGAGCAAGGCGTACTTCGTGCAGGATGGTCTGGGCCTGAAACTGCTGCAGCAGCACGGTATCCACCCCGTGCTCATCACCGCGCGCAACAGCCAGTCCGCGCTCAAGCGCGGCGCCGACCTGGGCATCGATACCCAGATCGCCGTGGGCGACAAGCTGGCCAGCGTGCAGGCCTTGTGCGCCCAGCATGGCATCGGCCTGGACCAGGTGGCCTTCATGGGCGACGACCTGCCCGACCTGGCTCCGATCGGCGCGGTCGGCTTGGCCGTGGCCCCGGCCAACGCGCACCCGTGGATCGCCGAACGCGCCCACTGGCAGACCCGCAGCGAGGGCGGCCGTGGCGCCGCGCGCGAGCTGTGCGACGTGCTGCTGGCCGCGCAGGGCCATGTGGACGCCGTGCTGGCAAGGTTCGGCGCATGAATACCGCACGCGTGAACTGGCGTACCGTGCTCGGCGTCGGCCTGCTGCTGGCGGCGCTGCTGAGCAGCTGGGCCGCCCTGCGCAACCGCGACAAGGGCCCGGTGAGCGAAGGCCAGGACGCGGGCGTGGATTACATCCTGCACGATTTCCAGATCGTGGCCCTGGATGACCAGGGCAAGGAATCGACCACCCTGCGCGCGCCCCTGCTGGAACGCCAGCGCGGCGACCAGACCATCAACATCGCCACGCCGCTGTTTGAAATGCCCGATGCCGAAGGCCGGCACTGGACGCTGCGCGCCGAAACCGGCTGGCTCAGCGCCAAGGGCGATGAGATGAAGCTGCGCGGCAACGTGGCCGGCGACAGCCCGGTCGCGCCCGGCGTGGTGCCCACCACCTTCCGCACCGACCACCTGGACGTGTTCCCGAAAGAGAACCGTGCGCGCACCGACGCGCGGGTCACCATGACCCGCCCGGGCATGGAACAGTCCGGCGTGGGCTTTGAAGTGGATTCGAAGAACAACACGTATCATTTCCTCAGCCAGTCCAAGGGCCGCTACACGCCCAAGCGCTGATTCCGCCGCCGGCCCGCGACGTCTTCCCGACAGGCGCAGGGCCAGCAGCACCCACCCGGCCGCCCGGTTACCCCCGGGCGCCTCCCACCGGTAGAACGGACCCCGATGAAGATTCCCTTTGCAGCCGTGCTCGCGCTTGGTCTTCTTGTCCCCAGCGCCGCCTTCGCCAAATCCAGCGACCGCAACGAAGACATGCACATCGACGCCGGTGCGCAGTCCGGTTCGCTGACCGGCGACGGCAAGACCACCCTGTCGCAGGGCGTGGTGATCACCCAGGGCACCCTGGACCTGCGCTCGGCCCAGGCCGAGATCTACATGAAGGACGGCGAAGCGGTACGCGCCGTGTTCACCGGCAAGCAGGCCAAGATGAAGCAGCAGCTGGATGACGGCACCTGGGTCGATGCGGTGGCTGACAACATCGACTACGACGTCAAGAGCGATACCGTCACCCTGACCGGCAACTACAAGGTCACCAGCGCGCGCGGCACCAACGCCGGCCAGCGCATGGTCTACAACATGAAGAGCGGCGAGATGAATTCCGGCGGCGACGGCAGCCGCGTGCGCACGGTCATTCCGCCCAAGAACAAGACGCCGGCCGCGCCGGCCGGGAGCAAGAAGTAATGCTCGTCGCCAAGGGCCTGCGCAAGCGCTACAAGCAGCGCGAAGTGGTCAAGGATTTCGGCCTGACCCTGGACGCCGGTGAAGTGGTGGGCCTGCTCGGCCCCAACGGCGCCGGCAAGACCACCTGTTTCTACATGATCGTGGGCCTGGTCGCGGCCGATGCCGGCAGCATCGTGCTGGACGGCCAGGACATCACCGACGACCCCATGTATACCCGTGCCAAGCAGGGCGTGGGCTACCTGCCGCAGGAGCCGTCGGTGTTCCGCAAGCTGACCGTGGCCGACAACCTGCGCCTGGTGCTGGAACTGCGCGACGATCTGGATTCGGCCGGCCGCGAGCGCGAACTGAACAGCCTGCTGGACGAACTGCAGCTGGGCCATGTGTCCGAGCAGCTGGGCGCCAGCCTGTCCGGCGGCGAGCGCCGCCGCTGCGAGATCGCCCGCGCGCTGGCTGCCAAGCCGCGCCTGATCCTGCTGGATGAACCGTTCGCCGGCGTCGACCCGATCTCGGTGGGTGAAATCCAGCGCATCGTCACCCACCTGAAGCAGCGTGGCATCGGCGTACTCATCACCGACCACAATGTGCGCGAAACCTTGGGAATCTGCGACCGCGCGTATATCCTCGCAGAGGGCACCGTGCTGGCCCAGGGCTCGCCCGAGGCGATCCTGGACAACGCAGACGTGCGTCGCGTCTACCTTGGAGATTCCTTCAAGCTGTAAGGCGGCCGCCGGGCCCACTCCCCTCCGTTCGGCACAGGCATGAAGACTCGGCTGCAGACATCGTTGGGACAGCACCTGGTGCTGACACCGCAGCTGCAGCAGGCGATCAAGCTGCTGCAGATGTCCAGCACCGAGCTGGAGCTGGAAATCGCCCAGGCGGTGGAAAGCAACCCGTTGCTGGACTGGGCCGAAGGCGATGACGCGGCCGCGGGCAGCGAACAGGACGGCGGCGCCGACAACGAAGCGCCGCCCACCGCCGATGCCAGCGAGAACGGCGGCGACGACTGGGCGCCGGCGGAACTGGACTGGAGCAGCGCCGGCAGCAGCGGCAGCTTCGACGACGATGACGACACCGGCAGCGCCGCCGAGCGCGTGGCCGAAACCGAAACGCTGGCCGACCACCTGTTGTGGCAACTGCATCTTTCGCACCTGTCGCTGCGCGATCGCAGCATCGGCGCGGCCCTGATCGATGCGCTGGAAGACGATGGCTACCTGCGCGAACCGCTGGCCACCATCGCCGAAACCCTGTTGCCGGCCATCCATGCCGGCGAAGATGAAATCCTCACCGTGCTGCATCAGATCCAGCGCTTCGATCCGGTGGGCGTGGCCGCACGTTCGCTGGGCGAATGCCTGCAGCTGCAGCTTGCGGTGCTGCCGGCCGACACGCCCGGCCAGGCGCTGGCCCTGCAGATTGCCGCCGGCCCGCTGGAACGGCTGCCGCGCAGCGGCGTGGCCGGCATCGCGCAGGAACTGAAACAACCGCTGGCCGAAGTCGAGATCGCCGTGGCCCTGCTGCGCTCGCTCGACCCCCGCCCCGGCACGCAGATCGCCCCGCTTTCGCAGGACACCTACGTGGTGCCCGACGTGGTGGTGTGGCGGCAGGGCGGTGTGTGGCGCGCGGCGCTGGCCGCCCATGCCGGGCCCAAGGTGATGATCCACCGTGGCTACGAACAGATGATCCGCCGCTGCGGCGATGCCGATGCCGGCTACCTGCGCAGCCAACTGCAGGAAGCGCGCTGGTTGTTGAAGGGCCTGCAGGCCCGTGGCGAAACCCTGCTGCGCGTGGTGCGTTGCCTGATCCAGCAGCAGGCCGGCTTCCTTGAATTCGGCGAACAGGCCCTGCGGCCGCTGACCCTGCGCGAGATCGCCGGCGAACTCGGCCTGCACGAATCCACCGTCTCGCGTGCCATCGCCCGCAAGCACGTGCGCACGCCGCGCGGCACCCTGCCGCTGCGTGCCTTCTTTGCCTCCGGCATCGACACCGACGGCGGTGGCGAAGCGTCCAGCACCGCCATCCAGGCCATGATCCGGCGCCTGATCGATGACGAGAACCCACGCAAGCCGCTTTCTGACGCCAAGCTGGCTGACCTGTTGAAAACGTCCGGAATCCCGGTAGCGCGACGCACCGTAGCGAAGTATCGTGAGGCCATGAACATCTCCGCCTCGCACGAAAGAGTCAGAATCGCTTGACGCGCCGCCGCGCCCGGCGGAGAGGTTCATTGGCACATCCGAACACAGGAGAAACCCGATGCGCATCGAAACGTTTGGCAAAGATGTCGAAGTCACCCCGGCCCTGCAGTCCTATGTGGAGGACAAGCTGGCCCGGATCGGCAAGCACTTCGACCAGCACTGCGAAGCGCGGGTAACCCTCAAGCTGCAGAAGACCGAACACCACGTCGACGCGAGCCTCAACATTCCCGGCCAGACCCTGCATGCCGAGGCCAACGGCCAGACCATGTACGCCGCGATCGATCTGCTGGCGGACAAGCTTGACCGCCTGGTGATCAAGCACAAGGAGAAAAAACAGCAGCACGCACCGCTGCCGGTGGGCGACAATGGCGGCTGATCGCCACCGTTCCTCGCAGACATGCCCCTGACTGACCTTCTGGCGGCCGTGCAGACCCAGCTCTGCACGGCCACCGACCGCGACAGCGTCCTGCAGACCGCCGCCGGCCTGCTGGCCTGCCGCCAGGCCAATGCCGAGCAGATCTACCAGAACATGTGCCAGCGCGAAGCGCTGGGCAGCACCTGCATCGGCGAGGGCATCGCCATTCCGCACGGGCGCGCGCCCGCGCTGGACCGGCCCCGCGGCGCCCTGCTGCGGCTGGCCACCCCCATCGATTTCGGCGGCGACGCCCCGGTGGACCTGGTGTTCGCCATGGCCGTGCCCGCCCACTACACCCACCAGCACCTGATGCTGCTGTCCGAGCTGGCCGAACTGTTCTCTTCGCCGGCCATCCGCCAGGCCCTGCGCGAGGCGGGCGACGCGCGCAGCCTGCGCCAGGCCCTGGACCTTCCCCCTTCGGCGAGCGCCGCATGAATACCAGCATCACCGCACGTGAACTGTTCGAACAGCAGCGCGAGCGGCTGGCACTGCGCTGGGTTGCCGGCCAGTCCGGCGAGAAGCGCGAACTGGAAGCCGGCAACACGGTATCCCGCCGCCCCTCGCTGGCCGGTTACCTCAATGCGATCTACCCGAACAAGGTGCAGATCCTGGGCACCGAGGAACTGTCCTGGCTGGACGCGCTGGAACCGCGGCAGCGCTGGGAAACGATCGAAAAGATCATGCATTCGCACCCGCTGGCGCTGGTCATCACCCGCAACCAGCCCTGCCCGGAAGACCTGCGCGCGGCCGCCGATGAATCCGGCACCCCGCTGTGGGTGTCGCCCAAGCGCGGCCATGAACTGCTGAACCACCTGTCCTACCACCTGGCACGCACGCTGGCACCGCGGGTGATCCTGCATGGCGTGTTCATGGAAATCTATTCGATCGGCGTGCTGATCACCGGCGAGGCCGGTTCGGGCAAGAGTGAACTGGCGCTGGAGCTGCTCAGTCGTGGCCACCGCCTGGTGGCCGACGATGCCCCCGAGTTCACCCAGATCGCCCCGGACGTGCTCGATGGCACCTGCCCCGAGCTGCTGCAGGACCTGCTGGAAGTGCGCGGCCTGGGCGTGCTGAACGTGCGCGAGATGTTCGGTGATACGGCGGTAAAGAAGAACAAGTACCTTCGCCTGATCGTGCACCTGACCAAGCCGATGACCGAGCCCACCCCCCATGGCTACGAACGCCTGACCGGCGATTCCGGTACCCGCCATGTGCTGGACCTGGACGTGCCACTGATCACCCTGCCGGTGATGCCCGGCCGCAATCTGTCGGTGCTGACCGAGGCGGCCACCCGGCTGCACATTCTACGTACCAAGGGTATCGACCCGGCGGCGATGTTCATCGCCCGCCACAGCAACCTGCTGGAACGGCGAACACCCTGAGCCCACTGCAAAGAGCCTGTCCATGAGCACCGCCTCCCCCACCGCCCCGACCCTGATCATCGTCAGCGGCCTGTCCGGCTCGGGTAAATCCGTCGCCCTGAAGACCTTCGAAGACCAGGACTACTACTGTTCGGACAACCTGCCGATCCGGCTGCTGCCGGATTTTGTGCGCAGCGTGCTGGACAACCACGACGGCGCAGCGCCGCGGCGGCTGGCGGTCGGCATCGACGTGCGCGGGCAGAGCGACCTGAGCCAGCTGTCCGATTGGCGCCAGCAGGCCACCGACGCGGGCGTGCAGGTGAAGGTGCTGTTCTTCGAGGCCAGCGACGAAACCATGCTCAAGCGCTACGCCGACACGCGCCGGCGCCATCCGCTGAGCCAGCTGGGCCTGTCGCTGCCGGAAGCAATCGCCCGCGAACGCGAACTGGTGGCGCCGCTGCGCCGCGAGGCCGATGCCGTGGTCGATACCAGCGCCCTGAACGTGCACCAGCTGCGCCGCCGCATCATCACTGAATTCGCGCTGGGCCATGCCACGCGCCTGTCGCTGCTGTTCGAATCGTTCGCCTACAAGCGCGGCGTGCCGGCCGAGGCCGACTTCGTGTTCGATGCGCGTGTGCTGCCCAACCCACACTGGGACCCGGACCTGCGCGCCCTGAGCGGCCGCGAACCGGGCGTACGTGATTACCTGGAAGCGCAGCCGGACGTGCAGCGCTACCTGACCCAGCTGATGGACTTCCTGGACACCTGGCTGCCGAAGTTGGGCGATGGCACGCGCAGCTACGTGACCGTGGCCTTCGGCTGCACCGGCGGCAAGCACCGCTCGGTGTTCTTGGCCGAGCGCATGGCCCGGCACGCCCGCGAAATGGGCTGGGACGACGTGGCGACTTATCACCGCGAACAGGATTGAGGGAACGGCCGGCCCCTGTAGCGTCGAGCCATGCTCGACGAATGCTGTGGGTAGGCGTCGACCTTGGTCGACACGGTAGATCCGCGCCATGCGTGGACGGGGGCAGAGGGGATGGGGTCAGAGCCCTTTTCCCATTGAAAAGGGATCCGACCCCGGCAACACTGAATACGGGACACAGTGCCCCTCTCCTGCTGCTATCGCCCGTTCACCCTGACCTGTTAACGTGCAGTAATGACCTGTGGCATTCTCCTCGTAACACACCCCGGGGTCGGGACCGCCCTGCTTGACGTGGCGACCCGGCTCCTGCGGCAATTGCCGCTGAAAACCGAAGCTTTCGAAGTACCGTTCGACGCAGACCTGGATGCCCTTCTTCCGCTCGCCTCGGCTGCCTTGCGCCGGGTCGATGGTGGTGAAGGCGTGCTGATCCTGACCGACCTGTACGGCGCCAGCCCTGCCAACCTTGCCGGGCAGCTGGCCCGGCTGGGAACCCCGGTTCGCCGGGTGTCGGCGCTGAGCCTGCCGATGTTGCTGCGGGTGATGAATTATCCGGAACAGGCACTGGATCAACTGCCCGCCACTGCGGCGGCGGGCACCCGCAATGGAGCGATAGTCGACGATGCTTGAACGAGAACTCACAGTCAGCAACCGCCTGGGCCTGCATGCCCGGGCCACCGCCAAGCTGGTGCAGACCCTGGCGCCCTTCCGCTGCAACGTGACCATGGCCGCCAAGGGCCGTGAGATCAACGCCAAGAGCATCATGGGCGTCATGCTGCTGGCCGCCGGCCAGGGCACGCCGGTCACCATCCGCATCACCGGCGAAGACGAGGCGGCTGCCATGGACGCGGTGGTTGACCTGTTCGAGCGCCGCTTCGACGAGGACAGCTGAGCGTGCCGCGCGCACGTGCCGGGCAACTGCCTTCCGGCCAACGGCCGGTGCAGCTGTTGTCCGGCCACGGCGCCGCACGGGGTACCGCGCTGGGCCGCGCGCGCGTGCGCCTGCCGCATGCGTTGGAAATCGCCGAACAGCGCGTGGCCCCGCAGCAGGTACCGACCGAGCTGGCCCGCCTGCACCGCGCCGTGGAAGCGGCGCGCACCGAGATGCACGACCTGCGCCAGCGCCTGCACGGCGCGCTGAACCAGGAAGTGGGTGAATTCCTGGACCTGCATGCCTTGCTGCTGGATGACCCGGAGCTGCTGTTCGGGCTGGACGAACTGATCCGCAGCGGTCCCTACAGCGCCGGCTACGCACTGCGCCTGCAGCGCGACCGCCTGGCCAAGGTCTTCGATGGCATGGACGATGCCTACCTGAAGAGCCGCATGGATGACCTGGACCATGTGATCGGCCGCATCCACGCCTTCCTGCAACCCGACCGCGCGCCGGTGGTGAAGGGCCTGGCCGGGGAAATCCTGGTCTGCGACAACATCGCACCGTCCGAACTGGCCCAGCTGCAGGCCCAGGGCGTGGTCGGCATTGTCACCGCCGCCGGCAGCGCACTGTCGCACAGCGCGATCCTGGCCCGCAGCCTGCACCTGCCGCTGATCGTGAACGTGCCACAGGTGCTGGGCCGGGTGGCCGACGGCGATGTGCTGATCATCGACGGCGCCGACGGCAGCATCACCGTGAACCCGCAGGCCGACAACCTGCGCGATTACCGCGTACGGCTGAAGGAACACGCGCGCGAACAGCGCGAACTCGGCCGCCTGCGCAGCAAGCCCAGCCGCACCCGCGACCAGGTCGATATCGCCCTGCTGGCCAATGCCGAATCGCTGGAAGACGTGACCCAGGCACACGCGCTCGGCGCGCAGGGCCTGGGCCTGTACCGCACCGAATTCCTGTTCCTGCAGCGCAACGAACTGCCCGACGAAGAAGAACAGTTCCAGACCTACCGCGATGCCGCCCTGGGCATGAGCGGGCGTCCGGTCACCATCCGCACCCTGGACCTGGGCGCGGACAAGGCCGACCGTACCGGCCTGACCCTCAGCAACGAAGAGAACCCAGCGCTGGGCCTGCGTGGCGTGCGCCTGTCGCTGGCCCGGCCGAAGGTATCCGACACCCAGCTGCGCGCGATCCTGCGCGCCTCGGCCTACGGCAAGCTGCGCGTGCTGGTGCCCATGGTCAGCACCCGCGAGGAACTGCTGGCGGTGCGCCGGCGCCTGCTGAAGCTGGCCGAACAACTGCGCGCCGAAGGCCATGCGGTGGCCGACCATGTGCCGTTGGGGGCGATGATCGAAGTGCCGGCCGCCGCGCTGGCGCTGGAAAGCTTCATCGACCTGGTGGATTTCCTGTCGATCGGCACCAACGATCTGGTCCAGTACCTGCTGGCCGCCGACCGCAACAATGAAGCGCTGGGCGAGTTGTACTCGCCGCTGCATCCGGCGGTGGTACGCCTGCTGCAGCTGGTGATCGACACCGGCGCACGCCATCGCATTCCGGTGGCGGTGTGCGGCGAGATCGCCGGCGACGCACGCATGACGCCGCTGCTGCTGGCACTGGGCCTGACCGAGTTCAGCCTGCACCCTGGCACCCTGCTGGAAGTCCGCCGCGCGATCCGCGAAAGCGACCTGGCCACCCTGCGCGCGCGCGCACCGAAGCTGCTGGCCGCGCGCGATCGCCGCGGCATCGAACGCTGGCTGGCCCTGGTGGCCGACGCGGTCTGAGCACCGTGGGGTCAGATCCCTTTCCCACGGGAAAGGGCTCTGACCCCGTCTCCGTGATCGGGGTAGGCGTTGCAACATCGGCTTGCGATAATGACGCGCTGAACACCCCTGTTGCCGCATCCTTGCCGGGATCGCGGCTTTTCTCTTCCCGCGGGAGCTGCGATGGCCGAAGCTGTACGCCACGACAAGACTGCGCGCCAACTGCGCCTGTTGTCCGATGCGCTGGACAGCGGCCGGCTGGGGCCGGTGCGCCGCCTGGTCAACACCCTGGCGCCGGCCGAGATCGGCAACCTGCTGGAATCGCTGCCGCCGGGCAAGCGCGAAGTGGTGTGGGGCCTGGTCGACCCGGAAGACGACGGCGAGGTGCTGGTCCACGTCGGTGAGGAAGTGCGCGAGAGCCTGCTCGCGGACATGGACCCGGACGAAATCATCGCCGCGGTCGAAGACCTGGACATCGACGATCTGGCCGACCTGGTCGAGGATCTGCCCGATACGGTCATCGACGAAGTGCTCAAGTCGATGGACCGCGAGAACCGCGAGCGCCTGGAACAGGTGCTGTCCTATCCCGAGGACAGCGCCGGCCGCCTGATGAACCCGGACGTGGTGACCGTGCGCGCCGACGTCAACGTGGACGTGGTGCTGCGCTACCTGCGTCTGCGCGGCGAACTGCCCGACCACACCGACCATCTGTTCGTGGTCAGCCGCCGCCACCAGTACCTGGGCCGCGTCTCGCTGGCCGCGCTGGTCACCCACGAAGACACCACCCCCATCAACCGGCTGATCGATGACGAACAGCCGGCCATCGATGTTGGCGAAAGCGACCAAGAAGTGGCGCGGCAGTTCTCCGACCATGACTGGGTCTCCGCGCCGGTGGTGGACGACAACAACATCCTGCTCGGCCGCATCACCATCGATGACGTGGTGGACATCATCCGTTCGCAGGCCGAGCACCAGGCGCTGGGCGCCGCCGGTCTGGACGAGGAAGAGGATCTGTTCTCGCCCATCAAGCGTGCCGTGCGCGGCCGCGTGGTCTGGCTGGGCATCAACCTGTGCACGGCCTTCCTGGCTGCCAGCGTGATCGGCCAGTTCGAACTGACCCTGCAGAAGGTCGTGGCGCTGGCCGTGCTGATGCCGATCGTGGCCGGCGTGGGCGGCAATGCCGCCGTGCAGGTGCTGACCTTGATGGTGCGCGGCATCGCCCTGGGCCAGGTGGGCCAGAGCAACGCCCGCATCCTGCTGTGGAAGGAAGCGCGCGTTGCGTTGATCAACGGCACCCTGATCGGCCTGCTGGTCGGCGTCATCGCCTTCCTGTGGTTCCACAGCCTGCTGCTGTCGCTGGTGATCACCCTGGCGTTGATCATCAACTTCCTGGCCGCCGCACTGGCCGGGGTGCTGCTGCCCCTGCTGCTCAAGCGCATGAACGTCGACCCGGCCGTGGCCGGCACCGTGGTGGTGACCGCGGTGACCGACGTGATGGGTTTCTTCAGCTTCCTCGGCCTGGCCACCCTCATCCTGCTGCACTGACCCGCACGGGGTCAGATCCCTGCACAGCAGGGCTCTGACCCCTTGCCGCGTTCTCCTACCTCTTTTTTCCCCGAAGCCCATGGCCACCACGATCGACAACTACTTCCAGCCCGGCTGGCGCGAACAGATGCACACCTGCGCAGCATGCGAGTGGAAAGGCAGCTCGCGCGCGATGGTGATGGAGCTGGACGAAGACGCGACCGAGTACGACTGCCCGGTGTGCGAAAACCCGCTGCTGGTGGTGATGCACCCCGACCTGGCGCAGGTGCAGGCCGCGGCCGCGGACGGCAATGCCGAAGCACAGGAACAACTGGCCATCATCGCCAGCGCGCCGCGCCCGCAGTGATGCGCTGCACGATGCCCGGCGCCGGGCGGCCGATTACCATGAAAACGATTCCAAACCTTGGGAAAACGTCATGGCTCGTCCGTTCCTGCGCTGGCTGCCGCTGCTGGCCGTACTGATGCTGGGCGCCTGCGCCAGCACTCCGGACAGCGCGCGCGGGCATTTTGAATCACGCGCGGTGAAGGTCGACGGGCAGACCGCCTACTACCAGGTATTCATTCCTGCCGACAGCGCACGCGCCGCCGGTCCGCTGCCGGTGGTGCTGTTCCTGCACGGCTCGGGCGAACGCGGCGGCGACGGGGTGAAGCCGACCCACGCCGGGCTGGGCCCGCATCTGCGCCGCCATGCGGCGGATTTCCCGGCGCTGGCCGTGTTTCCGCAGGTGCCCGGCGACCAGGAATGGAGCGGCCACAACAACCGCGTAGCGATCGCCGCACTGGATGCGACCGTGGCCGAGTTCGGCGCCGATCCCGCGCGCCAGTACCTCACCGGCATGTCGATGGGCGGCTACGGCAGCTGGAACATCGCCCTGGACGACCCGCAGCGCTTCGCCGCCATCGTGCCGGTGTGCGGCGCCGTGCTGGCTCCACGCGCGGTGCGCCCGACCCTGTTCGTCGAACAGGTCGCGCACGAAGCCGATCCCTACGCGGCCATCGCCCAGCGCCTGCAGCGCACGCCGATCTGGATCTTCCACGGCGCGCTGGACGATGTAGTGCCCCCGGCCGACGACCGCAGACTGCACGCCGCCTTCCAGGCCGCCGGCGCGCGCGACGTGCGCTACACCGAATACCCCGACGGCAACCACAACGCCTGGGACGCCACCTACGCCGACCCCGCCATGTGGGCCTGGCTCTTCGCGCAGAAGCGCTGACGCCCCGGTAGGTGCCAACCTTGGTTGGCACCCACACCGCTCCGGTAGGTGCCAACCTTGGTTGGCACCCGCTTACCCAAAGCCAAGTCATTCCCCGATATTCACCGCAGGCAGGCCCGCCCATGCTTGCCTCCATGAACAGCGCTCGACTTCTGCTCGGCCGTCACTCCAGCATCGGCCTCAGCTACATCCTCACCACCGTTGTGCATGGCCGCGCCCCGTTGCTTGCCAGCGATGCTGCTGCAGAACTGGCGATCCGCGAATTCCAGCGCCTCGACCAGGAAGGCTTCACCCGTTCCGTTGCCTACGTGGTCATGCCCGACCACATTCATTGGCTGGTCGAACTTCGCGCAGGAACACTTGAAACGGTGATGAAGCGATTCAAGTCGCGCACGGCACAACAGGTGAATCGATCTTCAGGGCGAATCGGGCGCTTTTGGCAGAGCGGCTATCACGATCACGCGATTCGATCTGATGAATCGCTGTACCGGCATGCGATGTATCTGATGGGTAACCCGATCAGGGCTGGGTTGGCGGCACAGGTCGGGCAATATCGACACGCGTGGTGCGAATGGGAGCTGGAATCGCCATGTGGTTGTCTGGGATCCACTGGCACTGACGAATAGTGCCAACCAAGGTTGGCACCTACCAGAGCGCTGGGTGTGCCAACCAAGGTTGGCACCTACCAAAGCGCTGCGTGCGCCAACCTCGGTTGGCACCTACCTGGGCGGGGTGTGTGCCGACCAACGGTCGGCACCCACCAATACCGCTATCAACCCAGCAGGGTTTCCAGCACGGCCATGCGTACGGCCACGCCGTTGGCGACCTGGCGCAGCACCCACGACTGCGGGCCGTCGGCCACTTCGTCGGTCACTTCCACGCCGCGGTTGATCGGGCCCGGGTGCAGCACGGCGGCGTCCTTGCCGGCGCGGGCCAGGCGTGCGGCGGTCAGGCCGTACTGGGCGTGGTACTGCTCCAGCGACGGCACCAGGCCTTCTTCCATGCGCTCGCGCTGCAGGCGCAGCATCATCAGCGCATCGGCGCCTTCCAGCATGGCGTCGAAGTCGTCGCCGACCACGCAGCCTTTCAGGGTTTCATCGTCCGGCAGCAGCGACTGCGGGCCGCACACGCGGATCTCGCCCACGCCCAGCGTGCGCAGCGCATGCAGGTCGGTACGGGCCACGCGCGAATGCTTCACATCGCCGACGATCACGACCTTCAGCTTCGAAAAGTCCGGGCCCTTGGCCTGGCGCAGGGTCAGCATGTCCAGCAGGCCCTGGGTCGGGTGCGAGCTGCGGCCATCGCCGGCGTTCACCAGTGCGGTGCCCTCGCCGGCCGCGGCGGCCAGTGCCGCCACCGCGCCATCGTCGGGGTGGCGCACCACGAAGCCGCGCACGCCCATCGCTTCCAGGTTCTTCAACGTGTCGCAGGCGGTCTCGCCCTTGCGCGTGGAAGACGTGGAGGCATCGAAATTCAGCACGTCGGCGCCCAGGCGCTGAGCCGCCAGCTGGAACGAACTGCGGGTGCGGGTGGACGGTTCGAAGAACAGCGTGCACACCGCCGAACCGGCCAGCACCTGGCGCTTGTTGCCAACCCGGCCAACGGCCGCATCGCGGATCTGGCCCGCGCGGTCGAGCAGCTGCACCAGGGTTTCGCGGGGAAGGCCTTCAAGGGTCAACAGGTGGCGCAGGCGGCCGGAGGCATCGAGTTGCTGGGCGGTCATGGCAGGCGTCGTGCAGTCAGGGAATGGGGATGGCGTCGTCGGGGGACGACAGCCAGCGGTCGATGATCACCGCCGCAGCCACGGCATCCAGCGCGGCCGCATCTCGGCGGCGCTTGCGCCCTTCGGCGCGCTCGACGGCGAAACGGCGGGCGGCTTCGACCGAGCTGGAACGCTCGTCGATCATCACCACCGGCAGCTTGAAACGTTCCCGCAGCTGGCGGGCGAAGCCCTGCGCGCGCTTGCGGTTGGGTTGGTCCTGACCATCCAGGGTAAGCGGATCGCCCACCACCAGGCCGTCGGGCTTCCATTCCTTGATCAGGCGCTCCACGGCGGCCCAGTCGGGGCCGTTGCCGTGCACATCCACCACGGCCACCGCGCGGGCATGCGCGGCGAACGCGCTGCCGATGGCCACGCCAATCCGCCGCGAGCCGACATCGAAGCCGAGCACGGTGCCATCGCGGCGGATCACGGCCGGCTCAGACATGGCCGCTGTAGTCGGTCAGGCGGAACAGGTCCACGCCGATACGCGCCGCCGCGCCCTGCCAGCGCTGTTCCAGCGGCAGCTGGAACACCACTTCGGCATCGGCCGGCACGGTCAGCCAGCTGTTCTCGGCCAGTTCGCTTTCCAGCTGCCCTGCCCCCCAGCCGGCGCAGCCCAGGGTGACCAGCGCATTGGCCGGGCCTTCACCGCGGGCCATGGCTTCCAGGATGTCGCGCGAGGTGGTCAGGAACAGACCGTTGCCCACTGCCAGGCTGGAATCCCAGGCGCGGGCATCGTCGTGAATGACGAAACCGCGTTCAGGGTGTACCGGCCCACCGTTGAGCACCATGCGCGCCTGCAGCTCGCCATCGCCGGTGGCGATGTCCATCTGCGCCAGCACCTCGCCCAGCGTGTACTCCGACGGCTGGTTGACCAGCACGCCCATGGCGCCGTTCTCGTCGTGCTGGCAGATCAGGGCGACGGTACGGGCGAAGGTGGCGTCGGTCAGCGACGGCAGCGCGACGAGCAGGTGGTCGGCAAGGGAAGTAGGCGTTACAGGCATGGTGGCCATTCTACCTGCTGGGGCCGCACGCGGGCGCGAAGGCATGGTCTAGGATGGCCGCATCCAAGGAGGAAACCCCATGCAACAGGACGCACCACTGGCGTGGCCGACGCGCAGCATGATCGTACTGATCGCTCTGCTGCAGGGTCTGGCGCTGTACGCCGCGCAGGAACTGAACGACACCACGCCCTTCCAGGATATTGCCTGCCGCTACGGCTGGAATGCCTGGGTGCTGACCGTGCCCACGGCGCTCGGCCTGACCCTGGTCGACCTGAAGGACCGCCGGCTGTGGCTGCATGCGGCGCTGGCATCACTGCTGGTGGTGGCGCTGGCCGGCTGGGTGGGCTGGAGCCTGCGCGGCATGGAAGGCATCTGGATTTCCGCGCTGCGTGATCCGTTGGCATTGGGTCTGGCGGTGGCGACCTTCGTGGCCCTGCCCTGGTGGCAGTTCCGGCTGCAGCACGGGTCCTGGCGTGCCGACCACGCCGCCCTGTTCGAGCGTGCCTGGCAGAACGGGCTGGTGCTGTTGCAGGCGGCGGTGTTCACCGGCCTGGGCTGGATGCTGCTGTGGTTGTGGGCCGCCCTGTTCACGCTGGTAGGGGTGACCTTCTTCGAGCAACTGTTCGCCGAGCGCGCTTTCGTGGCACTGGCCACCGGCACCCTGGCCGGGTTCGGTGTGCTGATCGGGCGCACCCAGCACCGCGCCATCCAGATCACCCGCCAGGTGCTGTTTGCGATCTGCCGCGCGTTGCTGCCTTTGCTGGCCTTCATCGCCGTGCTGTTCGTGGTGTCGCTGCCCTTCACCGGGCTGATGAGCAGCGCAGGTCACCGTTCGCCAGCCAAGGAGCTGCTGACCCTGGCGCTGCTGCTGATCTGCCTGGTCAATGCCGTGTACCAGCGCAGCGACAGTGAACTGCCCTACCCGCGCCTGCTGCGGCGTGCGGTGGAAGCCAGCCTGCTGACATTGCCGATCTACGCCGGACTGGCGTTGTACGCACTGGCGCTGCGCATCGGCCAGTACGGCTGGACCATTGATCGTTTCTGGGCCACGGCCGCCGCGCTGATCACCGCCGGCTACGCGCTGGGCTACGCGCTGGCCGTGGTCCGGCCCGGGCAGCGCTGGCTGCAGGGCGTGGAACCGGTGAACCGGGTGATGAGCTGGGCGATGATCGCTGTGGCAGTGCTGGGCAATTCCCCTGTACTGGACCCGGCGCGCATCGCCGCGACCAGTGTGGCCGAGCGGCTGCGCAGCAACCCCGCGCAACTGGTGGTGCGCGACGTCAATTACCTGCGCGAACACAGCGGACGTCGGGGCGTGGAAGCGCTGCGCGGGCTGCAGCAGGACCCCGCCATCCAGGCCGACCGCCGCGCCTCGAGCATCATTGCCCAGCAGCTGAGCGGCAAGAAGGTGCACGGCTATCGCCTGGAGAGCCTGGCGGACGCAGGCGTCCACGACCTGGCCACGCTGAAGGCGCGCATCCACCTGGCCAAGGGCAGCACATCGCCGCCAGACAGCTGGTGGCAGGCGGTGCTGGATGACCTGGACAGCACCGAGTGCCTGTCCAGCAACGAGGGCTGCATTGCCCTGCAGCGCGATCTGGACGGCGACGGCCAGCCGGACGTGCTGCTGTGCCAGATCCGAAGGGCATGGGGTCCGCAGTGCGACCTGCACACCCTGGACGAGGGACAATGGACGGACGTGGGGCAGATCCGCTTCGGCGCAGAGGCCGCCAACCAGGCGCTGCGTGAAGGCCGTCTGCAGCTGCGGGACAGCCGCTGGCCGGAGTTCCTGCTGGATGACCAGACGACCACCCTGCAGTACAACAACGACTTCGGTAAAAGGCGCAGCAAATGAGCGGATACTGCCTCATCGCCCCGGGCCATCCGGTGCACGATTACTACCACGCCCATGAATACGGCTTCCCGCAGCGCGATGAACGCGAACTGTTCGAACGCCTGGTGCTGGAGATCAACCAGGCCGGGCTGAGCTGGGAAACCATCCTGAAGAAGCGCGAGGGCTTCCGTGCGGCCTACGATGGCTTCGACGTGGACGGCGTGGCGGCCTATGCCGAGCAGGACATCGAACGCCTGCTGTCGGACACCGGCATCATCCGCAACCGGCTGAAAGTGCTGGCCGCGATCCACAACGCGCAGGTGATCCAGCAGCTGCGCGCGCAGCACGGCAGCTTCGCCGCATGGCTGGATGCCCACCACCCGCGCAGCAAGGCCGACTGGGTGAAGCTGTTCAAGAAGACCTTCCGCTTCACCGGCGGCGAGATCACCGGCGAATTCCTGATGAGCCTGGGCTACCTGCCCGGTGCGCACGCCGAGGACTGCCCGGTGCATGCGCGGCTGGTGAAGCTGGCCCCGCCGTGGCTGCAGGCGGCCGGCCGCTGATGCAGAGCCGCCGGGCGTGGCCCGGCGCTACCGCGCGGTGGATCTGGTAGCGCCGGGCCATACCCGGCGAACGCGGTATGTGCGGTCACACACCCATGTACCGGCCGGGGCGGTGGTTGAACATCAGCACCAGGCTGAGCACCACCGCGCCGATGGCCGAATACATCACCTTCGACGGCGACAGCACGAAGAACGCGGCCACCATCAGGCAGGCGTCGAAGGACATCTGCACCTTGCCGGCACTCCAGCCGCGGGTGCGCTGCAGGTATACCGCCAGGATGCCGATGCCGCCCAAGCTGGCCCGGTGGCGGATGAAGAACAGGATGCCCAGCCCGGACAGCGCGCCGCCCACCAGCGCCGAGTACAGCGGCGCCATGTGCGAGAAGTCCGCCCAGCGCGGCAGCATGTCGGTCAGCACGCCACAGGCCGTTACCGCGGCGAAGGTCTTCAGGGTGAATTCCCAGCCCATGCGGCGCACGGCCACCCAGTAGAACGGCAGGTTCACCAGTACGAACACCAGGCCAAAGTTCCAGCCCATGGCGTAGTGCAGCAAGAAGGCTGCCCCCGCCATGCCGCCGATCATCAGCCCGCCCTTGGCGAAGATGGCCAGGCCCAGCGAGGCCACCAGCATGGCCAGCACCATGCCCTGCACGTCTTCGGCGACGGAATGGCGAAGTGCTTTGTCGTCGGCCGGGGTGCCGGCGCTGTCGGGCGGCGGGGTCAGCGGACCGGCGGTGACCAGGTGGCCGTCAGCGTCGTCGCACGGCGCGGGGCCATGGGAATGCAGGGACATGGGTGTGGGGGTGCAGCAGTGGGGACGCGTATTAGACACGATCCCGATGACAGTTGCAGATGAAATCGATTCAGTTGGGTGGCCGGCGAACGGCGCAGCCCCTCGTGGCTGGTCGCATTGGCAGCAACAGCCGCGCTTGGCCGGGCGGGATGGGGCCGCGGGGGACGCCGTAAACCCTTCCATGGGGGCTTGGCCGCGGCATCCATGCCGCGGACACCCCCACGCCCCCACCCCGCCCGGCCTCTGACTATTTCCGTGTGCGTCCAGCCACGTGAAAAGAAAAAAAGACCAACGCGGGTCGCTTCGCTCGGGAACGGGGGTCAGCGCGCGGCTTTGAGATGGTGGGCGACCAGGGCGTTGGCATGGCCGTGGCCCAGGCCGTGCTCGGCCTTCAGGTAGCTGACCAGTTCCATGTGCTTCAGGCCCGGCTGCTTGGCCAACACGTCCAGCCAGTGCGCCACCGGCTGACCGTAGGTTTTCTCGATGGAAGGGAAATACGAAGCCGGGCCTTTCGGCGGGGTGTCAGTACTCATGTGCAGCTCCTGTTGAACGTCATTCATTAGACGAACCACACCCCCACAATTCGACAACATCGCGACAACGGGGTCGGATCCCGTTGCGCAGCAACGGGATCCGACCCCGATGCCGTTCCGACAGATCGCGGGAAACTGTCGAAGGCGGGGTGGGTCCGGTTGAGGGGGCGTGAGCCGCATGGATGCGGCGACCGAGCTTACAGGGACGTACTTGCAGCGTCCCCCTCAACCGGACCCACCCCGCCATCCCACGGATAGCCAGCTTTTGACGTTGCCTTTGCCGTTGCGGCTGCTGTTGACGTTGACGTTGATTCGGCAGGTGCCGGGCGCAGCCCGGCCGTATCATCCCCTCATGCCCCGTGAAAACCTCAATGACCTGCAGGCCTTCGTCCACGTCGCCCGCGAGGGCAGCTTCACCCGCGCTGCCGCGCAGCTGGGCGTGTCCCAGTCCGCACTGAGCCATGCCATGCGCGGCCTGGAAGAACGCCTGGGCGTGCGCCTGCTGACCCGCACCACCCGCAGCGTGTCCACCACCGAAGCCGGCGCGCGTCTGCTGCAGTCGCTGGCCCCACGGCTGGCGGAAATCGAAGATGAACTGGCCGCCCTGGCCCAGTACCGCGAGCGCCCGGCGGGCACCATCCGCATCAACGCCACGGGACACGCCGCCGAATACCTGGCCTGGCCACGGCTGGCGCCGCTGCTGCAGCAGCACCGGGACCTGAACGTCGAACTGACCACCGATTACGGCCTGGCCGACATCGTGGCCGAGCGCTACGACATCGGCATCCGCCTCGGCGAACGCCTGGCCCGCGACATGGTGGCCGTGCCGATCAGCCCACCGCTGCGCATGCGCGTCGTCGGCGCACCGGCATACTTCCGCCAGCACGTGGCGCCGGTGCACCCCCACGATCTGGCCGCGCACAACTGCATCACCCTGCGCCTGCCCACCCACGGCGGTCTGATGCCCTGGGATTTCGGTCGCGACGGCGGCGAGCTCAGCGTGCGGGTGTCCGGACAATGGACCTTCAACACCATGGGCATGACCCGCACCGCCGCGCTGGCCGGCAGCGGCCTGGCCTGGCTGCCCGAAGACCAGGTGCAGGCCATGCTGGACGACGGGCGCCTGCAGTCAGCGCTGGATGACTGGTGCCCCACCTTCGACGGCTACTACGCCTACTACCCGTCACGCCGCCACGTCAGCGTGGCCATGCGCACCGTGCTGGACGCGCTGCGCGGGCCGATGGGGAACTAAGCCGAGGAGTGCGGACCAACGGTCCGCACCCAGCACCGATCAGGTCAGCCCTTGGCCTGGGCCGCGCGCTGCGCGTTGTAGCGCTCGCCGACGATTGCCACTTCGTCCAGCACTTGGGCGATGTGCTGCAGTTCCTGCGGCGACAACTGCAGGTCCGCAGCGGCCAGGTTCTCTTCCAGGCGGTGCACCTTGGTGGTGCCGGGAATCGGCACGATCCACGGTGCCTGCGCCAGCAACCAGGCCAGCGCCACCTGCGCCGGGGTTGCCCCACGGGCCGCGGCCAGGGTGCTGATGCGGTCCACCAGGGCCTGATTGGCGCGACGTGCTTCCACTTCGAAACGCGGCACCGTGTTGCGGAAATCGTTCTCGGCAAAGGTGGTGTCAGCGGTGATCGCACCGGTCAGGAAGCCACGGCCAAGCGGGCTGAACGGCACGAAGCCGATGCCCAGTTCCTGCAGCGTGGGCAGTAGTTCGCGCTCGGGCTCACGCCACCACAGCGAATACTCGCTCTGCACCGCCGCCACCGGCTGCACCGCATGCGCACGGCGCACGGTGGCCGCGCTGGCTTCGGACAGGCCGAAGTGCAGCACCTTGCCTTCGGCAATCAGCTCGCCCACGGTACCGGCCACGTCTTCGATCGGCACGTTCGGGTCCACGCGATGCTGGTAGAACAGGTCGATGCGATCGGTGCGCAGGCGCTTCAGACTGGCTTCGGCCACCGCGCGGATGTTCTCCGGTCGGCTGTCCAGGCCGGTATCGGTGCGCGCCTGCTTGAAGCCGAACTTGGTGGCGATCACCAGCTGGTCGCGGTACGGCGCCAGCGCCTGCCCGACCAGTTCTTCGTTGGTGTACGGACCATACACTTCGGCGGTATCGAAGAAGGTCACGCCGCGTTCGACCGCCGCGTGCAGCAGGGCAATGCCCTGCTCCTGGGCCACCGGCGTGCCGTAGCTGTGGCTCAGGCCCATGCAGCCCAGGCCCAGCGTGGAAACCTTCAAACCGCTGCGACCGAGTTCACGTGTCTGCATCGTCGTGTTCCTGAAAGGGGGAACGACGACGATACGCCTGCCAGGCCGCCGCAGTGAACGGCCTGGATGGCAGTCAGTCATGACTGGAATTCATCAATCGGTATCAGAACCGACGACCGGCCAGCATCACCCCGAACACCAGTGCCAGCAGCAGCACGCTGCCGCCAACGATCAACAGCAGGATATGCCAACCACCGAAGCGGTCCATCTGCTGCATGTCCACCCGCTCATCCTGGTGGTAGCGGCGCAGCAGGCTGTTGATCGGCAGCACCGGCATGAACGCCAGCACCGAGAGCAACCCTACCCCGCCGCGTACCTGGCCAACCAGGCACAGCAGGATGTAGAACACCGTCAGCATGCCCGGGGTGAACGCCAGGATGCGCCGCCGGTTCTCGGCCACGGCCTGCAGTTCACGGAAGCAGAAGTACGCCCAGATGGGTGAGAACAGCGCGCGTGCCCAGGGCCATTGTTCGCCCCCGCTCTCGCGCTTGATCGCCCGCCAGTTCCGCCAGAACCAGTACATCGGGTACACGCCCAGGGTGGACAGGGACAGTGCGACGATCTTCATGGTGGGCGGCGAATAGTAGACCGCTGCGGTGGACGCGGCCTGGCTGGCCAGCGGCGTCGGCGCGGGCGCCGCAGTGGCCGGCAGCACCGGCGGGCGCGCAGGCGCAGCCGCCGGCGCACGGTACGGGTCGTGCAATTCCATGTGCAAACCTGTTGTTGTCGCGCCGGCGCGGTGCCGGCTCCCCCTGTCCCGCGAACGCGGTGACGGCGCGACTATCGCAGAACCTCCCGGTAGAGTCGAGCTTGCTCGACTGCCCTGCACTGCGCGGGCCATCAGTCGAGCAAGCTCGACGCTACGAAAGCGCGGTCAACCGGGCGAAACCCCGCCTTTGCAGCCGCCTCAGGCGCTGAACTTGCCCAGCTGGTAACGAAGCTTGCCTCCCTCCACCACCATCCACTTCCTGTGCTGAAGCTCGGCAATCACGCCGGGAATCCGCTCCTGCGGCACATGCCCAGCCAATGCATTGCCCAACGACTTGATCGACGCAGGGCGCTTGCTGCCCACCTTGACCAGCCACCCATGAACATACTTCAGGCACTCCTGCCCACTCATCGGCTTGGCCGTTGATTTTGCCTGGGGCTTGGCCGCAGCCGGCGTGCCCGCGGCCGCACTGCGAAACATCGGCAGCGCCTCTATCGACACGCTGCGGGACACCGCGAACTGTCGCCCGCGCAGATAGGCGATCAGCGGATCGTAGCCGGTGTCCTTGGAAATGATGTGGATGCGCGCCTTCGGGTCGCTGCTGAGCAGTTCACCGACGTGGAAGGCAATATGAAAGTCGAGCGCATTGGGTCCCTGCCCCTTGCAGCGCACGTAGCACCCGTGACTGCCCAGCGCATGGATCGCCTCGGCCACGTCGATGTGGATCTTCGTCTGCGCACTGCCCACGAACACAATGACCGTGAAGCCTGGCGCGACCAGCCCCTTCAGAGAACAGGGCTGCACGTTCTCGTAATCGATCAGCACAATGTTGCGCTGCGCCGGCATGTCCATATGCATCCCTGTCAGGTTGCAGCCGCCGCCGGGGTGCGTTCACCCCGGCACTGTCCGGGCGCTCAACGCACCTCGGAAATCTCCACCCCATCAAGACCCTGCGACAGCGTGCGTGCGTCGCCGCCCTGGCTCAGCTTGATGCGCAGGCGCACTTCGTTCTGCGAATCGGCGTAGCGCAGTGCGTCCTCGTAGCTGATCTCGCCGGCCTGATACAGCTCGAACAGGCTCTGGTCGAAGGTCTTCATGCCCAGCTGGACCGATTCCTTCATCAGCTCCTTCAGCTTGTGGATCTCGCCATCGCGGATGTAGTCCTGCACCAGCGGCGTGCCCAGCAGGATTTCCATGGCGACCTTGCGCGAGCGACCGTCCGGCGATGGCACCAGCTGCTGCGCAACCACGCCCTTCAGGTTCAGCGACAGGTCCATCAGCAGCTGGTTGCGGCGGTCTTCCGGGAAGAAGTTGATGATGCGGTCCATCGCCTGGTTGGCGTTGTTGGCGTGCAGGGTGCACAGCACCAGGTGGCCGGTTTCGGCGAAGGCAATGGCGTGGTCCATGCCTTCGCGGGTGCGCACTTCGCCGATCATGATCACATCCGGCGCCTGGCGCAGGGTGTTCTTCAGGGCCGCTTCCCAGCTGTCGGTGTCGATGCCCACTTCGCGCTGGGTGATGATGCAGCCTTCGTGCTTGTGCACGAATTCGATCGGGTCTTCGATGGTGATGATGTGGCCGGTCGAGTTCTGGTTGCGGTAGCCGATCATCGCCGCCAGCGAGGTGGATTTACCGGTACCGGTGGCGCCCACGAACAGGATGATGCCGCGCTTGGTCATCGCCAGCGTCTTGATGATCGGCGGCAGGCTCAGTTCTTCCACGGTGGGAATGCGCGTCTCGATACGACGCAGCACCATGCCCACCTGGTTGCGCTGGTAGAAGCAGCTCACACGGAAGCGCCCCACCCCGGCCAGACCGATGGCGAAGTTGCACTCGTGGGTCTTTTCGAACTCCTCGCGCTGCGCCGGGGTCATCACGTTCAGCACCAGGTCGCGGCTCTGCTGCGGGGTCAGCGGTGTCTGGGTGATGGGCGAAATCTTGCCGTTCACCTTGATTGCCGGCGGCATGCCGGCGGTGATGAACAGGTCGGAGGCGCGCTGATGCGCCATCAGCTTGAGGAACGAAGTGAAATCGATGGTGCTGGCGGTACTGTTCATGGCGGGCTCCCAATGGGCATGTGCCAGAGATCGGTCGATGGCGGAACGTCAATGCGGCGACCCCGCCTGTGCGGGCCGCCGCGCCGAAGCCGTCCTTACTCGAACAGACGCTTGTCCTTGGCGTACTCGCGCGCCTGGTTGCGGGTGATCAGGCTGCGCTTGACCAGGTCCTGCAGATGCTGGTCCAGGGTCATCATGCCGTACTGCTGGCCGGTCTGGATGGCCGAGTACATCTGCGCCACCTTGTCCTCGCGGATCAGGTTGCGGATGGCCGGGGTGCCGACCATGATTTCCCACGCTGCGGTACGTCCACCGCCCACTTTCTTCAGCAGCGCCTGCGAAATGACCGCGCGCAGCGACTCGGACAGCATCGAACGCACCATCGGCTTTTCGCCGGCCGGGAACACGTCGATGATACGGTCGATGGTCTTGGCCGCCGAACTGGTATGCAGCGTACCGAACACCAGGTGGCCGGTTTCCGCAGCGGTCAGCGCCAGGCGGATGGTTTCCAGGTCGCGAAGTTCGCCCACCAGGATGATGTCCGGATCTTCACGCAGCGCCGAGCGCAGTGCTTCGTTGAAGCCGTGCGTATCGCGGTGCACTTCGCGCTGGTTGATCAGGCACTTCTGCGAGGTGTGCACGAATTCGATCGGATCCTCGACGGTGAGGATATGGCCGTATTCGTTCTTGTTGATGTGGTCGATCATCGCCGCCAGCGTGGTCGACTTGCCCGAACCGGTCGGGCCGGTCACCAGGATCAGGCCCTGCGGCTGCTGGATCACTTCGCGGAACAGCGGCGGGCAGGCCAGGTCTTCCAGGGTCAGCACTTCCGAGGGAATGGTACGGAACACCGCACCGGCACCACGGTTCTGGTTGAAGGCATTGACACGGAAGCGCGCCAGCGAGGGAATCTCGAAGGAGAAGTCCACTTCGAGGAATTCCTCGTAATCGCGGCGCTGCTTGTCGGACATGATGTCGTACACCAGCGCGTGGACCTGCTTGTGGTCCAGGGCTGGAATGTTGATCCGGCGAACATCGCCGTCCACGCGGATCATCGGCGGCAAGCCTGCGGACAGGTGCAGGTCGGACGCTTTGTTCTTTACGGAAAACGCCAACAGTTCGGCGATATCCATGAGCGGCTACTCCCCAATAACGGCTGCGACTGGAAGGATCTTTCCCCGGGCGGCAGTATAGCCTCCTGTCACACCGGAACGCGTTACGTGCCCACTCCCCTGCCCGAAATCCTGAGCAACCTGCACAACGCCGCCGAGGCCGCCGGGCGGCCACCGCCGCGCCTGCTGGCCGTTTCCAAGACCCAGCCGGCACAGGCCGTGGCCGCGCTGGCCGCGCAGGGCCAGCAGGCCTTCGGCGAGAACTACGTGCAGGAAGCCTTGGCCAAGATGCAGGCGCTGCAGGACCTGCGGCTGGAATGGCACCTGATCGGCCACCTGCAGTCGAACAAGGCCGAGGCCGTGGCGGCGCATTTCGACTGGGTGCAGAGCGTGGACCGGGCCAAGCTGGTGACCGCGCTGGCCCGCCATCGCCCTGCCGGGCGCGAGCCGCTGAACGTGCTCATCCAGGTCAACATCGACGACGAAGGCAGCAAGCACGGCTGCAGCCCGCAGCAGGTGGATGCGCTGGCCCAGGCCATCGCCGCCGAACCGTCGCTGCGCCTGCGCGGGCTGATGGCCATTCCTGCGCCGTGGCCCGACGCCGCGCGCCGCCGTGAAGCTTTCGTGCGCATGCGCACACTTTTCGAGACACTGGCCGCCGGCCACCCGCACGTGGACACCTTGTCGATGGGCATGAGCGGCGACTACGCCGAAGCCATCGCCGAAGGCGCCACCCTGGTGCGCATCGGCACCGCCCTGTTCGGCGCGCGCCCGCGCCCGGCCTGATTCGCAAGGAGAACTGTTCCATGGCAGCGGCATCCATCACCTTCATCGGCGGCGGCAACATGGCGCGCAGCCTGATCGCCGGGCTGATCCGCCAGGGCACGGCACCTGCGCTCATTCACGTGGCCGAACCGGTGGCTGAACTGCGGCAGGCGCTGGCCGATGATTTCGGCGTGCAGACCCACGACAACGCCGCCGATGCGGCCGCACAGGGCAGCGTGTGGCTGGTGGCGGTGAAGCCGCAGGTACTGCGCGGGGTCTGCCAGAGCCTGCAGGCGCTGGCACAGCAGCAACAACCGCTGGTCGTATCGATCGCCGCCGGCATCACCAGCGCGCAGCTGCAGCGCTGGCTGGGCGGCGCCCTGCCGGTGGTGCGCGCAATGCCCAACACCCCGGCCCTGCTCGGCGCCGGCGTGACGGGGCTGTATGCCACCGGCGCGGTCAGCGTGGAGCAGCAGGCCCAGGCCGACCAGGTTCTGGCCAGCGCCGGGCGCACGGTGTGGATCGACGATGAAGCGCTGATGGATTCGGTCACCGCCGTCTCTGGCAGCGGCCCGGCCTATGTGTTCCTGCTTGCAGAAGCGATGGAAGCGGCCGGTATTGCCCAGGGCCTGCCAGCCGACGCCGCGCGCACGCTGGTGGTGCAGACCCTGCTGGGCGCCTCGCGCATGCTGGACGAAGCCGGCGAGAGCCCGGCCGAACTGCGGCGCCGGGTCACCTCGCCCAACGGCACCACCCAGGCGGCGATCGAAAGCTTCCAGGCCGATGGGTTTGAACGGCTGGTCGACAAGGCACTGCGCGCCGCACAGCGACGTGGACAGGAATTGTCTGCCGCCAACGATTGAGCCTGGTGTGCCGACCAACGGTCGGCACCCACCGATCATCCATCTGGGGTCAGATCCCTTTGCGCCAGCAAAGGGCTCTGACCCCTGACCCTGAACTACCCCAGCTGCTCCATCACGTACTCCACGAAACACTGCAATCGTGGCCTGGGCCTGCGATCGGGCAGATAGATCAGGTGCATGGGCCGTGGCTCGGGAAGATAGTCGCGCAGCACCGGCTTCAGCCGCCCCGCGGCGATCTCCGCAGCCAGCAGGGCCGTCGGCTGCAGCACCAGGCCCGCGCCGGCCACTGCGGCCTCGCGCAAGGCCAGGCCATCATTACTGCTCAAGCGCGCTTCCCAGTCCACCTGTTCGCCATTGGCCAGCTGCCAGCCATGGCCACCGCGCCAGGCCAGGTGGCTCAGGCAGTCATGCCCGGCCAGATCGGCGGGCGTGCGCGGTGTGCCGCGACGTCGCAGATAGGCCGGTGCCGCGCACAGGCTCATCGCATACGGCGGCAGCGGGCGCGCCACCAGCTCCTGTGACGGCAGCGGGCCGACCCGGATCGCCGCATCGAAGCCGTCTTCGATCAGGTCCACGCGGCGGTTGCTCAGGTCCAGCTCGATGTTCAGTTCCGGCTGTGCACGCAGCAGCCCGGCCAGCAGGGGCGCCAGCACGCAGCTGCCCCAGGTGGTGGGCGCGCTGATGCGCAGCAGGCCACGCGGCTGCCGCTGCAGGCCCGCCACGTCGGCCTCGGCCTGCAGCACCTGCTCCTGCACCTGGCGGCAAGCGGCCAGATAGGTAATGCCGGCGTCGGTCAGCCGCTGGCGGCGGGTGTTCCGCTGCAGCAGCGCGCTGCCCAGGTGCGCCTCCAGCTGCTGGATGTACTTGCCCACCATCACCGCCGAGACCTGCAGGTGTTCGGCGGCGGCGGAAAAGCTGCCATGGTCGGCCACGGCCACGAACGCCTGCATGCAGCGCAACAGATCCATTGCAAACTCCTGATTAGCAATCAGCGAACCTTTTCCACCTTACCAAACCCATGGATCCCGGCGCAGACTGGCCGCCTCACCTCTTCGCCTTGGAGTCGCCATGAATATCCTGCTCGTCGGCGCCAGCGGTACGCTGGGCCAGGCCGTCGCCCGCCACCTGGGCCAGCAGCATCAGATCATCACCGCCGGCCGCAACAGCGGCAGCCTGCGCGTGGACCTGACCGATGACCGCAGTGTGGCCGAGCTGTTCGCGCAGAGCGGCCCGCTGGATGCGGTGATTTCCACCGCCGGCAAGCTGCACTTCGGCCCACTGCAGAGCATGACCGCCGCCCAGTTCAACAGCGGCCTGCAGGACAAGCTGCTGGGCCAGGTGCGTCTGGCACTGGCCGCCCAGCATCACCTGCCTGCAGGCGGTTCCATCACGCTGACCAGTGGCATTGTCAGCGCGCAGCCGATCCGCGACGGCGCCAACGCGACCGCGGTGAACCAGGCGCTGGAAGGCTTCGTGCGTGCGGCCGCACTGGAACTGCTGCCACGCGGGCTGCGCATCAACGTGGTCAGCCCGAACGTGCTGGTGGAATCGATGGAGGCCTACGGGCCGTATTTCCCGGGCTTTGAAGCGGTGACCGCGCAGCGCGCCGCGCTGGCCTTCCAGCGCGCAGTGGAAGGCATCCAGAGCGGTGAGACGCTCACCGTCTGGTAGGCGCTGGCAGCAACGGATCAGCCCCAGCGCATGGGGCCATCGCCGCGCTGGCCCAGCACGTCGTCCGGGTTGGCCAGCCGGCAGCGCTTCAACGACAGGCAACCGCAGCCGATGCAGCCGGTCAGTTCATCGCGCAGCAGTTGCAGCATGTGGATGCGTTCTTCCAGCTCCTGCTGCCAGCGCGCCGACAGTCGTGCCCAATCGGCCTTGGTCGGCGCACGCCCCTGCGGCAGGGTCTCGAACGCGCGCGCCACCGCTTCCAACGGCATACCCACCCGCTGCGCCACGCGAATGACCGCCAGCCGGCGCAGCACATCACGCGCGTAGCGGCGCTGGTTGCCCGCAGTGCGCAGGCTGCTGATCAGCCCCTTGCGCTCGTAGAAGTGCAGCGCCGACACCGCCACGCCGCTGCGTCGCGCCACCTCGCCCACCGCCAGTTCCGATTCCGCCATCGCTTGACCTCAACCTTGGTTCAGGTGCGATGCTGGCGCTTCCGCAGCGTGAACACAAGCGCCGCACTGCTATCGTTTGCCGATGAACACCAACTCCCCCGTTGCCATGGCGCAAGCGCCCGTGGCCGATTCCATTCTGTCCCCTGCCCACCGCGCCACCACCGTGGGCATGGTGGTACTGGTTGCATTGCTGGCCTTCGAGGCGCTGGCGGTGGCAGCGGCCATGCCCACCGTGGCCGAGGCACTGGACGGCCTGCGCCTGTATGCACTGGCCTTTGGCGGAACGCTGGCCACCAGCGTGGTCGGCATGACCGTGGCCGGGCGCTGGGCCGACCGCGACGGCCCCGCCCGCCCGCTGTGGTGGGGCCTGGCCAGCTTCCTGCTGGGCCTGCTGCTGGCCGGGCTGGCCACGCGCATGGGCATGCTGGTGGCTGGCCGCCTGCTGCAGGGGCTGGGCAGCGGTGCCATCTCGGTGGCGCTGTACGTGATGGTCGGCCGCCACTATCCCGAAGCGCTGCGGCCGAAAGTGTTCGCCGCGTTTTCCGCCGGCTGGGTCGTGCCGTCGCTGGTGGGCCCGGCAATCAGCGGGCTGATCGTGCAGCACCTTGGCTGGCGCTGGGTATTCCTGCTGGTGCCATTGCTGGCGGTGCCGGCGGCGCTGATGCTGCGGCCGGCGCTGGCCGGTCCGGCGCGCGTTTCAGCCCCTGCGGGCGCGGAGCAGCCGGACGACCGCGTGCGCTGGGCGGGCGGCGCGGCGTTGGCCGCCCTGTTGTTGTACGTGGGCGGCCAGCAGCACGGCGGCGTGGCCGCGGCCTGCATGATCGTGGCGTTGATCGCATTGCTGTGGTGTGCGCGCAGGCTGTTGCCCAACGGCACCCTGGCACTGCGCCGCGGCCTGCCCAGCGTGATCGCGCTGCGCGGCGTCGCCGCATCGGCCTTCTTCGCCTGCGAGGCGTACCTGCCGCTGCTGCTGCAACGCGAGCGCGGGCTCTCGCCCAGTTGGGCCGGTGCGGTGCTCAGCCTGGGTGCGCTGGGCTGGTTCGCCGGTTCGTGGCTGCAGGGCCACCAGCAGCGCGGCTGGTCGCGCCAGCGCCTGCTGCGGGTGGGCACGGTACTGATGAGCGCGGGCATCGCCGCCACCCTGGCGGTGCTGTTCAACGCGGTGCCGCTGCTGCTGGCGCTGGCAGGCTGGGCCCTGACCGGTTTCGGCATGGGCCTGATCTACGCCAGCCTGTCGGTGCTCACCCTGTCGCTGTCAGCGCCGCAGGAACAGGGCCGCAACAGTTCGGCGCTGCAGTTGAGCGAAGCACTGTGCGTGGCCACGGCGCTGGCCGTGTCCGGTGCCTTGTTCGCCCTGTTCGTGGAAACCGCGCCGCACACCGGCTATGTACTGTGCCTGGCGATCACCGTCGGCCTGGCCATGTTCGCTACCGTGGTTGCGCGGCGGGTGTAGGCGCGCTTGGGGTCAGAGCCCTTTCCCATGGAAAGGGATCTGACCCCTGGGGTCGGATCCGTTTTCGCAGAAGACGGCTCTGCCCCCCGACAATCAAGGTCGAACAACAGGCCCCACGTCATCGATGTCCCGGTGCAGGATGCGCACTTCCAGCACCGCCTGCGGTGTTTCCTGCACGCTGTGGCCGGAAATGATCACCTTCTCTGACAGCGCGCCCGGCAGGTGCGCGCTCCAGTACGGCACCAGGCCATCATCGGACTGCTGCAACGGCAGTTCCGGTTTGCGCTGGGCAATGATCGAGTGGTACTTCAGCCCCGCCTCGATCGGCAGGTGCGCGGCGGCCTTCACGAACGGGTCGCTGGCCTTCAGGTTGTCGATGCTGTTGGGAATCTTCGGTTTGGCGGTGCCATCGACCTGCTGCTCGGCCTGCGCCAGGGCCAGGAATACGTCTTCGAACTTGCCCAGGATGGTCAGCGGCAACCGCACCAGCCGGCCGATCAGCCGGCCCAGCTTGTTGCCGGCAATATCGGTGCCCTGGTGGGGAGCGGCAATGAAGATCGCGCGCTCGACATGGGGCTGCGCCTTGAAGTGCAGCAGCGGGCCCAGCTTGGCCTGCACGCGCTTGAGGCGTTCGCCCTTCAGCTCATAGCTGGCCAGCAGATCGTCCCACAGCACTTCACCGGAATCGCTGACCAGCAGCCGCGCCAGCACGCCGCCCATGCTGTGGCCGATGTAGACCATGTCCTTCGATGCCGGCGCGCTGCCCTGCGGGTCGAAATGCTTCAACGTCTGGTTGAATGCGGTGGCGATCTCGTAGCGGTTCAGTGCAATCGGCGCATTGGTCGGGTAGTAGACCTGCCACACCTGGAACTGGCTGCGCAGCTCGGGGTCGCCCATGATCTCGTTGGCCAGGTTCACCCAGGCTTCCGGGCTGCTGGCCAGGCCGTGCAGCATGAAGATGATGCGGCGGTTCGGGTCCCACGGCTGCATCAGGTAGATGTGCGGTTCGCCGATGCCTTCGCTCAGGCCGAACAGGGTACGCAGCGACTGCGTGGCAAAGCCGCTCTGCGCCAGCCACAGGCCATAGGCAGCGGTGAAGTTGCCGGCCAGCGGCACGCTTTCGCCGTGCAGGGTGATGCGTTCGGTGGCTTCCGGCGAATAGGCATCCAGCTCCACCCGCCGCGTGCGCATCACATCGTCCAGCGTTTCGCCCTGGAAGCGCAGCAGCGCGGTCACGTTGATCGCCGACATCTCGCTGAACACCGGCACGTCGGCATCGCGCCCACGGCGGGGCAAAGATGCTCCAGCGCTGCTGTCGCTGCCCTGCACCTGCGGGCCGTCGCCGGCGATCACCGGCGCCACCAGCTTCGGCGGGTCCATCACCATCACCAGTTCGGCACCGAAGCCATCACGGCGGTAGGTGCTGCGCAGGCCGACGAAGCTGACCGAGCCGGCCGGTACCAGCTGCGCGGGAATGCTCTTCAACTGCAACTGGCCGTAGTTCGAGGCCAGCGTCCAACTGCCGGCCGACAGCGGCTGGGTATAGTCCTCGCCGGCCAGCGCCGCCGCGCGCGCACGGGTGAACAGCACCACTGCCGCTTTCTCGGCGGCGTAGTTGTAGTAATCGCGCACCTGGGTCTGGCGATCCTCGAACGCGCGATCCGACGGCGAGCGACCGCTGTGGAACAGATAGGCATAGCCGTAGCGCGCCGCTTCCAGCCAGGCATCCAGGGCCGCATCGCTCATCGGCGGTTCGCCCTGCACGTGCTTCTTTGGGGTCAGCGCCAGCGCCGCCTTCACCCACAGCTCGGACAAGGTGGACAGCCGCTGCTCGACGTTCAGATCGTCGGTCATCAGCAAGGTGCTGCGGCAGACCAGGAAGTCCTTTTCGCACTGCGCTTCATCCAGACCGGCCGCACTCAGCGTTTCGCGGGAAGCCGGGCTCAGCTTGCCGGTGTTCAGCACATCCGAGCGCTTGTTCACCAGCGAGTCGCTGGATGCGACCTGCTTCACCGTCACCATCGCGCAGCCACTGCTGCCCAGCAGCAGGAAGGTGGCCAGCACGGCCGGCAGCAAGCGGCCCACGCCCATCAACGCGCGCAGGCTCATGGCTGTTCGTCCTGGCCGGTTCCCGGCACGCCCTGACGGATCACGCGGGAAAAGTCCTGCCCCGGCGCCATCTGCAGCGCACGCTGGGTGATGCGTCCCTTCGCGTGCAGTTCGTTGAAGGGCACGCCTGGGGTCAACGCGCCTACCTGCTGCGCGTACTCGGCCAGGTAGCCCGACAACAGCAGGCGGTAGTCCAGCGGCAGACCCGGCGCGATATGTCGGGCCAGGTCGAACACGATGGTGGTGCAGTTGCTGGTCAGCGTGTTGTAGAAGGCCGGCTTCTCATCCAGTTTGCGCGCCTCGTCCAGATAGGCGGCAAACAGGGTTTTCAGCTGTGCGCGGTCCATGCCGTGCAGCCGGTACAGGTACACATCCTCGCCGCGCGCATTGGTGCGGGTGCGCAGGATGTCGGTTTCCTCGGATGCCACCAGGGTCATTTCGAAGCGGCGGAAGAAACCGCCGATGGCCGAAAATGCCTCGCCGCGCTCCTTGCGGATTTCCAGCGAGAACACCAGGTAGCGCCCATCGTCGAAGCCGAACGAGACCAGCGTGTGGGCGATGGCCGGGCCCATCCAGTACGACAGCACCAGATCGGCCGAGCGCAGCTGGTCCAGATCGTAGCGGCGCTGCACCCAGCGCGCGTCGTAGTCGGTTTCGCTGCGCCAGGTGAAGTCGCGCACGTTGTCCAGCACCACGTGGCGGCCGTCGAACGAGGCCACGTGCAGGCGCTGGGCCACATCATCGGCCCAGTCGCGGTCCTGGCGCGGGGTCAGCAGCAGCCAGCCCAGCCCGGCCAGCCCCAGGCAGGCGGTCACCGGGGCCGTCCAGCGGCGCGGGCTGCGCCCACGCGCCACCCGCCAGGCAGTGAAGCCGGCCAGCGCCAGCCACAGCGCGGCCACGGCCGCCGACAGCCAGCCCGGCCCGGGCAACTGGTAGGCCAGCAGGCCGGCTACCCACAGCGCCAGCAGCGCCATGGCACATCCTGTCATCCAACGTCCTGCGGCTCTCACGGGCATCCTGTCGCTAGCGGGGGCGGCCTAGTTAGCCACAAGCGACCTGACCCTGGCATCTACGACGCGTTCAGCAAGCGCATACTGGCGGCCTGACCACAGTGCAGGGAGCATCCATGGGCATCACATCGGTCGCCGGGATTCCGGTGCAGGCGCAGCACCGCGCCACCTGCCATTGCGGCACGGTCGAGCTGCAGCTGGAGCTGCCCGAGGGCATCGTCGATCCACGCCGCTGCGACTGCTCCATGTGCCGGCGCCGCGGCGCCATCGTGGCCAGCGTGACCCGGCAGGGCCTGCAGGTGCTGCGCGGGCACGCCCACCTGCGGCTGTACCAGTTCAACACCCACGTGGCCGAGCACTACTTCTGTGGCGTGTGTGGCATCTACACCCACCACCGGCGCCGTTCCAACCCGGACCAGTTCGGCTACAACGTGGCCTGCCTGGAAGGCATCGATCCCTTCGCGTTGGGGTTGATTCCGACAAACGATGGCGTGAACCATCCGGCCGACCGGACCTCCGGCACCGACGCTCAGTGACGGCTTCGGCGCGCTGGCGGGCCGATCTTCTGCCATGGCGCCATGCCACTGCGCCCTGCCCGTGCGGGACGCTTGAGCCAGGGCCGACGGGGCGGCAACGGCGGATCAACCGCCATCGGCGTCGGCAGGGGTCGGCGGCTGGTCCAGAGATGATCAAGCAGCCACATGGCAGATCTCCGTGGGGGACGGGGACGATCAACCCTAGACCCATTGCGGCATAGGCCGCGTGAGTTCCTGGCGACGCGACGATGACAGCGGTGGGGGCTCACGCGTGGCCGGACATGCGGCCGCGCACGCCGTCACTGCGCCCCAGCAGTACCTGCAACAGCAGTGCGCACGCCAGCGTCAGCCCCGACAGCGTCCGCAGCAGCATCGCCAGTGCCTGGCCACTGGCCTGCTGCAGCTCGGTCACGGTGGCGTGTGGAAAACACGCCTGCGCGGCTTCCAGGTCACCACTGGCCAGATACATCGACGCCGACGCCGTGGCTTCCGGCCAGGCGCTGGGCAGGTGCCGGCCGATCAGCCCGGCCAGCAGCGCGGTGACCGCAGCCAACGCAATGCCCTCGCCGGCCACCCGCACGGTGCCGAACATGCCGGCCGCCATGCCGGCGCGCTGCACCGGCACCACGCTGACCGACAGACCGTCCATCAATCCCCAGGGCAGCGCCGCACCCGCACCGATCAACAGCAAGGGTGCAATCCACTGCATCGGCACCGGTGTTGCAGCGTGCCGCGACAACCACCACAGGCCCTGCGCGCACAGCAGCAGCCCCAGCGTGCACAGCAGCGTGCTGCCGACATGCTGTGCCCAGCGGGCGGCCAGCATCGGCAGCACCAGCAAGGGTGCCGACAATGCCAGCATCTGCAGGCCGACGATGCCCGTGCCCTGCCCGTGCACGCCCAGCAGCTGCAGCGGCAACACCACCAGCAACACCACGTAGCCGAAACAGGTAGCGACCGGCAGCAGCTGCACGCCCACGAAGGCGCGCTGCGAAAACAGCGACAGGTCCAGCAGCGGCGAACGCTGGCGCCGCTGCTGGCGCACGAGCAGCACCGCCAGCAGCGCGCAGGCCGCCAACGCCACCCACACGCACGACGCGCCGCTGCCGTATTCGCCGAGCCACAGCAGCGCCAGGGTCAGGCTGGCCAACATCAGGCTGAAGAGCAGTATGCCGACCCCATCCAGGCGCACGCGGTCGCCGTGGCTTTCGCGCAGCACGCGCGTACCCAACAGGCAGGCCAGCAGGGCCAGCACACCGCTGGTGGCGAACACGCTGCGCCAGCCCAGCAGGTGCAGCAGCGCACCGGCCAGCAGCGGCCCCAGCGCCAGGCCGGCACCGAAGGTGGTGCCCAACAGGGCGAAGGCGCGTGCACGGCCGGGGCCGCGCCACGCATCGGCCAGCGCGGCCGTGCCCGCCGCCAGCGCAGCCGCCGCCGCCACGCCCTGCAGACCACGCGCGATGTCCAGCCACAGCAGATCGGGCGCCATGCACACCGCGGCGGTGGTCACGGCAAAGCCCGCGGTTCCGGTCAGGAACAGGCGACGCCGCCCGAAGCGATCCGCCAGCGCACCGGCGGCCAGCAGCAGCCCGCCAAAGGTCAGCATGAAGGCATTGGTCACCCACGCCAGTGCCAGCGGCGAATCGTCAGGACCGGACTGCAGCGATGGCACCACCACCGCACCGGCGGAAAACGCCAGCGGCAACGCGAGCGCGGCCAGGCACACGGCCAGCAGCGCGCCACGACCTTCAGCAGCGGGAACATCCTGGGTGGAACATGAAGCCATGCGGTCCTCCTTCTTCGAAGGGCCGTGATGATGGGCATCCGCCGCGACGGGAAAAACACGCTGCAAGGACGTTGATTGCGGCCAATCATTCCGCAATCATCCTGAAATGGACTCGATTTCCGCCGTACTCGCCTTTGTCCGCACCGCCGAAGCCGGCAGCATCGTTGGCGCCGCGCGCGCCCTGGGCCTGACCGCTTCGGCGGTGGGCAAGCGCATTGCCCGGCTGGAACAGGAACTGGGCACCCGCCTGTTCCATCGCACCACCCGGCGCCTGCACCTGACCGACGAAGGCGAGCTGCTGCTGCAGCGCTGCCGACGCGCGCTGGATGAACTGGCCGACGCGCAGGCCGATCTCGCCCAGCGCCAGCACGCACCGCGCGGCCTGCTGCGCATCGGCCTGCCGACCATCGGCTATCGCTTCCTGCTGCCGGTGCTGCCCGGCTTCCAGCAGCGCTACCCGCAGGTGCAGCTGGAACTGGATTTCAGCGACCGCCTGGTGGACGTGGTCGACGAAGGTCTGGATGCGGTGATCCGCAGCGGTGCGCTGGCCGATTCCAGCCTGATGGCACGCACGCTGGGCAGCTTCCACTTCATCGTCTGCGCATCGCCGCAGCTGCTGCAGGCACGCGCAGCTGCCCAGCAGCCGACCGACCTGCAGCACCTGCCTGCGGTGCGCTTCCGCGTGCCCAGCAGCGGCAAGCTGCAACCGTGGACGCTGCCCGGCCATGCCGGCGACGCTGCCGCCGCGATGGTCACCGGCATGACCTGCAACAACATGGAAGCGGTACTGGCGGCCACCATCGGCGGCATGGGCGCGGCCTGGATGCCGGACTTCCTGGCTGCCGACGCGCTGGCCGATGGCCGCCTGCTGGACGTGCTGCCGGCACTGCCGCACCAGCAGGGCCAGTTCTCACTGCTATGGCCTGGCAACCGCCAACCCAGCGCGCGCCTGCGGGTGTTCATCGACTATCTGGTCGAGCATCTGTTCCGCGCTGGATAGACTGTGCGGCCGTAGCGAGCACGCGTAGGCGCATGGCGATCAAACACCCGGACGTACTGAAACTTCTTGCCGCGGCCAATCTGGTCGAAGCGATCGACAGCGACGTAAAGCGCTGCGCGCACTGGGCACGGCTGGCGCCGCAGGCGGCTGAGCGCGCGCAAGCGCAGATCGGCGCCGAGGTGATCGGCACCGTGCTGCTGCGTTGGAACTGCATCCTGCACGCGGCTCCTTCCGAGGTTGCGCCGCTGTACGTGCACACGACTGCGCTGGCACTGGCCGTCTGCCTGCACCGGCAGGGGTTTGCCGATGTGCGGCTGACCGACGACGCGATCACGGCCATCGCGGCCCTGAATGCGGCGGTGGCATTGACCGACACCTTCCACCGGCGCAGCGCTGAGATCGAAGCGTTGCTGCGCAGCACGCCGTTGATGCCGGCGCGGCGCCCGTCGGTACCGAAGGCGAATACCGCCTGGCGCGCTGGCGATGTCGTGGGCATGCAGGTGGCCGGACGCCACCACGCCTTCTACGTGCTGAAGATCAACGGCGATGCGCCCATCGTGGAGTTCTACGACATTGCACAGGACACGCCGCTGGCATGGGAACAGCTGCAGGGCGTCGTCGCCCGCGGTGAACGCCTGAACGACGGCCGCGACTACGTGGACCGCCACGCCCTGTACGGTCTGCAGCAGCAACCCGACCCGGCCCACCAGTTCCGCCTGCTGGCCAGCGGCGTTGAACACGGGCCGGACAACGCCCATCTGGCACGACACGATGGCCTGTATGCCGTCAGTGACATCTTCCGCATCGCGCGTCAGCTGCTGCCCTAGTGCCGTAGATGCACCGCCCGCCGCCACTCCCCAGGCGCGCTGTGCACTGCCCCCGAGCAGGCGCAACCGACACGTCCGCGACGAGGTGCGGACGGGCGGCGGGCGATGCGGGTTGGCGTACCGGACAACTCTGGACTGACCGGCGGACCGCCATGATCCCCACACATCGCCCACCACAGACAGCGGTTCGCAGCAGCCAGGCACGCCGTCCGTGACGTGCGCCGGTGCTGCGCCAGAGTTGATTGTGGGACGCCAATCCCAACCGATCCCACCTAACCGGCACGCACAGACTTGCCTGCACGACGGTGGCTGTCTGTAGGAAATTGCCGCTGCAACAGCGGGGGTTTTTCCAGCGACCACCCCGGCGCCCGCCAAGCCCTGCAGAATCAGCGCTTCGCGCGTGCCGGCCGCAGCGGCTGAAGGCAATCACACGCGCGGATTCGGGCTGCGCGCGACACCGTCCCCACGCGCATCGAGTCGATCACGCCAGATGTTCCGCAACCGCCATGTCCAGGAACTGCTGCAACACCGGTGCGGGCAGTTCCGGGCGCGTGCACAGCTGCAGCTCGAAACGCGCCGCGCTTCCTTCGATCACGCGATAGACGATTTCATCAGGGCGGAAGCCGGCCATGCTGGCCGGCACGATGGCCACGCCCGCTTCCACCGCCACCAGCGACAACACCGCGTGCATGCCATGTGCCTCCTGTACCACCCGCGGCGTGAAGCCGGCGGCCGTGCACAGGCCCAGCACCTGCGCGTGGAAGCCGACGCCTTCGGCCGAGGGCCAGGACACGAACGGTTCGTCGGCCAACGCGGCCACGCTCAGTGCAGGCTGCGCGGCCAGACGATGCCCGCGCGGCAAGGCAATGGCCAGGCAGTCGACGTCGAACGGCTGCAGGCGCAGCTCGGCCGAGATGATCGGCGGAATCAGCACGCCGACATCCACGTTGCATTCGCGCAACCCATGCTGCTGCTGCCGCGAGGTCGCTTCCTGCAGGTGCAAGCGCACCTGTGGAAAGGCCTGGCGGAAGCGCCGGATCAAGCTGGGCAGGCGCCCATACAGGGCGCTGCCCACGTAGCCCACGCGCAGGCTGCCGATCTGCCCGGCCGCCGCTTCGCGCGTGCGTTGCACCGCCTGGTCGGCCTGCAGCAGGGTCGCCCGCGCTTCAACCAGCAGCGTCCTGCCGGCCGTGGTCAGCCCCAGCGTGCGATTGCCGCGCACGATCAGCTCGGCGCCGAGCTCTTCTTCCAGCCGTCGCACGGCGGCCGTCAGCGGTGGCTGCGACATGTGCAGGCGGGCGGCGGCGCGGTGGAAATGCAGTTCCTCGGCCACCGCCACGAACTGGCGGAGCAGACGCAGGTCGATCATGGCTGGGCCGGTTCAAGAGACCCGCCTAGGGTACGCGCTCAGCCGCGTGCGTCGACACTGGGCCGCGCGATCACCGGCCACTGCAGGGCCACCGACTCGATGCTGTCGGCCTGCACCGCGCGCAGATCGCGCGGATACGCGACATGCTCGGCTTCCTGCAGCCGCAGTGCATGGAACTGGCCATTGCTGGCGCGCAGGATCCAGCCGCCCTGCCGGCAGCGCGTGGACGCCAGGAACGCGACACCGGTGGCGACGGCGGCAGGATGCAGTTCGTCGGGTTCGCCTTCGATACCCCACATGCGCGTCTTGGCCACCGGCGAAACCGCATTGACGACGATGCCATGCTCGGCCCCCTCCAGCGCCAGCACATTCACCAGCCCCTGCGCGGCCAGTTTGGCCATGGCATAGGCCGACAGCCCGCGCTGCGCGTACTGCGGGTACAGCGCGCGGTCGGAAGTGGTGATCACGATGCGCCCGCCACCGGCCTCGCGCATGGCAGGCCATGCGGCCTGTGCCAGCCACAGCGGTGTCTTGGCGGCCACGCACAGCATCTGCTCCAGCGCGGCATCGTCGATGCTTTCCACGCCCTGGTAGGCCACCCAGCCGGCGTTGTGGATCAGGAAGTCCAGGCGGCCATGCCGCTGCAGGATGTCGCGCACCAGCGCATGGCAGCTCTCGCGCTGGTCGATCGCACCACTGGCCGCTTCCACGGCCAGACCCTGGGCCTGCAGTTCCTGCACGCACTGGCCGATGCGCTGCGGGTCGCTGCCGGTGCCATCCAGGCCCGCACCGATGTCGTGCATCACAACGTGGGCGCCGCGCTCGGCCAGCAGGCGGCTGTAGGCCAGGCCCAGGCCACCGGCCGCGCCGGTCACCAGACCAACCTGGCCCGCAAAGGAAACAAGGGAAATCGGCTTCATCCGCCCAGCATCGCGGTGCGGGCCATGATGCCGCCAATACCGTTGGAGCCCGTGCACGATACGCGCGGCGTATCGCGCGGCCTCATTCGTGCCAGCAGTCGCGTGGCTGAATGCACACAATTGCACGATGATGCACGATCATGCACACTCCGCCCCCATGACAGCCGACCCCACTCTCCCCGCCCAGCGCACCCAGCTGATCCTGGATGAACTGCGCCAGCAGGGCCGCGTGGTGGCCGCCGACCTGGCGCGCCGCTATGCCGTGTCCGAAGATTCGATCCGCCGCGACCTGCGCGAGCTGGCGGCCCAGGGACTGTGCCAGCGTGTGTACGGCGGCGCCGTGCTGCCGGCACCGAAGCCGGCGCCGCTGCGCGAACGGCTGACCCAGGACCGCGGCGACAAGGCCGAACTGGCCGCGCGCGTGTTGGCCCTGCTGCAGCCCGGCCAGGTGCTGCTGATCGATGCCGGTTCGACCAACCAGGCCATCGCCCAGCAGCTGCCCGGCGCATTGGCACTGACGGTCATCACCAATGCGCCGCAGATCGCCACGGCGGCGGCGTGGCAGGCCGGCACCACCGTGCACCTGATCGGCGGCCGCCTGGCCGAGGGCGGCGGTGCGGTGGGCGCCGAGGCGCTGGCCCAGGTGCAGCGGCTGCGCGCCGATGTGTACCTGCCCGGCGCCTGTGCGGTCGATGCCGATACCGGCGTGTGGGCGATGGATGGCGAGGAAGCCACGTTGAAGCGCGCGATGCTGGCCTGCGCCAGCCGGGTGATCGTGGCTGCGACCACCGAAAAGCTGGGCGCGCGTGGCGTGTGGCAGGTGGCTGCGCTGGATGAGATCGACGATCTGGTGTTGACCACCTCCGCCCCGGCCGCGCTGGCCGAACGCTTCCGTGCCGCCGGCATCGCCGTGCATCCCACGCATTCCTGATCCCTTGTCCGGTTCTTCCATGACGCCAGTTTCCTCGCCCCGCGCCCAGCAGCACGCCACCCGTGCTGCGTTCTTCATTCCTGGTTTCGCCACCGCCATCTGGGCCACCCTGGTGCCCTTTGCCAAGGCCCGCAGCGGAGTGGACGACGCCACTCTCGGCCTGATCCTGCTCGGCCTGGGCGCCGGTTCGCTGCTGGCCATGCCGCTGGCCGGCGTGCTGGCGGCACGGCTGGGCTGCCGCACGGTGATGATCGCCACCAGCGCGCTGATCTGCCTGTCCCTGCCGTGGCTGGCGGTGGCCTCCTCGCCTTGGGCGCTGGGCGCGATCCTGTTCGTGTTCGGTGCCGGCGTGGGTGCCATGGACTGCACCATGAACGTGCAGGCGGTGGTGGTGGAACGCGAATCGCGGCGCGCGATGATGTCCGGCTTCCACGCCTTCTACAGCATCGGCGGCTTCGTCGGTGCGGCCAGCACGCTGCTGCTGGGGGCCTGGCTGCCGCTGCTGCCGGCGGTGCTGGTGGGCTGCGCGGTGATGGTGCTGATTGCCCTGCCCGCCCTGCGCCACTGGCGCAACGAACGGGTCGCGCATGAGGGCCCCTTCCTGGCCTGGCCGCGCGGCATCGTGCTGTTCATCAGCGTGCTGGTGTTCGTGGCATTCCTGGCCGAAGGCACCATGCTGGACTGGAGCGCGTTGCTGCTGACCGATGTGCGCGGCGTGGCACCGACGCTGGCTGGCCTGGGCTATGCGGCCTTCGCCCTGAGCATGACCGTGGCGCGCCTGTTCGGTGACCGCGTGGTGGACCACCTGGGGCGGCACCGCGCCATCGTACTGGGCGGCCTGCTGGGCGCGGCGGGCGTACTGGTGCTCACCCTGGTCACGCCGTGGCAGGCCTCGCTGGTCGGTTACGTGATGCTGGGCCTGGGCTGCGCCAACGTGGTGCCGGCGCTGTTCTCGCTGGCCGGCAACCAGACCCGCATGCCCGAGGGCGTGGCGATCACCGCGGTCACCACGCTGGGCTACGCCGGCGTGCTGGCCGGGCCGGTGCTGATCGGCTTCGCCGCCCACCATGTGGGGCTGGTGGGCGCCTTCATCGGCGTGGCGGTGGCCTTCCTGGGCGTGGCGGTGTCGCCACGCTGGCTGAAGGCCTGACCCTCATTCGGCGCGGGTGGCCAGCAGGCCGTTGGCTCCGGCCCATTGGTTGATGTCGTCGCGGCGGATCGCCGCGGCCGGGCGCCGCAGACTACGGCGTGACGGACGTTGCGATGTCCAGATAGTCTTCGTGCAGGCCCTGGATCAAGCGGCCGCTGGGCGTGTCATCTGCGTCAGTTTCCATCAGTACCCACCCGGGCATGCCGTCTTCGCGCATCGACGGGCCTTCGTCCACCGCCATCACGAAGCTGTTGCCCAGGGCTTGGCCGTAGGCGCGCAGGAACGCCTCCAGCGCGGCGGCCGGCACTGCACTGCGCAGGGCCTGCAGGGTATCGGCCAGATCGTCGCGATCGAACAGTGTTTCGGCCAGCGCCGAGTCCACATCGTCGGCCAGCCGATGCACGTCGCGCAGCACCAGGAAGCGGGCGAACTGCGGAATGTCTTCGCGCAGTTCGCTGTCGGCCCAGCTGGCCGGGTCGCTGCAGCCGGCGCTGCGCAGGGCGGAAATGAGCGCGGTACGTCGTTCGTTCATGGCAGGCACATGCAGAAAGGCGCCCCAGCATACCCAAGCCCACGCAAGGGGACGGAGGGAGGCAGGTCGCAACCACCCCCTGCGGCGCGCCCCGCCCCCGTCCGTCCTGAGCGGTACCGCTCAGCGCTGGCAGAGCAGGTTCACCGACATGCAGTTGTGCACGTAGTCGTCCCAGTAGCCAAGGTGGTGGCGCGCCACATCTTCGGCATCCAGCTGCGGCTCGTGCCACTGCGGTCGCGCGAAACCGGCCAGCACCGCAGCCTCTTCGTAGTGCGTGCGCGGCCAGCGGTAGTTGGTGACCTGCGCCGGCGGCGTGCCGGGAAACTGCAGGCGCAGCCGCGCGCCGTCCTGCCAGGGCTGTTCTTCCAGCACTTTCACCCCGTACTGCGCGTAGTCGCCCAGCGCCAGCCGGTAATCGGGATTGAAGGTCTGCACCACCAGCCGACCGCCAGGCTTCAGGTGGCGCTCCACCGCGGCGAACATCGCCTGCAGGGTGGCCGGGCAGTCTGCGTAGTTGAACAGCCAGGCCGCCACCACGATGTCGAACGTACCGATGTCGGCCATGTCCAGCACGTCACGGGTGTGGAACTGCATGTCGTCGTTGCTGTGCCGCGACAGCGCACGGGCGAAGTCGATCATGCCTTGCGACTGGTCCACGCCCACCGCACTGCGCGCGCCATGGCGCAGCAGCACGCGGCCGTAGTAACCCGAGCCACAGGCCAGGTCCAGCACATCGCGCCCCTGCAGCGGACCGGCCAGCTGCAGCAGGGTGCGCACTTCAATGGGGCGCGTGGGCGAAGCCCCCGCATAGGCTACGTACTGATCGACCATGCTGTCGTAGTGGGCAGACATCGGCACTCCCTCGCGTGTTGGAAACGTCTGGTGACAACGCTATCCGCATGGGGTGTCGTGCCGAAGGGGCAAACGCGACATGTCTGTCTTAAAACGGTTGTAAAGGTGGGTTTAGGGGTTGTGACGCGAACGACCGGGTGGCGCTGGGTACTGATGCGTTGCGCGGGTGGTGTGTTGAACGAGAGCGGGCGCGGTTGGTGAACGCGTACGCAGGTGGTGTGTGGTGATGCTCACAGAAGTGAAATCTCCCGCGGAATGGCAACTTTCCTCAGTGACGTTCGTGCTGGAACGCGCCGATGCTCGGCCTGCCGGGGCACGTTGCCTTGGTCGGGATTGGCGTCTCGAATAAACAAACAAGACTTAGGGGCTGCGGAATTGATCGCAGCAGCGAGAATGCACGGACTGCCTCCAATGGCGGCCGGTGCGTGGGGATCAGTAGATCCGCCAGGCCTTCTTCTCCCCTGAAGCTTGTTTGCCTTGGTACGCCAACCTGCACCGTCCGCCACCTTTCTTGCAGAAGGTGGCCTTGCGCCAGTGAGGGTTTCGCCATGACCAATCGATCCAGCCTCCATCCCCGCCTGCACGCGCTGATCGGCGATATCGCCAGCGACGTGCCTGATGACATTGCCCGCGAAATCGAGTGCGCGTTGCGCGACGCAACGCCGGCCGCGGATCAATCCCTCTTCCTCGCCCAGTTGCAGGCCATCCGCACCGGCGATGCGGAGGACGGCCAGACCTGCGCTGCACAGATGCTCACTGCACCTTGCGTTGCATCAATCAGCCGCTCATTGGCGGCACTGGCCACCGCACTGGAGCTGCTGCATGCCGATGAGCGCGCTCGTGTGCAGGGGCAGCGACACGAACATCTGGGCGATGGTCATCGCGATGGGCTTTTGCTCGCAGCGCGGCAGCTCGCGCAGCGTGTTCAGGTGGAGCTGGGGAATGCGACATGCGATGAGCGCCGGCCAATCTGAGTCGGCACCGCCAAAATCGCCTTCCGGTGAAGGAATCAGCCCAACGCCATGGGCCCGCGCGAACGATCCTGCTGCGCCACCTGCTCTTGCCCGATATCGTGCGACTGCCTTCTGGCATTACTCAACGCAGTCAGTGATTCTTCCAGCGGCTGCTGAGTTGCAACATCGCGATCGACTGCGACCCTCATGACGTCGCCACTGTTGCCGGGGCTTTGCCAGATCGCAAATGTCATCCCGTTCTGTGGATTGTGCATGATCTGATGTATGTCCGGCAGCTGGCGACTGTTGGCCTGGACTGCCAGAGCTCCCGCAATACGTCCTTATCTTGATCGCTTTCGTAGCCACCCACTTTGGGCCCTGCCTTTTCAAGGACCGCCAATGCGCGCTGGAACATGGGGTCGTCGATCAATTCCTCCTGCGTGGCTTCGCTAAATGTTCGGCCGGAGTTCCCGAGCCCAGGCACCTTAGGCTTTAGCGACTCGTCAAGTTTTCGGCCCGAAGCTGGCGCCCAGTGCTTCTCGAAACCATCCTGAGTAGGCTCTGCGAGCTTTGCATCACGCAGGATGCTGTCTGCCAGCGAGTTGGAGTTCTGCAACTGAGGATCGTAGGGGAACCTATCGCTCTTCGCCTTCGCATCTGCCACCATCACCTTCCAGGTTTCGGACAGATCCGCTCCTCGGGTGATCAGCTCTCGATACTGAGCTTGTCCGTGCGCATTTATATTGGCGGGATGATCCGGATTCTCTGCGTCATATCGGCGATCAGCAATTACGTGCATTCGACCATAAGGCAGCTCCGGCGATGGTTCCCCGGTCCAACCGCTGATGGTGTGCTGTTGTCCATCCTTGTCCGTGTAAAGGATGAATTTGTGATGATAGTCCTTGCCTGCAACACTACCGATGTTGCGATATCCGACTTCAATCTTCTCATCCATGACGAAGGCTCTCCTACTGATTTTTCAGATGGACGGCTTGCACCTGGTCAAGTTTGCCTGCGCTATCGAACGTGAACGTCATGACCACCGAGCGGGCGTCCGGATCCAGCATTGCTTTGCCCCTATCGTCGCGAACGATCAACGTCGCGGGCGAATCCTCGATGATCTTGGCTCCGGGCTGCGCCCCCATCGCGGCCAGTACATCAGCGCGCGGCGTCCCCAACGGCAGATAGCGACTGACGATCGCACTTACGTCCAACTGCTCGAAGCGAACCGGCTTCTTGGACGCATAGATTTCATCAAGCATTTCGTTCACTCCTCGGCTCTTGTTCGCTTCCACAGAGGTGGGAGAACCCATGTCAGTCGATGATGTGCAGCCAGCAACAGTGATCACTGACATGACGGCTACGACGCAGATCCGCGTACATGCAAAAAATCCGGGACGTCCCATGGCCCCTCCTGATAAAGGCACAGGGTGTGCGTCCATCGAATCTACGCCACTCGTTCTTTGAGCGGCAAGAGCTTGGAACGACAGGGCCTCTGAAGTGAGCGCACACGACCCATCCCTGCTCACCCGAATCACAGCCAACAAAAAAGCCCCCATTGCTGGAGGCTTTTTTCGTTCTGCAACATGGTGGGCGGTACAGGGATCGAACCTGTGACCCTTGCCGTGTGAAGGCAATGCTCTACCGCTGAGCTAACCGCCCGGTGTGTTGCTGAGCCGCTCATTATAGGGGCTTTTTTGAGGCCGTCAACACTTTTTCACATTTGTGTTCTCGGGGCTTTTTCAGGCCTGTCGTCGAGCTGCAGTCGAGCATGGCTCGACTCTACATTGGAGGAGCAGTCGAGCAAGCTCGACTCTACGAAGGGGCGGGATCTCGGGTGCTTCGAGGTTCGGCGCCTTACATGGTGTGGGTGGGCTTGTCCGAGCTGGTCAGGCCGGCCAACAGGGTTTCGATCTTGTGGCGCACGGCCTCGCCTTCCTGGCCGTCGGCCAGCTGCACGCCGATGCCGGCGGTGCGGTTGCCCTGTGCACCGGCCGGGGTGACCCAGATCACTTTGCCGGCCACCGGCAGGCGTTCGCTGGAATCGGGCAGGGTCAGCAGCAGGAAGACTTCGTCGCCCAGGAAGTAGCGCTTGGGCGTGGGCACGAAGATGCCGCCGTTCTTCACGAATGGCATGTACGCGCTGTACAGCGCGGCCTTGTCCTTCACGGCCAGGGACAGGATGCCCTGGCGGGCGTTGCTGGCACTCATCGGTTACCCCTTGCGGCAGGCCGCTCGTTGACTTTGTTCCAGGCCAGCAGCAGCTCGACCACCGCAAGATCCGCACGCACCGTGGTGCGCAGCAGGTCGCGGGTGCGATTGGCCGCATCGAACCAAGCTGCAAGCTTGTGCAATCGCTCCGGCGTGGTCAAGGCGTCGGTGCTGGCCTGGGCCAGCGCCAGATCGGCAGCGAAGCGCAGGCGCAGGGCCGCGTTGTCATCGCCACACCATTTCTGCGCCAGCTCCACCGCACCGGTCCTGCCGGCGGCCAGCTGTTCCAGCTCGCGCCCCACTTCGCGGCGCAGGCTCAGGCCGCCTTCGCGCAGCCAGTTGTCGGCCTGGCCGGGATGGCCACGCGCGGCCTCCAGCGCTTCGCGCGCGGCCGCTTCGCTGTGGCCCTGCTGCAGCAACCAGGCCAAGGCTTCGTCATGCGGCGGCAGCTTGAATTCCAGACGCTGGCAACGGCTGCGCACGGTCTGCGGCAGGCGCGCCGGGTCGCTGCTGATCAGCCACAGGTAACGTCCGGGCTGCGGCTCTTCCAACGTTTTCAGCAGCGCGTTGGCGGCCGAACGGTTGATCGCATCCGCCGGATCGACGATCACCACCTGGGCCACGCCGTACTGCGGGGTCAGCGCCAGCTTGTTGGTGATCTCGCGCACCTGCTCGATCACGATCTCGGTGCGCAGCTTGTCGCCGCTCTTGTTCGGAATGAAGCTGACCAGTTGCAGATCCGGGTGGGTGCCGGCGGCAATCAACTGGCGCGTGCGTGCCGCGTGGCCCGCATCACCGCGGGCCAGCACATGGTCGGCCAGGGCCAGCGCCACTTCGCGCTTGCCCAGCCCGGCCGGGCCGCAGATCAACAGGCCATGGCCCAGGCGGTCGGCATCGAGCGCGGCCACGGTCTGGTCGAAGGCGCGCTGCTGCCAGGGCGAGAAGGTGCTCATGCGCCCTGCCCCGCCTGCAGCCACTGCTCTACGCGCGCCACCACATCGGCGGCCACGCGTTCCTGCACCTGGCCGGCATCGACCAGGGCGAAGCGCTGCGGATCCTGCTGGGCGCGGCTGCGGAACACTTCGCGCACGCGCTGGAAGAAATCGTCCTGCTCGCTTTCGATGCGGTCCGGCCACAGATCGCGGCCATTGGCGCGGGCGCGGCCCACGGCCACGTCCACATCCAGCAGCAGGGTCAGGCCCGGCAGCAGGCCCACCGCGCGGCGCTCCAGATCGGCAATCCACTGCGGGTCCAGGCCGCGGCCACCGCCCTGGTAGGCGTAGCTGGAATCGGTGAAGCGATCACTGAGCACGTAAGCACCGCGCTGCAGTGCCGGCTGGATCACCTGGCGCACGTGCTGGGCACGCGCAGCGAACACCAGCAGCAGTTCGGCCTCGGCACTGAGCGGTTCGGCGGCGATCTCGGCGTCGGGCTTCAGCACCAGGCCGCGGATACGCTCGGCCAGCGGCGTGCCGCCCGGTTCGCGGGTAAGCACCACCTCGTGGCCATGGCGGCGCAGGCAATCACGGATGGCGTTGATGGCAGTGGTCTTGCCCGCGCCCTCGCCGCCTTCCAGGCTGACGAAACGCGGGTGGCGAAGCAGCGCGGAACTCATTGCGCCGGGGTCTCCTTGGAACGTTGCTGGCGCAGCTGCTGCAGGTAGCGGGCTACGGCGGCGTTGTGCTGGTCCAGGCTGGGCGAAAACACGTGCGCGCCGCTGCCGTCGCCCACGGCGACGAAGTACAGCGCATCGCCCGGTGCGGGCTGCGCGGCGGCCATCAGCGCATCGCGGCTGGGCATGGCGATCGGGGTGGGCGTCAGCCCGGCACGCGTGTAGGTGTTGTAGGGCGTGTCGGTGGTCAGGTCGCGGCGGCGGATGTTGCCGTCGTAGGCCGTGCCGATGCCGTAGATTACCGTCGGGTCGGTCTGCAGGCGCATGCCGATCTTCAGGCGGCGCATGAACACCCCGGCAATCTGCGGCCGCTCGCTGGCCAGCGCGGTTTCCTTTTCGATGATCGAGGCCAGGGTCAGCAGCTCGTAGGGCGTGTTGATCGGCAGATCCGGCGCGCGGCTTTCCCAGGCTTCGTCCAGGGCTTTTTCCATCGCCGCATGCGCACGCTTGAGCACGTCCAGGTCGCTGTCGCCACGCTGGTAAACATAGGTTTCCGGCAGGAAGCGGCCCTCCGGATGCTGCCCGCCGAAGCCCAGGCGCTGCATCAGGGCAGCGTCATCCAGGGTATCGGTGGTGTGCAGCAGCGGTTCGGCGCGCTTGAGCGCGGCACGTACCTGGCGGATGTTCCAGCCTTCGACGATCGTGACGCGGTGCTGCAGCACCTTGCCCGCACGCATGCGCAGCAGCAGCTCGCGCGGGGTCAGGCGGTTGTCCAGCGCGTACTCGCCCACCTTCAGCTTGCCGGCGGCATCAAGCTGGCGCGCCAGCAGCTGCCACTGGGTGTCCTGGCCTTCGTCCACCCCGGCGTCGCGCAGCTTGCGCAGCACGCTGTTCAGGCCGTCGCCGCTGGCGATGACCACGCTGTCGGTGGACGGGCTGATCGGCTGATCGGCGAACTGGCTCTGCTGGTGGAAGAACCACGCGCCCACACCGACCAGCACGGCGGCCAGCACCAGCAGCAGCGTTACCACGAACAGACACCCGCGCTTGGCTCCCGCCATGGACTACCTCTGAATGCGATTCCGCCGTGCAGGATACCGTGCCCGGTGGCGCGGGGTCATGATGGGGGTGTGTGCCAGTGCCGACCAACGGTCGGCACCCACCAGGATCGGTAGCCCCGGGGTCAGAGCCCTCGCGCGCCGCGCGAGGGATCTGACCCCGGCCGGTCAGCCCTGCTGGCCCAGGGCACGCAGCAGGCCGCGGGCCTTGGCGCGGGTCTCGTCCAGTTCCTTGTCCGGGTCCGAATCGACCACGATGCCGGCGCCGGTACGGAAGCTGACCTCGCTGCCGTCCACTTCGGCGGTGCGGATCAGGATGTTCAGGTCCAGGTCGCCATCGCGATTCAGCCAGCCGAAGGCGCCGGTGTAGGCCCCGCGCGGCACCTGTTCCAGCTCGCTGATGATCTGCATGCAGCGCACCTTCGGGCAGCCGGTGATGGTGCCGCCGGGGAAGGTGGCGGCGATCACGTCGCCCGGGGTGACGTCAGGGCGCAGATGGCCGCTGACGTTGCTGACGATGTGGTGCACATGGGCATAGCTCTCCACCGTCATCAGTTCATCGACCACCACCGTGCCGGGCAGGCAGATGCGCCCCAGGTCGTTGCGCTCCAGGTCGATCAGCATCACGTGCTCGGCGCGCTCCTTGGGGTGGCCGACCAGTTCCTGGATGCGCGCGGCATCGTCGTCGCCTTCGAAGCGCGGGCGGGTGCCGGCAATCGGCCGGGTCTGCGCTTGACCGGCGTGCACCGATACCAGGCGCTCCGGCGATGAGCTGACCACATGGCGGCCGTGCGCACTGAACAGCCCGGCAAACGGTGCCGGGTTGGCACGACGCAGCTGTGCGTACAGCGCCTGCGGGCTGACCGGCGCGGCGAACTGCGCGCTCCAGCGGCGCGACAGGTTCACCTGGAACACATCGCCGGCGCGCAGGTAATCGATCACCCGGCGCACGCCGTCGGTGAAGCGCTGCGGCGGGTCTTCGCCCACCGACTGCGGCGGCTGCCAGCCCTGCCCGGCTTCGGGCAGCGCGGCCGCGGCCTGTGCCACCAGCGCGTCCAGCAGGGCCTGCTGATCAGCCTCGGCAATGACGAAACTGGCGTTCGCTTCGTGGTCGTGCAGCAGCGCGGCCGGGCAGCGCAGTGCCAGCGCGGTGGGGCGGCCATCGTCGCGCGCGCGCGTTGGCAGCACCGGTTCGATCTGGCTGGCCACTTCGTAGTCCAGCATCAACGCCCAACCGCCGCGGAACGGCAGGCTATGGCTGCCGTCGTGCGGCAAGCGCTCGGCCTGCCAGGCGCGGTCGAGCACCTGCAGGAAGGTGCCCGGCTGCACCGCATCGTGCTGGTCACGCACCTGGCCATCGGCATCCAGCCGCAGCTGGTCGCCCTGCGCGGCCAGCAGCAGGCTCCAGCGCCCCTGCGCGGTACCCGAGGCGGTGGATTCCATCAGCAGCGGGAAGCGCGCGGGGGCATGCTGCTGCACGGCCAGCAGGTCGATCGGGTGCGGCAGCGGGTGGATCAGCGGTGCGTGGGTCATGGCGGCCAGTTCAGGGGTTCAGATGCACGGAAGCCGCCTTGCGGCGGCTTCTTCGCATGTAGAGTCGAGCCATGCTCGACTGGATTGCACGTTCAGTCGACCAACGGTCGACTCTACACAACGGCGAAGTCGAGCATGGCTCGACTCTACACAACGGCGAAGTCGAGCATGGCTCGACTCTACACAACGGCGAAGTCGAGCATGGCTCGACTCTACACAACGGCGAAGTCGAGCATGGCTCGACTCTACACAACGGCGGAGTCGAGCAACGGTCGACTCTACCGCGCGCCGGTCAGACGCGCTTGAAGATCAGCGTGCCGTTGGTGCCGCCGAAGCCGAAGCCGTTGGACATCACCACGTCCACCTTGGCCTGGCGTGCTTCGTTGGGCACGTAGTCCAGGTCGCAGCCTTCGCCCGGCTGTTCCAGGTTGATGGTCGGCGGAATGATGTTGTCCTGCAGCGCCATCACCGAGAAGATCGCTTCCACGCCGCCGGCGGCACCCAGCAGGTGGCCGGTCATCGACTTGGTGGAGCTGACCATCATCTTGTAGGCGTGGTCACCGAAGGCGGTCTTCATGGCCATGGTTTCGCCCAGGTCGCCCAGCGGCGTGGAGGTGCCGTGGGCGTTGAGGTAACCGACCTGGTCCGGGGTCACGCCGGCGTCCTTCAGTGCCATGGTCATGCAGCGCGCTGCGCCTTCGCCGTTCTCGGCCGGGGCGGTCATGTGGTACGCGTCGGAGCTGGCGCCGAAGCCGGCAAGCTCACAGTAGATCTTCGCGCCACGCGCCTTGGCGTGCTCGTACTCTTCCAGGATCAGGATGCCGGCACCGTCGCCCAGCACGAAGCCGTCGCGGTCTTTGTCCCACGGGCGCGAGGCCTGCTGCGGGGCATCGTTGCGGGTGCTCATGGCCTTCATGGCGCAGAAGCCGCCCAGCGCGGTCGGCGAGGAGCCACGCTCGGCGCCACCGACCACCATCACGTCGGCATCGCCGTACTGGATCATGCGCATCGCGGTACCGATCGAATGATTCGAGGTCGCGCAGGCGGACACGGCCGAGAACGACGGGCCCTTCAGCCCGGCGATGATGCTCAGCTGGCCCGGCAGCATGTTGATGATGGTCTTGGGCACGTAGAAGGGCGAGATCTTCTTGCCCTCGTGGAATTCGATGGTCTGCTCTTCGATGCCCAGCAGGCCGCCGATGCCGGCGCCGACGATGGCGCCCACGCGCTCGGCGTTGGCTTCGGTGATTTCCAGGCCCGAATCGTGCAGGGCCATGAACGAAGCGCCCAGGCCGTAATGAATGAACGGGTCCATCTTCTTGGCATCCTTGCCACTGACCCGGTACTTGCCGAACAACGGGTTGTCGGCGGTGATGTCAAAGCCCTTGACCTCACCTGCAATCTTGGTGGTGAACCGTTCCAGGTAGGCATCAGAAACGTTGGTCAGCGGACCGATGCCCGAACGACCTTGGGTGATGCCTTCCCAGCTGCTGGCCAGATCATTGCCCAACGGCGAGACGATACCCAGGCCGGTTACGACGACGCGACGCTTCATTGCTGATTCTCCTGACCCGCACGTTTTCGACGGTTAACACGGTTTGCTTCGATGTGATGCTCAAACACACGGGGCCGCAACTGCGGCCCCATGGGGTGCGGTGCGCGGCGAGCAGGAGCCCGCACGCGCACGGCCGTCTGACATCAGGCCTTGACGTGGGCCTTGATGTAGTCGATGGCAGCCTGCACGGTGCTGATCTTCTCGGCTTCTTCGTCCGGGATTTCGCACTCGAACTCTTCTTCCAGGGCCATCACCAGCTCGACGGTGTCCAGCGAGTCAGCGCCCAGGTCATCGACGAACGATGCGCTGTTGGTGACTTCTTCTTCCTTGACGCCAAGCTGTTCGATGACGATTTTCTTGACGCGTTCTTCGATGGTGCTCATGGGATCTCGCTCCAGATGGAGTTGTGGTTCAAAAATGGTCGCCATCAAAGGCGATGGCCGTGGGATAGTGTAGTGGAAACCGGCGCGACCTTGCATTGCAGCAAAAATCCTCGCAGATCAACCACTTGCGGCGCAATCCCTGCGCCCCTTGCTTACGGCATGTACATGCCGCCGTTCACATGGAGGGTTTCGCCGGTGATGTAGCCGGCCGCCGGGCTGGCCAGGAAGGCCACCGCATGGGCGATGTCTTCCGGCGAACCCAGGCGTTCGAGGGCGATGTCGTTGATCAGGGCGGTGCGTGCTTCTTCCGGCAGCGCCTTGGTCATGTCGGTGTCGATGAAGCCGGGCGCAACCACGTTCACGGTGACGCCGCGCGAGCCGATTTCCTTGGCCAGCGACTTGCTGAAACCAATGATGCCGGCCTTGGCGGCGGCATAGTTGGCCTGGCCGGCATTGCCGGTCACGCCCACCACCGAGGCGATGTTGATGATGCGGCCCTTGCGCGCCTTCATCATGCCGCGCATGACGGCCTTGCTGGTGCGGAACACGCTGGTGAGGTTGGTGTCGATGATCGACGCCCAGTCCTCGTCCTTCATGCGCATCAGCAGGTTGTCGCGGGTGATGCCGGCGTTGTTGACCAGGATCGAGATCGCGCCGAATTCCTTGGCGATGCCGTCCAGCACGCTGTCCAGCGCGGCCGCATCGGTCACGTTCAGGGCGCGGCCGTGGCCACCGTGGGCGGCCAGGCGCTCACCGATCGCGGCGGCGCCGGATTCGGTGGTGGCGGTGCCGATGACGGTGGCGCCCTGGGCGGCCAGCAGATCGGCGATGGCGGCACCAATGCCACGGCTGGCGCCGGTGACCAGTGCGATTTCACCCTGCAGGGGCTTGCTCATGATGTTTTCCTCAGGCTGGGGCGGCCGCCGCACCCGTGCCGCTTGCAGCGGCCACCGGCACGGTCGGCAGGAACAGGGGGATCAGGCCGACCACGTCTCGCGGGCGGTTTCGAAATCGCCCGGGGTAGCCAGCGAGCGACCATCAAGGGTCTTGTCGATGCGCTTGACCAGGCCGGTCAGCACCTTGCCCGGGCCGCACTCGGCGATCTGGGTGATGCCACGGGCGGCCAGGGCCTGCACGCAGCCGGTCCACTGCACCGGCTGGTACAGCTGCTGCACCAGTGCGGTACGGATGGCATCGACGCCGTCGTGCACCTTGGCATCGACGTTCTGCACCACCGGCAGCTGCGGCGCCTGCCAGGACAGACCGGCCATCACTTCGGCCAGGCGGTTGGCGGCTTCGCGCATCAGCGGGGTGTGCGAGGGGACGCTGACGGCCAGTTTGACCGCTTTGCGCACGCCCTTTTCGGCCAGCAGCGCCAACGCGCGGTCCACCGCATCGGCGTCGCCACCGATCACGATCTGGCCCGGCGAATTGAAGTTGGCCGGCACCACCACCTGGCTGCCCGCAGCTTCGGCGCAGACGTCCAGCACCAGCTGGTCTTCGGCGCCCAGCACGGCGGCCATGGCGCCCACGCCGGCCGGCGCGGCTTCCTGCATCAGCTGGCCACGCAGGCGCACCAGGTGGGCGCCATCGTGCAGGCTCAGCGCGCCGGCGGCGACCAGTGCGGTGTATTCGCCCAGGCTGTGGCCGGCCAGCACCGACGGACGCGGACCGCCCACGGCATGCCAGGCGCGCCATGCGCCGATGCTCGCGGCCAGCAGCGCCGGCTGGGTGTATTCGGTACGGTTGAGCATTTCCTCCGGGCCGCCCTGGGACAGCGCCCACAGGTCGACACCGGCACCATCGGATGCTTCGGTGAAGGCTTCACGCACCTGCGGGTGCAGCTCGGCCAGTTCGGCCAGCATGCCCACGGACTGCGAGCCCTGACCGGGGAAGACAAAAGCGAGGGTGGATACGGTCACGCGGTCATCCGCTTGTTGCAATCGAAGCGGGCCATGATAAGGGTGAATTCCCCGTGCCGTCTGTACGTGCGCGTATGCACGGCGTATGGAGCAATGGCGGGGTCGGATCCCTTTTCCTCCGGAAAAGGGCCCTGACCCCTGCCCGCCTTCAGCAGAACAGCTGCAGGATGTCCAGTTCGCCGTCGGCGAAGAAGTCCATGCACAGCCCCGCCACCATGATCAGGCCCAGCGTGGTGGCGCCATGGGTGATGAAGATCGAATGCGCCAACGCGCGCGCCGAGCGCCCCATCTTCATGCAGACCCGGGCCAGCCCCTGCAGGCGCCCGCTGACCGAATGCACATGGGCGCGCACCGGCTCCTGCACGCTGTTCATGGCCTCGGCCATCATCGCCTGCAGGCGTTCGGGGCGTTCGCCGTAGTACTTGGCCACGCCGTAGCCGAACATCAGCCAGTCGCGGGCCTGTGCCTCGGCCAGGTCCATCACTTCCAGCGGGTCTTCCTCGAAATCGATGAAGCCAACCTTCTGCCCGTCCCAGGTGAGATTGCGCGGCAGCGGTTGGCCGAAATAGGCCCCGCGCGCATGTGCCTCGGCCAGCGCATGCATGGCCGCGGCCACCAGGCGGTCGCGACCGGCCGCGTCGGCCTCGCGCAGGCAGGTATTGAAGGAGCTGCCGTTGTCGCCGATCACCAGCGCGGCGTGGCCGCTGCCGATCACTTCGGGCACGTTGACGCCCTGCGCATGCAGTTCGCCCAGGCGGCGCGCTTCGGTTTCGCGGGCGGCATCACCGCCACGGTGCGGCGGCGGGCGCAGCGCGTCCAGCTGGAAACGATGGGCGACAAAGTTCAGCAGGCCCAGGGCCAGTGCGCGGCTTCCCTTGCCGTACTGCTTCAGCCAGGCACGCTGCCCTTCAATCACGATGGGCTCAACCATGACGGTTCTCCTAAACGCGTTACGGCCCCAGAGGGGCCGTAACGACAGATTCACGTTGTCGTAACTGACGCTATCAATAGCGCAGCAGAGCCGAACCCCACGTGAAGCCGCCACCGAAGGCTTCCAGCAGCAGCAGCTGGCCGCGCTCGACCTTGCCCGAACGCACGGCGGCGTCCAGCGCCAGCGGCACCGAGGCCGAGGAGGTGTTGCCGTGGCGATCGACGGTGACCACCACCTGGTCCATCGACATGTCCAGGCGCTTGGCCGTGGCTTCGATGATGCGCAGGTTGGCCTGGTGCGGAATCAGCCAATCCAGGTCGGACTTGTCCAGGCCATTGGCCTCCAGGGTTTCGTCCACGACCGAGTCCAGCGCCTTCACGGCGTACTTGAACACGTCGTTGCCCTTCATGTTGATGGTGCCGCCGCCGTTGGCGCCGCCCTTGAAACCGACCGACACGCCCACCGGGTTCCACAGCAGCTCTTTCTTGCTGCCGTCCGAATGCAGGTGGGTGCTGAGGATGCCGGTCTCTTCGTCGGCCTTGAGCACGACCGCGCCGGCGCCATCGCCGAACAGCACGCAGGTGGTGCGGTCTTCCCAGTCAACGATGCGGGTCAGGGTTTCCGTACCGATCACCAGCACATGGCGGGCATCACCGGAACGGATGAATTTGTCGGCCACGCTGAGCGCGAACACGAAGCCCGAGCAGGCGGCGTTCACGTCGAAAGCGGGGCAACCCGATGCACCGAGCTTGGCCTGGATCAGGCACGCGGTGGACGGGAAAATAAGGTCAGGCGTGGTGGTACCCACCACGATCATGTCGAGCTGGCTGGCATCGATGCCGGCCGCTTCGAGCGCACGCAGCGCGGCCTTGTAGCCGAGATCGCTGGTGGTTTCGCCTTCGGCAGCAATGTGCCGTTCGCGGATACCGGTGCGCGTCTGGATCCACTCGTCCGAGGTTTCGACCATTTTTTCCAGGTCGGCATTGGTCAGGACTTTTTCCGGCAAATAGCTGCCGGTGCCCGCGATCCTCGAGTAGATCCGCTTGCTCATCATGTTTCCTGTTGCGCGGGCCGCCGATCACCGGCACACCCGGGAAGAAAGGCGAAGGCCGCTGCCCGCAGGCAGCGGCCTTCCCGGCACATCAATCTTCTTCGACGGCCGAGGTCTTGGTCTGGATGACCTTCTTGCCGCGGTAGAAACCGTCAGCAGTGATGTGGTGACGCAGGTGCACTTCGCCGGTGGTCGGGTCGGTCGACAGCTGCTTGGCGCTCAGGGCGTCATGCGCACGGCGCATACCGCGGCGGGACGGGGTGACACGGGATTTCTGGACAGCCATGGGATTGCTCCAAACTCGGTTCGTTTTTGCTTCGTCGTATCGTCGCGCAGGACGCCAGCGCCCAGCACACTTTCGCTTTCGCCGCAGCCGCCGACGACAATCCGGCTGCTAATGCTTCTATTCTTTCTTCAGGGCCGCCAACGCCGCAAACGGGTTGGCTTTCTTCGTTTCTTCTTCGCTTGGTGCCCAGTCCTGGTCGACGGCTTCACCGTCGGGCGACAACGGCACCACCGGCACCGCCAGCACCAACTCGTCTTCGACCAGGTCCAGCGGCCGCAGCTGGCCATCTTCCGGCACCAGCAACGCTTCGTACTCTTCCGGCAGGGACGATTCCTCGTCCTCGTCGCGGATCAGGCCAAGCCTCTGGGTCATCTTCACCGGCAACAGGAATCGCTGCATGCTGCGCTGACAGGTCAGCGGCAACGCGGTATCGATGGTCAGTTCCACATAGGATACCCGCAAGACCTCGTCGCGACCGAACTCAAGCGAGTAACTGCACTCACCGTCGGTATCGGCGACCAAGCCCTGCAGGCGGGTCAATTCAGCCAAAGAGACCTGGCCGTCGAAGCGCCTGCGCGCTACAACCATCCGCCAAGCATCCAGCGTTTCGGGCACGTTCGCGGACATAAGCCGCTGAATACTAAGGATCAGCCCGCCCGCTGTCAAATACCCCGCCGGGCGGGGCTTGCTGCGGGCCTTCACGCCGGGCCAGACTGCCCCGCCCTGCCCCGGAATTATCGCATGTCCGCCCTGCTGCTGGCCTCCACCTCCCGCTACCGCCGCGACCTGCTGCAACGGCTGGGCCTGCCCTTCGACTGCGCACGCCCGGATGTGGACGAGACACCGCGCGCCGGCGAGGCACCGGCAGCGCTGGCGGTGCGCCTGGCCGCCGCCAAGGCCGCTGAGGTGGCCGCACGCCACCCCGCTGCCTGGGTGATCGGTTCGGACCAGGTGGCCGACCTGGACGGCCTGCCGCTGGGCAAGCCGGGCACGGTGGACGCCGCCTGCGTGCAGTTGGCCGCCATGTCCGGAAAGACCGTGCGCTTCCATACCGCCGTCAGTCTCACATGTGAAGGAGACAGCTTGGCAGCCGTGGACGTGACCGAGGTCCGCTTCCGCGTTCTCAACCAGGACGAGATCGCCCGCTACGTGGCGGCCGAGGAGCCGCTGGACTGCGCCGGCAGCTTCAAGTGCGAAGGGCTGGGCATCAGCCTGTTCGAGGCGATCGACAACCGCGACCCCACCGCGCTGGTCGGCCTGCCCCTGATCGCCCTGTGCGGGCTGCTGCGGAAGGCCGGCTTCGCCGTGCCGTGACCCCGCCTTGGTAGAGTCGAGCTTGCTCGACTGAATGTACCCGGCAGTCGAGCAAGCTCGACTCTACGCACCAGGCGGTCGAGCGCGCTGGACATTGCGCGTTACGGGGCGACCTCGAACGGTTGTTCCTGCCATTGCTCCACGCTGCCGTCGCGGCCATGCAGGCGCAGGCCCAGCCAATGCCGGCCGGGCGCCAGCGCGCGCGTATCCACGCTGGCATCGAAGCCTACGTGCGGGTGGCTGGGATCGTTGGTGCCCGGCCAGGCCGCGCGGATATCGAATTCGCGGCCATAGCGGGCATCGCCCAGCGATTGGCCATCCAGCAACACTTCCACCCGCGACAGGCCGACACCGTCCTTGAAGGCCCAGCCCTTCACCGCAAGCGTGCCGGAAACGACATCACCATTGGACGGCGCATCCAGCCAGGCCATCGCCGGGGTCACGCACGGCGCGTCCACGCGCTGCGCCGGCAGGCGGAACAACAGGAAGCGCTGGAAGCCGTGATCGCTGCTGACCACGCGTGGCGGCGGCAACGGCCCCACCTGTTCGCACACCGCGTGGTAACGCTGCAGCAGATCGCGGTAACGCTGGTCGCTGGGCGACAGCACCAGCAGCATGGGCTGCTGCCGCTCCCCTTCATGCAGCAACTGCCACTGTGCCAGCTGCGCACTGCGCCCATGCTTGTCGTTGAGCGGATGCGGCAGCACCGCGATATCACCATCGCCAAGCTGGAAGCCCAGCTCGGCGCCGACCTTGAAGTTGCCGGCCAGCACCCGGGTGCCTTCCGGCATCTGTGCCAGTTCTTCGCGCACCGCCGCCGCCAGCGGCTGCCAGCCGGCGAAATTGCGCGGGTAGTACTTGTTGCCCGCCAGCTGTTCGCGCAGGCCCGGCGAGGACGCCATCAGGTAATAGGAGAACGCCAGCACCATGCCTGCGCCCGCCAGCCACCAGCCGGTGCGGCGCAGGCCGCGCGGCCAGCCGTTGAGCACTACCGGCACCGCCACCAGCAGGGCCAGGTAGCCCGGCAGCGGCCAGTGGAAACTGATGCGCTCCACATCGGTGAAGAAGCCGAGCACGAAGATGCCCAGCGTGGATACGCCGCCCACCAGGCCGAAGTAGCGCCACTGCACGCGCGCGCCGCCACCGCTGCGGGTACCCGCCAGCGCCACCTTCCACATGGCAATGCACAGGATGGGCGTGACCAGCATCGGCTGGATCACCAGGAACCACAGCCCGCGCCACTCGAATGCCCAGGGATGGCGCTCCACCACCTGGAACTTCAGGCCGGCATCGTGGTTGTCGGCATTCCAGGCCAGCAGCGGCAGCCAGGCCAGCACGCCCACCGCCAGCGCCACCCAAACGCGCGGGTCGGCCAGCATCCGCCGCCCCTGCGGCAGCGCCAGCAGGGCAATGAAACCCACACCGATGACACCGATGAAGCGGTAGTGGCTGAGTGCGCCGATCAGCAGACCCAGGCCCAGCTTCACCGCCGAAGAGGCATCGACATTGCGCAGCAGGCGCGCACCGGCGTCCAGGCACAGCACTGCCGCCAGCGCCATCGGCACATCGGGCACGGCCAGCAGGCCCAGCGTGGCCGACAACGGCATCAACAAGGTCAGGCTGCCGGCCTGCCAACCGGCCACTGCGCCGAACCAGCGCGTGGCCACGCGCGAAACCAGCAACGGCAGCAACGCGCCGATGGCCAGGAACGGCAGGCGCAGCGCCAGCACATGATGGCCGCCGATTTCCACGCCCAACCGCGCCAGCCACGCGGTCAGGCCGGGCAGATCGGAATAGGCGGCCGCAAGGTGCTGGCCCTCCTGCCAATAGAACGCTTCATCGACGAACAGGGGCAGCCGTGCGGCCACGACCAGCTTGGCCGCTGTGACGAGCGTCCATAACCAGACAAATATCGTGCGTGCGCGCTGTTCGCCCTGCATTGCTCTATGGATAGAATCGATGGGTTCCCGAACGTGAGACGATCATGACAGCTTCGTCCCCCATGCCCAGCATGCTAACCGATCAACTGCGACAGGCCCTGCGCAATGCACAGGACCAGGTCAACGCGCTGGTGCTGGGCAAGGTGCAGGAGGTGCGCCTGGCCTTCGTTGCCCTGCTTTCCGGCGGCCATCTGCTCATCGAGGATCTGCCCGGCTTGGGCAAGACCACGCTGGCGCACGCATTGGCCAGCAGCCTGGGGCTGGGCTTCCAGCGCGTGCAGTTCACCTCCGACCTGCTGCCCGCCGATGTGCTGGGCGTATCGGTGTACGACGCCAGCAGCCGCCAGTTCCAGTTCCATCCCGGCCCGGTGTTCACCCATGTGCTGCTGGCCGATGAGATCAACCGCGCGCCGCCGCGCACGCAGAGCGCCCTGCTGGAAGCCATGGCCGAACAGCAGGTCACGCTGGACGGGCAGACGCATACCCTGCCGGACCCGTTCTTCGTGATCGCCACGCAGAACCCGGTGGATCTGTCGGGCACGTTCCCGTTGCCCGATTCGCAGCTGGACCGCTTCCTGCTGCGCCTGGCCATGGGGTATCCCAGCCCGCAGGCCGAGCGCGAGCTGCTGCGCGGCACCGACCGCCGCGACCTGATTGCACGTGCGGTGCCGCAGCTGGATGACAACCAGGTGCGGCAATTGCGCGAAGCGGTCAGCCAGATCCATGTGAGCGATGCGCTGGTGGATTACGTGCAGGCGCTGCTGACCCGCAGCCGCCAGCATGCCGGCGTGCGCGTGGGCCTGTCACCGCGCGCCGGCCTGGCCCTGCTGCGCGCGGCCAAGGCGCATGCCTTGCTGCTGGGCCGCGGCCATGTGGTGCCCGAAGACGTGCAGACCCTGTTCGTCGCGGTCGCCGGCCACCGCTTGGTGGGCGAAGCCGAATCCAGCGCCGGCCCGGCCCTGGCGCGGGCGATCCTGCAGACGGTAGCGGTCGATTGAACGTCTCCTCGCGCTGGGCACGGCTGCAGTTGCTGGCGCGCCCACGCACGCCGGAGGCATTGCCGCAGCGACTGGACCGCCGCCGCATCTACGTGCTGCCCACGCGTTTCGGCCTGTTCGTGGCCACCCTGTTGGCGGCCATGCTGCTGGGCGCACTGAATTACAACAACAACCCTGCGCTGCTGCTGGCCCTGCTGCTGGCAGCAGCCGCGGTGGCCAGCGCGATTGCCGCGCACCTGCAGCTGTCTGGCGTGCAGGTCGATGCGATCGCCGCCGAGCCGGTTGCAGCCGGGCAACCGCTGCGGCTGCGCATCGATCTTTCCGTGCGCGACCCGCGTGCGCGCCACGGTCTGCACCTGCAACTGGGCGACAGCCAGGCCTGGACCGACCTGCCGGCGCAGGGCCGCGGCGAAGTGGGACTGGATGTACCCACGCAGCGGCGCGGCTGGCTGGACCTGCCACGCGTGCGCCTGTCCAGCACCCAGCCGCTGGGCCTGGTGCGGGCCTGGTCGTGGGTCTGGCCCGAACAACCGCTGCTGGTCTATCCCCACGCCGAAGCACAGGGCCCGGCCCTGCCCGAGCGCGGCAGCGACCCGCTGCACACCCGCGCCCACGCCAGCGGTGAGGAACTGCACCAGCTGCGCCCGTACCGCGCCGGTGACCCACCGCGCAGCATCGCGTGGAAACATTCGGCGCGGCGCGACAGCCTGCTGGTACGCGAATACGAAAAGCCGGTCGGCATCGAGGTGATGCTGGACTGGCGCGCCCTGGCACCGATGGCCGGCGAAGCGCGCATTACGCGGCTGGCGCGCTGGGTCGACCTGGCCGAACGCGAAGGACGCCGCTATACCCTGCTGCTGCCCGGCCAGCCCGCGCTCGGCCCCGGTCAGGGCGCCAGCCACCACCATCTGTGCCTGCGCGCACTGGCCCTGTTGCCGCATGACTGACACCGCGCCCCTGATCGACCGCAACGCGCGCTCCTGGACGCTGGCCAGTGCGGCGCTGGCCCTGCTGCCGCTGCTGCTGCAGTTGCCCACGCTGTTGGCCGCGCTGTTTGCCGGCGCCGCCGTGCTGACCGCTCTGCTGTCGCAGCGGCGTGTACTGCCGATGCCGGTGCGCGTGCTGCTGGTGCTGGCCATGCTGGGCGCCATCGTCTGGCAGATGGGCGCCATGCGCCCCGGCCGCGACACCGGCTGCGCGCTGCTGGCGGCGATGCTGGCGATCAAGTCCAGCGAGCTGCGCAGCCTGCGTGATGCGCGCAGCCTGATCGGCTTCGCCCTGTTCGCACCGTTTGCCGCCTTCCTGCTCGACCAGGGGCCGGTGACCACCGCGCTGGCAGCACTGGCCGGCATCACCGGCCTGCTGGCGCTGCAGCGCCTGGCCCAGGGCGAAGGCCATAGCGCGCCGGTGCCGCTGCGCGGACAGCTGCATGGCGTTGGCCGACTGCTGCTGATCGGCCTGCCACTGGCGCTGGCCTGCTTCTGGCTGTTCCCGCGCCTGGCTACGCCGTTGTGGGGCATTCCCGATCGCGCCGTCGGCACGCCGGGGCTGTCCGACACGATGGAGCCGGACCAGTGGCTGGACCTGATGGCCGACGATACGCCCGCCCTACGCGTGCAGTTCTTCGGTGCAGCGCCGGCGGCGGAACAGCGCTACTGGCGCGGCCCGGTGATGACCCGTTTTGATGGCCACGTGTGGCGGCGCGATCCCGCCGCGCAGTTCCGCACGCCGGCGGTCGTGGAACAGACAGGATCGGGCTGGGATTACCAGATCGATTACGAGCCCACCGACCGCCGCCAACTGGTGGCGCTGGACCTGCCGCGCAGCGCACCGGCCGGGGCCCGTCTGGATGCGGACATGAGCCTGTCCAGCGACCGCCGCTTGAGCGCACTGACCCGCTGGCGCCTGCAATCGGCACCAGCGCGCCGCTTCGATGCCACGCTGTCGGCTGAACAGCGCCGCGCGGCATTGCAGTTGCCGGCAGGCTTCAACCCGCGCACCGCTACGCTGGCCCGGCAGTGGCGCCAGGAGGCCGGCAATGACGATGCCGCCTTGGTACGCCGGGCACTGGCCTGGATCACCACTGACCTCTCCTACACACTGGAAACCCCCGTGGCCGGGCGCGATCCGGTCGATGCCTTCCTGTTCGATTACAAGGCCGGCTTCTGCCAGCACTTCAGTTCTTCCTTCGTGGTGCTGATGCGCAACGCCGGCATTCCCGCGCGGGTGGTGACCGGCTTCGCCGGCGGTACCCGCAACCGCATCGGCAACTACTGGGTGGTGCGCCGCATGGACGCCCACGCCTGGGCCGAAGTGTGGCTGCCGCAGCAGGGCTGGGTGCGGGTGGACCCGACCGCCGCCGTGGCACCAGAACGGATCCTGGACACGCTGGATGACCGCCTGCAGGCCGGCGCCGATACCGACCTGCGGCAGCGCTGGCTGCAGATCGGCCAGGTGGGCGATTGGCTGCGCCGTGGCTGGAACGATCTGGTGCTGTCCTTCGACGCACGCCGCCAGCAGCAGATGCTGCAGCCACTGGGACTGGACGATCTGGGGCCGGGACAGCTGCTGGCTGGGTTCGTGACGGCCGCGTTGCTGGCACTGGCCTGGATGGCCTGGCTGCTGGCACGTGGCGAGCGCGAGCGCGATCCCCTGCTGCGCGCCTGGCACCGCCTGGGCCGGCGCTACGCGCGGCGCGGCCTGGGCCGCGAACCGCACGAGCCCCCCATGGTCTGGGCCGGCCGCGTGCATGCCCAGCAGCCTGACCCTGCCCTTCTGGCACTCAGCCAGCGTTTCGCTGACACGCGTTACGCTGGCACTCACACCGACCTCGCCGCATTATTGCGGGACCTGCGCAGGCATCGCCCGTCTTCCGGAGCTTCCCAATGAAAACCAAGTTCCTTCTTACTGCCGTGGCCACGCTGGCCCTGTCGGCCTGCGCAACGGCACCCAAGCCGCTGCAGGGACAGTTCAGCCTGGTCTCCCCGCGCGATTCGGTCGCCACCCAGCAGGTCGGCACGCCGGTCCGTTGGGGCGGGCGCATCATTGAAACCCTGCCCGGCCAGGGCGAGACCTGCTTCCAGATGATCTCGCGCCCGCTCAACGGCAGTGGCCGCCCGAACACCACCTCGTCCGACGCCAGCGACGGCCGCTTCATTGCCTGCCGCGCCGGCTTCTACGACCCGGCCGTGTTCGAAGCCGGCCGCGATGTGACCTTCATCGGCAAGATCGACGGCTATTCCAATACGCGCATCGGTGATTACGACTACCGCCTGCCGAAGCTGGCCGCCGATGTGATCTACCTGTGGCCGGAACAGCGCCAGGTGGATGTGGTGCCCTACCCGTACGGTCCGTATGGCCCGTGGGGCCCGGGCCCGTACTGGGGCTACGGCCGTTGGGGCTGGTGGTAAGTAAAGAAAGGCCGCCCCAGGGCGGCCTTTTTTACGCGTGCCATCATCCTGGCCACGCGTGGATGCGGTTGCCTCAACGCCCCGGCGTACCGAAATGGCCCAGCGGCGCGCCGGCCAGCAGATGCATGTGGATATGGAACACGGTCTGCCCGGCATGCTCGCGGCAGTTCATCACGATGCGGTAGCCGTCTTCGGCCAAACCCTCGCTGCGCGCGTAGGCCGCGGCTGCCAGCGCCAGCTTGCCGATCAGGTGCGCCTGCGACGGCTGCAGGTCATCCAGCGTGGGGATGATCTCGTTCTTCGGAATGAACAGCACGTGCACCGGCGCCTGCGGTGCGATGTCCTTGAAGCCCAGCACCTCGGCGTCTTCGTAGACGATGGTGGCCGGGATCTCGCGGCGGATGATCTTGCTGAAGAGGGTTTCGCTGCTCATGGTCGGCCTCGGCGGGATATGCCCGCATTGTAGGCCGGCGACAGCAGGCAGTGCCCGGCCGCGTATCAGTCGCGGAACTCGCTGCGGGTGCCGAAGGCGTGCGACAGGGTGCCGCGATCGACGTATTCCAGTTCGCCCCCCAACGGCAGGCCCTGGGCCAGGCGGCTGGGCCGCACCTGGCGGACCCGCGCCAACTGCGCCAGGTAGTGCGCGGTCGCTTCGCCTTCCACGGTGGCGCTGGTGGCGATGATCAGCTCCTGCACCTCGCCCTGGGCCAGGCGCTGCTCCAGCTGTTCCAGGCCCAGTTCGCGCGGGCCCACGCCATCGAGCGGGGACAAGCGCCCCTGCAACACGAAGTAGACGCCGCGGAAGCCGGTCGCGTTTTCAATGGCCAGGCGGTCGGCCGGCGATTCCACCACGCACAACTGGCTGCGCTCGCGGCTGCCGTTGGCACAGGTGGGGCACACCTCGCTCTCGCTGAAATCACGGCACTGCGCGCAGTGGCCGATGCGCTCCACCGCCAACGCCAGGGTTTCGGCCAGGCGCTGGCCGCCCTCGCGCTCGCGTTCCAGCAGGTGGTAGGCCATGCGCTGGGCCGTCTTCTGGCCCACGCCCGGCAGCACCCGCAGCGCATCGATCAGTTGTTCAAGCAGAGGTGCGGACACGGCGGCAGGCTTTGTAGAGTCGAGCTTGCTCGACTGAAAGGCGTTGTAGAGTCGAGCCATGCTCGACTGAAGGATTCAGTAGAGTCGAGCCATGCTCGACTGATTCATGCATGCAGTCGAGCAAGCTCGACTCTACGGAACGACCAGTCGAGCACGCTCGACGCTACGGGTATCAGAACGGCAGCTTCATGCCCGGCGGCAGCTGCATGCCGGCCGTGGCCGAGCCCATCTTCGACTTCGATTCGGCGTCGATCTTGTTGGACGCGTCGTTGAAGGCGGCCGCGATCAGGTCTTCCAGCATTTCCGGATCGCTGGTCAGCGACGGGTCGATGCGCACCTTGCGGCATTCCTTCGCACCGGTCAGGGTGACGCTGACCATGCCGCCACCGGCGCTGCCGGTCACTTCGATCCTGGCGATTTCTTCCTGGGCCTTCTGCAGGTTTTCCTGCATCTTCTGGGCCTGCTGCATCAGTTGGGCGATGTTCCCGCGCATGTCGTCTTACTCGTCAAAAGTACGGATGGAATCGGAAACGACCCGGGCGCCGTGCTGCTGGATCAGCAGCTGGACTTCCGGATCGTCCATGAAGGTGGCCTCGGCGGCCTGCTGGCGCTCGCCGCGCTGGCGGTCGGCACGCTGGTGCAGGGTCTCGGCCGGTACGTGTTCGGTTTCCACGGTCTCGACCACGATCCGCAGCGCCTGGCCCAGGGCCTTTTCCAGCACCTCGCCCAGCGCCGCCAGCGCGCGCTCGGAGCGCAGGTATTCAAATCCGGGCGAAAGCCCCAGTTTCAAGGTGCCCTGCTGGCAACTGATGAAGGCGGCGTTGGCGGCCAACTGGCGCGACGGGCCGTTCAGGCCGCTGCCGGCCACCAGGTCCAGCCAGTCCTCGGCACTGGCCAGTTCGCTCACTGCTTCCTGCGGGCCACGGTCGGCGGCCGCCGGTGCGGGCGCAATGGCAATGCCTTCCGGCTGGAACGAGCGCTCCTCGGCAACCTCGGCGGGCTGTGCCGGTGCCGGCGGTTCGTGCCAGGGGACGACCATGGCCGCCTCCGGGGTGGCATGTGCGGCGGCCAGCGACGCATCACGGGCGTGGGCGGCCTCGGCCTCCTCGGTGGCCCACGGCGGCAGATCGTCGCTCGCTTCGGCCGGCGGCGCGGCAACCTCGGCCTTCACCGGCGTGGGGGTTTCGGGTTCTTCCACCGGCACCGGTTCAGGTTCCGGGGTGGGTTCCGGTTTCGGTTCAGGCTCCGGTTCGCGCGGCGGCGGCTCGGGCTGCGGCGACGGGGTATGCGCTGCGGCACTCACTTGCTCTGGCGCCGCCGGGGCCTGGGCCGAGGCAGCGGCGGCCGGAGCGGCTTCCGGGCTGCCACCGGCACCACCGCCACCGGGTGCATTGCCGGCCGGGGCAGCGCCTGCGGCCGGGTCCACCGCACGCGGGACCGGCGGCACCGCGGCGGCCGGGCGGAAGGCCAGCATGCGCAGCACGGCCATTTCAAAGCCTGCGCGCGGGCTCGGCGCCAGCGGCAGGTCGCGGCGGCCATTGAGCGCCATCTGGTACCACAGCTGCACCACTTCCGGGCGCAGGCGGGCAGCGAAGGCGGCCACATCCAGACCTTCGGCGGCGGCAGCCGCACCCGGTACCAGCTGCTGCACCTGGATACGGTGCAGCCCCTCGGCCAGCGCTTCCAGCACGCCGCTCCAGTCGGGCGAGAACTCGGCCAGCGCCGCCACTACCTGCAGCAGGCGCGCGCCCTCGCCGTCGGCCAGGGCATCCAGCATGGCCGCCACCTGGGTGCGGTCCACGGTGCCCAGCATGGTGCGCACCACGTCGTCGCGCAGGGCACCACCGGCATAGGCAATGGCCTGGTCGAGCAGCGACAGGCCGTCACGCAGGCTGCCATCGGCGGCCTTGGACAGCTGCACGATGGCGCTGGGGTCGGACTCGATCTCCTCGGCGGCCAGGATGCGGGTCATCTGGCCCTGGATCTGGTCCTCGTCCAGCCGCTTCAGGTTGAACTGCAGGCAGCGGCTGAGCACGGTGACCGGCAGCTTCTGCGGGTCGGTGGTGGCCAGAAGGAACTTCACATGCTCCGGCGGCTCTTCCAGCGTCTTCAGCAGCGCGTTGAACGCCGCCTTGGACAGCATGTGCACTTCGTCGATCAGGTAGACCTTGTACTTGCCGCGCGAGGGCATGTACTGGGCGTTCTCGATCACCTCGCGCACGTCATCCACGCCGGTGTTGGACGCGGCGTCGATTTCCAGCAGGTCGATGTAGCGGCCGGCGTCGATGTCCAGGCAGGCTGCGCACTGGCCACAGGGATCGGCGCTGGTGCCCTGCTCGCAGTTCAGCGACTTGGCGAAGATACGCGCGATGGTGGTCTTGCCCACGCCGCGGGTACCGGTGAACAGGAACGCATGGTGGACCCGGCCACTGTCCAGCGCATTGCTGAGCGCACGGACCACGTGTTCCTGGCCCACCAGCTCGGCAAAACGCTTCGGACGCCACTTGCGGGCAAGCACGAGATAGGACATCAGGCCACCGTCTTCCATCGGATGTTCCATTGTGCCATGCCTGTCCAGCCCCCTCCCCCTGAAACACGGTGCTTGTGTCCGGGCGCGGCGCCCGCTAGAATCTGCGCCCCTGCTGAGGCGTTTGCCGATGGCAGGGAATCCGGAGAGGTGTCCGAGTGGTTGAAGGAGCACGCCTGGAAAGTGTGTAAGCGTCTAAACCGCGCTTCGGGGGTTCGAATCCCCCTCTCTCCGCCAGATAAATGAAAAAGGCTGCCCTCTGGGCAGCCTTTTTCATTTATCTGGCGCGGGAAGCGAAGTGCGCTGCGCGCGCTTCGCCCCATGCGTTGCTACGCAACGAATGGGCCCCTCCCTTTGCCTGCCTCTCCCCGCCCCTGTCGGGGCAGCCCCTCAACAGAGGGGCTTGCTCGTCCGGACAGATCCGTAGATCCACGCCATGCGTGGAGCAGACGTCCTTCGCACCACTCTCTTGCCCTCTTCACCTTGGGGCCGCCCACAAGGCCACCCTTCTGCGTTGGTCGGCGAGTGGGACGGGGGCTGAGAAGCCCTCCGGGGTTGGCTTCACCGGCCCCTTCCCCGCCCCCACTCTCTCCCGCTGCGTCGCCGCCCCATACTGCAGCGACGCAGCGACATCCTGGCTGCCACTCCCTTCTTTAGTCGTACGGGCCGAAACATGATGGAACATCAGATGGCGGGACTTCGGAATCTGATCGGGAAAGCGGTGACGCTGGAAACGGGCGACGGCATCACCACGATCAGGACCCATGATGGCTGGGAGCTGCACATCTACAACACTGTCCGCCTTCATTGCGATGGCACTGCGAAGCAGCCTGCGCAAGCCCCACAGGGGCTGCTTCTAACGAACTATCTGCTCGATCAAACGACAATGATGGCGCAGTTTTCTGGCGGGGTATCACTCACCGTAGACGTGAGTGACAGCGCCTACTCTGGCCCGGAAGCGATGCAGTTGAATTGCCCGGATGGAACCATCGTGATCTGGAACTAGAATCGATGCAGCCGCTGTTCGTCATGGCATGACATCGCCACACCGATCTCTATTGAGCTTGGCGCCCGTCAGTGATCGCAAAGCGTCGGTCAACATCCGGGTAAGACGCAGCAGCCGCACCCACCAGCACCCCACTCTGCAGCAGCGTGCGCGTTGCCGCTGCCGTAGCCGCCCAGGCCTGCAGGAACAGCGCCGGCCCGGCACTCAAGCGGCGTACGCCGGCATGGCGCAAATGGTCGGCCGGCGCCATGCCGGGCAACGCCATCAGGTTCAGTGGCAGCGCCACCTGTGCAGCGACGGCCGCCACCTCGGCCAGCGTCTGCAATCCAGGAACAAATCCCCCATCCGCACCGGCCTGCGCATAGGCCTGCAGGCGCTGCACGCTCAGTGCCACGGCCTGCGCACCCTCGGCCAAGCCGCGCAGATACACATCGGTCCGCGCGTTGATGAACAACGGACGCCCCGCCAGTGTGCAGCGCACCGCCGCGATCTTCGCCGCCAACAGTTCGACGCTGCCCTCGCCATCCTCGATGTTGATGCCCACCACGCCCAGATCAGCCAGGCGAAGCACGCGCGCGGCCACCTGCTGCGGATCGTCGCTGTAGCCGTTCTCGATATCCAGGGTGAGCGGCAGCGTCGTCACCCGCAGGATCTGCCGCACGCGCTCATGCAGCGCGTCCTCCGGCAGCACGCACGCATCAGCATGGCCGCAGGACCAGGCCAGGGCTGCGCTGGAGGTACCCAGTGCCTGCGCACCGCAATCCTCAGCCAGGCGCGCACTGCCTGCGTCCCACACGGTGGGCAGCACCAACAGGTCAGCGCTGCGGTGCAGGCTTTCAAAACGATGATGACGATCGATCATGGGAACTCCGTGTCTGCGAGGCACGCAGTCTGCGGGCACGCGCGGCCGGTCGCTCGCCATGTTCGGACACCAATACCTTCGGCGATCACTTGAGTCGCCCCGGGCAGACGCGGTTCAATGCCGCTCCCCTGCACGGACGCCACCATGAGCCAACGCCCCGAACGGATCGCCATCGACCCGGATGACCATTACGCCGACTGCATCGGCCGCACGGAAGATGGACGGCAGTTCATCCTGACCACACCGTTCGAACCGGCCACGCGCCGCCAGCCTGGCTGCGAATACATCGCGCTGTACCTCTTCGACGCCGACGGCGCCCTGCTGGATGCGCAGATCGATTCGCTGGGCCCGCGCGACCAGGTGGATGCACAACAGCATCGCGCGATCCGCCAGGCGCGCCTGCACGCCCTGGGTGCCATCGAGCATCGGCGCGTGCAGGTTGCACCGTTCGCGGTGGAACAGTTCGGCACGACCTTCGGCCTGGTCGCACGCGCACCGGAAGACGAGGACGATCTGTGGGCAGTGGAAATGCAGCCCGGCTACTACATGGCGTTCTTCGAACCGTGGGACAGCGGCGTGTATGACACCTGAGCTGCGCGCCTACCGGCTGAGCGATGCCAACGCCTGCCTGGCACTGTTCGATGGCAATACACCGGCGTTCTTCGCACCCGCCGAGCGCACGGATTTCACCGGATTCCTGCGCGACCACGCGCTTGCGCACGCCTTCCAGGTCGTCGAAGTCGATGGCCTCGTCGTCGCCTGCGGAGGATTATCACGGCATGCCGATGGCAGTGCCGGCTTCTGCTGGGGCATGGTCGCGCGGGAGCATCAAGGCCGGGGCCTGGGGCGCATGCTGGCCAACGCGCGGCTGCGCCAGGCACAAGCCGACGAACGGGTGCATCGCGTGGTGCTGAGCACCAGCCAGCACACCCAAGGGTTCTATGCGGCCCTGGGCTTCCATGTGGTCCGGGAAACCGTGGATGGGCACGGGCCCGGACTGCATGCCGTCGAAATGGAACTGCACCTTGTGCGCGATCCCTGCACGCGCAACCCACTCTAACGACGCGGCAGCACCCGGCCCAACCCGGCGAACACGAAGACCGCACCGATCATGCCAATAAGTACGGTCACGCCCCACAACGCCGCGGGCGTGTCCACCACCGGATCACGCGCCGGCGCCTCGGGCAGGTACAGCACGCGCACCGGCTGTCCCGGCGCATAGCCGAAGATCAGCCCGTTCTGGGCGTACGACACGCGCTGCCCTGCCGGCGTCTGGAACACCACCTGCGGGTGCGAGCCGCCGGCATTGAGATGATCCACCCAGCCCTGGACCGGCTGTGCCCGGTCCAGGAACTGCAGGCGATCGGCCAGGGTCCAGCCGGCAATGGCCAGCATCGCCATGCCCATCAGGGTAAACAACAGCCCTTTGGCCACGCGGTCAGCGCGGGGTGTCCGTGTTGCAGTGGTCATGGCGGCGTTGCGTCCTTGCGTCGGCCCGTGGCACAGGCACGGTGAGGCCGCAAAGTGTAGCGACCTGTCAGCTGCTGGACAGCTTCATCAGCACCAGCCCGCTGACGATCAGCACCGCCGCGCCGATGCGCATCGCACTGAGCTGCTCGCCCAGGAACACGATGCCCACCACGAACGCACCCACCGCGCCGATGCCGGTCCAGATGGTGTACGCAGTGCCCAGCGGCAGGCTGCGCATGGCCAGGGCCAGCAGCCAGAAGCTGGCGATCATACCGACCACGGTGATGATGGACGGAACGGGCTTGCTGAAGCCCTCGGATTGCTTCATCGAAACGGCCCAGACGATTTCCAGCAGGCCAGCGAACAACAATTGGATCCAGGCCATGACGGCCCTCCTTTTGGCAGGGCCAGGCCGTCCTGGTCATTCATTCCCGATGTGGGGGAGGCCGTTCCTCCTGCCGCGCATTCTAGCAACGCCGCTGCGCCGGGGCCGCTGCAGGTGGCGCCGGGTTACAGCCGATTCAGTGCGCGGCGCTGGCACAAGCGGCCGCGCCTGCGCTAGAATGCGCGCCTGCCATCGGCCCAGTCGATGTGCAGTCCGGCTGTGGTCTTCGGCGCGCTGCGCGCCACTTCCCCTGTTCCGTGAACCGGCCGCCCTTGGGCTGCCAACGTCTCTATGGTGGCCCCGTCGGCCCCTCGCGACGCTAGGTCGAAAATCCCGCCAGGGCCGGAAGGCAGCAACGGTATCGATCGACGCGGGCGCCGAGGTCAGCCGGCGGGGCCACCGCCTTTTCAGGCCGTGCCTCGTTCCCCGTAGATACCAAGCTTGGCTGGCGCCGCATCGGCGGGTCAGAGCCCTTTGCTGCGCAAAGGGATCCGACCCCATCCCACATCACGTCAGGGCGGGTCCTGAGCCAGCACGTTCGGCGCGGTGGGCGCTGCCAGCGCCACGCACTGCCCGGGCTGGGCCACGCGATGCCCGCGTGCGGCCAGGGCCTGGCCATCGGCCGCGCTGGCGTAGTGGTAGAGCATCATGCGCGCCTGCAGTTCAGCGCTGTACTCACGTTCCAGATCGTCCACGCCGGTGTGCGACGGATTGCCGTGCAGGCCGCAGTCGTGGGCGATCAGTTCGTTGTCGTTGGCAAAGCGCGCCAGCATTTCCGGAATCGGACGGGTATCGCCACTCCACACCAGCGCCCCCTGCAGACGCAGGCCATAGGCGGTTTCTGGCCAGTGGTGGCGTACGGGGAAGACTTCCAGGCGCACGCCTTCATGCCAGAACGCATCGCCCACCACGATCAGCTGGAAGGCATCCCAGAAGTTGGCGCCGCCTTCGGCCAGCACGTTCGGGTAGTCACCGATGCGCTTGTGCAGCAGCGGCACCACCGTGGCCGGCACGTACAGGCGCACCTTGCCGCGCCGCTGCGCACTGAAGAAGGTATCCACGAACAGACGCTCGAAGCCGGCCACGTGGTCCAGGTGTACATGGGTGACGAACAGCGCCTGCGGCAGGTGCCCGTAGTGCGCCTTGAACGCGGTCAGCCCTTCGCCGCCACAATCGATGGTCAGCCACGGGCGGCCATCGCATTCGATCACCGACATGGGCGAACCCAGCTCGACCGCCGACGCATTGCCGACGCCGAGGAAACGCAACGACCAGTCCATCAGGTGCCTCGGTTCCAGGCCATGTCGTAGGCACGGCGCAGCCGCGCGTAATCCTTCTGCACGTCTTCCACGCTGCGCTCGCCGCGCAGCTTCAGCAGCGAACGCAGCAGGCGCTTCAGGTTGCGCTCGCGCCAGGCGGTGGCAGGAATACGGATGACCCCACGGTCAAAATCGATCAGCCAGCCATGGCCGTTGCCATCGAACAGGATGTTGTGGGCGTTGAGATCAGCATGGTCCAGCCCGGCGCGGTGGAAGCGCGCGATCAGACGGCCGGCCTCTTCCCAGGGGGCACCACGGCCGGCCACCAGTGCACGGTCGGCCAGCGAGCGCACGCCCTCGATGCGCTCCATCAGGATGGCCGCGCGGTAGCGCAGGCCCTCGCGCATGTAGAACGCGGCGATCGGCCGGGGCACCGGCAGCTTCTGCGCACGCAGCGCGCGCATCAGCCGGAATTCGGCAAAGCTGCGGGTCCGGTCCGAGCCCCGCCAGATGTACTGGTCGTGGCTGAGCTTGGCTGCCAGGCCGCCGCGCAGGTAGTGGCGCAGCACCCCGGGACCGAAGGAGGCATCGACGAACCAGGCGCTGCCGCGGCCGCCCTCGCCCACCGGCCGGGCCTTGTTTCCCCAGTACTGGGGCGAGAACAGACCCGCCTCGGCTTGCCGCAGCCGCTCGCGGTCGAACAGAATGGCCCCGATGCCGCGACCCTCGCGGCATGGCGTCAGCGCTTCATTGGCGTCAAATGCGACCATTCCTTTGAGTCTAACAACACATGGCATCAGCGTCCTCATCCTTGTGCCTCCTTCGCCTGTCTGCCCTGGGCGATGTCACCCATGTCGTGCCGCTGGTGCGTACCCTGCAGGCCGCGCGCCCGGATACGCCGATCCACTGGATCATCGACAAGGTCGGCCACAAGCTGCTGGACGGCCTGCCCGGCGTGGTCTTCCATGCCTATGACAAGAAGACCGGCATGGCCGGGGTGAAGGCACTGCGCCATCAGTTGCCGCCCGGGCGCTTCGAGGCGCTGCTGCAGATGCAGGTGGCCTTCCGCGCGAACCTGCTGTCGGCCTTCATTCCGGCCGAGCGCCGCATCGGCTACGACCGCAGCCGCTCCAAGGATCTGCACGGGCTGTTCATCAACGAACGCATCCCCGACCGCCCCGGCATCCATGTGCTGGATGCCATTGGCAGCTTCTGCGAGCCGCTGGGCCTGCGCCAGGACACCGTCAGCTGGGACCTGGCCGTGCCGCCGGCCGCCTTTGAGTGGGCCGCGGCGCAATGGGAGGACGATGACCGCCCGGTGCTGATGATCTCGCCTTGTTCCAGCCACGTACTCCGCAACTGGTATGCCGACCGCTACGCCGCCGTGGCCACCCATGCCCAGGCCCGTGGCTGGCGCGTGGTGCTGTGCGGCGGCCGCAGTGAACTGGAGCGCAGCATGGCCGATGCCATACAGGCCCAGCTGGAGACCCCGGCACTGGATCTGGTAGGCAGGGACACGCTGAAGCAGCTGCCAGCGTTGCTGGCCCGCGCCGACCTGGTGATGACCCCCGATTCGGGGCCGATGCACATCGCCAACGCCATGGGCAGCAAGGTGCTGGGCCTGCATGCGGCCAGCAACCCGCACCGCAGCGGCCCGTATTCGGACCGCCGCTACTGCGTGGACCGCTACGACGATGCCGCGCGCAAGTACCTGGGCAAGCAGGCGATCGACCTGAAGTGGGGCACCAAGATCGAGTTCGACGATGTGATGGAACTGATCACGGTCGAGGACGGCATTGCCGCCTTCGAGCGCTACGTGGCCGACCATCGGGGTTGATTGGCGGGCCGGTGGGCCCATCCACGCATGTCGTGGATCTACGGGATTACGCGCGGGGCGCGTAATCCTGGTACGACTTCTCTTCCACGTACACTGAGCCCAGCGCCAGGTTGATCGCCTTCTTGATGCGCGCGCGCTCGTCATTGCGCAGATAGACACTGCGCGCCAGGTCGATGAAGCCCTGGTCGAAGGACTGCGCCTTTTCCTTCAGGCGGATATCGTCCTCGATGTCCCACAGCTGCTCGTTCACCGCCTTCAGCTCGGCACGCAGCTTGGCGATGTCCTTCACTGCGGCCGGATGGCCCATCCAGGTGGTATCCAGCGCCGACAGCTCGCGGCGCACATTGGCCAGCTTGCCTTCGTCGCTGATCCGCTCGGACTTGATCTGCAGGATCGAGATCTTGTCCAGCAGCTCGCCGAAAGACACAGGCACCAGGATTTCAGCGGTCATGGGGGACGCTCCAGCAAATGATGCGCACATGGTAACCCGCAGCGAAGATGCTGTTCCCGCGTGACAGCAACCCGATGTCGCGTCGGGTGGAACAAGCCCCTCTGTTGAGGGGCTGCCCCGACAGGGGCGGGGAGAGGCAGGCAAAGGGAGGGGCCCATGCGTTGCGCACCAACGCATGGGACGAAGCGCGCAAAGCGCGTTTCGCATCCCGCGCCAGATAACTGAAAAAGGCTGCCCCATGGGGCAGCCTTTTTCAGTTATCTGGCGGAGAGGGGGGGATTCGAACCCCCGAGGCGCTATAAACGCCTGCCTGATTTCGAGTCAGGTACATTCAACCGCTCTGCCACCTCTCCAGATGGTCCCCGGCGAACCGGGGACGCGAATAATACGAGGAAGCGCGGCAGACCACAAGCCATTGCCGCACATCCGATGAAATATTTCTGACTGCATGCCTTGCCGGATGTCCGCTTGGCCGTGATGATGCCGTTCTCCCCGGCATCACCCTTCCCCAGCCCCCACCATGATCGAATTCGGACACCTCACCCACCCCGGCCTGCGCCGGGAGCTCAACGAAGACACCTATTACGGTGATGGCGAGCTGTCGCTGTGGCTGGTGGCCGACGGCATGGGCGGGCATGCCTGCGGCGAGGTGGCCAGCGCGCTGGCGCGCGAGACCATCGTGCGCGAGATCCGCCGGGGCGCGCCGCTGGCCCAGGCCATCCGCACCGCCGACGAGGAGATCATCCGCGCCTCGCGCCGCCGCAACGACACCCTGCCGATGGGTACCACGGTGGTTGCCGCGCGCGTGCAGGGCAACCGCTATGAGGTGGCCTGGGTGGGCGACAGCCGGGCCTATCTGTGGCGCGACGGCCAGCTGGCCCAGCTCAGCCAGGACCACAGCGTGGTGCAGGAACTGGTGGCGCAGGGCAACCTGACCGCCGAGCAGGCCCGCGCCCACCCCCACCGCAACGTGGTGACCCAAGCGCTGGGGGTGACCGACCCGACCCACCTGAACGTGGCCACCACCAGTGGTGAACTGCGCCCGGGCATGCAGCTGCTGCTGTGCAGCGACGGCCTGACCGAGGAAGTGGACGACCGCGGCATTGCCCGTACCCTGGCCTACGACGACGCCAGCGCCCAGGAATGCGTGGACACTTTGGTCGCCGCCGCCCTCGACGGCGGAGGTTCGGACAACATCACCGTAATCCTGGTGCGCTGCCACTGATCCTGACGCACGCACGCTGCATCTGGGGGAGAGCCCCCTGAGTCAGGGGGCGGACGCGAAGCGGCGGGGGTATGGGTGATGATGAGACGGGGCCCACGATTTGCAGCGCAAATTGTGGGGCGTCAGCGCGAATGCGCTGGCGCGTCATCGGACAACATCACCGTGATCCTGGTGCGCTGCCACTGAAAGCCACGCATGGCGCGGCTCTACTGTAGATCCACGCCATGCGTGGATACGATGAGGGTAGATCCACGCCATGCGTGGATACGGTGGTAGCGCCGGGCCATGCCCGGCGGCCACCCCCACCGCCTACGCGCTCGCCGCTTCTTCCACCTTCGGGCCATCCCACAACGCGTGGCCGGCCTTCTTGCGCAGGCGCTCCAGGCGGGCGGCATGGGCTTCCTGCTCGGACGGCGTGGCCACCACGCGCGGGCGCGGCAGCAGCGCACTGGTATCGAACGCCTGCAGCGCCGCCCCTGCCCCGCCGCCCTCGTCGTCCAGACCGAAGCCGATCTCTTCCTGGCCCGAGGTCAGCGCGATGTACACATCGCCCAGGATCTGCGCATCGAGCAGTGCGCCGTGCAACGCGCGGTGCGAGTTGTCCACGCCCAGGCGCTTGCACAGGGCATCGAGCGAATTGCGCTGGCCCGGGAAGCGCTCGCGCGCCAGCGCCAGGGTGTCGACCACGGTGCAGTGGTCGGTGATCCGGCCGTACTGCGGGCCCAGCAGCGACAGTTCGTTGTCCAGGAAGCCCAGATCGAACGCCGCGTTGTGGATGATCAGTTCGGCGCCCTTGATGAAGGCCAGGAACTCATCGGCCACCTCGGCGAAGGCGGGCTTGTCGTCCAGGAACTCCAGGGTCAGCCCGGTCACTTCCTGCGCGCCCTGCTCGAAATCGCAGTCGGGCTTCAGGTACTGGTGGTAGTTGTTGCCGGACGGGCGGCGCTTGAACAGCTCCACGCAGCCGATTTCGACGACGCGGTTGCCCTTCTTCCACTCCAGGCCGGTGGTTTCGGTATCGAGAATGATCTGACGCATAGGCTCAGTTTACCGGGCTGCCGTCGCGGATCTGGGTCGCGGCGTTACGCGCCAGGGTATCCACGCGCTCGTTGTCCGGGTCACCGGAATGGCCCTTCACCCAGCGCCAGTCGATCTGGTGGCGCAGCGTGGCCGCATGCAGGCGCTCCCACAGCTCGCGGTTCTTCACCGGGTCGCCGCCGGCGGTCTTCCAGTTCTTGCGGATCCACCCCGCCATCCACTGGGTCAGGCCCTGGCGCACGTACTGCGAATCGGTGAACAGCACGATGTTGCACGGCTCGGTCAGGGTTTCCAGCGCACTGATGGCCGCCATCAGCTCCATCCGGTTGTTGGTGGTGTGCGCTTCGCCGCCACTGAGTTCACGCTCGTGTCCCTTGTAGCGCAGCAGCGCGGCCCAGCCGCCGGGACCGGGATTGCCCAGGCAGGAACCGTCGGTGTGGATTTCAATGGTTTTCAATACAACTCCAGATCAGGTGGCTACGGTGCCGTGCCAGCGCACCGGCAGCGGGGTCGGCCCTGGCAGGGCCAGCGTACGTTTTTGGGCATGGAACAGGCAGGCCGCCCGCAGCGGCGCCCAGCCGGGGCGCGCGCGGCTGCCCGGGCCCTGCCACAGCGGCCCCAGGTAGCGTGTCTGCCCACAGTCCAGCCCGTGCCGGTCCAGCAGCTGGCGCAGGCGCTGCGGGGTGCGCACCACCAGCCCGTGCTGGCGCCAGCGCGCCCGGTAGGGGCTGAACGGGTTGAGGCTTGTCAGCCACAGGTGTCCGCCGGGCATCAGCACCCGCTCACATTCGTCCAGCAGGGCATCGGCGTCAGCGGCGGTCACGTGCTGCAGCACGATCGCGTTCACGCTCTCGTTGGCCAGCGGCAACGGCAGCGCGCAGCGGGTATCACCGGCGTAGCCCTGGCCGGTGCGGTACAGGCGCAGGCCACGCCCTGCGGCCTGCGCGTCCTGCAGCCAGGCCGGGCTGGGCGCGATCCACAACCAGGGTTGCACCGGCAGCGCGGCCAGCTGCGGCAGCAGCAGCTGCCGTTCCAGCACGCGCAGCGGCTGCGCCGGCTCGCTGTCGAACCAGGGCACCAGGCTCGCTTGACGGTGGCTCTGCAGCAGGGGCATGGTCCAATTCTATGCGACTGACTGCCCTGCCCGCATTTGCGGATAACTACATCTGGATGTTGACGGCCGACGACGGCGCCGCGGTCGTGATCGACCCTGGCGATGCCGCGCCGGTACTGGCGCTGGCCGACCAGGGCCTGCGCGTGGACACCATCCTGCTCACCCACCACCACGACGATCACATCGGCGGCGTGCCCGCGCTGCAGGCGCGTTTTCCCGGCGTGCGGGTGGTCGCCCCGGTGGAAGAACGCATTCCCACGGCCACCGAGCGGGTGGGCGAAGGTGAACGCGTTCAGGCACTGGGGCAGATGTTCCACGTACTATCCGTGCCCGGGCACACCCGCAGCCACATCGCGTTTCACACCGCTGAACAGCTTTTCAGCGGCGATTCGTTGTTCAGCCTGGGCTGTGGACGCCTGTTCGAAGGTACGCCGTCCCAGCTGCTGGCATCGATGCGCAGGCTGGGTGCCCTGCCCGCGCAACTGCTGTTGTGTTGCGCCCACGAGTACACCGTGTCAAATGCCGTCTTCGCGCGGCATGTCGACCCCGCCAACGCTGCGTTGCTGCAGCGCCAAGAGGAGGCTTTGGCCATGCGCCGCGATGACCGTTCCACCCTGCCAGTAACCCTGGCCAACGAGCTCGACTGCAATCCGTTCCTGCGTACACATACCGCGCCGATCCGCGCGGCGGTGTCGGCGCACCTGGGGCGCGAGGTCGTGGACGACGTCGACGTCATGGCCGGTCTCCGGCACTGGAAAGACGGCTTCCGCGCATGATGCGCCGAAGTCTGACGCTGGCCCTGGGGCTTGCCCTGGGGTTGGCCGGGAACGCGGGCGCGCAGTCGCTGGGCGCCGGCATCAGCCAGAACCTGACCGCCGCCGCCGCGGTGCCACTGGACCCGACGGCCCTGCCGGCGGCCAGCGTGCGCAACGGCCAGGACATCTTCACCAGCTTCCGCGACGGCCTGGCCGAGCCCACCTGCGACGCCGAGGCCACCAGCCCGCGTTGGCAGAAGCAGTTCGCCCACGCCCCCTCGCGCCTGGCCAACCAGGACGATGACGCTCTGGTGCTGTTCGGCTATGTAGTCGAAGAACTGCGCAAGGCCAGCCTGCCCACCGAATTCGCGCTGATCCCGTTCGTGGAAAGTGGGTACCGCCCCAATGCCCGCAACGGCAGCGGCCCTACCGGCCTGTGGCAGTTCATCGCCACCACCGCGCGCAACCATCGCGTGCCGATGTCCAACGGCTACGACGGCCGCCTGTCGGCGGTGGAATCGACCCAGGCGGCGGTGCGCTACCTGAAGACCCTGCACGGCATGTTCGGCGGCGATTGGCGCCTGGCCACCATGGCCTACAACGCCGGCGAGTACCGGGTGCTGCAGTCGATGCGCAAGGCCGGCATGAACGCACAGAACGCCAAGCCCGCCGCCCTGCCCGGCCTGTCGCCGGTCACCCATGCGTATGTGGAAAAGCTGCATGCGCTGGCCTGCGTGCTGGAAAACGTGGAAGACCAGCCGGGCGTGATGGCCTCGCTGGACCGTACCGTGCCGGTGCTGAAGGACCACACGCTGCCGGCCGGCACCACGGTGCAGCAGTGGGCCGCGCAGCGGTCGCTGGACCCGGCCCGCATCGCCCGCCTGAACCCCGGTCTGGCCGCAGGCAAGCGCCCGAGCGGCAACGCCCGGGTGCTGGCGCCGGTTTCGGCCGCCAATGCCAGTGTGCTGGACGCCGCGGCCGCCGTGGCCGCTACGGCGGCCACTGAAGCGCCCATCGCCACGCCTGCACCGCAGGTGGCCCGTACCGTGGCCAGCGCCGCCGACCGCCCGCGCAGCCGCCGTCACACCGTACGCAACGGCGAATCGGCCTGGACCATCGCCCGCCGCTACGGCATGCCGGTGAAGGCACTGCTGTCGTTGAACGGCCTGAGCGGCAGCAGCGTACTGAAGCCCGGCGCCGTACTGCGCGTGGAAGACTGACCCGCGCCCGGTAGAGTCGAGCGTTGCTCGACTGCACGAACCCGTAGAGTCGAGCGTTGCTCGACTGCACGCCCCGGTAGAGTCGAGCGTTGCTCGACTGCTTCAGTCGAGCAAGCTCGACTCTACGAGGCACAGGCGACCCGGCACACAACAAAAAAGGCCCGGCATTGCCGGGCCTTTTCGTTCTGCGCGCCGCCCCGGGTTACAGGTTGGCTTCGGTGGTCTGCACCACGAACTTCTTGCGCATGGCTTCCACGAAGGCCTTGGCCGCAGCGGCGCCATCGATCTGGGCCAACTGGTCCTTCAGCTGCTTCTGCTGCTCGGCGGTCACTTCCTTCACGTCACCCGGGGTGACCTTGTCCACCACGAACACCAGCGCGTGGCCATTCACGTCAATCTTGCCGTAGCTCGGCTTGCCCTCGGTCGGCACCGGCGCGCTGAAGATGGCGCGGTGGATGTCCGGGGTCGGCACCGGCTGGCTGCGCGGCAGGCCCGGCATCGGGCTGACCTGCAGCTTCTCGCTGGCGGCCAGCGACTGCAGGCTGGCGCCGCCCTTCAGCTTGGCCAGCAGGGCGTCGGCGGCCTTGTCGCTGACCTGGCGCTGGCGGTCGGCACGGATGGCGGCAATCACCTGCTCGCGGGCCTTGTCCAGCGGCAGCGCCTGTTCCGGGGTGTGCGCGGCCACACGGATCACCACGCTGTGGTTGCTGCTGCCGCCCACGGCGATCGGATCGCTGGAGGTGCCGTCCTGCACGCGCACGTCGGAGAACGCATCGCGCAGCACGGCCGGGTCGGCCACCACGCCACTGGCGGTAGCGCGGGTGATCACGCCGGTGGTCTGCAGCGGCAGGCCCACCTCCTTGGCGGCGGCGGCCAGATCGCTCGGGCTCTTGTTGATGGCATCGACCAGGCGGCTGGCCAGTTCGTTGAAACCGCGCTCGCCATCGGCCTTCAGCTGCTCGGCGGCCAGGGTGTCACGCACTTCCTCGAACGACTTGCCTTCGCCACCACGCACCGCGGCGACCTTGATGACGTGGTAGCCGAAATCGGTCTTCACCGGGCCGACGATCTCGCCGGCCTTGGCGGCGAACAAGGCATCTTCGAACGGCTTCACCATCGCGCCGCGTTCCACCCAGCCCAGGTCACCGCCCTGGTCCTTGGAACCGGGGTCCTGCGAATTGGCCTTGGCCAGCGCGGCGAAGTCAGCGCCGCCCTTGGCTTCGGCGGCCAGCTTGGCGGCCTTGGCTTCGGCACCGTCGCCGGTCAGCAGGATGTGCGCGGCCTGGCGCTGTTCCGGCGCCACGAACTTGGCCTTCTCTTCTTCATAGCGCTTGCGCAGGGCAGCTTCGTCGGCGGCGGCCGGGGCCGGCAGGTTGGCGCCATTCACTTCGACGAATTCCAGCGAGACCGATTCGGCCTGGCGGAAATCCTTGCCGTGGCTGTCGTACCACTGCTTGATCTGCGCGTCGGTCACCGGCGCGGTATCGGCCGGCACTTCCGGCAGACCCACCAGCTGCACGTCGCGGGTTTCACCCAGCAGCTTCAGCAGGCGCTCGGTCTCGGCCTGGGTAACGAAGCCCGAATTCTGCAGGCCCGACGGAATGACCGACTGCTGCAGGCTGTCACGCACCAGTTCCTGGAACTGGGTGGGCGTGCGCGGCGGGTTGCCGGTCTGCAGGGCCAGGCGGTAGTTGGCTTCGCTGAACTTGCCATCCTGGCCCAGGAAGGCCGGGATGGTCATGATGTACTCGCGCACCGCGCCGTCGCCAATGACGACACCGGCCTGTTCACCGACCAGGCGAACGACCTGCTCGTCCACCAGCTGATCGAGCACGGCCAGCTTGTTCTCGGTGCTTTCAAACGCACGCGGGTCGAAGTCTTCACCCTGCTGCTGGCGGGCGCGCATGCGCTCCTGCTCGAAGCGGGTGCGGAAATCCTGCGAACTGATCTCATGGTGCTGCCACAGCATGCGCACCGGCCACCACGACGGCGCCGAGCGCCACCAGGTCGGCGGTGCCGAAACCTTGGCCACGTTCTGCGCGCCGACACCACCGAGGTAGCTGTTGTCGATCACGAACAGGAACGGAATCATCAGCAGCCCCAGGATCACAGTGACGATCCAGCCTGAGGTCTTGTCGCGGAGTTTCTGCAGCATGGTGAGGAATCACATGGCCTGATTGGCGAGCCCGGCAGTGTAACCCGCTTCGCCGCAGGCACCAAAAACGGCCGCAAGGCAGGCGGCACAAGCCTCTGCGGCAGGTCGCCGTGCCCCCGGCATGGCTGCCGCAGCCGTCATTGCGCATACTGGCCGCCCCGGCAGGCATGCGACCTGCGTTCGGCCCGCGGCAAGGGCGGAGGAAACCACGCCCATGCGCATCCTGGTCACCGGCGCGTCCGGCTTCATCGGCGGCGCCCTGCAGCGCCGCCTGGCCGCGCTGCCGCAGGTACAGGCGCTGGGCATCGGCCGCCGCCCGCTGGACCGGCCAGACTACGTGCAGGCGGACCTGCGGCAGCCGCTGCATCTGCCGTTCCGGCCCGACGTGGTGTTGCATGCGGCGGCCCTGGCAGCGCCCTGGGCCAGCGCGACCCAGTACCGGCAGCACAACGTGGACGCCACCGCGCAGGTGATCGCCTTCTGCCACGCCAACGGCCTGCCGCGCCTGCTGCACCTGTCCACCACGGCGGTGTTCTACCGCGCCGCGCACCAGTACGACCTGGACGAGGACAGCCCGATCGGCCCGGCGTTCCTGAATGACTACGCGCGCAGCAAGGCGGCAGCCGAGGCGCTGGTATCGGCCTATCCGGGGCCGCACTGCATCCTGCGCCCGCGCGCGGTGTTCGGCCCGGGCGACACCCTGCTGATGCCGCGCCTGCTGGACGCCGCCCGCCGCGGGGCGCTGCCACGGCTGGTCAGCGCCGGCGGGCCACCGCTGATCGACCTGATCCACATCGACACCCTGGTGGAGTACCTGCTGCGGGCCATCCAGGCGCCCCGGCTGGCCCCGGCCTACAACCTGACCAACGCGCAGCCGGTGGATCTGCAGGCCCTGCTGCAGCGCCTGCTGGCCGCGTTGGAGCTGCCACCGCTGGGCCGCCGCCTGCCCACCGGTGTGGCGCTGGCCGGCGCCGGCGCGCTGGAAGGTGTCTGGCGCCTGCTGCGCCTGCACGGTGAGCCGCCCATCACCCGCTTCGGCGTGGCCGCATTCGCCTATTCCAAGACCTTCAACCCCCATCGCATGCTGGCCGATCTGGGCCCGCCCCTGCTGGGCATGGAGACCGCCATCGAACGCCTCATCCGCGAGCAGCGTGCGCAATGAACACCGTGACCCTCGCCAGCGCCGCGGTCGCACTGGCCTACCTGCTGCTGCTCGCCCTGAAGGCAACCGGCGCCCAGCGCGTGCTGCGGCAACGACCGCCTGGCACCCACAGCCGCTTCGATGGCCACGGCGTGGCGATCCTGCAGCCGATCCTGGGCGGTGACCCGCTGCTGGCCGAGGTGCTGGCGGCGAACCTGCAGGCGCTGCCCGGCGCGCATTTCCACTGGTTGCTGGATGAAGCCGATGCGCTGGGGCGGGCGGCGGCGGCGCAGCTGTGTGCGCAGTACCCCGACCACCTCATCACCTGCCTGCTGCACCCCGCGGCGCCGCAGGGCATCAATCCCAAGACCTTCAAACTCGATGGCGTATTGCCGCGCGTGCAGGAGCCGGTCGTGCTGGTGCTGGACGACGATGCGCGGCTGTCCGCAGCGGCGCTGGCACAGATGCTGGATGAGCTGCCGCACGCCGATCTGGTCACCGCCCTGCCCTGCTACCGCGACGACGCCCGGTTCGGCTCGCGATTGATGGCGCAGTTCGTCAACAACAACACCACGCTGACCTATCTGGGCCTGCTGCCGTGGTTGGCGCCGCTGTCGATCAATGGCATGTGCTACGCACTGCGGACCGCGCGCCTGCGCGAACTGGGCGGCTTCGCGCCGCTGCGGCACATGCTGGCCGACGATCTGGCGCTGGCACGTGCCCTGCGCGACCAGGGCGCCCGCCTGCACCAGTCCACCGCCTGCGTGGAAGTGCAGACGCATGTGCCGACGCTGCAGCGCTACCGGCAGCAGATGCACCGCTGGATGCTGTTTGCGCTGCTGCTGCTGCGCGATGAATCACGCCCGGTACGTGCCTTGATCGGGCTGCTGCACGGCCTGCCGCCGCTCCTGCTGTGGGCGGTGCTGCTGCTGGCGGCGTGGCCACCGCTGGGGGCGCCGGCCCTGATCGCGGCCGTCGTGCTGCTGCTGCGTGCGGCGGTACTGATGCGGCTGCAGCGGCGCGCCAGTGGGCGCGTGCGCCATCGCCCCGTGCTGTCGGTGCTGGCCGAACTGCTGCAACCCCTGCACCTGCTGCACGCGACCTGCGTGCGGCGCATCCGCTGGCGTACCCATCTCTATCATGTGCGCGCCAATGACCGCTTCCACGATGCCTGAACCTGCCGCGCCGCCCATCCACCTGCAGATCGCCTTCCTGTGCGGGCAGAGTGATCCGGCGCGCTGCGCGCTCAGTCCGGCTCAAGTGCAGTTCGGCCAGGCACTGCTGGCACCTGGCCGGCGCCTGCACCCCTGCAACTTCCCCTACGACGCGCAGACACTGCCGTTCCGCCGCGTGTCGCTGCTATCGGCAAGTTGGCACAACAGCCGCCAGTACCTGCGCTCACGCCAGCCAGCCTTCGCCCGCCGCCATGTTGCCGCGGTGACTGATCTGCTGCACGCGGCGCCACACACGCTGTTGCTGGCCGGCAGCTGCGGGCTGGAACTGCTGGCCAACCTGCAGTTGCCGGCCGCACTGTCACAGCGGTTCAGCGTATTGGCCTATGGCCCTGTCGCGCGACACGCCCCGGCGGCCGCACGCCTGCAGGTGCTGGTGGGGCGGCAGGACTGGATCTCCCGATCCGGCTGGCGCGGCGCGCGGCACTGGGTGCGCAGCGGCCACATGAATTACCTGCAACAGGCGCCGGTACTGGCGCAGGCGCACGCGTTGATTGCCCGCATCGAGCAGGCGTTGCCATGAAGATCGAGCTGCTGGCACCGCCCTACAGCGGCCACCTACATCCGCTGCTGGCCATCGCCCGGCAACTGCAGGCGCAACACCAGGTAACGGTGCTGAGCACGCCCGGCGCGCAAGCGGCGATTACTGCCAGCGGGCTGCGCGGCGATGTGCTGCTGTCGGCCGCGCACGAAGCGGCGCTGTGGCAGATCGCCAATCCCGGCGTGGCGGTGAAGGCCAACCCACTGCGCATGCACGCGCAGCTGCGCCAGGCCCTGCAGTTGATGGAGCAGATGCGGCACGCGCTGCAGCAGCGCTGGGCCGAGCAGCGGCCGGATCTGGTCATCGTTGACTTCACCCTGCCGCCGGCCGGCCTGCTGGCCGCCGAACTCGGCATCCGCTGGTGGACCAGCCTGCCCTCGCCCTGCGTGCTGGACTGCGCCGATGGGCCACCGCCCTATCTGGGCGGCATGTCGCCGCCGCGCACGGTGTGGCAGCGCGTGCAGCAGGCGGCGGGGCGGCAGATGATCCGCCTGTTCAAGCGCGGCGTGCATGCCTGGCAGCGCCCAGCGATGCGCCGCCTGGGCGTGCCTGCCATCTACCGCCGCGATGGCAGTGAACAGGTCTATTCCGATGAATGCATCCTGGCCCTGGGCGTGCCGGAACTGGAATTTCCGCGGCGCTGGCCGGCGGCGCTGCAGTTCATCGGGCCGATGCTGCACACCCCGCACAGCGAGCACGCAGCGCCGCCGTTCGTGGACGGCGCGCGACACCTGCTGGTGACCGCAGGCACGCATCAGGACTGGGTCAAACCACGACTGGCCGAGGCTGCCGCCGCATTGGCGCGGCAGTACCCGCACTGGCAGGTGCACGTCAGTCAGGGGCACCAGCACGATCTGTCCACGCGCGCGCAGCCGCTGCCGAACCTGCACCTGCTGCCCTTCGTCGATTACGCGCGCCATCTGCCGCGCTACGACCGGGTACTGCACCATGGCGGCGCCGGGGTGATGTACCACGCGTTGTGTGCAGGCATTCCGGCGCTGGTGTACCCGCTGGATTACGACCAGTTCGACCATGCCGCACGCCTGCACGCAGCCGGTGCCGGGCTGTGGCTGCGCCGACTGGAGGATCTGCCGGCGCTGTTCGCGCACGCGTTGCAGGCCGATGCATTTCCGGGGCTGCCCGCGCTGCAGGCGTCGGTGCAGCGGCATATGGCCGCGCCGTCGGTGCTGGACCGCGTCGCATCGCTTGAACGCTAGCACCGGGCCACGCCCGGCGGGCACGTGCATGCGCACAGCCCGAAAAAGCAAAATGCCCGCGGGTCCAGGACCGACGGGCATCTTCGATGACACTTCAAACTCCGCTGGCGGAGCGGACGGGACTCGAACCCGCGACCTCCGGCGTGACAGGCCAGCATTCTAACCAGCTGAACTACCGCTCCACATAGGCAGAACTTGTTGGGATCCGGGGATGGCGGAGCGGACGGGACTCGAACCCGCGACCTCCGGCGTGACAGGCCAGCATTCTAACCAGCTGAACTACCGCTCCACGACAAACTTCGGATACCCCTTGAAATCAGTTCACAACTTGGCGGAGCGGACGGGACGCGAAGCAGCCCGGCCACCGGCGTTCCAGGACATACTTCTACCCATCTGAACCACCGCTCCACGACAAACTTCGGATACCCCTTGAAATCAGTTCACAACTTGGCGGAGCGGACGGGACTCGAACCCGCGACCTCCGGCGTGACAGGCCAGCATTCTAACCAGCTGAACTACCGCTCCACGTTGTCGTAAACCTTTCTGCTTCCCCCGGCCGGGGCCGGGAAGGAAACAAGGCGCCCGGTTGCCCGGAAGCCTTTGCAACTGGCGGAGCGGACGGGACTCGAACCCGCGACCTCCGGCGTGACAGGCCAGCATTCTAACCAGCTGAACTACCGCTCCAGTTTTACTGCAGTTCTCCCCGGGCCGAAGCCTGGAAGAAAACAAAGCCCCCAGTTGCCCGGGGGCCTCGCGTTGAAGTGGCGGAGCGGACGGGACTCGAACCCGCGACCTCCGGCGTGACAGGCCAGCATTCTAACCAGCTGAACTACCGCTCCACACTCAAACTTTTACTACGGTGCTGTGGTGGGTGCTGAGGGTTTCGAACCCCCGACCCTCTCCGTGTAAAGGAGACGCTCTACCGCTGAGCTAAGCACCCCAGCGAGCCGCTTAGTTTACAGCATCCTTCAGGGCCTTACCAGCCTTGAACGACGGATTCTTCGAAGCAGCGATCTTGATGGTGTCGCCGGTCTTCGGGTTGCGGCCGGTACGGGCGGCACGGTCGCGCACCTGGAAGGTACCGAAGCCAACCAGGGTGACCGCATCGCCGTCCTTCAGCGCCTTGGTGACGGCGGCAACGACAGCATCGACAGCGCGGCTGGACTCGGCCTTGGTCAGGTCGGCGGCTTCAGCAACGGCATCGATCAATTCGGTCTTGTTCATTCTTTACAGCTCCTTTGGCGGTGGGTTCCGCTTATTCGACAGGGAAGCAACCGCACGCCATCTGCGCACGGCCGCCATGTGGAAACGGTTCGCCGAATTCAGCGATCAGCGATTGCGATCACTCATTCGCGAGTGCTGCTTTTATACCAGCGGCCCTACCCCCACGCAAGCCGGAAAGCAAGCAACGACGCGGGTTTCAAGCATTTCGACAGCGCGCGTCAATGCTTGACGCGCGCGTTCGAAGCCGGTTTGCCCTTGCCACGCACCGTGACGCGTTGCGCACTCTTGCGTGCCTTCTTCGGGGCCAGCGGACGCTCCAGGGCCAGGTCGAGCACTTCCTCGATGTACTTCACCGGCACGATCTGCAGATCGCGGGTGACGTTGGCCGGAATGTCCGCCAGATCCTTGCGGTTCTCCTCGGGAATGATGACCGTGCGGATACCGCCACGCAGTGCGGCCAGCAGCTTTTCCTTCAGGCCACCGATGGCGGTCACGCGACCACGCAGGGTGATCTCGCCGGTCATCGCCACGTCGGCACGCACCGGCACCTTGGTCAGCATGGACACCAGCGAGGTGACCATGGCCGCACCGGCACTGGGGCCGTCCTTCGGGGTGGCACCATCGGGCACGTGCACGTGCACGTCGTGCTTCTGCAGGAAGTCGCCATCGATGCCGAAACCGTCGGCGCGCGAACGCACCACCGACAGCGCCGCCGAGGCCGATTCCTTCATCACGTTGCCCAGCTGGCCCGTCAGGATCAGCTGACCCTTGCCCGGCACCAGGGTCGATTCGATCTGCAGCAGATCGCCACCCACTTCGGTCCAGGCCAGGCCGGTGACCAGACCGATCTCGTTTTCTTCTTCGGCACGACCGAAGTCGAAGCGACGCACGCCCAGGTACTTGTCCAGGTTCTTGCTGGTCACGCTGACCAGCGCCTTGGATTTCTTCGCACCCTTCTTCGGCTTGGCCGCCTGCGGGCCGGCCAGCGCGATTTCCTTCACCACCTTGCGGCAGATCTTGGCGATCTCGCGTTCCAGGTTGCGCACGCCCGATTCGCGCGTGTAGTAGCGCACGATGTCCTGGATCGCATCGCTGCCGATCTCCAGCTCTTCCGGCTTCAGGCCGTTGGCCTTGATCTGCTTCGGCGACAGGTAACGGGTAGCGATGTTGAGCTTCTCATCCTCGGTGTAGCCGGGGATGCGGATCACTTCCATGCGGTCCAGCAGCGGGCCGGGAATGTTCAGCGAATTGGACGTGGCCACGAACATCACTTCGGACAGGTCCAGGTCCACTTCCAGGTAGTGGTCGTTGAAGGCGTTGTTCTGCTCCGGATCGAGCACTTCCAGCAGCGCGGACGACGGATCGCCACGGAAGTCCATCGACATCTTGTCGATCTCATCGAGCACGAACAGCGGGTTCTTGCTGCCGACCTTGTTGAGGTTCTGCACGATGCGGCCCGGCATGGAACCGACATAGGTGCGACGGTGGCCGCGGATCTCGGCCTCGTCGCGCACGCCGCCCAGCGACATGCGCACGAACTTGCGGTTGGTGGCCTTGGCGATGGACTGCCCCAGCGAGGTCTTGCCCACGCCCGGCGGGCCGACCAGGCACAGGATCGGGCCCTTCATCTGCTTCACCCGCGACTGCACCGCAAGGTATTCCAGGATGCGGTCCTTGACCTTCTCCAGACCGTAGTGGTCGGCGTCCAGGGTGTCCTGCGCGGCCTTCAGGTCCTTGCGCACCTTGGTGCGCTTCTTCCACGGCACGCCCAGCAGCCATTCCAGGTAGTTGCGCACGACGGCCGCTTCGGCCGACATCGGCGACATCTGCTTGAGCTTGTTCAGTTCGTTGCGCGCCTTGGCTTCCACCGCCTTGGGCATGCCGGCTTCGGCGATCTTGCGGGCCAGTTCTTCCAGCTCGCCCGGCGCATCGTCCAGGTCACCCAGTTCCTTCTGGATGGCCTTCATCTGTTCGTTGAGGTAGTACTCGCGCTGGCTCTTTTCCATCTGCGACTTCACGCGGCCGCGGATGCGCTTTTCCATCTGCTGCACGTCGATCTCGCCGTCGACCAGGCCGACCAGCATTTCCAGGCGCTCGCCCACGGCCAGCGTTTCCAGCAGGCGCTGCTTGTCGGCCAGGCGCACGCTGATGTGCGCGGCGATGGTGTCGGCCAGGCGCGCCGGCTCGTCGATGCCGGCCAGGGTCTGCAGCAGTTCAGGCGGCAGCTTGCGGTTGGTCTTCACGTACTGCTCGAACAGCGACATCAGCGAGCGGGCAATCGCCTCGATCTCGCGCGGTTCGCGTGCGTCTTCGGCCTCGATCTCCACGGCCTGGCCGTGCAGCGAACCGTCGCGCTCGTCGACGTGGGTGACCTGTACGCGCGACAGGCCTTCGACCAGCACCTTGATGGTGCCGTCCGGCAGCTTCAGCAGCTGCAGCACCTGCGCCAGGGTACCGACCTGGTACAGGTCGGCCGCGTGCGGGTCGTCGGTTTCGGCGGACTTCTGCGCCAGCAGCAGGATGCGCTTGTCTGCCTCCATTGCCTGTTCGAGCGCGTGCATGGACTTGTCACGGCCGACGAACAGCGGAATGACCATGTGCGGGAACACCACTACGTCGCGCAGCGGCAGGACCGGCAGGTCGAGGGTCTCACTTGGGGAACGGGCCATGGGGGCTCCAGGGAAGGGGAAAACCGTCTCCGGGAGGGCATCTTCCGGAGACAAAAAAAGCCGATGGCCCCGTTATGGGGCCATCGGCTTTCAGATGCAAGGCGTTCGTGAAAACTACTTTCGAATCAGCAGCTTGAAAGCGTCACTCGGCGCCTGCGGCCTTCTGTTCAGGGGCCGCCGGGGTCTGGTAGATCAGGTACGGCTCGGACTTGTGTTCGATCACCGATTCGTCCACCACCACCTTGCTGACGTTTTCCTGCGACGGCAGGTCGTACATGGTGTCCAGCAGGACCGATTCGACGATGGTACGCAGGCCACGGGCACCGGTCTTGCGCTTCAGCGCCTTGCGGGCAATGGCCGACAGGGCATCCGGGCGGAACTCCAGCTCCACGTTCTCCATCTCGAACAGCTTCTTGAACTGCTTGGTGATGGCGTTCTTGGGCTCGGTCAGGATCTTGATCAGGGCCGGCTCGTCCAGCTCTTCCAGGGTCGCCACCACCGGCAGGCGGCCGACGAACTCGGGAATGAGGCCGAACTTGATCAGGTCTTCCGGCTCGACTTCAGCCAGCACCTTGCCCACTTCCTGCTTGCGCTCGCTGCTCTTCACCTTGGCGCCGAAGCCGATGCCGCCAGCGTCGTTGGAGCGCTGCTGGATCACCTTGTCCAGGCCGGCGAACGCGCCGCCGCAGATGAACAGGATGTTCTTGGTGTCCACCTGCAGGAATTCCTGCTGCGGATGCTTGCGCCCGCCCTGCGGCGGCACGCTGGCCACGGTGCCTTCGATCAGCTTCAGCAGGGCCTGCTGCACGCCTTCGCCGGACACATCGCGGGTGATCGACGGGTTCTCGCTCTTGCGCGAGATCTTGTCGATTTCATCGATGTAGACGATGCCCTGCTGTGCCTTCTCGACGTCGTAGTCGCACTTCTGCAGCAGCTTCTGGATGATGTTTTCCACGTCCTCGCCCACGTAACCGGCTTCGGTCAGCGTGGTGGCGTCGGCCATGGTGAACGGCACGTTGAGCAGGCGGGCCAGGGTTTCGGCCAGCAGCGTCTTGCCCGAACCGGTCGGACCGACCAGCAGGATGTTCGACTTCGCCAGTTCGACGTCGTCGTTCTTCTGCCGGCTCTCGATGCGCTTGTAGTGGTTGTACACGGCCACAGCCAGGGTGCGCTTGGCACGGTTCTGGCCGATCACGTACTGATCGAGCACCTCGAGGATCTCGCGCGGCTTGGGCAGCGAACTGCGCGCCGACTGCGCCTTTTCCTCAAGTTCCTCGCGGATGATGTCGTTGCACAGCTCTACGCATTCATCGCAGATGAACACGCTCGGACCCGCAATCAGCTTGCGCACTTCATGCTGGCTCTTGCCGCAGAAAGAGCAGTAGAGGATCTTGCCGGTGTCCGTGGAACGACCTTGGCGGTCTTCGCTCATGCTTCGCTTACCCAGTTACCCCACCCGCTGAACGGGGGTTCGATTCGAGAATAGCACAGGGCCGGAGGGACACCAGTCCCGGTCCGACCCTGCAGGAACGAGGCCTCCCTGGCCCCGTGAAGGCCGGTCAGCCGGCCTGGATCGACTCTTCCGGACGACGCTCCAGCACCTGGTCGACCAGGCCGTAGGCCACCGAGTCGACCGCGCTCTTGAAGTTGTCGCGCTCGGTGTCGCGGGCGATCGTTTCCAGCGACTGGCCGGTGTGCTTGGCCAGCACTTCGTTCAGGCGCGACCGCAGGGTCAGGATCTCGCGGGCGTGGATGTCGATATCGGTCGCCTGGCCCTGGAAGCCGCCCAGCGGCTGGTGGATCATCACGCGCGAGTTCGGCAGCGCATAACGCTTGCCGGCAGCGCCCGAGGCCAGCAGCAGCGCGCCCATCGAGGCGGCCTGGCCGACGCAGATGGTGCTGACGTCCGGCTTGATGTACTGCATGGTGTCGTAGATCGCCATACCGGCGGTGACCACGCCACCGGGCGAGTTGATGTAGATGCTGATGTCCTTTTCCGGGTTTTCCGCTTCCAGGAACAGCAGCTGCGCCACCACCACGTTGGCCATGTGATCGTCGATCGGGCCCACCAGGAAGATCAGGCGCTCCTTCAACAGGCGCGAATAGATGTCGTAGGCACGCTCGCCGCGGCTGGTCTGCTCGACCACCATGGGCACCATGTTCAGGGCTTTGGTCCGGTTGTCCATTTCGTGAGGTACCTATCTTGGGGGGAAACACCCCCGCGCCAGGGCTGGCGCGGGGTTTGGGACGATCGGCCCGATCTTACTGGCGGATCGCGTCCTGGAACGACAGCTTTTCTTCGGTGTGCTGGGCGCGCTCGGCGATCCAGTCGATCACCTGCTCTTCCATCACACGGTTCTGCAGACCCGACATGAGCTGGGGGTCGTTGCGGTACATCTCAATGACCTGCTCCGGCTCTTCGTAGGTCGAGGCGATCAGGCGCATCGTTTCGTTCAGGCGCTTGGGGTCCAGGCGCAGGTCGTTGCCGCGGGCCACTTCGCCCACCACCAGGCCGACCAGCACGCGCTTGGCAGCGGCGTCCTTGAAGCCTTCATGGGCATCGGCCGGCACCTGGCCCACGTTCTGGCCGTTGCGGCGGGCCTGTTCGACCTGCTGGGCCAGCATGGCGCGGGCTTCGTTCTCGACCAGGCGCGGCGGCATTTCCACCGACGAATAGGCGGCGATCAGCTGCTCACCCACTTCGCGACGCAGGCGGTTCATCAGCGCGCCCTTCAGCTCGCGCTCCAGGTTGGCGCGGATGTCGCTGCGGAACTGCTCGACGTCGCCGCCCTTCACGCCGAAGCTCTTGATGAAGGCTTCGTCCACCGCCGGCACGACCGGCTCGGACACTTCGGCCACCTTCACGGTGACCTGCACGGTCTTGCCGGCCAGCACCGGCACGCGCCAGTCAGCCGGGAAGTCCACGTCCAGGGTCTTTTCTTCACCCTTGGCCAGGCCGACCAGGCCCTTTTCGATGGTGTCGAACATCATGCCCTGGCCGAGCACGATCGAGCCCTTCTCGGTGCCCTCGGCCGGCAGGCGCTCTTCGCCGGCCTGCGACCAGGTTTCCACCGCGACCAGGTCACCGTCCTGCGCGCCACGGCTGACCGGGGCCCAGGTACGACGCTGGTTCTGCAGGTTCTCGATCATCTGGTCGATGTCGGCGTCGGTGATCTCGGCCGAGTGGCGGACCACGGTCAGCTTGCTGACGTCCAGGTCGCCGAAGTCCGGCACCACTTCCACGGTGGCCACGAAGGAGAATTCGCCTTCCTCGCCCTTGTCGATGCGCGGGCTGCCGACGATGCGCAGGTCGTGCTCACGCACGGCCGCGTCGAAGGTTTCGCGCAGCAGGCCGTCCAGCGCCTCACCACGGACCTGCGCGCCGAAACGCTGCTCGATCACCTTGGCCGGCACCTTGCCCGGACGGAAGCCCTTGATGCGGGTGGTACGGGCGATTTCGCCCAGACGGCCGTTGATGTGGCTCTGCAGACGGTCTTCCGGCAGCGAGAAGCTCAGGCGGCGTTCCAGGTTGCCGGTGGATTCGATAGAAGCTTGCATGTTGACTCCTGCCACCGGTGGCGCCCTGGCCCCCGGCTCGATGATGGATGAATCGGTTGTAAGGACACGGCGTCTGGGACGCGCCTGCATTGCCGCAGCCCTTTAGTTTCGCCCAATTCGGCGTGCACTGCCAGCGCGCGGCGGTCAAGCGGCCGCGCAGGGCCCGATCAGGGCGGGGACAGTCCGGCACTGGTGCGAAAGGGGGGACTCGAACCCCCACGCCTTGCGGCACTGGAACCTAAATCCAGGGCGTCTACCAATTCCGCCACTTTCGCGTGGCCGGCACAGGCGTTCATTGTCGCAGGCGGGGCTGCAAAGCGGAAGGCGTGACAAAGCTGAACACGCCGGATTCAGGGGCCGGGCGCGGCCGTGGTGAGCACCGGGGCCGGCATCGCCGCAGTCAGGCGTTCGGCCAGCGCACGGTAGATCGGCACATGGCAGACCCACGACGAGGCCACCCGCGCCAGCAGCACCGCGGCCAGGATCGGCAGCAGCATGTCGCTGGTATCGGTCAGTTCCAGCGAAATGACCGCCGAGGTGAGCGGCGCCTGGGTGACGCCGGTCAGGTAGGCGCACATGCCCAGCACCACCACCGCGGCCGGGTCCACGCCGGGCAGCAGCACGGCCAGGTTGTGGCCGATGCCCGCGCCCACGGCCAGCGCCGGCGAGAACAGCCCGCCGGGAATACCGGCCACATACGACACCAGGTTGGCGGCAAACTTCATCACCCCGAAGCTGTGCCCTACCCCGCCACCGCCCTGCACCAGTTCGCGGGCCTGCTCGTAGCCGGTACCAAACGCGCCCAGTCCGAACACCAGGCCCAGCACGGCCAGGCCCAGCCCACAGGCGCCGGCGAACAGCACCGGGTGCGCACTGCGGCTGCGGCCCAGCCAGCGCGGCCGGCCGTCCACGGCGGCCAGTACCAACCGGCTGAAGAACCCACCGGCCAGGCCACCCACCAGCCCACACAGCAGCACTGCCAGCCAGCCCATGCCCAGCGGCAGCGTGGCGCTGACCCGGCCGAAATAGGTGTAGTTGCCCAACAGGCCCAGCGACACCACGCCGGCCACGATCACCGCGGTCAGCAGCGTGCCTGAGAAGCGGTGCTCGAAGCGGCCGGACAGCTCTTCGATGGCGAACACCACGCCCGCCAAGGGGGTGTTGAAGGCCGCGGCGATACCGGCGGCGCCACCGGCCAGCAGGAAGTGGGTCGCCTGGCGTGGATCGCGGAAACCGAACGCACGGCCGATCATGTACATCAGGCTGGCGCCGATATGCACGGTAGGGCCTTCGCGCCCCACCGACGCACCGCCCAGCAGGGCCAGCACGGTCAGGCCCAGCTTGCCCAGCGACACCGGCAGGGACAGGTTCTGCTTGCGGAAGGCACGATCGGGCGTGTCCAGCGCGGCGATCACCTGTGGGATGCCACTGCCCCGGGTCGGCCTCAGAAGGCCCTGGGTCAGCCAGGCCAGCAGGGCGAACAGCGCCGGGGTCAGCAGCAGCGGCCACCACGGCGAGGCGTCGTGCACGCGACGGAACACCGCGAACGCCGCGTCGCTGGCCTTGGCGAAGACAATCGCGGCCAGCGCCACGGCCACCGCGCCGCCCCACAGGGCCAGGCGTTCCAGCCACTGCTGGCGCGAACCCAGCCAGCGCGGGCGGGAGTGGGAGGTATCGGGATCCATGCCGGTATTCTCCCACCCCCACCGCGCAGGCACTGTGCAGGGCTTGGCCGTCCCCCTTGCCAGGGTCAGGGCGCGGGATCGACCGGCCGGGCGGGCTGCGCATCGGCGCCCGCTGCAGCCGCCTCGGCTTCGTCCAGCTGACGGATCTGCATCGCCTGCCCATCGGCCGAACGCTGCACGGCGACGCCTGCGGGGGCGGACGGCTGCCCTTCGGCAGGATCCAACGGCTGTGCGGGCTGGAACGCACTGCCCTCCGGGCGTTCGACGGTATGCGCGGGATCGGGCGCGGCCACGGCGGCCTCCGCCTGCACCGGTGGGTCAACTGCGACACATCCCGCAGTGGTGATCGCGACGAGGAGTGCCACGGCGAGAGCAGGACGATTGATCGGGGCCATCAGAGCCTTCCTGGAAGATGCGCACGGCGGCGCGGAATCCTCATTGGGAAGCACTCGCCAAGGGCACGCTGGGATGCAGTGCACATCCTGCGAAACATCGCTGACGCATGTGGCACGGATGCGACCTTTAGGCGCTGCGCCCCTGTCGCGAATAGCGCAGAAAAGAAAAAAGCCACCTGGCGGACCAGGTGGCTTTCGTCTTGGTGGGCTGTCAAGGATTCGAACCTTGGACCTATTGATTAAGAGTCAACTGCTCTACCAACTGAGCTAACAGCCCGAAATCGGGGCGCGAATTATGACCCGATCCGCGAGGGCGTTGCAAGCACTTTCTTCAACATTGTTGAAACAAGCACTGCAACCGGCGATCCATCGCGAAGGGTTACATCTGAAGAAAAAAGCCACCTGGCGAACCAGGTGGCTTCCGTCTTGGTGGGCTGTCAAGGATTCGAACCTTGGACCTATTGATTAAGAGTCAACTGCTCTACCAACTGAGCTAACAGCCCGTGAAACTCAGACACACATTGTAACGTGCATTCTGTTTATTGCAATACCGTGCCGGCGTTGCCGATGCGGTTGAATCAGTGGGGTGGCTGAGGGGATTCGAACCCCCGACCACCGGAATCACAATCCGGTACTCTAACCAACTGAGCTACAGCCACCACTGAAACTTTCGCTGCACCGCCGATGCTGCTGGCGTTGAAGCTTGATACGTTGCCCGGGGCCGTTACCGAAGTTCCGATCCGCCGAAGCGAGTCCGACATTCTGGTGCAGCCGCCGCGCTTTTGCAAGCACTTCTTCACATCGCACCGGCGATACCCTGGACTGTCGCGCCGATGGCGCGCCCGACAGGAATCGAACCTGTAACCGCCGGCTTAGAAGGCCGGTGCTCTATCCAGTTGAGCTACGGGCGCCCGAACCGGAACGGCGTCCAATCCGACATGGCGTGGGATTGGTCGGGGTAGAGGGATTCGAACCCCCGACATCCTGCTCCCAAAGCAGGCGCGCTACCAGACTGCGCTATACCCCGGTGATGCTTCCCCACCAGGCACAGGCCCGGCGAGCTGGCCATTGTGGCCAAGCGCGGCGCAGCCTGTCAACGCGGCCGGCAGCCACCCGGGCGCCTCGGCGCGTCCACCACAGCAGCGTAAGCAGCCATCGGCTATGCTCGCAACCAGCGGCCGGATGGCCGTATCGATCCCCTTTTCGCACGGAGACTTCGCATGCGCAGCGGCAACCCGGCTCTTTCCGAGTCGACCTTCCTGGACCTGGCCAGCGGCTCGGTGGTCACCCACCCCGACCAGGCCATGACCCTCAACGGTACCGTCAACAAGACCGGCATCCTGCTGCTGTTGACCGTGCTGACCGCTGCCTTTGCCTGGAACCAGACCGTGGACGACTACGGCCAGGTGATGGCCGGGGCGAAGCTGTACGCCATGGGCGGCGCGATCGGCGGCCTGGTGCTGGCGCTGATCACCGTGTTCAAGAAGGAATGGTCGCCGGTGACCGCGCCGCTGTACGCGCTGGTGGAAGGCCTGTTCCTGGGCGCCATTTCCGCGGTGTTCGAGCTGCGCTTCCCGGGCATCGTGTTCCAGGCCGTGCTGCTCACCTTCGGCACCCTGTTCGCCCTGCTGATGGCCTACCGCAGCGGCCTGATCAGGGCGACCGAGAACTTCAAGCTGGGCGTGGTCGCGGCCACCGGCGGCATCGCCCTGCTCTACCTGGCCTCGTTCGTGCTGGGCTTCTTCAACATCAACGTGCCGGTGATCCATGACGCCAGCTGGCTGGGCATTGCCTTCAGCCTGTTCGTGGTGGTGGTGGCCGCACTGAACCTGGTGCTGGATTTCGACTTCATCGAAAGCGGCGTGGCCCAGCGCGCGCCGAAGTACATGGAGTGGTATGGCGCATTCGGCCTGATGGTGACCCTGGTCTGGCTGTACGTCGAATTCCTGCGCCTGCTGTCGAAGATCCAGCAGCGCTGATCGCAGACACGGCTGTAAACGACAAACCGCGATCCGCAAGGGTCGCGGTTTTTTTCATCTGGAACCCCACCCCATGCAGAACACCTCCCTCCCCCGCTTCCACAGCTACCGCCCGGCCGAAGGCCATGGCCTGCCGCACGATCCGTTCAACGCCATCATTGGCCCGCGCCCGATCGGCTGGATTTCCAGCTGCAACGCCGAGGGCGCACTGAACCTGGCGCCCTACAGCTTCTTCAACGCGTTCAACTACATCCCGCCGATCATTGGTTTCTCCAGCCAGGGTCGCAAGGATTCGCTGCACAACATCGAGGCCACCGGCGAGTTCGTCTGGAACCTGGCCACGTTCGCGCTGGCCGAAGCGATGAACGAGAGCTGCCGCGCGGTGCCGCCGGAGGTGGACGAGTTCGCCCTGGCCGGGCTGACCCCGCTGGCGTCCACCCAGGTGCGCCCGCCGCGCGTGGCGCAGAGCCCGGTCAGCATGGAGTGCCGCTGCACGCAGATCGTGCGCCTGCGCGATGCCGCCGGGCAGGACACCAACGGCTGGCTGGTGCTGGGCGAAGTGGTGGCCGTGCATATCGACCAGCGGCTGCTGGTGGATGGCATCTACGACACCGCCGCCGGCGATCCCATCCTGCGCGGTGGCGGCCCGGCCGACTACTTCCGAGTCACTGCCGAACAACGCTTCCGCATGATCCGCCCGGCCTGAGCATCAGCCACTGCGCCACGCCGCATAGTGCGTGGCCAGATGGTCGATAAGCGCCCGCACCTTGGGCGCCAGCGCACGTGCATGCGGATACAGCGCGAAGTAGCAGCGCTGGCCGCCATGCCAGGCCGGCAGCACGCGCACCAGGCAACCGGCACGCAGGTCCTCCTGCACGGTCAAAGCGGTGAACAGGCTGATGCCCATGCCCGCCAGCACCGCCGCATACAGGGCCGGCGTGGCGTCTACGCGCAGGCGCTGGCCGGCGTCGATCGTGGCGGTGGCGGCACGCGGGCCGTGCAGGTGCCACGGCGCACTGGCAGCGGTGGGGCTGAAGCCCAACAGCGCATGCTGCTGCAGATCCGCCACTTGCCGCGGCAGGCCATGCCGGGCCAGATACGCTGGCGCCGCCACCAGGATGCGCGGGCAACGGGCCAGCTCGCGCGCCACCAGCTGACTGTCCGGCAGCGATGGCGCAATGCGCAGGGCAAGATCGAAACCGCCGCCCACGATGTCGACCAGTTGATCGTCGGCCGACAGATCCAGCGAAACCTGCGGGTAGCGGGCGAGGAAAGCCGGCAGCCAATGCGGCAGTTCCTGGCTGGCCACCACCTGCGGCACGCTGATGCGCAGGCGTCCACTGGGCTGTGCCTGGCCGGCGCGGGCGCGATCATCGGCCGCGTCCAGGCGATCCAGCAGGCCGACCGCTTCGCCGTAGTACTCGCGGCCGGCCTCGGTGAGCGACAGGCGGCGGCTGTTACGGTCGAGCAGGCGCACCTGCAGGTGCTCTTCCAGTTGCCGCAGTTGCCGCGACATTGCCGAATGGGTGGTGCCCAGGCGCTCGGCGGCGGCGCTGAAGCTGCCTGCTTCGACGATGGCGCGCAGCGCGCGCAGGGCGGCGAAGTGATCCATCCAGTGCAACTCCAGGCAGCGGGGCCCGCCAGCTGCGGGCCCCGCCAGCTTATCAAGCGCCGGCGCCGGCCTTGCGCACCGGCAGTGCCAGAACCGCATCGGTGCTCAGCACCTGGCCGAAGGCATCTTCGATCTGCGCCAACGATGCCTCGTGCAGCGCGCGGTGACCGATACGCTGGCCGCCGCCCAGGTCCAGGTCGCGGCTGGCGGTGGCATCACCGGCCACGATCACCCGGTAGCCGCGCGGGGCGGCGGCGGCGTCGCGGGCAGCACCGACCACGCAGGCGTGGGTCTGCAGGCCGGTCACGATCAGGGTGTCGATGCCGGCATCCTTCAGCGTCTTGTCCAGCACCGCCGCCGAGGCACCGGCGAACACGCTCACGTTGTCCTTCTGCACCACGGTGTCGCCCGGGCGCGGCTGCAGGTCACGGTGGAAGGCGGCGTTGACGCTGCCCTGCGCGAACAGCGGTGCAGCGGCCGGCAACACGTGCTGCACGTGGATGACGCGGATGCCATTGGCATCGGCGAAATCGACCACGCGCTTGGCCTGGCGCAGCGCCGCCTTGCCATCGGGAATGACCATGCGCCCGCCGCTGAAGCCCGGCGCGGCACTTGCATCGAAGTATTCGTTCTGGAAGTCGATGACCAGCACCGCGGTCTTCGCTGCATCCAGTGCAGTGACCGAAGGCGCACCGGCCATGTGGCGGATGGTGGGATGGGAAGGCTCGGCCGCAGCGACGGGGGTCGTGACGGCGATGCCGATCAGGCTGGCCAGGCCAAACGCGGAAAGGTTCATGGGGCAGCTCCTGTGCAAGGGAAAGTCGGCACAGGATGCGCAGCCGATGGCGCACGGACCAGCCGTGTTCCGGCACATGATCTGTGCGGGAAACGCACAGATTGGCGTTCCGTCATCCACGCGTGCGTGGATCCACCCGCAAACGCAACGGGGCGCCCGAAGGCGCCCCGCTGTGGGTCCAACCGCGATCGACCGTCCGCTTACAGGCGGGTGGCGATGGCCTTGGCGAAGCCCATGGTGGTGCCGGTGCCGCCCAGGTCGCCGGTCAGCGAATCCTTGGCTTCCATGGTGGCCACGATGGCCTTGCGCAGGCGCTCGGCGTTTTCCGGCTGGCCGATATGGTCCAGCATCTGTGCGGCTGCCAGCAGCAGCGCGCACGGGTTGGCCTTGCCCTGGCCGGCGATGTCCGGCGCGGTGCCGTGCACGGCTTCGAAGATCGCCGCGTCCTTGCCGATGTTGGCGCCCGGGGCCAGGCCCAGGCCGCCCACCAGACCGGCGCAGAGGTCGGAGATGATGTCGCCGAACAGGTTGGTGGTGACGATCACATCGAACTGTTCCGGACGCATCACCAGCTGCATGCAGCAGTTGTCGACGATCATTTCCTGGAACTCGATGTCCGGATACTGCGCGGCCACTTCACGGGCGACGTTCAGGAACAGGCCCGAGGTCGACTTGATGATGTTGGCCTTGTGCACGGCGGTGACCTTCTTGCGGCCGACGCTGCGGGCCAGCTCGAAGGCGTAGCGCACGATGCGCTCGGAGCCCTTGCGGGTGATGCGGGTGCCCGAGAAGGCAGTCTCACCGTCAGCCGAGACTTCCTGACCTTCGGCCAGGTACGCGCCTTCGGTGTTCTCACGCACGGTGATCAGGTCGACGTTGTCGAAACGCGACTTGGTGTTCGGGAAGGTGTGGGCCGGACGCACGTTGGCGTACAGGTCGAAATGGCGGCGCAGGCTGACGTTGATCGAAGTGAAGCCACCACCAACCGGGGTGGTCAGCGGGCTCTTCAGCGCCACCTTGTTGCGCGCGATCGATTCCAGGGTCACCGCCGGCATCAGGTCGCCGTGCTTTTCCAGGGCCACCAGGCCGGCGTCTGCGTCTTCGTACTCCAGGCCAGCGTTCAGCTGGTCCAGCACGTACAGGGTGGCGTCCATGATTTCCGGGCCGATGCCGTCGCCGCGGATGACCGTAATTTTCTGCGTCATTGATCGATGTTCCGAACAGGGGGAAGTACGCCGTCCGGACGTGCCCGGAAACGCCGGCGCAAAGGAAGTTTCACCCGCAATTATGCCTGAGCCGGGGCCGAGGTCCCAAATAGACCATGGTCCCAGTCCCCGGCTCAGGCAGAATTGCCCACGCATTCCACCTTATCCCCGCGCCTGTCGGCGCGCCCCCTTGAACAACAAGGGGGCTCTTGGGCGGCGGGATCGCGGGAAAGGCCCCCCGCAGCGGGGGCCAGTCGCGCCGGGCCGTGCCCGGCGGCTGTTCGTTCAGGTGCCCGCCGGGCATGGCCCGGCCCGGCTTCAGTGCTCGTGCGCTTCGGGGGCGGCGGCGCCGCCTTCCAGCTGGTCGAGGAAATCGACGGCGCGGCGCAGGTGCGGAATGACGATCGAACCGCCCACCACCAGGCCCACCGAGAAGGTCTCGAAGAACTCTTCGCGGGTGACCCCGGCGTCCTTGCACTGGGCCACGTGGTAGCTGATGCAGTCATCGCAGCGCAGCACCATCGAGGCCACCAGGCCCAGCAGTTCCTTGGTCTTCACATCCAGCGCGCCGGCCTGGTAGGTCTGCGTGTCCAGCGCGAAGAAACGCCGCACGACCTGGTTGGGTTCACCCAGGATGCGCTCGTTCATGCGCTTGCGGAACGCGGTGAACTCGGCGATGCGGTCCTTGCTGCCCTCGTCGGCGGCGCTCATGCCTGGCCCTGCCCGGCCAGCAGCGGCTCAAGCTTGCCTTCACGGTGCAGGGCCATCATGTCGTCATAGCCTCCCACGTGGACTTCACCCACGAAGATCTGCGGCACGCTGGTACGGCGGGTCAGGGCCATCATCTTCTCGCGCTCGGCCGGGTCCAGGTCGATGCGGACCTCGGTCCACTGCTGGCCCTTGCTCTTGAGGAAGTTCTTGGCGGCCACGCAGTACGGGCATACGGCGGTGGAATAGATGGTGATGGCGGGGCTGGCGCCGGTGGGCTGGGCTGTCACGGGAAACTCCACGATGGATCGACGGTCTGTATATGGTACCGGTGCGCTGGAATTTCCACGCCACCACCGCAACACTGTGGATTAACGAAGGGTTGCCCCCTGCCCTGCCACGCTGTGCCCGCCCTGCCCGAGGATGTCCCGCTTGCGAGCCCTGCTGCTGACCACCGCCGTTACCCTGGCCCTGGCCATGCCGCTGGCGCGCGCCCAGGAAAAGCTGCCCGACATCGGCTCGTCGGCCGGCGAGCTGCTGACCCCGGCCCGCCAGGCCGAGTACGGCGCCATGATGCTGCGCGAGCTGCGCAACTACGGCTACCTGCTGGACGACCCGCTGGTGAACGACTGGCTGCAGACCATGGGCACCCGGCTGGGCTCCAACAGCGACCAGCCCCGCCAGTCCTACACCTTCTTCATGATGAAGGACCGGCAGATCAACGCCTTCGCCACCCTGGGCGGCTATATCGGGGTCAATGCAGGCCTGGTGCTGACCGCCGAGCGCGAAGATGAAGTGGCTGCGGTGCTGTCCCATGAAATCGCCCACGTGACCCAGCAGCACGTGCTGCGCGGGGTGGAACGGGCCCAGCGCGACCAGATTCCGATCCTGCTGGGCATGCTGGCGGCGGTGGTGGCCGCCCAGGCCAGCGGCGGCAATTCGTCCGGCGATGCCACCATGGCCGCGATCAGTTCCGGCATGGGGCTGATGCAGCAGCGGCAGATCAACTACACCCGCTCCAACGAATCCGAAGCCGACCGCCTGGGCATCCGCACCCTGTCGCGCAGCGGCTACGACGTGGACGCGATGGCCGGCTTCTTCGAACGCATGTCCGCGGCGATGCGCGGCAACGACGGCGGCTACAGCATTCCCGACTTCCTGCGCACCCACCCGGTCAACACCACGCGCATCAGCGAAGCCAAGGCGCGCGCCGAGCAGATGAAGAAGGACACGGTGGTGCTGACCACCACCACCCCCGGCGGTGAGCGCAAGGAGCGGGTGAATCCTGCCGACCCCAGCCTGTCCGAGCCGCTGTTGCGCGGCAACAACCCGCTGCTGCCCGGCAGCGTGCTGCGCCTGCCCATCGGCCAGCTCAACCGTGGCCCCAGCGGCGATTTCGACTGGGCCCGCGAACGCCTGCGCGTGCTCAGTGGCGACAACAGCGGCGAAGTGGACCGTGAGTACGCCGATCTGGCCAAGCGGCAGAAGAACGGGCTGACCGATGCGCAGCGCTATGGCCAGGCCCTGGCCGGCATGCGCGGCAGCCGCAGCGGTGCGCTGCAGTCGCGCCAGGCGCTGGCCGCCCTGGCCCAGACCCACCCGGACAACCTGTGGCTGGCGCTGGCCCTGGCCGAAGCCGAATCGCGCTCGGGCCAGCCCGCCCAGGCCAACGCGCGCTTCGAACAGCTGCTGCGCCAGCACCCCAACAGCCGGCCGGTGGCGCTGACCTATGCCGAGATCCTGAACGAACAGGGCGGGCGCGAGGCCGGCCAGCGCGCCCAGGCCATGCTGCGCCCGCTGCTGTCGCAAAGTGGTAACGATCCGGTCTTCCAGCAGCGTTACGCCCGTGCCAGCGAACTGGCCGGGGACAGCGTGCGCGCCAGCGAAGCCTATGCCGAGGCCGCCTTCCTGGGGGGCCGCCCGGAACAGGCACTGATGCAGCTGCAGGCGCTGAAGCGCAATCCGGAGCTGGACTACGTGGGCCGCGCCCGCGTGGATGCGCGCATCGAGGCGATCACCCCCACCGTGCTGGAGCTGCGCCGCCAGGGCGTACAGGACCCGGAGCTGGACCGCCGCTGAGGCGCGGATGACCGGTGTGTGGCAGCGGGGTATTTATCCGGCCGGGTCGTCACAAACATGTCATCAAACCGTAGTCTACTGGCACCACTCCAGTAACCGAGCCCTACGGTGTCCTCGTGCAGAAACGCATCCTGATCGTCGATGACGAGCCCGCGATCCGAGAAATGGTCGCCTTCGCCCTGCGCAAGGGCGATTACGAGCCGGTGCACGCGGGCGATGCCCGTGAAGCCCAGACCGCCATCGCCGACCGCGTGCCGGACCTGATCCTGCTGGACTGGATGCTGCCGGGCACCAGCGGCCTGGACCTGGCCCGTCGCTGGCGCAAGGAAACGCTGACCCGCGAAGTGCCGATCATCATGCTGACCGCACGCGGCGAAGAAAACGATCGCGTGGGCGGCCTGGAAGCCGGCGTGGACGACTACGTGGTCAAGCCGTTCTCCGCGCGCGAACTGCTGGCGCGCATCCGCGCGGTCATGCGCCGCGCCCGCGATGACGACGAGGACGGCAGCGTGTCGGTCGGCCCGATCCGCATCGACGGCGCCGCCCACCGCGTGTTCGCCAACGACCAGCCGGTGCCGATCGGCCCGACCGAATATCGCCTGCTGCACTTCTTCATGACCCACCCCGAACGCGTGTACACCCGCGCGCAGCTGCTGGACCATGTGTGGGGCGGCAGCGTGTACGTGGAAGAGCGCACCATCGACGTGCACATCCGCCGCCTGCGCAAGACGCTGGAACCGTTCAATGCCGAGAACATGGTGCAGACCGTGCGCGGCGCTGGTTACCGCTTCTCCACCGCGACCTGAGCCTCGTCGTGCCGGCACCGTGCACCTGCCGGTGCCGGTGTCGGCAACTCTGCTATAACCCTCGGTTCACCGCGTGAACCGCCGCCTCCAACGACGAGACCGCAATGCCCCGCCACATCCGCTCCGCCTGGTTGAAGACGCTGGCCTCCGTGGCAGCGGTATTGGTGCTGGCCGGCGTGGTCGGATGGTTCAGTGGGCATCTGTGGCTGTGCATCGCGCTGGCCGCGCTGGCCACGCTGACCTGGCACTACTGGCGCCTGCGCAGCGTGCTGCGCCGGCTGACCGCGCGCCAGCGCTGGGAAACCGCCGAGGAAGGTTCCGGCGTGTGGAACGAGCTGGACCGCCTGCTGTACCGCAACCAGGTGGAAATGCGCGTGCGCAAGCGCCGCCTGCTGGACATGCTGCGCAGCTACCGCGCCGCCGCCGCCGCGCTGCCCGATGCGGTGGTGGTGCTGGACCGCAACAGCCAGCGCGTGCAGTGGTTCAACGAAGCGGCCACTGCCCTGCTCGGCCTGCACCACCCCGGCGATCTGGGCGAAGCGCTGGTGGACCGTCTGCAACCGATGCCGCTGGCACACTGGCTGGCCGGCGGACGCAATGCCGAACCGATCCTGGACGTGCCCTCGCCGGTCGACCCGGCCATCCGCCTGAACCTGCGGCTGATTCCCTATTCGCAGGACTACTGGCTGCTGATCGCGCGCGATGTCAGCAAGCTGCTGCGGCTGGAACAGGTGCGCCGCGATTTCGTGGCCAACGTGTCGCACGAACTGCGCACGCCGCTGACCGTGGTGCATGGCTACCTGGACATGATGGACCCGGAGGATTTCCCCGGCACCGGCCCGATGCTGGAAGAAATGCGCAAGCAGAGCCAGCGCATGGCCCAGCTGGTGGAAGACCTGCTGACCCTGTCGCGGCTGGAATCGCAGGAACACAGCGAGGAAGAGACCGTGGCCATGCAGCCGATGCTGGCCACCCTGCGCCGCGAAGCGGAGGCACACAGCCAGGGCCGCCACCAGATCAACGTGGACGACCTGGCCGGGGTGGACCTGCAGGGCTCGACCAAGGAGCTGCATAGCGCTTTCTCCAACCTGGTGACCAACGCCGTGCGCTACACCCCGGCCGGTGGCCGCATCGACGTGCAGTTCCGCCGCGAAGGCGACGGCGTGGTGCTGGCCGTGCGCGATACCGGTTACGGCATTCCGGCCACCCACCTGCCGCGCCTGACTGAACGGTTCTACCGGGTGTCCAGCAGCCGCTCGCGCGAGAGCGGCGGCACCGGCCTGGGCCTGTCCATCGTCAAGCACATCCTCGGCCTGCACCACGCCCGGCTGGAGATCGACAGCGAAGTCGGCAAGGGCTCGGTGTTTGCCTGCCATTTCGATGCCGACCACGTACGAACGCGCGACACCGCCCCCCTGACTTCCATCGAAGAATGACGCCATGAGCAGCCTCGGATCCCTCCCCCTCCCCGTGAGCCCGGACAGCGATCCGTTGCGCGACCCGGCGCTGTACATCAACCGCGAGCTGTCGCAGCTGGATTTCAACTTCCGCGTGCTGGCCCAGGCCATGGACACACAGGTGCCGCTGCTGGAGCGCCTGCGCTTCATGTGCATTTCCTGCACCAACCTGGATGAGTTCTTCGAGATCCGTGCCGCGGCCGTGCGCCACGCGCAGGAATTCGGCCTGCCGCCGGCCCCCGATGGCATGAGCCCGCAGACCATCCTCAATGCGATTCACGAGCGCGCCGCCGAGCTGGTGGACCAGCAGTACCGCTGCTGGAACGAGACCCTGCGCCCGGCGCTGATGGAGGCGGGCATCGGCGTGCTCGGCCGCCATTCCTGGACCGACCGCCAGCGCCGCTGGCTGCGCGCGTACTTCCGCAACGAGATCATGCCGGTGCTGTCGCCGCTGGGCCTGGACCCGGCGCACCCGTTCCCGAAGATCCTCAACAAATCGCTGAACATCGTGGTGGTGCTGAAGGGCACCGATGCGTTCGGCCGCGCCGGCCACCTGGCCATCGTGCGCGCACCGCGCTCGCTGCCGCGCATCATCCAGCTGCCGGAGAAGCTCGGCGGCCCGCAGAACTTCGTGTTCCTGTCCTCGGTCCTGTCCACCTTCGTGGATGAACTGTTCCCGGGCATGGAAGTCCAGGGTGCCTACCAGTTCCGCGTCACCCGCAATTCGGAACTGGTGGTGGACGAGGAAGAAGTGGAGAACCTGGCGCTGGCCCTGCGCGACGAGCTGGTGGACCGCGGCTACCGGCCGGCGGTGCGGCTGGAGATCGCCCATGACATGCCGCGCGAGATCGTGCGCACCCTGCTGCAGAACTTCGGCCTGACCGAAAACGCGGTGTACCGCATCGACGGCCCGGTGAACCTCAACCGCATCATCCAGCTGTACGACCTGATCGCGCAGCCGGACCTGAAATACCCGCCGATGACCCCGCGCACGCTGCGCGACAGCGACGGCATCTTCGACACCGTGGCCCGCCAGGACCTGCTGCTGCACCACCCGTTCGACGCGTTCAGCGCGGTACTGGACCTGATCAAGCAGGCCGCGACCGACCCGAACGTGCTGGCGATCAAGCAGACCCTGTACCGCACCGGCAAGGACTCGCAGATCGTGGAGGCGCTGATCCAGGCCGCCCGCAACGGCAAGGACGTGACCGTGGTGGTGGAACTGCGCGCGCGCTTCGACGAAGAGGCCAACCTGGGCCTGGCCGACCGCCTGCAGGAAGCCGGTGTGCAGGTGGTGTACGGCGTGGTGGGCTACAAGACCCACGCCAAGATGCTGCTGATCGTGCGCCGCGAGGGCCGCAAGCTGCGCCGCTACGTACACCTGGGCACCGGCAACTACCACAGCGGCACCGCACGCGCGTACACCGACATCAGCCTGATCACCGCCGACGCGGACATCGGCAACGATGTGCACCTGCTGTTCCAGCAGCTGTCGGGGCTGGCGTCGAAGATGAAGCTCAAGCGCCTGCTGCAATCGCCCTTCACCCTGCACACCGGCATCCTGGCCAGGATCGAGCGCGAAACCCGCGTCGCCGCCGCCGGTCGCCCGGCGCGCATCATCGCCAAGATGAACGCACTGAACGAACCGCAGGTGGTGCGCGCGCTGTACGCCGCCTCGCAGGCGGGGGTGCAGATCGACCTGATCATCCGCGGCGCCTGCACCCTGCGCCCGGGAGTGCCGGGGGTGTCGGACAACATCCGCGTGCGCTCCATCGTCGGCCGTTTCCTGGAACACAGCCGGGTGTACTGGTTCGGCAATGACGGCGCGCCGGAAATGTACTGCGCCAGCGCCGACTGGCTGGAACGCAACCTGCTGCGCCGGGTCGAAACCGGCTTCCCGATCCTGGACCCGGAACTGGCCAATCGGGTCTACCGCGAAGTGCTGCAGAACTACCTGGACGACAACCTCAACGCGTGGGAGCTGGATGCCGAAGGTGTGTACCACAAGCGCGCCCCGGCCCACGACGAAGCGCCACATTCGGCGCAGATGGCGTTGATGCAGGGGCTGTGATCCGGTAGGTGCCGACCTTGGTCGGCACATTGGGGCTCATCCACGCATGGCGTGGATCTACCGTGTCGACCAAGGTCGACACCTACCCACAGCAGCACAGGACGGCGTCCCCCAGAACACGGGGGTCAGAGCCCGTTGCGCAGCAACGGGATCCGACCCCGTGCCGTCCGGACAGCCGGTAGGTGCCGACCTTGGTCGGCACGTTGGGGGCCATCCACGCATGGCGTGGATCTACCGTGTCGACCAAGGTCGACACCTACCCACAGCAGCACAGGACGGCTTCCCCCATAACACCGGGGTCAGAGCCCGTTGCGCAGCAACGGGATCCGACCCCGTGCCGTCCGGGCAGCCGGTAGGTGCCGACCTTGGTCGGCACGTTGGGATTCATCCACGCATGGCGTGGATCTACCGTGTCGACCAAGGTCGACACCTACCCACAGCAGCACAGGACGGCATCCCCCCAGAACACCGGGGTCAGAGCCCGTTGCGCAGCAACGGGATCCGACCCCATCCCATCAGGTGGCAGAGAACTGTCGAAGGCGGGGTGGGTCCGGTTGAGGGGGCGTGAGCCGCATGGATGCGGCGACCGAGCTTACATGGACGTACTTGCAGCGTCCCCCGCAACCGGACCCACCCCGCCACCCCACGGACAGCCCGCCTTTGACGTTGCCTTTGGCGTTGCCGTTGACGTTGACGTTGATTCCGCAGGTGCAGGGCGCAGCCCTGCCACACGCCCCCTACAAAATGTGAAGGCCGCGCGGTGACGAGCACACCGCCCCTTCGGCTAACATTCGCCCATGCCGCATACCACCACGACTCCGCCCGCATTGCAGGATGGCGACCTGCTGGCCGCCATCGACCTTGGCTCCAACAGTTTCCACATGGTCATCGCGCGCTACACGCTTGGCCAGCTGCGGGTGATCGACCGCCTGCGCGAAACCGTGCGCATGGCCGATGGCCTGGATGGCAAGGGCGGCCTGTCCGCCGCCGCACGCCAGCGCGCACTGGAATGCCTGGCCCGCTTCGGCCAGCGCATCCGCAACGTGCCCCCGCACCGGGTGCGCGCCCTGGCCACCAACACCGTGCGCCAGCTGCGCTCACCGCAGGCCTTCCTGATGCCGGCCGAAACCGCGCTGGGGCATGCCATCGAAGTGGTGAGCGGGCGCGAAGAAGCGCGCCTGATCTACCTGGGCGTGGCCCACGCACAGCCGCCCAAGGCCGACCAGCGCCGTCTGGTGATCGACATCGGCGGCGGCTCCACCGAATTCATCATCGGCCAGGGCATGCAGACCCTGGAACGCGAAAGCCTGCAGGCCGGCTGCATCGCCAGCACCCGCCGCTTCTTCCCCGGCGGCAAGCTCAGCCGCAAGCGCTGGAAGGATGCGCTGGCCGAGATCGGCCGCGAGTTCCAGCCCTTCGCCAGCAAGTACCGCGTGCTGGGCTGGCACGAGGCGCTGGGCTCGTCGGGCACGCACAAGGCGATCAGCGAGATCTGCGCCAGCATGAAGCTGAGCAAGGGCGCGATCACCGCCGAAGCCCTGCCGCAGCTGCGCGATGAACTGCTGAAGGCCAAGAAGATCGACGACATCGAGCTGCCCGGCCTGTCCAGCGACCGCCGGCCGATCATCGCCGGCGGCATCCTGGTGCTGGAAGCGGCCTTTCAGGCACTGGGCCTGCAGAAGCTGCTGGTCAGCAAGGCGGCCATGCGCGAAGGCATCCTGTACGACATCGTCGGCCGCGCCAGCGAGAACGATCCGCGCGACGAATCGGTGGCCGCGCTCACCCAGCGCTACGGCATCGATACCGCCCAGGCCGACCGCGTGCAGGACACCGCGCTGGGCCTGCTGGAGCAGGTGCAGGAACGCTGGAAGCTGGATGCCGACGATGCGCGCATGCTGGGTTGGGCAGCGCGCCTGCACGAGCTGGGGCTGATGATCGCCCACAGCGGCTACCACGTGCATGGCAGCTACGTGCTGGAGAACTCCGACATTGCTGGCTTCTCGCGGCAGGAACAGCAGATGCTGGCCGCGCTGGTGCGCAGCCACCGGCGCAACGTCGGCAAATCCGCGTTCGATGCCCTGCCCGAGCGCCTGCTGCTGACCGCACGGCGCTTGACCGCGCTGCTGCGTCTGGCCGTGCTGCTGAACCGCGCCCACGAAGACGTGCCGCCGCCGGCGCTGGAACTGACCGCCGACGACAGCCGGTTGTCACTGATCGTCCCACAGGCCTTCATCGATGCGCGCCCGCTGCTGCGCGCGGACCTGATCGGCGAGACCGAAGGCCTGGCCGGCCTGGGCCTGCAGTTCCGTCCGTTCGTGGTCTGAGCGGCGCCCCGGCGGGCAGCCCTGCCCCTCACGCAACCCCCCGACAACGGCCCCTCAGCGGGCCGTTGTTCGTTGCGTTTTGCGCAGTTCACTAGCTGAATGCGGATTCAGGTATCTGATTCGAGCCTGACCCGTGACCTTCGTCATGACGGTAAGCCCTTGCTTTTGTTCAATTTGCGTGAACGACACGCGAAAAACTGCGACACATTTTGCAACACCCTCTTTACAGACGGTTAACGAACGAGAATAAATCGAAGTCACCGGCTCAGTCCCAACAGGCGAATCCGGCTTTCGCAGGCCCTTTTGGCCTGCATCTGCAGACTCAACGAGAGAGAGAGAGACTCGATGACTTCACGCTCCACCGTGCTGGGCCAGGCGATCCGCCACGCCCTGATTGTCGGCACCGCGACCATCGCGCTGCCTGCCCTGGCCCAGGACGGCGCCCCCACCACCCTCGACCGCATCGAGATCACCGGTTCGCGCATCCGCCAGGTTGACGTGGAAAACGCCAACCCGGTGCTGGCGATCTCGCGCAAGGACATCGAACGCCAGGGCTTCAGCTCGGTGGCCGACATCCTGCAGAACGTCACCGCCATGGGCAGCCCGGCGATCAGCCGCGCCAACGTGCTCAGCGCCGGTGAAAACGCGGGCGGCACCTACATCGACATGCGCAACCTGGGCGCGCAGCGCACCCTGGTGCTGGTGAACGGCAAGCGCCTGGGCATCAGCACCTCCGGTTACCAGGACGTGTCGAGCCTGCCGGTGTCGGCGGTGGAGCGTATTGAAGTGCTGAAGGACGGCGCCTCGGCCATCTATGGTTCGGACGCCATGGCCGGCGTGGTCAACATCATCACCCGCCACAACGCCACCGGCGTGACCGCCAACGTCTACCACGGCCAGTACAGCCAGGGCGACGGCGCCCGTGACCGCTTCGACGTGGTGGCCGGCTGGGCCAACGACCGCGGCTCGATCACCCTGTCGGCCGAGCATTCGGAAGAAAAGGCGGTGTGGGCCAAGGACCGCGATTTCAGCGCCTTCGGCAATACCTCGCGCCACCCGACCGAAGCGTGGACCACGGTCAGCCAGTGGGGCCAGATCACCGGCCTGAAGGGTCCGGGCTGCGCCACCGCAACCTGCAGCTACTCGTTGAACCGCGGCGCCGACCCGCTGAACCCGGCCAATTACCACATCACCAATGCCAACGCACCGGACGGCGATGTCAGCAACACCAACGAACAGATGCACCTGAACTATCCGCTGAAGCGTGATTCGGTGTTCGTCGATGGTCGCCTGAACATCACCGACAACGTGCACTTCAGCACCCAGCTGGGCTACAACAAGCGCGAATCGAGCCGCCAGATCGCCGGCTACCCGCTGCAGTCGTCCACCGCCGGCATCGGCTCGATGTCGATCGACAGCTACTTCAACCCGTTCGGCCGCAAGAACGGCTATGCCACCCCGACCGCCGTGGCCTGGAACCACCGCACCTGGGAAGTGCCGCGCGTCAGCGACAGTGCGCTGAAGACCTACCGCGCCGTGGCGGCCTTCGATGGCACCTTCAACATCGGCGAGCGCTACTTCGACTGGGAAGTGGGCTACCAGTACAACAAGAACGAACTGCGCCAGCACGCCACCGGCAACCTGCACAAGGAACGCGTGAAGAACGCCGTCGGCCCGTCGTACTACAACGCCGCCACCGGCAAGGTGGAGTGCGGCAGCGCCGCCGCGCCGATCGCCAACTGCATGGTCTGGAACCCGCTGGTCGCTGCCGGCGTGGTGAACCCGTATGGCCTGACCGGCAACCAGGCCCTGATCGACTACCTGATGCCGGCTGAAGATTCCTCCGGCAAGACCGTGGGCAAGAACTTCTTCGCCACCATCGCCGGCAGCATCCTGACCCTGCCGGGCGGCGACCTGGGCTTCGCCTTCGGCGTTGAACACCGCAAGGAAACCGGTGAGTTCATTCCCGATGCGCTGGCCCAGACCGGTGCCACCACCAACCTGGCCGCTGGCCCGACCGGTGGCGGCTACAAGGTGAAGGAAGCCTACCTGGAGTTGAACGCGCCGATCCTGGCCGGCCTGCCGGGCGCGCAGGAGCTGACCCTGAACGCGGCCACCCGCTTCTCGGACTACGACACCTTCGGCAACACGCTCAACAGCAAGTTCGGCTTCAAGTGGCGCCCGATCGAACAGCTGATGGTGCGCGGCACCTGGGCTGAAGGCTTCCGCGCCCCGACCATCAACGACCTGTACGGCGGTGGTTCGGAAACCTTCACCACCGGCTATGCCGATCCCTGCGATACCGTCTACGGCCCGTCCAAGGACAGTGCCGCCGTGCGCGCACGCTGCGCCCGCGACATCGCCAACGCCGACACCTACCGTCAGCTGAAGCAGGGCAACGTGCCGATCACCAGCAGCACCGACCAGACCCCGGTGCCGTTCACCAACGGCTCCAATCCGCTGCTGCAGCCGGAAACCTCCAAGAGCAAGACCCTGGGTCTGGTCTGGAGCCCCAGCTTCATCCGGAACTTCAACGTGTCGCTGGACTGGTGGAAGATCCGCATCGACAACACCATCGTGGCCGACAGCCCGAACCAGATCCTGATCGACTGCTACGAGCAGGGCATCGATTCGCGCTGCACGCAGTTCACCCGTGATCCGGTGCTGGGCATCGTCAACAAGCTGACCTACGGCAACCGTAACGCCGGTTTCCTGGAAACCGAAGGTTACGACATGGAACTGACCCACCGTCTGGACACCGACACGCTGGGCACCTTCAGCACCCAGTGGTCGACCACCTATGTCAGCTCGAACATCTTCCGTTCGACCAACGACCCGACCGTGGTGCCGACCCCGGTCAACGGCATCTCCACCAACTCCACCAGCGGCTTCCGCGTGCGTTCGAACCTGACCGTTGGTTGGGACAAGGGCGACTTCGGTGTCAGCTGGACCGCCCGTTACTACTCCGGCGTGAAGGAGACCTGCCTGAATGCGGTCACGCATCCGGATGAGTGCTCCGATCCGGGCGTCCGTGCCCCGTGGTTCTCGGGTTCGCGCAACTACAACGAGCGTGGTTCGGTCACCTTCCACGACGTGCAGTTCCGCTACAACCTGCCGTGGGATGCCACTGTTTCGGTCGGTGCCAACAACGTGTTCGAGAAGTACGGCCCGAACATGTACACCAAGCCGAACTCGGTGTTCTCCTACTACGGTGGCTACGACATCGGTCGCTTCGTCTACCTGAAGTACCAGCAGCGCTTCTGATCCACCGCGCTGCCGTCATGACCTGACACGACCACGGCCCTTCGGGGCCGTGGTTTTTTTCTGCGTGCGGCAGGCCCGGGCACCGTCATCGGGCGGTCGCATTACGGTCACAACGGCTACATCGCCAGCGCCGAGCATGCCGGAAAACCGGAGGCCCGCCATGCGCCATGCCATCGTCACCGAGACCTATCCGCCGGAGGTCAACGGCGTTGCACTGACTGTGCAGAGCCTGGAGCAGGGATTGCGCGCCGCCGGCCATGAGGTCGATCTGATCCGCCCACGCCAGGCCAACGAAGCGCTGGAAGCCGCGCCGGGCACCCTGCTGGTACCGGGGGCGGCCCTGCCCCGCTACCCCGGCCTGCGCTTCGGCCTGCCCGCCCCCATCCGCTTGGGCCGGCACTGGCAGCAGCACCGCCCTGAAGCCATCTACATCGCCACCGAAGGCCCACTGGGCTGGTCGGCGCTGCGCACCGCACGGCGGCTGGGCATTCCGGTGGCCACCGGCTTCCACACCCGGTTCGACGAATACCTGCCCGACTACGGCGTAGCGTGGCTGCAGTCGGCGGCCATGCGCTGGATGCGCCGCTTCCACAACCAGGCCGACGCCACCCTGGTACCGACCCGCGAGCTGCTGCAATTCCTGGGCGAGCAGGGCTTCGAGCGCGTGCGCCTGCTGGCGCGCGCGGTGGACAGCCAGCAGTTCGACCCGGCCCGGCGCGATCCTGCGCTACGCGAGGAATGGGGCGTGGACGGCAACGGACTGGTGGCCCTGTACGTGGGCCGCATCGCCGCCGAAAAGAACCTGGGGCTGGCGGTGAAGGCCTTCCGCCGCCTGCAGCATGTACGACCGAAGGCACGCTTCGTGTTCGTGGGCGATGGCCCGGCGCGCGAAAAACTGGCCCACGACAATCCCGATTTCATTTTCTGCGGCATCCAGCGCGGCGACGCGTTGGCCCGCCATTTCGCCAGCGGCGATCTGTTCCTGTTCCCCAGCCGCAGCGAGACGTTCGGCAACGTGACTCTGGAAAGCATGGCCAGCGGCCTGGCCACGGTGGCCTTCGATTACGGTGCCGCGCGCGAATACCTGCGCAACGGCGAAAACGGCGCGGCCGTGGACGACGATGCGCAGTTCGTGGAGGCCGCCGTGCAGCTGGCCAGCGATGACGCCCTGCGCCGCGAGCTGGGCAGCAATGCCGCCCGCGCGATGAAGCGCCTGCACCCGCAGCAGGTGGTGGCCGAGTTCGAATCGCTGCTGGCCGAACTGGCACAGGCGCGGAGGAACGGCCATGCGCACCACGCCGCTTGAATCGCTGGCCGGGCGCGAAGCACGGCTGTGCCGCCGCGCCAACCACTATTGCCGGCGGCGGCGGGTGCGCCGCCTGTTCGCGGTGATCAGCCGTCTGGGCGACGGCGTTTTCTGGTACCTGCTGATGGGCGCGCTGGTGCTGGTGGACGGCTTCGACGGCCTGCGTGCGTCGGTACACATGGCCGCCACCGGGCTGGCCGCGCTGCTGCTGTACAAGGGGCTGAAGCGCTGGACCCGGCGCCCGCGCCCGTATGCAGCCGACCTGCGCATCCGCGCCTGGGTGGCGCCGCTGGACGAGTTCAGCTTCCCGTCGGGGCACACCCTGCATGCGGTGTCGTTCACCATCGTGGCGCTGGCCTACTACCCGTGGCTGGCACCGCTGCTGGTGCCGTTCACCCTGGGCGTGGGGCTGTCGCGGGTGGTACTGGGCCTGCACTACCCCAGCGATGTATTGGCCGCGACGGGCATCGCCACGTTGCTGGCATGGGCCAGCCTGGCCTGGCTGCCGCTGCCGGTGTGATCGGCGGCTAATCCGCCGGCCATCGCGCCGCGCCAGCGGTAGCGCCGGGCCATGCCCGGCGGATGATGCCCTAGAATGCCCACATGACCACGTTGTTCATTTCCGATCTGCACCTGGACCCCAGCCGTCCAGCCATCACCGACCTGTTCCTGCGCTTCCTGCGCGAGGATGTGCCCGGCGCCGATGCGCTGTACATCCTGGGCGATCTGTTCGAAGCCTGGATCGGCGATGACACGCCCTCGCCGGTGGCCGAGGCCGTGGCCGACGCACTGAAGACGCTGTCCGACAGCGGCGTGCCGATCTACTTCATGCGCGGCAACCGCGATTTCCTGCTGGGCGAAGACTATGCGCGCCGCGCCGGCCTGCGCATCCTGCCCGACCCCTGCGTGATCGACCTGTACGGCCGCGCGGTGATGCTGCAGCACGGCGACCTGCTGTGCACCGATGACATTCCCTACCAGCAGTTCCGCGCGCAGACCCGCGATCCGGTGTTCCAGGCGCAGTTCCTGGCGCAGCCGCTGGCAGCGCGCATTGCGTTCGCGCAGAAGGCACGCGATGCCAGCCAGGCCCGCCAGTCGGAAATGAAGCAGGGCGACCGGGCACAGTTTGAAACGGTGACCGACGTGGCCCCGGCCGAGGTGGAAGCCACCTTCGCACGGCATGGCGTGGATACGATGATCCACGGGCACACCCATCGCCCGGCCATCCACAGCCTGCAGGCCGGTGGCCGCAGCTGCACCCGCATCGTGCTGGGCGACTGGTACGAACAGGGCTCGGTGCTGCGCGTGGATGCCGACGGCTGGCAGCTGCAATCGCTGCAGCGCGAATAACGATAGACGCCGACCTTGGTCGGCGTTTTCGTTCCGCAGGTACCTCCGCAGGTTGGCCTCTACCGTAGAGGCCAACCCTGACCGGTATTCGTGTTCCGCGCGTCAACGGAAGCCGGCGATGGTGGCCTTGGTGTTCACCAGCACGCGCTGGTTGTCGGCGCTGCTGGCAATGCCCATCGGCACACCGTTGTAGCTGATGTTCGGGTTGGACCAGAAGTTCAGCCGCGGGCAGCCGGCCGAGCAGGCATAGGCCATGATCGTGCGCCAGCGCGAACCACTGGCCGGCTCATAGCGGTAGCCATGGCCGTAGGCATACGGCGAGGTACTGGGATCGGTGGCGATGTCATGCCGCGCACTCTGCAGGTGGCCGATTTCGTGGGCAAACGAGTAGTAGCCGGTCGCGCAGTCCCAATACACCGCCGCAAACGCGGTGGACGCGGTGGAGCCGATGCCCGAGGCCAGCCCGCAATAGCTGCTGTTGTTGATCAGCAGCACGCCGACATCGGCCGCGGTGGTGTTGCGGCTGGTGTGGATGCTGTCCATGTAGCCGTCGCTGGTGCTGCGGAAGCGGGCCAGGTCGGTGCTGAAATTGCCGGACTCGGTGTAACTGGTGGTTTCGTACCCGGCCAGCTGCAGGGTGATGCCCACGTTGCTGTTGGTATAGCCCTGGTTGGATTCGGCCACCGCCAGCTGCACCAGCGATTGCATGTTGCCACCGTAGGCGGACACCGCCGCATTGGTGGCTACCACCAGCACGCGGATCGTGGCCGGACTGCCCGATGACGCCTGCGCGATACCGACACGATCATTGGCCGGCATGCTGATTTTCGGCAGCTGGTTGTAATCGGCCGGATGATCGGCGGGCATGCGCGATTCATCCACTTCCACCAGCACGTGCCGATCGCCCAATGGACGCAGCCGGTACAGCGTGCCGTCCTTGCGGATGGAACCGGTGAGCGTGTTGCCCGACCGCACCAGGATGACCGAATTCGCCGGATCATCCGGCAGTGTGGCGCCCGCCTTCTGCAGGCGATCGGACGGGCTGCGGATCTGCCCGTACCAGACGCTGCCACCGTCGGCCAGCGCCTCGACCCGGCTGCGCGTGGCCTGCACCTGCTGCCCCAGCAGTTCGAATTCCAGCTGCGACTGCGCGGTGGCCGCCGCATCCACCCGCACTTCCTGCACCGTTGCGGTGGACGGTGCTGACAGCAGCCGCCCCAGCTGCGGTTCACTGCTGGCCGAGGCCCGGCTGAGCACGGTGACCGGTTCGAACAGCGGCGCCGCCTGCGCGGCCGCTACCACGCACAGCCCCAACAACACACCACCTGCCGCTTGACCGATGTATCTGGACATCATCTTGTCGCTCCTTGGAGTGAAGTAGACAGCGTTGATGCAGCACGACCCGGGTGCCGGGTGTGGCCATATGGCCTGCGCAGCCCCCGTGAATACAAGCCTTGAAGCCGGTCGGCATGCGGATCTGTGACGGCCAGCGGCAGTGTTCAGGCAGGTCAAGAGCCGCTGTACACTGCGCCCATACACGGCCTTCGCACCGCCGTGACATGACCACCACAGGGGATGCACATGGCTGCAGGTCAGACCCGCAACGGGGGCAGTGCGCAGGGCGCCGTGCTGCACCTGGGCCTGTTCTTCGATGGCACCCGCAACAACGCGCACAACCTGGCGCGCGGGCGGCCGCAGCCACCGCAACCGCGCCCTGCCCTGCTGCGTGCCGACGACGATTCGACCTATCAGAGCCGGCTGACCAGCAGCTACGACAACGGCACCACCAACATCGCGCGGCTGCACCAGCTGTACCCGGACAGCCGTCGTGCGCCGCTGGCCGAACCGTCGCTGGCGATCTACGTGGAAGGGGTGGGAACCCGCGACGATGCCGAGGATGATCTGATCGGCCTGGCCTTCGGCATTGGCGCCAGCGGTGTGCGCGCCAAGGTGCAGCGCGCACTGCACGAGCTGCTGCCGGCTGCGCTTTCGGCGCTGACGGCGCACTGGCAGCAGCCGCTGCACGGGGTGCAGGTCGATCTGTTCGGCTTTTCGCGCGGGGCCGCGGCCGCGCGCGACCTGGCCAATCAACTGCGTGGCTGGGATGCCAACCAGTGGCGCCTGCGCCTGCAGGGCGCCGGGTTGCCCTGCGCCGCCGACTTCGCCCTGCCGCGCCCTGCACTGCGTTTCGTCGGGTTGTTCGACACCGTGGTGGCGGTCAGCGGCCGGCGCGCCGACGAGCAGCCGCGCATCGCCCTGCCGGCGGGCATTGCCGAGCGTGTGGTGCAACTGAGTGCGCGCGACGAGCATCGCCAGCACTACGCCTTGACCACGGTTGCACCGACCCACGAGGAAATCGCCCTGCCGGGCGTGCACGCCAACATCGGCGGCGGCTACGACCAGCTGGAAGAAGGCCCGAAGCTGCTGGGTCGACCGCGCCGGCAGCCGCTGCGGCGGGCGCCGGTGGACGATTACCAGACCCCCACGCTGGCGATGCTGCAGGCCACCACGGTCTACGCCGAAGCGCAGGCCGATGCAGAGCGCTGGCGCCAGCAGCTGGGGGCGACGGAAAAGGAAGTATGGGTGGATGTGTGGCACCAGTGGCAGCAGCAGCGCCGCGCCGGCAGCCGCAGCGTGATGCTGGCGCCGGTACTGCACGTGACCGCCGCGGTGGTGCTGCGCCGGCGCATCGACTGGCGCTACCAGCTGATCGCCCTGCAGGTGATGCAGCAGCGCGCCGCTGAAGCCGGCGTGCAGTGGAGCGCAGATGCGGCGCAGGTGCCGGGCTGGGAGCTGCCAGCGCCGCTGCAGCCGATCGCGCGCCGGCTGCTGGCGGGGCAGACCCTGACGCCAACCCAGGAAGCCCTGCTGCGACGCCGTTACCTGATGCAGTCGGCGCACTGGAACTTCGATGCACTGGGCGATACCGCGCTGACCTTCGCCGCCGATGCGGGGGTGAGCGAGCTGCCGTACCGGCCGGGGCCGGGGTTGTTCTACATCAACCGGCCAACGGTGGATGGCCGGCGGGTGGTGCTGCCCAACGCGTGAGGCCCATCCACGCATGGCGTGGATCTACTGCGCGAACCCGCTTCTGGTAGGTGCCAAGCTTGCTTGGCACAGCGCATCAGCGCGCGGCCATCCACGCATGGCGTGGATCTACCGATGCATGCGTAGATGGATGCCCTGCCCTGCGGCTCAGCCGGCCTGTTCCACCAGGTTGGCCAGCTCGTCTTCATCGAAACCGGCCAGCAGCCGCGCTTCCAGATTGAACGGCCCATGCAGGTAACCGCCGGCGAACTCCTGCAGCAATGCCTTGAAGCGCGCGCGCGGCTCGACACCGGCGCGATCACAGTACCAGCGGTACCAGCGCGAACCGGCGGCCACATGGGCCACTTCCTCGCGCAGGATCACTTCCAGGACATCAGCGGTAGCAGCATCGCCGACGTTGCGCAGCTTCTCGATCATGCCCGGCGTCACGTCCAGGCCACGCGCTTCCAGCACGCGCGGCACCAGCGCCATGCGTGCCAGGCCGTCGTGGGCGGTCTTCTCGCACATTTCCCACAGACCGTTATGCGCAGGGAAATCGGCGTAATCATGGCCATGCGCCAACAGGCGTTCGCGCAGCAGCATGAAGTGGCGCGATTCGTCGTCGGCGCAACTGACCCAGTCGGCATGGAAGGCCGCAGGCAGGCCACGGAAGCGGTAGACCGCATCCCAGGCCAGGTCGATGGCGTTCAGTTCGATATGGGCGATGGCGTGGATGAAGGCAGCCCGCCCTTCCACGCCACCCAACCCGCGCCGCGGCACTTCGCGCGGATGCACCAGCCGCAGCTGCGGCGGCCGCCCGGGCATGCGGATCGGCTCGGGCGGCGGCACATCGGCCGGCACCTTCAGGCGTCCGCTGCGGAAGGCCGCTGCGTACGCCTGGGTCAGTGCCACCTTGCGCAGCGGATCGGCTTCGTCCAGACACTGCTGCGCGGCGCGCAGCAGGTCACCGCCGGCATCGGGCACGTCAACCACCGGCTGCGACTCAGGCGCGGCGCTTGTGCTTGGCATCGTCCGAACGCAACTGCTGGATGCGCTCGAAATAGCCCGGCTCGATACCGGTGGGGTAATGCCCGTTGAAGCACGACGAATCGAAGTTCTGCAGTGCGGCGTTACCTTCGCGCACCGCCGCTTCCATGTCTTCGATGTCCTGGTAGATCAGCCAGTCGCAGCCCAGGTGCGCCTCGATCTCTTCCACGCTGCGGTTGTGCGCCACCAGCTCTTCGGCGGCCGGCATGTCGATGCCGTAGATGTTGGGGAAGCGCACCGGCGGTGCGGCGCTGGCCAGGTAGACCTTGCGGGCACCGGCGTCGCGCGCCATCTGCACGATCTGCTGGCTGGTGGTGCCGCGCACGATGGAATCATCCACCAGCAGCACCACGCGGTTGCGGAATTCCAGGTGGATCGGGTTCAGCTTGCGGCGCACCGATTTCACCCGCTCGCCCTGCCCCGGCATGATGAAGGTGCGGCCGACGTAGCGGTTCTTGATGAAGCCTTCGCGGTACTTCACGCCCAGCACGTTGGAAATTTCCAGCGCGGCATCACGCGAGGTATCGGGAATCGGAATGATGGTGTCGATGTCGTGGTCCGGGCGCAGGCGCAGGATCTTCTCGCCCAGCTTGATGCCCATGCGCATGCGCGCCTTGTGCACCGACACGTTGTCGATCATCGAATCGGGGCGTGCAAAGTACACGTACTCGAAGATGCACGGGGTGTGCTCGGCCGGCTCTGCACAGATTTCCGAGAACAGCTCGCCGCGCGCGGTGATCACCAGCGCTTCGCCCGGCTGCACGTCGCGCACGCGCTGGAAACCGAGGATGTCCAGCGCCGCCGATTCGGAGGCCACGATGTACTCATCGCCTTCGGCGTGGCTGCGCTTGCCCAGCACCAGCGGGCGGATGCCGTGCGGATCGCGGAAGGCGACCAGGCCCAGGCCCAGCACCACGCTGACCACGGCGTAGCCGCCCTTGCAGCGGCGGTGCACGCCGGCCACTGCACGGATCGCCGCTTCCGGGCTCAGCTGGCGCTGCTGCTCCAGTTCGTAGGCGAACACGTTCAGCAGCACTTCGCTGTCCGAATCGGTGTTGACGTTGCGGCGGTCCTGCTCGAACACCTGCTGGCGCAGGGCTTCGGTGTTGATCAGGTTGCCGTTGTGGGCCAGCGCGATGCCGTAGGGCGAGTTGACGTAGAACGGCTGCGCCTCGTCCATGCCTTCCGAACCGGCGGTCGGGTAGCGCACATGCGCAATGCCGACGCTGCCTTCCAGGGTGGACATGGTGCGCGCATCGAACACATCGCGGACCAAGCCGGTGGCCTTCTGCACCCGCAGGCGGCTGCCGCTGGCGGTGGCGATGCCTGCCGCGTCCTGGCCACGGTGCTGGAGGACGGTCAAGCCGTCATACAACTGCCCGGCGACGTTCTGGTTGCCGACGATTCCGACGATGCCACACATGGTGCGAGGTCTCCGCTGGGCAGTGCCCAGTTACAAGGAAGGTGGCCGTGCCTGGCCTTTAGTGGTCGCCGCGCCTGCGGTCGACGTTGGCCGGATCGTCCGGCTCGATGTTGCCCGGCAGTGCAGGGGCATCCGGGCGCACTTCGGCCGGATCGTATGCTTCGCCCTGTTCCGCTTTCGCGGGCCGCAGCCATCCGCTGCCCGCCACCACCTGGTTGAGGATGCCATTATCGCCTGTCGCGCCCGGCTTGCCCAAATCGGCGCCGGCGCTCTTGCCCAGTTCCATCAACGCAGATGGGGACAAAGCGTCCATCGGCAAGGCCTTGGGCAGCAGATCGGCACCGGGCACCTGCCAGTGCGGCAGTTTGCTGTTCATCCAGGCCACCGCCGGGTTCAGCACCGGGCGGATGGCTGAGGCCTGCCACGACCGTTCGGCGGCCAATGGGGTGAAGCTGCCCAGCAGCAGCAGGATGGCGGCGATCAGGCCGCCGCGCACGGCGCCCAGCACCCCGCCCAGCAGGCGGTCCAGGCTGCCCAGCATGTTGCGGTGGACGATGTGCTTGATGACCATGCCGATCACGGCCACCACGATCATCACGCCGATGCCGACGCCCAGGTAGCCGCCGACGAAGTGTTCGCCGCCGGGGGCGGCCGGGGCCGCCCACCAGCGGGCGGCATCATTGCCGAAGGCGAAGGCCGCCCAGGCCGCCACCAGCCACGACACCGTGCCGATGACGATGCTCACAAAGCCGCGCAGCAACCCCAGCAGGGTGGAGGCGGCGATCACGATCAGCAGCACCACGTCGATCATGGCGCCCCGCTCCTTCGGCGGCGCTGGCAACGAGGCGGCGGACAGGTCATGGGTGCGGGCGCACCATGCCGGCCACGCCGACCTTGGCGGCCACCTGGGCCTTCAACTGGTCGGCATCGGCGCGGTTGGCCACGGGCCCCACACGCACCCGGTGCAGGGTGCCCTTGTCGGTGCGCACCTGCTCGACGAAGGCGCTGAAACCGGCCGCACGCACCTTGTCGCGCAAGGCATTGGCGTCATTGGCCTGGCCGAAGGCACCCAGCTGCACAGCGAAACCGACGCTGCTGGCCGCCGGCGCGGCCGGGGTGGCCGGTGCCGGCTTGGCTGCTGCCGTGGCCTCAGGCTTGGGCTGCGGCTTCGGGGTTTCAGGCTTCGGCGCTTCCGGCTTCGGTGCCGGCTTGGGCGCTTCGGGCTTCGGTGCTGCCGCCACCGGCGTGCTGGCCGGCAGGGCTTCGCTGCGCACCGGGTTGGCCGTGGCGGCCGGCGACGATGCGGCCACCGGGGTACTGGCGCTGGGCGCGGTCGCCGCCGGGCTGGCCGCAACGGCGGCGGCCGGAGCCGCGTCCAGGGTGATCACTTCGGCCTTCACGTCGGCCCGCACCTTCACCGCCTGCAACCGGGCCGCTTCGGCCTGGGCACGGTCGGCATACGGCCCCACGCGCACCCGCCATGCGGCGCGGCCATTGATGGTGGTGGTATCCGAGAAGCCCGGCAGCTGCGAGCGCTTCAGGTAGGCGATCACCGCCTCGGCGTCGGCCTGGCTGGCGTAGGCGCCGAAGGTGACCGCGTAGTTGCCGGCGGCAATGGCCGGCGAGGTGTCCACGGTGGGCGGGGTGGCCGGTGCGGCCGCTTCGTCCAGCGCACGGGCCTGGCCACTCTGCAGGCCGGTGGCACCGCCTGCCGGGGCCACCAGCGGCAGCTCACGGGTTTCGAACTGGCCATCGCCCGGCGCATCGGGCGCGGTGATCGGCACATTGGCCACACCGCTGTCCGGGGCCGGCCCCTTGACCAGCATCGGCAGGAAGATCACGGCCAAGGCCACCAGGACGATGGCGCCAATCAAACGCTGTTTCAGGGGTGTATCCACGTGAGGCAGGCGACAGGCGGAAGTTGGGTCGATTATACGGGTGCCGGGGGAAACGGCGTCGGCGTCGGCTGAACGCGGATCAGGCCGAGGCCTGCAGCCACGCCAGCGCCTGTGCCGCGGTGTGGAACGAGCCGAACACCAGCACGCGATCGCCGCGCTGCGCCTGCGCCAGCACCTGCTGCAGGGCCTGCTCGACGCTGTCGGCCAGAGCGTCCACTGCCGCGCCGGTGTCGGCCAGGCGCGTCTGCAGCTGCTGCGCGCTCTGCCCACGGGCGCCGTCCAGGCCGGCCAGGGTCCACTGCGTCACCACGTCCTGCAGCGCGTTCACCACGCCCACCGCGTCCTTGTCCTGCAGCGCGGCGTACACCGCCAGGGTGCGGCCAGGCACGACTTCGGCCTTCAGCGCGCGCGCCAGCTGCCCGGCGGCCTGCGGGTTGTGGCCCACATCCACCCGGATCTGCACGCCATCACGCTCGAATGCCTGCAGGCGGCCGGCAATGCGCGCGGCGGCCACGCCTTCGGCCCAGGCCGCGCGCGGCACCGGCTTGTCCAGCGCGCGCAGGGCGGCGATCGCCGCGCCGGCATTGGCCAGCTGGATCGGGCCGGCCAGCGCCGGGGTCGGCAGCTCCAGGCGGGTGCCGACATCGCGCCAGCGCCAGCGCTGCGCATCGATCGGTTCGTAGAAGTAGTCGCTGCCACCGCGGATGGCATTGGCACCCAGCAGGTAGGCACGGGCCAGCACGCTGGACGGCGGATCGGTCTCGCCCAGGATCACCGGCTTCCAGCCACGGATGATGCCGGCCTTCTCGGCCCCGATGGCTTCGCGGTCCTCGCCCAGCCATTCGGCGTGGTCGATATCCACGGTGGTGATCACCGACACATCGGCATCGACGATGTTCACCGCGTCCAGGCGACCGCCCAGCCCCACTTCCAGCACGGCCAGATCCAGCCCGGCCGCCGCAAACAGGTGCAGCGCGGCCAGCGTGCCGTACTCGAAATAGGTCAGGGTGGTCTGCCCGCGCGCTGCTTCCACCGCGTTGAACGCCGCCACCAGCGCCGCGTCGTCCACGTCCTGGCCATCGATGCGCACGCGCTCGTTGTAGCGCAGCAGGTGCGGCGAGGTGTAGGCGCCGACCTTCCAGCCGGCGGCGCGGGCGATGGCTTCGATGAAGGCGACGGTGGAACCCTTGCCGTTGGTGCCACCGACCACGATGGTGCGCCCGGCCGGTGCGCCCAGGCCCATCGCCGCGGCCACGCTGCGCACGCGCTCCAGGCCCATGTCGATGCTCGCCGGGTGCTGGCGTTCAATGTAGTCCAGCCAGTCGGCCAGGGTGGTCGGGGTGTTCGTCACGGCAAGGGTTCCAGCAGCAGCAGGTGGTTCGTTGGAAGGATTTACAGCGCGCGGTGCTTGGCTTCGCCGAAGAACGGCGTGTGGTGGGCGCAATCGTTCAGGCGCACCACTTCCAGGCTGTCCAGGTCGGCGCCTTCGAGCAGGTTCAGGGTGGTCGGCGCCTGGCGGAAGGTCCACAGGCGGGAAATCGGCAGGCCCAGCACCTTGCACAGGATCACCCGGTTCACTGCGTCGTGGGCGACCACCAGCAGGGTGTCGTGCTCGCCCAGGCCTTCAGCGGCACGGGCCAGGCCACGCCAGCTGCGCTCCAGCACCAGGCGCAGCGATTCGCCGCCCGGCATCAGCACGGTATCGGGTTCCTCGCGCCAGGCCTTCAGGCGCGACGGGTCTTTTTCGTTGATCTCGCTGGCCAGCAGGCCTTCCCACTCACCGTGGGCGATTTCCTGCAGATCCGGTTCGGTCTGCAGCATGCCGGCGCGGTCGGCACCCAGGGCAAGCTGGGCGGTCAGCTGGGCGCGCGACAGCGGCGAGGCCACCGCACGGGTGATGTCCATCGAAGCAAGACGGGCGCCCAGAGCCTGGGCCTGGGCTTCGCCGATGGGCGAAAGCGGGATGTCGATCTGGCCCTGGTAGCGGCCTTCGGCGTTCCACGGCGTTTCGCCGTGACGGGCAAGCAGGATGCGCATGCGAACAAGAGGTCCTGGGGGGAGGAGGGTTCCGTTTCGTTCACATCCTGTGAAGTACGCGGAACAGGGATGATACCTGTTCGGCGCACCGGGCCGGACCGGGCATGAAAAAACCCCGCGACACCAGTCGCGGGGTTTCGGGCATTGCAGGCGGATTCCGCCGGGCGCGGCCCGGCGCTACCACCGTGAACCTTTATTTCGCCAGGTTCAGTTCCTTCAGCAGCTGCGGCGCCGGCGCCACTTCCTGCATGATCCACTGCATGTAGCGGCTGTCCACGGCAATCATGCGGGTCATCACCGGGTCGAACACCCAGTTGGAGCTGACCGATTCCCAGTTGCCATCGAAGGCCAGGCCGACCAGCTTGCCGTGCGCATCCAGCACCGGCGAACCCGAGTTGCCACCGGTGATGTCCAGGTTGGACAGGAAGTTCACCGGCACCGAACCGATGCGCTTGTCTTCCAGGCCGCCGTAACGCTTGGCCTTGACCGCATCCAGCAGCGCTTTCGGCGAATCGAACGGGTCTTCGCCGGTTTCCTTGGCGGCCACGCCTTCCAGGGTGGTGAACGGGGTGTACTGCACGCCGTCCTTGCCGTAGCCCATCACGTTGCCGAAGGTGATGCGCAGCGACAGGTTAGCATCGGGGTAGACGAACTCGCCCTGGCTCCTCTTGTAGTCGGCCACGGCCTGCAGGTACAGCGGACGGGCCGTCAGCGATTCGCCCTCGCGGATCTTCTTCTGCTCTTCCTGCTTCAGCAGCGCCGGCATCACTGCCACGGCGTACTGGATGGCCGGATCGGTGCTGGCTTCAAAGGCCGCGCGGTCGGCGTTGAACCACTTCAGGCGCGTGTCCAGGCTGCCCAGCTCGGTGCCCGACAGCTTGCCCACCAGCGACTTCACGGCGGCCTCGTTGCTGCCACCCAGCCACTTGTTCAGCACTTCGTTGTCGCGCTGCGCGGCCGGCAGGGCCACGTACTGGTCCAGCCAGTAGGTCTGCAGCTGCTGGTCCATCTTCGCCACGTAGCGGCGGTCCATCTGCTTCAGGCCACCTTCGATGGTGGTCAGGTCACGCTGCTGGAAACCGGCTTCGCGCTCGGCGTCCGGCTTGCTGCGTTCGATCGACAGGCGGTACAGGGTGATGGCCGCGCCCACCGCCGAAGTGTTGTTGAACTGGCCCACGAACAGATCGCGTTCACGGGTGGCCTTGCTGGTGGCCAGGTGCTGGACCAGCTGCGCGTGCGCGGCCAGTGCCGGCTTGCCCGCGGCGCCCTGCTTCTTCAGCCAGGCCAGCACGGCCGCTTCTTCGGCCTGCTTCTGGCCGGCGGCGTCGATGCGCTTGAAGCCTTCCAGCTGGCCCTGGTAGTTCTTGGCCACGTTGTTCATGCTGGCCGCGGTGGCGGCGTACTTCACCTTCACGTCCGGGTCGGCCTTGCCGGCCTCGTCGATCATCTTCAGCACCGCGTTGTAGTGGCGGGCGATGGTCGGGTAGGTGAAGCTGGCGGTTTCGTTGAACTCACCGGCCAGCGCGTAGCGGTTGGTGCGGCCCGGGTAGCCGGCCACCATCACGAAGTCGTCGGCGCCCAGCGGCTGGTCGGCGAACTTCAGGAAGTGCTTGGGCTGGTAGGGCACGTTGTCGGCCGAGAACGCCGCCGGCTTGCCGTCCTTGCCCACATAGGCGCGGTAGAACGAGAAATCGCCGGTGTGGCGCGGCCACATCCAGTTGTCGATGTCACCACCGAACTTGCCGACGCTGCCCGGGGGCGCGTAGACCAGGCGCACGTCCTTGATTTCCATGTTGCGGAACAGGCGGTAGGTGTTGCCGCCGCTGAACGAGTACAGGCGGCAGCGGAAGCCGGCATCGGCTTCACAGGCGGCCACCTGGGCCTTGTCGAAAGCATCCAGCGCGCGGCTGCGGGCCAGCGGGTCCTTGCCGGCGGCGGCAATGGCGGCCTTGGCCTGGGCGGTAACGTCGGTGATCTGGTCAAGCACGAACACGCGCGCGTTCGGGCCGGCGCTCAGTTCGTCCTTCAGGGCCGGCGCGTTGAAGCCGTCCTTGATCAGGTTCTTCTGCGCGGTCGAATTGAGCTGGATGGCGCCATAGGCGCAGTGGTGGTTGGTCACCACCAGGCCCTGCGGGGAGACGAAGCTGGCGGTGCAGCCGCCCAGTGCCACCACCGCGCCCATCGGGTCGCCGGTCAGGTCGGCCAGCTGTTCAGGCGACAGCTTCAGGCCGGCCTTCTGCAGCGGGCCGGCGATTTCCGGCAGCTGCTGCGGCACCCACATGCCTTCGGCGGCATGGGCGACCTGGACCAGCCCAAGGCTGGCAACGATGGAGAAAGCAAGCAGGTTCGAGCGCATCGAGCAGCCCCTGATGATGGAACCGCCGAGTGTAGCCCAGCCCCCTGCCCCGCCCGATGCCCGGAAGTCATGGGCTGCGCCGGCCTTCCCGCCGGGCATGGCCCGGCGCTACCGGGGGGGTGCTGCGCACCCGCAGCGCAACATGGGAATTGCGCCCAGCGCTCTATAATCCGCGTTTTCCCCCTGACGAGTTCCACCCGATGGCGCAGCAAACGATGAAGGCCCTGGTCAAGCGCGAAGCCGCCAAGGGCATCTGGCTGGAAGAGGTTCCGGTTCCGACCCCGGGCCCGAACGAGGTGCTGATCAAGCTGGAAAAGACCGCCATCTGCGGTACCGACCTGCATATCTACCTGTGGGACGAGTGGAGCCAGCGCACCATCAAGCCGGGCCTGACCATCGGCCATGAGTTCGTCGGCCGCATCGCCGCGCTCGGCTCGGCCGTCACCGGCTACGAGATCGGCCAGCGCGTGTCGGCCGAAGGCCACATCGTCTGCGGCCACTGCCGCAACTGCCGCGGCGGCCGCCCGCACCTGTGCCCGAACACCGTCGGCATCGGCGTGAACGTCAACGGCGCCTTCGCCGAATACATGGTGATGCCAGCCAGCAACCTGTGGCCGATCCCCGACCAGATTCCGTCCGAGCTGGCCGCATTCTTCGACCCCTACGGCAACGCCGCGCACTGCGCGCTGGAGTTCGACGTGATCGGCGAAGACGTGCTGATCACCGGTGCAGGCCCCATCGGCATCATCGCCGCCGGCATCTGCAAGCACATCGGCGCGCGCAACGTGGTGGTGACCGACGTCAACGACTTCCGCCTGAAGCTGGCCGCCGACATGGGTGCCACCCGCGTGGTGAATGTCGCCAACCAGTCGCTGAAGGACGTGATGAAGGAACTGCACATGGAGGGCTTCGACGTGGGCCTGGAAATGAGCGGCAATCCGCGCGCGTTCAACGACATGCTCGACTGCATGTACCACGGCGGCAAGATCGCCATGCTCGGCATCATGCCCAAGGGCGCCGGCTGCGACTGGGACAAGATCATCTTCAAAGGCCTGACCGTGCAGGGCATCTACGGCCGCAAGATGTACGAGACCTGGTACAAGATGACCCAGCTGGTGCTGTCCGGCTTCCCGCTGGGCAAGGTGATGACCCACCAGCTGCCGATCGATGATTTCCAGAAGGGCTTCGACCTGATGGAAGAAGGCAAGGCCGGCAAGGTCGTGCTCAGCTGGAACTGACCGGCATACGGTAGCGCCGGGCCATGCCCGGCGTTGCGGGAAAGAAAAAGGCGCCCATCGGGCGCCTTTTTCGTGGACGACAGCAGCGCCGGATCAGTTGCCGATCGCAACCGACAGCATCACGCGGCTGTGCGCCAGCTTGCCCGAGTTGTAGCGGCCGTCGCTGTCGGTGCCGTAGTAGCCCAGGCCCACGTTGAACATGCCGAACTGGCGGCTGACGCCGACGTTCCAGTCGGTGTAATCCTTGGCGATGCCCTTTTCGAAGGTGCTGCGGCCGACATTGGCGCTCAGCGTGAAGTCCTGCGGCAGGCCCCACTCACCGCCCAGCGCGTAGTACCAGCCATCGGTGCTGCTGTTCCACACGTCGTTGCTGTAGGCCACCGTCAGCTTGTAGGTGTCATCCAGCGTGGTGGTGGTGATCAGCTCGTTGTAGTTCAGCTCGCTGGCACCGGGGTAGGTGTAGCGGTTCAACAGCACATCGAAGTTCAGGCGCTCGGTGGCGTCAATGCCGTAGCCGATCTGGTAATCCACTTCGACGCTCGGGTCGCCCGGGCCGAAATCCACGCCCGAACCCCACACGCCGGCATACAGGCCGACCGGGCTGGTGTAGGTGAAGCCGGCCTGCAGGGTCGGATCTTCGTCGGTCTGCGAGACGCCACGGAACAGGTAATCGGAAACAGCGGTGACATTCCAGCTGTAAGGCGACTCGGCCTCCTGGGCGCTGGCGGCAAACGGGGCCAGGGCGAGGGCGGCGGCAAGGGACAGGCAGGCACAGGCGTGCTTCATGGGCGTCTCCGGTGGGGGCGGTGGCGTGGAAGGCGGAAGCGGCAACCGGGCGAGACACGGCCGGTTCACGAATTTTTAACCCGTTTGCTATTGCGATGCAACATGTGCCGGCCATGGCGGTGGCGCGCCCTGCCCGGTCGACGGCCCGGCTTGCCCGGTAGAATCGGTGGTTTCCCGTGCTGAGCCGTGCCCACGCCATGACCGACGCCTCCTCCGCCCTGACCCGCCATTACGCCGACGAACTGGACGCCATCCGCGCCCAAGGCCTGTTCAAGTCCGAGCGGATCATCACCAGCCCGCAGTCGGCCGAGATCACCCTCGACGATGGCCGCACCGTGCTGAACTTCTGCGCCAACAACTACCTGGGCCTGGCCGACCACCCGGACCTGATCCAGGCCGCCAAGGACGCGCTGGATACCCACGGCTTCGGCATGGCCTCGGTGCGCTTCATCTGCGGCACCCAGGACCTGCACAAGCAGCTGGAAAAGCAGATTGCCGACTTCTTCGGCAAGCAGGACACCATCCTGTACGCGGCCTGCTTCGATGCCAACGGCGGCCTGTTCGAGCCGTTGCTCGGCGAGAACGACGCGATCATCTCCGACGCACTGAACCACGCCTCGATCATCGACGGCGTGCGCCTGTGCAAGGCCAAGCGCTTCCGCTACGCCAACTGCGACATGGCCGACCTGGAAGCGCAGCTGCAGGCCGCTGATGCGGCCGGCTGCAAGACCAAGCTGATCACCACCGACGGCGTGTTCTCGATGGACGGCTTCATCGCCCCGCTGGACGAGATCACCGCGCTGGCGAAGAAGTACAACGCACTGGTGCACATCGACGAATGCCACGCCACCGGCTTCCTCGGTGCCAGCGGTCGCGGCTCGGCCGAAGTGAAGGGCGTGCTGGAAAAGATCGACATCATCACCGGCACCCTGGGCAAGGCCATGGGCGGCGCGCTCGGCGGTTTCACCTGCGCCAGCGCCGAAGTGATCGAACTGCTGCGCCAGCGTTCGCGCCCGTACCTGTTCTCCAACTCGCTGCCGCCGCACGTGGTGGCCGCCGGCATCAAGGCGTTCGAGATGCTGGCCGCGGCCGATGACCTGCGCAGCACGCTGGTGCAGAACACCGCCTACTTCCGCGAAAAGATGGTCGCCGCCGGTTTCGACGTGAAGCCGGGCGTGCACCCGATCAGCCCGGTGATGCTGTACGACGCACCGCTGGCGCAGAAGTTCGCCGAGCGCCTGCTGGAAGAAGGCATCTACGCGATCGGCTTCTTCTTCCCGGTGGTGCCCAAGGGCCAGGCACGCATCCGCACCCAGATCAGTGCCGCCCACACCCGCGAGCACCTGGACCACGCGATCGATGCGTTCACCCGCATCGGCGTGGAACTGGGCGTGATCAAGGGCTGATCAGGTCCGGGGTCGGATCCCTTTCCGCAGGAAAGGGCTCTGACCCCATCAAGCAGAGCGTGCCGACCAAGGTCGGCACCTACCGGGCCTGATGGCGTGCTGACCCCCGGGGGTCGGATCCCTTTCCGCAGGAAAGGGCTCTGACCCCACCGCGCAGAGCGTGCCGACCAAGGTCGGCACCTACCGGGGCTTGAAGGTCGGCACCTGCCGGTGCTTACTTCTTCTTTTTCTTCTTGTCCTTCGGTTCGTCCTTGCTGGCCACCACTACCGGCTTGGCGGCGGCGTCCTGCGCGTTGCCCTTGGCCACGCGGATGCCGTTGGCCTTCATCCAGGCGTCGAACTGGTCGGCGGTCATCTTCTGGTCGCCGTTGCTCATCATGAAGCGGTAGCTGCCGCGGCCATCCAGTTCCGGGGTCTTTACCTCCACCACCGGCGCCTCGACCGGGGTTTCGGCCTTGGCCACCTTCTTGTGGCCGCTGCAGGCGGTCAGCACGGCCAGCGGCAACAGCAGGCCGACGCAGCGCAGGGTTCGGTTGAGGGTCGGGTACATGGGCACACTCCGTTCAAGTAAATCGAAAACCAGGCGCCCCCTACGCCTGGAACGGTGGCTGGCCGCGGCCAGCCGTGGGCCGGACTTCAGCCCGGTGCAGCAGCCACAAGCTGCTGCTGGTCGCTGACCTGCAGCTCCCGCCATTGCCCCTTGCCGAGATCGCCAAGCACCAGCCCGCCGATCGCGACCCGGACCAGGCGCAACACCTGCAGGTCGAAGGCCGCCAACAGGCGACGGATATGGCGGTTGCGGCCCTCCTCGAGCACCACCTCCAGCCACGCGGTCTTGTCGCCGCTGCGCAGGACGCGCACGGCACGGGCCACCAGGAACTCGCCCTCGTCTTCAATACCGGCCTGCAGCGCCGCCAGGGTGGCGTCGTCGGGCAGGCGGTCGGTCTGCACGTGATAGGTCTTGTCCGGCCCGGTCTGCGGATCGGTCAGGCGCGCGGCCCATTGCGGATCGTTACTGAACAGCAGCAGCCCTTCGCTGGCCTTGTCCAAGCGCCCCACCGGAGCGATCCACGGCAGGCCGGCACCATCGAAACAGCGGTACACCGTGTCGCGCCCACGCTCGTCCTGGGCGGTGGTCACCACCCCGCGCGGCTTGTTCAGCATCAGGTACAGGCGCTGCGGCGGCGCCAGCGGCTGGCCATCCACCTCGATCGGCGGTGCCGGGCTGGCAATCGGAAATTCAGGGTCACGCACGATGCGCCCGGACACGCGCACGCGGCCTTCGGCAATCCAGCGCGCGGCTTCGGTACGCGAGCAGACGCCCGCCTTGGACAACACGCGGGCCAGGCCATGGCGAACCCCGGCCGGTGCCGCAGTGGCATTCGCACGCCCACGCGGTGCGTGGGCGCGGGCGGCGGGGGTGGCAGGCGGGCGGCGCGTGCGCAAGCCTCTGCTCCCCGCGCTGCTTACTTCTTCTCGCCCGGCTTGGTTTCAGCCGGTGCTTCGGTGGCGGGCGCCGGCGCCGCGGCCGGTGCCGGACGTGCCTTGACCACGCGCACGCCGCGCGCCTTCATCCAGGCGTCGAACTCTTCGGCGGTCATGCGCTTGCCGTTCTGGCTCATGTCAAAGCGCCACGGCGTGTTGTCGAACTCGGTCTGCGGCTTGTACGCGGCCGGGTCGTTCGGCTTCACCGCCGGCGCACTCGGAATGGCCTTGGCGATGTTCTGGCAGCCATCGATGCGCAGACGCTGCAACACCTGGTCCAGCGACTGCGACGGGTCGTAGCTGCTGCCCAGCACGCCGGCGGACATGCCCAGCTGGCTGCCGCGGATGTACAGCTCGTCGGCCACCGGCGCGATGGCGGTGGCCGGCAGGGGCAGCGGCGACGCGCTGGTGTTGACCGAGCAATCAACCGCAGCGTGGGCAGCGGGAACCAGGGCCAGCGCCAGAACGGCGGCCGATGCAGAGCGCAACATGAGGGGCATCCACGAAAGGAAGTGACGCGGCGAGTTTAGCAATGCCGGCACAGCTTTCAAGCGGAACCTTCAATGAATACGGCAACTTGTTGGTTTTCTGGAAGAAAACCGATGGACGGTCGCCTTTTGTTGGCTACCAGCGCATTCCCTGGCCCCACAAACAACAAGACCCGGCCGAAGCCGGGTCCTGCTGTGTCTTACTGGCAGAGCGTCAGAACTTAGTTCTGGACGTTCAGCTCGGTACGACGGTTCTTGGCGCGACCTTCCGGGTTGTCCGAACCATCCGGGTTGGTGTTCGGGGCAATCGGACGGCTCTCGCCGTAGCCGATCGGGCCCTGCAGACGCGAAGCGTCCACGCCGTTCTGGGTCAGGTAGTTGTACACCGCAGTGGCGCGACGCTCGGACAGCTTCTGGTTGTAAGCGTCGGTACCCTTCGAGTCGGTGTGACCGGCCACTTCAACGCGCAGATCCGGGTAACGCTTCAGGATTTCCGAAGCTTCCGACAGGATGGCCACGGCGTCCGGACGCAGGTTCGACTTGTCGAAGTCGAAGTTCACGCCCTTCAGGTCGATCGAGACCGGCACCGGGCAACCGTCCGGACCGATGGTCTGACCCGGCTGCGAGTTCGGGCACTTGTCGTCGCAGTTGTTGACGCCGTCACCGTCGTCGTCCAGGTCGGCGCAGCTCGGGGCAACCGGAGCCGGAGCCGGGGCAGCAGCCACCGGGGCCGGGCCCAGCGGGATCACGACGCCGACCGAAGCCAGCACGTCGCCGAACCAGCTTTCGTCACGAGCGGCAACGCTCTGGTCGTCGAAATCAGCGCGGTAGGCCACTTCGGCGCGGACAGCAACGCGCTTTTCGAAGGTGGTCTGCAGGCCGACGCCCAGCTTGGCCGACAGGTTGCCGTCCTTGCGCTCACGCGGACCGTTGTTGTCCAGGGCAGCGTACTCTTCCTCGGACTTCTGGTAGCCCAGGCCACCGACGATGTACGGGTTCCAGCCGCGGCCTTCCTGGATGAAGTGGCGACGCAGGTCGAACGACACGCCGTACTGCGACCAGTTCAGATCCTGGTTGGCGTCGAAGTTCGGGTTCTGGTAGTTCAGCTCACCGTCCAGCGACCAGTTCGGGCTGATGAACTTGCCCAGACCCAGGGTGACGAACGGGGCATCATTGGTCAGACGGTCGCTGTCCTGGAAGTTGAAGCCAGCCGAACCGGTCAGGTACCAGCGGTCATCGAACTCCTGCGCCGACGCAGCCTGGGCGAAAGCCAGACCGCCCAGCAGCGCGGCAGTAAGGATCTTCTTGTTCATTGAGTACAGCTCCTATTTCGGGGGTATGAAACCGGTAGAGGCATGGGCCAGCACTACTGCGTCGATGTTCAGACAGCCGATTCAGCACGCCACCGCCGCGAACATTATGCTCAGGCGGGTGAAGGTCATGTTAACAGTCCCGTAACATGTGAAGCGTCGTACCCGACCAGCCACCGGTCCGACGTTGAAACCCTATACAGGATCATGAAAATCCGCAATACCCCCGTGGCACAAGGGTTTGAGGGGCATTAAGGACACAATGTGACAACTGCGGAAAAGGGAAACTCGCGACGATTCAGCGCGCGCCCATCGAGGTGAGGAACCTTATGATGAACGCACGAACCGAGCCGGAGTCATGATGAAAGCCGTCGCCCTGTGTCGTGAATCTCTGCCTGCGCTGCAGGATGTGCAGTTGCCTCCGCCCCTGCCTCCGCGGGGGCGTGATCTGCTGGTGCGGGTGCAGGCGATTTCGGTCAACCCGGTCGATGCCAAGCAGCGCGCGGCCACCACCGACGCCATGCTCGATCGGCCCCGCGTGCTCGGCTGGGATGCGGCCGGGGTGGTGGAGGCGATCGGTGAAGAGGCCAGCCTGTTCGCGTCCGGCGACGAGGTCTATTACGCCGGCGACGTGACCCGCCCGGGCTGCAACGCGCAGTACCAGTGGGTGGATGAACGGCTGGTGGCGCGCAAGCCCACCACGCTGGATTTCGCCGAAGCTGCCGCCCTGCCGCTGACCACGCTCACTGCGTGGGAGCTGCTGTTCCAGCGCATGCCGCTGCAGCTGGACGGGCGCCGCCATGCCGGGCAACGCCTGCTGGTGATCGGCGGCGCCGGCGGTGTGGGCTCGATGGCGATCCAGTTGGCCCAGCACGCCGGTTTCGAGGTAATTGCGACAGCTTCGCGCGAAGCATCCGTGGACTGGTGCCGACGGATGGGCGCGGCCCATGTGATCGACCACCACCAGCCCCTGCTGCCGCAGTTGCAGGCACTGGGCGTGGACAGCGTGCAGGTAGCCCTGAACCTGGCCGACACCGACCACTACTGGGACGAACTGGGGCAGTTGCTGGCCCCGCAGGGCCACGTCGGGCTGATTGTCGAGCCGCGCGGGCCGCTGCGTATTGGCGATCCCTACAAGGCCAAGTGCATCGGCATCCACTGGGAATTCATGTTCGCCCGCGCGCGTTTCCAGACCGCTGACCAAATTGAACAGCACCGCATCCTCAACCGTGCGGCCAGCATGATCGACGCCGGCCAACTGCGCGGCACCCTGAGCGAAGTGGTGGGCAGCATCAACGCCGCCAACCTGCAGGCAGCGCATGAGCGCCTGGCCAGCGGGCGCACGATCGGCAAACTGGCGCTGTCCGGCTGGGAATAACGGCCGGGTAGAGTCGAGCTTGCTCGACTGACAAGGCCGGTAGAGTCGAGCTTGCTCGACTTCGCGAGACGACAGTCGAGCAAGCTCGACTCTACCCCCATGCCGCCGGCTGTGCGCGCGGATTGCCCGTCATCTGTATCTATTGCAGCGCGGAATTCGGGATTACGGTGGCAACAGTTGCCCTCCCCCATCGCCGAGTCCCCCATGCCTACCGCCCTGCCCCTGCGCCTGCTGCAGTTGATCACCGGCCTATTCCTGTACGGCTTCGGTGCTGCCCTGATGATCCGCGCCGGCATCGGCGTCGCCCCGTGGGATGTGCTGTCGCAGGGCATCGCCGCGCAGACGCCGCTGTCGTTCGGCCTGGCCACCAACGCCATCGGCGCGCTGGTGCTGCTGCTGTGGTGGCCGCTGCGGCAGAAGCCCGGCGCCGGCACCGTGCTGAACGTGCTGCTGATCGGTCCCTCGGCGCAGATCGGCCTGTGGCTGCTGCCGCCGGCCACCGCGCTGGGCTGGCAGGTGGTGTTGTTCACCGGCGGTCTGCTGCTGGTCGCCCTGGCCACCGGCCTGTACATCGGCGCGCGCCTGGGCCCGGGCCCGCGCGATGGCCTGATGACCGGCCTGCACGCCCGTACCGGTTGGCCGATCTGGAAGGTGCGCAGCCTGATCGAAGGCAGCGTGCTGCTGCTGGGCTGGTGGCTGGGCGGCGATGTCGGCCTGGGCACGCTGGCCTTCGCCCTGTTGATCGGTCCGTTGTGCGGCATCACCCTGGGCTGGTTCGGCATCGGCCGCGCCCCGGCGGCGGGCACCGCTCCCCGCCCGGCGAGCGCGCAGCGCGGCGTGGGGTGATCGGCCGGGAGCGGGGCGCCCCTTGCCCCGGCCGTCGTTTCACGGCACGCTTCGCGCTTCCGTACGCAAGCGTATCGACATGTCGCCAGCCAACGAAACCGCCTACCCGAACCTGTTCGCCCCGCTGGACCTGGGCTTCACCCAGCTGCGCAACCGGGTCCTGATGGGCTCGATGCACACCGGCCTGGAAGACCGCGCCCGTGACTTCCCGCGCCTGGCCGCCTACTTTGCCGAGCGTGCCGAGGGCGGCGTGGGCCTGATCGTCACCGGCGGCTTCGCGCCCAACGTGGTCGGCTGGCTGAAGCCGTTCGGCGGCAAGCTGTCCTGGCCCTGGGAAGTACGCCCGCACCGCCAGCTCACCGCCGCCGCCCACCAGCACGGCGCGAAGATCTGCCTGCAGCTGCTGCACGCCGGGCGCTACGCCTACCACCCCCTGTCGGTGGCGCCGTCGAAGCTGAAGGCACCGATCAACCCGTTCACCCCGCGTGCGCTGTCGGCCAGCGGCGTGGAGCGCCACATCGCCGATTACGCGCGCAGCGCCCGGCTGGCCCGCGAGGCCGGCTACGACGGCGTGGAAGTGATGGGTTCGGAGGGCTACCTCATCAACGAATTCATCGCCCCACGCACCAACACCCGCAGCGACCGCTGGGGCGGCGATGCCAGCCAGCGCATGCGTTTTGCGGTGGAAATCGTGCGCCGCATCCGCGAGGCCTGCGGACCGGATTTCATCATCATCTACCGCTTGTCGCTGGTGGACCTGGTGGACAACGGCAGCAACTGGGAAGAGATCGTGCAGCAGGCGCAGGCCATCGAGGCCGCCGGCGCCACCATCATCAATTCCGGCATCGGCTGGCATGAGGCGCGCATTCCCACCATCGCCACGTCGGTGCCGCGCGCAGCGTTCGCCGGCGTCACCGCCAAGCTGAAGCCGCACGTGAAGGTGCCGCTGGTGGCCACCAACCGCATCAACATGCCCGACGTTGCCGAGCGCATCCTGGCCAGTGGCGGCGCCGACATGGTGTCGCTGGCCCGCCCGCTGCTGGCCGACCCGCAGTGGACGAACAAGGCCCGCGCCGGCCGCGCCGAGGCCATCAACACCTGCATTGCCTGCAACCAGGCCTGCCTGGACCATGTGTTCGAAAACAAGCTGGCCAGTTGCCTGGTGAACCCGCGCGCCGCGCACGAAACCGAACTGGTCTACCGCCCCACCGCCGCGCCGAAGAAGATCGCCGTGGTCGGCGCCGGCCCGGCCGGGCTGGCTTGCGCCACGGTGGCCGCCGAGCGTGGCCACCAGGTCACCCTGTTCGATGCCGGCGATGAGATCGGCGGCCAGTTCAACGTGGCCAAGCGCATTCCCGGCAAGGAAGAATTCCACGAGACCCTGCGCTACTTCCGCCACAAACTGGCCGAAACCGGGGTGGACGTACGCCTGGGCACCCGCGCCGGCGCCACCGCGCTGGCCGGCTTCGACCACGTGGTGCTGGCCACCGGCATCGTGCCGCGCCGGGTCGATTTCCCCGGTGCCGACCACCCCAAGGTGGTGAACTACCTGGACGTGCTGCTGGGCCGGGTGCAGGTGGGCGCCAGCGCGGCGATCATCGGCGCCGGCGGTATCGGCTTCGACGTGGGCGAATTCCTCAGCCATGACGGCCCCTCACCTGCGCTCGACCCACAGCGCTGGATGGCCGAATGGGGCGTGGATGCCCGCTTCGAGGCGCGCGGCGCGCTGGCCACGCCCGCGGTGGAAGCCTCGCCGCGGCGGCTGTGGCTGCTGCAGCGCAGCCCCGGCAAGCCCGGTGCCCGCCTGGGCAAGACCACCGGCTGGATCCACCGCGCCACGCTGAAGGCCAAGGGCGTGCGCATGCTCGGTGGCGTGGAGTACCTGGGCGTGGACGATGCCGGCCTGCGCATCCGCGTGGACGGCAGCGAACAGCTGCTGCCGGTGGACCACGTGGTGATCTGCGCCGGGCAGGAACCGCAGCGCGCGCTGCAGGCCGAACTGCAGGCGGCGGGCATCACGGCGCAGCTGATCGGCGGAGCCGATGTGGCGGCAGAACTTGATGCGAAGCGTGCGATCAATCAGGGCAGTCGCGTCGCCGCTGCGCTCTGATACGCAGATGAATGGGGGCGCGAATGTGATTTCCATCACGCCCCCGAAGCTGAATGTCAAGCCGAGCGATTCAGGAAACGTTCGGTAACAGCCCCCTACCTTGCGCCAACTTTCCGCTCACCAGCCAGTTTCCGGTGAGCCGGTGCGGTCCTCCCTGATCGGTTCGTGATCAACATTTTGGAGGCCGCCCACGGGGCGGCCCCGATGGCCGCCTCCCCATCACGCCAAGTCGTACCCAGCCCCCCGGCCGCCCCCCGCAGCCGGAACCGCGCGGTGCGGCCCATACGGAGCAAGGAGTCATATGAAACTGGCCTGGATTCTCTGGCTGTCGCAGTTGTTGCCGCAGCCGGCGGCTGATTCGCTGTGTTTGAGCACCACCGTTTACCTGGAAGCCCGCGACCAGACCCTGCGCGGCCAGCAGGCCGTGGCCGAAGTGGCCCTGCGCCGCCTCGACAGCGGGCTGTGGGGCGATTCGATGTGCCAGGTGGTCACCGCGCGCAAGCAGTTCGCGCCCACCCTGGTATCGCCCGGCACTCAGCTGGGCAACGATGCCGCCTGGAGTGAAGCCATGAACGTGGCCTTCGACGCCGAGCGCAACTGGGCGCTGCCGGCCGGCGAACGCCGCGAGATCGTGCCCGGCGCCAGCCACTTCGCCGCACTGGCCATTGCCAGCCCGAACTGGCGCAATGCCTACCAGGTGGCCACCATCGGCGATCACACCTTCTATAAGGTGCAGAACCTCAAGCCTCGCCAGTCGTAACGATCTGTTGCCGGCCGCAGCGTTGCCGCCGCTGCCGGGGCTCTGGGATAGTGGGTGTTTCCACCACGCCCTACCCTGGAGTTCCCATGAAGCTGTACAGCAAGCCCGGTGCCTGCTCCACCGCCGACCACATCGCCCTGCAGTGGACCGGCCAGCCGTTCGAAGTGGAACTGCTGAACAAGGACACCCTGAAGGGTCCGGAATTCCTGAAGATCAATCCGGCAGGCGCCGTACCGGCGCTGGTCGATGGCGACTTCGTGCTGGTGCAGAACGCCGCCATCATGGGTTACATCGCCGACAGCTTCCCGCAGGCCGGCCTGGGCGGCGATGGCAGCCCGCGCCAGCGCGCCGAAGCAGCCCGCTGGCTGTCCTTCGTCAATTCCGACGTGCACCCGGCGTTCTCGCCGCTGTTCGCGCCGGGCAAGTTCATTGCCGACGAAGGCCAGTACGATGCGGTCCGTGCCGCCGCCCGCAAGCGCCTGCGCGCGCTGTTCGAAACCGCCGACAAGCAGCTGGCCGACAAGCCCTGGCTGGCAGGTTTCCGCAGCTTCGCCGACCCGTACTTCTACATCACCCTGCGCTGGGCAGCCGGCACCAAGGTGGACCTGTCCGGTCTGGACAACCTGGCCGCCTACAAGGCGCGCATGGACGCCGATGCAGGCGTGCAGGCCGTGCTGAAGGCCGAAGGCCTGGCCTGATGCCAGTGCGGGGTCGGATCCGCCTGCGCAGCAGGCGGCTCCGACCCCATCGGCTTCAGCGGTACGCTCAACCGATCTCGCGGATCACGTTGCCCTTGCCGTCGCGCAGCTGGGTCGGCACCACCTCGATCTGCAGCGCCGCGTTCAGCGGGTAGACCCCGCGCCGCGCCGGAACCGCCGCAGCCGCCTGCAGGCCGGCCTCGTCCAGCACCCAGTACGCGCTGTCCTCGTCGATCCCGCTGGCAGCCTCTGCCCCGCCTGGCGCGAACGTCCACTGCCGTTCACCGCTGACCAGTTCCAGCGGCTTGCCGTGGCGCAGGCGAAGGCCCAGCAGTTCGGCAACGCTGTGCACCTGGCCCGCGCCGAGCACCAGCGTGGTCACGCCGTCCTGCTGGCGCCAGCGCAGCGTCTCGACGAACAGCATGCCGGTGGTCGACCCTTCGCGCTGGCTGCCTTCCTGCACCTGCGCGGCCAGCGCCGGATCATCCAGCAGGTTGCCGCGGTGCAGATCACTGATCCACAGCGGCATCGCCGGCTGCAGCACCTGCAGCACGCCGCGGGTCGACCAGCGCTTGATCGCTTCCATTTCCTCGTCGGTCAAGCCGACCAGCTGCAGGAACTGCAGATGACCGTTGGCGGTGTCGCGCGGCGGCAGCTGCGGGTCGGCCACGAAGGCCAGGTGGCACAGGCGGGTGTCGGTCTCCAGCGCGATCGGGCCGTTGGCATTCAGATGGTGGCCATCCTCGAACACGTTGCCGCTGCCGAACACATAGCGCGCCAGGTTCTGCAGCAGGTTCATCGGCCACACCGGCGGGGTGCTGCCGGCGCTTTCACCGGCACTGGCGGCCAGGCGGAAGGTCAGCTCGAACCCATAGCCACTGACCTGCGCATCGCTGCTTTCCTTCGCATACAGCTCGGAAAAGCCGTAGGTGACGTAGTGCCAATGCGGTTGCGGCGCATCGGCCCAGTACACGCTGATGCCATCCAGCGGATCCTGGCCGCCCAGCGTATGGGGCAGTGCCGTGCCGAAATGCTGCGGCGTCTGCCCGGCATACAGCGGCGCCAGGGCTGCATTGATCGCATCCCAGCCGGGGGTATCGGTGTCGTCGATGTCGTCCTGCACGTGGCGCTTCCCGTGGAAAGAGCAGGCCACTGTACGCCCTGCATCAGCCGGGCACGACCCCGGCGACGGTGGTGGCCAGGCGCGCCTGGGTTTCCTGCCACCAGCGCTGGGCCAGTGCCGGGCTGCGCGCACTGCCCACGGCCGCAAGCAGTTCCGGGCACAGCCGCTCCAGTGCCAGCGCATCCTTGCAGCGTTCGATCTTCAGCTGCAGGAAGTAGCCCTTCAGGCCCAGATGGCGGCGCACCGCCTCGCTCATTGCGTCATACAACTGCTGGTAAAGCGCCGGATCCTGTTCGCGCCCACTGCTGATACCGCGCGCGGGCACCGCGTCGGCGGCGCCGCCGACCACCTCGATCAGACCCATCGCGCTGAGCTGCTGCAGCGCATCCGCTGGCGCACGCAGGCCGTCGAACAGCGCCTGCAGTTCCGTGTCGTTGCGTTGCCCGTCGACCATCAGCAGCAGCGAACGCAGCGCCGCCGGCAGGCGCCGGCCGCGGTCTTCGATTTCCTGGCGGCCAGCGGCCGTCTTGCCATGCAGCAATGCCATGCATCCCCCTTGCCTGGTGCGCCGTATCTGCGCGCCCTGCGGGGCGCGCTCCCCGAGGCCGAGCTTAGCGCATGTTCCGGGGGGTAGAGTCGAGCTCGCTCGACTGCTCTTGGCTGGGCAGTCGAGCAAGCTCGACTCTACCGGGCTGCCAGAAGCAGTCGAGCAAGCTCGACGCTACCGGGGCAGCGGTCAGCGTCCCAGCGCGCGGCGGATCTCTTCCAACGCGCCCGGATCGTCCAGGGTGGACAGATCGCCCGGGTCGCGCTGTTCGGCCAACGCCTGCAGTGAGCGCCGCAGCAGCTTGCCCGAACGGGTCTTGGGCAGTGCGTTGACCACGTGGATGTGCGCCGGCCGCGCCACTGCACCCAGCGAGGCGGTAACGGCGGCCATCATCTCGGCCACCACCGGCGCCGGATCATCGCCCTGCAACCCTTGCTTCAGCGTGACGAACACCAGCGGCACCTGCCCCTTCAGTTCGTCCTTCACCCCGATCACCGCCGCCTCGGCCACCCGCGGATGGCCGGAAATGGCTTCCTCGATCTCACGCGTGCCCAGCCGGTGGCCGGCCACGTTGATCACATCGTCGGTGCGGCCGAGGATGAAGGTGTAGCCATCGTCATCGCGGATCGCCCAGTCCAACGAGCTGTACAGCAGTTCCTTGAAGTGGCTGAAGTAGCTCTGCATGAAGCGTGCATCATCGTTCCACACCGTGCTCATGCAGCCCGGTGGCAGCGGTGGGGTGACGACCAGCACGCCCTTCTGCCCAGCGGCGACTTCTTCACCCGTGTTCTCATCGATCACCTTCATGCGGTAACCGAGGTTGGGGAAGCCCGGCGAGCCGAAGCGCACCGGCTTCATGTCCAGCCCAGGCAGCAGGGTCAGCGCCGGCCAACCGGTTTCGGTCTGCCAGTAGTTGTCGATGATCGGCTTGCCCAGCGCATCGTTGATCCAGTGCGCGGTAGGCTCATCCAGCGGCTCCCCGGCCAGGAACAGGTACTTCAGCGCGTCCAGGTCATGGCGGTGGATGAAGTCGGCATCGTGCTTCTTCAATACGCGGATCGCCGTAGGCGAGGAGAACATCGTGCGCACGCCGTACTGCTCGCACAGCGCCCACCAGATGCCCGGGTCCGGGTTGGTCGGCAGCCCTTCGTACAGCAGTGACGTGCAGCCGCCGATCAGCGGGCCATACACGTTGTAGGAATGGCCCACGGCCCAGCCCACATCCGAGGTGGAGAACATCACCTGGCCCGGACGGCAGTCGAACACCGTTTCCATCGACTGCGCCATGGCCACCGCATAGCCGCCCACATCGCGCTGCACGCCCTTGGGCTTGCCGGTGGTGCCAGAGGTGTAGAGCAGATAGCTGGGCTCGCTCGATTCAAGCCAGGTGACCGGCACATCCACCTCGCCCACCTGCGCGCGCAGTTCGGCGTAGTCCACATCGCGCCCCGGCACGCGTGGTTCGGCAGCATCCAGCCCGCGCGAGACAATCAGCACATGCGGCGGCGGATTGGCCGCCTCGGCACAGGCGGCATCGACCATGCCCTTGTACGGAATGACCTTGCCACCGCGCATGCCGGCGTCGGCGGCGATCAGCAGCTTGGGCTTGGCATCGTCGATGCGCAGCGCCAGGTTGTGCGCGGCAAAGCCACCGAACACCACCGAATGCACCGCGCCGATGCGCGCGCAGGCCAGCATGGCGAATACGGCCTCGGCCATGTTGGGCATGTAGACCACCACCCGGTCGCCCTTGCCCACGCCCAGGTGCTGCAGCACCGCGGCGAAGTCATTCACTTCGCGATGGAGCTGGCGGTAAGTGATCTCGCGGGTGACGTTGGTTTCGGTGGACACCGCCACCAGCGCCAGCTGGTTGGGGCGATCGGCCAGATGGCGATCGACGGCGTTGTAGCAGAGATTGGTTTCACCGCCGACGAACCAGCGGCGGAACGGCGGGTTGCTGTAATCGAGCACCTGCTTTGGCGGGGTATGCCAATGGATGCGCCTGGCTTCCTCGCCCCAGAATGCCTCCGGCTCGTCGATCGAGCGGCGGTAGGTTTCCTCGTAGTTCATGACGCAGCCCTCCCAGACAAAGTCATTGGTTCGAGCATAGTGCCGGGCTGGCGGCCGGGCCGCCCTACCTTGGTAGGGGGTGGGTGTGTTCTGCAGGGCTTGCAGCCCTGCACCTGCTTGGAGCAACGGCAAAGGCAACGGCAAAAGCAGGGTGTCCGTGGGATGGCGGGGTGGGTCCGGTTGCGGGGGACGCCGCAGGTACGTCCCTGTAGGCTTGGCCGCGGCATCCATGCCGCGGACACCCCCGCAACCGGCCCCACCCCGCCTTCGACAGTTTCCTGCGATCTGTCGGAACGGCATTCTGCTCTGGTAGGTGTCGACCTTGGTCGACACGAATGAATTCATTCGATCAAGAGGCGGGGCGGCGTGGGGTCGGATTCCGTTGCTGCGCAACGGGCTCTGACCCCAGAAGTATTTCGATATCTGACAGATGTGTCGACCAAGGTCGACACCTACCAACAGCCGCGCGGAACGACAGGCGCCGTTGCCAACAGCCGCGTGAACCTGTCAGAGGCGGGGCGGTGTGGGCTTGCAGGACCGCAGGCGCCATGGATGGCGCCTACGAGCCCCCATGGACGGGTTTACGGCGTGTCCTGCAAGCCCACACCGCCCCGCCATCCCACGGAATGCCCGCCTTTGCTGTTGCTTCAGTCGAGCATGGCTCGACTCTACAGCAGGTGCAGGGCTGCAAGCCCTGCCGAAGCCCCTAGAACGGCGCAGCGGACTCGAACGCCAGCGCAGCACCCGTTACCGGATGCGTGAACGCCAACGCGCACGCATGCAGATGCACCCGCTGCGCCAGCGCGGCGCCATACAACACGTCACCGACGATGGGATGGCCAAGACTGGCCATGTGCAGGCGCAACTGATGGCTGCGGCCGGTCACCGGCTCCAACGCCACGCGCGTGGTGCCCGCCTCCACATCGCGCGCCAACACCTGCCAGCGCGTCAGTGCCGGCTTGCCGCGCGCGTGGTCGACCATCTGCTTCGGCCGGTTCGGCCAATCCACGATCAACGGCAGGTCCACGTAACCGGCATCGTCGGCCAGCAGGCCCTGCAGCACGGCCTCGTAACGCTTGCCCACCTGCCGTTGCTCGAACTGCATCGACAACGCCGCCTGCATCGCCTTGCCGCGCGCATGCAGCAGCAGGCCCGACGTCACCTGGTCCAGCCGGTGCACGGTCAGTGCATCCGGGCATACCGCCTGCAGGCGTGTGACCACGCAGTCCTGGTTTTCCTCGCTGCGGCCCGGCACGGACAGCAGGCCGGCCGGCTTCTCGGCCAGCAGCAGCGCTTCATCGATGTAATGCAGGTGAATCATCGGTGTCCGTAGTCATTCAAACGAAAACGGGGAAGCCGAAGCTTCCCCGTTTTCTGCGTACCGGCCTAGGCCCGTATCAGCCCAGCAGGTGGGCCACGCCGGAGCGCTCTTCTTCCAGCTCGGCCAAGGTCTTGTCGATGTACTTCTGGCTGAAGTCGTCGATCGGCAGATCCTTCACCAGGGTGTACTTGCCGTTTTCGGTGGTCACGGCGAAGCCGAAGATCACGCCTTCCGGAATGCCGTAGGAACCGTCGGACGGCACACCCATGGTCACCCACTTGCCGTTGCTGCCCAGCACCCAGTCACGCACGTGGTCGATGGCGGCGTTGGCAGCCGAAGCGGCCGAGGACGAGCCACGGGCTTCGATGATGGCCGCGCCGCGCTTGCCCACGGTCGGGATGAAGGTGTTGGCGTTCCACTCCTGGTCGTTGATCGCATCGGCGATGGAGGCACCATCGGCGGTGGCGAAACGGTAGTCCGGGTACATGGTCGGGCTGTGGTTGCCCCACACCACCAGCTTTTCCATGCCGCCAACCGGCTTGCCCAGCTTGTTCGACAGCTGGCTCAGGGCGCGGTTGTGGTCCAGACGCAGCATGGCGGTGAAGTTTTCCGGCTTCAGGTCCGGGGCCGACTTCATGGCGATGTAGGCGTTGGTGTTGGCCGGGTTGCCGACCACCAGCACCTTCACGTCACGGCTGGCGACCTTGTTCAGCGCCGCGCCCTGGGCGGTGAAGATCTTGGCGTTTTCCAGCAGCAGGTCCTTGCGCTCCATGCCCGGGCCGCGCGGACGCGCGCCGACCAGCAGGGCGATGTCGGCGTCCTTGAACGCCACTTCGGCGTCGTCGGTGCCGACCATGCCGGCCAGCAGCGGGAAGGCGCAGTCTTCCAGCTCCATCATCACGCCCTTCAGGGCGGCCTGGGCCTTGTCCACCGGCAGTTCCAGCAGCTGCAGGATGACCGGCTGGTCCTTGCCCAGCATTTCGCCGGAGGCGATGCGGAACAGCAGGGCGTAGCCGATCTGGCCGGCAGCGCCGGTCACGGCAACACGAACGGGTGCTTTCATGGGGGTTTCCTCTTGCTTGCAAGCGTTGGATAGGACGCCGCGGGCGTGGCCACGCAGGCCTGGCGGGCGGCGGGGAACGTGGAAACGGCCACCCGTGGGTGGCCGTTTCAAAGGGGAATCAGGCGGCGAGGATCTTGTTCCACTCGGCCACGCGATCAGCCTTGGCGGCCAGCGCGGCGTCGACATCGCCTTCCAGGGTGATCGAATGGATCACGTCGCCCTGCTTGACCGAATCCACGATGGCCTGGCCTTCCAGCACCTTGCCGAACACGGTGTGGCGGCCGTCCAGCCAATCGGTCTTGATGTGGGTGATGAAGAACTGGCTGCCGTTGGTGTTCGGGCCGGCATTGGCCATCGACAGCGAACCGACCTCGTGCTTCACGCCGTTGTTGGTTTCGTCTTCGAACTTGTAGCCCGGGCCGCCGGTGCCGCGACCCTGCGGGCAGCCGCCCTGGATCATGAAGTCGGCGATCACGCGGTGGAAGATCAGGCCGTCATAGAAGCCCTGCTTGACCAGGTTCACGAAGTTGGCCACGGTCAGCGGCGCCTTGTCGGCGAACAGCTCGACCTTGATCGGGCCCTGGGTGGTGTCGAAAGTGGCGATGAGGGACATGAAGATCCTTGATGCAAAGGGGAACGCGTCTAGCCACCTAGTTTACACCCGCCCCGCGGCGCTGGCGGCTTCGACCATCGGCGCAGCCCCGGGCCCCCGTTCAGGCCACAGCTGAATGGGGCTCAGGCGGTCCTGCAACATGGGTTTTCGCCAAGCGTCAAGTTAGACGTATAATGTTGGACTTCTTTTTCCAAATCCGGCGCCGACTGGCCCCCTTTCGCATGTCCATCGAAAATCTTCGCAACATCGCCATCGTCGCCCACGTCGACCATGGCAAGACCACCCTGGTCGACCAGCTGCTGAAGCAGTCCGGCACCCTGTCCGAGCGCACCGTCCTCGCCGAGCGCGTGATGGACAGCAACGACCAGGAAAAGGAACGCGGCATCACCATCCTGGCCAAGAACACGGCCATCACCTGGGAAGACAAGAAGACCGGTATCAAGAACCGGATCAACATCGTCGACACCCCGGGGCACGCCGACTTCGGCGGCGAGGTCGAGCGCGTGCTGTCGATGGTCGACACCGTGCTGATCCTGGTCGACGCGATGGACGGCCCGATGCCGCAGACCCGCTTCGTTACCCAGAAGGCCTTCGCGATGGGCTTCAAGCCGATCGTGGTGGTCAACAAGGTTGACCGCCCGGGCTCGCGTCCGGAGTGGGTGATCGACCAGGTCTTCGACCTGTTCGACAAGCTGGGCGCCACCAACGAGCAGCTGGACTTCCCGATCGTCTACGCCTCGGCCCTGAACGGCTATGCTGGCCTGGAAGACACCGTGCGCGACGGCGACATGACCCCGCTGTACGAAGCGATCATGCAGCACGCGCCGAAGCCGGAAGTCGATCCGGAAGGCGCCTTCCAGATGCGCATCAGCCAGCTGGACTACAACAACTTCGTGGGCGTCATCGGCATCGGCCGCATCCAGCGCGGCACCCTGAAGAAGAACATGCAGGTCGCGGTCATCGACCGTGAGGGCAAGAAGCGCAACGGCAAGGTCGCGCAGGTGCTGGGCTTCCTGGGCCTGGAGCGCATCGAGCAGGACACTGCCGAAGCCGGTGACATCGTCGCCATCTCCGGTATTCCGGAGCTGACCATCTCCGACACCCTGTGCCACCCGGACACCCCGGAAGCGCTGCCGGCCCTGACCGTCGACGAGCCGACCATCTCGATGACCTTCCAGGTGAACAACTCGCCGTTCGCCGGCAACAAGGATCTGTCCGGTGGCAAGTTCCTGACCAGCCGCCAGATCAAGGACCGCCTGGACCGTGAAAAGGTCCACAACGTGGCCCTGAAGGTCGAACAGCTGGAAGACGCCGACAAGTTCCTGGTCTCCGGCCGTGGCGAACTGCACCTGTCGGTGCTGATCGAGAACATGCGTCGCGAAGGCTACGAGCTGGCCGTGTCGCGCCCGGAAGTGATCATCAAGGAAATCGACGGCCAGATGATGGAGCCGATCGAGCAGCTGGTGGTGGACATCGAAGAAGTGCACCAGGGCGGCGTGATGGAAAAGCTGGGCACCCGCAAGGGCCAGCTGAAGAACATGGAGCCGGACGGCAAGGGCCGCGTGCGCCTGGAATACTCGATCCCGGCCCGTGGCCTGATCGGTTTCCAGAACGAGTTCAAGACCCTCACCCAGGGTTCGGGCCTGCTGTTCCACGTGTTCGACCACTACGGTCCGAAGGAACAGGGCGCCATCGCCAAGCGCATCAACGGCGTGATGATCGCCAATGCGCCGGGCGTCACCCCCGCCTACTCGCTGGGCCCGCTGCAGGAACGCGGCAAGCTCTTCGCTGCTGAAGGCGACAACGTGTATGAAGGTCAGCTGGTCGGTATCCACTCCAAGGACAACGACCTGACCGTCAACGCGATCAAGACCAAGCCGCTGACCAACATGCGCGCTTCGGGCAAGGACGATGCGATCCAGCTGACCCCGGCGATCAAGTACTCGCTGGAACAGGCCCTGGACTTCATCGAAGACGACGAGCTGGTCGAGATCACCCCGAAGGAGATCCGTCTGCGCAAGAAGTTCCTGACCGAAAGCGACCGCAAGAAGGCCTCGCGCGGCGGCTGAGCCAGCAGACCGTGAGCCAGAACGGCTACAACCCGGATCCGCATCGGCATCCGGGTCTCCATGTCATCGCCCTGCTCGAAGCGAGCAAGGCGATGCTGGCGTTGTTGGCCGCGACCGGGCTGGAAATGCTCGGTCCGCAGCCGCTTCGCGACGGGGTCAATGCCCTGATCCGGCGTTTCAGTCTGGACCCGGATCACGGCACCCTGCCCTCGCTGTTGAACATGATCAGTCCCGACGCGGTGCACCTGGCCGCGGCGGCGATGATCGGCTACGGCCTGCTGCACCTGGTCGAAGCCTGGGGCCTGTGGAAGGCCAAGGCCTGGGCCTCGTGGCTGGGCTGCCTGACCGCCTCGATCTACCTGCCCTTCGATATCTACGCGATCATCCGCCACCCGGGCTGGGCCTCGGGCAGCGTACTGGCCATCAACCTGGTGGTCGTCTACGTGCTGGCGCGCGACCTGCGCAAGCGCAAGCGCTGAGCAGCGGCTAGACTGGCCGCCGGAGCCTCGCACGCCCAGCCATGCGCCTGTCCCTGCCGACCCTGCCCAGCTGTCTGATCCTCGTCCTGGCGGCACTGTCCAGTGCAGGCTGCAGCGCGCCCGCGCCCAGCGCCCATGCCGCCGAACCTGCGGCCAGCAGCGCGCCCTTCCCCTACGCCGAAACCGACGTGGCCGACCTGCAGGCGCGCATGGTGTCCGGCGAACTGGACAGCGTCACCCTTACCGGTGCCTACCTGCAGCGCATCGCCGCGCTGGACCGCGCCGGGCCGCGCCTGCGTGCGGTCATCGAGCTCAATCCCGATGCCTTGAAGGAAGCCGGCGAGCGTGACCGCGAACGCCGCAGCGGGCGCCTGCGCGGCCCCCTGCACGGCATCCCGGTGCTGCTGAAGGACAACATCAACGCCGCGCCCATGGCCACCAGCGCCGGCTCACTGGCCCTGCAGGGCTTCCGCCCGGGCGATGCCTACCTGGTGCGGCGCCTGCGCGAGGCCGGCGCCGTGGTGCTGGGCAAGACCAACCTGAGCGAGTGGGCGAACTTCCGCGATGCCAACTCGGTATCCGGCTGGAGCGCACGCGGCGGCCAGACCCGCAACCCCTACCGGCTCAGCCATTCCCCCTGCGGTTCCAGCAGCGGCAGTGCGGTAGCCGTGGCCGCCAATCTGGGCAGCGTTGCCATCGGCACCGAAACCGACGGCAGCATCGTCTGCCCGGCCGCGATCAATGGCGTGGTCGGGCTGAAGCCCACCGTCGGTCTGGTCAGCCGCGAGGGCATCATCCCGATCAGCTTCAGCCAGGACACGGCCGGGCCGATGACCCGCAGCGTGGCCGATGCGGCCGCCGTACTCACCGCCATTGCCGGTCGCGATGCGGCCGATCCGGCCACCGCCACCATGCCTGGCCGGGCCGTCTACGACTACACCGCCCGGCTGGACCCGGACGGCCTGCGCGGCAAGCGCATCGGGCTGCTGCAGACGCCGCTGTCGCAGTACCCCGGCATGGCCCCGCTGATGCAGCACGCGGCGGCGGAACTGCGCCGCGCCGGCGCCGTGGTGGTGCCGGTGCAACTGCCCAACGCCGGCGCCTGGGCCGACGCCGAGCGCCTGGTGCTGCTGTACGAGTTCAAGGCCGGGCTGGAGCGCTACTTCACCACCTACCACGCACCGCTGCGCAGCCTGTCCGAACTGATCGCCTTCAACCAGGCCAACCGCGGGCAGGAACTGGGCCGCTTCGGCCAATCGCTGCTGGAGGAAGCCAACGCGACCCCGGGCCTGTCCGACCCCGCCTACATCCGCGCGCGCAGCGATGCCCGGCGCCTGGCGGGCCCGGAAGGCATCGATGCCACACTGGCCGCACAACGGCTGGACGCCCTGGTGGCGCCCACCACCGGCACCGCCTGGCCGCTGCGCAGCCGTGGCGACGATTTCCCGGGCGAGAGCTACAGCGTCGCCGCCGTGGCCGGCTACCCCAGCCTGACCGTGCCGATGGGGCAGATCGATGGCCTGCCGGCGGGCCTGCTGTTCATGGGCACCGCGTGGAGCGAACCGAAGCTGATCGAAATGGGCTATGCGTACGAACAGCGCACCCGCGCGCGCCGGCCGCCGCACTTCGATACCGATGCCCTGATCGACACCGGCGATCCCTGATCGCCCGACGCCGCCGCGTTCACCGGGCATGGCCCGGCGCTACCGCTCCGGCAGCGATTCCACCGGCACGATGGCGGCCTCGCCATCCTCGGCACCAGGCGAACGCACATCGGCAGTACGCGCGCGTGGCCCACGCGGCATGTCCATCTCATCATCCTGGTGCAGCCGTGCCCGCACCTGCGGCAGCGCCTGCGGGTGTTCACGGGCCAGGAAATCCAGCATGCGCTCGCGCACCAGGCAGCGCAGATCGAACGCGTCGCCGGAATTGCGCGCACTGACCAGCAGACGCACCTGGATCGCCCGTTCGCTGGTTTCGGTCACCTGGGTCACGCAGACACGACCATCCCACAGCGCCTCGCCGCGACAGATCCGCTCCAGCTCGGTACGGATCGCCGCGATGGGCGCGCGATAGTCCAGCCACAGGAAGGCCGTGCCGAGCAGATCGGCACTGCGCCGCGTCCAGTTCTGGAACGGGTGCTCGATGAACCAGGTCAACGGCACCACCATGCGCCGCTCGTCCCAGATGCGCACCACCACGTAGCTGCTGCCGATCTCTTCGATGCGGCCCCACTCACCTTCCACGATCACCACGTCGTCCAGCCGGATCGGCTGGGTGAGGGCAATCTGCAGGCCGGCAATCAGGTTGCCGAACACCGGCTTGGCCGCGATACCGGCAACCAGGCCGATCAAGCCCGCCGACGCCAGCAGCGCGGTGCCGATCTTCTGCACCATCGGGAAAGTGAGCAGCACCAGCGATGCGCCGAGCACGATGATGCCGCCCATCAGCACGCGACTGAGCACGCGCGTCTGGGTCTGGATACGCCGCGCCTCCAGGTTGTCGGACACATCGATTGGATGGCTGCGCAGGATCGCGCGTTCGCCGGCCGCCACGCCCCGCACCAGCAGCCAGATGAAGCAGGCCGTCAGGCCGATATGCACGCCACGCAGGACCTGGTCCAGCATGCGCTCGGGCAATGGCGTGGCCTGCAGCGCGGGCACCAGCAGCAACAGCGGCAACGCCATCGCCAACGGCGGCCCGATCACCCGACCGATGCGCGCGCGCCGCCGGTCGCGCCCGCGCAGGCGGCGATACAGGGCCAGTACGCCCCACGCGGCCAGGCCGCCGAGCAGCAGCGCCGCACCGATCGGCCACAGATAGTCCTGCACATGTTGCCAGCCCACCGCAGACCCTCGCTCATTGCATGAACCCACAGGGTCGCGCAGGCGGCATGAGCATCACGTCAGCGGGTGGGGTTTGATGCAGGGCCTGCGGCCCTGCAACTGCCTGGAGCAACGTCAACAGCAACGTCAAAAGCGTGCATTCCGTGGGATGGCGGGGCGGGTCCGGTTGCGGGGGACGCCGTAAACCCGTCCATCGGGGCTTAGCCGCACCATCCATGGCGCGGATACCCCCGCAACCGGACCCACCCCGCCTTCGACAGATTTCCGCGGTCTGGTAGATCCACGCCATGCGTGGATGAATCTCAATCGGAATCGAAATGAATCCGGGATCCGACCCCGTGCCGGTCCAACAGATCGCGTGAACCTGTCAGAGGCGGGGCGGTGTCGCAGTGCGGGGTGTCCGCCGCATGGATGCGGCGGCCAAGCCTACACGGACGTACTTGCGGCGTCCCCGCACTGCGACACCGCCCCGCCCACTCGCGGAAAACCCGCTTTTGCCGTTGACGTTGATTCGGCAGGTGCAGGGCTGCAAGCCCTGCCGAAAAACCCCTTACCGCGCCTGTTCCTGCTTGCGCACGATCGCCATCGCGATCTCCAGCGACTGTTCGTAGTTCAGGCGCGGGTCCACCGTCGAGCGGTAGGCGCGCTCCAGATCGCGCTCGGTCAGCTCACGCGCACCGCCGGTGCATTCGGTCACATCCTCACCGGTCAGCTCCAGGTGCACACCGCCCAGCCGCGTGCCCGCCGCCGCATGCAGATCGAAGGACAGTTCCACTTCGCTGCGCACATTGTCGAAGCGACGCGTCTTGAAGCCATTGGCCGTGCTTTCGGTGTTGCCATGCATGGCATCGCACACCCACAGCACGCGGCGGCCATCGCGCTTCACCGCATCCAGCAGCGGCGGCAGCTTTTCCGCAATCTGCGCCGCGCCCATGCGGTGGATGAAACTCAGGCGGCCCGGTTCGTCCTCGGGGTTCAGCACATCGATCAAGCGTAGCAACTGGTCCGGCTGCACCGACGGGCCCACCTTGATCGCGATCGGATTGCGCACCCCGCGCAGGTACTCCACGTGCGCGCCGTCCAGCGCCGCTGTGCGCATGCCGATCCACGGGTAGTGCGTGCTCAGGTTCAACCAGCCCTGCTGGCGCGGCACCTGCCGGGTCAGCGCCTGCTCGTAGGGCAGCAGCAGCGCTTCGTGCGAGGTGTAGAAATCAATGCGGTTGAGGTTGTGGACGCGGGCCCCGGCCAGGGTTTCCATGAAGTGCACGGCGTCGCCGATCGAGGCCACCATCTTCTGGTACTCGGCAGCCAACGGCGAATGCCGCACCCAGTCCAGGTTCCAGTACTCGGGGTGGTGCAGATCGGCGAAGCCGCCATCGATCAGCGCACGCACGAAGTTCATCGTCATCGCCGAATGCGCGTGGGCCTGCAGCATCCGCTTCGGGTCCGGCAGCCGCGCCGCTTCGGTGAAGGCCGGCGCGTTGATCACATCGCCGCGGTAGCTGGGCAGGGTCACGCCGTCGCGGGTCTCGGTGTCGGCCGAGCGCGGCTTGGCGTACTGGCCGGCAAAGCGACCCACGCGGATCACCGGCTGGCGCAGGCCGTGCACCAGCACCAGGCTCATCTGCAGCAGCACCTTCAGCCGGTTGGAAATCGTGCCTGATTCGCAGTCGCTGAAGTTCTCGGCGCAGTCGCCACCCTGCAGCAGGAAGCGCTTGCCTTCCTGCGCGTCGGCCAGCTGCTGCTTCAACGCCAGGATCTCCCAGGAGGTCACCAGCGGCGGCAGGCGCTTGAGCTCGTGCAGGGCGGCATCCAGCGCCACCGGGTCCGGGTAGGTCGGCATCTGCAGCGCGGTCTTGCCGCGCCAGCTTTCCGGCGACCAGGCAGCGCCCACGGCGGCGGTGGCAGGGTCAGCGGCAGGCGTAACGGCGGACAGGCTCATTGCGGACATCCGGAGGAACAAGAGGGGGACGTTCATGGTCGCAGAGGGCGCGGCTGACGCAAAGCACCTGGCCCGGGCCGGCCAGCTGAACGGCACAGAAAGCGCATGCCGATCCGCCACAACCGGCATGCCCACAGCGCCCCGGGCAGGCGCATGATCCGCACTCAGTTGTTAGGAAGTAACACTTCCCGTCATGGACCGGCCCCTCCCTCCCATCGACCCCATCCCGACCATGAAGCCCTCCCCGCTCGCAACGGCCGTCACCCTCGTCCTGGCCCTGGCCAGCCTGCCCACCGTCGCCCTGGCCGCCGACAGCACGTCACCGGCCGTGAAAGACCTCGACGTGGTCACCGTCAGCGCCCAGCTCGACCAGGCGCGCAACGCGCTCTCCCCGGATATCGGCAGCAGCCAGTACCAGATCACCGCCGAGGACATCCAGAAACAGCCGCTGGGCGCCGCAGCGCCGCTCAGCCAGGTGCTGCTGCAGGCACCGGGTGTGGTCCAGGACTCTTACGGCGGCGTGCACGTGCGCGGCGACCACGCCAACCTGCAGTACCGGATCAACGGAGTACTGCTGCCCGAATCCATCTCCGGCTTCGGCCAGACCCTGGATGCGCGCACGATCAAGAGCATCCGCCTGATGGACGGCGCCTTGCCGGCCCAGTTCGGCGAGCGCACCGCCGCGGTGGTCGACATCACCACCCGCAGCGGCGCCGAGTTGGGCAATGGCGGCAGCGCCGGCATCACCACTGGCTCGTACGGCAAGGTGAACCCCAACGCCTCGTGGTGGGGCAGCCAGGGGCGCTGGAGCTGGTTCCTGACCGGCAACTACGACCAGAACGAGGTCGGCCTGGAAAGCCCGACCAACGCCCGCCGGCCGCAGCATGACGACACCCACCAGGGCAAGGCCTTCGCCGACCTGACCTACCTGGTCAACGACAACACCCGCCTCAGCCTGTTCGCCGGCTTTGCCAACAACCGCTTCCAGATTCCGGTGAACCCCGGCCAGGAACCGCAGTTCGGCTATCTGGACACCACCACGTTCGACTCCAGCCAGCTGGACGAAACCCAGCGCGAAACCACCCGCTTCGGCATGCTGGTGCTGCAGGGCAACCTGGGCGACACCGCCTACCAGCTCTCGGCCGGCCAGCGCTACAGCGATGTGGGCTTCAACCCCGACATCGCCGGCGACCTGGTGTTCAGCGGCGTCGCCTCGCAGGTACAGCGCAGCAACCGCGCCAGCACCGTGCAGGCCGATTTCTCCACCCCGCTGGGGATGAACCACACCCTGCGCTATGGCCTGTACGGCAACCACGAGGATGCACGCGCCAGCAACGCCAGCTGGGTGTTCCCGGTGGATGCGCAGGGCCAGCAGGCCAGCACCACGCCGCTGCAGATCGCCGATGCCAACGCATTCACCGCGCGCACCGCCGCCCTGTACGTGCAGGACGAATGGCGCATCGGCGACGACTGGACCGTGAACTACGGCCTGCGCGGCGACCGCTACACCGCCTTCGGCCATACCGAAGGCCAGTTGAGCCCGCGCCTGGGCGTGGTCTGGAACGCCAGCGACAGCACCACCGTCCACGCCGGCTATTCGCGCTACTTCACCCCGCCGGCCAGCGAACTGATCGGCAGCACCGACATCGCCCTGTACGACGGCACCACCAACGCACAGCCCGCCGGCGGCACGACCACACCGCTGGCCGAGCGCAGCGATTACTACGACATCGGCGTTTCGCAGCAGGTCGGTGATCACCTCACCCTGGGCCTGGATGCGTACGACCGCCGGGTGGACCGCCTGCAGGACGAAGGCCAGTTCGGCGCCGCCTACATCTATTCCACCTTCAACTACCGCCGTGGCCATATCCGCGGGCTGGAATTCAGCGCCGACTACAGCAACGGGCCGTTCAGCGCCTACTTCAACGCGGCACTGAGCAAGGCGATCGGCACCGACGTCATCACCGGCCAGTACAATCTGGATCCGGACGCGCTGGCCTATGCGGCCCAGCACTGGATCCACCTGGACCACGACCAGCGGCTGACCTCGTCCGGCGGCTTGAGCTACGCCTTTGCCGGCCACAACCGGGTGGGTGCGAACTATGTGTTCGGCAGTGGCCTGCGTTCTGATACCGACACCGTGCCCAATGGCGGCGAACTGCCGTCCTACCTGCAGGTGAACCTGAGCGCCGGGCACGATTTCAACGCCGACAGCGGCCACCCGCTGCACGTGCAGCTGGCGGTGATCAATGCGCTGGATCGCAGCTACCAGCTGCGTGACGGCGGTGGCGTGGGCGTGTTTGCCCCGCAGTGGGGGCCGCGCCGCGGCGCCTACCTCAGCCTGCAGCAAGACTTCTGAGCAGACAGGGGTCGGACAGGGGTCGGATCCCTTTGCGCAGCAAAGGGATCTGACCCCGCTTGTTTCTCAGCGCGCTACCTTGCGCAGCGACACCACCAGCGCCCACAGCGCCAGCAGCGCGAACCACACGCCCGACCACATCGGCATGGTCAGGCCCAGGAACGTCCAGTCGATGTTGCCGCAGTTGCCAGTGCCGGTCAGCACCGTGCGGAATACCTCCAACGGCCCCATCGTCTCGCTCAGGAAGCTCAGCGGCGGGCCACAGGTCGCGCCCATCTCCGGCGGCAGCAGCTGCACGTACACATGGCGCGCGGCAATGCCGAACCCGACAGCGGCGGCGATGAAGGCGAGAATCCCGTAGGTCGCCCGGCCCGGCCGGTTCGACGGCCCGTGCAGTGCGCCAATCAGGAACAGCAGCCCCAGGGCGGCGAAGGCCAGGCGCTGGAAGATGCACAGCGGACAGGGCTCCAGCCCCATCTTCAGCTGCAGGAAGATGGCATAGCCCAGCAGGCCTGCGCAGATCAGGAAGCCCAGGAAAAACTGGGCGCGGAAGGGCCAGCGCAGTGGATTCATCGTCAACGCTCAAGTGATCAGGCGCCAAGCGTAACCGAGAGCGCGCGCCATTCGAACCGCTGCAGGCCACGCCTGTCGGAACGGTGTGGGTCAGATCCCTTTGCGCAGGCAAAGGGCTCTGACCCGTTGCGCGGCGATCATGGGGTCAGAGCCCGTGCCTGCGGCACGGGATCCGACCCCGGAAACGCAAAAGCCCGGCAGTCGCCGGGCTTTCGCTGTTTCGCGTTGGAGCGGTCCGATTACTCGGCCACTGCCTCGGCCACGGCCGGACGGTCGACCAGCTCGACGTAGGCCATCGGTGCGTTGTCGCCGGCGCGGAAGCCGCACTTCAGCAGACGCAGGTAGCCGCCCGGACGGTTCGCGTAGCGCGGGCCCAGGATGGTGAACAGGTTGCCCACGGCTTCGTTGTCGCGCAGACGGGCGAAGGCCAGACGGCGGTTGGCGACGGAGTCGACCTTGGCCAGGGTGATCAGCGGCTCGGCAACGCGGCGCAGTTCCTTGGCCTTCGGCAGGGTGGTCTTGATCAGCTCGTGCTTGAACAGCGAGGCAGCCATGTTCTTGAACATTGCTTCGCGGTGGGCGCTGGTGCGGCTGAACTTACGGCCAGACTTCTGGTGACGCATGGTGGAATTCCTTGGTTAATGATGAGGCGTTGTGGATCGATGTCGCCTTCCTGGCGTTGCTGCACGGACTGCGGATGGTCCTGGTCATCCGTCCTGGACGACCTGCCCGCGAACCTTCGGTTCGTCGTGGCGTGTTTCGTAAACCGGTTGAAGGCTCCACCGCGAACGGTGGAGCCTTCAGGTACACCAGGAGGCTGTATCAGCCCAGCATGCCGTGGCTGGCGACACCGGCCGGCGGCCAGTTTTCCAGCTTCATGCCTAGCGACAGGCCACGCTGGGCCAGCACTTCCTTGATTTCGGTGAGCGACTTCTTGCCCAGGTTCGGGGTCTTCAGCAGCTCCACTTCGGTCTTCTGGATCAGATCGCCGATGTAGTAGATGCTTTCCGCCTTCAGGCAGTTGGCCGAACGCACGGTCAGTTCCAGATCGTCGATCGGGCGCAGCAGCACCGGATCCACGCCGTTGTTGGCCGGCTTGGCCGCACCGCGGTCGCGGTGGGTGAAGTCACCGAACACCGACAGCTGGTCGCTGAGGATGTCGGCGGCGGTGCGCACGGCTTCCTCGGCGTCGATGGTGCCGTTGGTCTCGATATCGATGACCAGCTTGTCCAGGTCGGTACGCTGTTCGACACGCGCCGCTTCCACGGCGTAGGCGACACGGCGGACCGGCGAGAACGAGGCATCCAGGACCAGGCGGCCGATGGCACGGGTTTCTTCGTCCGGACGACGACGCGCAGCAGCCGGCTGGTAGCCGAAACCACGCTCGATCTTCAGACGCATGTTGATTGCCGTGTCCTTGGTCAGGTGGCAGATCACATGTTCGCCGTTCAGGATCTCCACATTGTGGTCGACCTTGATATCGGCAGCGGTGACAACGCCCGGGCCCTGCTTGGACAGGGACAGGGTGGCGCTGTCGCCGGAGTGCATACGGATGGCCACGTCCTTCAGGTTCAGCAGGACTTCGAGCACGTCCTCCTGCAGACCTTCGACCGTGGTGTACTCATGCAACACGCCGTCGATTTCGACTTCCGTGATGGCGAAGCCCGGGATGGACGACAGCAGCACGCGACGCAGGGCGTTGCCCAGCGTATGCCCGTAACCCCGCTCCAAAGGTTCGATAACGACCTTTGCACGGGTGTCGGTAAGGCGTTCGATCTGCGGACCGCGAGGACGCAGAACCTGGTTGGCGGTAACCGTCATGTTGCGGGTTCTCCTAGTGAACCCCCGGCCGTCGCCGGGGGCTCTCCAATGTGAATTACTTCGAATACAGCTCGACGATCAGCGCTTCGTTGATGTCCGCAGGCAGGTCCGAACGATCCGGAACAGCCTTGAAGATGCCGGTGAACTTACCGGAATCCACTTCGACCCACGACGGGCTCAGGTCATGCTGGGCGGCGACGGTCAGGGCTTCCTGGACGCGCAGCTGCTTGGCAGCCTTTTCCGACAGAGCGATGGCGTCGCCAGCCTTGACCTGGTACGAAGCCAGGTTGACCGACTTGCCGTTCACGGTGACGCCGCGGTGCGACACCAGCTGACGGGCAGCCGGACGGGTCACGGCGAAGCCCATGCGGTAGACGACGTTGTCCAGGCGGGTTTCCAGCAGCTGCAGCAGGTTCTCGCCGGTGTTGCCCTTCTTGGTCGAGGCCTTCTTGTAGTAGTTGCGGAACTGACGCTCCAGCAGGCCGTAGATACGCTTGACCTTCTGCTTTTCACGCAGCTGGGTGGCGTAGTCGGACAGCTTGCCCTTACGGGCAGTGGCGCCGTGCTGGCCGGGCTTCTGCTCCAGCTTGCACTTGGAGTCCAGCGCACGCGCCGGGCTCTTCAGGGACAGGTCGGCGCCTTCGCGACGGGCGAGCTTACAGGTAGGACCGATATAACGAGCCATTTCTTATCGCTCCCTTTAGACGCGACGCTTCTTCGGCGGACGGCACCCGTTGTGCGGGATAGGCGTCACGTCGATGATGTTGGTGATCTTGTAGCCGACGTTGTTCAACGAACGCACGGCCGACTCACGGCCCGGACCCGGGCCCTTGATGCGGACTTCCAGCGACTTCACGCCGTAGTCCAGCGCAGCACGACCGGCCTTCTCGGCAGCCACCTGGGCTGCGAACGGGGTCGACTTGCGCGAACCGCGGAAGCCAGCGCCACCGGAGGTCGCCCACGACAGAGCGTTGCCCTGGCGGTCGGTGATGGTCACGATGGTGTTGTTGAACGAAGCGTGGACGTGGGCAACGCCATCAGTGATGACGCGCTTGATCTTCTTCTTGGTCTTAGCAGCGGGCTTAGCCATTTGTCAGTCCCTTACTTCTTGATCGCCTTGCGCGGACCCTTGCGGGTGCGGGCGTTGGTACGGGTGCGCTGGCCACGCAGCGGGAGGCCACGACGGTGACGCAGGCCGCGGTAGCAGCCCAGGTCCATCAGGCGCTTGATCGCGATACCGATCTCACGGCGCAGATCGCCTTCCACGATGTACTTGCCGACTTCGGCGCGCAGGCGCTCGATTTCCGGCTCCGACAGATCGCGGATCTTGGTGGTCGAAGCAACGCCTGCGACTTCGCAGACCTTCTTCGAACGGGTACGGCCGATGCCGTAAATGCTTTGCAACCCGACCCAGACGTGCTTCTGGGCTGGCAGGTTGACGCCTGCAATACGCGCCATGACGCGGTTCTCCAGCTGAGTGATGGCCGACAGCGCACCGTAGGCGCGCCAATCCGGCAGGATGGATCAAAAAAGTGAACTAGCGATACTAACAAGGTTCCGGTTTACATGGAAGCCCGTGAAACCATTGGTTTCATGAACCCGGCCTGGGGAGTGTGCCCAGGCTCCGGCGCCGGATGGGGTTGGACCTGGAGTTTCCTCCGGGGCCGCCCGCGCTACTCCTGCGCGGGACCACCTCATCACACCCCCACCCGGAACCGCTGCGGGGGCCGCCCTTCGTTTGTGTGGCCGGAGTCCGCGAAGCGGAGGGACCATCACGTCAGGAAGACGAAAGTATAACAGGCTGATCAGCCGCGAGCAAAGCCGCCGCGGTTGCCGCCCTTCAGGTTGGCCTTCTTCAGCAGGCTCTCGTACTGGTGCGACATCAGGTGCGCCTGCACCTGGGCGATGAAGTCCATCACCACCACCACCACGATCAGCAGCGAAGTACCACCGAAGTAGAACGAGGCGTTCAGCTGCGTGCGCATCAGTTCCGGCAGCAGGCAGACGATCACCAGATAAGCCGAACCGGCAGCAGTCAGGCGGGTCAGCACGCCGTCGATGTAGTCGGCGGTGGCCTTGCCCGGACGGATGCCCGGAATCAGCGCGCCCGACTTCTTCAGGTTGTCGGCGGTTTCCTGCGAGTTGAACACCAGCGCGGTATAGAAGAACGCAAAGCCAGTGATCAGCGCAGCGAACACGATCATGTGCAGCGGCTCGCCCGGGCCCAGGGCATTGGCGACCTTCTGCAGGACCTGGCCAAAGGTGCTCTGGTTGGCAGCCTGGCCGGCCCACATGGTCAGCGTGGCCGGGAAGGCCAGCAGGCTGGAGGCGAAGATGGCCGGGATCACGCCCGCCATGTTCAGCTTCAGCGGCAGGAACGAGGTCTGGTTCATGTACGCGTTGCGGCCGCCCTGGCGACGTGCGTAGTTCACCGTGATGCGGCGCTGGCCGCGTTCGACGAACACCACGAAGAAGGTGAAGGCCAGCACCACGATGGCGATCAGCAGCAGCTGGATGAACTGGATGTTGCCGTCGCGGTAGGCATCGAAGGTATGGATGACCGCGGCAGGCAGGCCGGCCACGATGCCGGCGAAGATGATCAGCGACACACCGTTGCCGATGCCGCGCTCGGTCACCTGCTCACCGACCCACATCAGGAACATGGTGCCGGCGGTCAGCGCGATCACGGCGGTGAGCACGAAGCCCATGCCCGGTGCGTAGACGACCGGAGCGCCCGACGGCGAGACCTGGCCCTGCAGCGCCAGGGCGATCGAACCGCCCTGCACCACTGCCAGCACCACGGCGCCGATGCGCGAATACTGGGTGATCTTGCGGCGGCCGGACTCACCTTCCTTCTGCATCGCCTTCAGCGCGGGGAAGATGTGGACGGCCAGCTGCATCACGATCGATGCCGAAATGTACGGCATCACGTTCAGCGCGAAGATGCTGAAACGGTGCAGGGCGCCGCCCGAGAACATGTTGAACATGTCCACGATGCCGCCGCCCTGCTGTTGCATCATGGCAAGCATGGCATCGGGATTGACGCCCGGCACCGGCACGTAGCAGCCAATGCGATAGACGATCAAAGCCCCGACGACGAACAGCAAACGTTGGCGAAGTTCAGTGAACTTGCCCATTCCGCCCGCGAGGTTACCGATGCCAGCTTGCGCCATGATTTTCTTACTCCGTTACGCTGCCGCCGGCAGCTTCGATCGCGGCCTTGGCACCAGCCGTGGCAGCAATACCCTTCAGGGTGAACGCCTTGGTCACTTCGCCCTTGACGACGACCTTGGCCTTCTTGGCAGTGCTCGGGACCAGCTTGGCAGCACGCAGGGCGGCGAAGTCGATCTCACCGGCCGGCAGCTTGTCCAGCGCGTACAGCAGCACTTCAGCGGTGTCCTTGGCGATCGGCGAACGGAAGCCGATCTTCGGCAGACGACGCTGCATGGGGGTCTGGCCGCCTTCGAAGCCAGCCTTGATCTTGCCGCCACCCTTACGGGCGAACGAACCCTTGTGGCCGCGGCCGGCAGTCTTGCCCAGGCCCGAGCCGATACCGCGACCGACGCGGGTGCGCTCGGTGCGGGCGCCCGGTGCCGGGCTCAGTTCATTGAGACGCAGAGTCATGATCGATTACTCCTCAACCTTGACAAGGTAGTGAACGGTGTTGATCAGACCGCGAACCTGCGGGCTGTCCTTCAGTTCACGCACATCGTTGAGCTTGTTCAGACCCAGAGCACGCACCGACAGGCGGTGACGCGACTGAGCACCACGCAGGCCGCGCACCAGGCGCACCTTCACAGTCTTGTTGGACTCATTAGCCATGGTTGAGTTCCTCCACCTTCTTGCCGCGCTTGGCCGCGATGCGAGCCGGCGACTGCGCTGCAGTCAGGCCCTTCACGGTGGCACGCACCAGGTTAATCGGGTTGCGCGAACCGGTGGCCTTGGCCAGCACGTTCTTCACGCCAACCGCTTCCAGCACGGCGCGCATGGCACCGCCGGCGATGACGCCCGTACCTTCCGAAGCCGGCTGCATGAACACGCGTGCAGCGCCGTGGCCATCCTTGATGGTGTGCCACAGGGTGCCGTTGTTCAGGTCAACGCTGACCAGGTTCTTGCGAGCCTGTTCCATCGACTTCTGGATGGCGACCGGCACTTCGCGCGCCTTGCCATAGCCGAAACCGACCTTGCCTTCGCCGTCGCCGACCACGGTCAGGGCGGTGAAGGTGAACTGGCGACCGCCCTTGACGGTCTTGCTGACGCGGTTGACCGCGACCAGCTTTTCAATCATGCCGTCGTCGACTTTCTCTTCGCGGTTGCGGTCGCGATCGCGACCCCGCTGCTGACGTTCTTCTGCCATCTTGATTCCTTGGTTGTTTGGGTATGTACGGCTCGGGGCCGCTTATGGTTGTGGAGTACCGCGTTGTTCCGGTGGGCCGCTGCAGAAGAGCGGCGCCGTCCAGCCTCGCTCAGGCTGGCGAGCAGGCGGGCAGGAGACGAACGTCCCCTGCCCTGACCTCTTAGAACTGCAGGCCGGCTTCGCGGGCGGCGTCAGCCAGGGCCTTGATGCGGCCGTGGTAACGGTAACCCGAACGATCGAAGGCAACCTTCTCGATGCCAGCGGCCTTGGCGCGCTCGGCAACGATGCGGCCAACCTTGGCAGCGGCGTCGGCGTTCTTGCCGTTCTTCAGGCCGTCCTTGACGTCGGCCTGGGTGGTGTTGGCAGCAGCCAGCACCTTGGAGCCGTCGGCGGTGAAGACCTGTGCGTACAGGTGCTGGCCGGTGCGCAGCACCGACAGACGGGCCACACCCAGCTCGCGGATGTGAGCACGGGTCGACTTGGCGCGACGCAGGCGGGCGATGTTCTTGTTCATGATGTGTTTTCCTTGAAAGCTGAAGGTCAGGCTTTTCCCTGGTGAGGGACTCGCGCTTAGGCCTTCTTGGCTTCCTTACGGATGATGACTTCGTCGGAGTACTTCACGCCCTTGCCCTTGTACGGTTCCGGCTTGCGGAACGCACGGATCTTGGCGGCAACTTCACCAACGACCTGCTTGTCGGCGCCCTGGACCAGGATCTCGGTCTGGGTCGGGGTGGAGATGGTGATGCCTTCCGGAGCAACGAACACCACCGGGTGCGAGAAACCGAGCGACAGGCTCAGGTCCTTGCCCTGCATGGCAGCACGGTAACCCACGCCGACCAGCTCCAGCTTGCGCTCGAAGCCTTCGGAAACACCCTTGACCATGTTGGACAGGATGGCGCGGACGGTACCGGTCAGCGGGATCAGATCCGCATTCTCGGTGCTCAGGGTGGCAACGCCGTTCTCGACGTTGATGGCAATGCCGGCCGGCTTCGGCAGCGACAGGGTGCCCTTCGGGCCCTTGACGGTGACGGATTCGGACTGGACGTTCAGTTCAACCTTACCCAGGTCGACGGGCTTCTTGGCTACGCGGGACATATTCTTACTCCTCTCGCCTTAGGCCACGAAGCACAGGACTTCGCCGCCGACGCCCAGCTGGCGCGCCTGCGCATCAGTCATGATGCCCTTGGAGGTGGAAATGATAGAGATACCCAGGCCGTTCATGACCTTCGGCAGTTCGCTCTTGCCGCGGTACTGGCGCAGGCCCGAACGCGAGAAGCGCTTCAGGGTCGCGATGACCGGCTTGCCTTCGAAATACTTCAGCACGATTTCCAGCTCGGACTTGTTGTTTTCCAGCTGGGTCACGCGCAGGTCGGTGATGTAACCCTCGTCCTTCAGGACCTGGGCGATCGCAACCTTGATCTTGGACGACGGGGCTTTCACCGTCTGCTTGCCAACCGCGGCCGCATTCTTGATGCGGACCAGCAGGTCGGCGATGGGATCAGTCATGCTCATATGAGTACCTTTGAGTGCACCGATATCCGCTTTCGCGAAAATCTGTTGTCTCCTGGAAACGGGCCAGGTCCCTTCTTGCGGCAGGCCAATGACCTACCCCTGCAACCCCGCTCGCGCAGGGCAAGACGCGGGAGTATACGCCAAAAGAGCCCGACTTGCGCCGGGCTCTTCGGGTTTTTTTGCTTGGGCAAGCCTGAATGCCTGCCCTGACCTGTTCAGGAACCCCCGGAGGGGTTCCTGGTCGCAGGACCGGCTGGGATTACCAGCTGGCCTTGCGCAGGCCCGGCACGTCGCCGCGCATGGTGGCTTCACGCAGCTTGTTGCGGCCCAGGCCGAACTTGCTGTAGACGCCACGCGGACGGCCCGACAGCTCGCAACGGTTGCGCTGGCGGCTCGGCGACGAATCGCGCGGCAGCTTGGCCAGCTTGGTTGCGGCTTCGATCTTCTCTTCGTAGCTCGACTCCAGCGAGGAGACGATCTTCTTCAGAGCGGCACGCTTGTCGGCGTACTTCTTGGCCAGCTTTTCCCGCTTGATGTCGCGGTTGACCATGGAGGTCTTTGCCATTTCGGTATCCTCGACGAATCAGTTACGGAACGGGAACTTGAACGCTGCCAGCAGCGCCTTCGCTTCCGCGTCGGTCTTCGCAGTGGTGGTGATGGCGATATCCATGCCGCGGATCGCGTCGACAGCGTCGAAGTCGATTTCCGGGAAGATGATCTGTTCCTTCACACCCATGTTGAAGTTGCCGCGACCGTCGAAGGAACGACCGGAAACACCACGGAAGTCGCGCACGCGCGGCAGCGAGATGTTGATCAGGCGATCCAGGAACTCGTACATCTTGTGGCGACGCAGCGTGGTCTTGCAGCCAATCGGCCAACCATCACGGATCTTGAACGACGCAACCGAGATACGCGACTTGGTGACAACCGGCTTCTGGCCGGAAATCTTGGTCATGTCGCCGACGGCGTTTTCCAGGATCTTCTTGTTGGTGGCCGCTTCGCCGACACCCATGTTCAGGGTGACCTTGACCAGCTTCGGCACTTCCATCGGATTGGTGTAGCCGAACTGCTTCATCAGCGCCGGCACCACTTCTTCCTTGTAAAACTTTTCGAGACGGGAAGTCATCTTCACATTCCTCAGGCGTCGAGCGCCTCACCGCTGGAGCGGAACACACGCAGTTTGCGTCCATCCTCCAGCACCTTGAAGCCAACGCGTTCGCCCTTGCCCGAAGCCGGGTTCAGCACATTCACGTTGGAGATATGGATCGACGCTTCACGCTCGACCACGCCGCCGGCAACGCCTGCCTGCGGATTCGGCTTGGTGTGGCGCTTGACGATGTTCACGTTGGCAACGACCACGCGGTCGCCGTCGACGCGAAGCACTTCGCCACGCTCGCCCTTGTCCTTGCCGGCATTGACGACAACCTGGTCGCCCTTCTTGATACGGTTAGCCATGATTATCTCCTGTCGCTCACAGCACTTCGGGAGCGAGCGAGACGATCTTCATGAACTTCTCCGAACGAAGTTCACGGGTCACCGGCCCGAAGATACGGGTACCGATCGGCTCCTGCTTGTTGTTCAGCAGAACGGCAGCGTTGCCGTCGAAGCGGATCAGCGAGCCGTCGGCGCGACGCACACCCTTGCGGGTACGCACCACGACGGCGTCATACACTTCACCCTTCTTGACCTTGCCGCGCGGAATCGCATCCTTCACGGTGACCTTGATGATGTCGCCGATACCGGCGTAACGGCGCTTGGAACCACCCAGCACCTTGAAGCACATCACCTGCTTGGCACCCGAATTGTCCGCGACGTCAAGGTAGCTCTGCATCTGGATCATGATTCAGACTCCTTATTCAGCCGCACGCGTGATGACTTCCACCACGCGCCAGTTCTTGGTCTTGGACATCGGAGCAATCTCGGTCACGCGGACGACATCGCCTTCCTTGCAGGCGTTGTCGGCATCGTGGGCGTGCAGCTTCGTCGAGCGCTTGATGTACTTGCCGTACAGCGCGTGCTTGACCTGACGCTCAACCAGGACGGTAACCGTCTTGTCCATCTTGTTGCTGACGACACGGCCTTCGACCGTGCGCAGCGCCTTGTTTTCAGTATTGTCGCTCATAGCGGCCATCCTTACTTCGTGCTGCCGAGCAGGGTCTTGACGCGAGCAATCTCGCGACGGACCCGGCGGATGTCGTGGGTCTTCGGCAGCTGGCCGGTGACCTGCTGCATACGGACAGAGAACTGTTCCTTACGCAGGTCGATCAGGTGGGCCTTGAGTTCGTCAGCCGACTTTTCACGGAGAGTTTTGATATCCATCAGCGCACCGTCCGGGTCACGAAAGTGGTGGTGACCGAGAGCTTGGCGGCGGCCAGGCGGAATGCCTCGCGTGCCACTTCTTCGGTAACACCCTCGATTTCATAGATCATGCGGCCGGGCTGGATCTGGGCCACCCAGTATTCCACGTTACCCTTACCCGAACCCATTCGAACTTCGATGGGCTTCTTGGTGATGGGCTTGTCGGGGAACACACGGATCCACATCTTGCCGCCGCGCTTGACGTAGCGGCTGATCGAGCGGCGGGCCGCTTCGATCTGGCGCGCGGTCAGCTGACCGTGGGCGGTTGCTTTCAGACCGTACTCGCCGAAGCTGACAGCGTTGGCGCTCCAGCTCAGGCCTTCGTTACGGCCCTTGTGTACCTTGCGGTACTTGGTTCGCTTGGGTTGCAACATTGTCGTTACCTCGCTTCACGAGCCGGGCGCTGACGGTCACCGCGGTCGCCGCGATCGTGACGATCGTTGCGCGACGGGGTGTCGTCCTGCTTTTCCTGGCCAACCTGGGAGAAATCGAAGACTTCGCCCTTGTAGATCCAGACCTTGATGCCGATGATGCCGTAGGTCGTCTTGGCTTCAGCGAAGCCATAGTCGATGTCGGCACGCAGGGTGTGCAGCGGCACGCGGCCTTCGCGGTACCACTCCGAACGGGCGATTTCTGCACCGTTGAGGCGGCCACCGACGTTGACCTTGATGCCCAGGGCACCCAGGCGCATCGCGTTGCCGACCGAGCGCTTCATTGCGCGGCGGAACATGATGCGACGCTCCAGCTGCTGGGCGATCGACTCGGCAACGAGCTGCGCGTCCAGTTCCGGCTTGCGCACTTCGGTGACGTTGATGTGCGCCGGGACGCCCATCATCTCGCTCACTTCCTTGCGCAGCTTCTCGATGTCCTCACCGCGCTTGCCGATCACCACGCCCGGACGGGCGGTGTGGATCGTCACGCGAGCGGTCTTGGCCGGACGCTCGATCAGGATCTTGCTGATGCCGGCCTGAGCCAGCTTCTTGCGCAGCATGTCGCGCACTTTCAGGTCGGCTGCCAGGTAACCAGCGAACTCGGCCTTGTTGGCGTACCACTTGGAGTTCCAGTCCTTGGAAATACCCAGGCGGATACCAATCGGATGAACTTTATGACCCATGGTCTTTTCCTTATCCGCTTACTTGCCGGCGCCCACAACCACAGTGATGTGGCTGGTGCGCTTGAGGATGCGGGTACCGCGGCCTTTCGCCCGCGCCATGAAACGCTTCAGGGTCGGACCTTCATCAACCATGATGGTCTGAACCTTCAGCTCGTCGACGTCGGCGCCCTGGTTGTTCTCGGCGTTTGCAATAGCCGACTCCACCACCTTCTTGATCAGGTGGGCAGCCTTCTTGTCCGAGAACTTCAGCAGGTTGACCGCACGCTCGGCCGGCAGACCGCGCACCTGGTCAGCGACCAGACGAGCCTTCTGCGGGGAGATGCGCGCAGTGCGCAGGATGGCTTTCGCTTCCATTGTCATCTCTCCTTACTTGCCCGACTTCTTGTCACCACCGTGACCCTTGAAGGTCCGGGTGATGGCAAATTCGCCGAGCTTGTGGCCGACCATGTTCTCGTTGACGAGAACCGGGATGTGGTTCTTGCCGTTATGCACGGCAATGGTGATGCCTACCATGTCAGGCAGGATCATCGAACGGCGCGACCAGGTTTTGATCGGCTTCTTGCTGCCCGCAGCGGCCTCCACCTTCTTGACGAGGTGGTGATCGACGAACGGGCCCTTCTTGAGTGAACGTGCCATGGTCGATTAGCCCCTACGATCGCGGACGATGAACTGCTGAGTGCGCTTGTTATGGCGCGTCTTGTAACCCTTGGTCGGAACACCCCACGGGGTGACCGGATGCGGGTTACCCTGGCCGGCCTTCGCCTCACCACCACCGTGCGGGTGGTCAACCGGGTTCATGGCAGCACCACGAACGGTCGGGCGGACGCCGCGCCAGCGCTTGGCACCGGCCTTGCCCAGCTTTTCCAGGCTGTGCTCGTCGTTGCCGACTTCACCGATGGTGGCGCAGCACTCGACCGGAACCTTACGCATTTCACCCGAGCGCAGGCGCAGGGTGGCGTAGATGCCTTCGCGGGCAACCAGCTGCACGGCCGCACCAGCGGCGCGGGCGATCTGAGCGCCCTTGCCGGGCTTCAGTTCGATGCAGTGGATGGTGGTACCGACCGGGATGTTGCGCAGCGGCAGGGTGTTGCCAGCCTTGATCGGGGCGTCCGAACCAGCGATCACCTGATCACCAGCCTTCAGGCCCTTCGGGGCGATGATGTAGCGGCGCTCACCGTCGACGTAGCACAGCAGGGCGATGTGGGCGGTGCGGTTCGGATCGTATTCGATGCGTTCCACGCGCGCCGGGATGCCCAGCTTGTTGCGCTTGAAGTCGATGATGCGGTAGTGCTGCTTGTGGCCACCACCGACGTGACGCACGGTGATGCGGCCGTGGTGGTTACGACCACCCGAGCGGCTCTGCGACTCGACCAGTGCGGCGTGCGGAGCACCCTTGTGCAGGTCGGGAGTAACCACGCGCACGGCCGAACGGCGGCCGGGAGAAGTGGGCTTGAATTTCATCAATGGCATGGGATGTACCTCAGGCCTTGGCCGTTACATCGATCGACTGGCCGTCGGCCAGGCGAACGTACGCCTTGCGCCAATCGCCGCGGCGGCCAGCACGGTTACGGAAGGACTTGTTCTTGCCCTTGACGTTGACCACGTTGACGGCTTCGACCTTGACGTCGAACAGCTGCTCAACCGCGGCCTTTACATCGGCCTTGGTGGCTTCGTTCGAAATTTCGAAGACATACTGGTTGGAGAGTTCCTGCAGGCGCGCGGTCTTTTCGGAGACACGCGGGGCACGCAGCACGCTGAAGATTTTTTCGTTGCTGTTCATGCCAGCCACTCCTCGACCTTCTTGACCGCGTCAGCGGTGATGACGACCGTGTCGGCACCAACCAGGGACACCGGGTCCAGACCCTGCACGTCACGCACTTCCACGTAGGGAACGTTGCGGGCCGACAGGTACAGGTGCTCGGAGGCTTCCTCGGTGACGATCAGCGGGCGCTTGCCCACTTCCAGGCCGGCCAGCTTGGCGATCAGACCCTTCGTGCTGGTCGCTTCGACGTCGAAGGACTCCACGATGGTCAGACGGCCCTGACGGTTCAGCTCGGACAAGATCGCGCACATGGCGGCACGGTACTGCTTACGATTGACCTTCTGCTCGAAGCTGCGCGGCTTGGCCGCGAAGGTGACACCGCCGCCGACGAAGATCGGAGCCGTCAGTGCGCCATGACGCGCGCCGCCGCCCTTCTGCTTCTTCGACTTCTTGGTGGTACCAGCCACTTCGGAGCGAGTCTTCTGCGCCTTGGTGCCGGCGCGACCGGCGTTGCGGTAAGCAACGACGACCTGGTGGACCAGATCTTCGCTGAAATCGCGACCGAACACGGCGTCGGAGACCGAGACCTTGTTGTTGCTACCCGTGATAACGAGTTCCATCGTCATCTCTCCTTATGCCTTGCTCGCCGGACGGACGATCACGTCGCCACCCGCCGCGCCCGGAACGGCGCCGCGAACTGCGATCAGACCGCGCTCGACGTCGACCTTGACCACTTCCAGGTTCTGGGTGCTCTGCTGCACCGCGCCCATGTGGCCCGACATCTTCTTGCCCGGGAAAACGCGACCCGGGGTCTGGCGCTGACCCAGCGAACCCGGCGCGCGATGCGACAGCGAGTTACCGTGGGTTGCATCGCCCATACGGAAGTTGTGGCGCTTGATGGTGCCCTGGAAACCCTTACCCTTGGTGACACCCTGGACGTCGACGATCTGGCCGACTTCGAAGATGTCCGCCTTGACTTCGCCGCCAACGGCGAAATCGCCGAGCTGCGCGTCTTCAACGCGGAATTCCCACAGGCCACGGCCCGCTTCCACCTTCGCCTTGGCGAAGTGGCCGGCTTCCGGCTTGTTGACCAGGGCAGCGCGACGCGCGCCGACGGTCACCTGCACGGCGCTGTAGCCGTCGGTTTCGACGGTCTTGATCTGCGCGATGCGGTTGGGGGTTGCTTCGATCAGGGTCACCGGGATGGAGCGGCCATCTTCAGTGAACACGCGGCTCATGCCAGCCTTGCGGCCCACGAAGCCCAACGAATACTTCTTCGTCATGGTCGTAGTCCTCAGGTCAGCTTGATCTGAACGTCGACGCCGGCAGCCAGTTCGAGCTTCATCAGCGCGTCCACGGTCTTGTCATTCGGGTCAACGATATCGAGCACGCGCTTGTGCGTGCGGGTCTCGTACTGGTCACGCGCGTCCTTGTCGACGTGCGGGGAAACGAGGACGGTGTAACGCTCGATCTTGGTCGGCAGCGGGATCGGGCCACGCACTTGCGCGCCGGTCCGCTTGGCCGTTTCAACGATCTCGCTGGCCGAACGGTCGATCAGACGATGATCGAACGCTTTCAGCCGGATCCGGATCTTTTGGTCCGCCATGGCGGTAGGTTCCTTCGTTAAAAGAGCGACAGACAAAGCCTCTGGGTTGCTTTGTCCCGTGAAATCCCTGAATACAGACGGCCCGCACTCCTGCAGGCCGACAAGGTCAATCCATAGACCCCAAAAACGTAGGCAGGCCAGTTTCCCGGTCTGCCCAGACGTGGAAGCATAATGGCACGCAAGGCAGCTGTCAACAGTTGCCTGTTGACGCCGCCTGAATGGCATTGACCGTTCCTGGTCCGGGGAACACAAGGCACATCCTGTGCCTGCTTTCCCATTTGATACGCCCCGATGCCCTACCCAGGCAACATCGGGGCGCAGATACTACCAGATTACGCGATGATCTTCGAGACCACGCCGGCGCCGACGGTACGGCCGCCTTCGCGGATGGCGAAGCGCAGGCCTTCGTCCATTGCCACCGGGTTGATCAGCTCGACAACCATCTTCACGTTGTCGCCCGGCATCACCATCTCCACGCCTTCCGGCAGGTTGGCCTTACCGGTGATGTCGGTGGTACGGAAGTAGAACTGCGGGCGGTAGCCGTTGAAGAACGGGGTGTGACGGCCGCCTTCGTCCTTCGACAGCACGTACACTTCGCCTTCGAAGGTGGTGTGCGGCTTGATGGTGCCCGGCTTGGCCAGAACCTGGCCGCGCTCGACGTCGTCACGCTTGGTGCCGCGCAGCAGCAGACCGGCGTTGTCGCCTGCCTGGCCCTGGTCCAGCAGCTTGCGGAACATTTCGACGCCGGTCACGGTGGTCTTCTGCACCGGACGGATGCCGACGATTTCGATTTCTTCGCCGACCTTGATCACGCCGCGCTCGATACGACCGGTCACCACGGTGCCGCGGCCCGAGATCGAGAACACATCTTCCACCGGCATCAGGAACGGCTTGTCGACTGCACGCTCCGGCTCCGGAATCCAGGTGTCCAGCGCGTCGACCAGCTTGATGATCGCCGGGACGCCGATTTCGCTCTGGTCGCCTTCCAGCGCCAGACGAGCCGAACCCGAGATGATCGGGGTGTCGTCGCCCGGGAACTCGTACTTGCTCAGCAGTTCGCGGACTTCCATTTCGACCAGTTCCAGCAGCTCGGCATCGTCAACCATGTCGGCCTTGTTCAGGAACACGACGATGTACGGCACGCCGACCTGACGCGACAGCAGGATGTGCTCGCGGGTCTGCGGCATCGGGCCGTCAGCGGCCGAGCACACCAGGATCGCGCCGTCCATCTGGGCGGCACCGGTGATCATGTTCTTGACGTAGTCAGCGTGGCCCGGGCAATCGACGTGGGCGTAGTGACGGGTGGTGGATTCGTATTCGACGTGCGCGGTCGAGATCGTGATACCACGAGCCTTCTCTTCCGGAGCGGCGTCGATTGCCGAGTAATCCTTGAATTCGCCACCGAAGCGCTCGGCACCGATCTTGGTCAGTGCTGCGGTCAGCGTGGTCTTGCCATGGTCGACGTGACCGATGGTGCCGACGTTGACGTGCGGCTTGGTGCGCTCGAACTTACCCTTTGCCATTGTTGTTTACCTTGATTTTGAAAGTGGTTTTCAGGAGAGGCTGAGCGAGGCTCAGCCCTTCTTCATGACGGCTTCGGCGATGTTGTTCGGCGCCGGCTCGTAATGGTCGAATTCCATGGTGAAGGTGGCGCGGCCCTGGGTCTGCGAACGCAGCGCAGTGGCGTAGCCGAACATTTCACCCAGCGGGATCATCGCGTTGATGATCGAAGCGGAGCCGTCACCGGTGGTGTCGGAACCCTGCAGCACGCCGCGACGACGGCTGACGTCGCCCATCACGTCACCCTGGTAGTCTTCCGGGGTCACGATCTCGACCTTCATGATCGGCTCCAGCAGGACCGGCTTGGCCTTGGAGAAGCCCTGCTTGAAGGCCATCGACGAGGCCAGCTTGAACGCCATTTCCGACGAGTCGACGTCGTGGTACGAGCCGAACACCAGCTTCACCTTGACGTCCACGACCGGGAAGCCAGCCAGCGGACCGCTGGTGATGGTTTCGCGCAGGCCCTTTTCGATCGACGGGATGAATTCCTTCGGAATCACACCACCGGTGATGTCGTTGATGAACAGGAAGTCGTCCTTGATCAGCGGAGCGATCTTGGCATCGGCACGGTCTTCAGCGGTGATCGGCGACAGTTCGATCACGACGTGACCGTACTGACCCTTACCACCGGACTGCTTGGCGTGCTTGTAGTCCGACTTCACGTCAGCCAGGGTGATGGTTTCGCGGTAAGCCACCTGCGGCGCGCCGACGTTGGCTTCAACGTTGAACTCGCGCTTCAGGCGGTCGACGATGATGTCCAGGTGCAGCTCGCCCATGCCCGAGATGATGGTCTGGCCGGATTCTTCGTCGGTCTTGACGCGGAACGACGGATCTTCCTGCGCCAGACGGCCCAGGGCCAGACCCATCTTTTCCTGGTCCGACTTGGTCTTCGGTTCGACGGCCATCGAGATCACCGGCTCCGGGAACGTCATGCGCTCCAGGATGATCGGCTGGTCGATCGAGCACAGGGTGTCACCAGTGGTGGTGTCCTTCAGGCCCACAGCAGCGGCGATGTCACCGGCCAGAACTTCCTTGATTTCTTCGCGGTTGTTCGAGTGCATCTGCAGGATGCGGCCGATGCGCTCCTTCTTGCCCTTCACCGAGTTCAGCACGGTGTCGCCGCCATTCAGGGTGCCCGAGTAGACACGGAAGAAGGTCAGCGCGCCGACGAACGGGTCGGTGATGATCTTGAAGGCCAGCGACGAGAACGGAGCCTTGTCGTCGGACTTGCGGGTCATGGCGACGTTTTCGTCGTCCACGTCGGTACCGGTCACGTCCGGCACGTCAACCGGCGACGGCAGCAGCTGGATCACGCCGTCCAGCATGGCCTGCACGCCCTTGTTCTTGAACGCCGAACCGCAGTACATCGGGACGATTTCGGTGGCCAGGGTACGGGTACGCAGCGCGTTGATGATTTCCGACTCGGCCAGCTCTTCGCCGCCCAGGTACTTTTCCATCAGCTCTTCGCTGGCTTCAGCCGCGGTCTCGATCATGAAGGTACGGGCTTCTTCAGCCTTTTCCTGCAGCTCGGCCGGGATTTCGCCGTACTCGAACTTCATGCCCTGCGAAGCTTCATCCCAGTGGATGGCCTTCATCTTCAGCAGGTCGACAACGCCCTTGAAGCCTTCTTCAGCGCCGATCGGCAGCTGCATCGGCACGGCGACGGCGCCGAGCTTGGCCTTCAGCTGGTCACGGACCTTGTAGAAGTTGGCGCCGGTGCGGTCCATCTTGTTGACGAACGCAATGCGCGGCACCTTGTAGCGGTTGGCCTGGCGCCACACGGTTTCCGACTGCGGCTGCACGCCACCGACGGCACACAGCACGAACACCGCACCGTCGAGCACGCGCAGCGAGCGCTCCACTTCGATGGTGAAGTCGACGTGCCCGGGGGTGTCGATGATGTTGAAGCGGTGCTCCGGCAGGGACTTGTCCATGCCCTTCCAGAACGCGGTGGTGGCAGCGGACTGGATCGTGATGCCACGTTCCTGTTCCTGCTCCATCCAGTCCATGGTGGCGGCGCCGTCGTGCACTTCACCGATCTTGTGGCTCTTGCCGGTGTAGAACAGGATGCGCTCGGACGTGGTGGTCTTGCCGGCATCGATGTGGGCCATGATGCCGAAGTTACGGTAACGCTCGATGGGAGTGGAACGGGCCACGGGGAGCCTCTCAGATTTCTTGGATTTCGGATGGCCGAACGCCGCCTTGCGGCGGCCTTCGGATTGGCGCAGCCCTTCTGGGGCCGCGAGGCAGCACCTTGATGGTGCTGCCCTGCCTGTTTTACAAGGCCGTCAAACTCACCAGCGGTAGTGGGCGAATGCCTTGTTGGCTTCGGCCATGCGGTGGGTTTCTTCGCGCTTCTTGATAGCGCCACCACGGTTTTCCGCGGCGTCGATCAGTTCAGCAGCCAGCTTCTTCGGCATGGTGTTCTCACCACGCTTGCGCGCGGAGTCGATCAGCCAACGCATGGCCAGGGCCATCTTGCGCGAGGCGCGCACTTCGACCGGCACCTGGTAGGTGGCGCCGCCGACGCGACGCGACTTCACTTCGACCGCCGGAGCGACGTTGTCCAGAGCCTTCTGCACCAGCTCGATCGAGTTGGCGTTCTTCTCGGAGATGACGTCCATGGCACCGTACACGATCTTTTCAGCGACGGACTTCTTGCCGCTCTGCATGACCATGTTGATGAAACGGGCGATGGTTTCGCTTCCGTGCTTCGGATCCGGCAGGACGGAACGCTGCGGAGTATTACCCTTACGCGACATAGTGCTCTCCCCTTAGGCCTTCGGACGCTTGGCGCCGTACTTGGAACGGGCCTGGCGACGCTTGGCAACGCCGGCGGCGTCGAGCGAGCCACGAACGGTGTGGTAACGCACACCCGGCAGATCCTTGACGCGACCGCCACGGATCAGGACCACGGAGTGCTCCTGCAGGTTGTGGCCTTCACCGCCGATGTAGGAAATGACTTCTTCCTGGTTGGTCAGGCGGACCTTGGCAACCTTGCGCAGAGCCGAGTTCGGCTTCTTCGGGGTGGTGGTGTAGACGCGCGTGCAGACGCCACGGCGCTGCGGGCACTTGTCGAGCGCCGGCGAGGCACTCTTGTACGTAGTAGCTTGCCGCGGCTTGCGGACCAGCTGGTTGATCGTCGCCATCAGTAGGTTCTTCTGATTGGTGGCCGGAAATCCGGCCAGAGATGCGGAAATGTTAAAGCAGGCCAAAATTCTGGCCTGCTGAGACAGACGATTGTAGCAACCTGTCAGGAACGCAGTCAAACGCGTTCTGTCAAGCCCGTTCCTGATCCTGGAACGTTACTGGGGGGCCTCCATGTACCCCGTTCAGGTTGGCGGGGTGAACCGCGAGCGGTCCACCCTGCCCTGTCCCAATCCCGTCGTTGCACGGACGGGGTGGTCCGGCGTTACGGCCGGACCGGTGTTTCAGTCTTCCGAAGCCTGTTCAGCTTCCACTTCGGCGGCCGGTGCTTCAGCCGCGGCCGGGGTACCGGTCAGGGCCTGCATCTCCGAGTCGGTGAGACCCGAAGCGCCACGACGGCGGCTGCTGTGGTAGGACAGGCCGGTACCGGCCGGAATCAGACGGCCGACGATGACGTTTTCCTTCAGGCCGCGCAGGTTGTCCTTGGTGCCGCGGACGGCAGCTTCGGTCAGCACGCGGGTGGTTTCCTGGAACGACGCCGCCGAGATGAACGATTCGGTCGCCAGCGATGCCTTGGTGATACCCAGCAGCACCGGATCGAAGTGAGCCGGCAGTTCGCTGCGGGTAGCCAGGCGCGCATTCTCCTCGATCACGCGCTGACGCTCCACCTGTTCACCGTTCAGGAACTTGCTGCTGCCCTGGTCGGTGATCTCGACCTTGCGCAGCATCTGGCGGGTGATGACTTCGATGTGCTTGTCGTTGATCTTCACGCCCTGCAGGCGGTACACGTCCTGGATTTCCTTCACCAGGTAGGCGGCCAGCGGTTCGACACCCAGCAGACGCAGGATGTCCTGCGGGCTCGGTTCGCCGTCCACGATGGTTTCGCCCTTGGTCACGTGCTCACCTTCGAACACGATCACCTGGCGGTACTTCGGAATCAGCTCTTCGTGTTCCGAACCATCGGTGTCCTTGATGATCAGGCGCTGCTTGCCCTTGGTGTCCTTGCCGAAGCTGATGATGCCCGAACGCTCGGCCAGCACCGCCGGATCCTTCGGCTTGCGCGCTTCGAACAGATCGGCCACGCGCGGCAGACCACCGGTGATGTCGCGGGTCTTGGACGCTTCCTGCGGAATCTTGGCGACCACGTCACCCACGCCGACGGCAGCGCCGTCCTGCAGGTTGACGATCGAGCGCGGCGGCAGCAGGTACTGCGCCGGCAGGTCGGTGCCCGGAATCGACAGGTCGTTGCCCTTGGCGTCGACGATGCGCACGATCGGGCGCAGATCCTTGGCCTGGGTACCACGACGCTTCGGATCGGTGATTTCGCGCGAAGCAAGGCCGGTCAGCTCGTCGGTCTTCTCGATGACGGTGATGCCGTCGACGAAGTCGATGAAGCGGATGAAGCCGGCCACTTCCGACACGATCGGGTGGTTATGCGGATCCCAGTTGGCCACGGTCTGGCCCGCCTTGATCGCATCACCGTCCTTGGACGTGATGGTCGCACCGTACGGCAGCTTGTAACGCTCACGCTCACGGCCGTGGGCATCGAGCACCGAGATTTCGCCCGAGCGCGACACTGCCACCAGCGAGCCGTTGGCATGCTCGACGGACTTGAGGTTGCTGAACTTGACCGAGCCGGTGGTCTTGACGGTGATGTTGTCGACCGCAGCAGCTCGCGACGCCGCACCACCGATGTGGAACGTACGCATGGTCAGCTGGGTACCCGGCTCACCGATGGACTGGGCGGCGATGACGCCGACCGCTTCACCGATGTTGACCAGGTGACCACGGGCCAGATCGCGGCCGTAGCAGCGCGAGCAGACACCGAAGGCCGATTCGCAGGAGATGGTCGAGCGGACCTTGATGGTCTGCACGCCGGCATCTTCCAGCTTGGCCACCCAGGCTTCGTCCAGCAGGGTGTTGCGGGTGACGATCGGATCTTCGTCGTTGCCCGGCAGGAACACGTCCTCGGCAACCACGCGACCCAGCACGCGGTCCTTCAGCGGCTCGACCACGTCGCCGCCTTCCACGATCGGGGTCATGATCAGGCCTTCGGTGGTACCGCAATCCACCTCGGTGATCACCACGTCCTGCGCGACGTCGACCAGACGACGGGTCAGGTAACCCGAGTTCGCGGTCTTCAGCGCGGTATCGGCCAGACCCTTACGGGCACCGTGGGTGGAGTTGAAGTACTCCTGCACGTTCAGGCCTTCGCGGAAGTTCGCCTTGATGGGCGTCTCGATGATCGAGCCATCGGGACGGGCCATCAGGCCGCGCATGCCGGCCAGCTGACGGATCTGCGCCTGGCTGCCTCGCGCACCGGAGTCGGCCATGATGTACAGCGAGTTCATCGACTTCTGGTCGATGGTTTCGCCCTTGGCGTTGACCACCTTTTCGGTACCAATGGTGTCCATCATCGCCTTGGCGATGCGTTCATTGGTACGCGACCAGATGTCGACCACCTTGTTGTAGCGCTCGCCGGCGGTGACCAGGCCCGACTGGTACTGCTCCTGGATTTCCAGCACTTCGGCTTCGGCCTCGGTGAGGATGCCCTTCTTCTCGTCGGGGATCAGCATGTCGTCGATACCGATGGAGACGCCGGCGCGGGTCGCGTAGGCGAAGCCGGTGTACATCAGCTTGTCGGCGAACACGACCGTGTCCTTCAGACCCAGCTGGCGGTAGCTGGAGTTGATCAGGCGGCTGATGTTCTTCTTGGTCAGCTCGGTGTTGGCCAGCGCGAACGGCAGGCCTTCCGGCAGGATTTCAGCCAGCAGGGCGCGACCGATCGTGGTGTCCACGATCGAGGTCTTGTTCTGCTTGTTGCCTTCCTCGTCGGTCACCACTTCGGTGATGCGGACCTTGACGCGCGCGTGCAGTTCCACCACGCGGTTGTCGTAGGCGCGCTTGACTTCGGCGATGTTGGCGAAGGCCATGCCCTCGCCCTTCTTGTTTTCCAGCGAGCGGGTCATGTAGTACAGACCCAGCACGACGTCCTGCGACGGCACGATGATCGGCTCGCCGTTGGCCGGCGACAGGATGTTGTTGGTGGACATCATCAGCGCACGCGCTTCCAGCTGGGCTTCCAGCGAGAGCGGCACGTGGACGGCCATCTGGTCACCATCGAAGTCGGCGTTGAACGCGGTGCAGACCAGCGGGTGCAGCTGGATGGCCTTGCCTTCGATCAGCACCGGCTCGAACGCCTGGATGCCCAGACGGTGCAGGGTCGGCGCACGGTTCAGCATCACCGGGTGTTCGCGGATGACCTCTTCCAGGATGTCCCAGACTTCGGCTTCTTCGCGCTCGACCAGCTTCTTGGCGGCCTTGATGGTGGTGGCCAGGCCACGACGCTGCAGCTTGGCGAAGACGAACGGCTTGAACAGTTCCAGCGCCATCTTCTTCGGCAGGCCGCACTGGTGCAGGCGCAGGTACGGACCGACCACGATGACCGAACGGCCCGAGTAGTCCACGCGCTTGCCCAGCAGGTTCTGGCGGAAGCGACCCTGCTTGCCCTTGATCATGTCGGCCAGCGACTTCAGCGGGCGCTTGTTGGTGCCGGTGATGGCACGGCCGCGACGGCCGTTGTCCAGCAGCGCATCGACCGATTCCTGCAGCATGCGCTTTTCATTGCGCACGATGATGTCCGGCGCGCTCAGTTCGAGCAGGCGGCGCAGGCGGTTGTTACGGTTGATGACGCGGCGGTACAGGTCGTTCAGGTCGGAGGTCGCGAAGCGGCCGCCGTCCAGCGGAACCAGCGGGCGCAGGTCCGGCGGCAGCACCGGCAGCACGGTCATGACCATCCATTCCGGACGGTTGCCCGATTCCAGGAAGGCTTCGATCAGCTTGATGCGCTTGGTCAGTCGCTTCAGCTTGGTTTCCGAACCGGTGCTGGCGATTTCTTCGCGCAGGCGGGTCATTTCCGACTGCAGGTCGATGGTGCGCAGCAGCTCGTACACGGCCTCGGCGCCCATGGCGGCGTCGAAGTCGTCACCGTGCTCCTGGCGGGCCTGCAGGTACTGTTCTTCGGTCAGCAGCTGGCGGCGCTCCAGGGCGGTCAGGCCCGGCTCGGTCACCACGTAGGCTTCGAAGTACAGCACGCGCTCGATGTCGCGCAGGGTCATGTCCAGCATCAGGCCGATGCGCGACGGCAGCGACTTCAGGAACCAGATGTGCGCGACCGGCGACGCCAGGTCGATGTGGCCCATGCGCTCGCGGCGTACCTTGGCCAGGGTCACTTCGGTGCCGCACTTTTCGCAGACCACGCCGCGATGCTTCATGCGCTTGTACTTGCCGCACAGGCACTCGTAGTCCTTCACCGGGCCGAAGATGGCGGCGCAGAACAGGCCGTCACGTTCCGGCTTGAAGGTACGGTAGTTGATGGTTTCCGGCTTCTTCACTTCGCCGAAGGACCACGAACGGATCAGGTCCGGCGAGGCCAGCGCGATCTTGATCGCGTCGAAGTCCAGCGTCTGGCGCTGCTGGTTGAAGAGGTTGAGCAGGTCTTTCATGGTGTTCTCCGAAAGGAGGAATGCTGTGTCGATGGGCTTTCAGTTCACTGCCAGCGGCGCGGCGGCGGTAACCGCCGCGCCGGCATGGATCAGTTGTCTTCCAGTTCCATGTTGATGGCCAGCGAGCGGATTTCCTTCACGAGCACGTTGAAGGATTCCGGCATGCCCGCGACCATCTCGTGCTCACCGTCGACGATGTTCTTGTACATCTGGTTGCGGCCCTGCACGTCATCGGACTTCACCGTCAGCATTTCCTGCAGGGTGTAGGCCGCGCCGTAGGCTTCCAGCGCCCAGACTTCCATTTCACCGAAGCGCTGGCCGCCGAACTGCGCCTTGCCGCCCAGCGGCTGCTGGGTGACGAGCGAGTACGGACCGGTCGAACGGGCGTGCATCTTGTCGTCGACCAGGTGGTTCAGCTTCAGGTAGTGCATGTAGCCAACGGTGGTGTGGCGATCGAAGGCTTCACCGGTGCGGCCGTCGTACAGCTGGGTCTGGCCACTGCTCGGCAGGTCGGCCAGTTCCAGCATGCGCTTGATCTCCGCTTCGGTGGCACCGTCGAACACCGGGGTGGCCATCGGCACGCCGTCGGTCAGGTTGCGGGCCAGGCGCAGCAGTTCCTCGTCGCTGAACTGCGACAGGTCGACACGGTTGGCCACGTTGGTGTCATCGTGGTTGTAGATGTCGTCCAGGAACTTGCGCAGGTCGGCCACGGCCGCCTGGGCTTCCATCATCGCCTGGATCTTGCGACCCAGACCCTTGGCGGCCCAACCCAGGTGCACTTCCAGGATCTGCCCGATGTTCATACGCGACGGCACGCCCAGCGGGTTCAGCACGATGTCCACGGTTTCGCCCGAGGCCATGTACGGCATGTCCTCGACCGGCACCACGTTGGACACCACACCCTTGTTACCGTGGCGGCCTGCCATCTTGTCGCCCGGCTGGATGCGGCGCTTCACGGCCAGGAACACCTTGACCATCTTCAGCACGCCCGGGGCGAGGTCGTCGCCGGCGGTGATCTTGCCGCGCTTGTCGGCGAAGCGACGCTCGAATTCCTTCTCGTGCGCCTGGATCTGCTTCTGTGCGCGCTCGATGGCTTCCGAAGCGTCCTCGTCCTTCATGCGCAGGGCGAACCAGTCGGCCTTCTTCAGACCGTCCAGGAAGGCGTCGGAGATCACGTCGCCCTTCTTCAGGCCGGCGCCACCGTTGACCACCTTGCCCACGATCTGCGAACGCAGACGCATGTAGATGGCCGCTTCCAGGATGCGGAACTGGTCGTCGAAGTCCTTCTTGACGCGCTTGATTTCAGATTCTTCGATCTGACGGGCGCGCTTGTCCTTCTCGATGCCATCGCGGGTGAAGACCTGCACGTCGATGACGGTGCCGTCCATGCCCGGCGGAACGCGCAGCGAGCTGTCCTTCACGTCCGAAGCCTTCTCGCCGAAGATCGCGCGCAGCAGCTTCTCTTCCGGGGTCAGCTGGCTTTCGCCCTTCGGGGTGACCTTGCCGACCATGATGTCGCCGGCGCGGACTTCGGCACCGATGTACACCACGCCGCTTTCGTCCAGGCGGTTCAGCGCCTGCTCGGAAACGTTCGGGATGTCGGCGGAGATTTCTTCCGGCCCCAGCTTGGTGTCACGCGCGACGCAGGTCAGCTCTTCGATGTGGATCGTGGTGTAACGATCCTCTTCCACCACGCGCTCGGAGAGCAGGATGGAGTCTTCGAAGTTGTAGCCGTTCCACGGCATGAACGCGATCAGCATGTTCTGGCCCAAGGCCAGTTCGCCGATGTCGGTGGACGGACCGTCGGCCAGCACGTCGCCGCGGGCGATGATGTCGCCCACCTGGACCAGCGGACGCTGGTTGATGCAGGTGTTCTGGTTCGAACGGGTGTACTTGACCAGGTTGTAGATGTCCACGCCGGCATCGGTGGCGCCGACGATTTCTTCTTCAACCACCTTCACCACGATGCGCGCGGCGTCGATCTGCACGATCTCGCCACCACGACGGGCATTGACGGTCACACCCGAGTCACGGGCCACGGCGCGTTCGATACCGGTACCCACCAGCGGCTTCTGCGCACGCAGGGTCGGCACGGCCTGGCGCTGCATGTTGGCGCCCATCAGTGCACGGTTGGCGTCATCGTGCTCCAGGAACGGCACCAGCGCGGCTGCGATCGACACGGTCTGCATCGGCGAGACGTCCATGAAGTGGACTTCTGCCGGCGGCTTCAGCAGCGATTCGCCCTGGAAGCGGCAGGGAACGAACTGCTCGGTCAGCACGCTGTTGGCGTCGGTCAGCGCGTTGGCCTGCGCAATGACGTACTCGTTTTCTTCGATGGCCGACAGGAATTCGACTTCGTCGTACACCTTGCCGTCCACGACCTTGCGGTACGGGGTCTCGAGGAAACCGTACTGGTTGGTGCGGGCGTACACGGCCAGCGAGTTGATCAGGCCGATGTTCGGGCCTTCCGGGGTTTCGATGGTGCAGACGCGGCCGTAATGGGTCGGGTGCACGTCGCGCACTTCGAAGCCTGCGCGCTCACGGGTCAGACCGCCCGGGCCCAGGGCCGAGACGCGACGCTTGTGGGTCACTTCCGACAGCGGGTTGTTCTGGTCCATGAACTGCGACAGCTGCGAGGAGCCGAAGAACTCCTTGATGGCTGCGGCGACCGGCTTGGCGTTGATCAGCTCCTGCGGGGTCAGGCCTTCGGATTCGGCCATCGACAGGCGTTCCTTGACCGCGCGCTCGACGCGGACCAGGCCCACGCGGAACACGTTCTCGGCCATTTCACCGACCGAACGCACGCGACGGTTGCCCAGGTGATCGATGTCATCGACCACGCCGCGACCGTTGCGGATCTCGGTCAGGACCTTGATCACGTCCAGGATGTCGGAGCTGTCGCCGTGGGCGGCAACCAGGCGCTTGGATTCTTCGTCGTTACGCTCGCCGTAGTACTTGCGGTCGTACAGCACGGCTTCGCCGGTGGTTTCCTTGCGGCCCACGCGACGGTTGAACTTCATGCGGCCGACCGCGGACAGGTCGTAGCGCTCGAAGGTGAAGAACAGGTTGTGGAACAGGTTCTGCGCGGCATCCTTGGTCGGCGGCTCGCCCGGACGCATCATGCGGTAGATTTCGACCAGGGCTTCCAGCTGGGTCTTGGTCGGATCGATGCGCAGGGTGTTGGACAGGTACGGGCCACGATCCAGGTCGTTCACCCACAGGGTGCCCACCGCATCGACGCCGGCCTTGCGGAAGTTCTGCAGCTGTTCGTCGCTGATTTCGTCGTTGGCCTGGGCCAGCAGTTCACCGGTCGACGCATCGACCACGTCGTGCGACAGGATGCGGCCGACGATGTAGTCGTCCGGCACGGCCAGGGCGGCAATGCCCGAGGCTTCCAGCTGCTTGATGTGGCGCGCGGTGATGCGCTTGCCGGCTTCCACGATGACCTTGTCGCCGTCGGCGAGGTCGAAGCCCAGGGTTTCGCCACGCAGGCGCTCGGGCACCAGCTCCAGCTGGACGCCTTCATCCGGGTTGATGTGGAAGGTGTTGATCTCGAAGAACTCGGCCAGCATCTCTTCGTTGCTGTAGCCAAGCGCGCGCAGCAGGATCGACACCGGCAGCTTGCGGCGGCGGTCGATACGGGTGAACAGCGCGTCCTTCGGGTCGAACTCGAAGTCCAGCCAGGAGCCGCGGTAAGGAATGATGCGGGCGCTGTACAGCAGCTTGCCCGAGCTGTGGGTCTTGCCACGGTCGTGGTCGAAGAACACACCCGGCGAGCGGTGCAGCTGCGAGACGATGACGCGCTCGGTGCCGTTGACGATGAAGGTGCCGTTTTCGGTCATCAGCGGGATTTCGCCCAGATAGACCTCCTGCTCCTTCACGTACTTGATGGCCTTGGTCGACGACTCACGGTCGTAGATGACCAGGCGCACGGTAACGCGCAGCGGCGCGCCGTAGCTCATGCCACGCTGGCGGCACTCACGCTCGTCGAAGACCGGGTCGCCCAGCTTGTAGCCGACGTATTCCAGGGCGGCATTGCCGCTGTAGCTGGCGATCGGGAAGACCGACTTCAGCGCAGCGTGCAGGCCGTAATCGGCGCGCTTGGCCGGATCGACGTTTTCCTGGAGGAAATCACGGTAGGAATCCACCTGGATGGCGAGCAGGAAGGGAACTTCCAGGATCGAGCGCTGCTTGCCGAAATCCTTGCGGATGCGCTTTTTTTCGGTGAACGAATAGGACGTCATGAGGTCTTCCACCTTGTTGTGCGGGTCGTGCGTCCACAACCCGAAGGGAACTTGAAATTGTCAGTTGGAAGTCGCTGGTATTGCCGGCACCAGCACGCCTTCTCCCGCTACTTCCAACTGCCAACTCGTCTGCTACCACGCCCCTGCTGCCGCGCGCTACGCTGGCCGGCCGGGGTTTGACTGCAGCCCGTGTTGGGCTTTTTGCCGCTTGTTGCATCCACGCATGGCGTGGATCTACCGATGGGTTCGGATCCACAGCACCGCAGGAACGACCAAAGGCCGGGGGCTTACGCCCCCAGCCTTGGCTGCATCGCCGTGAATCGATGACGATGCAAGGGAAGTGCTTACTTGACTTCGACAGTCGCGCCAGCAGCTTCCAGGTCCTTCTTCATCTTCTCGGCTTCGTCCTTCGAAGCGCCTTCCTTCAGGACGCCACCGGCTTCGGCCAGGTCCTTCGCTTCCTTCAGGCCCAGGCCGGTGATGGCGCGGACGGCCTTGATGACTTCGACCTTCTTGTCGCCGGCAGTCTTCAGGGTGACGGTGAATTCGGTCTGCTCTTCAACAGCGGCAGCCGGGCCAGCGGCAGCAGCCACGGCAACCGGAGCAGCGGCGGAGACGCCGAACTTTTCTTCGATGGCCTTGACCAGCTCCATCACTTCCATCAGGGACTTCTCGGCGATGGCGTCGACGATCTGTTCGTTGGTAAGGGACATGATAATTACCTTTGGATGTTTTTCTGGATTGAGGTTCCGTCAGGAACCACGATTAGTCGAAACTCAGGCGGTCTCGGCGGCCGGTTCAGCAGCGTCGGCGGCGACGTCGCCACCACCCTGCTTGTCGCCGATTGCCTTGATGGCGCGGGCAAACATCGTGACCGGCTCGGTCAGGACGCGGGCCAGCATGGCCAGGGCCTGGTCGCGGGTCGGCAGCGATGCCAGCACGTCGACGTGGCTTGCCGGGAACACTTCACCACCGATGGCGACGACCTTAGCCTTCAGCTTGTCGTTGCCCTTGGCGGCTTCCTTGATCAGGCGACCGGCTGCGCCGGGCTCCTCGAGCGAGAACGCGTACAGCAGCGGACCAACCATCTGGTCCTGTGCGACTGCGAACTCGGTGCCTTCAACAGCGCGCGACGCCAGGGTGTTCTTGACAACCTTCAAGAAAACACCGGTTTCACGAGCCTGCTTACGCATCGCGGTCATCTGAGCGACCGTGGTGCCAGCGTATTCAGCTGCGATCAAGGAGTGGGCCTTGGCGGCGACGTCTGCCAGCTCGGCGACTACTTCTTGCTTCTGGGACAGATTGAGAGCCATTGCACTCCTCCAATTGAACTCCGCTTACGGCTCCTGCCGTGTGCGGTCCTGTGCGGCATCCGTCCTGGACGCCGGGAACATCGGAATGATGTTCCGGGGGTGGGCCGTTCCAGACCTGGAGTGCAATCGGGGAAGATCCCAGACGTGCGTGAACCAGAAAAACTCCAGAAGGGCACCATCTACGCAGGTTGATTCCGGGGAATCGATTAAGCGGTCATTGCTGCGCCGGCGGCGACTCCCTGCCATATCGAGCTTCCGTGCCCGTCGCCGGTATTGCCACGACCGCGCCTGCGGTCTTTGACGGCTACCGCCGGCGGTGTACGGCCGGCGATGCCTTCAAATGTCACGGTCACGGTGCCCGAAGGTACCGTGACCGCTTGAAACAATTACTTCAGGGTCAGCGACGACTGGTCGACGGTGACGCCCGGGCCCATCGTCGAGCTGACCGAAACCTTCTGCAGGTAGGTGCCCTTCGAGGTGGCCGGCTTGGCCTTGATCAGGTCCAGCAGCAGCGCGGTCAGGTTCGACTTCAGCGCGTCTTCGGCGAAGTCGGCCTTGCCGATGGTGCAGTGGATGATACCGGCCTTGTCGGTGCGGTAACGGACCTGGCCCGACTTGGCGTTCTTCACGGCTTCACCCGGGTTCGGGGAAACGGTGCCGACCTTCGGGTTCGGCATCAGGCCGCGCGGGCCCAGCACGGTGCCCAGCTTACCGACGACGCGCATGGCGTCCGGGGTGGCGATGACGACGTCGTAGTTCAGATCGCCGGCCTGCATCTTCTCGGCCAGGTCATCCATACCGACGGCTTCGGCGCCAGCGGCCAGGGCTTCGTCAGCCTTGGCACCGGCCGGAGCGAACACGGCAACGCGGACCGACTTGCCGGTACCAGCCGGCAGCACGGTGGAGCCACGGACCTGCTGGTCGGACTTCTTCGCATCGACGCCCAGGCGCACGGCAACGTCGATCGACTCGACAAACTTGGCCTTGGTGGCGCTCTTCAGGATGTTGATCGCGTCCTCGAAGGCGTACGACTTGCCCGGGACAACGGCGGCCTTGATGGCCTTCTCACGCTTGGTCTGTGCCATCTTATTAACCCTCCACCACGAGGCCCATGGAACGGGCAGAGCCAGCGATGGTACGCACGGCGGCGTCCAGGTCGGCGGCAGTCAGATCCGGTTCCTTCGCCTTGGCGATCTCTTCCAGCTGCTTACGGGTGACCTTGCCGACCTTCTCGGTGTTCGGGCGCTTGGAGCCCGACGAGATGCCAGCGGCCTTCTTCAGCAGGGTGGTGGCCGGGGTGCTCTTGGTGATGAAGGTGAACGTACGGTCCGAGTAGGCCGTGATGATCACCGGAACCGGCAGACCCGGCTCGAGCTTCTGCGTGGCAGCGTTGAACGCCTTGCAGAATTCCATGATGTTCAGGCCGCGCTGACCCAGTGCAGGACCGACCGGCGGCGAGGGGTTGGCCTGACCGGCCTTCACCTGCAGCTTGATGTAACCGACAACTTTCTTTGCCATTTGAGTGCTCTCCGGGTGCTAGCGCCTTTCGACAACAGGCTCCCCATCGGACCGGGAATCACGCGTCCCGGCATCGCGTTTTGAAATCATGCCGAAGGCCACCTTGCGGCGGCCTGGCTCCGCTGGCATCCCAGCGGGAGCCGCGCACTATAGCAGGTTTTTTCTTCACGTGCCTGAAGCGGCACGTAAACGAAGGAAACCGGGCAATGCCCGGTTCCTCTTGTAGAGTCGAGCCATGCTCGACTGCACCACCCTCCGAAGCCGGGAGTCGAGCATGGCTCGACTCTACAGGCGGTCAGACGGCCTTTTCGACCTGGCCGAACTCGAGCTCGACCGGGGTGGCACGACCGAAGATCAGCACCGAGACGCGCAGACGGCTCTTCTCGTAGTTGACTTCTTCGACGACGCCATTGAAATCGTTGAACGGGCCGTCGGTGACGCGGACCATCTGGCCCGGCTCGAACAGCACCTTCGGGCGCGGCTTTTCCACACCTTCCTGAACGCGGTTCAGGATGGCCTCGGCTTCGGAATCGGCGATCGGCAGCGGACGATCGGCAGTGCCGCCGATGAAGCCCATCACGCGCGGGGTTTCCTTCACCAGGTGCCAGCTTTCGTTGTCGATGCGCGGAATACCGGCTTCTTCGTGGGTCTCGATCTGGACCAGCACGTAACCCGGGAAGAACTTGCGCTCGGAGCGACGCTTCTGACCGGCACGCATCTCGACCACTTCTTCGGTCGGGACCAGGACGTCGCCGAAGCGCTCTTCCATGCCGTCACGGGCGATGCGATCACGCAGGGCCTGCGCAACCGACTTCTCGAAGCCCGAATAGGCGTGAACGACGTACCAACGCTTCATGCATTTCTCCTTAGCGGCTCAGGAACCACTGAGTCAGTTTCTGGATCAGGAAGTCGAAGCCACCCAGCAGCAGGCTGAGGATGACCACCACGACAATCACGACCCAGGTCATGCGAACGGCTTCCTGGCGCGTCGGCCAGACCACCTTGCGCAGTTCGAAGCGCGACTCGGAGAGGAATTCGCGGGTGTCGCGCCCCTTGCCGGTCAGCATGAACACGCCGACACCGCCAACCAGACCGACCACCACCGCCAACGCACGCAGCTGACCCGTCCACGCCCCCAACTGGGTGGCACGACCGGAATCAGCGGAGAACCAGAACCAGACGAACAGACCAGCCAGCACCAGCAGCGAGGCCAGGGCGTACTTGACGATATCCCCACCGGGGGCGGAAGTATCCTTGGAGTGTTCGATCTTGCTATTCATCGGGCTATATCTGCTTTAGCGACGGCTGGGCCGCTGGATAGGGTGGCAGATGGCACGCCAGGAGGGACTCGAACCCCCAACCTGCGGTTTTGGAGACCGCTGCTCTGCCAATTGAGCTACTGGCGTACAGATTGAAACTTGCCTTCCCTTAGACGGCGAAGGCGGACCGAGGTTCCCGGCCCGCCATTCGCGTAACCGGCGGCGCTATGCAACCGCCGGCACTGCAGGCTTACGCGATGATCTTCGAGACCACGCCGGCGCCGACGGTACGGCCGCCTTCGCGGATGGCGAAGCGCAGGCCTTCGTCCATTGCCACCGGGTTGATCAGCTCGACAACCATCTTCACGTTGTCGCCCGGCATCACCATCTCGACGCCTTCCGGCAGGTTGGCCTTACCGGTGATGTCGGTGGTACGGAAGTAGAACTGCGGGCGGTAGCCGTTGAAGAACGGGGTGTGACGGCCGCCTTCGTCCTTCGACAGCACGTACACTTCGCCTTCGAAGGTGGTGTGCGGCTTGATGGTGCCCGGCTTGGCCAGAACCTGGCCGCGCTCGACGTCGTCACGCTTGGTGCCGCGCAGCAGCAGACCGGCGTTGTCGCCTGCCTGGCCCTGGTCCAGCAGCTTGCGGAACATTTCGACGCCGGTCACGGTGGTCTTCTGCACCGGACGGATACCGACGATTTCGATTTCTTCGCCGACCTTGATCACGCCGCGCTCGATACGACCGGTCACCACGGTGCCGCGGCCCGAGATCGAGAACACGTCTTCCACCGGCATCAGGAACGGCTTGTCGACTGCACGCTCCGGCTCCGGAATCCAGGTGTCCAGCGCGTCGACCAGCTTGATGATCGCCGGCACGCCGATTTCGCTCTGGTCGCCTTCCAGCGCCAGACGAGCCGAACCCGAGATGATCGGGGTGTCGTCGCCCGGGAACTCGTACTTGCTCAGCAGTTCGCGGACTTCCATTTCGACCAGTTCCAGCAGCTCGGCATCGTCAACCATGTCGGCCTTGTTCAGGAACACGACGATGTACGGCACGCCGACCTGACGCGACAGCAGGATGTGCTCGCGGGTCTGCGGCATCGGGCCGTCAGCGGCCGAGCACACCAGGATCGCGCCGTCCATCTGGGCGGCACCGGTGATCATGTTCTTGACGTAGTCAGCGTGACCCGGGCAATCGACGTGGGCGTAGTGACGGGTGGTGGATTCGTATTCGACGTGTGCGGTCGAGATCGTGATGCCACGCGCCTTTTCTTCCGGCGCGGCGTCGATCGCCGAGTAGTCCTTGAATTCACCACCGAAGCGCTCGGCACCGATCTTGGTCAGTGCGGCGGTCAGCGTGGTCTTGCCGTGGTCGACGTGACCGATGGTGCCGACATTGACGTGCGGCTTGGTGCGCTCGAACTTACCCTTGGCCATGGCTGCTTATCTCGAATTCGTCTGAGAGGTGATGCTTAAGATGGTGCTCACGAAAGGAATCGAACCTTCGACCTCTTCCTTACCAAGGAAGTGCTCTACCGACTGAGCTACGTGAGCCGAGTTTTGCATTATGACACGAACTCGATAATATTCAAAGTTCATTCAATGGAGCGGGAGACGGGAATCGAACCCGCACCATCAGCTTGGAAGGCTGAGGTTCTACCATTGAACTACTCCCGCGCCGGGAATGTCACAACGTGAAACTGGTGGAGGGAGGTGGATTCGAACCACCGAAGGCGTAAGCCAGCAGATTTACAGTCTGCCCCCGTTGGCCGCTTGGGTATCCCTCCTTACCGCCCCATCCCGTGCCGCCGAAGCGGTGCGGTGTGTGGTGGTGAGCCGCTTATTCTGCTGATGAGGCGGGGGGCTGTCAACGCTTTTTTCCACTTTTTTCACACGTTGTTGCAAACCCCTTGATGCACAAGGTTATTGCCCGGGAAGCGGCAGGGGATCGCTGGCGAAAATAGCGACATGTGGCACGCCGTCGGCGCCAATCCAGCCCCGATACATGCCCTGGGTGTTGAACGGCGTGGCCATTTTTCCGTCTGCCGCGAGCACGATCGCGCCACCGTCGCCGCCCATCTTCGGAATCATCTCGTTGATCACCGCCCTGCCCGCCTGTTCCGGCGACTGCGCCTGGTAGCGGATGCGCGCGCAGATCTCGTGCGCCGCCGCGGTACGGATGTAGTACTCGCCCCAACCGGTACCCGACACGGCGCACTGTGCATCGGCCCAGGTGCCGGCGCCGATGATCGGCGAATCACCGACCCGGCCGTAGCGCTTGTTGGTCATGCCGCCGGTGGACGTGCCCGCCGCCAGATGGCCCTGCGCATCCAGCGCCACCGCACCGACCGTGCCGAAATGCCTGGCCGTTTCCAGATCGGCATGGGCCTGGCCACTGGCCTCTTCCTTCAGTGCCCGCTGCAGCTGCTGCCAGCGCTTGTCGGTACGGAAGTAGGAGGGGTCGACCAGGGTGATGCCCTGCTCGGCGGCAAACGCCTCGGCCCCCTGCCCCACCATCATCACGTGGCGGGACTTCTGCATGACCGTCTGCGCCAGCAGGATCGGGTTGCGCACCCGCTGCACGCCCGCCACCGCACCGGCGGCCTGGCTGGCGCCGTCCATCACCGCCGCATCCAGCTCGTTGCGCCCGTCATGGGTGAACACCGCGCCCTTGCCGGCGTTGAAGGTCGGATCGTCCTCCAGCACGGTGATCGCGGCCGTCACTGCGGCCAGCGCGGGGCGGCCCGCGGCCAGCTCGGCGTGGCCTTTCAACAGTGCCGCCTTCAAGGCATCGCGCGCCGCCTTTTCCTCGACAGGCGACAGGTCCTTGCGCTCCACGCCGGCGCCGCCATGGATGACCAGCAGCGGCGAGGGCGCGGCCGCCTGCGCGAGCAGGGGCAGGGACAACAGAGCAGACAGCGCCAGGCGCAGTTTCATCGGGTACGTCTCCAGGGGAATGAGGTTCGGTAGCGCCGGGCCACACCCGACGCTAGCGGCGGGTGAGCTCGATCAGGCCGCCGTCGATGTCAGCCAGCAGCTGATCGTCCACATCGGCCTGGAAATCATCAAGCCGCAGGCGGCCACCCGAGGCCACCACCATGACCGGCACGGCATGGAAGCGCAGCGGCTCGCCTTCGACCAGGTGGTCGGCGCCACGCCCGGGGCGCACCACCCAGACCTTGCCCTGCCCGTCCGCGCTGTAGACACGCGCGTGGCCATCGGGCTCCACGCACAGGGCGGTATCTTCGTCCACGCCGATGCCGACCATGTCCGGATCGCCACTGTCCTGCGCGGCCCGGGCGACGAAGACGATCAGGCGGCCGAGGCGGTCGCGCTTGTCGAAGTGGGTGTCGGTGACCACGCGCTGCAGGTAAGGCATCTGCAGGAAGCCATGGTCGAGGGTGACGGCCGCGCCACGCGGGTCGGCCAACGCACTGGCCGAATCGATGCTGCCGCCATCCAGCGCGCCATAGGCATAGCCGCCCAGGATCGCCAGTCCGGCACTGGTTCCGGCGATCGGCTTGCCGGCGCGGACGTGGGCATTGAGGGCCCGATTGAGCGCCGTGCCCTTCCAGAAGCGGATATAGCGGGCCTGGTCGCCACCGGCAATGAAGATCGCGTCGGCCGCCGCTACCACGCGCAGCACGGCGGGATCGTCGGCACCGCGGCGACTGTCGAAGACCAGGGTCTGGACCGCGGTGGTGCCGCCAATGTCGTTGTGCAGGCGTTGCTGCAGGTCGTCGCCGCCGGAGGCGCGCAGGATCAGCACACGGCCGTTGCCCGCCTGCCGCAGCCACCACTGGAAGGCCTCCGGCACCCACTCGCCGCCGCCCATCAGCATCATCGCCGGCGCGCGCGGGCCCGGTCGGGGCGCGTCGAGGTCGCCGGTCTCGTAATAGGCAAAGCCGGGATCCTGCAGGGTCTGTGCAGCGGCCGGGAGCGCCCACGCCAGCGCCATCCCCGTGCACAGGGCCAGGCGAAGCCAGAGACCGGAAGAGGCCTGTCGCATGCTGATCTCCCTGAACAGAATCGACTTGCAACCGTTTTCACTCTTTGCCAGATAGAAAGACAGTAGTCAAGTACATAAAAAAGGCGTTAAATGCGCGCGCCCATCCGGGAAAACTGAATGGGGGACAGGGCCCCTCCTCTGCGGGCCGGCATCACTTCCGGGAATTCTTCATGCGTAGACAGGCGATGGCGTGGTCGATCCAGCTGGCGTTGATGGGGGTGGCTGCTTCGGCCGCAGCCCAGGACCCGGCGACCGCTTCGGTTCAACAATTGGACGCGGTGCAGGTCACCGGCTCGCGCATTCCGCGTGCGCAGGTGGAAGGCCCGGCACCGATCACCGTGATCAGCGCCGAGCAGATCCAGTCGGCCGGCTTCACCAGCGTGCCGGACGTGCTGCGCGCGATGACCCAGAACGGCGGCGAGACGCAGAGCCAGCAGTCGTCCAGCGGCGCCGACTTTTCGCCCGGCGCACAGCAGGTCGATCTGCGCGGGCTGGGCCCGAACCACACGCTGGTGCTGGTCAACGGCCGCCGCATTGCCGACTTCCCGATGCCGTTCCAGGGCCGCAGCAACTTCACCGACGTGTCCAACATTCCGCTGGGCATGATCGAGCGCATTGAAGTGCTGACCGGCAGCGCCTCGGCCATCTACGGCTCGGACGCGATCGCCGGCGTGGTCAACTTCATCCTGAAGAAGCAGGCCGATGGCACCACGGTGGACGTGCGCATGGGCACCACCACCGAAGGCGGCGGCGACTCGTTCGACATGAGCCTGGCCAGTGGCTTCAGCCGCGGCAACTTCAACGCGGTGTACAGCGTGGAGCTGCAGTCGCAGACCCCGCTGTGGGCGTACGAGCGCGAACAGCAGGATTCGACCCAGGACGGCCCCACCGAGGGCTCGCGCATCGCCCGCCGCGCTTACCTGCGCACCGAGTACAACGATGACTACCTGGACCCGGGCGCAGCCACCTGCGATGCCCTGGCCGGGCAGAACAACGGCAGCACCTACCATGCCTTCCGCCCGCGCTACGGCTACTACTGCGGCAGCGATGCGTCGATCGGCTACGGCACCATCCTCAGCAAGCGCCGCGGCGCCAATGGCTACGCCTCGCTCAGCTACGACTTCGACAACGGCCAGCAATGGTTCGCCGACGTGCAGCTGGGCTACCACAGCCTGGCGCTGATGCGCGATGTCACTTCGTGGGGCCGCATGGCGCCCGATGGTGACGAGTCGGGCTACTTCAACAATGCCGCCACCGGTGAAATCGAGTTCTGGCAGCGCCAGTTCTCGCCGGAGGAAATGGGAGGCCTGCGCAACGCCATGGTGCGCAGCACGCAGAAGACCTTCAGCGTGACCACCGGCTTCAAGGGCAACCTGACCGGCAACTGGGATTACGAAGCCGCGCTGAGCCATTCGCAGTACCAGTCGCGGATCAGCTGGCCGCAGATCGTGGCGGCCAAGGCCAACGATCTGTTCCTGGGCCCGCAGCTGGGCGAGGATGACGACGGCTTCCCGATCTACAACGCCGATCCGGACCGCCTGTACCGTCCGCTGACCCGCGCCGAATACGATTCGATCGCCGCGCGCACCACCTATACGCCGAAGTCGCGCACGGAAACGGCCGCCTTTACCCTGACCAATGGCGCGCTGTTCGGTCTGCCCGGCGGCGATGCCGGCTTTGCCGCCACCGTGGAAGTGGGCCAGCAGGCCTACGCACTGAACCCCGATCCGCTGGCCACGCAGTACTACTACTACAGCTGGAAGGATTCCAACGGCGAAGGCTCGCGCAACCGCTGGGCCACCGCCGCCGAGCTGCGCATGCCGCTGCTGGACAGCGTGAACCTGAGCGTGGCCGGCCGTTACGACCAGTACCGCTATTCGGGCAACACGATCGGCAAGGCCACCTGGAGTGGCGGCCTGGAGTGGCGACCGATCGACACGCTGCTGGTGCGCGGCTCCTACGGCACCGCGTTCCGTGCGCCGGACCTGCACTACGTGTACGCCGGCCCCGGCAACGACGAGACCGCCGGCAACGACTACTACGGCTGCCTGAGCGACGGCGCCGATGACTGCAGCGACTACGAAGAGAACCTGATCCGCAGCCGCGAAGGCAACCGTCGCCTGGGCCCGGAAACCAGCACCTCGTGGAGCGCCGGCTTCGTCTGGTCGCCCGGCGGCGGCTTCGACATCAGCGCGGACTGGTTCGACATCGACATGCGCAACCAGGTGCAGGACATGAACGTGGATGCGATCCTGCGCGACGAGGCGGCCTGCCGCCTGGGCGAGCTGGACGCCACCTCGGCCACCTGCGTGGATGCCCTGGCCCGGGTGACCCGCACCGACGACGGCCGCCTGTACGGCGTGCACGTGAACCCGGTCAACATCGCCCGCGAGCGCACCCAGGGCGTGGACGTGGGCCTGCGCTGGCGCGTGCAGACCGGCATCGGCGAGTTCTCCTTCAACGGCAACCACACCTGGGTGAAGAAGCACGACTTCCAGCAGTTCCCGGGCGATCCGGTGGAAGACCAGTTCGCGGTGAACAGCGGCTTCGACATTCCGCGCACCAAGACCAGCCTGAGCGTGACCTGGGAAAAGGCCGCCTGGTCGGCCACGGTGTACGGTTCGCGCCTGGGCAAGCTGCCGACCTCGGACAGCTACGACCAGGTGTTCGACTGGGACAGCGGTGACAGCCCGTACATCAAGGCGACCTACCGCTACAACGCGTCGGTGCAGTACCGCTTCGACGACCATGCGCGGCTGTCGCTGTCGGTGGTGAACGTGTTCAACAAGATGCCGCCGAAGGACGCCTCGTATACGGCGTACCCCTACTACGATGTTTCCTGGTTCGACACGGTGGGGCGCACGATCAACCTGCAGTACACCCACAAGTTTGGTGGCAGCGCGCTGTAAGGCGGGCTGCAGCGCAGGCTGTGGAGAACAAGGCCCGCCATTGGCGGGCCTTGTTCGTTTCGGAACCGGGCTTTGGTAGATGCCCACCTTGGTGGGCATGAACCTGCCGCGCGCCCACCCAAGTGGGCGACTACCAGAGCGCGCCGCCAGGGTTTTCCACACCGCGCGTGGAAAGCGATGCGAACTTGGTGTGGACAAGTGGGTACGAGCGTTGCCGTACAAGCGTTTGCAGGTGTGGTGATTTTTTGTCCAGGCCCACGTTTGTTTTCCACACGGTACGTGGAGAGCGATGGGAACTTGGTGTGGACAAGTGGGTGCGAGCGTTGCGGCGCAGGCGTTCCGGGGCGTGGTGAAAATTTATCCACCACGCGCTGTGCCAACCAAGGTTGGCACCTGCCTGGCGGGCACCCCATGGTTTTCCACACCGCGCGTGGAAAGTGGTGGGGGTTTGGTGTGGACAAGTGGCTGAGAGCCACGCACGGCAAGCATTTCAGTGCGTGGTGATTTTTTCACCAGCCATCGCCGCGGCGCCAGAAACGCGAACGCCCCGCACAGGGCGGGGCGTTCGGGGTCGATCCGTTGCGGCAGGATCAGACGTTGAAGCGGAAGTGCAGCACGTCGCCTTCCTGCACGCGGTATTCCTTGCCTTCCAGGCGCAGGCGACCGGCTTCCTTGGCGCCGGCTTCGCCCTTGTACTTGATGAAGTCGTCATACGCGATGGTTTCCGCGCGGATGAAGCCCTTCTCGAAGTCGGTGTGGATGACCGCGGCAGCCTGCGGGGCGGTGGCGCCCTTGCGCACGGTCCATGCGCGGACTTCCTTCACGCCAGCGGTGAAGTAGGTCTGCAGGCCCAGCAGGCTGTAGGCCGCGTTGATCACGCGGTTCAGGCCCGGCTCGCTCAGGCCCAGGTCGGTCAGGAAGGTGTCGCGGTCTTCGTCGTCGAGCTGGGACAGCTCTTCTTCGATCGCGGCCGACACCGGCACCACCTGCGCGCCTTCGGCGGCGGCGTGGGCGCGCACGGCGTCCAGGTGCAGGTTGTTCTCGAAACCGTCTTCCAGCACGTTGGCTATGTACATCACCGGCTTGAGGGTCAGCAGGAACAGGTCACGGACCAGCGCCTTCTCTTCCTCGTCCAGGCCGACCGAACGGCCGGACCTGCCGTCGGACAGGGCAGCCTGCAGCTTGGCCAGCACCGGCTTGCGCGCGGCCGCTTCCTTGTCGCCACCCTTGGCGGCGCGCTCGGCGCGGTTCAGGGCCTTCTCGACGCTGTCCAGGTCGGCCAGCGCCAGTTCGGTATCGATGGTTTCGATGTCCGAGATCGGGTCGACCTTGTTGTTGACGTGGATGACGTCGGCGTTCTCGAAGCAGCGCACCACGTGGGTGATCGCATCGACTTCGCGGATGTGGGCCAGGAACTTGTTGCCCAGGCCTTCACCGCTGGCGGCACCGGCGACCAGGCCGGCGATGTCGACGAATTCCACGGCGGTCGGAATGACCTTCTGCGGATTGATGATGCCGGCCAGTTCGCCCAGGCGCGGGTCCGGCACCGGCACGATGCCGACGTTCGGTTCGATGGTGCAGAACGGGAAGTTCGCCGCGGCGATGCCCGCCTTGGTCAGCGCGTTGAACAGGGTCGACTTGCCGACGTTGGGCAGGCCGACGATGCCGCATTTGATACCCATGGGTGACAGCTCTCTGGGGTGAAAGTGATTGGGGAAGCAGCGAGGTAGGCGCTGCTTTTCCAATCATTCTCCGTACCGACCAACGGTCGGTACCTACCGGTCTGGTTGCTTCCGTACCGACCAACGGTCGGTACCTACCGATCTGGTTGATTCCGTGCCAACCAAGGTTGGCACCTACCGGTCTGGCTGATTGTGTGCCAACCAAGGTTGGCACCTGCCAGAAGCGCTATTTCGGGGTGTGCAGGCGCTTCATCGCTTCGTTGAAATCGCCTTGTACGGCCAGCGGCAGCACGTCGATGGCGTCGTCGATGGCACGGGCAATCAGGACGTCGTCGTCCTTGCTCGGGCGACCCAGCACCCAGCCCACGACGCGATCCTTGTGGCCGGGGTGGCCGATGCCCACGCGCAGGCGATGGAACCTGCCGTGGCCGAGCAGGCGCATGGTGTCGCGCAGGCCGTTCTGGCCACCGTGGCCGCCGTCGAACTTCAGCCGCACCGCACCCGGCGGCAGGTCCAGCTCGTCGTGGGCCAGCAGGGTTTCTTCCGGTTCGATCTTCCAGAACCGCTGTGCGGCGGTCACCGACTTGCCGCTGAGGTTCATGAAGGTGGCCGGCTTCAGCAGCCAGACCGTCTGCCCGGCGATTTCGACCTTGGCGGTCTCGCCGAACAGCTTGCTGTCCACGTTCCAGCGCGCACCGGCTTTTTCAGCCAGGGCCTCAACGAAATGAAACCCGGCATTGTGCCGGGTCCGGGCGTGTTCCGATCCGGGGTTGCCCAGACCGACGATCAGTCGCAATCCTGCCATGGTTCCTTCCAGCACGGTGCCTGCCCGAAGGCAGGCACCGCTTGGGTATTACTCGGCAGCCGCTTCTTCGTCGGCCGCGTCGGCCTTGCCGGCCTTGGCGGTGACGATGGCGTCGTCGTGGTCCTTGCCCAGCGCCAGGGCCGGGATTTCCACGCCCTTCGGCAGCTTGATGTTGGACAGGTACACCACGTCACCGGCCTTCAGCTCGCCCAGGTCGACTTCGATCGACTCCGGCAGGTCCTTCGGCAGGCAGGTGATGGTCACTTCCTTCAGTTCGTGGGTGACCACGACGTCGGCAGCCTTGCCAGCCGGCGAGGTCTCTTCGTTGATGAAGTGCAGCGGCACCGAAGCGGTCAGGGCTTCGTTCTCGTTCACGCGCTGGAAGTCCAGGTGCATGATCAGCTGCTTGTACGGGTGGCGCTGCATGTCACGCAGCAGCACCTTCTGCACCTGGCCGTCCAGGTTCAGGTCCAGGATGGAGGCGTAGAACCACTCGTTCTGCTGGGCCAGCCAGATTTCGTTGTGGTCCAGGCTGATGGCGACCGGCTCGGCGTTGCCGCCGTACACGATGGCCGGGATCACACCAGCGTGACGCAGGCGGCGGCTCGCACCCTTACGCTGCAGTTCACGCTTGGTGACCTTGATTTCATGGGTCTTCGACATTTTCGACTACTCAGGTTGTTGCCTTGCCGTGCGGCGAGGCGGTTTGAAGATGCTTCCGCGACCAGAAGCATCCGGGGCATGCCCCCGCCGTTGCCGGCAGGGGCGGATTCTCAATCGACGTACAGCGAGCTGACCGACTCGCCGAAGGCGATGCGGCGCATCGTTTCGGCCAGCATTTCCGCCACGCTGAGCTGGCGGATCTTGCTGCACACGCGAGCGGCGTCCTTCAGCGGGATGGTGTCGGTCACCACCAGTTCGTCCAGCTGCGAGTTGGTGATGTTGTCCACTGCCGGGCCCGACAGCACCGCGTGGGTGCAGTACGCGGCGACCTTCAGCGCACCGCGCGCCTTCAGGGCAGCGGCAGCAGCGCACAGGGTGCCGGCGGTATCGACGATGTCATCGACCATTACGCAGGTCTTGCCTTCGACGTCACCGATGATGTTCATCACGGTGGAGACGTTGGCGCGCGGGCGGCGCTTGTCGATGATGGCCAGGTCGGCATCATCCAGGCGCTTGGCCACGGCGCGGGCGCGGACCACGCCACCCACGTCCGGCGAAACGACGATCAGGTTCTCGGTGCCGTAGGCGCGCCAGATGTCGGCCAGCAGCAGCGGGGACGCATACACGTTGTCCACCGGGATATCGAAGAAGCCCTGGATCTGGTCGGCGTGCAGGTCGACGGTCAGCACGCGATCAGCGCCAGCGGTGCTGAACATCTTCGCCGCCAGCTTGGCGGTGATCGGCACGCGCGAGGAGCGCATGCGGCGATCCTGGCGCGAGTAACCGAAGTACGGCACCACGGCGGTCACGCTGTTCACCGATGCGCGCTTGAGCGCGTCGATCAGCACCAGCAGTTCCATCAGGTTTTCCGCGCTCGGCGCGCTGGTCGGCTGGATCACGAAGACGTCCTGCTTGCGCACGTTCTCTTCGATTTCCACCTGCACTTCACCATCGGAGAAGTGCGAGACCAGTGCCTTGCCCGGGCGAACCCCCAGTTCCTTGCAGATGTTCTGCGCCAGACGTTTGTTGGCGTTGCCGGAAAATACCAGCAGGTTCGGGGACTCTTGCATCATGATTGTCTCGGGCGGGGACGAGTGGCGGGGATCCGGTAGCGGCAAGGACCGTTGGGCCCTTGCTGCTGACAACACCGCGGCTGTTTCCACGTCCCGCGCGGTCGATGCGCTGGAAGGCGCGGACACAGCCGCAATTGGCAGGGGCGGTAGGATTCGAACCTACGAATGCCAGGATCAAAACCTGGTGCCTTGGGCCTCTTGGCGACGCCCCTGCAGTGATGAATCAGTGTTGCTCGAGTGCTTCCAGCAGTGGCGAACGCATGACGCCCGCTGCCACCCTTGCCCGCAACTCCTTCGGCAATTTCGCTCGTCCCTGCTCTGCGGCAGCCTGCGAATCGAACTCGACGAAACAACCACTTCCAGACCCGGTCAAACGTGCCCGGCCTATGCGGCTCAACGCGGCAAGCACCTCCTCGACGGCAGGCTCGCGACGGCGCAGCACCGGCTCGAACACGTTTCCGACCAGAGCGCCGGAAGCGAAGTCCTCTATTTTCGCAACTGGGCTGTCGCGCGTCAAATCCGGGTCAGCAAACAGGGCCGGGGTCGGAACATGAACGCCCGGTTCGGCGATCACATACCAGGCCGCGGGCAGCGCGATCGGCTGCAGGCGCTCGCCCACCCCTTCGGCCCAGGCATTGCGGCCGCGTACGAACACCGGCACGTCGGCCCCCAGCTGCAGGCCCAGCGCGGCCAGCGCATCTTCGTCCAGGCCGGCCTGCCAGAGCCGGTTCAGCACCACCAGCACGGTGGCCGCGTCGGACGAGCCACCGCCGAAGCCGCCGCCCGCAGGAACCCACTTTTCGACGATGATGTCGGCGCCTTGGGCGACATTTGCCGCACTTTTCAGCAACCGCGCGGCGCGCACGGCCAGATCCTGGTCTTCCGCCACGCCGGCCAGGCCGTCACCTTCGCGGCGTACCTGACCGTCTTCACGCAGGCGCAGGCCGATGCGGTCGCCCCAGTCCAGCAGCCGGAACACGGTCTGCAGTTCGTGGTAGCCGTCGGCGCGGCGCCCGGTGATATGCAGGAACAGGTTCAGCTTGGCCGGGGCCGGCCACCAGGACCAGCCGTCGGCGTCAATCTGCGCAGTCATGGGGCGTCGGCGCCCCACTGGTCCACCAGCAGGCGCACCTTGGCGTCCTCGCGGCTGGCCTCGATGCGCCGCGGCAGGGCCGGGCGTCCGTCCTGCGCCGGGTACCAGTCCAGGTACTGGATCAGCCAGCCGGCCTGCTGCATGCGCCGCGGGCGGCCCTCGGCATCACGCTCCACGGCACTTTCGCCGCTGCCGCGCAGCACCAGGCCGCGGGTCCAGTCGGACAGTTCATTGACCGGGATGTCCCAGCCGGTGGCATCGAGCAGCAACAGGCGCGCGTCGTCGCCCGTGCGCGGGCCGTCGCCCAGCCCTTCCAGCCGCGCCCCACCCTGCACGGCGTCGCCCTGCAGGGTCCAGCTCTGGCGGGTGACCGGCGCGCTCAGCTGCACGCGGTACTCGCTGCCCTGCTGCACCCAGTCGATGCGGCCACTGCCGCCGTTCTTGCCCTTGCTGACCGCGACCCGGCCCTGGAAGGCGTAATCCGGCTGCGCACGCAGCGCCTGCACGCGCGCCTCTTCGGCGCGCTCGGCGGCCGGCGAAACGGTGTAGACGACTTCCGGCGCGGGGGTCTTCTGGGTGCCGACGCTGGTGCAGGCACTGACCGCCAGGGTCACCGCCGCCAGCAGCAGCGGGCGGATCGAGGAAACACTCATGGATTGAATTTCTCGCGGGCGCGCAGCAGCGCGCGGTTCTCGGGGTCCAGCTTGGCCGCTTCGTCGAAGAAGTGGCGGGCCTCGTCATGCTTGCCCAGCACCCACAGCACTTCGCCCACGTGAGCGGCTATTTCCGGGTCCTTGGCCAGGGTCCAGGCGCGGCGCAGCTGCACCAGGGCCTCTTCGTTGCGCCCCAGGCGGTAGAGCACCCAGCCGTAGCTGTCGACGATGGCGGCGTTGTCCGGTTCGGCCACGCGCGCACGGTCGATCAGCTCCAAGGCCTCCTGGTAACGCCCGGTACGGTCGGCCAGGGTGTAGCCCAGTGCATTCAGCGCCGGCACGTTTTCCGGCTCGGTCACCAGGATCTTGCGCAGGTCGGCCTCGGCACGGGCGATATCGTCGCGGCGTTCCCAGGCCAGGGCGCGCGCATACAGCAGCGCGTTTTCATCCGGATAGGCGGCCAGGCCACGCGCCAGGGCATCCAGCTCACCGGGCAGATCGTCGGCGCGCTGGCGCAGTTCGGCTTCCAGCAGATAGGCATCGCGGCGCACGTCATCGTCCACCGTCGCGTCGGACTGGATGGCATGCACTTCCTGCAGGGCCAGGTCCTGGCGACCGGCCAGGCCCTGCGCGTTGGCCGCACGCAGGCGCGCCTCGCTCAGTTCTTCACCGCCGGGCACGCTGTGGTACCAGTTCACCGCCTCGGCATAGCGCTGCAGGTACTCGGCGATCTTGCCCAGCAGCAGGCGCTGCGCCGGATCGGGCTTGGCCGCCTGGCGCGACAGTTCGTTGTACAGATTGCCCAGCGCGGCCTTGTCGCCCTGCTTGGCCAGCAATGATGCGCGCATGCCCCAGGTCTGCACGTCCTGCGGGCCGAATGCCAGCACGCGTTCAGCCGCGGCCGGCTGACCCAGGCTGTCATAGGCAATGGCCACCGCGTTGCGCAGTTCGGGGTCCTGGCGGGTCTGCGGCTCCACGCCCTGCAGCAGGGTCAGCGCCTGCCCGGTCTGCCCGGCCTGCTGCAACTGGCTGGCGCGCAGCAGCGCCACCCGCGGTTCCTGCGGGAAGCGGCGCACCACTTCGTCGATCATGCGCTGCGCCAGCTCCGGCTTTTCCATGCGCAGGGCCAGCCGCCCGAACTCCTGCCAGGCCTCGATCCTGGCGGGAATGGCATTGGCATCGACCAGCTCGCCCAGCACCTGCGCCGGCACTGCCGGATCGCGCCCGCCACCGATCAGGGCGGCCAGGGCGAATTTCCAGCCCTGCTCGTCGCGGTCCTGCAGCAGTGATTGCAGTTCGCTGCGGGCCGTCTTCACATTGCCCTGGCGCATGGCCAGGGCGGCCGCGGCGCTGCGCATCGGCAGGGAGGCCGGGGCACGCTGCTGCCACAGGGCCAGCGCCTTTGCGGCATTGGCATCCTCGTTGGCCAGCATGGCAATACGGGTGGCACGCTCGGCCAGGCCAGCGTCGCCGTCGGTCTGCTGGGCCGCCTGCAGGTACCAGCGCGCGGCCTCGGCCAGCTTGCCGGCCTGCAGGGCGAATTCGCCGGCGATCACCGGTTCCAGGGCCAGTGCTTCGGCGGCTGGGGCCCGCGCGGGGGCCTTGGCCGGCGCTGCCGACACCGCCTGGGCACAGGCCAGGGACAGCAGCAGAACACTGGGGATGCGAATCAATGCGGGCATCGTCGGCATCGGGGCCTTAAAATGTCGTCCAATGGCCAGCAGCTTATCGCAAGCAACTGAACAATGACCCTGTGGGTGCTCGGACTGAATCACCAGACCGCACCGGTGGAACTGCGCGAACGCGCAGCCTTCGCCGGTGAGGCGCTGCCGCGCGCGCTCGGTTCGCTGCGCGATACCCCGCAGATCGCCGAGGCGGTGCTGCTGTCCACCTGCAACCGCACTGAACTGTACGCGGTCGCCGATTCGGCGCAGGCGCTGGACCACTGGCTGCAGCAGCAGGCCGGCGATCTGCAGGGCTACCTGTACCAGCATGCCGACGCCGATGCCGTACGCCATCTGTTCCGGGTCGCCACAGGTCTGGATTCCATGGTGCTGGGTGAACCGCAGATCCTGGGCCAGGTGAAGGACGCCTGGTCCACCGCCCGCGATCACGGCCTGCTGGGCCAGCGCCTGGACCGGTTGTTCCAGCAGACCTTCTCGGTGGCCAAGCGCGCCCGTACCGATACCCAGGTCGGCGCCAACCCGGTGTCGGTGGCCTCGGCGGCGGTACGCCTGGCGCAGAACGCGTTCGCGCGCCTGGATGAATCCACTGTGCTGCTGGTCGGCGCGGGCGAGACCATCGAACTGGCCGCCCGCCACCTGAGCGAAGGCAAGGTGCGGCGCCTGCTGATCGCCAACCGCACCCTGGCCCATGCCCAGGAACTGGCCAGCCGCCACGGCGGTGTGGCCCTGCCGCTGACCGAGCTGGAGCGCCATCTGGCCGAGGCCGACGTGGTGTTCTCGGCCACCGCCGCGCGTGAGCCGGTGATCCACCGCGCCGCCGTGGCCAATGCCCTGCGCGCGCGCCGGCACAAGCCGATGCTGCTGTTCGACCTGGCCGTGCCGCGCGACATCGAAGCCGATGTCGCCACGCTGAACGACGCCTTCCTGTACACGGTGGACGATCTTGAGCGTGCGGTGGAAGACAACCGCCGCGGGCGCCGCGAGGCCGCCGCCGAGGCCGAGGCGATCATCGACCTGCAGGTGTCGCGCTATGTGGAAACCCTGCAGGCCAGCGCCCACCAGGCGCCGCTGCGGCAGCTGCGCGCGTTCGGCGAAGCCACCCGCGCCGAACTGCTGGAGCGTGCGCGCCAGCAGCTGGCCAACGGCAAGTCGGCCGACGAAGTCCTGGAACTACTGGCCCATGGCCTGACCAACCGCCTGCTGCACCCGCCCACTGCGGCCCTGCGCGCGGCCGCACTCAGCGGCGATGCCGAGCTGACCCGCGCCGCGCAGCGCCTGTTCCCGGCAACGCCGGGCTACCACCATCCCCCCGTGAGACCCGATGACGCCGACCCTGCGCCGTAAGCTGGAAGCGCTGGCCGAGCGCCGCGAAGAACTGGAACGCCTGCTCGCCGAACCCGACGTGGTCGCCGACAATGCCCGTTTCCGCGATCTTTCGCGCGAATTCGCCCAACTGGAACCGATCGCCACCGCGCTGGCCGAAGAAGCCCGCGCCAAGGCCGACCTGACGGCCGCCGAAGGCATGCGCGCCGATCCGGACCTGCGCGAGCTGGCTGATGAAGAGATCGCCGCTGCCCAGGCGCGCCTGCAGGAACTGGAGCAGGAACTGGCGCTGCTGCTGGTGCCGCGCGACCCGCGCGACGACGGCAACCTGTTCCTGGAAGTGCGCGCCGGTACCGGCGGCGACGAAGCGGCGATATTCGCCGGCGACCTGTTCCGCATGTACGCCCGCTATGCCGAGCGCCAGGGCTGGAAGGTCGAGATCGAATCGGACAGCCCCGGCGAGCATGGCGGCTACAAGGAAGTGGTGGCCCGCGTGGTCGGCCGCGGTGCGTTCTCGCGCCTGAAATTCGAATCGGGCACGCACCGCGTGCAGCGCGTGCCGGCCACCGAATCGCAGGGCCGCATCCACACCTCCGCGGCCACGGTGGCGATCATTCCCGAAGCGGACGAGGTGGATGAGATCGTCATCAACCCGGCCGACCTGAAGGTCGATACGTTCCGTTCGTCCGGTGCCGGCGGCCAGCACGTGAACAAGACCGAATCGGCCATCCGCATCACCCACGTGCCGACCGGCGTGGTGGTGGAATGCCAGACCGAGCGCAGCCAGCACGCCAACCGGGACAAGGCGATGAAGCGCCTGAAGGCGCAGCTGCTGGATGCCGAACGCCAGCGCCAGGACGCCGCGCAGGCCGAATCACGCCGCTTGCAGGTGGGCAGCGGCGATCGCAGCCAGCGCATCCGCACCTACAACTTCCCGCAGGGCCGGATCACCGACCATCGCGTGGAAGGGCTGACCCTGTACGACCTGCCCAATGTGCTGGCGGGCGATCTGGACCCGCTGCTGCAGCGCCTGAACCACGAGCACCAGGTGGACGCGCTGGCCCAGCTTTCGGCGGGCTGAGCACGGTGTCGGCCTGGCAGCAACGGCAGCAACTGCAGCAGGCGCTGGCCCGCCAGCCGGACGATTTCGTTGCCTGGGTGATGCTGGCCGACGTGGAGCTGGAGGCGGGCGACATCGCCGCCGGTGAACACGCCGCGCGGCGCGCACTGCAGCTGCGCCCCGACCACCCCGAAGCGCTGGCACGGCTGGGCCGCGTGGCCTGGATGGCCGGCGCCCATGGCGATGCAGCCACCCTGCTGCGCCAGGCATCCACGCTGGCGCCGCAGCATCCGGGCATTGCCCTGTGGCTGGGCCATGCGCTGGAAGATGCCAACGATGCCGAAGGCGCCGCCGACGCCTATCGGCGCGCGCACACCCTGATGCCGGGCGAGCCTTACATTGCCGCCCAGCGCCTGGCCTGGCAGCGCCGCCTGTGCGATTGGCGCGATCTGGATGCGCTGGCCGCGCAGGTCCGCCGTGCGGTGGCCTCGGGCCAGGGCGTGGTTGAACCGTTTGCTTTCCTGAGCGAAGACGCCAGCGCGGCCGAACAGCTGGCCTGCGCGCGCAGCCGGGCAACCGCCGTGGCTGCCTCGGTGCGCCCCTTGCCGCCGGCGCAGGTGCGCGCGCGTGGGCCGTTGCGGGTGGGATTCCTGTCCAACGGCTTCGGCGCCCATCCGACCGGTCTGCTGACGGTGGCGCTGTTCGAGCAGCTGCGGGCCGATCCGGCGCTGCAGCTGCATCTGTTTGCGCTGAACCGCGACGATGGCAGCCGCATCCGCCAACGCCTGCAGGCGGCCACCACGCTGCATGACGTGGCCGGGCTGCGCCACGCCGAGACCGCCGCACGCATCCGCGCGCAGGGCATCGACCTGCTATTCGACCTGCGCGGCTGGGGCGGCGGCGGCACGCCGGAAGTGCTGGCCATGCGCCCGGCCCCGCTGCAGCTGAACTGGCTTGCGTATCCAGGCACGTCCGGTGCAGCGTGGCTGGATGCCGTGGTGGCCGATGGCTTCGCCCTGCCCGCTGCGCTGGAACCGCATTACAGCGAACGCGTGCTGCGCCTGCCGCGCGCGTTCCAGCCGTCGGACAACACCCGCGTTGTGGAACCGGCGCCCAGCCGCGCCGACTGCGGCCTGCCCGCACAGGGCGTGGTGTTCTGCTGCTTCAACAACAGTTACAAGCTCAACCCGCGCAGCATGGCGCGCGCCTTTGCCGTGCTGCAGGCGGTACCGGGCAGCGTGCTGTGGCTGCTGTCCGGGCCGGGCAAGGCCGATGCGCGCCTGCGCGATGCCGCACGGGCTGCGGGCGTTGACCCGTCGCGGCTGGTGTTCATGGCCAAGCTCGCGCATCCCCAGTACCTGGCGCGCTACGCCCTGGCCGACCTGTTCCTGGACACCCATCCCTACAACGCACACACCACCGCGTCCGATGCGTTGTGGGCCGGCTGTCCGGTGCTGACCTGCCCGGGCGACACCTTCGCCGCACGCGTGGCCGGCAGCCTGAACCATCACCTGGGCCTGCAGGCCATGAACGTGGCGGACGATGCCGCCTTCGTGGCAACCGCCAGCGCGCTGGGCAACGACCCGGCGGCCCTGTCGGCACTGCGCGCGCAGGTGGCGCAGGCGCGCGAGCGCAGCGGCGTGTTCGACATGGCCGGGTTTGCGGTGGATCTGTCCGCGTTGCTGCAGGCGCTGGCGCGTGAGCACGGCTGGACAGGCGTGGCGGGGTAGAGTCGACCGTTGGTCGACTGCCCTTCGCAGGGGCCCAGGAACAGCCCGCGCTGCGCGCGATGGTCGAACAACGGTCGACTCTACCGTCACCGTCCGCGAAACCCCGCGCTGCGCGCGGTAGTCGACCAACGGTCGACTCTACCCCGGCGTCGACATCGGCTGGGCAAGCGCTGCGCTAGGCTCGGGGTTCCTTCACGCGTGGTGCACCCATGGGCAAGCTGAAACGCAAGGACTACGACGCACTGCTGCAGCCGCTGCAGCTGGAACTGACGGCGATGGCGCGCTGGGTACAGCACAGCGGGCAGCGCCTGCTGGTGCTGTTCGAGGGCCGCGATACCGCCGGCAAGGGGGGCGCGATCCAGGCGATCAGCCAGCACCTCAACCCCCGCCAGTGCCGGGTGGTGGCCCTGCCCAAGCCGACCGAGCGCGAAGCCACCCAGTGGTATTTCCAGCGTTACGCCAGCCATCTTCCCGCCGCCGGCGAAATCGTGCTGATGGATCGCAGCTGGTACAACCGTGCCGGCGTGGAACGGGTGATGGGCTACTGCAGCGAGGGCGAGTACCAGCGCTTCCTGCGCCAGGCACCGGTGTTCGAGCAGTTGCTTGTGGATGAAGGCATCCTGCTGTTCAAGTACTGGCTGTGCGTGGACCAGGCCCAGCAGGAAAAGCGCTTCGCCGAGCGGCACGTGGATCCGCTGAAGGGCTGGAAGCTGTCACCGGTGGATCTGAAATCGCGCAGCAAGTACAGCGCGTATACCGAAGCACGCGAGGCGATGCTGCGGGCGACGCACCGCGAGCAGGCGCCGTGGACACTGGTGGATTTCAACGACCAGCGGCTGGGGCGGCTGACCCTGGTGCGCAACCTGCTGGACCGGCTGCCGGACACGCGGGTGGATGCACCGCTGCCGGAACTGCCGGCATTGAAGGGCAAGCTGCACCGCGAGCACTACGACGTGCTGAAGCCGATCGAAGAGTTCCCGGTTGAGGATCGGTAGATCCACGCCGTGCGTGGATGATCCGGGAAGGGGTCAGAGCCCGTTGCGTGGCAACGGGATCCGACCCCGCCGTGTTTTCAGTCGACCAACGGTCGACTCTACCGGGCTGCGGCGATCTGTTGCTCGATGTCGGCGGCGGTGACCGGGCCCAGGAAGGTGTGCGCGAGCTTGCCATCGGGGGCGATCAGGTGGGTGAGCGGCAGCCCGCGCGGAATGGCGAAATCGGCCGGCGGGTCGAAGGGATCGACCACCACTATCGGATAGGTCACCGGGTGCTTGCCCAGGAACGCCTGCATCTGCGGCGCTTCGATTTCCTCGTACGCCAGACCCACCACTTCGATGTTGTTGCGCATGGCGTGCAGCGCCGACAGCTCCGGCATTTCCTTGCGGCACGGCGCACACCAGGTCGCCCAGAAGTTCACCACCACCCACTTGCCGCGATGGGCGGCCAGGTCGTAGTCGCTGCCGTCCACCGCCTTCATCTTCAGGGTGGGAAATTCGGCCGTGGTGCGCTCGGCCGGGGTCTCTTCAACCGGCGCCGGTGCGGCCGGGGTGGGCGCCTGCGCGGGCGGCGCGCTGCTCGCGGGCGCCGGTTCCTGTGCCGGCTTGCAGGCCGCCAGGGCCAGCAGCAGGGCCAGCAGCAACGGGGTTTTGTGCATCATGGGGTGTCTCCGGGAGCGGAATAGATATCGCTGACGCGCCGCTTCAAGCGCTCGCGCAGCGGCAGGCGAAGTTCGTCCAGCGCCGCCAGCGCGGCCTGGCCCAGACTGTCGTCGCGGTAAGGCAGGTGCTGCTCGGCCACCGGAATGCGCAGTTGGGTGCATTCGTACAGATCGGCCAAGCTGACCTGTTCCAGGTCACGCGCCAGCAGCCACTCGCCACGTTCATCGCGGCGCAGCAGGCCGATGTCCTGCAGGTTGCAGACCAGGTCCTGCAGCAGCGAGTCGGTCAGCATCGGCTCCATGCGCAGGATTTCATCGTCATCCAACCCCTTGCCGGCGGCGCGCGCGTAATGGAAGCGGCCGAGCAGGCGCAGCAGGCCATAGAACTCGTAGCCCTGCGGCAATCGCAGTTCCACCGGCTGGTAGCGGAAGGCAGCCATGGACGAGGCCAGCGACGCGCCCAGCAGCACGGCCACCCAGCACAGGTAGATCCACAGCAGCAGGATCGGCACGAAGGCCACGGTGCCGTACAGCTTCTGGTACGACTGGAAACTGCCCAGGTAGGCACCGATGCCCCACTTCACCAGTTCCAGCATCACCGCGGCCAGCACGGCGCCGGGAATCGCGTGGCGCCACTTCACCGTGTGGTGCGGCACCACGCGGTAGACCAGCATGATGCAGATGAATTCGATCAGTACCGGCGCCAGCCGCAGGCCCAGATCGGCCAGCCAGCGCCCTTCCTGAGTGCCGAACAGCGGCAGCGCCAGCACCCGCGCCGACACCGCCAGCGACGCGGCCGCGAGCATCGCGCCCAGGGTCAGCACGGTCCAGTACACCAGGAAGCGGGTGAGCTTGGGCCGGGTCGAGCCGACCCGCCAGATCTGGTTGAAGGTTTCTTCCACGCTGTTGAGCGTGATCAGCAGCGACACCACCAGGGCGATGAAGCCGGCGGCGGTAAGCTGGCCGGCACTGGCCGAGAACTGCCGCAGGTAGCCTTCGGCCGCACGCGCGGCGCTGGGCACGAAGTTGGAGAACACGTAGTCGCTGAGCTGGTCGCTCCAGCGGTCGAAGACCGGGAAGGCCGACAGCACGCCGAACACGACAATTGCCAGCGGCACCAGCGCGAACACGGTGGTGTAGGCCAGCGCGGCGGCGGCCTGGAACAGGCGGTCGTCGAGAAAGCGCCGCCAGAGGAAGCGGCCGAAGCTGGCGGTCCGTGCGCGATCCCGCGCGCGCTCCATCCACAGGTTGAGCGTATCCAGAGGTTCCATCGGCGCAAGGGTACCCGATGCGGAATGCGTGCAGGATAGCCATACTGGCGTCCACACGATGAGGAGACCTGGGCACGATGGGCGAAATCCTGGTGCTGTACTACAGCCGCGGCGGTTCGGTGGCACGGCTGGCGCGCCAGATCGCGCGCGGTATCGGCGAAGTGCCGGGCATGAGCGCGCGCCTGCGCACGGTGCCGCCGGTGGCCGCCGTGACCCAGACCGCGCAGCCCCCGGTGCCCGATGAAGGCGCCCCGTATGTCAGCGTGCAGGACCTGGCCGAGTGCCAGGGCGTGCTGCTGGGCAGCCCCACCCGCTTCGGCAACATGGCCGCGCCGGTCAAGCATTTCCTGGATGGGCTGGGCGCCGAATGGGTGAACGGCACGCTGGCCGGCAAGCCGGCGGGGGTGTTCACCTCCACCGCGTCGATGCACGGCGGCCAGGAATCGACCCTGCTGTCGATGCAGCTGCCGCTGCTGCACCACGGCTGCCTGATCGTGGGCATCCCCTTCACCGAGCCGGCGCTGAGCCACACCACCAGTGGCGGTACGCCCTACGGTGCCAGCCACGTGGCCGGCGCCGCAGACGACCCGCAGCCCAGCGAAGATGAAGCGCTGCTGGCGCGGGCGCTGGGCCGGCGCGTGGCCGATATCGCGCAGCGCCTGGCCCGATGAACCGCGCGCCCCATACCGTGCTGCTGCTGGCGCTGCTGGGCCTGGCCGCGCTGTTCGTGGGCTGGTTCATCAATGACAAGCACTGGCTGGCGACCCAACTGGTGTTCACCGCACCGCCGCTGGCGTTGGCGATCGCCCTGCGCCTGGGCTGGCGCAAGGCCGGCTTCTGGGCCTCGGTGCTGGCGCTGGGTTGGTTCAGCCACGGCGTGATGAGCGCCTGGAGCCACCCGCAGACCCGCGCGCTGGCCCTGATCGAAGTGGCGCTGGCGCTGCTGGTGATCTTCGCCGCCAGCCTGCCCGGCCTGCGGGCCCGCTTCAGCAAGCGGCGCTGACGCTGCGCCCGCCGGGCCGTATCATCTGTGTTCCCGGCCCCGCGCCGCTGTACCAGCCCTGGTTTCGCGCATGCACATGATGGAAGAACTCCTGGTCGTCACCACCGGTGGCACGATCGACAAGATCTACTTCGACGACAAGTCGGACTACCAGATCGGCGACCCGCAGATCGGCATGATCCTGCGCGAGCTGGGGGTGACCTTCCGTTTCAACGTGATTCCGATCCTGCGCAAGGATTCGCTGCACATCAACGATGAGGACCGTGAGCTGATCCGGGCCACCATCGCCGCGCAGCCGACCCGCCACGTGCTGGTCACCCACGGCACCGATTCGATGGTGCAGACCGGCAAGGTGCTGTCGACCATCGCCGACAAGACCATCGTGATGACCGGTGCGCTCAGCCCGGCGCGCTTCCGCGGTTCGGATGCCGAATTCAACATCGGCTGTGCCATCGGCGCGGTGCAGTCGCTGCCGTCGGGCGTATACATCGCCATGAACGGCCGCATCTTCGACCCGCAGCACGTGCGCAAGAACGTGGCCGCCAACCGCTTCGAATCGGTCTGAGGTTCCACGGCGCGCTGTCGCGCGGATGGATTCGGCGTTTCGGTTGCTGCTGGGTTGAGGGGATGATCCCCCGACGCAGGACACGCCGTAAACCCGTCCATGGGGGCCCGTAGGCGCCATCCCTGGCGCCTGCGGTCCTGCATCGGGGGGATCATCCCCTCCTGACAGATCGCCGCGTGCGGCCAGCAGGAGCAAGTACCTTGCACCGCGACGCTTTGATGCAGCCGCCGCCCATGAAAAAAACACCCCGGCCGAAGCCGGGGCGTGCCCTTGCAGAGGGACTTGGGCTCAGTACTGGGCGTTGAGGGTCAGGCCCGAGAAGGTGCTGTAGGCCTTCACCCGCACGTGCCAGGTGCCAGCGGCCGGGCTGTTCACGGTGCAGGTCTCGTTGTTGCCGCTCAGGTACGGGCGGCAGGTGTAGGTGGTATCGGTCGGGGCGCTGCCCTGGCGGATGTACAGATCGGCATCACCGCTGCCACCGCTGATGGCCACGCGCAGCTGGCTGCTGCCGGCCGGCACCTGCACGGTGTAGCTGAGCGAGGCGCCGCTGGACGCGCCCAGGCCGGTCACCGGCACGTTGTTCTGCAGCACGGTGCCACCCGGTTCCGGGGTGGTGCCACCGCCGCCGTTGATGGCGGCCGTGACCGCTGCATCGGCGTCGACGATGCCCGCACCGCAACCGCCGGAGCAGGCGCCCGGAAGCGCACGCGCGGTGCTCTTCAGGATGCTTTCCACCTGCGCCGGGCTGAGCGGGCTCGGTGCCACCGACTGCATCAGCGCGACCACGCCGGCCACGTGCGGTGCCGCCATCGAAGTGCCGTTGTAGGAGGCATAGCTGGCGCTGGCCGGCACGGTGGTGCCGGTGTTGAGGGTGGACAGGATGTTGGCACCCGGTGCCGACACGTCGATGCCGGTGCCGTAGTTGGAGAAGCTGGCGCGGGCGCCGGCCGAGGTGGTGGCGGCCACCGCGATCACGTTCGGGCAGTTGGCCGGCACGGCCGAGGACACGTTGGTGTTGCTGTTGCCGGCGGCGACCACCACGGTGGTGCCACGGCCAACCGCACCGTTGATTGCATTCTGGTAGGTGGTGGAGCAGCTGCCGCTGCCACCCAGCGACATGTTGATGACTTCGGCCGGATTGGCGTTGGCGGGCACGCCGCTGACGGTACCACCGGAGGCCCAGACGATCGCGTCGGCGATGTCGGAGGTGTAACCGCCGCACTTGCCCAGCACGCGCACCGGCACGACCTTGGCGTTGAAGGCGGTACCGGCCACGCCGGTGCTGTTGTTGGTCACCGCGGCGATGGTGCCGGCCACGTGGGTACCGTGCCAGCTGGAGTTTGAAGCCGGGTAGCCGGTGCCGCATTCGTTGGCGGCATACCAGTCGCCTTCGTCGTTCGGGTTGCTGTCACGGCCGCCGCCATCGCGGGCCATGGCGGCATCGCTGATGAAGTCATAGCCGGGCAGGATGTTGGCGTTCAGATCCGGATGGTTGGTGATGCCGGTGTCGATCACCGCCACGACCACGCCTGTGCCGGTGGCCTTGTCCCAGGCCGGGCGGACATTGATCGAGGCGTTGGAGGTGCCGAAGCCCCACTGTTCGCTCAGGCGGGCGTCGTTGGGCACCAGGGTCGGCCGCATGATCTGGTCGACTTCCACGTATTCCACGTTCGGGTCGGCGGCGAGCTTGCGCATCAGCAGCTCGGATTCGGCCTGGTCCAGCGCGCGGTCGGTCTTGACCACGGTCGGGCCGATGGCCAGCTTGCGGACTTCCTGCAGGCCCAGGGCGCGGCCCTGGCTGCTGGACAGGCCGGCCGCAGCGGTCTTCAGGGACGAGGCCAGTGCGGTGGTGTTGGCCACCGGGGCACTGCCTTCACGGTACTTCACGATGAAACGCTGGTGCGTCGCGGCGGACTGCAGGCCGCTGAGCTGGACGTCACCGGCGAAGGCCGGGGCGGCCAGCAGCAGGGAGGTGACAACAGACGCACTGAGAACCACCCACGACTTGCGCGCACGCAGATGCGAAACCTGGGACATCGGAATTTCCCTTTCTAGTGGTGTGAATGCCGGAATCGGCAGAAGCACCGGCGCGAGCGCTTGGCAAGGAACGAGGGCGCGGCTCGGCGTCCGGTGAGCCAGCGGATTCCCCTGTCGATCCGCTGTCAGATGACGCTAAAGGCTCGATCCGGACACCACAAGATTTTCAGTGTCTTTTCAGCAACATGAAATGTCTGTTCTGAGACTTCCTGTGTGGAGGGTTTGTGAAGGTGAAGGAACTTTCACGCCACGTGCACGGACATGACTGGGACTTGGGCTGTCCTGCGATGTCTTTGCCGACATCGGCACCTGCGCTGCCGGGATGGGTTGCCACAACGCAGAAAGCCCGTCGCGGGGACGGGCTTTCTGGGGAAACAAAGCGGAGAGCAGTCGAGCAAGCTCGACTCTACGGACGCGCGGAGGGCGATCAGCCCAGCTTGACCAGCCAGTTGTGGCGGTCCGGCAGGCGGCCGTACTGGATGTCGGTCAGTTCCTTGCGCAGCGACATGGTCACTTCGCCGGCCGGTGCGTTGATGTCGCCCACCGAGAAGCCTTCGCCCTTCAGCTGGCCGATCGGGGTGACCACCGCGGCGGTGCCGCAGGCGAACACTTCGGCGATCTCGCCCGAGGCCACGCCCTGCTTCCACTCATCGATGGTGACCTTGCGCTCTTCGACCTTCATGCCGCGGTCGCGCGCCAGCTGCAGGATGCTTTCGCGGGTGATGCCTTCCAGGATGCTGCCCGACAGTTCCGGGGTGACCAGGGTGCCGTCCTTGTAGACCAGGAAGACATTCATGCCGCCCAGTTCTTCCAGGTACTTGCCTTCCACCGGGTCCAGGAACAGCACCTGCGAACAGCCCTGCGCCTGCGCCTTCTGCTGCGGCAGCAGCGAAGCGGCGTAGTTGCCGCCGCACTTGGCCGCACCGGTGCCGCCCTTGGCCGCACGCGCGTATTCGGTGGACAGCCAGATCGAGACCGGGGCAACGCCCTTGGCGAAGTACGGACCGGCCGGGCTGGCGATGACGTAGTAGCCGGCCTTGTGCGCGCCGCGCACGCCGAGGAAGGCTTCGTCGCCGATCATGAACGGACGGAAGTACAGGCTGGATTCGTCGGCCGACGGCACCCAGGCGCTGTCCAGCGCGATCAGCTGCTTCAGCGATTCAACGAAGATCTCCACCGGCAGTTCCGGCAGCGCCAGGCGCTGGGCCGAGCGCTGCAGGCGACGGCCGTTGGCGTCCGGGCGGAAGGTCCAGATGGAACCGTCGGCGTGGCGGTAGGCCTTGATGCCTTCGAAGATTTCCTGGCCGTAGTGCAGCACGGCGGCGGCCGGGTCCAGCTGCAGCGGGCCGTAGGCACGCACGTTGGCGTTGTGCCAGCCGGCATCCTTGTCCCAGCGCACTTCCACCATGTGGTCGGTGAAGTGCAGGCCGAAGCCCGGCTTCTCCAGGATCTGGGCGCGCTCTTCAGCGCTGCGCGGGTGGTCCGAACGGGTAACGGCGAAGCTGGGGATGGACTGGGACACCGGAGGATTCCTGTTCTGGTTGCGGGTAGTACCGACCCCGCCAGTTGCGGGGCCGTGGGTCAAAGCATGCCGGTTTCGAGCCGCGCAGCCTCGGACATCATGTGCTGGTTCCACGGCGGGTCGAACACCAGCTCGACGTCGGCCTGGGCCACCGTCGGGATCATTTCGAGCTTGCTGCGAACATCGTCCACCAGGATGTCGCCCATGCCGCAGGCCGGCGCGGTCAGCGTCATCTTCACGTCGATCTCGCGCTGGCCTTCGTCCAGGTGCTTGATCTCCACTTCGTAGACCAGGCCCAGTTCGACGATGTTGACCGGAATTTCCGGGTCGAAGCAGGTGCGCAGCTGCTGCCACACCAGTTGTTCGACCTGCTCGTCGGTGGCGTCGTCGGGCAGCTCCAGCGGCGCCGGCGCCTCTTTGCCGATGGCGTCGCCGTCCTTGCCGGCGATGCGGAACAGATTGCCTTCGACAAACACCGAATAACTGCCGCCCAGTGCCTGGGTGATGTACCCATAGCTGCCGGCAGGCAGGGTGACGGTGTCGCCCTGCGGGACCATCACGGCCTCGCAGTCGCGTTCGAAGTGGACAGGTTCGCTGCTACGGGAATACATGGGGATCGATATGGGGCCGCGGACCGGGCCGCGCAAGCCTGCATTCTACCCCGCCCGCCCCACCGACGCCGGTGCGCTGCGGCAAACCACAGTATCCTGTGGCTGACCTTCAGGAAGCTTCGATGTCCTCCAATGCCACACGTGCCAGGACCGTGACCTGGCTTTGGCCCTTCATGCTGCTGCTGGGCCTGCTTGTTGCTCCCATGGCCTGGGTGCTGCTGGCCCTGATGACCGGCCGCCAGGTCGGCTGGATGGCGGTGGTGACCGCGCTGGAACTGGTGTTCATGCTGCGCCTGGGCACGCTGGGCCCGGGCCGGCTGCGCATTGCCCTGGTGGTGCTGGGCACGCTGCTGGTGAGCGCAGTGGCGTACTGGAGCATTGCCAGTGCGTGGATGGGTGGCTCGATCGGGCTGAACCCGATGGATGCCTCGCTGCGGATGGGCCCGCACCTGGCCTGGACCCTGACCAACCTGGCCAACGGGGCGATGGAATGGATCTGGCTGGCGGTGGGCGTGGTGGTCGGCGCCTGGCTGGCGCGCTGAGCGCGCCGATTGCTGACCGCCAGGAGCGTGCGGACCAAGGTCCGCACCTACCGGGTGCAACCTCCGCTCAATGCCCGCCGTCCAGGGCCTTCAATTCGCTGACCAAGGCGGCGGCGGCTTCGGCGCCATCGCCGTACAGCATGCGCGTGTTGTCGGCATAGAACAGGGCGTTTTCAATGCCGGCAAAGCCGGTGCCCTTGCCGCGCTTGATCACCACCACGTTACGCGCGTTCACCACGTCCAGCACCGGCATGCCGTAGATCGGGCTGGCCGGGTCGGTGCGGGCCACCGGGTTGACCACGTCGTTGGCGCCGATCACCAGCACCACGTCGGTGGTGGCGAATTCGGGATTGATGTCGTCCATGTCGGCGATCAGGTCGTAGGGGACACCGGCTTCGGCCAGCAGCACATTCATGTGCCCGGGCATGCGCCCGGCCACCGGGTGGATGGCGAACTTCACCTTCACCCCGCGCTGTCCCAGCCGCTGCGCCAGTTCCCAGATCTTGTGCTGGGCCTGGGCCACGGCCATGCCATAGCCGGGCACGATCACCACGCGTTCGGCGAAGGCCATCATCGCGGCCACGTCGGCCGCATCGATCGGCTTCTGCGACCCGCTGATCGCCTGCGCTTCGCCCGCCGCACCGCCGCCGAAATTGGAGAACAGCACGTTGCGGATCGGCCGGTTCATCGCCTTGGCCATCAGCCGGGTCAGCAGGATGCCGGCCGCGCCGACCATCATGCCGGCGATGATCAGCGCCTCGTTGCCCAGCACGTAGCCCTCGAAGGACACCGCCAGGCCGGTGAAGGCGTTGTACAGCGAGATGACCACCGGCATGTCGGCGCCACCGATTGGCAGCGTCATCAGCACGCCCAAGGCCAGCGCCAGCACGAAGAAGCCGACGATGGCCCAGGTGCTGAGCGTGCTGGCGGCGATGATGCCCAGCACCACCACGGCCAGCGCCACCAGCAGGTTCAGCACCTGCTGGCCGGGCCAGGTCACCCGCTTGTCCAGGCGGCCATCGAGCTTGGCCCAGGCGATGACCGAACCGGACAGCGACACCGCACCGATGGCCGCGCCGACCACCGCCAGCAGCAGCACGGTGGCCGAGGGCTGGCGCGCGGCCAGGTCGGCCAGCGCCTGCGCGCTCCAGTGGCTGGTATCGCGGTGGGCCAGGAAGGCATAGCGCAGCAGTTCCACCGCACCGATGGCCGCCGCCGAACCGCCGCCCATGCCGTTGTACAGCGCCACCATCTGCGGCATGTCGGTCACGGCCACCTTGCCGGCCGACCACCACGCCAGGCCCGCGCCCAGCAGCAGCGCCACCAGGATCAGCGGCACGTTGTGCAGTTCGGGCAGGAAGAAGGTGGCCGCGGTGGCCAGCAGCATGCCCAGCCCGGCCCAGCGGATGCCGCTGCGCGCGGTGAGCGGCGAGGCCATGCGCTGCAGGCCGAGCAGGAACAGGGTGGCGGCCACCAGGTAACTGGCCTTGACCAGCCAATCGAGCAGTTCAACCGTGCTGATGTTCACGCCTGCGGCTCCTTGGCTGCATCCTTGCCGCCCTTGGGCGCGCTGGGCTTGAACATTTCCAGCATGCGCGCGGTCACCACGTAGCCACCGGCGGCATTGCCCGCCCCCAGTACCACGGCCAGGAAGCCCAGTGCCTTTTCCAGCGGTGTCTGTGCGTGGCCCAGCACCACCATGGCACCGATCAGCACGATGCCGTGGATGAAGTTGGAACCCGACATCAGCGGGGTATGCAGGATGACCGGCACCCGCGAAATGATCACGTGGCCGGCAATGGCGGCCAGCATGAAGATGTACAGCGCCACGAACCCGTCACTCATCGGCAACGCCTCCCGCTCTGTCTTCGTCGCCCCATCATAACCACGGGCTGAACCCGCTGCGCGGCCCGGTCAACCGCGGCCGCGCTCACGCGTTGTCGATGGTGACCGTGAACGAGGAACCGTACCCTGTGCTGGTGAGCAGCCCTCTTCCTCCGACCGCTGACAGCGAGGCCTTGCCGGCGTCGCTGGAGGCGTTCCTGGCCGGCGTCGGCCCGCGCGCGTTCCGCTTCGCCGAAGCCGGCCTGCGCCAGCGCGACGATGCGCTGGATGCCGTGCAGGATGCGCTGATGCGCATGCTGGACTACGCCGACAAGCCGGCCGCCGAGTGGGCGCCGCTGTTCTGGAGCATCCTGCGCCGGCGGGTGATCGATATGCAGCGGCGACGCCGCTTCCGCCTGCCGTTCTGGCGCGACAACCAGGACGCCGACGGCGGCGAGATCGACTGGGCCGACCCCGGCCCGGACCCGGCGCAGGCGCACGAGCAGCGCCAGCAGTACCAGCAGCTGGTGCAGGCACTGCGCACCCTGCCCGCCCGCCAGCGCGAAGCCTTCACCCTGCGCGTGCTGCAGGACCTGGACGGCGCCACCACCGCGCGCGCCATGGGCTGCAGCGAAGGTGCCGTCAAAACCCATCTGGCACGCGCCCGACAGGCGCTGCAGGACCATCTGGAGATCGACCCGTGAACCGCTCCCTGCCTTCCGACGACGCCCTGCGCAGCCTGCACGTGCACGCGCTGCAGTCGCTTTCCCCGGCCACCCTGGCGCGGCTGCGCCAGGCCCGGCACGGTGCTGCAGGGGCGCGCCGCGACCGTGGCCGCTGGTGGCTGGCCACCGCGTGTTCGCTGGTGGTTGCGCTGGGCATCGGCGTGCAGTTCACCGGTACCGCCCCGCATACTGCGCCGGTGGCGCCGCCTGCCGTGGCCGCGGTGGACGACAACGGCGCGCTGTACGACGAGAATCCCGATCTGTACCTGTGGCTGGGCGACACCGACCTGGCGATGGAGTGAACCATGCTGCGAGTTTCAACCCTGCCGATCCTGATCGCCCTGGCCGTGCTGCCGGCGGCGCCAGCGCTGGCCCAGTCCCCCGCACCGGCCGCGCCCGCGCGCGTGGCCCCCGCTGCGCCGCTGCCGGCGTGGGAACAGCTGAGCCCAGCCCAGCGTGAGGCCCTGTTGGCGCCACTGCGCGACCGCTGGAACGGCGCCGACGCCGCGCAGCGCCAGCGCATGCTGTCGCACGGCCAGCGCTGGCAGTCGATGAGCCCGGAAGAACGCGACAAGGCGCGGCGCGGGTTGCGCCGCTTCGAGCACATGCGCCCGGAACAGCGCGAGCAGGCCCGCGCCCTGTTCGGGCAGATGCGCCAGCTGAGCCCGGCCCAGCGCGATGCGCTGCGCGAGCGCTGGTCGCAGATGACGCCCGAGCAGCGCAGCGACTGGGTGCGCGACAACCCGCCGCCGGCGAAGCCGCGGTAAGGCGCCGGGAATGGGGTCAGAGCCCTTTGCTGGCGCAAAGGGATCCGCCCCCTGGCCTGGGGGAAACGGGGTCAGATCCCTTTGCCCGAGGCAAAGGGCTCTGACCCCGCGCGGTTCACGGCTGCCAGCGCGTTTTCGCCAGCAGTTCGTCGTCCCAATCGAACGCGACCTGTCCTTCGCGCACGAACAGCGCCACGAAGTTCAGCAGGTTGCGCGCATACATTTCGCTGGCCTGGGTGGCGCCACGACTGGCCAGGTGCAGCGGCCCGTCGATCACCACGCCGTGGTGTTCGATGCACTGGCCCGGCTGGGTCAGTGCACAGTTGCCGCCACTTTCGGCGGCCAGGTCGACAATCACGCTGCCCGCCGCCATGCCTTCGGCCATGGCCTCAGTGACGATCGTCGGCGCCGGTCGCCCCGGCACCGCGGCGGTACAGATCACCACGTCCACGCTGCGCAGGTGCTCGCCCAGCCGCCGCTGCTGTTCGGCGCGCTCCTCGTCGGTCAGCGCGCGCGCATAACCGCCCTCGCCCACCGCGCTCACACCCAGGTCGAGGAAACGCGCACCCAGCGACTGGATCTGCTCGCGGGTTTCCGGCCGCACATCGAAGCCTTCCACCTGTGCGCCCAGACGGCGCACGGTGGCAATGGCCTGCAGCCCGGCCACGCCGGCGCCGATCACCAGCACCTTGGCCGGGCGCACCGTGCCGGCGGCGGTGGTCAGCATCGGGAAGAAGCGTGGCGCGCGGTCTGCGGCGATCAATGCCGCCTTGTAGCCGGCCATGCCGGCCTGCGAACTGAGTACATCCATGGCCTGCGCACGGGTGGTGCGCGGCAGTTGCTGCAGCGGGAACAGCCGCAGGCGGTCGTCGGCCGCCAGCGCGGCCAGGGCGGGATCGGCCGCCGGCGCGAGCAGGCCGACCACGCTGGCACCGGGCTTGAGCGGGTTCAACTGCGCCGCCGGCGGGTTCTGCACGCACAGCAGGATGTCGATCTCGGGCCAGCGCGCCGCGTCGAACGCGCGTGCACCGGCATCGTCATAGGCGGCATCAGGGAAACCAGCGGCCAGGCCGGCGCCGGCTTGGTACCAGACGGTGATGCCCAGTGCGCCCAGCTTCTTCGCCGTTTCCGGCGTCAGCGCCACGCGCCGTTCGCCCGGCGCGGTCTCCTTCATCCCCAGCAACGCCACGGCCATGCAGGTCCCCGCTGATCGGTGAGTTTTCCCGATCCTAGCAGGGGTACCCGGCTCAGTGCAGGGTGGCGCTGCCCGGGTCCAGGCGGTCGATCACGCCCTGCATGGCGCTGTCGAAGGCGCCATCGTCCACGTGGGCGCGCAGGCGGCCCAGGCGCACCATCACCGCCAGTTCTTCCGGCGAGGCCACGCAGAAGCGCACGCCGCGGCGGTTGACGAACAGCAGGCGCGAGGAGATCGGGCTGACCCAGGACAGCTTGCCGGCCTGCACCTTGCCGTCCTTGTCGACGAAGTCGAGCCAGTTGCCGATTTCCATGCGGCGGAAGCGATCGGCGTCGGCGTTGTCGAAATCGTCGGTATCCACCTGCCCGCCCAGTTCGACGGCCGCCGTTTCCGGCGCCGGCGGTGTCGGCAGCGCCACCTGCGGCAGCTCCGGCAGCGCGCGCTGCAGTTCCGGGCGCGATTCGGCAATGCCCTGCAGCGTGTCGTGCAGCGCATCGATCGCCGCGCTGGCGGCATCGCCGTGCACGCCCACGCTGGCAAACACCTTGGCCAGCGCCGGCTGCCAGGCCTGCAGCCACGGCTTGCCGACGATCTGGCGGCGCGCTTCGGCCACTTCTTCCAGCAGGCCATCGCCCAGGCTGAGGGCCTCGGCCACCGAACTGCCCTCTTCCCCCTCGCGCAGCAGCGCCAGGGTCAGGTGGTGCTGCCACGGCTGGCGCAGGAATTCGGCAATGGCCGAGGGCAGCGTGGCGTCGCCGATGCGCCGGTCCAGTTCGGCACCGGCCCGGCTACGGGCCATTTCCAGCTTTTCCTGGCCGCGCTGGGTCTCGGCGGCACGGCGCTCGGCAATTTCCACGCGGCGGCGGTGCTGCACCAGGAATTCGCGGAACTCTTCTTCCAGGGTCAGGAAGATGGCCAGGTTCTCGTTGAACTCGGCCACCAGGCGTTCGATGATTTCTTCCACCTTGGCCATCAGCATGCGCTCGGCCTGGCTTTCGCCGGTGTTGCCCTCGCAGGCCTCGGCCAGCGAATTGAGCAGCTTGCGTGCCGGGTGGGTCTTCTGCACGAACATGCGGCGGTCGAGCATGGCCACCTTCACGAACGGCACCACCAGGCGGCCGATCAGCTCGCGCGAACGACCTTCCAGCTCGCGCTCGTCCAGCATCACGTCGAACAGCATGCCGACCAGATCGATCGCATCCTCGTCCTGCGGGTCCAGGCGGGTCTGGCCGGGATCGGCGCCGAGCCGGGTCGCGCTGGACAGCACTTCACTCTTCAGGCGCTGCGCCAGCGATTCGCCGTCTTCGCCGATGGCCGCCCGCAGCGTGGCGCTGGGCGTGGCCTGCAGCAGCGACAGCACCGACATCATTTCGCGCTGACTGAGCGGGCGATGCTGGCCCACGGCCACCTGCGCGGCCGACGTTGCGTCTTCGCGCACGTGGCGGGTCTGCTGCAGCAGTTCGTGCAGGGCTTCCAGCAGCATGCCCTGCTGGCCGCCGTAGCCTTCACCGGCCGGACCTTCTTCCTCGCCCAGGTGCTGCTGCATGTGCCCACGGCGCTCGGACCAGCGCGCGGCAAAGCGCTGCGCCCAGGCCGGCGCGGCCTGTTCCTCGTCGCTGAAATCGGTGTCGAAGCCAGGCGCGGCGCGCTGTTCGACCAGATCGTCCAGGCCCGGCGGCGGGCGCGACGGCGCGGCGGACGGGGCACGACGCGGCGCGCCCATCTGCGGCATCACCCCGGCGGCGGCCAGTTGTTCGTCCAGCTTTTCGTAGATGCGCCCCACCGGCACGCGCAGGTCGCGCTCGCACAGCTTGATCAGCACCAGGTGCACTTCCGGGGCCAGCTCGCAGTGCGCGAACGCCTCGTGGATGGCCACACCCAGATGCTCGGGGCTGACCGGATTGCGGTCGGCATCCAGTTCGCCGGCGCCGACCAGCCAGCCCAGCCGGCGGTCCAGGCGCGCCAGCATCGGCTTGAAATCGCGCAGCAGCACCGTGGCGAAGTTGCGCACGGCCAGTCGCGATTCCAGTACATGTTCGGGAATCAGGCTCAGGCCTTCTTCGGCCGGCCCGGACAGGGTGGCCTCGGCCGACAGCGGTTCGCCCGTGGCCAGTGCGGCCCAGGCCCGCTGCAGGTGGCCGGCATAGGCGGCCTCGATCTCGGCGCGACGGCGGCGCAGTTCACGCATGGCATCCAGGAACAGCAGCTGCGACGCGCCGGCATTGCCGGCACGGTCGAACAGGGCATCGTCGAAGCGGGCCAGTGCCGCGGCAAATGCCTGGCACAGCGCCGGCAGGACCATGTCCCGGGCAAGCTGAAGCTGGGCCGGGTCACGACCCGGCGATCCCATCGGAGTGGGCGCGCTCATCATTCGGGAAGGCTCCCCACCTTCTCTGTTGCGACTGACATCATGGACATCGCGACGGCCGGTGCACCCCATGCACCGGTACGCCGATGGTAGGCCGGCCAGCCTGTCACGGACAGTGAAACAGTCCTCACTTCAAACCTCACGACCGGCGGCCCGGCAAGACGGGTATCGTAAGCCGTGCGGGGCCTGCGAGGCGAGGGGAAGCGGCGTCGGGCGCCGCGCCAGTGGCATGACGTTCATCACAGTTTGTTATTTGAATGGCAGACGCGACACGACGGGCGTCATCAACCACCCCGACTATAATCATGTGCCCGTGATGACCGGTTCAGACTCCATGCCCGACCCCGCTGCCCTGCTCGCCCTGGATGCCCGCCGCTCGGTGCCCTCGCGGCAGCTGGGCGAACCCGGACCGGACCCGGCCACCGTGCTGCGCATGCTGACCTCGGCGGTGCGCGTGCCCGACCATGGCAAGCGGGTGCCGTTCCGCTTCCTGAAGATCGCCGGCGATGCGCGTCACACTCTGGGCGACTTCCTGGCCGAACGCAGCCGCGAGCGCGATCCGCACGCCGGCGATGCCGTGTTCGAGAAGGACCGGCAGCGCTTCAGCCACGCCCCGCTGGTGATCGTGGTGGTGGCCAGCCCGCGCCCGGACGCCAAGGTGCCCGAGCAGGAACAGCTGATGACCGCCGGTTGCGTCTGCTTCGCCCTGCTGCAGGCCGCGCAGGCGCTGGGCTTCGGCGCCCAGTGGCTGACCGCGTGGATGGCCTTCGACCCGGCCGTGCACGCGCACCTGGGCCTGGCCGACGGCGAGCGGATTGCCGGCTTCATCCATATCGGCACGCCGAAGGCGGCCGTGCCCGAGCGCGAACGCCCGGATGCGGCGGCCCTGCTGCAGGACTGGACCGCACCGTGAATGCCGTGAGCGCCCAGCCCGCGCCGCCGCTGTACCTGGTCGATGCCAGCATCTACGTGTTCCGCGCCTGGCACTCGCTGCCGGACGAGTTCCAGGACAGCCAGGGCTGGCCGACCAATGCCGTGCATGGCTTTGCCCGCTTCCTGCTGGACCTGCTGGAACGCGAGCGCCCCCGGCACATCGCCATCGCCTTCGACGAAGCCCTGGACAGCGGCTTCCGCCACCGCCTGTACCCGGCCTACAAGGCCAACCGCGACCCGGCACCGGAAGCGCTGAAGCGCCAGTTCGTGCACTGCAAGGCGCTGTGCGCCTCGCTGGGGCTGGCGGTGCTGGCCCATCATGATTTCGAGGCCGACGACCTGATCGGCAGCGCCCTGCACCGCCACCGCGGCAGCCACCGCGGGGTGATCATTTCCGCCGACAAGGATCTGTCGCAGCTGCTGCTGGACCACGACGAGCAGTGGGACTACGCGCGCAACCAGCGCTGGGACGTGGCCGGGGTGAAGGCCCGCCACGGCGTGCATGCGCACCAGATTGCCGACTACCTGGCGCTGTGCGGCGATGCGGTGGACAACATTCCCGGCGTCAGCGGCGTGGGCGCCAAATCGGCGGCGGTGCTGCTGGCCCACTTCGGCAGCATGGATGCGCTGTTTGAACGTATCGACGAAGTGCCGTTCCTGCGCCTGCGCGGTGCGGCACAGATGGCCGTGCGCCTGCGCGAACAGCGCGAGCACGCCCTGCTGTGGCGGCAGCTGACCACCATTGCCCTGGACGCGCCGCTGGACGGCAGCGCACCGGGCCTGCTGCGCCAGCCCGCCGACCCGGAGCTGCTGGATGGCCTGTGCCAGACCCTGCGTTTCGGGCCACTGACCCGGCGCCGCCTGTTCGCCGCCACCGGCATGGCCGACCCTCTTCCCACACCCAGCGAGCCCGCATGAGCCAGCGCAACACTGAAGCACCGCGTGTCGTCTACGAAGGCAAGTACCAGCGCATGGTGGTGCGCGGCACCTGGGAGTACAGCGAACGCACCCACGCCGGCGGCCTGGCCGCGATCATCATCGCGGTCACCCCCGAGGACAAGGTGCTGTTCGTCGAACAGTTCCGCGTGCCGCTGCAGGCCCCGACCATCGAAATGCCGGCCGGCCTGGTCGGCGACGTGGATGCGGGCGAATCGATTGAAGCATCGGCGGTGCGCGAGCTGGAAGAAGAAACCGGCTGGACCGCCGACCATGCCGAAGTGCTGATGATCGGCCCGACCTCGTCCGGCGCCAGCAGCGAGAAGATCGCCTTCGTGCGCGCCACCGGCCTGCGCCGGGTGGGCAGCGGTGGCGGCGATGACAGCGAGAACATCACCGTGCACGAGATCCCGCGCAGCGACGCGGCAGCCTGGCTGGTGCAGAAGATGGGCGAAGGCTACGAGCTGGACGCCAAGCTGTGGGCCGGGCTGTGGATGATCGAACACCACCTGGATGGGCGCCCGCGTGGCTGACGCCGACCTGCACGGGCTGCCGGCCCTGCTGGGTGCCGACGACCCGGCCATCTACACCGTCCACCGCGCACAGGGGGCGTCGCCTTACCTGCTGCTGGCCGACCACGCCGGCCAGCAGGTACCGCGCGGCCTGGCCCAGCTGGGCCTGCCGCAGCACGAACTGGATCGCCATATCGGCTGGGACATCGGCATTGCCGGCACCACCCGCGCACTGGCCGGACTGCTCGATGCCTGGGCGATCGAACAGACCTATTCGCGGCTGCTGATCGACTGCAATCGCCCGTTGGCCTCGCCCACGCTGATTCCGGAAGTGAGCGACCACACGGTGGTGCCGGGCAACGCCGGGCTGTCGGCAGCGCAGCGCCAGCAGCGCATCGACGCGATCCACGCGCCCTACCACGCGCGCATCGATGCCGAACTGGACGCGCGCCGCGATGCGGGCCGGCCGACCCTGCTGGTGATGATGCACAGCTTTACCCCGGCGATGAACGGCGTGCAGCGACCGTGGCACGCCGGCGTGCTGTACCACCAGGACACCCGCTTCGCGCAGGCGCTGCTGCAGGCCCTGCGCAACGAGGGCGATCTGCTGGTGGGCGACAACGAACCGTATTCGGTGAACCGCAACAGCGACTACGCGGTGCCGGTGCACGGCGAAGACCGTGGGCTGGTGCATGTGGAACTGGAGATCCGCCAGGACCTGATTGCCGATGCCGCCGGCCAGCAGGCATGGGCGCAGCGGTTGGCGCGGATCTTCAGTGCATTGCAGCCGGCGTTGTTGGCGGCGGCATGAGCGCCATCCACGTAATCAAAGGACGGTAGCGCCGGGCCATGCCCGGCGGCATCGAAATCCACCGCCGCGTTGCGCCTCGCCGGGCATGGCCCGGCGCTACCGCAGGCGGGGCGCGTCCATCCACGGGAACGGCTTGAACCCGTGCACCTGCACGGTCGCGCCGATCGCCTCGAAGTCCTGCTTGATCGCCTGCGCGCGGTTGCGGTCCAGCGCTTCGCCCAGTAGCAGCGGCAATGCACGGCAACGTGCCAGCGCCTCGCCCACCGGCACCCCATGCAGACGGGCCACGCACTGTGCAGCGGCCTTCAGCTGAGCGTCCGGGCAGGCCACCATCTGCAGATCGAACGCGGCGAAGATGCCCGCGCCCACACCGGCTGCGCGCGCCGCCGCCTGCGCGTCGGCCGTGGCTTCGCCCAGCGCCTCGTCAATGCCCTCGACCTGCTGGAACGCGTCGTACTCGTGGTAGTAGGCCAGCGCCGCTGCGTAGTCGGCCAGGCCGGACAACGGATGCTGGCGCTTCTGCACGTCCAGCACGTCGGCAAACGTGGCCGGCTCCAGGTAGGGGGTCAGCCCCAGCGCACGCGCCTGGGCCGGCACCTCGCTGTCATCGTCGAAGGCGGTGTCTTCGTCGGGCGGCAGCCAGAAGCGGGCCTGCAGCAGATCGCCTTCGCTGGCATGCACCCAGCCGAAGGATGCATACACGTCGTGGTCGTCATTGCAGGCCGCGAAGGCCTGCAGCGTCTGTTCCAGGTCCAGCAGTTCGATCATGCGTCATTGGCCAGGCAGGCAGGGGCGTTCGAGTCTACCGTTGCCGGGCGCAGGCCCAGCGCGATCAGCACACCGAACAGGGCGAACAACGCGGCCCCGTATTCGGCGTGCACCAGGCCATCCAACGCAGTGGCCGAACCCGCCGCGCCGGCGCCGGCATTGGCCACCATCACCAGCACCGCCAGGCCCAGTGCGCCGCCGATCTGCTGCGCGGTGGCGGCCATGCCAGATGCGACGCCCTGCTGCGCGGCCGGCACGCCCTGCCCGGCCACGATCCACATCGAGGTCCAGGTCATGCCCTGGCCGATGCTCAACACCACCACGCCCGGCAGTAGCGGCCAGAAGTTCGATCCGTGCGGCAGTGTGGCCGCCACCCAGGCGATGCCCAGGGCACCGGCCAGTTGGCCCAGCACCAGCACCTTGCGTGCGCTCCAGCGCTGCAAGGCCCACTCGGCCAACTGGATGCCCAGCGTGCACACCGCCGTGGCCGGCAGGAATGCCAGACCGGCCTGCAGCGGGCTCCAGCCGTAGCCATCCTGGAAGTACAGCGCCATGAAGTAGTACTGCACGCCATAGCTGCTCATGAAGGCGAAGGTGAGGCCGAGCGCCGCGCGCAGGCCCGGCAGGCGCAGCAGCGCGAACTGCATCAGCGGATCGCGGCTGCGCTGCTCGATCTGCACGAAGGCCACCAGCAACAGCGCCGACAGCACCAGGCAGCCCAGCGTGGCCGGTGCGGTCCAGCCCCATTCCGGCCCCTGCACCAGGGTGGTCACCAGCAGGCTGCCGCCCAGGGTGACGGTGATGCAGCCAGCCAGGTCGAATGAACGGCCCTGCGCACGCGGCCCATCGGCCGGCAGCCACGCACCGGCGGCGATGGCACAAGCGGTGGCCAGCGGCACGATCACCGCCAGCACCGCCGGCCAGCCGAAGACCTGGGTCAACACCCCGCCCAGCAGGGTGCCCAGCGCCAGGCCGACCGCGCTGGCCATGCTCCAGATCGCCAGCGCGCGGTTGCGCACCGGGCCTTCGGCATACAGCGTGTTGATCAGCGCCAGCGTGGCCGGGAACAACAGCGCGGCGCCGATGCCCTGTGCCGCACGCGCGATGATCAGCAGCGTGGCATTGGGTGCCAGCGCGCCCAGCAACGAAGCCAGTGCGAACAGCAGCATGCCCAGCCGGTAGAAGCGGCGGCGCCCGATCAGGTCGGCCGTGCGCCCACCCAGCAGCAGGCTACCGCCGAACGCCACGGTGTAGGCGCTGACCACCCACTGCAGCTGCTGCGCGTTGATCTGCAGCGCGCGGCCCATGTCATGCAGGGCGACGAAGATGATGGTGGCATCCAGGGCGATGATCAGCTGCGCGGTGGCAAGCAGGGTCAGCGCCCAGCGGGGGTGTTTGAGGGGAGGCATCGGCGGTCTGGAGCAAAGGGGGAGCGCAGTCTCATTGATGCAGCACGATCAATAAACCCCTTCGCATCGATATCTGCGATGATTTTTCGCATGAATGGACCGTCAACCGATCTCAACGCCGTGCGCATGCTGGTCCAAGTGGCCGAAGCGCGCAGTTTCACCGTGGCCGCCGGCCAGCTCGGGCTGAGTCAGTCGGGCCTGTCGCGCGCCATTGGGCGGCTGGAGGCCGCGCTGGGAGTGAAGCTGCTGCAGCGGAATACCCGCAACGTGGCGCTGACCCCGGATGGCCGCCAGTTCGTGGACCAGGTAACGCCGCTGCTGTGCGGGCTGGAGGACGCCGAGCGGCAACTGGCCGATCGCCCCTGCATGCCCTCGGGCGTGCTGAAGATCAGCGCGCCCTCGATGTTCGGGCGCAAGGTACTGGTGCCGATGCTGGGGCCACTGCTGGAACGGCATCCGCAGCTGCAGGTGGAGGCCGTGCTCAGCGACCGGCTGGTGGACCTGGTGGAAGAAGGCTTCGATGCGGCCCTGCGCACCGGCCCGATTGCCGACCAGCGCATGGTGGCGCGCGCGCTGCGACCGCTGCGCTGGGTCACGGTGGCCAGCCCGGCCTACCTGGCCCGTTGCGGCACGCCCGTGCAGGTGGCCGATCTGCAGGCCCACGCCTGCCTGGCGGTACGCAATCTGCGCAGTGGGCGCGTGGTGGACTGGCAGTTCATGCAGAACGGCCAGCTGAGCGAAATGGCGCCCGCCACCCGCATGGTGTTCGACAGCGGCGACCCGCTGGTGGAAGCGGCCATCGCCGGCATCGGCATCGTGCAGGTGATGGATTTCGCCGTGGCCGACGCCTTGGCCGACGGCCGCCTGCAGCGCGTGCTGCAGCCGTTCGAAGGCCGCAGCCGCGCCCTGTCGCTGATCTACCCGCCGTCGCGGCAGCACTCACCGAAGCTGCAGGTGTTGGCCGAAGCCCTGCTGGCCGGGCACTGGTAGATCCACGCCACGCGTGGATGCGACCCGCAGTAGATCCACGCCATGCGTGGATGCTTGCGCACGGGGTCAGAGCCCTTTCCGTGGGAAAGGGATCTGACCCCTTCGGCATTACGCGAAGCTGTCGGTGGCGCGCACCAGCGCGTCCACGTTCTCCGCTTCGAACGCCGAATGACCCGACGCCGGGGTGATTTCCAGCTTCGCCTGCGGCCACACCTTGGTCAGGTCCCAGGCGTTGGCCAGCGGGCAGACCACGTCGTAGCGGCCGTGCACGATCACGCCGGGAATATCAGCAATGCGGTGCGCGTCGCGCAGCAGCTGGTCTTCCACCTCGAAGAAGCCGCCGTTGACGAAGTAGTGGTTCTCGATGCGGGCGAACGCCAAGGCGAAGTGCGGGTCTTCGTGGCTGTTGATGAAGTCGTCGTCCACGTGCAGGAAGCTGGTCGCGCCTTCCCACACCGCCCACGCCTTGGCCGCTTCCAGCCGGGTGGTTTCGTCTTCGCTGGTCAGGCGGCGATGGAACGCCGAGATCAGGTCATGGCGTTCGACGGCCGGAATCGGCTTCAGGTAATGCTCCCAGGCATCGGGGAACAGGCGGTTGGCGCCTTCCTGGTAGAACCATTCCAGTTCCCAGCGGCGCAGCATGAAGATGCCGCGCAGTACCAGTTCGGTCACCCGCTGCGGGTGGGTTTCGGCGTAGGCCAGCGCCAGGGTCGACCCCCAGCTGCCGCCGAACACCTGCCAGCGATCCACCTTCAGGTGCTCGCGCAGCTTTTCGATATCGGCCACCAGATCCCAGGTGGTGTTGTCGACCAGGTCCGCGTGTGGGGTGGAGCGGCCAGCGCCGCGCTGGTCGAACAGGATGATGCGGTACTTGGCCGGGTCGTGGAACTGGCGCATCTTGTCGCTGCAGCCGCCACCCGGGCCACCGTGCAGCATCACCACCGGCTTGCCGTCCGGGTTGCCGCACTGTTCGAAGTACAGCGTGTGGCGGTCGTCGACCTTCAGGGTGCCGACGTCGTAGGGGGTGATGGCGGGGTACAGCGTACGCATGCTTGCAGCTCCGTGGTGGTGCCCTGCCGCTGGCAGGAGAACCCCCATTCTAGGCCGGTCGCCGCCCCAGGGTGACCCGGTCGCGCTGTTCAAGGTCCTGCGCGGTGCTTACCTCGGCCAGGCCGGCGGCGTCGAACAGCGCGCGGATGGCCGCGCCCTGGTCCCAGCCGTGTTCGACCAGCAGCCAGCCTCGGGGCTGCAGGTGCGCGCAGGCGCCTTCGGCGATGGCGCGGATGTCGTCCAGGCCATCCACGCCCGACGCCAGTGCCGTGGCCGGTTCGAAGCGCAGGTCGCCCTGCTGCAGGTGCGGATCGTCGCTGGCGATATAGGGCGGATTGCTGGCGATCAGGTCGAAGCGCGCGCCCTGCAGCGGCGCATACCAGTCACGCCCACCTTCGGCGAAGCGCACGTTGCGCAGTTCATGGCGCGTGGCATTGCGCGCGGCGACGGCCAGTGCGGCAGTACTGGCGTCGGTGGCCAGCACCTGCGCCTGCGGCCGTTCGCTGGCCACGGCCAGGGCAATCGCACCGCTGCCGGTGCCGAGGTCGGCTACCTGCAGGGCGCGGTCCAGCGGCAGGCGCTCCAGCGCCAGTTCCACCAGCAGCTCGGTTTCCGGGCGCGGGATCAGGGTAGCGGCGTCGACGTCCAGATCGAGGGTCCAGAAGCCACGGCGGCCGGTCAGGTAGGCCACCGGTTCACCGGCCATGCGGCGGGCCAGCAGCGCCTCGAAGGCGGCCTGTTCAGCTTCCGGCAGCGGATCGGTGGCGTGGGCGAACAGCCAGCTGCGCGGGCGCTCCAGCACGTACAGCAGCAGCAGTTCGGCCTCGTGGCGGGCGTCGAGGCCGCCAAGCCGGGCGCTGGCCGCGGCCACGACCTGGCGCAGCGAGGATTCGGATTCAAAGGACATGCCGCAATTGTAGAGTCGAGCTTGCTCGACTGCTTCGGCAATGCAGTCGAGCATGGATCGACTCTACAAGGCAAAAGCAGTCGAGCAAGCTCGACTCTACAAAGCGGGGTTCGTTCAGGTTACCCGGGCCGGGATAAGGAAGGGCTATCAGGCCCACGCTGCCGGCTCAGGAAATTTTCCTTTATATACAGATAGTTGCATTACGACTAGCGTCCAACTGGCAAGCTGCCCATTGAATTTCAATAGATCGCATCTATTGAATAGATGAAATCAATGCATTGTTCTTATCGATGCGGAATCGGTAACCTAGCTCCTGTCGATTCACCCACTCCCCTTCACCCAGAGGAAAAACGATGTCCCTGATCAACACTCCGATCCAGTCGTTCGAAGCCAATGCCTACCACAACGGCGAGTTCATCAAGGTTTCCGACAACAGCCTGAAGGGCCAGTGGTCCGTCCTGATCTTCATGCCGGCCGCCTTCACCTTCAACTGCCCGACCGAGATCGAAGACGCCGCTGACCATTACGCCGAATTCAAGAAGGCCGGTGCCGAGGTCTACATCGTCACCACCGATACCCACTTCTCGCACAAGGTCTGGCACGAAACCTCGCCGGCCGTGGGCAAGGCCCAGTTCCCGCTGGTGGGCGACCCGACCCACAAGCTGACCCGCGCCTTCGGCGTGCACATTGAAGAAGAAGGCCTGGCCCTGCGCGGCACCTTCATCATCAACCCGGAAGGCGTGATCAAGACCCAGGAGATCCACTCCAACGAGATCGCCCGTGACGTGGCCGAGACCCTGCGCAAGCTGAAGGCCGCCCAGTTCACCGCCGCCAACCCGAACCAGGTCTGCCCGGCCAAGTGGAAGGAAGGCGAGAAGACCCTGACCCCGTCGCTGGACCTGGTCGGCAAGATCTAAAGCGCTACCGGCCTGCGCTGGCCCCACGCCAGCGCGCGCCCTTCATCCCCGTGCCGGCCCCACGCCGGCGTGGGGGTGAACCCAAGACAGCCAACGCACGCCAGCCTTGGCCAGCCAGCCCCTTCCACGGTCGCTGTCTTGGGTTCACCCCTACCCCCCCTGCTGGTCCGCTACCTTCTACAGCGGTGCCACGCCCACGCTTTGCCTGAAACCAGGAGAGAACCATGTTGGACGCCAACCTGCAGTCGCAGCTGAAGACCTATCTGGAACGCGTGACCCGCCCGATCCAGATCACCGCGCGCGCCGACGATGGCGCCAAGTCGCAGGAAATGCTGGAACTGCTGCAGACCCTGGAAAGCCTGTCGGACAAGATTTCGCTGCAGGTGCTGCGCGACGGCCAGGGCCGCGTGCCCTCGTTCGACCTGGGCACCCCGGGCCAGGACATCCACCTGACCTTTGCCGGCCTGCCGATGGGCCACGAATTCACCTCGCTGGTGCTGGCCCTGCTGCAGGTGGGCGGCCATCCGTCCAAGGCCACCGCCGAGCTGATCGAGCAGGTGCAGAACCTGGAAGGCGAGTACAAGTTCGAAACCTACTTCTCGCTGTCCTGCCAGAACTGCCCGGACGTGGTGCAGGCGCTGAACCTGGCCGCCGTGCTCAACCCGCGCATCCAGCACGTGGCCATCGACGGTGCGCTGTTCCAGGAAGAAGTGGAACAGCGCGAGATCATGTCCGTGCCCACCGTCTACCTCAACGGTGAAGTGTTCGACCAGGGCCGCATGACCCTGGAGCAGATCGTGGCCAAGCTGGACACCAACGCCGGCAAGCGCGATGCCGAGAAGATCGCCGCCAAGGACGCCTTCGACGTACTGGTGGTGGGCGGTGGCCCGGCCGGTGCCGCAGCGGCCATCTATGCCGCGCGCAAGGGCATCCGTACCGGCATCGCCGCCGAGCGCTTCGGTGGCCAGGTGCTGGACACCATGGCCATCGAGAACTTCATTTCGGTGAAGGAAACCGAAGGCCCGAAGCTGGCCACGGCGCTGGAACAGCACGTGCGCGAGTACGAAGTGGACATCATGAACCTGCAGCGCGCCAGCGCGCTGGTGCCGGCCGGTGAAGACGGCCTGGTGCAGGTGCAGCTGGAAAATGGCGCGGTGCTGAAGTCGCGCTCGGTCATCCTGTCCACCGGCGCGCGCTGGCGGCAGATGAACGTGCCGGGCGAAGACCAGTACCGCAACAAGGGCGTGGCCTACTGCCCGCACTGCGATGGCCCGCTGTTCAAGGGCAAGCGCGTGGCGGTGATCGGCGGCGGCAATTCCGGCGTGGAAGCAGCCATCGACCTTGCCGGCATCGTGTCGCATGTAACGCTGCTGGAGTTCGATGCCAGCCTGCGTGCCGACGAAGTGCTGCAGAAGAAGCTGCGCAGCCTGGGCAACGTGACCGTGCTGACCAGCGCGCAGACCACCGAAGTGCTGGGCGATGGCAGCAAGGTGACCGGCCTGGTCTACAAGGACCGCGTGGGCGGCGATTCCCACCGCGTCGAGCTGGAAGGCATCTTCGTGCAGATCGGCCTGCTGCCCAACACCGAATGGCTGAAGGACAGCGTGGCGCTGTCGCCGCGCGGCGAGATCGTGATCGACGACCGCGGCCAGACCAACGTGCCGGGCGTGTTCGCCGCCGGTGATTGCACCACGGTACCCTACAAGCAGATCATCATCGCCATGGGCGCCGGTTCCACCGCGGCACTCAGCGCCTTCGACCACCTGATCCGCTCGTCGGTGAGCACCGGCAGTGGTGCGGTGGCCGAAGCGGCCTGATCCACCGTTCCCAGCCCACCGGGAACATCGTTAGCCTGCTGGGTCGACCATGCCGACCGCCGGTCCGTTTTCCCTGGGGTCTGAAGGATGAACCTACGCGATCTGAAGTACCTGGTGGCCCTGGCCGATCACAAGCATTTCGGCCGGGCTGCCGCCTCCTGTTTCGTCAGCCAGCCCACGCTGTCCACCCAGATCCGCAAGCTGGAGGAAGAGCTGGGGCTGCCGCTGGTGGAACGTGCGCCACGCAAGGTGATGCTGACCCCCGCCGGCCAGGAAGCGGCCGCGCGGGCGCGGGTGATCGTGTCCGAAGTGGAGCAGTTGAAGGAAGCGGCGCGGCGCAACCGCGACCCCGAAGCCGGCACCGTGCGCCTGGGCATCTTCCCCACCCTGGGGCCGTACCTGCTGCCGCACGTCATTCCGCGCATCCGCAGCCGCTTCCCGGAACTGGAACTGCTGCTCGTGGAAGAAAAGAGCGACGTGCTGCTGGAGCGCCTGCGCGATGGCAGGCTGGACGCGGCGCTGCTGGCACTGCCGGTGGTGGACGACCAGCTGCATGCCGAATTCCTGTTTGAAGAGCCGTTCCTGCTGGCCGTTTCCGGCCGCCATCCGCTGGCCCGCCGCGAACACATGGATGTGCAGGAACTGGCCACGCAGAAGCTGCTGCTGCTGGAAGACGGCCATTGCCTGCGCGACCAGGCACTGGAAGTGTGCCGCCTGTTCGGCGCCAACGAGAAATCCGAATTCCGCGCCACCAGCCTGGAAACCCTGCGGCAGATGGTCGCCGCCGACGTGGGCATCACCCTGCTGCCCAGCCTGTCGGTGCAGCCGCCGGTGCCGCGCTCGAGCAACATCCGCCTGATCGATTTCGTCGGCGAAGGCCGGCCCAGCCGCCGCATCGCCATGATCTGGCGGCGCAGCTCGGCCATGCATGGCTTCCTGATGGACCTGGCCGAACAGTTCAAACAGCTGCCGCAGGCGCTGTTCACCCTGGACGACCAGGGCGTGCCGGCCGGCGAAGCGCCGGTGGTGGCGCAGCCGCTGCTGAACGGCTGAACCCCGTCGAACCTGCCGCGGCACGGCCGGGAGTCGATTCCGGCCACATTTGTCCCCACAATAGTCCCAGGCGGCGCTCGAAGCGCCGCCTTTTGCATGGTTTTCAACCAAGGAGCACCACCATGAACACCGCCAGCGGCCTGCCGCCGTCGATCACCGTTTCCAGCTTCGACATGGACCGCCTGGAGGCCATGCTCGATTCCCCCGCGCTGAGCCAGACGCCTGCCGCGCTCGCGCTTTCCCAGGAACTCAACCGGGCCACCGTGCTGGCGCCGGATCAGATTCCCGAAGGCATCGTGATGATGCATTCGCGCGTGGAGTGCGAAGATGAGGTCTCGGGCGAGAAGCACGTCCTGACCCTGGTCTTCCCCCGCGAAGCCAATGTCGATGAAGGCAAGGTGTCCGTGCTGGCCCCGGTGGGCAGCGCCCTGCTGGGCCTGGCCGTTGGCCAGAGCATCGACTGGAACGCCCCCGGCGGCCGCAAGCTGCGGCTGCGCGTGACCGCGGTCCACAACGACCGCCCCTGAAACCCGCTGCGCACCGCGCGCGATCCGATTTCCCTGCACCAGGAGCCGTAATGAGCAACACGTCCAAACTGTCCCAGCTGCGCGAACTGTCGGTGGTCGTTGCCGATACCGGTGACTACGACGCGATCAAGCGCCTGCAGCCGGTGGATTGCACCACCAACCCGACCCTGGTGAAGAAGGCACTGGACCTGCCGGTCTATGCCGAGCTGATCGAGCGCGAACTGGCCTGGGGCCGCCAGCAGAACGGCGACCGCGAAGCCGTGGTGCATGCCGTGGCCGACCGCCTGACCATCGGCGTGGGCGCCCTGCTGAGCACCCTGGTGCCGGGCCGCGTGTCCACCGAAGTGGACGCCGACCAGGCCCACGACACCGCTGCGACGGTGGCCAAGGCCCGCCAGTTCATCCAGATGTACGCCGACGCCGGCGTGCCGCGCGAAAAGATCCTGATCAAGATCGCCGCCACTTGGGAAGGCGTGGAAGCGGCGCGCATCCTGCAGGCCGAAGGCATCGACTGCAACCTGACCCTGATCTTCAACCCGACCCAGGCGCTGGCCTGCAGCGAAGCCGGCGCGTTCCTGATCTCGCCGTTCGTGGGCCGCATCCTGGACTGGTACGTGGCCAACGGCCAGACCCCGGCCAGCATCGACGAAGACCCGGGCGTGAAGTTCGTGCGCGGCGTGTATGCCGAGTTCAAGCGCCGTGGTTCGCCGACGGTGGTGATGGGCGCCTCGTTCCGTTCCACCGCACAGATCGAAGCGCTGGCCGGCTGCGACCGCCTGACCATTTCGCCGGACCTGCTGGAAAAGCTGGACGCCGACCACGGCGAGCTGCCGCGCAAGCTGGTGGCCGGTGCGGCCGACGGCGTGGCGGTGACCCCGATCGACGCGGCGAAGTTCGCGGCCGACCTGGCAGCGGACCCGATGGCCACCGAAAAACTGGCCACCGGTATCGACGCCTTCGCCAAGGACCTGCAGGCGCTGCGCGAGCGCATCCGCTCGGAACTCTGATTCCAGCCAACGGCTGAGCCCCTCGTGGCGGGGGCTGGGTTCGGTAGAGTCGAGCTTGCTCGACTGACCGCTGGAACAACAGCCGCGCTGGGTCGGGCGGGTTGGGTTCGCGGGAGACGCCGCGAACCCAACCCGCCCGCCCTCTGACAGTTTCCGGTGGCCGCCCGCCACGGAAGAAAGAAAGAAGAGCAAACGCGGGTGGCGCGCTGCGCTTGCTCGCAGTCGAGCAAGCTCGACTCTACGGGGCAATGCACGATCAAAGAAAAAGGACGCGGCGAAAGCCGCGTCCTTTTTCTTTTCCATCAGTTCGTCACCAGCCCACTGCTCTTGCCCACCGTCACCGGGAAACTGTCGAAGACGGGACGGGGGCGGCTGGCAGGACCGCAGGCGCCATGGATGGCGCCTACGAGCCCCCATGGATGGGTTCACGGCGTGTCCTGCCAGCCGCCCCCGCCCCGCCCAACCATCAGCAACCCAGAGCCGCTTTGGCTTTTGACGTTGACGTTGACGTTGCCCGCCGCAGGCGGACCTCCGCGCGTCAGCGCGGCGCCTCCACATCCAGCCCGATCGGGCAGCTCACGCCGGTGCCGCCAATGCCACAGTAGCCGTTCGGGTTCTTCGCCAGGTACTGCTGGTGGTAATCCTCGGCGTAGTAGTACGCCGGTGCCGGGTACACGATCTCGGTGGTGATCGGCCCGTAACCGGCCGCCTCCAGCTGTGCCTGGTAGGCCTCGCGGCTGGACAGCGCGGCGGCGTACTGCGCCTCGCTCGTGGCGTGGATGGCCGAACGGTACTGGGTGCCGGTGTCGTTGCCCTGGCGCATGCCCTGGGTCGGGTCATGGCTTTCCCAGAACAGCTGCAGCAACCGCTCCAGGCTGACCACCGCCGGATCGAACACGACCTGCACCACTTCGGTGTGGCCGGTCAGGCCCGAACAGACCTCTTCGTAGGTCGGGTTCGGGGTGATGCCACCGGCATAACCCACCGAGGTGCTGTACACGCCCGGCTCGCTCCAGAACTTGCGCTCGGCGCCCCAGAAGCACCCCAGCGCGAAACGGATCTGCTGCAGGCCGGCGAAGCGGTCCTTCAGCGGATGGCTGTTCACGAAGTGCTGGTTGCTGTGCAGCGGCAACGGCTGCTCGCGCCCCGGCAATGCCTCTTCCGCACGCGGCAGACGCTGCTTGAAGGCCCCGATGCCGAGGATGCCCTGGCCAATTCCCAACATGATGCGCTCCTACGCCGGCTGTCCGGCCCAATCGTCTGCATCGGAAATGGGGTCGGCCGGGCCCTGGCCCAAGTCCAGCCCGGCCACGATGTCTTCGGCCTGCGGCCGCGCCGCATCGGGAATGCCGACCCGCAGCACGCCGAACAGCGGCAGCTCACCCATGCCGCCCAGCAGCGATTCGCCGAACACGAAGGCGGGAATGCCTGCTTCTTCCAGCGCGTGCTTCACCAGGTGGGCGTCGAACAGGTTGTCGGCCTTGTACACGATGTGCATGGGGCAGCTCCTCGGGGCAGGGTTCCAGCATACGCCCGGGGCCTGAATCGCGCCGCTGCGCCCGCCGGGCATGGCGGCAAACCCCGGCAGCCCTGGCCGGTACGCGCTAGACTGTTGGTCTTTCTGCCCTTTTTCGCCCCAGACTCATGTCCGAGCACACCCCCGCCAGCCCCGAGACCCCCGCCGACAGCCACGAGAAGCGCGATTTCATCCGCCAGATCGTGCGCGAGGACCTGGCCAGCGGCAAGCACCAGGCGATCAAGACCCGCTTCCCGCCCGAGCCGAACGGCTACCTGCACATCGGCCATGCCAAGTCGATCTGCCTGAACTTCGGCCTGGCCGGTGAGTTCAGCGGCGTGTGCAACCTGCGCTTCGACGACACCAACCCGGCCAAGGAAGACCCCGAGTACGTGGCCGCCATCCAGGACGACGTGCGCTGGCTGGGCTTCGAGTGGAACGAGCTGCGCCATGCCTCGGACTACTTCCAGACCTATTACCTGGCCGCCGAGAAGCTGATCGAACAGGGCAAGGCCTATGTCTGCGATCTGTCGGCCGAGGAAGTGCGCGCCTACCGCGGCACCCTGACCGAGCCGGGCCGCCCGTCGCCGTGGCGCGACCGCAGCGTGGAGGAAAACCTCGACCTGTTCCGCCGCATGCGTGCCGGTGAATTCCCGGACGGCGCGCGCACCGTACGCGCGAAGATCGACATGGCCAGCGGCAACATCAACCTGCGCGATCCGGCCCTGTACCGCATCAAGCACGTCGAGCACCAGAACACCGGCAACGCGTGGCCGATCTACCCGATGTACGACTTCGCCCATGCCCTGGGCGATTCCATCGAAGGCATCACCCACTCGCTGTGCACGCTGGAATTCGAAGACCACCGCCCGCTGTACGACTGGTGCGTGGACAACGTCGATTTCGCCCATGACGATGCGCTGACCCAGCCGCTGGTCGACGCCGGCCTGCCGCGCGAAGCGGCCAAGCCGCGCCAGATCGAGTTCTCGCGCCTGAACATCAACTACACGGTGATGAGCAAGCGCAAGCTGATGGCGCTGGTGACCGAACAGCTGGTGGACGGCTGGGAAGACCCGCGCATGCCGACCCTGCAGGGCCTGCGCCGCCGTGGCTACACCCCGGCCGCGATGCGCCTGTTCGCCGAGCGCGTGGGCATCAGCAAGCAGAATTCGATGATCGATTTCAGCGTGCTGGAAGGCGCCCTGCGCGAAGACCTGGACAGCGCCGCGGCGCGTCGCATGGCGGTGATCGACCCGGTGAAGCTGGTGCTGACCAACCTGGCCGAGGGCCACGAAGAGCAGCTGACCTTCAGCAACCACCCGAAGGACGAGAGCTTCGGCAGCCGCCAGGTGCCGTTCGCACGCGAAATCTGGATCGACCGCGAGGACTTCGCCGAAGTGCCGCCCAAGGGCTGGAAGCGCCTGGTGCCGGGCGGCGAAGTGCGCCTGCGCGGCGCCGGCATCATCCGCTGCGATGAAGTGATCAAGGATGCCGATGGCACCATCACCGAGCTGCGCGGCTGGCTGGATCCGGAATCGCGCCCGGGCATGGAAGGCGCCAACCGCAAGGTGAAGGGCACCATCCACTGGGTCAGCGCCGTGCATGGCGTGCCGGCGGAAATCCGCCTGTACGACCGCCTGTTCTCGGTGCCGAACCCGGACGACGAATCGGAAGGCAAGACCTACCGCGATTACCTGAACCCGGAATCGCGCCGCACCGTCACCGGCTATGTTGAACCGGCCGCGGCCAGCGCCACGCCGGAACAGTCGTTCCAGTTCGAGCGCACCGGCTACTTCGTCGCCGACCGCCGCGACCACACCGAGGCCAAGCCGGTGTTCAACCGCAGCGTGACCCTGCGCGACACTTGGTCGGCCTGAGGAACCGCGCGGGCGCCAGGACGGCGCCCGCATGCCCGCGACAATGACCGCCGCCCCCTCCGCCCTGCTCTGGTTCCTGTCCCAGCACCCGTTGCTGGCGTTGCCGGTGCTGATGGCGCTGGCCGGGCTGCTGTCGTGGTGGCTGCGCACGCCGCTGTACTTCATCGCCATGTTTCCGCTGGCGATGCTGAACGTCTTCCTGGGTTCGTTCGTCAACGCGGCTTGGCTGAACGCGATCGGCGAGCGTGGCGAGGCGGTGATCGTCAAGGCCGAGGAAACCAGTTCCACCCTCAACGACCGCTCTATCTGGCGTTACGAGGCGGTGGTGCACACCGCCGATGGCCAGGATGTGGACGTGGTGTTCCATACCAACACGATCTCGCTGTGGCCGCTGGAAAACGCGATCCGCATTCCGGCGCAGGGCCAGCCTTTCGTGGTGAAGTACGCGCCGGGCTTCCCGCGCAGCATCGTGATCCTCAGCAACGAATCGCCGCATGGGATTGCCCAGTCCCGCGCACGCGCACGCGAGCGGGTGGAGGTGGCCGCGCGCAGGCTGCATTTCAGCCCCGGCAACGAGCGCTTCCGCGCCGATTACCGCCGCGAGCTGGACACCTGGCTGCGCGACCATGGCGATGACCCGCAGCAGCAGGCACAGGCGCAGCGCTACCGCGACGAACGCGAAGCGCTGTGACCGCTGCCCCCTTTCACTGACAGGCCTGACATGACCGCTACCGCCAACCCGTTTCTTCCGCTGCTGATGCAGGTCCTGCACGGCCGCGACATTGCCTGTACCGTCGACGGCACCGAGCTGGTGCTGGACAGCGGCCTGCGCCTGGTCGCGCACGGCGTTGCGTCGAACGCCCGCGACAATGGCGGCTGGCAGACCTCCACGGTGATCGAGGCACGCCATCCGGAACTGTTCGCTGACGGCCTGTTCGAGTACCAGCACGCCGCCGGCGACAGCGAGCAGGATGCAGTGCTGTCCGGCTTCGAAAACTGGGTGCGGGTCGACCTGGCCACCCTGCAGGCGGCCATCGGCGCCGACGATGCGCCGGAGCTGCAGATGCTGACCCTGCGCTACCCGGCCGAGGAAAACGGCACGGCGCTGGCGCGCGCGGTGGTGCTGGGGCCGCTGGCCCACTACCGCAGTGAACCCCGCGATGGAACCGCCGCCTGCAGCGAGGACGACCACGGCTCCTGCCCCTGCTGCCTGTTCACCCAGAGCCTGGAGGCGTTCAACGATCTGCTGAAGACCCGCCAGTTTCTCGGCATCCGCCTGTTCGCCTCGCGCGATGCCGACGGCCAGTGCGAGGCCGACTGCCGGGTGAACGGCCATGATTTCCCCGCCGCCCTGCCCCTGCTGCGCGCCTACGCTGCGCGCTGGCCGCAGGCCGGGCTGGAGTTCCGCAAGCAGTACGTGGTGGTCCGCACCGACACGGACGCCGAAACCGACGCCTGATCCCGCGCCGACACCCCCGCTGCATGCCGCTGCGGCTACACTGCGCGCCGGCTGTTGTTCCTGCCCCACCTTTCCACCCTACGAGGCACCCCCGCGATGCTGTACGCGCAAGTCCACCTGACCCTTCCCGCCTGGATCCACGACCAGATCGACCTGGATCGTCGCTATCCGGGCGACGAGGCCAAGGTCGCACTGGCGATCGAGCTATCGCGGCTGAATGTCGAACACGCCAGTGGCGGCCCGTTCGGCGCCGTCGTGTTCGGCCCCGATGACAAGGTGATCGCCGCCGGTGTGAACCGCGTCGTGCCGCACGCCACCTCGCTGGCGCACGCCGAGAACATGGCCTACATGCTGGCCCAGCAGCGCCTGCAGACCCCGCGCCTGAACGCGGTGCTGTCGCCGGTCACCCTGGCCACCAGCTCGCAGCCGTGCTGCCAGTGCTACGGCGCCACCGTGTGGGCCGGCATCGACCGCCTGCTGATCGGTGCCAGCTCGGCCGACGTGGAAGAACTGACCCCGTTTGACGAAGGCCCGCTGCCGGCCGACTGGGTGGGCGAACTGAACAAGCGCGGCATTGAAGTGGTGCAGGGCCTGAACCGCGAAGCGGCGCGCGGCGTGCTGCGTGCCTATGGGGAAGCCGATGGCACCCGTTACTGAGACCGGTATCGGCCTGCTCTGCCTGTGCCGGCAGGGCTTCGAACCCGAGCTGGCCGGCGAGCTGCAGCACCGCGCCGGCCAGGCCGGTTTCGCCGGCTATGCACGCACCCAGCGCAATGACGGCTACGTGCTTTTCATGTGCGACGAAGCTGCCGCGCTGGCCCCGCGCCTGCCGTGGCGCGAACTGATCTTCGCGCGGCAGAAGCTGGTGGTGCTGGCCGAGCTGCCGCTGCTGGACCCGAGCGACCGCATCACCCCGATGCTGGAGGTGCTGGCCGATGCGCCGCGCTTCGGCGATCTGTGGGTGGAACACCCCGATTCGGATGCCGGCAAGCCGCTGTCCGGCCTGGCCCGCGCGTTCGGCAATGCGTTGCGCCCGGCGCTGCGCAAGGCCGGCAAGCTGACCGACAAGCCGAACCCGCGCCTGCCGCGGCTGCATGTGGTCTTCGTCGATGGCACACATGCGTTCGTCTGCGTGGCCGACCCGGCCGACAGCGCGCCGTGGGCGTTGGGCATTCCGCGCCTGAAGCTGCTGCCGGAAGCGCCGTCGCGTTCGGCGCTGAAGCTGGACGAGGCACTGCTGACCCTGCTGGCACCGGACGAGCGCGAGGCGCTGGTGAAACCGGGCATGCGCGCGGCTGACCTCGGTGCCGCCCCCGGCGGCTGGACCTGGGTGCTGACCCGCCAGCACGTGCATGTGCTCAGCATCGACAATGGCCCGTTGCGCCAGCACGTGCTGGACACCGGGCTGGTCGAACACCTGCGCGCCGACGGCTTCCACTGGCACCCGGACCAGGCGCTGGACTGGATGGTCTGCGACATGGTCGAACAGCCGCGCCGCGTGGCCGAACGCATGGCCACCTGGTTCCGCGAAGGCTGGTGCCGGCACGCGATCTTCAACCTGAAGCTGCCGATGAAGAAGCGCTGGGACGAGACGCGGTTGTGCCTGGACCTGTTCCAGGAACAGGCGGGCAAGCCGCTGGTGGTACGGGCCAAGCAGCTGTACCACGACCGTGAAGAGATCACGGTGCTCGCCTCGCCGCTGCGCTGAAGCGCACACAGCGCGGTGGGTAGGTGCCAACCTTGGTTGGCACAACCTCGGAAACACCTTCGCCCCATCTGGGCCGACGTGGCCTGACAGACGTGCCAACCAAGGTTGGCACCTACCAGAGCGGTCTCGCGCGGTCGACAGGTGGCAGAGCAACGCGCCACGCGGTGGGTGGTACCCGAGCGGCGTGCTGTTCAGACCCCGGCGGCGCGCTTCCAGAATGCCTGTACCACCGGCGGCCACTTGCCCACGCAGCCCAGCGCGCGGCCGCGGGCCAAGGTCAGGTGCATTTCGTCGTTGGAAAACAGCCGGTTGATCGCATCGAAGCTGTAAGCGGCGATCTGGTTGTCACTGCGCCGTTCGCGAGCCCAGCGCTGCAGCCGCTGCGGCGACAGGCGCGGCTGGCCACGGCGCTCGGCCGAGGGTGCCAGCCACTGCTGCAGGGCAGCCACGTCGCGCAGGCCCAGGTTCACCCCCTGCCCCGCCAGTGGGTGCACCACGTGCGCCGCATCGCCCAGCGCCAGCACGCGACCGGACACATAGTGGCGGGCCAGCTGCCGGCGCAGCGGGAACGCCGCGCGCGCCGAGGCCAGGCGCAGTTCACCCAGCCGGCCGGCAAAGGCGCGGGTCAGCTCGCGATTGAACGCGGCGTCGTCCAGCGCCAGCACGCGTGCCGCTTCGTCTTCCGGCAGGGTCCACACGATCGAACTGCGGCGCTCGGCCACCGGCAGCAGGGCCAGCGGGCCGGTCGGCAGGAAACGCTGCCAGGCCGTGGCCTGGTTGGGCAGCGCGCTGTCCACGTAGGCCACCACGCCACGCTGGTGATAATCGTGCGATTCCACCTCGATTCCGGCCAAGCGGCGCAGGGTGGAATCGGCGCCATCGGCGGCCACGGCCAATGCGGCATCCACGCGACGCCCATCGTCCAGCCGCAGGCGTACACCTTCGTCGTCCTGTTCCAGCGCCTCCACCCGCGCCGGGCAATGCAGCTGCACGCCCGCCGCCGGCAATGCCGCCCACAGGCGATCCTGCAGCAACGCGTTCTCAACGATGAAGCCCAGCTCGCGCCGGCCGAAGCGGTCGGCGTCGAACAGCAGGTCATCGCCGCCGGCCGCGTCCCACACCTGCATGCGCCGGTAGGGCCAGGCACGCGCCTGTGCAATGGCCGGCCAGACGCCAAGGCGCTGCAGCAGCTGCACGTTGTCGGCGGCGAAGGCGAACACCCGCAGATCCGGCTGCGCCGCCTGCCAGGCCGGCGGCTCGCGCCCTTCAACCAGCGCCACCGACAGACCGGCATCGGCCAGCGCCAGTGCACACGCGGCACCGACAACGCCGCCGCCCACCACGGCCACATCCGCGCGCATGCGCCGGCTCATGCAGCCTCCCCGCGGCACAGGCGCGGCACGTCACCACGGAAGCCCATGGCACCGCCGACCAGCATCGACTGCACCGTGGCGCGTTGTGCCGCCACCAGGCCCAGGCTGCGCAGCGGGCGCAGCAGCGGTGCCGGATTGCTGGTCAGCCGGGCCAGCCCACCGGAAAACGCCACCGTCTGCTGCCGGTCGTCCGCGCGCCGGGCCACGTAGGCGTGCAGAAGTGCCTCGCGGCCGGCATCTTCATCGGCCGCCTCCAGCAGCTCGGCCAGGGTGAGCGCGTCGCGCAGGCCCAGGTTGAAGCCCTGCGCGCCCAACGGGTGGATGGTCTGCGCGGCGTTGCCCAGCAGCACCGCGCGTTCGCCCACCAGCGCGCGCGCCAGTACCTGCACCAGCGGGTAGGCGCTGCGCGGGCCCGATTCCAGCAAGCGCCCGGCGCGCCAGCCCAGCGTGTGCTGCAGGCGCTGCAGCCAGGCCGCATCGTCCAGCGCCATCACCGCCTCAGCCTGGTCGCGGGCCACGCCATGCACACAGCCGAAGTGGCGGTCGCCGCGCGGCAACAGCGCGGTCGGGCCGGTATCGGTGAAGCGTTCCCACGCGCTGCCATCGGGCGCGCGCTGGCTGCGCACGCGGGCCACGAACAGGGTCTGTTGGAAATCATGGCGGTCCACCGCAATGCCCAGCGCATCGCGCACGCCGCTGGCGGTGCCATCGGCCCCCACCACCAGCCGGGCCAGCAGCACGCGCTCGCCCGCATCGTCAGCCACATGGACCTGCCGGTGGCCGTCGACCACCGCGCCCAGGCCGATGAAACGCATCGGGCGGTAACGCTGCAGTCGTGGCAGTTCCTGCAGCCGCGCCTCCAGGGCCTGGCCGAAATCGCGGGCCACCACCACCTGGCCGAACCACGGCCGGTCGTAATCGGCCGCATCCATCTGCACGCGGCCAAAGTCGCCGGCTCGGCTGACGTGGATGCGACGGATCGGGCCGGGCGGCATCGCCAGCTTCTGCATCACCCCCAACGCAGTCAGTGCGTTCACGGTGGCCGCGGCGAAACTGAGGTTGCGCTGGTCGAACACCGCCGGCAGTTCACCGGCCGGGCTGGCTTCCAGCAGCGCCACGTTGCGGCCCAGCCGCTCCAGGGCGATGGCCAGGCTGGCCCCGACCAGACCGCCACCGACGATCAACACGTCATGTCGTTCACTCATGGGCCCATGATACGCGCTCGCCACGCCATCCAGACCCGGCACGCCGCGCCTGCGCAGGACCGCGCGGCGGGCTAGAATGGAAGCTGAATCCGCCCCACGGGTCTTCGCCATGTCCGACACCGCCCATCGCGCCTTTGTCCTGTCCGTGCTTGTGCTGCTGCTGGCGGCGACCCGGGTGAACCACTTCGCGGCCATCCCCGATGCCTCCTGGGCCGTGTTCTTCATCGGCGGCTTCTATCTGGCCCGCTGGACCCGCTGGGCGTTCCCGCTGCTGATGGTGTTCGCCGTGCTGGTGGACTGGATCGTGATCCGCAGCGCGGGGCTCGACTTCTGGCAGCACTACTGCGTGTCGCCGGGTTACTGGCTGCTGTTGCCGGCGTATTTCTCGCTGTGGGCCGGCGGCCTGCTGCTGGGCCACAACTACCACGGCGCGCACTGGTCGGTGCTGGCCAAGGGCGTGCCGCTGCTGGTGGTGTCGGTGGCGCTGTGCCACCTGCTGGCCCAGGGCGGGTTCTACTGGACCAGCCGCAACGTGGCCGAACCGACCCTGGCCGGCTGGGCACAGAACTATGCCCAGTGGTTCGGGCCATACCTGCGCACCACCGCCATCTACGTGGCCCTGGCTGCGGCGCTGCAACTGGCTGTGGAGCAGATGCTGAAGCTGCACCAGGCCCGCCGCGACATCCACCACTGAGCACCGGCATGGGGCATCGGCTTTCGCGCATCTACACCCGCACCGGCGACGACGGCAGCACCGGCCTGGGCGACGGCAGCCGGGTGGCCAAGGACGATCTGCGGGTCGCCGCCTACGGCACCGTGGACGAAGCCAATGCCGCCCTGGGGCTGCTGCTGGCCGCGCCGCTGCCTGACGACGTGCGTGCGCTGGTGGTGCATCTGCAGCACCAGCTGTTCGATCTGGGCGCCGAGCTGTGCGTGCCTGGCCATGCGGCCATCCATGCCGCCGACGTTTCCGCACTGGAACAGCAGCTGGACCATTACAACGCCGACCTGCCCATGCTGAAGGAATTCATCCTGCCCGCTGGCGGCGAGGCGGCGGCGCGCTGCCACCTGGCCCGCACCATCGTGCGCCGCGCCGAGCGCGAAACGGTCAGCCTGGCCCGGGCGCAGGCCGTGCGCGGCGAAGCCCTGCACTACCTCAACCGCCTGTCGGACCTGCTGTTCGTGCTGGCACGGGTACTGGCCCGCGCCGATGGCCACGGCGAAGCGCTGTGGCAACCACAGCACCGGCAGGCCTGAGCCCGTGCAGGTCTTCACTCATCCGTCCTGCCTGCTGCACGACCCGGGTCCGGGCCATCCCGAATGCCCGCAACGGCTGCAGGTGGTGCTCGACGCCCTGCAGCAGGCCTTCCCCGGCCAGCTGGACTGGCAGCAGGCCCCGCCGGCCAAGTTCGGCGAGCTGAGCCGGGTCCACGACAGCGCCCTGCTCGACTTCGTGCTGCAGCCGCAGACCCTGCCGCTGCGCCAGCTGGACATGGACACCTGGACCTCGCCCGGTTCGGCCAGCGCCGCCGTGCACGCCGCCGGTGCCGGCGTGGCTGCGGTGGACGCGGTAATGCTGGGCGATGACCCGCTGGCGTTCTGCGCGGTGCGCCCGCCGGGCCACCATGCCACCAGCAGTACGGCCATGGGCTTCTGCCTGCTCAACAACATCGCCATCGCTGCCGCCTACGCGCGCGACCGCCACGGGCTGGAACGGATTGCCGTGGTCGACTTCGACGTGCACCACGGCAACGGCACCCAGGACATCTTCCAGCACGACGCGCGGGTGTCGTACTACAGCACCCACCAGGCAGGCCTGTTCCCCAACTCGGGCCTGCGCCGCGACCGTGGCGCAGGCAACCTGATGAACATCCTGCTGCCGCCAGGCAGCGGTGGCTTCCGCTTCCGCAATGTCTGGGCCGACGAGATGCTGCCGGCCATCGACGACTTCCGCCCACAGCTGCTGCTGATTTCGGCCGGTTTCGATGCCCACCTGCGCGACCCGCAGGCGGACCTGATGCTGGAAACCGAGGATTTCGCCTGGATCACCGGCGAACTGCATGCGCTGGCGCGGCGCCATGGGGCCGGCCGGGTGGTGTCCATGCTGGAAGGCGGCTACGACCTGCAGGCGCTGGCCGAATGCAGCGTGGCCCACGTGCAGACCCTGCTGCAGGGCGCCGCTGCGGCACGCCCAGGATGAACCCGAACCGGCCTGGGCCGGACGCCTTCATTGCCCCTATGCAAGGGATGGGGCAATCTACGGTCCGTTTTCGCCCGAATCCGAACCGCGTGCGCCGAGCCCTCCGCCTGCTTCCCCTGCCCCTGAGCATCGCTGTCTGCCTGCCGGCGATGGCCGATGACAAGCCGCTCAACTGGGGCCTGTGCCCGGCCACTGAAGTCATTCCCGCCTTCACCGATGCCCCCACCCCGGTACCGGGGCAGGACGCGGCCGCCGCCAGCGCACAGCGCGAGCAGCAGCCCACCGACATCGAAGGCGACCAGCTGCTGGGCACCACCACCGTGCCGCAGTACCAGGGCAACGTGGCCCTGCGCCGCGGCGACCAGTTCGTGGGTACCGACAAGCTCAGCTTCGATACCGACACCGGCAACTACATCGCCGACGGCAACGTGCGCTACCAGGATTCCTCGATCCGCATGGTGGCCAAGCGCGCCGAAGGCAACCAGGAAAGCGATACCCACAAGATCACCGACATCCAGTACCAGCTGGTGTCGCGCCGTGGCAACGGCGAGGCCGAATCGGTCGACCTGCAGGGCGCCGTGGGCCAGATGCACCGCTCCACCTACACCACCTGCGACCCCTCGCAGCCGGTGTGGAAGCTGACCGCCCCGCAGATCGACGTGGACAACGACGAAGGCTTCGGTACCGCCCGCAACGCGGTGCTGCGCATCGGCAAGGTGCCGGTGCTGTGGGCGCCGTACTTCAAGTTCCCGATCGACGACCGCCGCAAGACCGGCCTGCTGTTCCCGCAGCTGGGCATGTCCGGCCGCAATGGTTTCGACTACACCCAGCCGATCTACCTGAACCTGGCGCCGAACTACGACGACACCCTGATGCCGCGCTACATGAGCGAGCGCGGGCTGATGCTGGACAACGAGTTCCGCTATCTCTACAACGGCGGCCGCGGCGAGCTGCTGACCGCCTACATCCCCAACGACAAGCTGCGCGACCGCGACCGCGGCCGGGTGATGTTCAGTGGCTACCACAACGTGGACAGCCACTGGCAGGCCCGCGCCAACCTGGCCTGGGTGAGCGACGAGCGCTACGTGGAAGATTTCGCCAACCGTCTGCAGGGCGTGACCGCGTCGAACCTGCAGAGCACCATCGGCCTGTACGGCACCGGCAAGAACTGGACCGCCGGCATCATGGCCGACCGCTGGCAGCTGACCGACTACACCCTGACCGAGCGGGCGCTGGCCTACAACCGCCAGCCGCGGGTGTACTTCACCTGGGACAAGCCGCTGCTGCCGTGGATGGAAGCCGGCGTCTATGCCGAAGCGGTGCGCTTCACCCACGATGACATCAACGAGAAGACCGTCGATGCCGAGGGCGAGTACGTGCGCAATGGCACGGTCACCCGCATGTATGGCGGCTCGCGCCTGGACGTGAAGCCCTACGTCTCGTTCCCGTTCAGCGGCGCGGCCTGGTATGTCACGCCCACCCTGGCCTACCGCTATACCGCTTACCAGCTGGACCGCGGCCTGGCCCACGACATCCGCAAGACCGTGTTGACCTCGCAGAACGTGGACGTGACCACGGCCAGCGCCGACCAGCTGCGCGGCAATACCTCGCCCAGCCGTGCGCTGCCGATCGCCAGCCTGGACGCCGGCCTGTTCTTCGACCGCGAAACCACCATCGGTGGCAAGTCCTTCCTGCACACCCTGGAGCCGCGCCTGTTCTACCTGCGCACGCCGTACCGCAACCAGGACGACCTGCCGCTGTTCGACACCCGTGACTTCACCTTCAGCTGGGGCCAGCTGTTCCGCGATTCGCGCTACACCGGCGCCGACCGCCAGAACGATGCCAACCAGCTGACCATGGCCCTGGGCACCCGCTTCATCGACCAGACCACCGGCAAGGAACGGTTCTCGGCCAGCATCGGCCAGATCCAGTACTTCGACGAATCGCGGGTGACCACCACCCCGGGCGGCGCACCGGTTGAAAAGGGCAAGTCGGCCTGGATCGCCGACGCCAACTACATGGTGAACGACCGCTGGACCCTGAGCGCCACCTACCAGTGGGACCCCAAGTACAAGCGTGAGGACCTGGCCAGCTTCCGCGCCCGCTACCTGATGTCCAACGATGGCGTGGTCAACCTGACCTACCGCCACCGCATCAACCCCGACGGCACCGACCTGCTGAAGCAGGCCGACCTGTCGTTCCTGTACCCGCTGAATGCGCGCTGGAGCCTGGTTGGCCGTTACTACTACTCGCTGGAAGACAAGGCGCCGCTGGAAATCATCGGCGGCGTGCAGTGGGACAGCTGCTGCCTGGCCGTGCGCGCCGTGGCCCGCCGGTACGTGCGCAACCGCGAAGGCGACCTGAACAATTCCATCCAGATCGAGTTCGTGCTGAAGGGCCTGAGCTCGCTGGGCCAGGACACGGACCGTACCCTGCGCCGTGCTATCCTCGGGTACAACCGCGACGACCTTTATCTGGTGCCGCCCAGCAATACCGGGGTGACCCGGGACGACTACGATCCGAATCTGATCCCATGACCAAGCGCTTCCCCGTTCTTCTCGCCTCGCTGCTGGCGGTGTCCAGCGTGTCCGCCCCCCTGCAGGTCATCGCGCAGGAGGCCCAGCCGCTGGACCGCATTGCTGCGGTCGTCGACGAGGACGTGGTCCTGCAGAGTGAACTGCAGCGCGCCATCGCCAACATCAAGGCCCAGTACGTTGGCCGCGAAAACCAGCTGCCGCCGGACGACGTGCTCAGCCGCCAGGTGCTGGAGCGCCTGGTGCTGGTGAAGCTGCAGGTGGCCCGCGCCCAGGGCAGCGGCATCCGCGTCAGCGACCAGGAACTGAACCAGGCGATGAACTCCATCGCCCAGCAGAACGGTTCCAACCTGGACAGCCTGCGCCAGCGCCTGGCCCATGACGGCATCGACTTCGAGGAATTCCGTTCCTCGGTGCGCGACGAAATCACCGTGCAGCGCCTGCGCCAGAGCTTCGCGCAGAGCCGCATCAGCGTGAGCGAGGGCGAAGTGGATGCCGCGCTGAAGCAGCAGGCCACCGCCGGCAACCAGTACCACCTGGCGCACATCCTGGTCGCCCTGCCCGACGGCGCCAACGCCGACCAGATCGCCACCGGCCAGAAGAAGGCCGACGGCGTGAAGGCCCTGCTGGACAAGGGCGAGCTGGACTTCAACGCCGCCGCCGTGCGCTATTCGGACAGCCCCAACGCGCTGGAAGGCGGCGATCTGGGCTGGCGCACGCTGGACGAAATCCCGGCGGCATTCGCGCAGATGATGCAGCAGATGAAGGCCGGCGATGTGGTTGGCCCGATCCGCGGCCCCAGCGGCTTCCAGCTGCTCAAGCTGGTGGAAGTGCGTGATGCCAACGCCGCCGCCGGTGCCCACACGGTCACCGAATACCATGCCCGCCATATCCTGGTGCGCGTGGACGGCAACCAGACCGATGCCGCCGCCAAGGCCAAGATCGACACCCTGCGTGCCCGCGTGGCCGGGGGTGCCGACTTCGAGCAGGTGGCCAAGGAATCGTCGGAAGACAGCAACAGCAAGGGCCAGGGCGGCGATCTGGGCTGGTTCCCGGCCGATGCTTTCGGTCCGGCGTTCGGCCAGCAGGTCGAAGGCATCCAGGATGGCGGCGTCAGCCAGCCGTTCCGTACCGATGCCGGCTGGCACATCGTGCAGCGCGTTGCCACGCGCCAGACCGACGTGACCAGCGACAACCAGCGTGCCCAGGTGCGTGAAACCATCGGCCGCCGCAAGCTGGAAGAGGAATACAACCGCTTCCTGCAGGAACTGCGTGGCGAAGCCTACGTCAGCTTCCGCAGCGGCGACCGGGCGGAAAACACCGCCACCCCGCCGCAGTCCTGACCCATGCGCCCCGAGCTCGCGCTGGTACCGGGCGAGCCCGCCGGGATCGGTCCGGAACTGTGTGTCCGCCTGGTACAGCAGCCGCGCGATGATTGCCGGCTGCTGGCCTTCGCCGACCCGGACACCCTGCGCGCGGCCGCTGCCGCGCTGAACCTGCCCCTGCAATTGCTGCCGGAAGATGCGCAGGCGCGTCTACCCGGCGATCTGCGCCTGCGCGTGGTGGCCAACGCCGCGCCCAGCCGCTTCGGCCAAGCCGACCCGGCCAATGCCAGCGCCGTCATCGGCGCCCTGCTCGGTGCCGGCCAGGCCTGCCTGTCCGGCGAACTGCACGGCGTGGTCACCGGCCCGGTGCACAAAGCGGTCATCAACGAAGGCGGCATTGCCTACAGCGGCACCACCGAACTGCTGGCCGACCAGGCCGGGGTGAAGGTGGTGATGATGCTGGCCAACGACATCGTGCGCGTTGCGCTGGCCACCACCCACCTGCCCTTGCGCGAAGTGGCCGATGCGATCACCGCGCCTGTCCTGGAACACACCCTGCGCACGGTGCATGCCGCGTTGCGCGGTGAGTTCGGCCTGGCCGCCCCGCGCATCGCCGTGCTGGGCCTGAACCCGCATGCCGGTGAAGACGGCCACCTGGGCCGCGAGGAACTGGACCTGATCATTCCGCTGCTGCAGCGCCTGCGCGCAGAGGGCATGGATCTGGTCGGGCCACTGCCGGCCGACACCGCCTTCCTGCCGGCCAAGCTGGCCGGGTTCGACACCGTGCTGGCCATGTACCACGACCAGGGCCTGCCCGTACTGAAGTATTCGGGCTTCGAACAGGCGGTGAACCTGACCCTGGGCCTGCCCTACCCGCGCGTGGCGGTCGACCATGGCACCGCGCTGGACCTGGCCGGACGGGGCATTGCCGACCCGTCCAGCCTGCAGGCCGCCACGGCCCTGTGTGCGCAATTGGCCCGGCAACGTACACTGAGCGCATGAATTCCCCGCATTCCCCCTCCGGCCCGGTGTTCACCGCCCCGGCCAAGAAGCAGCTTGGCCAGCATTTCCTGGCCGACCGCCACTACATCGACAAGATCGTGATGGCGGTCAACCCCAAGGATGGCGACCGCCTGGTCGAGATCGGCCCTGGCCAGGGTGCGATCACCCTGCCCCTGCTGCGCGTCCATCCGAAACTGACGGTGATCGAATTTGACCGCGATCTGATCGCGCCGCTCACCGCAGCCGCCGAGCCGCTGGGCGAGCTGACCATCGTCCACCGCGACGTGCTGCGCGTGGATTTCACCGAACTGGCCGCCGGCCAGCCGATCCGCCTGGTCGGCAACCTGCCCTACAACATTTCCTCGCCCATCCTGTTCCATGCGCTGGAACATGCCGCGGTCATCCGCGACATGCACTTCATGCTGCAGAAGGAAGTGGTCGACCGCATGGCCGCCGGCCCGGGCAGCAAGGTCTATGGCCGCCTGAGCGTGATGCTGCAGGCCTACTGCCAGGTCACCTCGCTGTTCGTGGTGCCGCCGGGTGCGTTCCGGCCGCCGCCGAAGGTCGATTCGGCCGTGGTGCGGCTGGTGCCGCGCGACCCGGCCACCATCGCCATCCACGATCACGCGCGCTTTGCCGAGGTGGTCAAAGCCGCCTTCGGCCAGCGCCGCAAAACCCTGCGCAACGCGTTGAGCAAGGTGGTGACCGCCGAACAGTTCGCCGCTGCCGGCGTGCGCCCCGATGCCCGTGCCGAACAGCTGGATGTGGCTGAATTCATCGCTTTGGCCAATGCCACCTGATTACACTGCCGGTATGGAAGACGCTGACGTTTACGCCATCTCCGTTGAAGTTGCCCCGCGCTTCCTCGACGACCAATCCGCGCCGGAAGACGGCCGCTATGCGTTCGCCTATACGATCCGCATCCGCAACCGTGGCCGCGTGGCCGCGCGCCTGGTTGCGCGCCACTGGCGCATCACCGATGCCAACGGTCGCGTCGAGCATGTCGATGGCGATGGCGTGATCGGCGAACAGCCGCGCCTGCGCCCCGGTGAAGACTTCCACTACACCTCGGGTGTCATGCTGGGCACCGACCACGGGACCATGCAGGGCCACTACGACATGGTTGCCGACGATGGCACTGAATTTGCCGCGCCGGTCGCACCTTTCGTGCTGGCCATCCCGCGTACCCTGCACTGACACGGAGGCCGGACGATGAGTGTGTGGGCGATCGGCGACCTGCAGGGCTGCTACGACGTAACCCAGCGCCTGCTGGAAAAGATCCGCTTCGACCCGGCGCAGGACACCCTGTGGTTCTGCGGCGATCTGGTGAACCGCGGTGGGCAATCGCTGGAAACCCTGCGCCTGGTGCATTCGCTGCGCGAGCACAGCGTGGTGGTGCTGGGCAATCATGATCTTTCGCTGCTGGCCGTGGGTGCGCGCACCGAGGAAGAGCAGCGCAAGGTCAACCCAGACCTGCTGCGCATCGTGCAGGCCGAAGACCGCGACGAACTGCTGGAATGGCTGCGCCTGCAGAAGCTGGTGCACGTGGACCGCGAGCTGGGCTGGATGATGGTGCATGCCGGCCTGGCGCCGAAGTGGACCACGCAGATGGCCGAAAAGCATGCCGCCGAAGTGGAAGTGCAGCTGCACGGCGCCGGCTATCGCAAGCTGTTCCGCAACATGTACGGCGACAAGCCCAGCTGGGCACCGAACCTGGCCGGCTATGACCGCTCGCGCGCGATCATCAACGTGCTCACCCGCATGCGCTACTGCACCCCGCGCGGGCGCATCGGCATTGAAGACAAGGGCACGCCCGGCACCCAGGAACAGGGACTGTACCCCTGGTTCGAAGTGCCCGGCCGGGTCGAGCGCGACCTGAAGGTCGTGTGCGGCCACTGGTCGGCGCTGGGCCTGACCATCACCCAGGGCGTGCACGCCATCGATACCGGCGCGGTCTGGGGCGGCAAGCTGACTGCCCTGCAGCTGGATACCGATGAACTGCGCGTGGTGCAGGTGCCGGGGCGCGATGTGCCGGCGCCGGTCGCCAATGCACGGCCGCCGGCACGCCCGCCGCAGCCGCGTGCGCCAGCGGTGCAGACCAAGGAAGGCGGCAACGGCCAGCCGGCCGCACCGGGCAACCGTGGCCCGCGCCGCCGCCGCCGTCGCGGTGGTGGTGGTGGTGGCGGTGGCAACAACGGCGCACCGCCGCCGAGCTGAAGGCACAGCGGTAGAGTCGACTGTCAGTCGACTATCGCGCGGAGCGCGGGGTTTCGCGAGGTCCGAACAAGAGCAGTCGACCAACGGTTGACTCTACCCGGGGTCAGCGACGCACGTAGTGCGCGAAGCGGAACGCGTAGGCGTGGCGTGCGTCGGCCGGGTGCGGCTCGCTGCTGGTTTCCTGCCACACCGCCGGGTCCACTTCGGGGAAATGGGTATCGGCCGGCACCTCGGCGTCCACCCAGGTCAGGTACAGGTCGCTGGCCTGGTCCAGCAGCTGGTGGAAGATCTCGCCACCGCCAATGATGCACAGCTCGCTGGCACCCTCGCCTTCGGCAATGGCCTTGCCTTTGTCCAGCGATGCCACCGCACGCATGCCTTCGAACGGCACCTGGCCGCTGCGGGTCAGCACCAGGTTGGTCCGCCCCGGCAGCACCCGGCCGATCGATTCGGCGGTCTTGCGCCCCATCAGGATCGGCTTGCCCAGGGTCAGCGCCTTGAAATGCTTGAAGTCATCGGGCAGGTGCCAGGGCATGGCATTGCCCTGGCCGATGCCACGGTTGCGGTCCAGCGCTACGACCATCGAAAGTTTCATCGCACTCACACCGCCACCGGGGCCTTGATGGCCGGGTGCGGGTCGTAGCCGTCAATGCGGATGTCGTCGAACTGGAAACCGAACAGATCGGTCACCTCGGGGTTCAGCCACAGCTTGGGCAGCGCGCGCGGTTCACGCGACAGCTGTTCACGGGCCTGCGCGTAGTGGTTCGAATACAGATGGGCATCGCCCAGGGTATGCACGAAGTCGCCCACGCCCAGACCCGTGGCCTGCGCCACCATGTGGGTCAGCAACGCGTAGCTGGCGATGTTGAACGGCACGCCCAGGAAAATGTCGCCGCTGCGCTGGTACAGCTGGCAGCTCAGCTTGCCGTCCACCACGTAGAACTGGAACAGGTTGTGGCACGGCATCAGCGCCATCTGCGAAAGCTCGCCCACGTTCCAGGCACTGACCACCAGCCGCCGCGAATCGGGATTGCGCTTGATCTCGTCCACCAGCCACTGCATCTGGTCGATCTCGCGGCCATCGGCGGTGGCCCAGCTGCGCCACTGCTTGCCGTACACCGGGCCGAGATCGCCATTGGCGTCGGCCCACTCGTCCCAGATGCGTACCTGGTTGTCCTTCAGGTAGCCGATGTTGGTGTCGCCCTTCAGGAACCACAGCAGCTCGTGGATGATCGAGCGCAGGTGCAGCTTCTTGGTGGTGACCAGCGGGAAGCCTTCGTTCAGATCGAAGCGCATCTGCCAGCCGAACACGCTGCGGGTGCCGGTGCCGGTGCGGTCGCTCTTCTCGGCGCCGTGTTCGAGCACGTGCGAAAGCAGGTCCAGGTAGGCCTTCATGCCTTGCCCTCCGCCACCACCAGCGGCTTCGGCTGCAGCACCGGTGCACGGCGCGACAGTGCCAGCAGCACCAGGCCCAGCGCCACCAGCGGCAGGCTCAGCAACTGGCCCTTGGTCAGCCAACCGAAGGCGATGTAGACCCCGTTGTCGGGCATGCGCACGAACTCCAGGCCGAAGCGGAAGATGCCGTACATCAGCGCGAACAGGCCCGACACCAGGTAGCGGTGGCGCGGTTTGGCCGACACCATCCACAGCACGGTGAACATCACCACGCCTTCCAGCGCCGCTTCATACAGCTGCGAGGGATGGCGCGCGTAGGGGTTCAGCGCGCCGGTGGCGAACTGCGCCTTCAGCGTGGCCGCATCCAGCTGGTTCAGCGGTGCCGGCAGGCCCGAAGGGAACACCACGCCCCAGGTGCCGTCGGTGTACTTGCCCCACAACTCGGCGCCGATGAAGTTGCCCACCCGCCCCAATGCCAGGCCGATCGGCACCAGCGGCGCCATGAAGTCGATCGTGTCGAACAGGTGCAGACGCTGCTTGCGCGACCACCACCAGCAGGCCGCCACCACGCCCAGCAGGCCGCCGTGGAAGCTCATGCCACCGTCCCATACCTTGAACAGCAGCACCGGGTTGGACAGGAAATCGCCCAGTGCATAGAACAGCATGTAGCCGATGCGCCCGCCCAGCACCACGCCCAGCATGGCGTAGAACAGCAGGTCGGAAAAACCGTTGGCATCGACACCCGGCAGGCGCCCCTGCGCGATGCGCCTGCGGCCCAGCAGCCAGGCTGCCGTGAAGCCCAGCAGGTACATGATGCCGTACCAGTGCACCTTGATCGGCCCCAGCGAAAGGGCAATGGGGTCGATATCGTGGAAATAGATCATGGAAGGTGCCTTGCAGTTGAACGCCTATTCTCGGGCCAGCGCCGCCGCGGCTCAACCAAGCAGCTGCGGGGTGTTGGGCAGCCCGTCATCGTCGGACCCCGAACCGGGCGGAAAGTGCCCGGCCAGCAGCCCGGAGACTTCATCGATGGCATCGCGCAGGGCCTGCACCGGCTCGCTGCCGCGCAGCCCTTCGCGCAGATGGGTGCAGATGCGCTGCCATTGCGCCGGGCTGACCCGGCCGTGCAGACCGCGGTCGGCCACGATCTCGATGGCATGGTCGGCCAGCAGCAGGTAGATCAGCACGCCGTTGTTATGCGCGGTATCCCAGGTGCGCAGCTGGGCGAAGGCCTGCTCGGCCGCCTGCCGCGGGGTCACCCGCCGCCACAGCGCGTGCAGGGGCAGATCGGCTTCCACCGCGAACATGACCTGGCCGCCGTGGCGCTGTTCACCACTGGCGATGGCCTCGGTGATCGCCTGCAGCGCCGCCGGCGGGAAGGCCCGCCGCAGCGACGGGGAAAACAGGTGCCGCCCGATACGCCTGATCATCACCAGCCCCCCGAAGCGCCACCGCCACCGGAACGGCCACCGCCGCCGCCCCAGCTGCCGCCACCACCGCCGAAACCACCGCCGCCCCCGCCGCCCCAACTGCCACCGCCCCAGCCACCGCCGCCGGCGAAGCGGCCGGGGTGGCCCGAAAGCATGGCCACGATCAGGCCGACGATACCGGCCAGGCCACTGGCCAGCAGCGTGGAGGTGAACAGGAAGGCCGCCAGCGCGGCGCCGCCACCGCCCAGCAGGCCGCGCAGCGGGCGCGGCACCCGCGAGAACACCCCGCGCAGGATACTGCCGGCAAATACGCCAATGAACAGCGCCAGCGCCCAGGTATCGCCGCCGTCGCCGCTGTCAGCGCCGCGCTGGCTGCTGACCGGCGCTGGCAGGGCCTCGCCATCGATCAGCTTTACCAGCACTGCGGTCGCTTCGGTAATGCCGCCGGCGTAGTCATCGGCACGGAAGCGCGGCACCAGGTACTCCTGGATGACCCGGTTGGCAATGGCATCGGGAATCGCCCCCTCCAGCCCGTAGCCCGATTCGATGCGCACCCGTCGATCGTCCTTGGCCACCACCAGCAGCACACCGTCATCCACGCCCTTGCGGCCGATCTGCCATTGATCGAACACGCGGGTGGTGTACTGCGCGATGTCCTCGGGCTGGGTGCTGGCCACCACCAGTACCTGCAGCTGGCTGCCCTTGCGCTGCTGCAGCGCCAGCGCCTGCTGCACCAGCGCCTGCTTCTGCGTGGCGTCCAGCGTGCCGGTGGTGTCGACCACCGGCGAATCCAGCGCCGGAATCGGCGCAAGCTGCTGCGCCTGCGCGGCCAGCGGCAGCCACAGCAGCAGGGCCAGCAGCGCGGTGACCAGGCGCATGGATCAGTTCGCCGGCTGCGCTGCCGGCGGCGGCTGCGGCGCGTTGCCGAAATCGACCGCCGGCGCGTTGGAAATCTGCGCCTCGTTTTCAACGCTGAAGTTCGGCTTGGGCTGGTAGCCGAAGATCTTGGCGGTAATCAGCTGCGGGAACGAGCGGATGTAGGTGTTGTAGTCCTGCACCTGCTGGATGTAGCGGCCACGGGCCACGGTGATGCGGTTTTCGGTGCCTTCCAGCTGCGCCTGCAGGTCGCGGAAGTTGGCGTCGGACTTCAGCACCGGATAGTTCTCGGTAACCACCAGCAGCCGCGACAGCGCACTGCCCAGCTCGCCCTGCGCCTGCTGGAACTGCTTGAGCGAGGCTTCATCATCGGCGTTGACGTTGATCTGGCCGACCCGCGAGCGGGCGTTGGTGACTTCGGTCAGCACGCGCTCTTCCTGGCTGGCGAAGCCTTTCACGGTCTGCACCAGGTTGGGCACCAGATCGGCGCGGCGCTTGTACTGGTTCAGTACTTCGGACCAGCTGGCCTTCACGGCCTCGTCCTTCTGCTGGATGGAGTTGTAGCCGCAGCCGGAGAGCAGGCCGGCCAGCAGCAGCAGAGGCAGGACACGGGTGAACAGGCGCATGGTGGCGATTCCGGCTGGACGATGTGCCGAGCATGCCACGGACGCGGTGAAAGATCGGCCATCGGGCGCCGCCCCCCTCCGCGGTGGTGGTGCTCATCGATCATCGGGGTAGTCCGGGCGGGTGGGCATGGCGGGGGACGCCGTGAATCCGTCCTTGGAGGCTTAGCCGCGCCATCCATGGCGCGGATACCCCCGCCACGCCCACCCGCCCGGCCTCGTACGGTTTCCTGCGCACCGCGGGAAGATCAAAAAAGAGCAAGAGCAAGAGCCGATGCTTCAGGCATTCGTGTCGACCAAGGTCGACACCTACCAGAGCGGGAGGTCGACACGCACCCAAGCGGGAGGCCGTTCCGGCAGACCGCGGGAAACTGTCGAAGGCGGGGTGGGTCCGGTTGAGGGGGCGTGAGCCGCATGGATGCGGCGACCGAGCTTACATGGACGTACTTGCAGCGTCCCCCTCGACCGGACCCACCCCGCCATCCCACGGAATGCCAGCTTTTGACGTTGACGTTGACGTTGACGTTGATTCGGCGGGTGCAGGGCTGCAAGCCCTGCCGCAACCCACCTCCTCAGCAGGCTTCGGCGGCCGGCGCGCGCACCCGCCCCCACCACGCCAGCACCAGCGCGGCAGCGGCCAGCAGACCACCGGCCACCGGAATGGCCGCATAACCCAGGCCCAGGCTGATCACCGCCCCGCCCAGCGCGGCACCCAGCGCATTGCCCAGGTTGAACGCGCCCACGTTGATGGACGACGCCAGGCCCGGCGCCTCGGTCGCCGCCTGCATCACCCGGATCTGCAACGGCGGGACGATGGCGAAGGTGGCCGCACCGAACAACAGCAGCCCCACCGCAGCGGTGGCGTGGCTCATGAACGCCAGCGGCAGCACCAGCATCAGCAGGGCCAGCACCGCCAGCAGGATGCGCGTGGCGCCATCCAGCGACCAGTCGGCCAGGCGCCCGCCAATGCCATTGCCCACGGTGAAGCCGATGCCCACCAGTGCCAGCGACACCGCGATGAATGCATTGGAGGCACCGGTCAGCTCGGTCAGCACCAGCGCCACATAGGTGTACAGGGTGAACATCGCACCGGCGCCCAGCACCGTGGTGGCCATCGCCAGCAGAACCTGCGGCTGCAGGATCGCCTTCAACTCGCGGCGCACGTCCGGGCGCGGGCCCGGCGCCGAAGCCGGCAGGGCCAGGCCCAGCGCGGTGATCGCCACCACGCCCAGCACCGCCGTACCGGCAAAGGACAGGCGCCAGCCCAGCTGCTGCCCGGCCCAGGTGGCCAGCGGCACGCCGCCGATGTTGGCGATGGTCAGGCCCATGAACATGGTGGCCACGGCCGCGGCCTGCTTGTCCTTCGGCACCAGGCTGGCGGCCACCACCGCACCGATGCCGAAGAACGCACCGTGGTTGAGGCTGGTGACCAGCCGCGAGAGCAGCAGCAGGCCATAGTTCGGCGCCAGCGCCGACAGCAGGTTGCCGACCACGAAGATCGACATCAGCAGCATCAGCGCGGTGCGCTTGCCGAAGCGCCCCATCAACAGGGTCATCACCGGCGCGCCCAGCATCACGCCCACCGCGTAGGCGGTGATCAGCATGCCGGCGGTAGGGATGCCCACGCCCACGCCGTCGGCGATGACCGGCAGCAGGCCCATGGGCGCGAATTCGGTGGTGCCGATGGCGAAGGCGCCGACGGCAAGGGCCAACAGAGCGGCTCTGGAGTTGATGGACGTTTCCTGCGTGGGGCAGGCCTGTGAAAAGAAGCGCACAGGGTGCGCGCTTTGCCCGGCCGGATTAAGCCCCGTGGCGGGGAAACAGTGTTGCCCCCGGTTCACAGATCCCCATAACGCAGAACCCCCGGCCAGGCCGGGGGTTCCAGGAAACGCGCTTACCAGTCGCCGGCGCCCGGCACGTGGTGTTCGCGTGCGCGGCGGCGCATCAGCAGGTTCAGCCACTCCACCAGCACCGAGAAGCCCATGGCGGCGTAGATGTAGGGCTTGGGCACGTGCACGTCCAGGCCGTCCAGGATCAGCACCGCACCGATCAGCAGGATGAAGGCCAGCGCCAGCATCTTCACGGTCGGGTTGGCGTCGATGAAGCGGCCCAGCGGGTTGGCGGCCAGCAGCATCACCATGACCGACAGCAGGATCGCGGCCACCATCACCGGAATGTGGTCGGCAATGCCGACCGCGGTGATGACCGAGTCCAGCGAGAACACGATGTCGATGATCGCGATCTGCAGGATGACCATGCCGAACACGCCCGAAGCCTTGCTGGTGGCAGGGTTTTCATCGTCGCCACCGGTGATCAGTTCCTTGATCTCCAGGTAGCCCTTGATGATCAGGAACAGGCCACCGACGATCAGCACCAGGTCGCGGATGGAAATGCCCATGCCGGCCACGTTGAACAGGTTGGCCGACATGTGCGCCAGGTAGGCCAGTGACACCAGCAGCAGGATGCGGGTGATGCAGGCCACGGCGATGCCGAGCTTGCGGGCGAACGGGCGGCGCTCTTCCGGCAGCTTGCTGACGGCGATGGAGATGAACACCAGGTTGTCGATGCCGAGCACGATTTCCAGCGCGCTCAGGGTGAACAGGGTCACCCAGGCATTGGGGTCGGCGAGGAACTCAAAGGACATGGAAACTCTTCAAGGCAGTGGGGAATGGGGGGTTCAGCCGTAGGTGCCGGCCAACAGGTGCGGCACCACGACCAGGGCCCAGCACAGCAGTACGTTCATCATCAGCACGAACACCGCCGCCGAACCCATGTCCTTGGCGCGGCCGGCCAGCTCGTGGATCTCCGGGCCATAGCGCTCGATCACCGCTTCAATGGCCGAATTGGCCAGCTCCATGGCCAGCACCAGCAGCATCGAGCCGATCAGCAGCGCGCGCTCCACCGGGGTCTGGCCCAGCCACAGTGCCAACGGCGCCAGCAGCACCAGCAGGTAGACCTCCAGGCGGAACGAGGATTCGTGCAGCCAGGCGGCGCGCAGGCCCTGCCAGGACCAGCGTGCGGCCTGGAAGATGCGGCGCGGGCCGCGGGGCATGTGGCCGAAGTTGTCAGCCACGGGTGAGGGATCCAGCAACAGGGGCGCGGCGCAGCGACCGCTCAGACGCACGGCAGGAGATCATGAAGGCACAAGGAGGGGCAGATGGCGCCCATTTTGCCACAAGGCCCGCCGTGGCACCCCGGCCCCGGCCGTGCGCCACCTGACAGGGACAAGCGGCCTGCCGGCCCAGCTCCTATGATGAACGTCCTTATTGTTGCGCTGGAGAGCCCGATGACCCGTCGCCGTACCTGCCTGCTGATGCTGGGCCTGCTGACTGCCGCACCGCTGGCGCAGGCGCTCAGCCCGCCGGCATCGCCGTCCGTGCCCGACCAGGTGTCCAACGTGGCCTGGGCCGGCGACATGGCCGCCTTCGCCCAGACCGACCGCACCTCGCCGCCGCCGCGCGGTGGCATCGAGTTCATCGGCAGCTCGTCCATCCGCATGTGGGACACCCTGGCCCGCGACTTCCCCACCCAGCCCGTGTTCAATCGCGGCTTCGGCGGTTCGGAAGTGCGCGACAGCACCTGGTACGCCGACCGCATCGTGGTGCCGTATGCGCCGTGCAAGGTGTTCTTCTATGCCGGCGACAATGATCTGAACAGCGGCCGCAGCGCCAGCCAGGTGCGCGACGACGTGGTGGCCTTCGTGCAGCGCGTGCACCGCGACCTGCCGAAGACGAAGGTGGAATACCTGTCGATCAAGCCCAGCCCGTCGCGTGCGCACCTGCTGCCGGCGATCAACGAGGCCAACGCGCAGATCAAGGCCGCGCTGGCGAAGCTGCCCAACACCGGTTACACCGACATCTACACCCCCATGCTGGGTGCCGATGGCCAGCCCGATGCGAAGCTGTTCCGCGAGGACATGCTGCACATGACCCCGGCCGGGTACGCGATCTGGACCAAGGCGCTGGCGCCGAAGGTCAACTGCAACTGAGCCATGGCGGACGCCGGGCATGGCCCGGCGCTGCCGTCGCCCCATCCACGCATGGCGTGGATCTACCGGATCGGGCGTGGGGTCAGAGCCCGTTGCGCGGCAACGGGATCCGCCCCCGGCCAAACACAGCGGTAGCGCCGGGCCATGCCCGGCGTGGGGTCAGCGGAAGATGACGGTAGCTTCGGTGCCCTTGCCCGGCTCACTGGCCAGGCTGACTGTCCAGCCGAAGCGATCACACAGGCGCCGCACGATCGACAGGCCCAGGCCGGTGCCCTGCGGGCGGTCCGGTTCGGCACGGTAGAACGGCTCGAATGCCCGCGCCAGGGCCTCTTCGGACATGCCAATGCCGGTATCGCGCACCACCACCCGGTCGTCCAGCACATCCACGTCGATGCGCCCTTCGTCGGTGTAGTTGCAGGCATTGCGCACCAGGTTGCTGACCACCACCTGCAGCACCCGCGGCGGGGCGTGCAGCTGCACCGGTCCGGCACTGTGCAGGGCGATGCTGACCGGGCGGTTGCCCAGCAGCTCGCGCGCATTGTCCACTTCGTAGCGCACCACCTCGCTCACATCGAACAGTTCGATCTGCGGTTCGATATCGGCCTCGCGGGCCAGGATCAGGAATGCATCGATCACCGCTTCCATGTCGCGCCCGGCGCGCTGGATGCGCTGCAGGCTGCGGCGCAGGCGCGGTTCCAGGCCGTCGTCGGCCAGCGCCATGTCACTGGCCACGCGGATCACCGTCAGCGGCGTGCGCAGTTCGTGGCTGGCATCACGGGTGAAGTTGCGCTCGCGGGCCACATGATCGCTGACCCGGCTGGCCAGCGAATGCAGCGCGGCGGCCAACTGCCGTGTCTCGCCCTGCATGTCCGCCGGCAGCTTGTCCGGCTCCAGGTCGGCCGCTTCCGGATGCCCCGGGTCCCAGCGCGAGACGCGCCGGGCCAGCCAGTTCACCGGCGAGACCAGGCGTTTGGAGGCACGGTAGGTCACCCAGCTGGCGCCGTACACGGCCAGCAGGGTCAGCAGCACCGGCACGATGCCGAACCAGAACGCCAGCATTTCCGCGCGGGAACGCAGGAACACCAGGTACAGGCGCCCCTCGGGCCGCGCGTCCACCAGCACCAGCTGGTCATCGCCGGGCAGTTCGTGGAAGCCCGGCTCCAGCGCGCGCAGGTTGGGCGGCAGCGACAGGCTGGACTGACCGCGTTCCAGCAGGTAGCCGCGGATGTTCTGGGTGTTGGGCGGCGGTTGTGCCGGCGAGGCCGCGTACAGGGTCCAGTAGTAGGACGCCTCTTCGCGCAGGGCCGCGCCCACCAGGCTGTGCTTGATCACCAGCGCGACCAGCCAGGCACCCAGCAGGATGCCCAGGCTGGCCAGCACGGCCTGCAGGATGAAAACGATGCGGATCTTGCGCGGCAGGCCGTGCGGCATTGCGGGGTCCCGGTCGAAGCGCTGCGATTATAGGCAGCGCCACGTGCCACGGTCGTGCACGGACGGTGACCACACTGGCAACAGGCTGCGCGCCCCCTGCCCCGGGCCCCGGCCAGGGCCGGGGCGGGTCTGTGCCTGCGCCAGCACCGATCAGGCCATCGGCTGGGCGATATCGGCGATGCGGTAACCGGCGCTCTGCACGGTGTGCAGCAGCGGGCGGTCGAACGGCTTGTCGATGATCTTGCGCAGGTTGTACAGATGGCTGCGCAGCGTGTCCGAATCGGGCAGGCCGTTGCCCCAGATCTCGCGCTCGATTTCCTGGCGGGTGACCACGCGCGGCGATTCGCGCATCAGGATGGTCAACAGGCGAAGACCAATCGGCGAAAGCTGCAGTTCGGTACCGGCGCGGGTGGCGCGCATGCTGACCGGGTCGAGCACCAGGTCGGCCACCTTCAGCACTTCCGAACCCACCTGGCGACGCTCGCGGCGAATCAGCGCGCGCAACCGGGCTTCCAGTTCCTGGATAGCGAACGGCTTGGTCAGGTAATCGTCTGCACCAAAGCCCAGGCCGGTCAGCTTGTCGTCCAGGGTGTCGCGCGCGGTCAGCATCAGCACCGGCGTCGACTTGCGTGCATCGTTGCGCAGGCGGCGGCATACCTCGATGCCGTCCAGGCGCGGCAGCATCAGGTCCAGCACGACCACGTCGTAGCTGTTCTCGGCAGCCAGACGGTAGCCGTCCAGGCCATCCTGCGCGTAATCCACCTCGAAGCCACGGCCTTCCAGGTACTCGCCGATCATCTCGGAGATGTTGCGGTTGTCCTCGACCACCAGCACCAAGCCGGAAGTCTCCTTCGTCTGACGCATGTGATTCCCTCTGTCTTCAGCTTTGTGAAACATGCCCCATCGACGGTGGACGCGATGTGAAGTTCCGTCAAGACACGCGGAAACGGTTCATAGCAGGGGTTTGAGCAGCGGCCACACGTTGTCCAGCACCTTCGGCTGCGCCTGGGCGGTGGGGTGCAGGCCGTCGGCCTGCATCAGCCCCGGCTGCAGCGCCACGCCTTCCAGCAGGAACGGCAGCAGCGGCACCTTGTACTGGTCGGCCAGGCCCCGGTAGACCGCAGCCAGACGCTGGCGGTAGCCGGGGCCGTAGTTGGGCGGTACGTCGATGCCCAGCAGCAGCACCTTGGCCCCGGCCTTCTGGCTGGCCTGCACCATTTTTTCCAGGTTGCCGCGCACCTGCGGCGGGGTCAGCCCACGCAGGGCATCGTTGCCGCCCAGCGCGATCACCACCACGCTGGGCTTCTCCCTGGCCAACAGGCCCGGCAGGCGGGTCAGCGCGCCGGCGGTGGTTTCCCCGCTCATGCTGGCATTGACGATGCGCGGCGGGGTTTTCGACTGCTGCCTGACCCGTTTGTCCAGCAGGCTGACCCAGCCGGCATCGGCCGGGATATTGTGGGCAGCACTGAGACTGTCGCCCAGCACCAGCACGGTGCCGCCCGGACCTTTGGCACAGGCCAGCAGGGGCGCCAGCAGCAACCCTAGCAGCAGCGCCATCATCGTGCCGGCTTGCCGGCTCCATCCTGTAACGCGCATTGGAGTCTCCTCATCGACAGCCTGTCCCCCCGCAGCGCGCCCGTCGCCATCGCCGTCGACCAGGTCGGCAAGACCGTGCAGGGCCCGGAGGGTGAAGTCCACATACTGGACAACATCACCCTGACCGTCCATGAAGGTACCAGCGTGGCCATTGTCGGCGCGTCCGGTTCCGGCAAGACCACCCTGCTGGGCCTGCTGGCCGGGCTGGACCTGCCCAGCCACGGTCGCATCGCCCTGGCCGGGCAGGATCTGCGCGCACTGGACGAAGAAGCGCGGGCACAGCTGCGCGCGCGCGAAGTGGGCTTCGTGTTCCAGAGCTTCCACCTGCTGCCGGCGCTGACCGCCGCCGAGAACGTGGCCCTGCCGCTGGAACTGGCCGGCCGCGAAGACCCGGCCCGAGTGCAGCAGGTGCTGGAGGCGGTGGGCCTGGCCCATCGTGCCCGCCACTACCCGCGCCAGTTGTCCGGTGGCGAGCAGCAGCGCGTGGCCCTGGCCCGCGCCTTCGTCAGCCGCCCGCGCATCCTGTTCGCCGATGAGCCCACTGGCTCGCTGGACCAGGCCACCGGCCAGCACATCAGCGACCTGCTGTTCGAACTCAATGCCAGCAGTGGCACCACCCTGGTGCTGGTCACCCATGATCTACGCCTGGCGCAGCGCTGCCAGCACATCCACCGCATCGACAACGGCCGCCTGCAGGACGTCGCCCACGAGGCGCACGCATGAACCTGCTGCGCCATGCCTGGCGCGCGCTGCGCCGTGAAGCGCTGGCCGGCGACCTGCTGACCGTGTTCGCCGCGCTGGTGCTGGGCGTGGCGGTGATGACCGCCGTGGGCACCCTGGTGAACCGGGTGAACCTGGCCCTGACCGGCAGTGCCGCCGAAATGCTGGGCGGCGACCTGGGCGTGGGCAGCCGCAACGAACCGCCGGCCGCCTTTGCCGAGGAAGCGCAGCGGCGCGGCCTGGCCCACACCCGCATTGCCGGCTTCGGCAGCGTGCTGTTCCAGGGTGATGCCAGCCAGATGGCCAGCATCAAGGCGGTGGAAGCGGGCTACCCGCTGCGCGGCAGCCTGCGCGTGCGCGCCACCCCGGGCGGGGCGCTGATCGAGCGCGCCGGCATGCCGCCCAAGGGCCAGGCCTACGCCGACCCACGGCTGCTGCAGGCGCTGGGCCTGAAAGCCGGCGACGATCTGGAGTTTGGCGCGGGCACGCTGCGCATTGCCGGCATCATCGAAGCCGAGCCGGATACCGGCGGCGACCTGCTGACGCTGTCCCCTACCCTGCTGGTGAACCGCGCCGACGTGGACGGTACCGGCCTGCTCGGCCCCGGCAGCCGCATCAACTACCGGTTGATGTTCGCCGGCGAACCGGCGCAGATCGCCGCGTTCCGGCAGTGGCTGCTGCCACAGACCAAGGGCATGCGCGTGCTGAGCGTGGATGACACCCAGCGCGGGGTGCGCCAGGCCTTCGATCTGGCGGGCCGTTTCCTGGGCCTGAGCGCGCTGCTGGCGGTGCTGCTGGCCGGCGTGGCCACCGCCCTGGCCGCCAACCGCTTTGCCCTGCGCCGCATCGACCAGGTGGCCGTGCTGCGCTGCCTGGGCGCACGCCAGCGCGACATCCTGCTGGGCCTGGCCCTGCAGTTGCTGATGCTGGCGGTGCCGGCCTGTGCGGTGGGCATCGCACTGGGCATGGCCGCACAGGAAGGCCTGGTGCAGGCACTGGGCAGTCTGGTGCCGCAGCGCCTGCCGCTGCCTGAAGCCACCCCGGCACTGACCGGCGCCGGCATCGGCCTGTTGCTGCTGTTCGGCTTCGGCTTGCCGCCGCTGCTGCGCCTGCGCGGGGTGCCGCCGATGCGGGTGCTGAACCGCTCGTTCGCCGCACTGCCGCCGGCCTCGCTGCTGGCCTATGTGGCCGCGCTGGGCGCCAGCCTGCTGTTGGCGGTGCAGGTAACCGGCGATCTGAAACTGGCGCTGTGGGTGCTGGGCGGGCTGGCCGCGCTGGCGCTGGCCGCCGGCGTGCTGGGCTTTGTGCTGCTGCAGGTGCTGCGCGGCCTGCAGCACCGCCTGCATGGCAACTGGCGGCTGGGCCTGGCCGCCCTGACCCGGCGCCGCCTGCTGGCGGTGATGCAGCTGGTGGGCCTGTCGCTGTCGCTGTGCGCGCTGCTGTTGCTGGCGGTGACCGGACCAGGCCTGCTGCAGCAATGGCGCGAGCGCCTGCCGGCCGATACCCCCAATTACTTCCTGATCAACATCCAGCCCGAACAGCGCGACAGCGTGCTGGCCACCCTGCGTGGCCTGGGTGCGGACGACGCCAGCATCGAGCCGATGGCCACAGGCCGCCTGATCGCGATCAACGGCAAGCCGCCGCTGCGCGTAGACCAGACCGGCACCGAAGGCAACGGGCCGAACAACGGCCCGCGCGAAGACGACGACGAGAACCGCCCGCTGAACTTCAGTTGGCGCAGTACCTTCCCGCCGGCCAATGCCCTGTTGGAAGGCCGCTTCTGGCAGGCCGACAGCACCGCGGCGGAAGCGTCGGTGGAAACCGGGTGGGCGCGGCGCTATGGCGCGCATCTGGGCGATCGCATCACCATCGCCGTCGGCGAGCAGCAGCGCGAGTTCACCGTTACCAGTATCCGCAAGGCCGACTGGAACACCTTCCGGCCGAACTTCTTCGTGCTGTTGAACCCCAACGCGGTGGGCGATACCCCGCACAACCTGCTGTCGGCCTTCCACCTGCCGGCCGGCCAGGCCGCAGGCCTGGGTGAGCTGGTACGGGCCCAGCCCAACCTGTCCCTGCTGGATGTGGACGCGGTGATTTCGCAGGTGCGCGATGTGATGAACCGGGTCGCGCAGGCGGTGCAGCTGGTGATGGTGTTCAGCCTGCTGGCCGGCGTGCTGGTGCTGCTGGCAGCCCTGCAGGCCACCGCCGGCGAGCGGCGGTATGACAGCGCCGTGCTGCGCACCCTGGGCGCCACCCGCCGCCAGCTGCGTGGCGCGGTGCTGGTGGAATTTGGTGCGCTGGGCACCCTGGCCGCCACGCTGGCCGTGGGTGCGGCGGCGGCGATCGGCCTGCTGGTCTCGCAGAAGGTGTTCGAACTGCCGCTGCTGCCGCCCTGGCCGGGCCTGCTGCTGGGCGGCGTGCTGGGCATCGGCCTGAGCCTGCTGGCCGGCTGGTGGGGTACCCGGCGGATCCTGCACACCCCGCCGGCGCTGGCCCTGCGCGAGGCCTGAGCACCGGCAGCGCGGCGTGGATATGCAGTCCACGCCGCGCTGCGTATGCTTGCCGCCTTTCCCCGAGGGCGTACGCCGATGCCGTTCACCGCTTACCTGTACCCGGTGCTGTTGCTGGTCGCCAGCAACGTGTTCATGACCTTTGCCTGGTACGGGCACCTGAAGTACAAGAGCGCGCCCCTGATGCTGGTCATCATGGTCAGCTGGGGCATCGCCTTCTTCGAATACTGCCTGCAGGTGCCGGGCAACCGCCTCGGCAGCGCGGTGTATTCGGCGCCGCAGCTGAAAGGCATGCAGGAAGTGATCACCCTGCTGGTGTTCGCGGTGTTTTCCGCGTTCTACCTGGACCAGCCGCTGAAGTGGAACCACTGGGCCGCGTTCGCGCTGATCGTGGTAGCCGCGTTTCTGATGTTCAAGGAATAGCAATGAAGTACGGCTCCTGCCTGCGCGTCCTGCTGGTTGGCGTGCCGTTGCTGCTGGCGATAGCGGCCGCATCTGCGCGCACTGCGCCCGGCCTTGCGCCGGACCCGGTACAGGCCTTCGTGCTGGAAACGGTGCTGGCCGACGAAGTGCGTAACTTCCACGAGGGCCGCCCGACCTATCTGGTGACGGCCGACGGGGCGCACACGCGCAGCGCTGCCGAGGTGCTGGACGGGCTGCGTGCGGAGTTCGACCGGTTCTACCAAGGCCAACCGAAGCCGAGGAAGGAGGTCGCGCACATGGCGATCCTCGTCGCGCAGACCGCGCTGCTGCTGCCCGAGCGCACGGCGTGCAGCACCGACCGCGTGCGCTGCAGCGACGCCATCAGGCGCGTGCGCACACGTGATCACGAGGCGAGCCTGCAGGCCACCCTGCGCGCCTTCCAGGAGGCCGGGCTGGACCTGACGACCCTGGGTGCGCCGGCGCCCTGAGCCGGGTGCGTGCCGAGCAAGCTCGGCACCTACCCAAAGCGGAGATAGATCCACGCCACGCGTGGATACGCTGCCCGGAAGAGGCAGTCGAGCATGGCTCGACTCTACAAGGGGGCTTTTTCCACGTACTTGGCGAAGACCTCGTCGATCTGCGCGTCCTTCACCTTCTTCCCATCCTGGATGTCCTGGGCCTGGGTGAACAGCGGGATGATCATCGCCATGCCATCCAGCTTGGTCTTCAGGTGCACGCCCGGGGCCTGGCCGAGGAAGCCGTCCCAGCGCTGGCGCACCTTGCCCCAGTAACCGGCGGTGGCCTTCCAGTAATCGCGGGCCGGGGTGAAATCGACCTCGGTGGTCTTGATGTAGTCGTTGAAACCGAACTCGCGGGCAATTTCCACTTGGCTGCCGTCGGCGTTGCGCTGCACCTTGGTGTTGAACTGCTCGTGGGTCCAGCCGTTCGGGGTCAGCGTGTGGCGGTTGATCACCGCCAGCGCGTTGTAGTCGCTGCGCTTGGTGTACTCACGGCGCGGCAACGGGCGCCAGCTCAGATCGCTGGTCCAGGTCGCCACGTTGTTGTCGTAGCTCCAGCGGCCGGTGCCACAGTAGCGTGGGGCATCGCTCACTTCGTACACGCACTGGGTCCAGGCGCCATGGTTCTGCGCGGCCGGGATGGTACGTACCTGCCAGGTCTGCTCGGCACTGAATTCGAAACGGTTCGGCGCCTCGTACACCCAGTCCTGCCGCCAGTGCTTGGTCACATGGCCGCTCTTTTCATCCAGCAGCAGGTGCTGCAGCACCACGCGCTTGGGGCTGTCTTCCAGCACCACCACCACTTCATTGCCGCCGCTGCGCATGGCCGGCGCGCGTTCGTAGCCCGGCTTCAGCAGCACGGTTTCGTCGAAGGCGAAATCCACGGTGTATTCGCCCTGCATGGCCAGGATGCTGGCGTGGTCGCGGGCGATGTCGGAGGGCTGGGCGTGGGCTGCGCCGGTGGCGGCGAGCAGCAGCATCGCACTGGCTGTCTGCCACTTCATCGAATGTCCTTGGCTCTGTGGTTCATGGAAAGGCCATCCGTGGCCGGCAGTCGTTCCATCAGGAGCGATGCAGCGGGCGCGCGCTTACAGGCGCACCAGCGGCAGATCGTCGGACGCGCGCGGGGCCGCGCGGCGTGCGGCGTCGGCACAGCAGCAGTCATCGATGGCCAGTTCGCCCTCTGCGCCTTCCAGGCGGGCGATGCGGCGCGCGGTGGCCGCCCCCAGCGAGGACAGCGTGGACAGACTGGCGGCCAGCGTACGGCCCTCTTCGGCCGCATGCAGGCGCAGTGCGCACAGGCGCCAGCGCTGCCCGCCCAGGTGGCCGGCCAGGCGCCGCCACAGGCGTTCGCCCACGCTGCCATCGGCATCGCGCGACGGCGCCGACGGCAACGCGGCCACCAGCCGGTCCCAGGCCAGGAAATCACTGTCCGGCAGCAGGTACAGGCGCCACACGCAGCGGCCGCGGGCATCGAGGAAACACAGGCTTTCGCGCAGGCCTTCGCTGTCCACGCCCTGGCAGGCGTGGACCGAAACCGCCTGGCGCCAGCCGCCGATCTCGCTGCCATCGGCGTGGTACAGGCACAGCACGGTGCCGAGCGCAGCCAGCTGCGCCGGCGTGGGCCAGACCTGCAGCGGCACCCGCGGCAGGGACGACGACAGACGACGTGCAGACAGGGCTCGGCTCATGGGATTCACCAGGAAACGGCAAGGCTGGCCGACAGCGTGCGGCCGGGGCTGGTATAGCGGTCCAGCACGCTGCTGCTGGCCGACAGGGTCGAGCCAACGTTGGACCAGTCGATGTAGCGCTTGTCGCCCAGGTTGAACACGCCCACGTTGAAGGTGGCGCCGGGGGCGAAGTTCCAGTGCGCCATCAGGTCGGCCACGCCATAGCCGGCCGGGCGGTAGGCCGTGGCCGACGCGACCCGGTCCTTGCGCTTGACGAAGGTACCGGCCAGCTCGACGCCCCAGCTATCGGTGTCGTACATCAGGCCGACCGTGCCGCGCATCGGGTCCACCGAATCCAGCGGGGTGTCTTCGGTCTTGTTGTCACCGCGCGACCAGGCCACTGCGCTGCGCAGCGCCCAGCCCTGCAGCGCGGGGCTGATCTGGCCGAAATCCACGCCGGCCTTCAGCTCGGCGCCGTAGATGCGCGCATCGGCGATGTTGCGCGACTGGAACACCATCAGGCCCTGCGCGTTGGTGCCCACCAGCGACTGCGACTCGATGAAATCCTTGTAGTCGTTGTAGTAGCCGCTCAGGCTGACGTACGCCGCCGGCGACAGGAAGCGCAGGCCCAGCTCCACGCCATCACTGGTTTCCGGCTTCAGGTCCGGGTTGGGAATGGCGGTGTAGCCGAAGGCGAAGTTGGTGAAGCCCAGGTTGACGTCGTTGTACGGCGGCGAGCGGAAGCCGCGCGAGTAGCCGGCAAACAGCGACCAGGCATCGGTGAAGCGATAGACCATGCCCAGCTTGGGCGAGACGCTGGTCTTTTCCAGCTTGGTGACGGCAACGCCGGGATTATCTTGGGCGAAGATCGAATCCACGTCCGGCTTCAGCTCGTAACGGTCCACGCGTACGCCCGGCACCAGCGACAGCTTGCCGCCGGCCATGCGCATTTCGTCCTGTGCATACAGGCCCAGTTCGGTGGTCTTGCTGATCGGGAAATCGCGCACCGGGAACACATCGGGCAGCAACGTGCTGGTCACCTGGCCATTGGCCAGCACCTGGTAGCCATCGCGCTTCTGCCGGATCTCGGTGCGCGCGCCTTCGAAGCCATAGGTCAGTGCGTGTTCCACGCTGCCGGTGCTGAAGGCCTTGTTGAACTGCGCCTGCAGGCCGTACACCTGCTGGTCGAAGTTGAACTCGCGGTGGCGACGGGTGCGATTGGCACGGTCTTCGTCGGTAACCTGGGTGGTCTCGCTGTGCTGGCTGTAGACCTGCCAGTGCAGGCTGTCGGCGAAGGCCTTGTCCAGCGCATCCATTTCATGGGCGAAGGACACGCGGGTGCGTTCCTGGGTGTCGTGCGCTTTCATGCCGGTGGTCGTGGTGCGGTCGATCAGCGACAGCACATCGGTATCGGTGCTGTCCTCGTTGCCTTCCACGGTCAGGCGGAAGCGCTGGTCCGCGCTGGGCGCGAACACCAGCTTGGCCAGGCCGCTGCGACCGTCGCGATCCTGCGGGTTGGCCGCGGTACGGGTGTTGTTGCGGCTGCGCACGTCGCCCTGGTTGTCGGTTTCCTGGCCCTGGCGGTGGTTGATGTTGACCATGCCGCTCCAGCGGTCGCCGCCGAAGGCGGTGGTGATGCCGCCCAGCAGGCCCTGCCATTCACCGTCGTAGCCGAACTTCAGGCCAACGTAGCTGTCCTTGCCATCCTTCAGGTAATCGGTGGGGTCCTTGGTGACGAAGGCCACCACGCCACCCAGCGCATCGGAGCCGTACAGCGAACTGGCCGGACCGCGCACGATCTCCACGCGCTTGAGCGTGTCCAGATCGGTGAAGTTGCGGTTGGCGTTGGAGAACGAGCCGATGCTGAAGCTGGTCGGCATGGCGATGCCGTCGGTCTGGATGCGCACGCGGTTGCCGTCCAGGCCACGGATGCGGATGCTGCCCAGGCCGAAGCGGGTGGCGCTGCGGCTGGCCGACAGACCCGGCTCGTAGCGGATCAGGTCCTGCAGGTCCTGCACCAGGTGGCGGTCCATCTGTTCGCGGTCGATCACATCCACCGTGGCGGCCACATCGCTCACGGCACGTTCGGTGCGCGTGGCGGTGACCTGCACGCGGTCAAGTTCGCGCGCGTCGGGCGCGGCATCGGCTTCGGCGGCGGCATGGGCGGACAGCGGCAGGGCCATCCACAGGGCGATCGACAGGGCGGTCTGGCGGGTCATCGGTCTTGGGTCTTCGGGCACACAGGGGGAACCCCCGGCCACCGGCACGCAGAACGTGCACGGACAGCCGAGGGGGAGAGAGCGGGAGCGGACGGGTCGCCCACCCTGCCAGCGGGCCGGCAGGTGGGAGGGATGCGGGCGACCGGGCCGCGTTACTTGGTCAGGATCAGCTTGTCGTTGCTGGTGTGGCGCAGCCGATAGAAACGGTCGCCGTGCTGGATCAGGATTTCACGACGGCCCTTGAGCAGGGCTTCGCTGTCGATGACCTCTTCGGCCGGAACGGCACGCACCGGGCGGTCGCGGAGGGTCAGCGTTTCGGGGCGCAGCAGTACAGGTTGAGCATTCATGAGCGTCTGGACTCGTGCGAGGGACGCGATAGATGATAATGATTCTCAGTTGACAATCAACAACCATTCTCAGTTCGGGCGATGAGATTATCTATCGAATGTTTGGATTCAATAGATGGTGGCTATTGATGAGGTAGAGTCGAGCTTGCTCGACTGCTCCTGAGCAAGAGCAGTCGAGCAAGCTCGACTCTACGAAGGGCAAAGGCAGGAGCAGTCGAGCAAGCTCGACTCTACGAAGGGCGTGGGGCGCGGGATTCGGCGCCACCAGGGCGGTCAGACGAACGCGGCTTCCACCCGTGCCCAGCCGGCCTCGTCCATCTGCGCCAGCACGTCCAGCGCCTGCAGGTTCTGCAGCAGCTGCGGCACCCGGCTGGCGCCGAGGATCACGCTGGACACGTTCGGGTTGCGCAGGCACCAGGCGATGGCCAGGCTGGCCGGGGCATGCCCCAGCTCGCGGGCGACCTGGCTGAAACGGCGTACCTGGGCCAGGCGCGCGGCGGCGTTGTCGCCCAGCACCAGGTCCTGCAGCCAGCCCATGCCGTCACGGCCCAGGCGCGCGTCGGCCGGAATGCCATCGTCGTACTTGCCGCTCAACAGCCCCGACGCCAGCGGCGAGAAGATGGTCGTGCCCAGGCCCGGCGCTTCATACAGCGGGGCGTATTCCACTTCCACCCGCTCGCGGTGCAGCAGGTTGTACTGCGGCTGTTCCATCGATGGGCCCTGCAGGTTGTGCCGCGCGGCCACTTCCAGCGCCTGCTGGATCTGCGCGGCCGACCATTCCGACGTGCCCCAGTACAGCACCTTGCCCTGCCGCACCAGGGTGTCCATGGCGTGCACGGTTTCGGCGATGGGCGCGTCCGGATCCGGGCGGTGGCAGTAATAAAGGTCCAGATAGTCCACCCGCAGGCGCTTGAGCGCGGCGTGGCAGGCATCGGTCACATGCTTGCGCGACAGGCCGCGCTGGGTCGGCCGCGGGTCCTTGGCACTGCCGAAGAACACCTTGCTGGACACGCAGTAGCCGTCGCGCGGCAGCCGCAGATCGGCAATCACATCGCCCATCACCTGCTCGGCGCGGCCGTTGGCATAGCCCTCGGCGTTGTCGAAGAAGTTGATGCCATGGTCCCAGGCGGCGGCCACCAGGTTGCGCGACTCGTCCCGGGCGACCTGGTCGCCGAAGGTCACCCAGGCGCCGAAGGACAGGGCGGAAATCGGCAGGCCGGTGGAGCCCAGGCGACGGTAGAGCATGACAATCTCCTGCTGCAGGCCCGCATCCGGGCCGGGATCGAGCCCCCATTCTACCTGTCCCGGCAACCGCCAAGCCCTTGCCGTTGCTGGCTTGTTCGGTGCCGATGGGAACCGGCAGGCGGCTTTTCCTTGCTCCGGCCCCTGCCCTGCACTAGGCTTCCCGTTTTTCGCGACGCCCCAGGGGAGTCACCACATGGTCGAAGGTTTGGGCAGGATCGGCTTCGGCCTGTTCGGGTTGGCGGTGCTGATCGGCATCACCTGGCTGTTTTCCAACAACAAGCGCGCGGTGGACTGGAAACTGGTCGTCACCGGCATCACCCTGCAGATCGCGTTCGCGGCGCTGGTGATCCTGGTGCCGGGCGGCCGTGACGTGTTCGATGCTCTGGGCAAGGGCTTCGTGAAGGTGCTGAGCTTCGTCAACGAAGGCTCGGGCTTCATCTTCGGCTCGTTGATGGACACCAAGAATTACGGCTTCATCTTCGCCTTCCAGGTGCTGCCGACCATCATCTTCTTCTCGGCGCTGATGGGCGTGATGTACCACCTGAACATCATGCAGGGCATCGTGCGCGTGATGGCCTGGTCGATCACCAAGGTGATGCGCGTGTCCGGCGCGGAAACCACCAGCGTCTGCGCCAGCGTCTTCATCGGCCAGACCGAGGCGCCGCTGACCGTGCGCCCGTACATTCCGAAGATGACCCAGTCCGAGCTGCTGACCATGATGATCGGCGGCATGGCCCACATCGCCGGCGGCGTGCTGGCGGCCTACGTGGGCATGCTGGGCGGTGGCGACCCGGTGCAGCAGGCGTTCTACGCCAAGCACCTGCTGGCCGCCAGCATCATGGCCGCGCCGGCCACCCTGGTGGTGGCCAAGCTGTTGATTCCGGAAACCGGTACCCCGCTGACCCGCGGCACGGTGAAGATGGAAGTGGAGAAGACCTCCAGCAACATCATCGACGCCGCTGCTGCCGGCGCCGGCGATGGCCTGAAGCTGGCCCTGAACATCGGCGCCATGCTGCTGGCCTTCATCGCCCTGATCGCCCTGCTGAATGCCCCGCTGACCTGGATCGGTGATGTGACCGGCCTGGCTGCCGCCATCGGCAAGCCGACCAACCTGTCCACCATCTTCGGCTACGTGCTGGCGCCGATTGCCTGGGTGATCGGCACCCCGTGGGCCGACGCCACCACGGTGGGCTCGCTGATCGGCCAGAAAGTCGTGATCAACGAGTTCGTGGCCTACACCGAGCTGTCGCAGATCGTAAACGGCCAGGTGGCCGGCGTGAGCCTGTCCGACGAAGGCCGCCTGATCGCGACCTATGCGCTGTGTGGCTTTGCCAACTTCAGCTCGATCGCCATCCAGATCGGTGGCATTGGTGGCCTGGCCCCGGAACGTCGCCACGATCTGGCCAAGTTCGGCCTGCGCGCGGTGCTGGGCGGTACCATCGCTACCTTCATGACGGCCACCATCGCCGGCGTGCTGACCCATTTCAGCTGAACCCCTGTTTGAGAAAAGATTCCCTATGAGCAGCAGTGTCGTTGTCGTCGGTTCCTTCAATGTCGATCACGTGTGGCGGTGCGAAGCACTGCCGGCACCGGGTGCGACCATTGCCGGCCGTTACAGCACCGGCCCCGGTGGCAAGGGCTTCAACCAGGCGGTTGCGGCCAGCCGTGCCGGTGCCGACACGCACTTCCTGTGCGCGCTGGGCGACGACGCCGGCGGCGCCATGGCCCGTGACCTGGCCGCGCAGGACGGCTTCGCCCTGATCGCCGAGGCCAGCGCCGAGCCGACCGGCACCGCCGGCATCTACGTCGATGCCCGTGGCCGCAACACCATCGTGATCGGCCCCGGCGCCAATGCCGCCCTCAGCACCGACTTCCTGCAGCAGCAGCAGGCCCTGCTGGCCGGCGCCAAGGTGGTGCTGGTGCAGCTGGAATCGCCGGTGCAGACCATCGAAGCAGCGCTGGCTGCGGCCCGCGAAGCCGGTGTGACCACCGTGCTCAACGCGGCCCCGGCCGACGCCCCCTCGAGCATCGGCCTGCTGAAGCTGGCCGATGTGATCACCCCGAACGAGACCGAGTTCGCCGCCCTGCTCGGCCGCCACGTAGGCGAGCGCGTGGACGCCGACGATGTGGCCGCACTGGACGGCGCCAGCCTGCATGCGCTGTGCCGCAAGCTGGTGGGCAACGGCACCGTGGTGGTCACCCTGGGTGCGGTGGGTGTGTTCGTGTCGCATGCCGACGAGCAGCTGCGCGGCGATACCCAGCCCTACTACCGCGTGGGTGCCGAACAGGTGCAGGCGATCGACACCACCGGTGCCGGCGATGCGTTCAACGGCGCACTGGCCGCCTCGATCGCCCAGGTGCCGGACGCCCCGTTCGCCCGCCACGTGCGTTTCGCCAACCAGTTCGCCGGCCGTTCCACCGAAAAGGAAGGCGCTGCCGCGGCCATGCCGCGCTTCACCCCGGCTGACGTGTAAATCCACGCCATGCGTGAATGAGAACCCCGGGCAGGCAAATGCCCGGGGTTTTTTGTGTCCGCCGCCCACCATGGCCCAGCCCTTGGGGCGGTGTAAGCAACCGTCAAGCATCTGCTGATTCCCGTGCGGCATGACCTCGGTCCGGATCGGCCTGAATGGGCGCCCCTGGCAGCGGGCCTTCGTCCCGCCCGCGCCCTACAATGGGCACATGCAGATCGGCCCGTACACCATTGCCCCCAACGTCGTGCTGGCGCCCATGGCCGGCGTCACCGACAAACCGTTCCGCCTGCTGTGCAAACGGCTGGGTGCGGGTCTGGCCGCCTCGGAAATGACCATCAGCGACCCGCGCTTCTGGAACACGCGCAAGTCGATCCACCGCATGGACCATGACGGCGAGCCGGCCCCCATCAGTGTGCAGATTGCCGGCACCGAGCCGCAGCAGCTGGCCGAGGCGGCTCGCTACAACGTCGACCACGGCGCGCAGATCATCGACATCAACATGGGCTGCCCGGCCAAGAAGGTATGCAATGCCTGGGCCGGTTCCGCGCTGATGCGCGACGAGGCGTTGGTAGCCCGCATCCTGGAAGCGGTGGTGAACGCGGTGCCGGTGCCGGTCACGCTGAAGATCCGCACCGGCTGGGACTGCGACCACCGCAATGGTCCGCTGATTGCGCGCATTGCCGAGGACAGTGGCATTGCCGCGCTGGCGGTGCATGGCCGCACCCGCGACCAGCATTACACCGGCCAGGCCGAATACAGCACCATTGCCGAGATCAAGGCCGCGCTGCGCATTCCGGTCATCGCCAATGGCGATATCGATTCGCCGCAGAAGGCCGCGCAGGTGTTGCAGCAGACCGGGGTGGACGCGGTGATGATCGGCCGTTCCGCGCAGGGCCGGCCGTGGATCTTCCGCGAAGTGGCGCACTATCTGGCCACAGGCCAGGAACTGCCGCCGCCGTCGCTGGCCGAAGTGCGCGACATCCTGCTGGGCCATCTGCATGCACTGCACGCGTTCTACGGTGAACCGCAGGGCGTGCGCATCGCCCGCAAGCACCTGGGCTGGTACGCCAAGGACCGCCCGGAAAATGCCGCCTTCCGCGCCGTGGTGAACCGCGCCGAAGACCCGGCCAGCCAGATCGCACTGACGGCCGAGTATTTCGACCGCCTGATCGCCGGGGAGCCGGCCATGCCCACAGCCGCCTGACCGCCAGCCCATTCGCAACGTCGAGCGTGCTCGACCACCGCACTTGTAGAGTCGAGCTTGCTCGACTGATTTTCAAAACAGTCGAGCAAGCTCGACTCTACGCACCCTGCTTCGAGCAAGCTCGACGCTCCCAAGCAAACTCGACCGCCACACGAGCCCGCCATGACCCCGCCGATCTCTTCCCCCACCTACCTGCACGGTTTTTCCGGCACCGAACAGCAGCGCCTGATGACCCAGGCACGCCTGCTGGAATCAAGCATCTTCGGCCAGATCGACTACAGCGGCGCCCGCCGCCTGCTGGAAGTGGGCAGCGGCGTGGGCGCGCAGACCGAGATCCTGCTGCGCCGTTTCCCCGACCTGCACGTGACCGGCGTGGACCTGAGCGAGGCCCAGCTGGCCACGGCGCGCGAGAACCTGGCGCGCACGCCCTGGTGCAGCGACCGCTACACCCTGCAGCAGGCCGATGCCGGTGAACTGCCGTTCGAGGCGCGCAGCTTCGATTCGGCCTTCCTGTGCTGGGTGCTGGAGCACGTGCCTTCGCCGGCCCGCGTATCGAGCGAAGTCCGCCGCGTGCTGGCGCCGGGTTCGCCGGTGTACATCACTGAAGTGATGAATGCCTCGTTCCTGCTCGATCCGTATTCGCCGCACATCTGGCGTTACTGGATGGCCTTCAACGACTTCCAATACGACCACGGCGGCGACCCGTTCGTCGGCGCCAAGCTGGGCAACCTGCTGCTGGCCGGCGGCTTCCGCGACGTGCATACCGAAATCAAGACCATCCACCTGGACAACCGCGAACCGGCGCGCCGCAAGACCATGATCGCGTTCTGGGAACAGTTGCTGCTGTCGGCCGCCGACCAGCTGCTGCAGGCCGGTGCGGTGGATGAGGAGACCGTGGAAGGCATGCGCCGCGAGTTCCGGCTGGTGCAGAACGATCCCAACGCGGTGTTCTTCTATTCGTTCGTGCAGGGCCGCGCCACGGTGTATTGAGCACCCATCCACGCATGGCGTGGATCTACTCGGTGTGCCAGATGCGCTGCCACATCACTGCCAACCGACTCTTCATCGCGGCCCGCGCCTGCGGGCTGCTGTAATCGGTGCGGCGCTGCTCGGGCACGATCGGCTGCCACTGTCCGTCGGCCTGGCGGGCCACGGCGAAGTTGAAGGTGTAGTCCGGCTCCAGGCCCATGCGCAGATCGCTCAGCACCAGCGTGCCATCCACCACCTGCGCGCGCATGAAACCGCGATTGAACCACTGCAGGCGCTGCACCGCAGGTACGTGCGCGGCCTCGCGCAGCGCCTGCACGTTCGAGGCATGCCCTTCGAACTGCATCGGGCCGCTGTCGGCCAACAGCGAACGATCACCCACCACGTAGCCATTGGGCGTCATCGCCACCACCCGCCACAGCAGGGTGTTGAACGGCATCGGCACCGAGAAGCGCGGCGCATCGCCCAGGCCCATCGCGGCCAGGCTCTGCTGCGCGGCCTTGTCCACCTGCGCCTTGGCCACCAGCCCCCAGCCCAGGTAGGCACTGCTGACCAGCAGCGCCACGCCCAGCACCTTGCCGGCCCAGGGCCGCGCGCGACCGAACCAGGCCAGCACGCAGCCCAGCAGCAGCCACACGGTGTAGGCCGGGTCGATGATGAACACACTGGAGCCCATGGCAGGATGCGGCTGCAGCGGCCACCACAACTGCGTGCCGTAGACAGTGAACGCGTCCAGCAGCGGATGGGTCACCAGCGCCAGCTGGATGGCCCAGAACCAGCGCACTGGCGACTGTGCCACGCGCCCATGGCCGAAGCGTTTGAACAGCCACCAGATCGCGGCGGCCACCCAGGGCAGTACCAGCAGCGAGTGGCTGAAGCTGCGGTGCTCGACCATGTTCGCCACCGGGTCGCTGGCGGTGAAGCCAAGCCAGAGCGCGTCCAGGTCCGGCAGAGTGCCCAGCGCCGCGCCAGCCAACAGGGCCGCGCGGCGATGGCCGGGCGGCGCGATGGCAGCAGCTACCGCGCCACCAAGTACGATCTGGGTCAATGAGTCCATGCCGCGATGCTAGCGCGAAGGCGCGCGCAGGGTCGACGTACGGCGGAACGGCGGAACGGCGGAACGGCGGAACGGCGAAACGACGGTAGAGTCGACTGTCAGTCGACTGCTCTTCCGTCATACCGCGAAAATCCCGCGCTGCGCGCGATAGTCGACTGACAGTCGACTATACCCCTCGCGCGGCATCAGGCGGCCTGTCGCATGCGTGCGCCTGGCAGCTCGACCAGGGTCCGGCCGGTGTGGTCGAGCAGGCGCAAGGCGCCGTCATGGTCTTCGGCCAGCGCGGTCAGGCTTTCCACCCAGTCACCATCGTTGGCATAGACCAGGCCACCGCGTTCGATCAGCGCCGCGCGATGGATGTGCCCGCAGACAATCCCGTCCAGCCCCCGCCGGCGCACATCGTCCAGGCCGGCCTGCACGAAGCGCTGGATGTAACGCTCGGCGGCACTGCTGCGCCGCTTCAGGAACTCGGACAACGACCAGTAACGCAGTCCCAGCGGGCGACGTACCGCGTTGAACAGGCGGTTGCCGGTCAGGATGCGGTAGTACAGCCAATCACCGAAGCGCTCCTGCAGGCCGCCGAAGTGGGTGACGCCGTCGTAGTCGTCGCCGTGCACCACCAGCAGGCGGCGGCCATCGGCGGTCACATGTATGGCGCGCCGGCGCACCTGCATGGCCGGCAGCATCATGCCGCAGACCTGGCGCAGCGAGGCATCGTGGTTGCCGGGAATGTAGATGATGTCGGTGCCTGCCCTGCGCAGCGCGTGCAGGGCCTGCACCACATCGCTGTGTGACTGCCGCCAGCGCGCGCTGCGGTGGGCCATCCACCACAGGTCGATGATGTCGCCCACCAGGTACAGCCGCTCACAGCGCAACCGGCCCAGGAAGCCCGCCAGTTCTGCGGCATGGCAATGCGGCGAGCCCAGGTGCACGTCAGACACGAACACGGCCCGATGGCGCGGCGGCAGCGGCGCCACCCCGCTCATGCCACCGCCCCCGCATCGCGCAGGTAGCGCTTGCGCTTGTGTGGCCGGATCGCCTGCAGGTCCACCTCGATCAAGCCGTCGATGGAATCGCTGAAATCCGGATCGACGCCGAAGGCCAGGAAGCGGGCACCACCGGGTTCGCACAGCTCGGTGTATTGCCGGTACAACGTCGGCACCACCGTTCCCAGCGCGGCCAGGTTGGCCTTCAGCACGTCGAAGGCTGCAGCTGCGTCCAGTTCACCGTAGCTGGGCGGCGCGGCGAAGTACTGGAACGGGCGATGCGATTCGACCAGGCCCTGCGCGCCACCGTGGTAATGCTGGTAGTAGGCCACCAGCTGTTCGCGCGCATCGCGCGGCAATGCCGCACTGATGGACACCGCGCCGAACAGGTAGCGGATGCCCGGCTGGCACTGCAGGTAGGCACCGATGCCCTGCCACAGATAATCCAGGCTGCGGCTGCCCCAGTAATCGGGCACCACGAAGCTGCGGCCCAGCTCCAGCCCTTCGGCGATGCGCGGAATGGCATCGTCGGAATAGCGGAACAGCGAAGCGCTGTAGAGGCCGCCCAGACCGCGGCGGGCCAGCGCCTGGGCGCCGCGCATGATGCGGTAGGCACCGGCAATGCGCTGCGCCACCGCATCCCAGATCACGATGTGCTGGTAGTCCAGATCGAACGCGTCCAGATCGCGCGCACGACCGGTGCCCTCGCCCACGCGGCGGAAGGTCAGTTCGCGCAGGCGCCCCAGTTCCAGCAGCAGCGGGCAACCCGCTGCGCAGCGCGCCAGCAGGATCTGCTTGCCGTCACCGGTCTGGCCCAGTTGCTGGGCCGCCGCCACCGCCCTGGCCACCTCGGCCGGCGGCAGCGGTGCGGCCAGCGGTTCCTGCGCCGGCGCGGCCGCGTCGCCGCAGCGCAGGGCGTACAGCGCGCGCCGTACCGCCAGCAGCTGGGCGCTGGCATCACCGTGGGCCAGCTGCATCGGCTGGCCGATCTGCAGCCGCAACGGGCGCCCGCGGCGGGCGAACATCTCGCGCGCCAGCAAGGCGGTGCCGGCCGGCTTGAACAAGGCCGAGGCGCTGTAGAACAGCAGTGAATTGCGCGCCTGCACCCGCACCGGCAGCACCGGCGCCGACGATGCGCGGGCGAAACGGACGAAGCCGCGCTGCCAGCGCCCATCGCGGATGCCATGCACCGACAGCCGCGACACTTCACCGGCGGGGAACACGATCACGCACTGTTCGGCAGCCAGCGCCTGTTCCACCGCCAGCAGGCTGGCGCGCTGCACCTTGCCGCCCAGCATGCGCACCGGCAGCAGCAGGTCCTGCAGCGGCGCCAGCGCGCCCAGCAGGTCGTTGGCCACGATGCGGACATCGCGCCGCACCCGGCCCACCGCGTCCAGCAGGGCCAGCGCGTCCAGCGCCCCGGACGGGTGGTTGGCCACGATCAGCAGCCGCCCCTGCGCCGGAATGCGCTCCAGTGCGCCGGCTTCCAGCTGGTAGGGGCTGCCCAGGAAATCCAGGCTGGCGGCGACGAAGTCGAAGCCGCGCAAACCTTCGCTGCGCTGCAGGAAGGCCTCGATGCGGTCCAGCCGCGACCAGCGACCGATACCGCGCAGCAGGGGCCGGGCAAGCTGCCCCCGGCGGCCATGGAACCATTCGGGGAAGCGTTGCTGGAGGCGCTGCTGCAGTTCCTGCATGGCGTGCTCGCGGGTGCCCGGCGGCCGGATTGGCGCAGAGCCTGCGCCCCGGCCAAGGCAGGCAGATGGCGGTTTGGCGGCAGAAAAATGACGACCCCGCCCCGCGCATCCCCCCGCCCGAGCGGCCCGCCAATGGTCACGCAGATGGAACACTGGCCCTGCAACATCAGGCACTTGCACCCCGCAGGGCCCGTGAAGACGGGCACACCGCCTTAACCACCGGCAACCTGTCTGGGTTCACAATGCACAGGCGGCGCACCCCGTGTATCATGCGCGCCCATCTTTCCATCCGAATCAAGGGATATACCGCCTGATGTCCAGCTATCTCTTCACCTCCGAGTCGGTCTCCGAAGGCCATCCGGACAAGGTTGCCGACCAGATCTCCGATGCGGTGCTGGACGCGATCCTGACCCAGGACCAGCGCGCCCGCGTGGCCTGCGAAACCATGGTCAAGACCGGCGTTGCCATCGTCGCCGGTGAAATCACCACCAGCGCGTGGATCGACCTGGAAGCGCTGACCCGCAAGGTCATCACGGACATCGGCTATGACAGCTCGGACGTCGGCTTCGACGGCGCCACCTGCGGCGTGCTGAACCTGATCGGCAAGCAGTCGCCGCACATCGCCCAGGGCGTGGACCGCAAGAAGCCCGAAGAAATGGGCGCTGGCGACCAGGGCCTGATGTTCGGCTACGCCACCAACGAAACCGACAGCTACATGCCGGCGGCCATCCACCTGTCGCACCGCCTGGTGGAACAGCAGGCCAAGATCCGCAAGAAGCGCAACTCGCCGCTGTCCTGGCTGCGCCCGGATGCCAAGAGTCAGGTCACCCTGCGCTATGAAAACGGCGAAGTCTCGGCCATCGATGCGGTCGTGCTGTCGACCCAGCATGCCCCGGGCATCAAGCAGAAGGACCTGATCGAGGCCGTCCGCGAAGAGATCATCAAGCCGGTGCTGCCGGCCAAGTGGCTGCACAAGGGCACCAAGTTCCACATCAACCCGACCGGCAAGTTCGAGATCGGTGGCCCGGTGGGCGACTGCGGCCTGACCGGCCGCAAGATCATCGTCGACACCTACGGCGGCTGGGCCCGTCACGGTGGTGGCGCGTTCTCCGGCAAGGATCCGTCCAAGGTCGACCGTTCGGCTGCCTACGCGGCCCGCTACGTCGCCAAGAACGTGGTTGCCGCCGGCCTGGCCGACCGTTGCGAAGTGCAGGTCTCCTACGCCATCGGCGTGGCTGAGCCGACCTCGATTTCGGTCACCACCTTCGGCACCGGCAAGATCAGCGACGACAAGATCGAGAAGCTGATCCGCAAGCACTTCGACCTGCGCCCGTACGGCATCATCAAGATGCTGGACCTGATCCACCCGATGTACCAGCAGACTGCGGCCTACGGCCACTTCGGCCGCAAGCCCAAGGAGTTCAGCTACCTCAACGGCGAAGGCGAGACCGTCAACGCCACGGCCTTCTCCTGGGAGAAGACCGACCGCGCCGCCGCCCTGCGCGCCGACGCCAAGCTGAAGTAAAGCCGGCGGGTAGAGCCGGCTGTTAGTCGGCTAACGTAAAAGAAGGGCCGCGCAAGCGGCCCTTCTGCTTTCTGTAGAGTCGAGCTTGCTCGACTGCTCCTGGCTACGGCAGTCGAGCAAGCTCGACTCTACGCGGTCCATGCCCGATACAATCGGGCCATGTCGACCGAACTCAAATCCCACCAGCTGTCCATGACCGTGCTGATGTCGCCGGACATGGCCAATTTTTCCGGCAAGGTCCACGGCGGCGCCATCCTGCGCCTGCTCGACCAGGTGGCCTACGCCTGCGCCAGCCGCTACGCCGGCAGCTACGTGGTCACCCTGTCGGTGGACCAGGTGATGTTCCGCCAGCCCATCGCGGTGGGTGAACTGGTCACCTTCCTGGCCTCGGTGAACTACACCGGCACCTCGTCGATGGAAATCGGCGTGAAGGTGGTGGCCGAGGACATCCTCAAGCGCAGCGTGCGCCACGCCAACAGCTGCTTCTTCACCATGGTGGCCGTGGACGAGGCCGGCAAGCCGACCGCCGTGCCGCCGCTGCAGCTGGAGAACAGCGACGAGCGCCGCCGCCACGCCGCTGCACTCATCCGCCGTCAGCTGCGCCAGGAAATGGAGCAGCGGCATCTGGAACTGCTGGCATCGAACCCGCCCTCTCCAGAGTAGAGTCGAGCTTGCTCGACTGTGTTCTGCGTCAGTCGAGCAAGCTCGACTCTACCGTTGCTAACCCGCCGTCGCCGCAAGATTGAGGCGGGCGCGGCAAGCCCCGAACCCGCCGGGGCCGGTAGCGCCGGGCCACACCCGGCGGATGCAGACGATCAACCGGTGTTCTGCACGCCCTGCGAAACGCCGTTCACGCACGCCACCAGCGCGCGCAGCAGATCGTCATCCTCGCGCCCGCTGGCGCGCCAGCGCTGCAGCAGGTCCACCTGCAGCACGCTGATCGGATCCACGTAGGGGTTGCGCAGGCGGATCGACAGCGCCAGCCGCGCATCGTGGTCCAGCAGCGTCTTCTGGCCCAGCAGCGCCAGCAGCCAGTGCCGGGTCAGTTCAAGCTCGCGCTGCACCTGCGGGAAGAACCGCCCGTGCAGATCGCCGGACAGCAGCGAGAACTGCTCGGCAATGGTGATATCGCCCTTGGACAACACCATGGCGATGTCATCCAGGAAGGTGCGGAAGAATGGCCAGTCGCGCGCCATGTCCCGCAGCCTCTGCTCATGGCCGGCATCCACAGCCGCCTGCAGGCCACTGCCCACGCCATACCAGCCGGGAATGACCGCCCGCGCCTGGCTCCAGGCGAACACCCAGGGAATCGCCCGCAGGTTGCCCAGCGCCGCGTCCTGGCCGAGCCGCCGCGAGGGCCGCGAGCCCAGCGTCATCCGCTCGATCACATCGATCGGCGTGGCGGTGCGGAAGTAGTCCATGAACTGCGGTTGGCCCACGAATGCCCGATAGACCTCGCTGCTGGCGGCAGCCACCTGGTCCATCACCGGCCGCCAGTCGTCTTCGCGTGGCTCGGCCGCACGCGGGCGCAGGCTGGCGCGCAGCACCGCGCCGGTGGACTGTTCCAGCGAGCGCAAGGCCAGCGCGCGGATGCCGTACTTGCGGTGGATCACCTCGCCCTGCTCCGTCACCCGCAGGCGGCCATCGATGCTGCCACGCGGCGAAGCATCCACCGCATGGGTCGTCTTGCCACCGCCGCGGCTGATCGAGCCGCCACGGCCGTGGAAGAAGGTCAGCCCAATGGAATGTTCGGCGGCCACTTCCAGCAGTTCTACCTGGGCGCGCTGCAGGCCCCAGCGCGATGCCGCGATGCCGCCGTCCTTGCTGCTGTCCGAATAACCCAGCATCACCATCTGCACATCGCCCCGTGCGCGCAGGTGCGCGCGATACACCGGGTCGGCCAGCAGGTCGCGCAGGGTGGCGGTGCCGCGCTTCAGATCGTCCACGGTTTCGAACAGCGGGGCGATATCCAGTGGCACCGCGCCCTCGTCATCGACCAGGCCGCCGCGCCGCGCCAGCGCCAGCACGGCCAGCACGTCGCTGCGGTCATGCGCCATGGAAATGATGTAGCTGCCCAAGGCATCGGCACCGTGGCGTGCGCGGGCATCGGCCAGCGCCGCGAACACGGCATCCAGGCGCGCGTTGCCTTCATCGCTGCCGCCCGGCAACGGTGTTTCGCCGCTGGCGTGCGGGCCCAGCAACCGCGCCCGGCCCAGCGCGTCCAGCGCCTGCCATGCCTCCTCACCGCCCAGCACCGCCGCCAGCGCGCGCGCATGCACGCTCGATTCCTGGCGCACGTCCAGCCGCGCCAGATGGAAGCCAAAAGTCTTCACCCGCCACAGCAGTCGCTGCACCGCAAAGCCACCGGCATGCTCGCCGCGGTTGCCACGCAGGCTGTCCAGGATCAGCTGCAGATCGTCGATCAGTTCATCCGGGCCGGCATAGGCACCGTGCGCATCGTCCAGCGTGGCCTGCAGGCGCGCACGCATGCGGTCGTTGAGCAGACGGTACGGCATGTCGGCATGGCGTGGCCGCGACTGCACCTGCGGCAACTGCTGCTGGTACTGCGCCACGCGCGCCTGCAGCGCCTCGCTCACCCCCACCCGCTCGGTGGACTGGCTGAGCAGGCTGGCCAGCTGCAGCAGTTCCTTCTGGTAACGGCCCAGCACCGCCTGTCGCTGCGCATCCAAGGTGTTGCGGATGGTGCCGGCATCCACGTTGGGATTGCCGTCCATGTCACCGCCCACCCAGGTGCCGAAGCGCAGCAGGCGCGGCAGCGGCAGTTCCTGCCCATAGGTATCGCGCAGCGCCTGCTGCAGCGATTCGTACAGCACCGGGATCACCCGGTACAGCACCTGCACCAGATAGAAACCCACGTGTTCGCGTTCGTCATCCACGGTGGGCCGCACCGGCGATGAATCGGTGGTCTGCCATGAAGCGGTCAGCGCCATGCGGAAGCGCGCGGCGTCGGCGGCGGCTTCACCGGGCGTGCGCTGGCCATCCAGGTTGTCCACCAGGCTGGCCACCATCAACTGTTCTTTTTCCAGCAGCGCGCGGCGCACCGCTTCGGTGGGATGGGCGGTGAACACCGGTTCGATGTCGATGCGCGGCAACCACTGTGCCAGTTCGTCCAGGCTCACGCCCTGCGCTTTCAGGTGCTGCAGCGCGTCCTGCAGACCGTCAGGCTGCGGCGCGGCGGTACCGGCACGCTGGTAATCGCGTCGGCGGCGGATGCGGTGCACGCGCTCGGCAATGTTCACCACCTGGAAGTAGGTACTGAACGCACGCACCATGGTTTCGGCCTGCTGCGGCGTGCGCCCGGCCAGGCCCTGCGCCAGTTCGGCCAGCGGCGCCTGGTTCTCGCGGCGGGCGATGGCGCGGGTGCGCACATCCTCCACATCATCGAGGAACGCCGCGGAGACTTGTTCCACCAGCAGATCGCCAACCAGTGCGCCCAGCCGGCGCACATCATCGCGAAGCGGAAGATCGGGGGAAGCGAATTCGATGCTGCTGCGGTACTCGTTCATCGGCGACGCACGAACCTCTGGGCATGATCCGTCGCCAAGCCTACCCCAGTTCGCCGCCGTTGCTGCGGCGCGAAAATGGTTTCATCTGCACGTATCGTCCGGCTACGGATACACCAATCGCGGAAATACCGACGGGGTAGAGTCGACCGTTGGTCGACTGCCGAAATCCCGCGCTGCGCGCGATAGTCGACCAACGGTCGACTCTACCCCGGCGGCCCCCGTTGCAGGGGCCGCCATCACACACGCCTCAGCGCTTCTTCTTCGCCTTGCCCTGCGGCACCGGGCCCAGGGTCTGTTCCAGCCAGCGCTCGCTTTCGGCCAGCATGGTCATGATCGATTCGCGTGCGCGGTAGGCATGCGATTCGTTGGGCAGCATCACCAGCCGCGCGGTGCCGCCCAAGCCCTTCACCGCTGCGAACATGCGCTCGCTCTGGATCGGGAACGTGCCGGAGTTGTTGTCGTCCACACCGTGGATGAACAGGATCGGGTCCTTGATGTCACCGGCGTAATTGAACGGCGACATCTTCTGGTAGACGTCCTGCGCCTGCCAGTAGTTGCGTTCCTCGGCCTGGAAACCAAACGGGGTGAGCGTGCGGTTGTAGGCGCCGCTGCGGGCGATGCCGGCCTTGAACAGGCGCGTATGGGCCAGCAGGTTGGCGGTCATGAACGCACCGTAGGAATGGCCACCGATGGCGATGTGGTCACGATCGGTCACGCCACGGCGCACCACTTCGTCCACCGCGGCCTGCGCGTTGGCCACCAGCTGTTCGATGTAGGTGTCGTTGGGTTCCTTGTCGCCCTCGCCGATGATCGGCATGGTCGGGCTGGCCAGCACCACGTAGCCCTTGGCCAGGAACGCCTGCGGGCCCCAGTAGCTGACCGCGTTGAAGCGGTACGGCGAATCGGTCACCTGGCTGGCCGCGGCGGCACTCTTGAACTCACCCGGGTAGGCCCACATCAGCAGCGGGCGCGGCCCATCGCGCTTGGGGTCGTAGCCCGGCGGCAGCAGCAGCGTGGCGGTCAGGTCCACGCCGTCGGCACGCTTGTAGCGGATCTGCTCCTTCTGCACGCCCTTCAGCTGCGGCAGCGGGTGGGCGAAGTGGGTCAGCGCGCGCGGCGCGGCACTGCCATCGGCCAGCGACTGCACCTGGTAGTTGGCGGGCTCGTCGGGGCTTTCGCGGGTCAGCAGCAACGACGTGCCTTCCTGGTCCAGCAGCGCAACCGGCAGCGAATAGGCCGGCGCCTGCGAATGGAACAGGCGCGTGGCCTGGCGGCTTTCGATGTCGAAACGGTCCACGAACGGACGGTCGCCTTCCGGCGAAGCGCCCTGCCCGTACAGGAAGATGCTGCGGCCATCGGCGGTGGTCTGCAGGCGCGCGCGACCGTTCACATCGCGTACCACGCCGGCACGGCCCGGATCGTTGTAGCGATCCTGCGCATCGCGGTCCCACAGCAGCTGCGGCGCCTGCGCGGCATCGTCCGGGGCGATGCGCCAGGTCTTGCTGTTGCGGGTCTTCCACCACGACTCATTGAGCAGGGCCAGGTCGCCACGGCCCCAGGTGATGCCGGCGAAACGGCTACCCAGCTGGGCCAGGGTCACCGGCGGCTTGTCGAACGGCGCGGCCTGCATGAACACCGCATCGCGCACCTTCGCTTCGCGGTTCGGATCGCCGCCGTCCTGCGCCTCGGCCCAGACCAGGGTGGCGCCGGCGTCGGCGCGCCAGCTGATGTCACGCACGCCGGTCACTTCGGCATCGTTGCCGGTAGGCAGGCCTTCCACCAGCGGCCGCACGGCCACGGTATGGGCCAGCTGGCCATTGCGGTCCAGCACTTCAATGCGGCGTGGGAAGCTGCCCACCGGCACCACATAGGAATACGGACGCTGCACGCGCTGGCTGAGCAGGTAGTTGCCGTCAGGCGATACGCTGAAGTCCAGGTAGATGCCCGCCGCACCCAGCGCGCGGGTCTGCCCGTCCAGGCCGACCTGCATCGGCTGGGCCTTGGCGTAGTAGTCGAACAGGCGCGCGTCGGCCTCGTTCTTCAGCAGGTCCTGGTAGGTGCGGATGGACACCACGCCGCTGCTCTTGCCCGTCTGCTGCACGGCCGGGCCGGTGGGCACGCCATCGGCCGGCGGCGGATCACCTGCGCCTGCCACGCGGGTCATGACGATCAGCCCACGGCTGTCAGGCAGCCACTGGTAGCCCTCGCCAAACACCGTGTTCAGACCGGCCTGCAGGCGGCGGGCGCTGCCAGCGGCCACGTCCACCAGCCACAGTTCGTTGGCACCGCTGGCCGCGTCCACCTGGTTGAAGGCCAGCCACTTCTGGTCGGGCGACCAGGACAGGCCGGCAATCGACAACTGCGCCGGCAGGCCGCTGATCTGCCGCTCCTTGCCATCGGCCACGTTCATCAGCCACAGCTTCTGGCCGAAGCTGAAACGGCTGTCAGAGAAGGTACGCGGGTTGATGCGCACGCCGGCCAGCTTCAGTTCCGGCTGCGCCACCACCTGGATCGACGGCAGCGACGGCATCTGCATCAGCGCGGCCACGTCGCGGCGCGGCGACAGCGACAGCGTGGGCGCACGCGGCGCGTCCACCACCGCCTGCAGCGCGGCCGACGGCAGTTCGTAGCCGGTGGCGGCCTGGGCGGTGGCGGCCGGCACGGTACCGGCCGACCAGGCCAGCGGCGCTACGGCCAGCAGGGCCATCGACAGGACCAGACCGGTCCAGCGCCGCTGGCGGCGCGCGTGCTTGCTCATCGTTCTTCCTGTTTCGGTGCGTGAAGACCCCGACCTTAACAGGCAGCGCCACGGCCCCCATCTGCCGATGGTTGGGGGCCGCGATATACTGGGCGTTCTCCCCTGCCGAGGGGCGCTGCGACCGGAACCCATGAGGCCCGGCCAGGCTCGGTAAGGTGGCTTTGTAACAACGGCGCCCGGCTAGATACGAGCACCCGCTCGTCCACAACCGGAGCTACTGCATGAACGCTGTTGCCAAGACCTTCTCCACCGAAGGCGACTACAAGATCCGCGACATCACCCTGGCCGACTGGGGCCGCAAGGAACTGGACATCGCCGAGCATGAAATGCCGGGCCTGATGTCGATCCGCCGCAAGCACGCCACCAGCCTGCCGCTGAAGGGCGTGCGCGTGACCGGTTCGCTGCACATGACCATCCAGACCGCGGTGCTGATCGAAACCCTGAAGGACATCGGCGCCGATGTGCGCTGGGCCTCGTGCAACATCTTCTCCACCCAGGACCACGCCGCCGCGGCCATCGCCGCCACCGGCACCCCGGTGTTCGCCTGGAAGGGCGAAACCCTGGAAGAGTACTGGGACTGCACCCTGGACGCGCTGACCTTCACCCTGGCCGACGGCACCCTGACCGGTCCGGAACTGGTGGTGGACGACGGCGGTGACGTGACCCTGCTGATCCACAAGGGCTACGAGCTGGAAAACGGCAGCGACTGGGTCAACACCGCTTCGTCCTCGCACGAAGAGCAGGTCATCAAGAACCTGCTCAAGCGCGTGGCCACCGAGCGCCCGGGTTACTGGGGCCGCGTGGTGAAGGACTGGAAGGGCGTCTCCGAAGAGACCACCACCGGCGTGCACCGCCTGTACCAGCTGGCCCAGGCCGGCACCCTGCTGATCCCGGCGATCAACGTCAACGACTCGGTCACCAAGAGCAAGTTCGACAACCTGTACGGCTGCCGTGAATCGCTGGCCGACGGCCTGAAGCGCGCGATGGACGTGATGCTGGCCGGCAAGGTGGCCGTGGTCTGCGGCTACGGCGACGTGGGCAAGGGCTGCGCCGCCTCGCTGCGTGCCTACGGTGCACGCGTGATCGTCACCGAGATCGACCCGATCTGCGCCCTGCAGGCGGCGATGGAAGGCTACGAAGTCAACACCATCGAATCGACCCTGGGCCGTGCCGACCTGTACGTCACCACCACCGGCAACAAGGACATCATCCGCATCGAGCACCTGAGCGCGATGAAGGACCAGGCCATCGTCTGCAACATCGGCCACTTCGACAACGAAATCCAGGTCGATGCGCTGGTGGCGTTCCCGGGCGTGAAGCACGTGAACATCAAGCCGCAAGTGGACAAGTACATCTTCCCCAACGGCAATGCGATCTTCCTGCTGGCCGAAGGCCGCCTGGTGAACCTGGGCTGCGCCACCGGCCACCCGAGCTTCGTCATGTCCAACTCGTTCGCCAACCAGACCCTGGCCCAGATCGACCTGTGGGCCAACAAGGACAGCTACGAGAAGAAGGTCTACCTGCTGCCCAAGCACCTGGACGAAGAAGTGGCCCGCCTGCACCTGGAAAAGATCGGTGTGAAGCTGACCACCCTGACCCAGGAACAGGCCGATTACATCGGCGTGCCGGTGCAGGGCCCGTTCAAGCCGGACCACTACCGCTACTGATCGTGCCGATGCAGCCACGCATGGCGTGGCTCTACAAAGGCTGCGGGTCGGATCCCTTTCCGCAGGAAAGGGCTCTGACCCCCGCAACGGATTTACACAGAACGGGCGCCTTCGGGCGCCCGTTCTGCGTTCCGCGCGCCCTGTCACAGAGCCCTACGAAGTCGCTTGCTACGCTTTCCCCCCCTGCGGCCCCCGCCGCAGGTGTTCCAGTGCCCAGCCCGCTCCGTGCGGCCGCCACGGCGCCCCCGTTCCATGGTTCGCCCCATGCCTGCCGCCAGCAGGCCATGCGCCAGGACGCAGACATCAAAGGATCGACATGCAGCGCAGCAGTGAACGTATGACCCGGGCCCTGAAGCCCCTGATGACCCTGTGCTGGGTGGCCCTGCTGGCCGCCTGCACCCCACCGTCCAGCGACGCCCAGGCCACCGCCCCGGCGGCGGCCAGCGAAGCGGCCGGTGCCGACGGCAAGGGCGCCACCGCCCCGGCTGCCGCCCCCGCAGGCAGCACCGCGTGTGCCGATGGCGCATCGCCGGCGCAGACCCTGATCTGCAAGGACCCGGCCCTGACCGGCCTGGACGCGGACCTGGGCAAGGCCCTGGCCACCGCACAGGCCACCCTGGACAGTGCAGGCCAGACCAGGCTGCAGGCCGAGCAGCAGCGCTGGATCCAGCACACGCGCGACCTGTGCGGCGACGCACAGTGCCTGCAGCAGGTGTTCGCCGACCGCATCCAGGTGCTGACCGCCACCCGTGACGGCCTGGTCGACCAGGACGCCTGCGAAACGCCCGACGGCCAGAAGCAGTGCGTGGACACGCTGGTCCTGCGCGACCCCAACAGCCAGCTGGCAGCCTTCAACACGCTGCTGGGCGAAAACGGCCAGGAAGGCCGGCTGCTGGGCTGCAGCGCCGCCACCAACATGGGCGGCGGCCCCAACGCCCTGCTGGCGGCCAACTGCACCCAGGAAACCACCGCCGGCAAGCGCAACGTGCAGCTGTGCAGCAACCAGATGGTGGGCCAGTTCGCGCTGGAGCCGGCACCGGCCGCCTACGGCGCCCAGGCCACCCGCCAGCTGCTCGGCTTCACCCAGCAGCACTGCGCCGGCTGAGATCCGCCGGGCGCGCCCGGCTCTTTTTTCCTCTTTGAAGGACCATGACCATGGCAACGGATTCCACACTTACCCGCGAACAGCTGTCCACGCTGTTCCTCAACACCGAGCTGGGCGGCAATACCCGCCACCTGGACCACTTCGCATACGCGCAGAAGGGTGCCAGCACCTACTCGTTCGGGTTGGTGCAGTTCGACGTCGGCGGCAACCCGCAGGCCCGGCGCTTCCTGCGCGACAACGGCTTCACCGCCGGTGACATCGAACTGCTGTCGCAGCAGGGCGGGCTGAGCACCCAGCAACTGGCGGCGCTCGACGCCAAGCTGCAGGCCATTCCGCAGGCGAAGATGGACGAGCTCACCAACGCCAAGCTGGACAGCGCCATCGAGCGCGTCGACGACGCCATCGCCAAGGTGCGTGCCACCAACCCGGCCGCCGCCGATGCCATCGCGGCCAACCCGGAACTGCAGCTGGCCATGGCCGACTACGACAACCAGTTCGGCAGCATGGGCCCGCAGTTCATCAACTATCTGGCCGGCAACGCGGAAAAGCTGCAGGGCGGCACCATCCAGGCCGGCAATCCGCCGACCCGCGGCGACGTGCAGAACTTCGTCGATGCCACCAAGTACGGCATCCAGGCGCCGGGCGCCGTGGCCAGCCGCGATGAGCGCTTCGACCGGGCCATGACCCAGATCGGCATCACTCCCACCCATGCCCCCTCGCACGGTTCGCCCGGAACGCCTGCCGGCAACGGCGTGCTGGTCAACGGCAGCAAGGGCGATGAGGTGCAGGCCATGCAGCAGAAGCTGTCCGACCTGGGCTACCTGGGCAAGGACGGCAAGCCGCTGGTGGCCGATGGCGATTTCGGCCCCGGCACCCTGGAAGCGGTCAAGCAGTTCCAGCGCGACCACCAGCTCACTGTCGACGGCAAGGCGGGCGGCGACACGCTGGGCGCGCTGGATGCAGCCACCCAGCAGCACGCGCAGGCGGCCGAACAGGAACGCGCAGCGGCCGAGCCGACCATGGCCAGCCCGGGCCACGCCGACAACCCGCGTTACCAGCAGGTCGTGGAAAAGCTGGAAGCGCTGGAAGAACAGCGCCGCCAGGGCGGCCTGTCGCCGCTGTTCAATGACCGCAACCAGCTCGAGAATGCTGCTGGCCAGGTGGCTTACGAGTCCAAGGTGGCCGGCATGAGCCAGGTCGACACCGTGCTGGCGCGGCCGGACAACCAGGGCGTGTTCGCGGTGCAGGGCCAGCTCGGCGATCCCGCCATGCACCGCACCTACGTCGACCTGTCGCAGGCGGTGAACCAGAACCTGCAGGACAGCACGCGGCAGAGCCAGGCGCTGGACAACGAACTGTCGCAGCGGCAGACCCAGGAACAGATGCAGACCCAGCAGTCGATGTCGCGCTGATTCCGCGTAACGGGGTCGGATACCTTCCCAACGGAAAGGGCTCCGACCCCATGGCCTGGATCTACATGCGCTGCCGGTCATCGTGCAGCGCAGTCTGGCACCGTGCGGCGAAGTCGCGCTGCCAGGCCTCCAAGTCGAAGCCTTCGCGCTGCTGGAAGGAAACAGTCTCGCTGCTCAACACGTAGCAGCGGTTCTGGCTCACACGCAGTGCCGCCAGCGTGTCGCCCGCCTGCCAGCACTGATCAATGCACGCCTGCATCAGCGCATAGTCCGGGTTGGTCTTGGCGCCACCGAAGCCGAATCCCATCTGCTGGGCCATCGCCAGCACGGGATCGCCGCTGGCATCGGCTGTACGCAGGATACGCAGCACACCGGGCTCGGGAATGCCGAACGCCCAGTTTGCCAGAATGGCGGCGCGTGCCGCCGCCACCGCCTCCGCATGCTGGCCCAGGCGCATCTGCTGCCCTGCCAGCATGGCCCACGCACGCTGCAGTTCCGGAAAGCGGCTGCAGGCATCTTCCAGCAGCCCGATTGCCTGGGCCGGCTCAGCGGCCTGCACATGCAGCTGCGCGCGCTCGATCAAGGGCAATGGCGATTCCGCATCCGGGACCGCGTGCTCATGCGGCGCCCCGCCCTCATCGTCGTCTTCCTCCGCGCCACCGGCATCGAGCCACTGCGCGAAGACATCCAGCGAGGAATGGCGGAAGACCATGCGCCCTTCGTCATGGAACATTTCGCAGACCACGGGCGGCTCAGCCTCGCGACCCAATGCCCAGTACAGACCGAACTGATCACCGTTGCCCAGCGCACCTTCGGCGATCGGCCAGAAGCCCTGCGGTGGGTAGGGCCCCGCGCACGGCTCGCTATCCAGGGTCAGGCCATGAAGCAGGTGCGGTGCGCGCATGATGAGATTCCAGACGGTGTGCAGCGCGCATTATCGCAGGGGCCCGCCAGTAGCCTCGGTCAAGGCAGGCCCGCGCCTGCGCGCTACGATGCGTGCATGACCCCCGCCATCAATCTGCTCAAGCGCGAGAAGATCGCCCACACCGTGCGCAGCTACGTGCACGATGCCCACGCCGCCTCCTATGGCAGCGAAGCCGTGGAAAAGCTCGGCCTGGACCCGGCACAGGTGTTCAAGACCCTGCTGGCCAGCACCGAAACCCACGAGCTGCTGGTGGCCATCGTGCCGGTGGCCGGCCAGCTGGACCTGAAAGCGCTGGCCGAAGCCGCGGGTTGCAAGAAGTGCGAAATGGCCACTGCCGATGCCGCACAGCGCGCGACCGGCTATCTGGTCGGTGGCATCAGCCCGCTGGGTCAGAAGAAGCGCCTGCGTACCTTCCTCGACGCAAGTGCGGAACCGCTGCACACGCTGCACGTCAGCGCCGGCCGTCGCGGCCTGGAAGTGGAACTGGCACCGCGCGATCTGCTGCAGCTCACCGGCGGACACTTCGCCGCCATCGGCAGGGCGCGCTGATGCGCTGGCCGTGGTCTGCGGCGCCAGCACCCGTTCTCGACCATGCCCAGGCGCAGGTGCTGCTGCAGGACCTGCTGTCAGGCGACGGCGGGCGCATCACCGACGCCGCGCGTACGCTCGCCCGACTGTTCGATGCCGGGCCGCTGGATGCGCTGGCGCCGCATGCGGCGTTGATCGAGCAGCGCAGCGCGGGCATTGCGCTGGGCGGCATGCTGGTCAGCAACCAGTCGCACCTGAAGGCGGCGCTGCAGCGGCTGCGTTACTGGCAGGCGGGCACTGGCTGCCTGTGCGCACTCAACCCCAGCTATCCGTTCTTCGACCCTCGTCGCCTGATCGAACACGGGCAGATGCAGCTGCTGTCGCTTGACGCAGCGGAGGATGGCTGGGGCGACTGCCACAGCGTCGCCTGCACCCACTGCGGCCAGCAGTGGCAGGCCATCGATCGCGAGTATCACTACCCGTGGTGGGAGTGGAAGACCAGCGGCCGGTGAAGCAGCCACGCATGGCGTGGCTCTACTGCCCTGCCCTTACGGCCGCCAGTTGGCGTTGTTTTCCCAGAATTCCACCGAACGCCGGTACGCCTCACGGTCCAGCGGCACGCCGGAACCACCCTCCTCCACGCCCAGCGCATTGCGCATCATGGTGATCGGGGCCATCGGCACTTCTTCCGGCTCGGCGGTGTAGATGCAGCCGACGATGCCCCAGTCGGCCTCGATCGGCGAACCTTCCTTCGCCAGCTGCTCGGCGCTGTACAGGATCACCACCAGGTAGTTCGCGCGCGGCGATTCCACGCCCTCGAACCAGCGCACCAGTACCGGCAGCTCCTCGCGGTTGCGCGCTTCATAGCCGCTGCGCAGCAGGTGCCGGTTGGCCTCGGTCACCGGTACCGTCAGGCAGCGTGTGCTGGTCCAGTTCTCGTAGACGAACAGCTTGCAGAACGGTGCATAGCCATCCAGCACCTTGAACGGCGCGTGCGCGTTCAGGTGCGCCTGGAACTGCTCGGCGCTGACGTCCTGGATGGTGTTGCCACGCGGCACGCGCGGGAACAGGCGGGGACGGGCGAATTCGGTGAGGACGATGGACATGGTGTGGTGGCAGCAGAAGGTCCAGCACAGGGTAACCGCTGCGCCCGCCTACAGCGCCATCCGCTCGCGCAGTTCCCGCGCCTGCCGTCGTGATACTTCAACCTCGCTGCCATCATCCAGTGCCAGGTCGTAACCATCACCCACGCTGGGGTTCACCGCGCGGATGCGGCGCAGGTTCACCAGCGTATTGCGGTTGGCACGGAAGAACATGTCTGGTGGCAGTCGCGCTTCCAGCGCACTCAGGCTGCGGCTGAGCAGGGCGTTCTCGCCACGGAACCACAGTCGGGTGTAGTTGCCATCCACAACAAGGCGGCGGATCTCGCTGACCGCCACGAACCAGCAGCGCTCGCCGTCGCGCACGAACACCTGGTCATGCGCACCCAGCGTGCCGCGCGCCGCCGGCACTTCGGCCTGCATGTCCTCGCGCTGGCGTGCCCGCTGCAGTGCTTCCAGCAGTCGCGGCGCCTCGACCGGCTTGACCAGGTAATCCAGCGCGTTGGCCTGGAAGGCGCGCACCGCGTAAGTGTCGTAGGCGGTAACGAACACCACCGCCGGCGCGCGCTCCAGCCCGTCGAGCACGTCGAAGCCGCTGCCGGAGGGCATCTGCACATCCAGCAGCACCAGGTCCGGTGCAAGCGTGGCGATCGCCTCGCGTGCCGCCGGCACGTCATCGGCCTCGCCCACGCACTGCACCCACGGCCAGGCCGACAACAGCGTGCGCAGCTCCTGCCGCGCCAACCGCGCGTCGTCGACGATCAATACGCGCAGCAAGCCACTCATTGCGGTATCTCCAGCAGGGCCTGCATGCCCTGGCCCACCGGCTGCAGGGTGAAGCGCCCCTGGCTGCCAAGCTGCGCTCGCAGATAGGCCAGGCCGATGCCATGACCATGGATGTCGTCGCTGCCGCTGGGCCGTGGGTTGTCCACCTGCAGGCGCAGCACGTCGCGGTCCAGCGTTGCACGGATGTGCACCTCGCCACCGCCCGGGCGCTGGGCGATACCGTGCTTGATCGCGTTTTCCACCAGCAGCTGCAGCGCCATCGCAGGCAGCTGTGCCTGCAGGGCATCGGCGTCAATGTGGCGTTGCACCTGCAGGCGCTGCTCGAAGTGGATGCTTTCAATGGCCAGATAGTCATCAACCACGGCCAGCTCCTCGGCCAGGGTGACCTGCTCGCTGCGGTTGTGCGCCAGTGCCTGGCGCAACGTGCGCGACAGCCGGGTGACCATGTCGCGCGCGCGCTCGGGGTCTTCCAGAATCAGCGCGCGCAGGTTGTTCAGTGCGTTGAACACGAAGTGCGGATTGAGCCGGGCACGCAGTGCGTCGCGCTCCAGCGCACTGCGCTCGGCCTCGGCGCGCAGGCGGGCCAGTTCGGCATGGCGCGCACGGCGCACGCTGTGCAGGCCGGCCCACACCGCGGTCCACAGGCCCAGCACCAACACGGTATTGAGCCAGTAGAGCACGCGCGCGAGTGGGCGGAAATCGGCCGGACGGCCAGCGAAATCCACCCATCCCAGCGCCAGTGCCGGCTGCAGCACGGCCGTCAGCAGCAGCTGCGCCAGGGCCGCGCCCAACAGCACCGCCAGCGCCAGGCGCACGGCCAGCGCGCCGACCTCCAGTTGCCACCAGTGACGCGCCACCGCCAGCGCGCGCATGGCGCCGCTGACAGCACACAGCGCAATGGCCAGGCCCACGCTGATCAACGTGCCGCCACTGCTGGCGCCAGCACCGAAGGCCCCGCTCATGGCCAGACTGAGCAGGCCGAACAGCAGCCAGCCGATGCCGTTGATCAGCCAGAAGCGCAGCGTGGAGGTGGGATCAGGCATGGTGGAAACCCAAGGCAGCAAGCATCAGCGGTGGCTGTCCAGGAACGCCTGCACCTGCGCCTGCAGCCACCGCGGATCATCCCACATCAGGAAATGGTGGCCGCTGGCGCTCAGTTCGATGCGCACATCTGGCAGTGCCGCGTACTGCGTCTGGAAGATCGTACGCGCCGAGGCTTCGGTGGCACCGAAGGTCTGGTACGACGCCCACGCACCGAGAACCAGGGTGGGCGAACGGATGCCCGCCACGTCCTGCCGCAGGTCATGCACCAGCAGCGAATACATCGCACCCGCCGTGCTGGCACGGTCGCTGTCGCGGCCCCAGCGCTGCAGTTCCGGCAGTCGCGCGGCGACGTTGGTCAGCGGCGCCAGCGCCGCCTCAGCCTGTGCCTGGTAGCTGGCCGCGTCCGCCGCCAGCATGGACGCGCGCATCTGCCCGGCCAGCGCCCGCACGCTCTGCGCAGTGGCCTGCGGGTTCTGCATGCCAGCGTAGAACGGCACCGCGTCCACGATGATCAACGGCCCCAGCGCATCCGGTTCCTGCACGGCCATGGCCAGGGTCAGCACGCCGCCCAGGCTGTGGCCGATCACTGCCGGATGGTGCAGCTTCCGGGCGTGCACATAGGCCAGCACCTGATCACGCATGGCCGACAGGAAGTCGTCCGGCAGCGGATCGGCGGGCGCCGCGCCTGCAAAACCCGGCAACTGCAGCAGATGGCACTGCACGTCCTTCAGCGCCAGACAGGTCTCGCGCCAGACCTCCGCACTGCTGTTCAGGCCGGGAATCATCAGCAGCGGACGGCCGGTGCCGACGACCTCGACCTCGACGGTGCCGCGGGTCGCGGTGGCGGCGTGCGCCAGCCCGGGCCCCAGCACCGTCATCGCCACGCCCATCATCAACAGCCGTGCCAACAGGCTCTTCATCGCACTGCTCCTTCATCGGGCGAAATTGCCACGGCAGCAGCGTGCCGGTGGAGTGGGGTCAGCGGTTGCGATTCAGGAGCAACGGCCCGGCAGCCGGGTGAACGGTCGCGCGCGACGGGCCAGTTCTTCACACCATGCAACTTCACATCCATCTTGATGGAGCGATATACTCAACCGCACCCGCCGCCATCGCCCGTGCCATGACCGCCATCAGCTTCGAGTTCTACCCGCCCAAGACCGATGAGCAGCGTGGCCAGCTGGACCGTGCCGCCGCCCGGCTGAAGGCCTACGCGCCCGACTATGTGTCCTGCACCTTCGGCGCCGGTGGCTCCACGCTCAGCTACACCTCCGAAACGGTGCGCCACCTCAACCAGCACCATGGCTTCGACGCGGCACCGCACCTGTCCTGCGTGGGCGGCACCCGCCAGGAGATCCGCGAGCTGCTGAAGCTGTACCGCGCCATCGGCTGCCGCCGGCTGGTCGCACTGCGTGGCGACCTGCCCTCGGGCATGGGGTTTCCTGGCGACATGCGCTATGCCGCTGAACTGATCGCCTTCATCCGTGCCGAACACGGCGATGCCTTCCACATTGAAGTGGGCGCCTACCCGGAAACCCACCCACAGGCGTCGGATGCGTTGGCCGATCTGCGGCACTTCAAGGCCAAGATCGATGCCGGCGCCGATGCCGCCATCACCCAGTACTTCTTCAACGCCGATGCGTATTTCCACTTCGTGGATGCCGTGCGCAAGCTGGGCGTGACCGTGCCGATCGTGCCGGGCATCATGCCCATCGCCAACTTCAGCCAGCTTCGCCGCTTTTCCGAACAGTGCGGCGCCGAAATCCCGCGCTGGATCAGCCGCAAGATGCAGGCCTACGGCGACGATGCGGAATCTGTGCGGGCGTTCGGTGCCGAGGTGGTCGCCGGGCTGTGCCAGCGCCTGGTGGACGGCGGTGCGCCGGGCCTGCACTTCTACACCCTGAACCTGGCCAAGCCGACGGTGTCGGTGTTGAAGCTGTTGCAGGGCTGATTACGCACAACTTTATCGGCATCGGCGTTACGCTGGGGCCATGAACCTCGCAATTCCCGCCGTGCTGGCTGTCGTGCTGGCCAGCCTGCCGGTGCTGGCCCACGCGCAGGCCACACGCTTGAACCGCTGCACCGATGCGCAGGGCCAGAGCGTGTACACCGATCGCCCCTGCGACAGCCTGGGCGCGCGGTCGCGGCAACCGCCGCCCGCTCCCGCCGCTGCCACCGCGCAGCGCGACACACTGGGCGCGCAGTGCCCGCGCCGGCTGAGCGAGCTGGTGCAGGCCGTGCAGACCGCCGTGGCGACCGGTGATGTGAACCGGCTGTCGTCGCTGTATCTGTGGGGTGCGGTGTCCGATGCAGGAGCGCAGCGCATCCTGGGGCAGCTGGAATCCGTCGTGCGACGCCCGCTGGTGGATGTGGTGCCGGTGTACCCGCAGCAGGTGGTGGATGAGGGTCAGAGCCCTGCGGTGCAGGGATCCAACCCTGAGGAACCTGAGACGCCTGTGCGCCGGCATCCGGTGGGGCTGCGGCTGGAGCAGACGCTGCCTGGCAGCGCTACACGCGCGGCCACGGTGGTGGGGTTGCGGCGGCAATACGGGTGTTTTTGGATCACCCTTTGAGATCGCATCCAGGGGTGGGGTCGGATCCGCGCGCAGCGCGGCTCTGACCCTGCCTCAACCTCTGACCCCTCAGGTGGGCCACAGGCCGCGGATCGCGGCGATGCCCTGTGCGCCGTGGCGACGGGCGTCGGCCACGTGGTGCGGTTCCATCCCGCCCAACGCGTAGATCGGCAACGACACCTGCGCGCGCAGCGCAGCGAATCCTTCCCAGCCCAGCGGCGTGGCACCGGGATGGCTGGCCGTGGCCTGCACCGGTCCCAGCACTGCGAAGTCACAGCCCAGCTGCTGCGCGGCCTGCAGTTGCGCCAGGTCGTGGCACGAGGCAGCCACCAGCTGGCCGGCCGGCAAGGGCCGTTCGGCCAGCGCCAGCACCTGCTCACTGCCCAGATGTACCCCGACCCCCAGCGCTGCGGCCAGTTCGATATCGCGGTTGACCAACCACTGCGGCCCGCCGCGACGATGGGAGCCGATGGCGCTTTCGATCAGCAGCTGGCGCTGCGGGTGCTGCGGCGGCAGGCGCAACTGGATGCGCTGGTGGCCGGCGGCAACCGCCTGCTGCAGCTGCTGCTGCCACTGCTGTGCCAGTGCGTCGTCGTCGGCCGGCGCCGGGGTGATCAGGTACTGGTCGGGCTGGCGCAGTGCAGCCACCACCGGCAGATCGGCCGGCGGCATCGAATAGCGGCCCAGCTTGTCCTGGGCTACCCAGGTGATGGCCTGGCCTTCGCGCCCGCGCGGGCTGCCCTTCCAGCTGCGCACATGGCGCACTTCCAAGGTCAGGTGCTTGTCGGGGTAATGTTGCGGCACATCCATCAGCCAGTCGCCGATGTCGGCCTCGATGCCCAGCTCTTCGCGCAGTTCGCGCACCAGGGCCTGTTCGGAGGTTTCACCCGGTTCGCGCTTGCCGCCGGGGAATTCCCACAGCCCGGCCATGTCGCGGTTCTCGGTGCGGCGGTTCAGCAGCACGCGGCCGCGGGCGTCGGTGATGACTGCGGCCACCACGTGAATCGATCGTTTCGGGGGAGGCATGGCCAGAGCATGCCCAATCGGCGGCGCCCAGCGCAACCCTGAAAAGGGGGCCCCTTGCGGGGCCCCCGCTCTACATCCACGCGCTGCGCGTGATCAGAACTGCACGTTCCAGGTCATCTGCGCGCCCAGCTCACGCTGACCGCTGCCAAGACGACCCTGTGCGCCCAGTGACAGACGGCTGTGTGCGCCGGTGTTCACCGCCACGCCCAGCTCGGCGATGCCGACGTTGCGGGCCAGCGGCACGCCATCGATGCTGAACGCGCTGCTGCCCACCACGAACTGATGACGCGAACGGCTACGCACATCGCCGGCCGCGTTCTGCCAGGCCAGGCCGGCCACCAGGCGGGCACCGTCGTCCTGGCCAGCACTGATGTCCCAGCTGGCGCGCAGACCGGCGGTCGCGGTCCACATCTCGTCCTTGCTGGCATCGATCACCAGCGCGGTGCTGCCGCCGGTCTCCTGTGCGGCATCGGTGGACAGGCGGGTGTAGGCCACGGCCACGTACGGGGTCAGCACCAGGCGATCCAGGTCCAGGTCCCAGCCGCCTTCGGCGAAGCCGGACACGGCATCGGCGCTGTAGCCGGCGCGCAGGCGCTGCTGCATGCCACCGACGATCGACGCGCGATCGGTATCCAGGTCGTAGTCGGCATAACTGGCACCGGCGGTGAACCAGGCCTCGCCCATGCGGTAGGCGGCGTACAGGCCACCGTGCACGGCATCGACGTCAGCCTTGCTGCTGCGCGCGTCCACCTGCTGGCGCAGGGTCCCGGCACCGGCGGCCAGGCCCACGGTCCAGGCGTCACCGAAGGTCCAGTCCAGGCCGGCCATCAGACCTTCGCGGTGCTGGCGGCTACGGGCGCTGCCGTGGTCGCCGTCCTGGCGATTGGCGGCGACACCGCCGGACAGCCAGAAGCCACCGCCCTGCGCCTTGATCGTCGGGTCCGTGCGCAGGCGCTGGGAAATGCCTTCACGCAGGAAGCGATCGTCCAGCAGCAGCGCACGGTTGCTGGCGTGGATTTCGCCGGACAGGTGATCGAAGGCCAGCCGCGCTTCGTCGGCGTCCAGCATCAGCAGCTGGTTGTACAGCGCCAGCGCCTGCCCGGACTGCTGCAGGGTGTCCAGGGCGCCGGCAATGGCCTGGTGGTTGCCGGTGGTGGCCGCAGCGCCGAATACGGCCGGCGGGGTCACGCCGCCATCCTCCGAACCGGGATCCGGGCCCTGCCCGTCACTCTTGACCCCGATCAACAGACGCACGTCGTTGCCGGTCTGCACCAGGTTGGGGTCGAGGAAGGCCGAACGCGAGATCACGTCATCGAACTGGCCTTCAATGCCGCCGGCCGCACTCAGGATCGTATAGCTCTGGCCCTTCTGGTAGCTGGTGGCCGGGTCCAGCGCGGTGATGCGCACGCCGGTGGCACCATGTTCACCGGAACGAGCGACGTGGCCCAGGTAGGCCTTGCCGGTCACCGTCAGCAGGTCGGCCTGGCCGTTGCCCAGCACGTCCACGTCGTAGAACGCCTTGTCGGCGACCTCCTCGGCGGTGGCAGCCATGTTGTTGAAGTACAGGTCACCATCAGTGGTCATGGTGCCCACACCGTTGTGGCCCGGAGACAGCACCGCGCCGTTGCGCACGACGGTCTGGCCCACGGTGGCGTTGCCGGCCAGCACGCCGCCGTCGAGGACGATGGCGGTCGAGCTGCGGATGATCGCGCTGCCGAAGCCCGCGCCGTAGCTGATCTCCTGCTGGAAGCCCGACGCACCGTTCAGTACCAGGGTGCCGCCGGTCACGGTGATGCCCTGCGGCAGCGCCTGGCTGCTGCCGCTGTAGCCCTGGCCGGTATAGGTATCGGAATTGATGACCAGAGTGCCGCCGCTGACGTTGATGTCGCCGCCAAAGGCGGTCAGGTCACCGTCCAGCGTGGTGCTGCCGGCCAGTTGATGCAGGCCACCGTAGGTCATCGACGCAGAGGAGCTGGCGATGGTGTTGGACAGGGTGATGTCACCGGTGTGGTTGAACAGCAGGCCGCCCCGGCCGTTGTTCATGGTGATCGGCGAACCGTCCAGTTCACCGGCCGCTTCGGCCGCTGCCCACACCGGGCCGCCCGCCCTGGTCCAGTCCTGCAGGCCGCCACCGATGACCAGGTAGCCGTTGTGGTCCAGCGTATAGCCGGTGCCGGCACTGAGCGTGGCACCGTTGTTCACCACCAGCACGCCGAGCGGATCGAACGTGCCCCTGCCGACGGTGATGCCGTTGGCAGCGCTGATGGACGAACCGGCACCACTGACCAGGACCTGTTCGGGGTACAGCTCGATGTCGTGCTTGGGCCACTGCGCGCCACCGGTCACGGTGAGCGTATCGGTGGTGATCTGGGCGCCATCGAGCACCTGCAGGTCGGTGGTGACCTGCATGGCGCCGCTGTTGACCCACTGGCTGCCGGCGCCGGTCAGGGTGGCCCTGGTCCGGCTGCCGTCGGCACTGGCACCGTACGAATTCTGGAGTTTGGCCACGTCCGAACGGATCGCGCCGCCGTTGTCGACCCGCAGACTGGCCGTGGCCTCCACGCGCGCCGACTCAATGGCCGAACCCGCGCCACTCACTTCAATGCGCCCAACCTGCCCCTCGTCGCCGAAGAGCAGGTTCGGCCCTTCGGCGATCAGCGAGGTGGTCGCATGCAGCACGCCACCCTTCTCCACCCGCAGCAGCGCGTGGCCGTAGTGCGCCAGTTCGACCGTATCGGCCTGCACGCTGCTGGCCGTGGACACCAGCAGGGTACCGGTTGTGTCGGTATTCTGGGCGAGCACGATGTCCTTGGCCACCAGGACGCCGCCATCGGTCACCCTGACCGTGCCAGTGACACCGTCGTCTATGCCCACCGCCAGGGTCCGGCCAACGTTGACCGTGCCACCGCTTGCAATGTTCAGCTCGCCGTTGCCGCGCTGGCCGACCAACAGATGGTTGTCGGTGATGTTCAGTACGCCGCCGGTGTCGACCGTGACCGAACCGGTGCTGCCTGATGACGCGCCGATGCGCATGCCGTACGACAGCGGAACGGGCGCGGCGATGGTTTCCACCACGCCGCCGTTGCTGATCACCAGTTCACCGCTGCCGAAGTTGCCGACCTCTAACTGGCGTGCGGTGAACGTTGAACCTGCACCATCGACCCGCACCGCACCGTGGCTGCCGGCCAGGGTGCCCAGCAGCACGTTGCGCCTCACCGCGACGGTGCCGCCGTTGCTCACGTTCAGCGCTCCCCTGCCGGCATCGCCTACGCGCATGTCGTCAAACACGCTGGTCAGACTGACGCGACCGGTACCGGACACGTTCAACGTGCCGACGCCACCGGCCAGCGTGCCCAGGGAAGCAAATCCGTTGGTTGCCAGGCTGCCGCCATCGACAACGTTGACCACCACGGTGCCGTCCGGGCCGACGCGGAAGCCGTCGACGTAGCTGCGCGGATCACTCACCGTGTCGTCGACGGTGAACTCGTACGCGGTCGCCAGTGCCGACTGCGCGGGCAGCACGGCCAGGCCGAGGGCCAGCAGCAGCGCAGTGCGCAGCGATGCGGGGCGGTGGGTGTGGCCGACGCTGGCGCGACCGGGCGCATGCGAAACGGCAAGTTCAGATGCGACCTGCATCTGGCCGGTGGTGCGGTTGAACACCAGGCGATAGATCCTGTTCATGAAGCTCCATGTGGATGTCGATCAGGGATACGCGATGCCGCGGGGGCGACATCGGCGCAGCTCCGCCGGCAGGTTCTGCAGCCCCGCCGCGGGGCTCCAGCAACTTACGGGCGACATCGATGCATGCACATGGCAGGGGTCCGACTTTCCTGTGAGGGTTGCCCCGCCACGTGAGTCGGGCAAGTCTGAAAAATTTCGTTGTGAGCAGACGCTCACAAGAAGCGCGCCCCAGAGTTGGCTGAAGAACCCAAAAAAAAGGGGCCCCTTGCGGAGCCCCCGGTCTACATCCACGCAGTACGCGTGATCAGAACTGCACGTTCCAGGTCATCTGCGCGCCCAGCTCATGCTGGCCGCCACCGGCGCGGCCCTGTGCACCCAGCGACAGACGGCTGTTGTCGCCGATGTTCACCGACACGCCCAGCTCGGCGATGCCGACGTTGCGGGCCAGCGGCACGCCATCGATGCTGAAGGTGCTGCTGCCCACTGCAAAGCGCTGGCGCGAGCTGCTGCGCACATCGCCGGCCGCATTCTGCCAGGCCAGGCCGGCCACCAGGCGGGCACCGTCGTCCTGGCCCGCGCTGATGTCCCAGCTGGCACGCAGGCCGGCCGTCGCGGTCCACACCTCGTCCTTGCTGGCATCGATCACCAGCGCGGTGCTGCCGCCGGTTTCCTGCGCGGCATCGGTGGACAGGCGGGTGTAGGCCACGGCCACGTACGGGGTCAGCACCAAGCGATCCAGATCCATGTCCCAGCCGCCTTCGGCGAAGCCGGACACCGCATCGGCGCTGTAGCCGGCGCGCAGGCGCTGCTGCATGCCACCGACGATCGACGTGCGATCGGTATCCAGGTCGTAGTCGGCATAGCTGGCACCGGCGGTGAACCAGGCCTCGCCCATGCGATAGGAGGCGTACAGGCCACCGTGCACGGCATCGACGTCGGCCTTGCTGCTGCGCGCGTCCACCTGCTGGCGCAGCGTCTCGGCACCGGCGGCCAGGCCCACGGTCCAGGCTTCACCGAAGGTCCAGTCCAGGCCGGCCATCAGGCCTTCGCGGTGCTGGCGGCTACGGGCGCTGCCGAGGTCGCCGTCCTGGCGATTGGCGGCGCCACCGCCGGACAGCCAGAAGCCACCGCCCTGCGCCTTGATCGACGGATCGGTGCGCAGGCGCTGGGAAATGCCTTCACGCAGGAAGCGATCGTCCAGCAGCAACGCACGGTTGCTGGCGTGGATTTCGCCCGACAGGTGATCGAAGGCCAGCCGCGCTTCGTCGGCGTCCAGCATCAGCAGCTGGTTGTACAGCGCCAGCGCCTGCCCGGACTGCTGCAGGGTATCCAGCGCGCCGGCAATGGCCAGGTGGTTGCCGGTGGCGGCAACGGCACCGAACACGGCCGGCGGCGTCACGCCACCGCCCTCGCCCGGAGTACCCGGCGTGCCCGGCGTGCCCGGCGTCCCCGGATCTGGGTTCGGACCCGGGCCAGGCCCCGGGCCGGTCTCGTCACTCTTCACCGCGATCAGCAGACGCACGTCGTTGCCGGCCTGCACCAGGCTGGGGTCGAGGAAGGCCGAACGCGAGATCACGTCATCGAACTGGCCTTCAATACCGCCGGCCGCACTCAGGATCGTGTAGCTCTGGCCATTCTGGTAGCTGGTGGCCGGGTCCAGCGCGGTGATGCGCACGCCGGTCGCGCCGTGTTCACCGGCATAGTTGACCTTGCCCAGGTAGGCCTTGCCGGCCACCGTCAGCAGGTCGGCCTGGCCGTTGCCCAGCACGTCCACATCGTAGAACGCCTTGCCGGCGACCTGCTCGGCGGTAACGGCCATGTTGTTGAAGTACAGGTCACCATCGATGGTGATGGCACCCACACCATTCTGGCCCGGCGACAGCACCGCGCCGTTGCGCACGAAGGTCTGGCCCACGGTGGCGTTGCCGGCCAGCACGCCGCCGTCGCGGATGTTGGCGGTCGAGCTGCGGATGATCGCGCTGCCCAGGCCCGTGCCGTAGTTGATTTCCTGCTGGAAGCCCGACGCGCCGTTCAGCACCAGGGTGCCGCCGGTCACGGTGATGTCCTGCGTCACCGCCTGGCTGCTGCTGGTGTAGCCCTGGCCGGTATAGGTATCGGAATTGATGACCAGGGTGCCGCCGCTGACGTTGATGTCGCCGCCAAAGGCGGTCAGGTCACCGTCCAGCGTGGTGCTGCCGGCCAGCTGGTGCAGGCCACCGTAGGTCATCGACGCAGACGCGCTGGCGATGGTGTTGGACAGGGTGATGTCACCGGTGTGGTTGAACAGCAGGCCGCCCTGGCCGTTGTTCATGGTGATCGGCGAACCGTCCAGTTCACCGGCCGCTTCGGCCGCTGCCCAGGTCGGGCCGTCGGCAGCGGTCCAGTCCTGCAGGCCGCCTCCGATGACCAGGTAGCCGCTGTTGTCCAGCATATAGCCGGTGCCGGCACTGACCGTGGCACCGTTGTTCACCACCAGCACGCCGAGCGGATCGAAGGTGGTGCGGCCGACGGAGATGCCGTTGGCAGCGGTGATGGACGAGCCCTCGCCGCTGACCAGGACCTGTTCGGGGTACAGCGCGGCGGTGCCCTTCGGGAAGTCCGAGCCACCGGACACACTGAGGGTGTCGGTGCTGATGCGGGCGCCGTCGAGCACCTGCAGGTCGGTGGTGACTTCCATCACGCCGGTGTTGATCCACTGGCTGTCGGCACCGGTCAGGGTGGCCTTGGCACGGCCGGCGCCGGTGCCGGCAACGAACGAGTTCTTGATGTTGGCCACGTCCGAACGGATCGCGCCGCCGTTGTCGATCAACAGGCTGGCCGTGGCGTCCACGCGCGCCGATTCGATGGCCGAACCGGCACCGCTGACTTCAATGCGGCCGACCTGGCCCCGGTCACCCGACGAACCGTCCGGCGTTTCGGCGATCAGCGAAGTGGTGGCACGCAGCACGCCACCGTTTTCCACGCGCAGCAGTGCATTGCCGCGTTCGCCCAGTTCGAAGGTGTCGGTCTGCACGGTGCTGGCGCCGGACACGCGCATGGTGGCGGTCGAGCCGGACTCCTGGCCGAGCAGGATGTCCTGGGCCACCAGTACGCCGTCGGTCACGTTGACCGTGCCGGTGGCGCCGTCGACGATGCCCACGGCCAGGGTCTGGCCGACGTTGACGATGCCGCCGCTGGCCACGTTCAGCTCGCCCTGGCCGCGCTGGCCGACGATCAGGTGGTTGTTGGCGATGTTCAGTACGCCGCCGGTGTCGACGGTGACCGAACCGGTGCTGCCTTCGTCCGCGCCGATGCGCATGCCCTGCAGCAGGGTGGAACTGTTGACGGCGGTGGTGTCGACCACGCCACCATTGCTGATCACCAGACTGCCGCTACCGGCCTTGCCGATATCGATCTGGCGTGCGGTGAGCTTGGAACCCACGCCGCTGACCAGCGCTGCACCCTCGCCGCCGGACACGTTGCCCAGCACCACGTTGCGGGCCACGGTCACGGTGCCGCCGCCGGTCAGGTTCAGCACGCCCTTGCCCGCATCACCCACGCGCATGTCGTCGAACGTATTGGTCAGCACGACGCTGCTGCCGAGCCCGGTCACGTTCAAGGTGCCGATGCCGCCGACCGCCGTACCCAGCGATACCGGGCCATTGGAGGTCAGCACCGCGCCCGACACCAGGTCAATGGTGATCGGCGAATTAACACCGATGCGGAAGCCATCGGCGTAGATGGCGCTGTCGGACACGGTCTCGCTATCGGTGAAATCGTACACGGCCGCCAGCGCAGACTGCGCGGGCAGCACGGCCAGCGCCAGCAGCAGTGCGCTGCGCAGCGACGAAGGGCGGAGGACGTGGCCGACGCTGGTGCGGCCCGGCGAATGTGACGTGGTGAGTTCAGATGCAACCTGCACCTGGCCGGTGGTGTGGTTGAACACCTGGCGATAGATCCTGTTCATGAAGCTCCATGTGTTTGTCGATCAGGGATGCGCGGTATCGCGGGGGCGACATCGACGCAGCTCCGCCGGCAGGTTCTGCAGTCCCACCGCAGAGCCCGTGCAACATACGGGCGCGAACGGGAGCTGCCCATGGCGCGGGCCTGACTTTGGTGTGGGGGTTGCCCCGACACGCGGGTCAGATAAATCTGAAAACTCTCGTTATGGGCAATGGCTCACAAGACGCATCTGCCAGAACAGAAAAAGCCCCGCATTTGCGGGGCTTTTGCGACTCAGCTCGGTTTACTCAGCTCAGCTCAGCTGACCGTGGCAGTGCTTGAACTTCTTGCCACTGCCGCACGGGCACGGATCGTTGCGGCCGACCTTGGGCTCGTCGCGCTGGCGCTGAGCCACGCCCTGCTGTGCGGCCTGCACCTGGGCCGCTTCTTCGTCGGCGCTGTAGCCGCCTGCATCCTGGTGCTGGAACTGCGACTGGCTCAGGCGTGCCTGCGCCTGCTGGCGTTCGGCCGCTTCCAGTGCCTGCACCTCCTCGTCGCTGCGGATACGCACGCGGGCCAGCAGGGTCACCACTTCGCGCTTCACGTTTTCCAGCATGTCCGAGAACAGCTCGAAGGCTTCCTTCTTGTATTCCTGCTTGGGCTGCTTCTGTGCGTAGCCGCGCAGGTAGATGCCCTGGCGCAGGTAGTCCATGCGGGCCAGGTGTTCCTTCCAGCTCTGGTCCAGCACGGTCAGCATCACGTGCTTTTCCAGCGCACGCATGGTCTCTTCACCCACGCCGGCTTCCTTCTCGGCGAAGTGCTGGTTCACGCGCTCCAGCACCTTGGCGGCAATGGCTTCGGCGTCCAGTTCTTCGTGCGACTTGACCATGTCGACCAGCGACATCTGCAGGCCGAAATCCGATTCCAGGGTGGCTTCCAGGCCGCGCAGGTCCCACTGTTCGTCGATCGAGTTCGGCGGCACGAAGCGCGCCACCACGTCGAAGATCACGTCGTCGCGGATGCCATCGACGTTGTCCTTCACCGATTCGGCGTCCAGCAGTTCATCGCGCTGGGAGTAGATCACCTTGCGCTGGTCGTTGTTGACGTCGTCGAAGTCCAGCAGGTTCTTGCGGATGTCGAAGTTGTGCGCTTCCACCTTGCGCTGCGCCTTCTCGATCTGGCGGCTGACCAGGCGGTCTTCGATGACGTCGTCTTCCTTCATGCCCATCATGCGCATGGCCTTCTGCACCCAGTCAGAGGCGAAGATGCGCATCAGGTTGTCTTCCAGCGACAGGTAGAAGCGGGACGAACCCGGGTCACCCTGGCGGCCGGAACGACCGCGCAGCTGGTTGTCGATACGGCGCGATTCGTGGCGTTCGGTACCGACGATGTGCAGGCCGCCAGCGGCCTTCACTGCATCGTGGCGCTTCTGCCATTCGGCCTTGATCGCGGCCTTCTGCTCGTCGGTCGCGCCTTCACCCAGCTCGTGGATTTCCGCTTCCAGCGAACCGCCCAGCACGATGTCGGTACCACGGCCGGCCATGTTGGTGGCGATGGTCACGGCGGCCGGGCGACCAGCGTTGGCGACGATGGTCGCTTCGCGGTCATGCTGCTTGGCGTTGAGCACTTCGTGCTTCACACCGGCCTTGCGCAGGTGCTCGGACAGCATTTCCGAGGTTTCGATCGAGGTGGTACCCACCAGCACCGGCTGGCCGCGCTTGGCGCACTCTTCAATGTCGGCCAACACCGCATTGAACTTGCCCTTGCGGTTCAGGAACACCTGGTCCGGGCTGTCCTTGCGGATGGTCGGGCGGTTGGTCGGAATGACCACCACTTCCAGGCCATAGATGCTCTGGAATTCGAATGCTTCGGTATCGGCCGTACCGGTCATGCCGGACAGCTTCTTGTACATGCGGAACAGGTTCTGGAAGGTGATGCTGGCCAGCGTCTGGTTCTCGCGCTGTACCGGCACGCCTTCCTTCGCTTCCACGGCCTGGTGCAGGCCGTCGGACCAGCGGCGGCCGGACAGGGTACGACCGGTGAACTCGTCGACGATGACCACTTCACCATCGCGCACGATGTAGTCCACGTCACGCTGGTAGATGGCGTGCGCGCGCAGTGCGGCGTTCAGGTGGTGGACCACGGTCAGGTTCTGCGCCGCGTACAGGCCTTCGGTCTGGCCGTCGAGGATGCCGGCGTCGACCAGCAGCTGCTCGGCGTGCTCCATGCCCGCTTCGGACAGGTGCACCTGCTTGCCCTTCTCATCGACCCAGAAGTCGCCTTCGCCGTCTTCGGCTTCCTGCTTCACCAGGTTCGGCACGATGCGGTTCACCCGGATGTACAGCTCCGGGGAATCGTCGGCCGGGCCGGAGATGATCAGCGGGGTACGCGCTTCGTCGATCAGGATGGAGTCGACTTCGTCGACGATGGCGTAGTGCAGGCCGCGCTGGTAGCGGTCGGCCTTGGACAGCGCCATGTTGTCGCGCAGGTAGTCGAAACCGAATTCGTTGTTGGTGCCGTAGGTGATGTCGGCGGCGTAGGCTTCGCGCTTGTCGCTGTGCGGCATGCCCGGGTACACCACGCCCACGCTCAGGCCCAGCCAGTTGTACAGCTTGCCCATCTGCGCGGCGTCGCGGCGGGCCAGGTAGTCGTTCACGGTGACCACGTGCACGCCCTTGCCTTCCAGCGCGTTCAGGTACACCGGCAAGGTCGCCACCAGGGTCTTGCCTTCACCGGTGCGCATTTCTGCGATCTTGCCCAGGTGAAGCACCATGCCGCCGATCAGCTGCACGTCGTAGTGGCGCATGCCCAGCACGCGGCGGCCGGCTTCGCGGCAGACCGCGAAGGCTTCGGGCAGCACCTTGTCCAGGGCTTCACCGCCGGCGATGCGCTGCTTGAACTCCGGCGTCTTGGCCTGCAGCTGCTCGTCGGAAAGCTTCTCGATCTCCGGCTCCAGCGCATTGATCTTGGCGACGATGCGGTTGAGCTGGCGCAGCTGTCGTTCGTTACGACTGCCAAATACGCGGGTAAGCAGGCTGTTGATCATTGAAGGAACCGGGTTGGATGGACACAGCGGCCCGGTCGTCCCCCTGGGGATCCGTCCGCCGCAAACGAAACAGGGCGCCTGGCGCCCTGTCGATGGCAACACCCATTGTAGCTTGGGACGGGCGGCAGGGGTTTCAACCCTTGCGTGATGGGGTCAGAGCCCTTCCGCGTTGCGGAAGGGGATCCGACCCCACACGGGAACGGGGTCGGATCCCTTTCGCCACGGCGAAAGGGCTCTGACCCCGACATCGCAATCAGCCGCGGCTGATACGGCCCACCGGCGTGTTGCCGCCGTCACCCAGGAACTTGCGCGGGTTGACCACGTTGCCGTTTTCCCAGACTTCGAAGTGCACGTGGGCACCGGTCGAGCGGCCGGTGGAACCGGCCTTGGCCACTTCCTGGCCGGCGCGCACCAGGTCGCCCACCTTCACCACCAGGCGCGAATTGTGCGCATAGCGGGTCACGTAGCCGTTGCCATGGTCCACGTCCACCACGTTGCCGTAGCCGCCCTTCACCCCGGAGAAGCTGACCACGCCATCGGCCACCGACATCACCGGGTCACCGACGCGGGCGTGGAAGTCCATACCCTTGTGGGTGGCGGCACCGCGACCGAACGGGTCGGCGCGGGTACCGAAATTGGAGGTGATGTAGGTATTGCGGATCGGCATGCGCGAGGGCACGGCGTTCTGCTGCAGCTGGTGGTCGAACATCAGCGATTCCATCACCGACAACTGGCGGCCTGAAGCAGCGAAGCGCTGCTCCAGCACCTGTAAGTCGGCGTTGACATCCTTCACCGGGATGTCCGCGGTCGGGCCGCCGGCATCGCCGTCACCCAGGCCGGGGGTCTCGTTGAAGTCGAATTCGCCGTCTTCCAGCTTGCCCATCTGGGTCAGCCGTTCGCCCAGCGCGTTCAGGCGGGTGGCCTGGGCCTGCAGCTCGCCCAGGCGCGCGGCCAGTGCGTTGACCTGGGTCTGCGCATCGCGCTGGACCTTGGCCAGCTCGGCCTCCTGGCGGTCGACCTTGGCCTGCAGGCGCGAGTCGTTCAGCGCACTGGCGCCGAAGCCGCCGGCAAGGCCGATAATGCAGCCTACCCCGAGCACGCTGCCCAGCAGGGCGCGGGGGCGGTCCTCGAAGTAGAACCGCAGACGCGTGAGCGGCGATTTGGCCTGACGTTCACGCGTTTTGATTACGATCTTTTTGAATGCCATCAGTGAGTTTTCATGTCTGAGCCGAAATCCAGCGTTCGCCCTGCGTCCAAGCCGAAACCGGCCCTGGATGCAGTGATGGCGGACAAAAGCGGGAACCCGCTGCGGCGTGCCTTGTGGCTCGACGCGCTGGACCGTCAGTTGCGCCCCCAACTGCCGCCCCCGCTGCGCAACCGTTGCCGGTTGGCCAATGTGGACGGCGAACACCTCGTTTTTCTCGTCGAATCCCCGGTCTGGCATGCCAAGTTGCGGCTTGCCGAAGCCCAGTTGCTCGACGCGGCCCGGTCCATCGGGCTGAAGGCCACCAAGGTGACCATCAAGACTGCGTCTCCCACTCCCTCGCGCTCCCCAGCGCACGACAACCGGAATGGCCCCCACGCAGTTTCAGCCGCCACGCACAAAGGGCTACGCGACGCCTTGGCAGCCTTGCAGGATGTTCCCCGTAAAGCGGGAAAAGGGTCCTGATGGCAGCGGAGCATCCGGCTCCGCTCCCCGTCGCGCGTGTCACCGCAGCGTGAAACATTTTCGGGGGCCGGGTCGCATCCTAGCGGCACCCCGTGGTCGAGTCGTTAGATTGTTGTTAAAACAACGTTAAATTCAGGCTTTCGATTGGCCAGGTTCACAAAACCGTGACCCGGTGAGCGCATTCACGTCACGCTTCACGTCGCCGGCCAGCAGGGGCCACGGAAACGACAACGCCGCCCTGGAAGGCGGCGTCGTTTCCTTTCAATTCAAAAACTTAGCCCGTTACGCGTAAGCCGGCATGGCATACACCACCGGGGCTTCCACGCTGGGCGATTCATAGGTCACCCACTCCCAGGCGGTGGCATCGGCCATCAGCGCCCGCACCAGCTTGTTGTTGAGCGCATGACCGGACTTGAAGCCCTCGTAGGCCCCCAGCACCTGGCCGCCGGCCAGATAGAGATCGCCAATGGCGTCAAGAATCTTGTGGCGCACGAATTCGTCGGCGTAGCGCAGGCCGTCCTCGTTCAACACGCGGAACTCGTCCAGCACGATGGCGTTGTCCATCGAGCCGCCCAGGCCCAGGTTGCGCTCGCGCATGTATTCCAGGTCGCGCATGAAACCGAAGGTGCGCGCGCGGGAGATTTCCTTGGTGTAGGCCTGGGTGGAGAACTCGATTTCCTGGCGCGACTGCTTGGCCGGAATCATCGGGTGGTCGAACTGGATGGTGAAGCCCAGCTTGTAACCCTCGTACGGGGTGAAGCGGGCCACCTTGTCGCCCTCGGTCACTTCCACGGTCTTCAGCACGCGGATGAAGCGCTTGGGCGCGTTCTGTTCCACGATGCCGGCCGACTGCAGCAGGAACACGAACGGGCCGGAGGAACCGTCCATGATCGGCAGTTCCGGCGAGGACAGTTCGACAATGATGTTGTCCACACCCAGGCCGGCCAGGGCCGACATCAGGTGTTCGACGGTCTGGATCTTGGCGTCGTTGCAGGTCAGGCCGGTGCACAGGGTCACTTCGGTGACCAGTTCGGCCTTGGCAGGCACTTCCACCACCGGGTCCAGATCGACGCGACGGAACACGATGCCATGGTTGACCGGTGCCGGGCGGAGGGTCATGTAGACCTTGTCACCACTGTGCAGGCCAACGCCGGTGGCGCGGATCGTGTTCTTGAGAGTGCGTTGCTGGATCATGGGGGCAGACCGGAAGTGACACACTAGATTAACACGCAGCGTCCCATACCCCGGCTGAAACGCCGTGTAGACGCCGGTGGGACGCGCGAAGCAAGGCGGCCGGGCCCATCCTGGCCCGGCGCCTGTATTTCAGGACATGGTGGCGCAACCCGGGGGGGACAAGCCCCGGGCTACCCCGCTCAGTCCGCCTGGCGGCGCAGGAACGCCGGGATGTCCAGGTAATCGTTCGGCAGTTCTGCCGCCGCCGGCGACGAAGCGCTCGGTGCCGACGGAGTGGACGCGGCCACGCTGTCGCTGCTGGCACGGCGCAGGCCCAGGCCCATGCCGCCCACGGCCTTGGACACCGCATCGCCGCCGTTGTCGAAGTCGCCGAATTCCGGCTGGCCGGTGGTTGCGTTGCGCACCAGCTTGATCGGCGCACGCTCGCCCGGGCGCTGGCTCTTGCTGGCCGAGACACGGTTCAGGCCGGTGGCCACCACGGTCACGCGTACTTCGTCCTGCATGTCCGGGTCCAGCACGGTGCCGACCACCACGGTGGCGTCTTCGGAAGCGAAGCCATCGATGGTGCGGCCGATCTCGTCGAACTCGGCCATGGTGAAGTCGGCGCCGGCGGTGATGTTGACCAGGATGCCGTTGGCACCGGCCAGGTTCACATCGTCCAGCAGCGGGTTCTGGATGGCCGATTCAGCGGCGGCCTGGGCGCGGTCATCGCCACGGGCGGTGCCGGTACCCATCATCGCCAGGCCCATTTCGGACATGACGGTGCGCACGTCGGCGAAGTCGACGTTGATCAGGCCCGGGCGCACGATCAGATCGGCGATGCCCTGCACGGCGCCCTGCAGCACGTCGTTGGCAGCACGGAACGCCTGGATCATGGTGGCGTTGCGGCCCAGCACGGTGATCAGCTTCTCGTTGGGAATGGTGATCAGCGAGTCGCAGTGCTGGCTCAGTTCCTCGATGCCCTTCAGCGCCACCTGCATGCGGCGACGGCCTTCGAACGGGAAGGGCTTGGTGACCACGGCCACGGTCAGGATGCCCATTTCCTTGGCCAGCTGGGCCACCACCGGTGCCGCACCGGTGCCGGTGCCGCCGCCCATGCCGGCGGTGATGAACACCATGTCTGCGCCCTGCAGGGCGTCCATGATGCGCTCGCGATCTTCCAGTGCGGCCTGGCGGCCCACTTCCGGATTCGCGCCTGCGCCCAGGCCCTTGGTGACGTTGGTACCCAGCTGCAGCTGCAGCTTGGCACCGCAATTCTTGATGGCCTGCGAGTCGGTGTTGGCGGTGATGAATTCCACGCCATCCACTGCCGAGTTGACCATGTGCGCCACGGCATTGCCGCCGCCGCCGCCCACGCCAACCACCTTGATCACCGCATTGGGTGCCATCTTTTCGATCAATTCAAAATGCGCCATGTCCGTGTCCTCGTTGTATCCGCTTTCGGTGGCATGGGCGTTCAGGCCTCCTGCCTTTGCGCGTCATGTTGCCGTTGCGGCTGTGTGGGTTGTGTGTTGCCTTGAAGCGGTACTGCAGGTGTTGCGGGTGTTGCCACCGGGCATGCCCGGGTCTTGCAGGTTGCGCGTCAGAACTCGCCGCGGAACCAGGTCTTCAATTTCTTGAACATGCTGCCGGCGCGGCCGGTGGGCAGCGACGGGCGACGCGGGTGTTCGTTCTGGCTGCCCATCAACAGCAGGCCCACGCCGGTGGCATGCACCGGGTTGCCCACCACTTCGCCCAGACCCGTCACGTGCTGCGGAATGCCCACGCGTACCGGCATCTGCAGCATTTCCTCGGCCAGTTCCACCACGCCTTCCATCTTCGATGCACCACCGGTCAGCACCAGGCCGGCGCGCACCAGTTCCTCGAAGCCGGAGCGGCGCAGTTCGGCCTGCACCATCTCGAAGATTTCCTCGTAGCGGCCCTGCACCGCCTGCGCCAGCGAATGGCGCGGCATGCGGCGCGGCGGACGGTCGCCCACCGACGGCACCTGGATACTTTCCTCGGCGGTGGCCAGCTGGGCCAACGCGCAGGCGTAGCGCACCTTGATCTGCTCGGCTTCCGGGGTGGGCGTGCGCAGCATGTGCGCGATGTCGTTGGTCACGTGGTCGCCGGCGATCGGCAGCGATGCGGTGTGGCAGATCGCACCCTGCACGAACACCGCGATATCGGTGGTGCCCGCGCCCATGTCCACCAGCACCACGCCCAGCTCCTTCTCGTCGGCGGTCAGCACCGCCACGCTGGACGCCAGCGAGGACAGCACCAGGTCGTCCACCTGCAGGCCGCAGCGCTGCACGCACTTGCTGATGTTGGCCGCGGCCGACTGCGCGCACACCACCAGGTGCGCATGCACCTCCAGGCGCACGCCGGTCATGCCCACCGGGTTGCGGATGCCTTCCTGCGAATCATCCAGCACGTATTCGCGCGGAATGGCGTGCAGGATCTTCTGGTCGGCCGGGATGGCCACCGCCTTGGCCGCATCCAGCACGCGATCCAGGTCGCCCCAGGTCACTTCACCGTCGCGGATCGGCACGATGCCCGGCGAGTTCTTGCACTGCACGTGGTTGCCGGAAATGGAGGCGTAGACCGAGCGGATCTCGCAGCCGGCCATCAGCTCGGCTTCTTCCACCGCACGCTGGATCGACTGCACGGTCGATTCGATGTCCACCACCACGCCGCGCTTCAGGCCGCGCGATTCATGCGAGCCGATGCCGATCACTTCGATCGGGTTGCCCGGCGAATACTCGCCCACAAGCGCCACCACCTTGGAGGTGCCGATATCCAGGCCGACGATCAGCGATTTGTCACCCTTGCGATTCATGTCCTTTCCTGCGTCCTTCGTGCCGGGGTGGCCGGCGCGTCGGCCGGGGGCGGGGTGCCCCAGCTCAACGTGAAACCATTGGTATAGCGGAGGTCCGCCCGTTCAATCGGTGCGGCCTGGTTGGCCAGCTGCGGCAGCACGCGCACGAAGCGCTGCAGGCGGGAGCGGGCATCGTCGCGGCCCACCACCACTTCGGTGCCATTGCTCAGCAGCAGCGACCAGCTGCCGCGCGCATCCATGCTCAACCGGCGCACATCCACGCCGGCCGGCGCGAACAGCGCGCGCGAATCGTTGTAGAGCTTCACCACTTCTTCGGTCTGGCTGTCCGGGCCGTCCAGCTCGGGCAGCTGCAGGTCGGCCAGCTTCTTCGGCGTGGGGAACAGCTTGCCCTGCTCGGACAGCAGGCGGTCGTTGCCCCAGCGGGCGAACGGCTTGTGCTCGACCAGGGTCACTTCCAGCACATCCGGCCACTGCTTGCGCACGCGCGCGCTTTCCACCCAGGGCAGCTTTTCCAGTGCGTCCTGCGCATCCTGCAGCTTCACCGCGAAGAAACCGGCGTGTGCATACGGCAGCAGTACCTGCTGCAGCTGCTCCGGCGGCACACGCTTGAACTCACCGTGCACGCGCAGCTTCGCCAGCGGCCAGCGCTCGGCGCCGACCCAGCCATTGACCACGGCCACCACCGGCAGTGCTACCACCGACAGCGCCAACAGCCAGACGAAGATGCGCAGCACCGCGTTCATGCGTGCGATGCCTCCAGGGTCTGTTCCAGCACGCGCCACACCAGTTCCTCGAAACCGATGCCGGCCTGTGCTGCCGCCTTGGGCACCAGCGAATGACTGGTCATGCCCGGGGCGGTGTTCACTTCCAGCAGGAAGAAGCGGCCGCTGGCGCGGTCACGCATCACGTCCACCCGGCCCCAGCCACGGCAGCCCGCCGCGCGGAAGGCGGCCAGCGCGATGCGGCCGATCTGTTCCTCGTCGGCGCCGTCCAGGCCCGGGCACAGGTACTGGGTGTCTTCGGCAATGTACTTGGCGTTGTAGTCGTACCACTGGCCCTTGGGCACGATGCGGATCGACGGCAGCGCCACATCGCCCAGGATGGCCACGGTCAGTTCGTCGCCCAGCACCATCTGTTCCATCAGCAGCTGGCCGTCGTAGCGCGCGGCCAGGGCCACCGCTTCGTCCAGGCCGGCGTCGTCGGTCACCCGGCTGATGCCCACGCTGGAACCCTCGTTGGCCGGTTTCACCACCACCGGCAGGCCCAGCTCGGCTGCGTTCGCATGCACGTTCTCCGCGGTCACCTTGCGGTACTGCGGGGTCGGCAGGCCCAGCGACAGCCACACCTGCTTGGTGCGGATCTTGTCCATGCTCAGTGCAGAGCCCAGCACGTTGGAGCCGGTGTACGGCACGCCGAAGGCGTCCATCAGGCCCTGCACGATGCCGTCCTCACCGCCACCGTTGTGGCCGTGCAGGATGTTGAACACGCGGTCGATGCCACCGGCGGCCAGCGCCTTGGTCAGCGCCGGAATGCCGTCGACGGCGAACGCATCGACGCCGCGCGCCTGCAGCGCTTCCAGCACGTTGCGGCCGGAATCGAGCGAGACTTCGCGTTCACTGGACGTGCCGCCCAGCAGCACGGCCACGCGGCCGAACACGGCCGGGTCGGTGCTGCGCAGCGGCGGGAAGGTGAGCGTGCTCACGCCTGGCCCTCCGCCTTGAAACCTTCCACCGCGATCTGGCTGGCCACAGCGCCAATGTCGCCGGCGCCCATCATCAGCAGCAGGTCACCGTCCTGCAGCACGTCCGGCAGCACGCTGGCCAGCTCGGCGGCCTTGCCCACCACCACCGGCTCGCTGCGGCCGCGCGCACGAATGGCGCGAGCCAGCGCGTGCGAATCGGCACCGGCGATCGGTTCCTCACCGGCCGGGTAGACCTCGCTCAGCACCAGCGCATCCACGCTGGACAGCACCGCCGCAAACTTGTCGAACTGGTCGCGGGTACGGCTGTAACGGTGCGGCTGGAAGGCCACCACCAGGCGCTTGTCGGTCCAGCCGCCGCGCGCCGCGGCGAACACCGCTTCCAGCTCGCTGGGGTGATGGCCGTAGTCGTCGATGATGCGCACCTTGGCGCCGCTGGCGGTGGTCACTTCACCCAGATCGTTGAAGCGACGGCCGACGCCGGCGAAGCTTTCCAGCGCACGCGCAATCGCGTCCGGCGCCACGCCCAGCTGCCAGCCCACCGCCGCAGCGGCCAGGGCGTTCAGCACGTTGTGCTTGCCTGGCAGAGCCAGCACCACTTCCTGGCTGGTGCCCTGCGGCAGGCGCAGGGTGAAGCGCATGCGCGAACCTTCCTGCACCACGTTTTCCGCACGCACGTCGGCCTGCGGGCTCATGCCGTAGCTCATCACGTGGCGCGGGGTCTTGGCGGCCAGCGCGGCCACTTCCGGGTCGTCGATGCACAGCACGGCCAGGCCATAGAAGGGCAGGCGCTGCAGGAACTCGGCGAACGCGGCCTGCACGCGGGCAAAATCGTTGCCGTAGTTTTCCAGATGATCGGCATCAATGTTGGTGATGATCGACATCAGCGGGTTCAGGCGCAGGAAGCTGCCATCGCTTTCGTCGGCCTCGGCCACCAGCCACTGGCCACCGCCCAGCTTGGCGTTGGCACCGGCGGCCAGCAGCTGGCCACCGATCACGAACGTCGGGTCCAGGCCGCCTTCGCTCAGCACCGCCGCGGTCAGGCTGGTGGTGGTGGTCTTGCCATGGGTGCCGGCTACGGCGATGCCGCGGCGGAAGCGCATCAGCTCGGCCAGCATGGCCGCGCGCGGCATGATCGGAATGCGCTGGCTGCGCGCTTCCATCAGCTCGGGGTTGTCTTCGCGGATGGCGCTGGACACCACCACGCAGTCGGTGCCCAGCACGTTGGCCGCCGAATGGCCGCGCATGATGCGTGCACCCAGACCGGCCAGGCGGCGGGTGGCTGCGTTGTCGGCGTTGTCCGAACCGGACACTTCGTAGCCCAGCGTCAGCATCACTTCGGCAATGCCGCTCATGCCGGTGCCGCCGATGCCGACGAAATGCACGCGCGGGAACGCGCGCACCAGATCGTTGGTGTCATGCAGGCGGCGGATCATGCGCGGCCTCGCGCGTGGCAGGCGCTATGACAGGCCTTCTTCATACTGCTTCCTCAAGAATGATATCGGCGATGCGCTCGGCGGCATCGACCTTGGCCAGGGCACGCGCGGCTTGCGCCATCTGCATGCGGCGGGCGGGATTTTCGGACAGTTCGCGCAGCAGTGCGGCAATGCCGTCGGCCAGCGTTCCGTCCTGCTTCAGCAACACGGCCGCGTTGCGCTCCACCAAGTACTCCGCGTTGCGGGTCTGGTGGTCATCAACGGCGGCGGGGAATGGCACCAGCACGCTGCCCACGCCCACCGCGCACAGCTCGGCCAGGGTGGACGCGCCGGAACGGCACACCACCAGGTCGGCCCAGGCGAAGGCGTCGGCCATGTCGGCGATGAAGGGCGTGATCTCAGCCTGCACACCAGCCTTGGCATACGCCTCGACCGCTTCGGCGTGCATCTTCTCGCCGCTCTGGTGGCGCACCTGCACCGCCACGCCGGCGCCCAGCGCGGCAATGGCCTGCGGCACGCCGGTGTTCAGCGCACGTGCGCCCTGGCTGCCACCGACCACCAGCACGCGCAGCGGACCGTGGCGGTCGGCGAAGCGCTGTTCCGGCGGTGCGATGGCGGCGATTTCCGCGCGCACCGGGTTGCCGACGAATTCTTCGCCCTTGGCGAAGGTGCCGGGGAAGCCGGTCAGCAGGCGGCGCGCATAGCGCGACAGGATGCGGTTGGTCAGGCCCGGCGCACGGTTCTGTTCGTGCACGATCAGCGGCAGGCCATGCAGGCGCGTGGCCATGCCGCCGGGACCAGAGGCAAAGCCACCGAAGGCGACCACCGCACGCGGCTGGCGCTGGCGGATGATCATGCCGGCCGCGCGCAGTGCGCGCATCAGCCGCCACGGGGCGGCCAGCAGGGCCAGCTTGCCCTTGCCGCGCAGTCCGGTGATGGCCAGCGTATCGATGTGGATGCCGTGCTGCGGCACCAGGCGGGTTTCCATGGCACCGTCGGCGCCCATCCAGGTAACCGGCACGCCACGTTCGCGCAACACGCGGGCCACGGCCAGGCCGGGGAAGATGTGACCGCCGGTACCGCCGGCCAGGATCATCACCGGGCGGTTGCTGGCGGTGGTGGTCGGGGCGGCGCTCATGACAGCCTCCCGAAGGTCGGTTCAATGCGCGACTGCAGGCGGCTGGTGCCGCGCGCGGCTGCAGCCGGGGCCGCCGCAGCCGCCGTGCTGGCCGCAGCGTTGGCCACCGAAGGCGCCGCTGCCGGTGTGGCCGGGGCTGCCGGCGCGCTGGCCGCTGCCACCGGCACGCCTTCGTCGGCCGCGCCGATGCGCACGGCCTGGCGGCGCTCGGCACGCTTCAGTTCGTAGGACACGCGCAGCAGCAGGCCCATCGCCACGCAGGTCATCAGCACCGACGAACCGCCGGACGAGATCAGCGGCAGGGTCAGGCCCTTGGTCGGCAGGATGCCCAGGTTCACGCCGATCGAAACGAAGGTCTGCATGCTGATCCACAGACCGATGCCGAAGGCGATGTAACCGGAGAAGTGGCGCTTCATTTCCACGCAGCGCATGCCCAGCCAGAAGGTGCGGCCCACCAGCAGCGCATACAGGGCGATGATCACGCAGGTGCCCAGGAAGCCGAATTCCTCGGCGGTGACCGAGAAGATGAAGTCGGTATGCGCTTCGGGCAGGTAGTACAGCTTCTGCACCGAATTGCCCAGGCCCACGCCGGTCCACTCACCGCGGCCCACCGCCATCAGCGCGTTGGACAGCTGGTAGCCGTCGCCCTGCTGGTCGGCCCACGGGTCCAGGAACGAGGTGATGCGGCGCATGCGGTACGGCTCGATGATGGCCAGTGCGCTCATGCCCACCAGGCCGATCACCACCGGCATCGACATGCGCGGCATGTTCACCCCGCCCAGCACCAGCATGCCGGCGGTGATGGCCAGCAGCAGGGTGGACGAACCGAAGTCGGGCTGCAGCAGCAGCAGCACCACCAGCGCACCGGCCACGCCCAGCGGCTTCAGCATGGCCGGCCAGGTCGCGTTCACTTCATCGCGGAAGCGCACCAGGTAGCTGGACAGCCAGACAATGTAGAGCACCTTCACCGCTTCCACGGTCTGGAACTTGGAAATACCCAGGTTGATCCAGCGGCGGGCGCCGTTCACGCTGCTGCCCAGGCCGGGAATGAACACCACCAGCAGCAGCGCGAAGCAGCCCAGCAGCAGCACCTGGTTGTACTGCTCGATCGACTTCAGTTCGGTGCGCGCGGCGATGACCGCCAGCACGATGCCCACCGCCAGGAAGATCAGGTGGCGGTTGAGGTAGTAGAACGGGCTGCTCATCAGCGCGATCGAACTGGACGCCACCATCACCACGCCCACGCCCGTGAGCGCGATGATCGCGCCCAGCAGCCACTTGTCGTAGCTGCCTTCGATGGCTTCAAGGCGGGTTGCCTGGCGGGACAGGTCGTTCATGCTCAGCGCACCTTCAACGTGGCCAGGCCGATCAGCACCAGCACCACCGAGATGATCCAGAAGCGCACGATCACGCGCGGTTCCGGCCAGCCCTTCAGTTCGAAGTGGTGGTGGATGGGCGCCATGCGGAACACGCGCTTGCCGGTCAGCTTGAACGAGGCGACCTGGATCATCACCGACAGCGTTTCGATGACGAACACGCCGCCCATGATCACCAGCACCAGTTCCTGGCGGGTGATCACTGCGATCGTGCCCAGCACCGCGCCCAGCGACAGCGCGCCGATGTCGCCCATGAAGACCATGGCCGGATAGGTGTTGAACCACAGGAAGCCCAGGCCCGCGCCGGCAATGGCCGCGCAGATGATGACCAGCTCACCGGCACCGGGAATCTGCGGGATCTGCAGGTAGTTGGCGAACACCACGTTGCCCGACGCATAGGCGAACACGCCCAGCGCGCAGGCCACCAGCACGGTGGGCATGATCGCCAGGCCGTCCAGGCCGTCGGTCAGGTTCACCGCGTTGGAGAAGCCGACGATCCAGAAGTAGGCGATGGCCACGAAGCCGATGCCGGCCAGCGGCAGCGCCACCGACTTGAACATCGGGATGTAGAAGGTCAGCGCCGCCGGCACGTCGGCGGTCTGGAACAGGAAGATGCCCGCAGCCAGGCCGAAGATCGACTGCAGCAGGTACTTCCAGCGCGACTTCAGACCGTTCGGATCGCGGCGCACGATCTTGATCCAGTCGTCGTACCAGCCGATGGCACCGAAGCACAGCATCACGGCCAGCACCAGCCACACGTAGCGGTTGCGCAGGTCGGCCCACATCAGCACCGACAGGGTGACGGTGAGCAGGATCAGCGAACCGCCCATGGTGGGCGTGCCGGCCTTGGAGAAGTGGGTCTGCGGGCCGTCGGTGCGGATCGGCTGGCCGCCCTTGAACTGGGCCAGCCGGCGGATCACCGCCGGGCCAAGCCACAGCGACAGGAACAGCGCCGTCAGCGCAGCCAGGATCGCGCGGAAGGTCTGGTAGTTGAACAGCCCGAACAGGCTCTCCAACTGCTGCAACCATCGAGCCAGTTCATACAACATGCGGGGATTCCTCTCCTTGCGCCAGCAGCGCTTTGACGATCAGGTCCATGGCACTGCCACGGGAACCCTTGACCAGGCAGCGCACACCAGCGTGCAACTCGTCCTGCAGCGCCTTCGACAGCGCATCATGGGTGGCGAAATGGCGGCCACCTTCACCGAAGGCAACCGCGGCGGCGGCGCTGAGCGGGCCCAGCGCGTACAGACGCTTCAGACCAGCCGCGCGGGCGCGCAGGCCGGCCTGCGCGTGCAGGGCCTCGGCATCGGGGCCCAGCTCGCGCATGTCACCCAACACCAGCCAACCCTCTTCCGGCGCGGCGGCCAGGGCGTCGATGGCCGCGGCCAGCGAACCGGGGTTGGCGTTGTAGCTGTCATCGACCAGCACCGCACCGCTGTGCAGGGTGTGGGCGATCTGGCGGCCCGGCACCGGCTGCGCGGCGGCCAGGCCGGCGGCCACCAGCTCCAGGCCGATGCCTGCACCCAGTGCCAGGCTGGCAGCGGCCAGCGCATTGCTGATGTTGTGGCGGCCCGGCAGACCCAGCACCACGCCCACCTCGCCCTGCGGCGACACCAGGGTGAACTGGCTGCCCTGCGCACCGGCACGGATATCGCGCGCGGTGACGTCGGCGCTGTGTTCCAGGCCATAGCGCAGCACCCGGCAACGGGCCGGGGTACCGATGAAATGCTGTTCGAACCAGCGGCCGTAGGCATCGTCGACGTTGATCACCGCCACGCCATCGGCCGGCAGTGCCGCATAGATCGCGCCCTTGGTGACCGCAACGCCGAGCAGGCTGCCCATGCGTTCCAGGTGCGCCGGTGCGATGTTGTTCACCAGCGCGTAGCGCGGGCGGGCGATGTCGGTCAGGTAGGCGATGTCGCCCGGCTTGCCGGCGCCCATCTCGTAGACGGCATAGTCGGCATCTTCCGGTGCATCGATCACCGCCAGCGGCAGGCCGATCTCGTTGTTGCGGTTGCCGGGGTTGGCGTACACCACCTTATGGGCGTGCGCGGCCACCTGCTGCAGGATCGACAGCAGCAGGCTCTTCACGCTGGTCTTGCCGTTGCTGCCGGTGATCGCGAACACCTCGGTGCCGCGGTCCCGCTGCATGCCGGCGGCGATCCTGGCCAGGGCCAGTTCGCTGTCGGCCACCAGCACCTGCGGCACGTCCAGCGGCAGCAGGCGCTCGACCAGCAGCGCACTGGCGCCGCGCGCGTGCGCGCCGGCGGCGAAGTCATGGCCGTCGAAACGCTCGCCGCGCAGGGCCACGTACAGGCTGCCCGCACCGAGGCTGCGGGTGTCATTGCTGACCGCGTCGATGGCCACGTCGTCGCCGTGGATCTCGCCACCGGCCCAGTGTGCGATCAGCGAAAGCAGGGTGCGCTTCATGCCGCGCCCTCCCCTGCCAGCACACCGGCCTTGGCGGCCAGCGCGGCCGCCGACACTTCGGTGTCATCGAAGTCGTGGCGCACGCCCTTCACTTCCTGGTAGGGCTCGTGGCCCTTGCCGGCGATCAGGATGATGTCGCCCGCGCCGGCGCGCTTCACCGCCAGACCAATCGCCCGCGCGCGGCTGCGCTGCACGGTCACGGCCGAGGCATCGGTGAAGCCTGCCAGGATGTCGGCCACGATCGCGTCGCCGTCTTCGCCACGCGGGTTGTCGTCGGTCACGATGACCTGGTTGGCCAGGCGCTCGGCAATGGCCGCCATCTGCGGGCGCTTGCCGGTATCGCGCTCGCCACCGCAGCCGAACACGCAGTACAGCGTGCCCTGCAGGTGGCCGTGCAGGCTGTCCAGCGCCTGTTCCAGCGCGTCGGGCGTGTGTGCGTAGTCGACCACCACGGTGGGCAGGCCGTTTTCGCCGCCCAGGCGGTTCATGCGGCCGCGGATCGGCTGCAACGCCGACAGCACGGCGGCGATACGCTGCAGCGGCTGGCCCAGCGCATGCAGGCTGCCGGCCACGGCCAGCAGGTTGTCCACGTTGAAGCGCCCCAGCAGCGGCGACTGCACCGCAGCGCGCGCGCCGTCGATCACCAGCTCGAAGCCGATGCCGCGGCCATCCAGCTGCAGGGCCTCGGCACGCACGCGGGCGCCCTCGGCGCCACGCGAACTCAGACCAATGGGCTGCACACCGGCCGGCAGACCGGCAAACAACTGGCGACCGAACGCATCGTCCAGGTTCACCACCGCGGCCTTCAGGCCGGGGCGATGGAACAGGCGTGCCTTGGCCGCGCCGTAGCTGGCCATGTCACCGTGGTAATCCAGATGGTCACGGGTGAGGTTGGTGAACACCGCCACGTCGTAGTGCACCGCATCCACGCGGCCCTGGTCGAGCGCGTGCGAGCTCACTTCCATCGCCACGGCCTGCGCACCGTCGGCGCGCAGCTGCGCCAGCAGCGCATGCATCTGCAGCACCAGCGGGGTGGTGAAGCCGGTCGGTTCCACTGCGCCATAAAGACCGGCACCCAGGGTGCCGATACTTCCACTGGGCGTGCCGAGCAGGTGCCAGGCCTGGGCCAGCAGCTGCACGGTGGAGGTCTTGCCGTTGGTGCCGGTCACGCCCACCATGGTCATCGCGCGCGACGGCGCGCCATGGAACTGGTCGGCCATCGCGCCCAGGCGGGCACGCAGGCCGGGCACGGCGATGGCGTCGGCCGGCGCAGGCAGTTCGGCCGGAGCCGGCGGTTCAAACAGGATGGCGCTGGCGCCGGCGGCGCGCGCCTGCTCGACGAAGCCCAGGCCATGCGCACCGAAACCGGCAATCGCCACAAAGGCATTGCCGGGGCGCACGGCACGGCTGTCCAGCACCAGGCCGGTCAGAACGGGATCATTGCCCGCCAGGGCAACGTCGGGAAGCAACTGCGAAAGCAACATCGAAGGGCTCATTGCGTGCCTCCCGCGGGCGGGGCCGGCACATGGTTCTGCGCGCTGGGCAGCGCGGCGTCGAATTCGGCGGCGGCATCGGCCGGCAACGCGGTTTCAGCCGGCGGTGCCGGCAGGATGGACGCCGAATGGCCCATCTTTCCGGACTGCTGGGCGGCCAGCCACGACTGCAGGTCGTCCAGCGGCACATCCATCAGCCGCAGGGTGCCTTCCATCACGTTGTGGTACACCGGCGCCGAAACCAGACCGCCATAGAACTTGCCGCCCTGCGGGTCGTTGATGACGATGACGGTGGCAAAGCGCGGGTTGGTGGCCGGCACCACGCCGGCGAACAGCGAGTTGTAGTGGCCACGCTCATAGCCACCCGGGCCGGCCTTGCGCGCCGTACCGGTCTTGCCGGCCACGTGGTAGCCCAGCACCGCCGCCTGCTTGGCGCCGCCCTGGGTCACCACGGTTTCCATCATGGCCACCACTTCCTTGGCCACGGCCGGATCGATGATCTGCTTGCCTTCGTTGCGCTGGCCCTTCACGAAGGTCGGCGCGATCAGCTTGCCGCCGTTGGCCAGGGCCGAATAAGCCGTGGCGATCTGCAGCGGAGTGACATTCAGGCCGTAGCCGTAGGACATGGTGGTCTTGGACGTACCCGACCAGCGCGCCGGACGCAGCACCACGCCACCGGATTCACCGGGGAAACCACTGTGCGGCACCGAGCCGTAACCGAAGCTGCGGATCGAATCGTAGAAGGTCTGGTCGGGCAGCTTGGCCGCAACCTTGGCAGCGCCCACGTTCGAACTGCGGGTGATCACGCCGGTCACGTTGAGCACGCCGTTGTTGCGTGGCACGTCGCGGATGGTGAAGCGGCCCAGGGTCATGTAGCCCGGGTTGGTATCGATGATGGTGTCCTTGGTCACCACCCCGGCCTGCAGCGCCGTGGCAATGGTCAGCGGCTTCATCGTCGAGCCCGGCTCGACCAGGTCGGTCACGGCGCGGTTGCGGCGCGTGTCCGGCACCGCACCGTTCAGCGAATTCGGGTTGTAGGTGGGCAGGTTGACCATGGCCAGGATCTCGCCGGTGGCCACGTCCATGATCACCATCGAACCGCCGGCGGCCTTGTTGGCCACCAGTGCGTTGCGCAGTTCCTTGAAGGCCAGGTACTGGATGCGGCGATCGATGCTGAGGGTCAGGTCCTTGCCCGGCTCGGCGGCGCGCAGCAGATCGCTTTCCACCGTTTCGCCCTTGCGGTTGCGGATCACCCGCTTGGCGCCGGCCTTGCCGCGCAGCCATTCGTCGAAGGCCAGCTCCAGCCCTTCCTGGCCGCGGTCGTCGATGTTGGTGAAGCCCAGCACGTGCGCCATCGCTTCACCCTGCGGGTAGAAGCGGCGGAACTCGCGCTGCGCGGCCACGCCGGGAATCTTCAGCGCCACCACCTTCTCTGCCTCGTCCGGATTGATCCGGCGGCGCAGGTACATGAATTCCTTGTCCGACTTCTGCGACAGGCGGCTGCTCAGTTCGTCCACCGACATGCCCACGGCCTGGGCCAGCTCGGGAATGCGCTCGGGCGAGCGCAGCAGGTCCTGCGGGTTCACCCAGATAGAGGCGACCGGGGTGGACACCGCCAGCGGCTCGCCGTTGCGGTCGGTGATCATGCCGCGCGAGGTCTTGATCGGCAGCTCGCGCAGGTAACGTGCTTCGCCCTGGCGCTGGTAGAAATCGGCGTTGACGATCTGCACGTAGGCGGCGCGGCCGACCAGCGAGACCGAGCACAGGCCAAGCGCCAGGGCCACCCAGCGCAGGCGCTGGCGCAGGTTGAAGGCGTTGCGCGGGCGGTTGCGGCCGGTCTTGCTCATGGGCGCACCACCACCACGTCGGCAGCTTCAGGGAACTTCATGCCCAGCTTTTCGCGCGCGATGCGGTCCACCCGGTTGGCCTCGGCCAGGGTGGCCTGTTCCAGCTGCAGGCGGCCGAATTCCAGGTTGATGTCATCGCGCGTGCGCTCGGCGCGCGACAGCTCGATGAACGTCTGCCGGTGACGGTGACGCACGAACACGACGCCGATCGCCGAGGCCACGGTGCAGGCCAACAGGATGATCAGCAGCAGCCGGCTCATGCATCGGCCTCCCGCTTCTGGGCCACGCGCAGCACGGCGCTGCGGGCACGCGGGTTGGCGGCCAGCTCTTCGTCGGTGGCCTTGATGGCGCCGCCGATCAGATCCAGGGTCGGCACGAACACTTCTGCTTCGGGCAGGCGGCGGTTGGCCGGCGGCGCCTTGGCCAGGCGGTTCATGTACTGCTTGACGATGCGATCTTCCAGCGAATGGAAGCTGATCACCGCCAGGCGACCACCGGGCTTGAGCCGTTCCACGGCCGCGTCCAGGCCGGCTTCCAGATCGGCCAGCTCGCGGTTGATGTGGATGCGGATGGCCTGGAAGCTGCGCGTGGCCGGGTGGATCTTGTCCTTGCCACGCGGCATCACCGAGGCGATCAGCTCGGCCAGTTCCGCGGTGCGGGTGAACGGCTGCTTCTCGCGGCGGGCCACGATGGCACGGGCGATGCGGCGGCTCTGCCGCTCTTCGCCGTAGGTCCACAGTACGTCGGCGATCTCGCGATCTTCCACGCGGTTGAGCCACTGCGCGGCGCTTTCACCGCTGTCCGGGTCCATGCGCATGTCCAGCGGACCGTCCTTGCCGAAGCTGAAACCGCGTTCGGCCACGTCCAGCTGCGGCGAGGACACGCCCAGGTCGAACAGCACGCCGTCCAGGCCTTCGGCCGTCTCGTTCCACTGCAGCAGCTGGGCGAAGCTGCCGCGGAAGATGGACACGCGCGGGTCCGGCGCGAAATCGCGCTCGGCAACGGCAATGGCTTCCGGATCCTTGTCCATGACCAGCAGGCGCCCCTCGGGACCGAGCTGGGTAAGCACGCCACGTGCATGACCGCCACGACCGAACGTGCCATCCAGATAACGTCCGTTTTCGATCACCCTCAGGCCTTCGATGACCTGGGTGTACAGGACCGGCAGGTGCACCGCCGGCGACTGCGACACCGGAAGGTGACCGGTCTGCGCTTCTGGGCGCATCCGGGCACCCCGGCTCACAACTTCAGGTCGAGAAGCCCATCGCCCAGATCCTCGTCAGACAATGTCTGCTGGATCAGGGCCCGATGCGCCTGCTCGCTCCACAATTCAAACTTGTCGCCCATACCGAGCAATACCGCCTTCTTTTCAATGCCCACCGCACCGCGGTGGCTGGCGGGAATGCTGATTCGACCGTTGCCGTCCAGCTCAAGGTGGGCGGCCGAGCCGACCAGCTTCTGCTGCAACAGGCGCACGACGCGCTGGGTGTTGGGCTTGGACATCACATCGTCGCGGACCCGTTCCCATTCCGACTCTGCATACAGCCACAGGCAGCCGGCTTCGAACGGGTTGTAGGTCAGGACAAGACAGTTGTTGCTGGCACGCGCGACCAGGTCGCGGTAGGCGGTGGGAACCGCCATGCGTCCTTTGTCGTCAACTGTGATGGCCGTCTCGCCCTGGAACACGACGCGTGCACCTATCCTTCGCCCGGTGAAACATTGAACCACGAAAACCCACAAAACACCCGGATTTCCCTCTGATGCCCACCTTAGCAGCGGGCCAAGGGTTGTCAACAACTTTTCAGCGGGGAAATCGCCTGCCGCATCAATGGCTTGCAGTAATGTTTAGAGAATTGTTCAAGGCTTATCCACAAGTTGCTGATCCGTCTCAATTTTTGAGATTGAACCGAAGTTCAGGGGCGTGTAGAGGGCGTGAAACATCGGCCGCGCATTCATCCAGTTCGCGCTGAAAGCGGCGCCGCACTGCGCAAACCGGGCACAATGACGCCATGTGCCTGCTTGCTCTTGGCTGGCTTCAGCACCCGCGCTGGCGGTTGGTGATGGTCGGCAACCGCGATGAGTTCCACGCCCGCCCCACGGCGGCGCTGGCCCCCTGGGAAAACGAACCGGCGATCATCGGCGGGCGCGACCTGCGCTCGGGTGGTGGCTGGGCCGGGGTGGGCACCGCAGGCCGCATGGCGGTGGTCACCAACGTGCGCGACCCGCTGGCCGCACAGAGTGGGCCGTCGCGTGGTGCACTGGTGGCCGATTTCCTGCGCGGGCGCGATGCCGCCGGCGCGCACATGGACCGCCTGGCCGCGGTGGCCGGCGCCTACGCCCCGTTCAACCTGCTGCTGGCCGATGGCGACACTTTGGAGTACCTGGGCAACCACCCCGCCGAACGGCAGACGCTGGACCCGGGCGTGCACGGCATGTCCAACGGCGCGCTGGACGCCCCCTGGCCGAAGACCCGCCGGCTGATGACCGCCCTCTCGGCCTGGCTGGAAGAAGAAGGGGTCGGATCCCTTTCGCAAGGCGAAAGGGCTCTGACCCCGCTATGGGATGCATTGGCCGACGAACATCGCCCGGCCGACAGCGACCTGCCCGACACCGGCATCGGCCTGGAGCGCGAACGCTGGCTCAGCCCCGCCTTCATCCGCGGCGACGACTACGGCACCCGCGCCAGCACCGTGCTGCTGATCGACCACGATGGCCACGGCCAGATGCACGAGCGCCGCTTCGGCGCGCAGGGCATGTTCCTGGGCGAAAGCCACGTCACATTCTAGGTAGAGTCGAGCTTGCTCGACTGTCCTTACGTGTCGCAATGCAGTCGAGCAAGCTCGACTCTACGCACGAGCGGCCCCATGCGTGGGCGAGCCTGATAGATCCACGCCATGCGTGGATGGGCCACTCGAAAAAGGAGGCGGAGCCGGCCGATAAGCCGGGTTCTGTCGTGGACAGTCATTCCTCTAGGCGTTACGTCACCGCAACGCTCAAGCAACCTACCCGGATCCAACGCGGGCCGCGCCAAAGGATCCCTATTTGGTCTTGCTCCAGGTGGGGTTTGCCGTGCCGGTCTGTTACCAGACTCGCGGTGCGCTCTTACCGCACCATTTCACCCTTACCGGCCTTCCGAAGAAGACGTAGGCGGTATCTTTCTGTTGCACTTTCCGTCGGCTTGCGCCGCCCAGGCGTTACCTGGCACCTTGCCCTATGGAGCCCGGACTTTCCTCGGCACCCCCGAAGGGATGACGCGACTGTCTGGCCGACTCCGCCAGCGCACATTCTAGCTTACGCGCGGCCTTCCTGCCCGGTTGATCGCGGCACGCGACGTGTTCCTCCACGCATGGCGTGGATCTACCGGTCCTTCTCCTGCGCCATCACCGCTGCACGCGACTCCAACTCAACCACCACCGTCAGTTCGCGCGCCTGTGGCTGCGAACCGTTCCACTCCGTACGCCGCACGCGCACGTCCACACGGTCGCCCGGCGCATGGGATTTCAACGCCTGGCCGACACCGAACACGGTTTTCACCCGGGTGCCTGCCACCGCCAACACTTCATCGCCCATGCGCAGGCCCGCCCGGCGGGCCGGGCCTGGGCCAGGCTCGGACTCGATCAAGGCCGGCCCCCCCATCTGAACGCCGAGGACCGGACGCAGCGCATCGCTGCGCGTCTCCCCTTCCCCGGCCTTCTCGCGCGCCAGCTCGGCGGCGCCCAGCAGGGCATCGTCCAGCGCCGCATCGAAGTAGGGCGCGTTGTCCACGAACCCGGCACATTCCCATGGCGTACGCTCAGGCACCCGCGTGCGCGCCGCGCGCAGGGCCTGCTGCAGCTCGCGCCACTGCGCCGCACTGACATGGCGCTGCTGGCTGTGCACCAACTGCTGGTAGGCCGCCTCGATCTGCACGCGGTTGCCGGGGGCGCCATGCAGACACGCGTCGTAGTTCTCCAGCGCGTCGCGCGCCATACGGTAGGTCAGGTACCTGCCGTAATGGCCGGCCGACTGAAGCCGCTTGAATTCCACCAGCCCCGGATCGAACAGCGCGTAGCCGACGTACTCCGGGCCGAGGTCCGCTTCGCTCATGGGCTCACTGTCACCTCCTGCGGCGGCTTGGGCGGGCGCGCCAGCCAGCGCCAATAGCAGTGGCAGTGTGGTGGCCAACATGTTCCTTTCCTTCATGAAGGGAATTGCGGGGCGTCTGCCCGTTTCGCCCCATCATTCCGCAGATCGGCCCGCGTTCCAATACACGCCCCGGGAATGCGCTGCGCAGCGGTGCACGCCACTCAGGACGGCGTGCGCAGCTACCGACGGAGATCATCCACCAATCGCTTTCGACTGCTGCGATCGTACTCGGCAGGCGAGAATGGCATCGACGCCTGAGCGTACGCGTCGATCAGTGCCAACAGCGCGTGCTTGTAGATACGTGCGTCCAGAGCCGTGCGTTCATCACTGAGGAGTGCGAGCAGTTGTTCCTGCAGCAGTTCCGTTCTGGCAATACCGGCACCGGTGGACGGGTCGGCGACACACAGGCCGAAGGTGCCGTTGAAGAAGTGCGGGAGCAGCAGTTCGGCCTTTTCGCGCGCCCTGTCAGCACCTCCACGCATGAACCTCGTTCCGCAGGACGCCCGATGATGCCCGGCGCTGCGGGGCTCTGATGACCTGACGCCGATCGGGCATTGATGCTGATCGCGACATCCTTGCATTCCCGCCGCGCTACGCGCTCGCCGGGCATGGCCCGGCGCTACCGGCCGTACAACGCCTTGCGCGGGGCACCGGTCAGCTCGGCGGCCAGCTTGGCGGCGGTGGACGGCGGCAGGTAGTCGCTCAGCTTGGCGTAGACCCGGCGGCCCTCGGCCAGCTTGGCCTCTTCATCGTCGCCGGCGCCCTGCACCATCACCACGAACTCACCCTTGCGCTGGTTGTCGTCGGCTTCCACCTGGGCCAGCAGGCTGGCCAGATCGCCATCAAGCACGGTTTCGAACAGCTTGGTCAGCTCACGCGCCAGCACCGCCGGGCGCTCGCCGCCAAAGATCGCGGCCATGTCGGCCAGCGATTCGGCAATGCGGTGCGAGGATTCATAGAACACCATCGTGCGCACTTCACCGGCCAGTGCCTGCAGGCGGTCACGGCGGCCGCTGGCCTTGGCCGGCAGGAAGCCCTCGAAACTGAAGCGGTCGCTGGGCAGGCCGGCCACACTGAGCGCGGCAATGGCGGCGCAGGCCCCCGGAATGGGGCTGACCTTGATACCGGCCGCGCGGGCCGCACGCACCAGGCGGAAGCCCGGGTCGCTGACCAGCGGGGTGCCGGCATCGCTCACCAGTGCCAGCGATTCGCCGGCCTGCAGCCGCGACACCAGGCGCTGCGCCAGGGCCTCTTCATTGTGTTCGTGAAGGGCCACCAGCGGCTGCTGGATGCCAAAATGGGACAGCAGCTGGCCGCTGCGGCGGGTGTCTTCGGCACAGATGGCCGCCACCGAGCGCAGCACCTCCTGCGCGCGCGGGCTCAGATCGGCCAGGTTGCCGATCGGCGTGGCGACGACATACAGGGTTGGCACACTCATTTCAGCGGTACTCACGGGGCAAGGGTAGAATCGTAGCGTGTACCTGGCCAAGGCCGCTGCCCTCATCGCATGGACCCGATCATGAACAAGCCCGCCGCACGGATCTCCGCCCTGTCGCTCTCGCTGATGCTGCTGGCCGGTTGTGCCACCACCAGCCTGACCAGCGCCCCTGAGTCGCCGGCCCAGAGCCAGGCGCTGGCGCTGATTGAACAGGGCAAACCGCGCGACGCCGCCCTGCAGCTGGAAGCGCAGGCCGCGACCCTGCGCGGCACCGCCCGCAGCAATACCCTGGCCGACGCGGCCTGGGCCTGGCACCTGGCCGGTGACAGCGCCCGCGCGCGCAGCCTGCTGGGCCAGCTGACCGCCCGCCAGCTGAGCGGTGCCAGCCTGCAGCGCTACCAGCTGACCAGCGCCGAGCTGGCACTGGCCGACAAGCAGCCGGCGCAGGCCTTGGCCCTGCTGAAGGAGCACGGCGACAACGTGCACCCCAGCCTGCGCACCCGCTGGTACCTGGCCCGCGCCAGCGCCCTGCAGGCCAGCGGTGACAGCTTCGCCGCCGCCACCGAGCGTGCCCGCGCCCATGCCGGCCTGACCGGCACCGCCCGCAACGAAAACCAGTCCGCGATCGCCGGCCTGCTGGGCACGCTGGACGATGCCACCCTGCGCAGCCGCGCTGCCGCGCTGCCGGCCAACGACCCGCTGTACAACTTCGCCGGCCGCGCCCTGATTGCCCGCGGCCTGCCGCTGCCGCGCCCGTTCGACCGCGACGGCGCGGCCCAGTTCGACACCAGCAAGCGTCCGCCGGCCATGAGCGATGGCTACCGCCCGCCGGCGAAGATGGCCGTGCTGCTGCCGCTCAGCGGCCGCCTGGCCACCGCGGCACAGCCTGTGCGTGATGGCCTGCTGGCCGCGTACTACGGTGAAAGCCGGCGCCGCCCGGAGATCAACTTCTTCGATACCGCCGGCACCCCGGCCGGCGCCCTGGCGGCCTATGACAAGGCGGTCGCCTCGGGCGTCGACTTCGTGGTCGGCCCGCTGGGTCGCGACGAGGTGGACGCGGTGTACGGTCGCGCGCAGCTGCCGGTGCCGGTGCTGGGCCTGAACCGCGGCAAGGATGCGCCGCCGGCCGGCAGCGCCGGGTTCTCGCTGGCGCCGGAAGACGACGGCATCGTCGCCGCCGAATACCTGCGCGGCCGCGAGCGCAGCAAGGCGCTGGTGATCAACAGCAGTGACGACACCGGCCGCCGCGCCGCGGCTGCATTCGCGCAGCGCTTTGCCCAGCGCGGTGGCACGGTTGCTGCCACCGTCAGCATCAGCGACGCGGTGGGCGATGTGGGCGCACAGGTCCGCAACGCGGGCCAGGTCGATGCCGTGTTCCTGGCCGTGCGTGCGCCGCAGGCCCGCCTGCTGGCCCCGCAGCTGGCCCTGGCCGGTGCCGGCGGTGCCACCCGCGTGGGCACCTCGCAGCTGACCACCGGCAGCGGCAAGGTGGAAGAAGACGTGGCGCTGGACGGCATCATCTACCCCAACGAAGCCTGGAACGTGCGCAGCGTGTCCGGCCTGCCTTCGGCCGCCCAGGTGGCGCAGACCCTGCCCAGCGCGCGCGGTGCAGCCAGCCGTCTGTTCGCCTTCGGCGCCGATGCCTGGAAGATCAGCGCCTATCTGGAAAAACTGTCCAACGAAGGCGGCCTGGACGGCGCTACCGGCACGCTGTATCTGGACAGCAACGGCAACATCCTGCGCCAGCCGGCGTGGTCCACCTTCAGCGGTGGCCGCCCGATGCCGATTGCCGGTGGTCGCTGAGCACCTGCAACGGGGCTCGGCGGTGGAAGCCGCCGCCGAGCTGCACCTGCAACAGGCCGGCCTGCAGCGGCGCGCACGCAATGTGCGCTACCGCGGCGGCGAACTGGACCTGGTGATGGAGGACGCCGGCACCGTGGTGTTCGTGGAAGTGCGCTACCGCGCGCGATCGGACTTCGGTAGCGGTGCTGCTTCCATCGACGCACGCAAATGCCGCCGCCTGGCCCATGCCGCGCAGCTCTACCTGCAGGACCATCCTACCCTGGCCAACGCGCCTTGCCGCTTTGATGTGGTGGAAGCTACGGGCGAACCGCCGCAGCTGTCTTGGCTGCGCGACGCCTTCCGGTTGGATGATTGCTGATGGATACCTTCGCTTCGATGGACGCCGACCTTGGTCGGCGCTTCTGTGCCAACCAAGGTTGGCACCTACCCGAGCGCAGCCTGTCCGGCACGACCATGGTGCGTGACTGATGCCTTCGATCATGACCCACGCCGCCGTGCCGCTGGCGCTATGGTGCGCGGCTGATCGCGGCCGCATACCAGCGTGGCTGCTGGCTGCGGGTGTGATGGCGGCGATGTTGCCCGATGCCGATGTACTGGCGTTCGCTTTGCACATCCCCTACGCCGATGCGTTCGGGCATCGCGGGGCCAGCCATTCGTTGTTGTTTGCCGGGGTGTTGGCGATGTTGGCGGCGGTGTGGTGCGTCGTGTGCCAACCAAGGTTGGCACCTACCCAGCGAGGGCCAACGTTGGTATCCACCGTGCAGGCGATGGCGTTCGTCTTCGTCTGCGCGGCCAGCCATCCCCTGCTTGATGCGATGACCTCCGGCGGCCTGGGCGTTGCCCTGGCCTGGCCGTGGAGCGAGCACCGCTTCTTCGCGCCCTGGCGGCCGATCCGCGTGTCGCCCTTCGCGCCGCAGTTCTTCAGCGCACGTGGCCTGGCCACGCTGTTGTCGGAACTGCGCTGGGTGTGGCTGCCGCTGGCCGGCGCCGTTGTTGCCTGGAAACTGATCCAACCTGCCCCTGCTGTCCCGCGAGATCCGTCATGAGTACTGCCCTGCCCGCTGCCCTGGTTGCCGAACTGTCTGCCCTGCTGGGCACCGAGGGCTGGCGCATGGATGACAACGCGCTGGAAGCGAACGCGCAGGACAATTCCTGGCGCCGCCAGCGCCCAGCGGCCGTTGCACTGCCGGCCGATATAGAACAGGTACAGGCGCTGGTGCACGCCTGCCGTTCGCATGGCGTGGCACTGGTCGCGCGCGGCGCCGGCACCGGCACCACCGGCGCAGCGGTGCCGTCGCCGGGCAGCATTGTGCTGTCGTTCACCCGCATGGACCGCATTGTCGAGATCCGTGCCGGTGACCGCTGCGCGGTGGTGCAGCCGGGCGTGCTCAATGGAACGCTTCAGCAGGCGCTGGCGCCGCACGGCCTGTTCTGGGCGCCGGACCCGTCCAGCGCCGAGATCTGCAGCGTGGGCGGCAACCTGGCCTGCAATGCCGGTGGCCCGCGCGCGGTGAAGTACGGCACCAGCCGCGACAATGTGCTGGGCCTGGTCGCGGTCACCGGCACCGGCGAGGTGATTCGCTGCGGTGGTGCCTACACCAAGGATTCCACCGGCTACGACCTCACCCACCTGCTGGTGGGCAGCGAAGGGACGCTGGCGCTGATCGTGGAAGCCACCCTGAAACTGACCCCGCTGCCGGTCAGCCAGGCTGGACTGCGCGTGCTGTACCGCGATGCCGATGCCGCCGCAGCGGCCGTGTCGCGGTTGATGTCGCAGCCGGTAGTGCCCACGCGCCTGGAATTCATGGATGCGCGTAGCCTGGAGCTGCTGCGCCTCAACGGTGCCGAGGTACCCGAGGCCGGCGCGATGCTGCTGGTGGAAGCCGACGGTGACCACGACACGCTGCCCTATCTGCTGCAGGCACTGGCCAGCGCCGCCGAAGGCGCCGGCATGATCGAGCTGGACGTGGCAATGGAGGGCCGCGCGCGTGACCAGCTGTGGGCGGCACGCAAGGCGTTGTCGCCCGCACTGCGCACCGTCGCGCCCGGCAAGATCAATGAAGACGTGGTGGTGCCGGTATCGCGCATTCCGGAGCTGGTAGCTGGCGTGCAGGCGCTGGCGCGCGAGTACACGCTGACCATCGTCACCTTCGGCCATGCCGGCAACGGCAACCTGCACGTCAATATCCTCTATCACCCGGATGATGGAGACGAGAACGCACGCGCACATGCCGCGCTGCCGAAGATCTTCGAACTGACGCTGGCGCTGGGCGGTACGCTGTCGGGTGAACATGGCATTGGATTGGCCAAGCGCGATTTCATGGCGCAGGCATTCAGCCCGGCCACGTTGGCAACGATGCGCGCGATCAAGGCCGCGCTGGACCCGGATGGGATTCTCAACCCGGGCAAGGTACTGCCGCCGACGTAATGCGTGATTGATCGGGGTCGGATCCCATCGCAACGGCGATGGGCTCTGACCCCATCATCTATGCAAAACCAGCCGAGCATGGCTCGGCTCTACAGAAAGATCAGTCGAGCAAGCTCGACTCTACGGTGTCGATCAGCAGCTGGCGGAAATGCGGCAGCAGCACGCGGTTGCCGTGCCCGCTCAGGTGGTCGTTGTCGAAGAAGAGGGGTTGGCCATCCTCCACTGATGAGCAGACGTCGGGACCGCACAACAGTGGCAGCGGGTCCCACACCGTCAGTGATGGATAGCGCGCTGCCAGCTCAGCCAGCAACGCCATCTGCGGCGCACGCAACCTCTCCAGATCGGCGCGCGACATGCTCAGACCACCGGCACAGGCCGGATTGTGGCGGTTGAACCAGTCCGAGCAACGATAAGCACCGGCCCTGAACAGCGGCAGCGGTGCGTCGATCACGACGTGCACTCCCAGCTTCTGCAGACGTCCCACCACGCGCTCAGCCTCATCGCGTGCCGCCTGCGCATGGGCCGGGGTACGCTCGGCAAGCAATTGACGATGGATCTGCTGCGCATCCTGCCGCTGCCAATCGAATCCGCGTAGCTCCGGCATGCGCAAGGCCGCCAGCAGCACGACGTCACCCGGGCGCGCCTCGCGATCGATGGTCGACAACGCGTCTTCAATGAAACCCTGGCAATCGGCTGGGCTCGCACGCAGCAGGTTGACGAAGCTGCAGCCGCCACGATCCTGCTGGCGCAGGTCCATGCCGGTCTGTCGCGCGACCATGCTGGTCATGGTGCGATACGCCGCTGCGTGCGAATCACCCACCACGAACAGTCGCCGCCCTTCCAGAGCAGGTGCACTCACCGGCTCCAGCGGGCGCCACGCCGGGTAGCGGCGCGCCTGCCACGCATAGCCATCGCGGGTAACACTGAGCGAGAGCTGCTCGTGGTATTCCACCGTGGCCCAGGCGCCTGCGCTGCATAGCGCGACCACTGGCAGCGCCATCGCCAGCACCTTGGCCGGTGCCAGGCGCAGCAGTGGTGCCGAGCTGCGCAGCGGACGCTCGATGAAGTGGTAGGAAGCGGCGGATACCGCCAGCAGCACCACCGGGTACAACCACAGTGCCGCGCCCTGCAGACCGTAGGTCCAGCGCAGCAGCACCAGCAGCGGCCAATGCCACAGATACAGCGAGTAAGACAGGCGCCCCAGGTAGGCGAGCGGTGCCCAGCCCAGCGCGCGAGCGATGCGCGATGTACCCGGTGTCGACACACACGCCAACAGCAGCAGGGTACCGGCCACCGTGGCCAGCACGCCCGGCACCGGCATCGCCAGCCCAGGCGCAATCACCACGCCTGCGGCCAGCAGCGCCAGACCCGCCACGGCAACCGCATCACCGCTCTGGCCCGGCGTACGCGTACGCATCCACTGGTACAACAGCGCCCCCGCGGCCAGCTCCCAGAACCGCGCAGGCAGCAGGTAAAACGCTGCCGCTGGTGCCGTGTGGGCCTGCCAGCCTGCCCACGCCAGCGACAGCACGGTGAGCACCGGCAACAACCAGCGCGCCCCCGGCCAGCGCTCACGCCCACGCAGCCACACGAAGAACAGCAGCGGGAAGACCAGATAGAACTGCTCCTCCACGCCCAGCGTCCACGTGTGCAGGAACGGATTGAGTTCGGCGCCGGGTGAGAAGTAATCGTCCTGCTGGCCGGCCAGCACGATGTTGCTGAAGCCAACCAGCGCGGCCCAACCGGTCTGGTCGAACTGTTCATTGCGCCAGGCGCGCGGAATGAACAGCGCCGACAGTACGAAGGTGACCACCAGCATCACCAGCAGCGCCGGCAGCAGGCGCAGCACGCGGCGCCGATAGAAATCGAGCAGCAGCGCTCCCTGTGATGCATTCGCGCGTGCGGCCAGCGACTGGCTGATCACGAAGCCGGAAACCACGAAGAACAGATCCACACCGGTGAAGCCGCCAGGCAGCCAGGTTGCGTTGGCGTGGAAAATCACGACAGCCAGAACCGCCAACGCTCGCAAGCCATCGATGGCGGCGGTGCGGGAATGTTCGGGAGGGGACATGCGGGCACCCGGCAGAAGACAGGGCGGCAGCATGGACACTGTTTACGCTGTCACTCAATGGCCAATCGCGACAGGCATCGACAGGGTTCAGGAAAGGTCCCGGCTCAACGCAGCTGCCGAGCCGGGCACGGCGGCCTTTCCTCAAGGACACGATGCGCCGAGCATCGTTTCGGCTACGCAGCAGCCGCTGGCGGTCGGATCCCAGTGCCGTGGCAATGGGATCCGACCCCACCATCCCTGCTTACCAGCCCAGGCGCATACCCACCTGACCGCTTGCATCGCGGTAGCCGCGGTCACCGCGCTCCACGCTCAGGCCACCCCACGCGCGCAGGCGCTGGCTGATCTTCAGCTCGGCACCGGCCTGCACTTCATAGCGGTTGCGCGGCACGTCCGCACCCAGCCTGTCACCATTGAACTGCAACGCGTTGGTACCGCCGCCACGCAGCCAGTTCACGCCCACATACGGCTGCACCACCGTGCCTGCGCGCTGGCCGAACGCGCGCACACCCACGCGCCCGGCCAGCCCGCCTGCCTCTGCGCCATCAACCACCGTGCCATTGCTTTCCACGTGCCGATCGGCGTCGTAGTCGCTGTAGGTCAGTTGCAGTTGTGGCTGCAGGTACATATTGCCGGAAGCGCCCTGCCACACGTTGAACGTGTAGCCGCCTTCCAGCGAGCCAGTGCGCGTGCGCGCGCTGTAGCGCTCCCGCTCAAGCCCCACGCCCTGCACACGGTTGTCGAAGCGGCCGTACTGCGCGGTCGCATCCACATAGGCACCGCCGGTTCCTTCTGCATCCTGCATCCAGGTGCCGTACACGCCCAACGCCATGCCGCGCACGCGCCCCTTGGCGCTGTAACCGGTCAGGCGCGAGACCACGGTGTTGTCAGCACGGCCGCTGCCCAGCATCACACCGAAGGCAGCGTTGCCCCGCCGCAGCACGTCGCTGCCGATCTGCAGTACCGAGGTGTTGCCATCGACCGACAGCTGGCTGCCCACGGCAGTAAAGTCGGCATTGCTGCGGGCGACCCGAGCCCAGGCGGCGCGATCATCCTCCAACGCAATCGCGCCCATGCGGTCGCCCAGGCGGTGCGCGAACATGTTCACCGCAGCGGACTGATTGGCCAGATAGGCACCCGCTTCCGGGCGCAGTACCGGCGGCGGCAGGATCGGATCGACGATGCCGCCCCCATCTTCGCCCTCACCATCGTCGATGGGGTCCGGGCCGGGATCTACCACACACCCCGGGGCACCTGGGTCGTCCTTGCAGAGGTCGAACCACTGCGAACGCAGGTACCAGTTCCCGTCCGTGGGGTCGCTCAATCCTCCCTGGAACAAGAAGTACTCGTATGAACCACCCACCGCGCGACCGGCCAGCGTATAGGCTGCCAGCGAAGCGCCATCCACCTCGATCAACTGGATACCGTCAGCGGTGGGGGCACCCACACCGCCGATGTTCTTCACCGCGATGCTTGCATCGCCCGAGGTATCACCACGCACGTGCAGGCGGTCGATGGCCGAATCATCGCCGGCCAGCGCGCCTTGGAACAGGTAAGTGGCACCCGCGCTATGCAGGTCGCCGTCCACGGTGAGTGTGTTGAAGGTGCCACTGCCGTCGGACAGTGCAACCGCACTGTCCCGCACCTGCAGATCACCCACCGTGGCATCACCGGTCAATGTCCATTGGCTGCCAGCTTCAAGCGAAAGCGTCTGCACCAGGTCGGAAGACCCCTGCCACAGCGCGCCGTCCGACAGGCGCACGTGCACCTCGGACTGCGGCACCAAGCCGGCGTCTTCATCCTCGGGGGTGATGACAATATCGCCGTGCAGCTGCGAGCCACCTTCCAGCGCCACATCGAAGCGGCCGGCAACGGTTGCATCCAGCGCCAGGCCAATGCCATTGCCGCCGGACACCACCGCGCCGTTGCTCAACGTCAGTGCTGGATCGCGGCTGCTGCGCCACCAGATGCCACCGTGCTGTGCACTCACCAGCGAGCCACCGTCGATGCTCATGCGGCCGTTGTCGTTGATCACCGCAGCCCACGCACCTTCACCTTCAGTACGCACTTGGGTATTGGTCAGCGTCATTTCGCCCGTGCCGCCGGACAGCACGCCATGCGAACTGAGGCCGGTGGTGCGCACCACGCTGTCGGCAAGATGCACCGTGCCGCCAAGGCGCGCGATCGCACCGATGGCGCCATTGCCTTCGGTAAGAATGTCGATCGTGTTGCCATTCGCAACCGCTGAACCGCCTTCCGCATAAAGCCCATGACCGTTCTGACCGAACGTCCGCAGCCGGCTGCCACTCACCCGCGCGTTGCCTCCCAGCACCGAAATAGCCTGCCAATAGGTGCCATCGGCCGTGATGGTCGATCCATCCACCATCAGATCGCCATTCATCACGCGAATGCCAATGCCATTGCGAGTGGTGATGAACGAATCGGTCACACGCGCCACCACATCACGCTGGTTCATGTCGATGCCGGTCGACATGCTGTCGAGCCAGCTGCCGTGCAGGGTGAGGTCCGCGCCTTCGGTCATATGGATGCCGAAGTGACCGGACAGCTCCACTCCATCCAAGCGCAGCACGCCGCCGCCACCAGTGGCGAAGCTGACCGCGGACGCGTGGTCACCCCGTGCATGCACGCTGCCTCCGCGCATCTCAAGCTCACCGCCGACGAACAGCCCCGTGCCAGATCGTTCGTGGGACAGATCGATGTCCACATCTTCCAGCACCGCCCTGCTGCCCAGCCCTACCAGCACGCCCGATGAGCCGGCGCCGCTCCCGTCGATCCGCGCCGAGCGCAGCGTGACATCGCTACCACCTTGCGCCCACACGCCATGACCGGCCCCCGCCACTGCGATATGCAGACGCTCGGCCAACAAAGTTCCATCTCTCGCGTCCAGCCCATTGGACTGGTCGCCAAGAGTCTCGATCGCGCTGTCGCGCACCACTGCCTGCCCCTGCTGCACGCTGATGCCATGGGCCAACCCGCCACGGGTAGTGATCTGCACGTTATCCAGCGAAAGCGCACCGGACAGTACTTCGGCCCCCGACGCGGCCGTGCCGCGCGTCTCGATATGCGTCCCACTGGCCTGCACGTGGCCGCCATTGGCGGCGGAAAGGCCGGCGGCACCATAGCCAGAGGTCAGGACACCGCCCGCCTGCAATTGGATACGGCTTCCTGCACCCTCGGCGCGCGCGGCGGCAGCTCGCTGCCCTTCGGTAATCAGATTGACCGTTCCGGTTGGAATGAGGGTGCCGCCGTTGATGGCAAGGAATGCATGCCCGGCCGGATTACCCGGCTCCACCGGATCAGTAGTGCGGTAGTCACCCGCCGCCGGGTTCTGTTCGTCGCCATCGGCGATGACCTGCTGTGCCATGGCGACCGACGGCGCCAGAGCGGCAGACAAGCCCACGGCAAGCAGATGGGGGCGAAGAAGTACGGGACGCATGCGGGGACGCTCCAATGGAAGGGCCATTACCGTAGGAAGGGGCCGCAAGGGTGGCAATCGAATTGGTTGCATTCCCAAGCCGCTGCAGCGTGCTGTCGCACCCGCGTCCGCATCGGATTCACCACACTGAACATCATCCGTCTCGCGCCTCCAACCGAGCCATGCTTTGCAACTAATTGCATGGGCCGCCGCCCTGCCTCCGCGCAGAATTCGTGCCAATCGAGACACAGGCTTCGCGCTTCGGCCCATCACGCCTGCTTCACGCAAACAGGTCGAAAAGCCACGTGCTTAACGTGCGCCTGAACGATTCTCTGTGTCGACTCTTTCCCAGCAAGGACAAGACCATGCACCCTTATTGCACCCGCGCTGCTTATCCTCATCAACGCACGCTGACCCGTGGCATCGTCCTCGCACTATGCATGCTGCCGCTGGCCGGCGCCTGGGCCGGTGATCTGGACGGTACCGTGGGAACGGTCAACGACGGCGACCCGATTGAGGAATGGACGCTGCACAACAACGCGGTGCTGAACGTGACCGGTGGGCAGACCCGCACCATCAGCGCAGTTGATTCACTGGTGACGTTGTCAGACGCAACGGTCAGCCGCAGTGGCTCACATCAGCGTGCTGTCGAGCTCGATGGCTCTGCCATCCTGCAGTCAGAACGCAGTGTATTTCGAGGTGGCGGTGTCCTGGTGTCGGGCGCGGCATCGGCACACTTGGTGGGCAGTCGCATTCTGGTGACAGCCGCCGAAGGTCTTCCGCCGGACGCAGTGCTCAGCATCGGGTTGTCACTTGGCGGCACCCCCGCAAGTATTCCGCTTCCGGGCGCATGGTCCATGCTGGATTCAACCTATGTGCGCGTCGAGGATGCAGTCGGCGGCAGCGATATTTCCAGCGGATTGGGCGTACGCATGCACAATGGTCATGTTTACATCGTAAACGGCTCTGAGATTGATGCAGATAACGTAGGCGTACTGATGTATGGCACGAGCTATACGCCCGATACACTGCGCCTCGATGTTGACAGCTCCACTATACGGGCCAGGCGCGGCGCGGCCATCCGCGTGGCTGCCGACGACGCTGCTGACTTCGAGATCACCGTGGCAAACGGTGCACAGTTGATCGCGGGCAATGGCGACCTGCTGCAGGTGGACTCGCGCGACGGTATCGCCACCCCCGGCGCCAGCCATGTGCGCTTCAGCGTGGACGACGCGCGCCTGATCGGCAATGTCAGCTTCGATGCCGCCACGGTCGATGGCAGCTTGGACGTCGCCCTGCGCAACAAGGCCCAGATCGACGGCCGCTTCATCAACGTCACCACCGCCAGCATCGACAGCGATGCCACCTGGCTGATGACCGGCGACAGCAACGTTGGCCATCTCACCCTGGGCGCGGGCGGTACCGTGGCGCTGGGCAATGGCAGCAGCTTCAACACGCTCAGCCTGGACGAGTTCACCGGCAACGGCGGCACCCTGCTGTTCAACACCCAGCTGGGTGACGACACCTCGCTGACCGACAGGCTGGTGATTGCCGGTGATGCCACTGGCCAGGCCAACGTGCGCGTGCTCAACGCCGGGGGTGCCGGTGCCAAGACCGATCGCGGCATCGCGCTGATCGACATCGGTGGTGCCTCCAACGCGCAGTTCGATCTGGTCGGCCGCGCCGTGGGCGGGCAGTACGAGTACTTCCTGGTGAAGGATGCCAACGGCAACTGGTACCTGCGTTCGGAACTGGCCACCGCGCCCGACCCGTGCCTGGTGGACCCGACCCTCCCCGAGTGCAAGCCGGTGGACCCGATCGATCCGATCGACCCGCCGCCGCCGATCCTGCGCCCGGAAACCGGCGCCTACCTGGCCAACCAGTTCGCGCTGGACCAGATGCTGCGCCACAGCTACCGCGACCGCCAGGGCAGCGCAGCAGCGGTGGATGGCATCCGTGGCTGGGCCCGTGTGGATGCCACGCAGAGCACGCTGGGGGCGGTGGATGACCAGCTCGACCTGCGCGTGGACCGCTCGCGCCTGCAGCTGGGTGCGGATATCGGCGTGTTCGATGACGGCCGTGGCCGTGTCGGTGTGATGGGCACTGCCGCACGCAGCAGCGCGACTTCGCGTTCGGACGTGACCGGTTTCAGTGCACGCGGCAAGGCGGAAGGTGGCGCGCTGGGCGTGTACGGCAACTGGGCCAACGATGCGCTGTATGTGGATGCCAGCGTGCAGCGCGGCCAGTTCCGCAATCGCGTGCAGGGCGATGGTCTGGCCGAGGAACGCTACGACTCGGATATCTGGCAGTCGTCCGTGGAAGCCGGCTACCGCTTCAACATTGGGCAGATCGGCAATACCGCGCTGAGCCTGCAGCCGGAACTGCAGTTGATCTACACCGATGCGAAGACCGACGTGCACACCGAAGCCAACGGCACGGTGGTACGTGCGCAGGGCGACAGCGGCCTGTCGGGCCGAGCTGGCCTGCGCCTGCAGGGTGAATCGCGCTCGGCCGCGGGGGCTTCGGTCAGCCCGTACCTGGCGGCCAACTGGTACCGCGATGGTGCGGGCAATGGCATCGCCTTCGATGATGACGTGCTGAAGGCCGGCATTCCGCGCAACCGCTATGAGCTGAGCGCAGGTGCACGGGTGGAGTTCCGCTCCGGCTTCAGTGCCTGGGGCGGGTTTGGCGTGATGCGTGGTGATAGTGGATACCGCGAAGCAACCGGCAATCTATCGGTGGCTTACAGCTGGTAATGGCAACAGAACGGCGCCGGAGCAATCCGGCGCCGTTCTGCGCTCTGTAGAGTCGAGCCATGCTCGACTGCCTTTCTCAACTGCGGCCGACAGCAGTCGAGCATGGCTCGACTCTACAGAGAATGTCGCAATCGGCACGTACAGCCACGGTGCTGTCGCCCACCGCGATTTTCCAACAGTTTCGACGTTTCAAACTTTCCTCATTGGCAGCGCGGACGATGCGCGCAAATCATGGGCGGCCACCGACAACGGGTGGCACGGGCTTCCAATCCCGTTTGATTAGTGTCGTTTACGCTTGTCTGTCGGCGTCGCTCCTTCCTTGTTGGGCGGCGTCGGCAGGCAATCCGTCCGCGTGCTTCATGGCGGGCGGTGCGTGGGGGCCTCGTGCCCGCCGGCATTTGGCGACGCTAATCACCGGTATTGGAACCACACACCGTCCGCCACCCTCGCTGTACAGCGGGGTGGCCTCTTCGCCGCATGCATCAGGACGCCGCCATGACCGCCACCCGCCTTCCTTACCTGTTCGCCACCCTGGGCGACGCCGCCACGCGCCTGCCCGATGAACTGGCACGCACGCTCGAAACCACGTTGGCCAGCCTGCAGGCCGAGTCCGCCCACAATGGTGTAACCCTGTTGGGTTGCCTGCAGGCCATCCGCGAAGTAGATGCCGCCGATGGGCAGCCGTTGCCGGTACAGGGGCGAAGCCAGAGCCAGCGCTGGGCCGTGGCGCGTATTGATCGGGCCACGGCCGGGCTGACGCAGCTGCTGGAACTGCTGCACGCCATCGACCGGGTGCGCGTGGATGGCGATGCGTGCCAGCAGGTGGGCGACCACGTGCGCGAAGGCCTGCTGCTGGCCTGCCGGGGGCTGGCCGAGTACGTGGGCTTGCAGGTGCAGGCAGCCTAGCGCTGAGCGATGCCGTTACACCCACGGCTTGGTAGGTGTCGACCTTGGTCGACACGGTTTCGTGCCAACCAAGGTGGCCACCTGCCAGAGCAGCACCGGTGCCGCTACGCGAAGTGCTGGTATCCGCCGTCGGCGGCTTCGCCGTCCACATGCACGCCCTGCCCTTCGGCAATTCGGCCGATGCGGGTGAGCGGCAGGTCGAGCGATTCGGCCAGGTAGTGCAGCGCGTCGCGCTGGCTGGCGGCGGCAGTGAAGCACAGTTCGTAGTCATCACCACCGCGCAGTGCACAGTCACGTGCGCCGTCGCGGCCCAGCAACTCACGCAGGGCATGCGAAACCGGCAACAGATCGGCATCAACATGCGCCGCCACCGCGCTGCGCGTGGCGATGTGGCCCAGGTCGGCCAGCAGGCCGTCGGACACATCCACCGCCGCATGCGCGAACGCGCGCAGACGCAGGCCCAAGGTCACCCGCGGCGTGGGCCGCAGCAGGCGCAGGCGCAGGCTTTCATAGTCGGCCAGCAGCGTGGCCGTGGCTACGTTCAGCGCGCCCTGCTGCCACAGGCGCAGGGCGCCAGCGGCATCGCCCAGCGTGCCACTGACCCAGATATCGTCGCCCACCTGCGCGCGATCACGACGCAGTGCCTGGCCACGGCCGACCTGGCCCATGGCAGTGACCGACAGCGACAGCGGACCGCGCGTGGTGTCCCCACCAATCAGCGCGATGTCGTGCTGGTCGGCCAGGGCGAAGAAACCGTCGGCGAAGGCCTCGATCCATTCTTCGCTCGCTTCCGGCAACGACAGTGCCAGCGTGCACCATGCCGGTCGCGCACCCATTGCAGCCAGATCGGAAAGATTGACTGCCAGCGTCTTCCAGCCGATATCGAAGACCGGGGTTTCTGCCGGGAAATGCACGCCGCTGTTGAGCGTATCGGCGGTGACCACCAGCTGCTCGTTGGCACGCGGCTGCAGCAGCGCGGCGTCATCGCCGATGCCCAGCACGATGTCGTCGCGTTCGACGGTGCGGGCGCGGATGCGGTCGATGAGGGCGAATTCGGCCAGGGACATGGCGTGCTCCCGAGGTAATGGCGATATCAGGCATCAGTGCCAACCAAGGTTGGCACCTACCGAAGGCAGAATCAGGGCATCCGCCAGAAGCGGAACCGGATCAGTGACCCGATTCGACCTTGCGCCATTCCACGGCGGCACGATCCAGCACGCCGTTCACGTAGGTGTGGCCGTGCTCGGAACCGAAGCGCTTGGCCGATTCGATGGCTTCGTTGATGACCACGCGGTACGGCACATCCAGGCGGTAACGCAGCTCGTAGCCGGCCAGGCGCAGCACGGCGCGTTCGATGGCGTCCACTTCTTCGATGCCACGGTCCAGGTACGGCGCCAGGGCTTCGTCGATGTCACGACGGTTGTCCAGCACGCCGTGCACCAGCGCTTCGAAATACGCCAGATCGGCGATTTCGCGCGCCTGTTCGTGGGCGAACTGGGCGATCAGCGACTGGCCGTTGCCACCGGAGATCTGCCATGCGTAGAGCGCCTGCACGGCGCGCCGACGGGCGCGCGAGCGCAGCACCGGGTCGATGCCATCGCGGCGGACGGGTTTACCGGAGGGCTTGCCCTGGGTGTTCTTGTTCATGGCAGTTGCTCCAGCAGATTGACCATTTCCAGTGCGGCGAGTGCGACTTCCTCGCCCTTGTTGCCGTGGCTGCCGCCTGCGCGGGCCTCGGCGTCTTCAACGCGTTCCACCGCCAGCACGCCGTTCAGCACCGGCACGCCGAAATCCAGCTGCACGCGCATCAGGCCTTCGGCGCAGCGGTCGGCCACGTGTTCGTAGTGGCGGGTATCGCCGCGGATCACGCAGCCCAGGGTGAGGATGGCGGCGTGTTCGTGGGCGGCGGCCAGGCGCGCGGCAACCAGCGGCAGTTCCCAGGCACCCGGCACGCGGATCACGTCGATGTTGGCTTCGGTGATGCCGTTGCCGGCCAGGCTCTGGCGGGCGCCAGCGACCAGCGCATCGGTGATGCGGGCGTTCCAGCGGCTGGCCAGAATGGCAAAGCGCGCCGTCTCGGGGGTGCGAAGATCGCCTTCGTAGTGGCTCATAAGCGGCTTGGGGGTTCGATAAGGGGGTAATTCTAGCGTGGATGGGCCCCGACCGTGGTTGGCGGGGGGCCTGGGATCGGCCGGGCATGGCCCGGCGCTACCGGGGTCGGATCCCGCGCCGAGGGCTCCGACCCCATCGGGCACCCTTTACAGGGTCACCGTCTCCACCACTTCCAGACCATAGCCGGCCAGGCCGACCTGGCGGCGGGGGGTACCCAGCACGCGCAGCTTGCCCAGGCCCAGGTCGGACAGGATCTGCGCGCCGGCACCGTTGCGGCGCCACTGGCCCACGTCCTTGTCCTTGCCCGGCACCACCGGCGCCGGCTGCTGGCGCAGGCGGGCCAGCAGGGCCTCGCCGTCGCGCGGGGCCGACAGCACCACCATCACCCCGGCGCCTTCAGCGGCAATCGCACGCAGCGCATCGGTGGCGGCCACGCCGAAATCGTCGCGGCGCCAGTGCAGCAGGTCGGCCAGCGGGTTTTCCACCTGCACCCGCACCAACGTAGGGGTGTCGGCTACCGGGGTACCACGCACCAGGGCGAAATGCAGGTCGTGGGCGATGCGGTCGCGGTAGGTGACCAGCTTGAACGGACCGAATTCGGTGTCGATCTCGCGTTCGTCCACGCGCTCGACGGTCTTTTCGGTGGCCAGACGGTAGGCAATCAGATCGGCGATGGAGCCCATCTTCAGGCCATGCTCGCGCGCGAACACTTCCAGTTCCGGGCGGCGCGCCATGCTGCCGTCCGGGTTGAGGATTTCCACCAGCACGCCCGCCGGTTCCAGCCCGGCCAGCATGGCCAGGTCCACGCCCGCTTCGGTGTGGCCGGCGCGGGTCAGCACGCCACCGGGCTGGGCGATCAGCGGGAAGATGTGGCCCGGCTGGTGCAGGTCGGCCGGCTTCGCGTTCGGCTTCACCGCGGTGCGGATGGTGTGGGCGCGGTCATGCGCGGAAATGCCGGTGGTCACGCCTTCGGCGGCTTCGATGCTGACGGTGAAGTTGGTCTGGAACTGCGCGGTATTGGACTGCACCATCGGCGCCAGGCCCAGATCGGCCGCGCGCGTGCGGGTGAGCGGCAGGCACACCAGGCCACGGCCGTGGGTGACCATGAAATTGATGTCCGACGGCTTGACCAGCTCGGCGGCCATGATCAGGTCGCCTTCGTTCTCGCGGTCTTCGTCATCGACGATGACGACCATGCGGCCCTGGCGGATGTCTTCCAGGATCTCGGGGATGGGGGCGAAGTTCATGCGCGGGCTCCTTCACCCAACAGCCGCTCGACATACCGAGCGACCAGATCGATTTCCAGGTTCACCGCGCTGCCCACGCCGGTGGCGGAGAAGGCGGTGTTGGCCACGGTGTGCGGGATCAGGGCGACTTCAAAGCCTTCGTCGTCCACTTCATTGACGGTGAGGCTGACCCCGTCCACGCAGATCGAGCCCTTCTTGGCGATGTAGCGGCGCAGCGCGGCCGGCGCGGCAAAGCGCCAACGCTGGGCGCGCGCATCTTCGTGGATGGACAGCACCTGACCCAGGCCATCGACATGACCGCTGACCAGATGGCCGCCCAGACGGTCGGTCGGGCGCATGGCGCGCTCCAGGTTGATGACCGCGCCTTCGGCAAGCTGGCCCAGCGTGGTCAGGCCCAGGGTCTCGGTGGACGCATCGGCCTGGAAGCTGCTGGCGTCGAACGCGATGACGGTAAGGCAGACGCCGTTGATGGCGATGCTCTCGCCCATCTGCACGTGATCGAACGGCAGGTTGCCGACGTTGAAGGTGAAGCGGACATCGCCGCCGATGGCTTCGCGCGCGGCCAGACGGCCCACGCCTTCGATGATTCCAGTAAACAAGTAACGTTCTCCGCGGAAAGTGAGCGAAAAACGCCGCAAGGCAAACAGGCGGGCGCAGGGCCGCGAAGGCCCTGTGGCACCGTCTTCTTTCATCCGGACTATACCGTCGGCTCCGGCATTGGACCGGATCTGCTGACCCCCGGCCGTGGGCCGGGGCGCTCGCGGGCTCGTGCTTGCGCACCTACCGCCGGTGGGGAATCGCACCCCGCCCTGAAGACGTTTGTGTACCGGCGAACCGGCGCGGCTAGTGTACCAGCCCGGGCTGAACGGGGTGCCCAAAGGGTCGGATCCCTTTCCAGCGGAAAGGGCTCTGACCCCATTGGCTTATTCCTCCCCGGGGTCAGAGCCGTTTTCCTTCGGAAACGGATCTGACCCCGCCCGCCGCCCCCAGCTGTGACGGGCGTCGCTCGCAATCTGTAAATTTTTCATTAAACTCCCGGTTCGGACGACATGACGTCGCCACGGGCTGCCACGACGGTATCCCGCCAATGGACTGAAATTCTTACAGGAACTTCCATGCGCAAGATTCTGATCGTGGCCGCCCTGCTGGCCGTTGCCCCGCTGTCGGCCCAGGCCGAAGCCCTGAGCTACACCTACGTTGAAGGTGGCTGGACCCAGTTCAAGACCAGCGACGACGACCTGAACGACCCGAAGGTCGACGGCGGTTACCTGCGCGGTTCGATCGCGCTGGCCGAGCAGGTGCACGTGTTCGGCGCCTGGAACTACGCCAGCAAGTCCTACGATTACACCTACGGCACCTTCAAGCTGGAACTGAACCAGCCGGAGCTGGGCATCGGCTACCACATGCCCTTCAGCGACCGCGTGGATTACACCGCCGATATCGCCTGGGTGCGCCAGCAGGCCGAGCTGACCGTGAAGGACGTGGACTTCGGCCGCCTGACCAGCAAGGACCACACCAACCTGGTGCGCGCCACCATGGGCCTGCGTGGCAAGCCGTCGCGCATGACCGAAGCCTGGATCAAGGCCGGCTACATGGACGGTGGCAATGAATTCGAAGGCACCTGGGTCGGCTCGGTCGGCGGTCAGATCAACTTCACCAAGACCTGGGGTCTGGTGGGCGAAGTGGCCGGTTACCGCGACGTCACCCAGTTCTCCGCCGGCGTGCGCGCCAGCTTCTGATTGCTCGATCCTCGTCGTGTAATCGAACGGGCCCCGCAAGGGGCCCGTTTTTTTTCATGCCGATGGGCTAGGCTTGCGCGCCTCTGGAACAGGAAATCCGTCATGAAGACCCCCCTTCGCACCCTGCTGGCCGCCGCGCTGATCGGCACCCCGTTGCTGGCCGGCGCCGCCCCGGCCGCCCTGACCCCCGAACAGACCTTCGACCTGTACGCGCGCGCCCTGCTGGAAGATGACACGGCCGCCACCGCCCGCTTGAACGAAACGCTGAAGCCGGCCTTCGACGGCGAAGACGCGCTGAGCCCGCCGGCCGGTGCGCTGGCCAAGGCGCTGGCCGAACCGTGGCAGGTGGTGCTGGCCGGCGCCGGCGCCAAGGCCGACCCGGCCGCCGCCGAGGCGATGTATGCCAAGGCGCTGCACGGCTCGCAGTGCCGCGCCACCGGCAGCCAGGTGGAAGACAACGAATACGTGGATGACCAGAAGATCGCCACGGTGCAGTTCCGCTGCCAAGCGGTGGATCTGTCCAGCGTGCGCCCGCTGTTCGCGCAAAGCCTGGCCGAAGGCACGCCGGCCACGCGCATCCGCTTCACCCAGGCCTACACCCAGGCCCTGCAGAGCGGCCCGCGCCAGCCGATCACCGGCAGCCTGAAGCTGTACACCGCCAAGGACGGCGCGTTCTGGTACAGCGCCAACTTCGACGATCTGATCGGCCCGGTGGTGGGCGCACTGGCACCGTTCGACGAATGGATGCAGGACGCCGCCGCTGCCGATGCACCGAAGGTGACCGGCGTTCCGGGCTGCGACCTGCTGCTGCAGCAGCACCGCAGCTGCGTGGCGAAGATTGCCCCGGACCAGATCAGTGGCGTGGATGCCATGGCCGAAGAACTGAAGGCCAAGGCGCAGGTGCAGTCCGCCGAGGCAATGACGCAGGAATGCAAGGCACTGCGCCCGATGGCGGAAATGATGTGGACCGACGAATGCGCGTGACGTGTCGGCGCTGAATCGCTGGGGGCTGGCGGCTGCGCTGCTGGCCCCTGTTGCGGCCGATACTGCTGCATGGCCAACCCTGGGCCGCTGGTCGCCAGTGGCCGATCTCTTCCTGCCATTCGTTGAATCGAACGAGCACCTGCCCGACGACGCGGACTGACGCCGCGTCCGATGTTTTCCTGTCAAGGAGCATCTCCGTTGTCACGCCTGCCACTTGCCCTGTTGTTCATGGCGTTCTCTGCGCCCGCTCAGCCTGCGCTTCCCACGGCGGAACAGAGCTTTGATCTGTTCGCGCGTTTCATGCTGGAGAGCGATGCAGATGCCGCCGCGCAGGTCTCGGAACTGACGGGCGCGCTGCTGCGCAGTGAACGCTGGGAAGATGCAGTGGACCGGATGGTGCTGGGCGATGCGCCGGCTGACGACGCGCGCACCCGGCTGGGCCGCGAGCTGTCACGACAGGTCGCGCTGGCACTGCGGCAGACCCAGTGCCGCAGCGCGGGCAGCCAGCGCAGGGGCAACGACGGCCTGCAGATCGCCATCGTTGATTACACCTGCCAGATGCCTGATGCGGCCGCGCAAGGCGATACTTCGCCGGCCGATGCGGGGAGCGAGCACGACGCGCAGCCGGATGTACGCGCGGCCAGCACCCGCCTGCAGCAAGCGCCCCGCCGCGCACAGACCTACCAGGTGATCCTGGCACGCAACAGCGACGGCGATCTCTGGATACCGCAGGATCTGCCCCCACTGCACGTGTGGGTGGAGCGCCTGCTGCTGCCCGAGTAACGACGGCCGCTGGCTGCAGCTGTCCAGGGTCGTGCTCACGGCGTTGATACCCCTGGATGCATGGGACGCTGGCGAGGATGGAGCAGGCGCCTTGGGACGTTGTGCGATCGACTGATCGCTGCAGGCTTTTAGGACAAATTGCATGGAAACGCAGTTACGTCTGAACCAAGCTGTCTTCCCTGCCTCTGCTGGATTCCACAATGCTGCTGCGATGCCTTGCCTTGCTGCTGTCCGTTCCTGCCACCGTTCAAGCCGCCCCTGATGATCGGCTGAGTCCTGAGCAGGCGTTCGATCTGTACGCGCGGACGGCACTGGAAAGCGACACCCAGGCTGCCAACGCGCTTCGTGCGGCAAGGCCTGCGGACGCATTCCTGTCGGACGAGATGATTTCCCGGCTGGCCAGCATGGTGCCGGACATCGTTGAACTTGTCAGCAGAGAGGCACCGAGCCGGAACATCCCTGCTTCGCTTGCAGCCGAGTATGGTGAACTGATGACGGCAACGTATGCGCGCAGCCGCTGCCGAGCCACCGGTCACGACGCTGGCACCGGTCCCGAGGCTCACACTGCCAATAACGAAGTCACCGTCAACTTCAGTTGCCAGGTGCCTGCGTGGGACCTGGACAGCGGCATGCTTGCCGACCCTGTCGTCCGCCAACAGATACGTGGCGATGACGCACAGGCCATGCGCCTGGTGATCGAAGCATTGCGGAGCGCGCCCACACGCACATATACCGGCAGCGCATCAGTCTCTGGCTCTGATGCCACCGGCTACTTCCCCGATGGAATGACCATGGTTTCGCTCAGGCAGGTACTGCAATCGACGGTGCCGATGGCGCTGCTGGAAGACGAGTAGATCCACGCCAAGCGTGGATGGATGTCACGGCATCACGCGCGCAGCAGCAACCGCAGATCCTGGCCTACCTGGCGCTGATCGACCACACGCAAGCGACGCTGCTGCTCCATCGCTTCGATGCCCAGGCCGGCCAACAGCGGTCGACCGTTGTCGCCCAGCAAGGTAGGCGCCTGGTACAGCAGCAGCTCATCCACCCAGCCGCCGCGCAGCAGCGCACCGGCCAGGGTGGCACCAGCTTCGGTATGCACTTCGTTGATGCCGCGCTCGGCCAGCAGCGCCAGCACGGCGCCCAGATCCAACCGCCCATCCACGCTGGGCACACTGGCGAACTCGGCATCGGCTGCATCCGGTGCGCTCACCGCCGCATCGTGCAGGTACAGCGTCGGCGCCCCACCCTCGCGCACGCGGCTGCATTCCAGCGAGCGCAGGCGCGAATCCAGCACCACGCGCAGTGGCGGCAGCACCTCGGTGTCGGCCAGGCGCACGGTCAGCATCGGGTCGTCGGCCAGCACGGTGTCCGCGCCGGTCAGGATGGCGCCTGCGCGTGCGCGCCAGTGCTGCACGTCTTCGCGTGCCGCCGCGCCAGTGATCCACTTCGACGTTCCATCGGCCATCGCGGTGCGGCCATCCAGGCTGGCGGCCAGCTTGACCCGCAGCCACGGCCGCTTGCGTTCCACCCGCGACAGGAAGCCCTTGTTCAATTCGCGCGCCTGCGCGGCCATCAGACCTTCGGCGACGTCAATGCCCGCCGCGCGCAGCAGATCGAAGCCACCGCCATCGACCTGCGGGAACGGATCGCGCATGGCAGCGACTACGCGCGATACGCCGGCTTCGATCAGTGCCAGCGCACACGGTGGCGTGCGGCCGTAGTGTGCGCAGGGTTCCAGGGTGACGTAGGCGGTAGCGCCACGCGCCTCACCGCCCGCTTCGCGCAGCGCGAACACTTCGGCATGCGGGCCGCCGGCACGCTGGTGCCAGCCCAGCCCGACCACGCGCTCGCCGTGGGCGATCACGCAACCGACCATCGGATTGGGGCGGGTGGTGTAAGCGGCACGCTCGGCCAGGCGCAGAGCGTTGGCCATGTGCAGGTGGTCGAGGGCGGAGAACGGGGTGGTCATGGCGCCATGGTAACGCCGTCGATCCCGCCGGGCATGGCTCTGTGCCAACCAAGGTTGGCACCTACTACGGCGGTGGCGGTCAGCCCTTCTTTTTCTTGGTCAGGGCGATCACATCGCCCAGCAGCTGCAGCTGTTCGGTGCTGGACGGCAGGTCGCGTTCCAGCTTCTCGATCTCCTCGCGGAAATCGGCCACGTCTTCGAAGCTGCGGTACACCGAAGCAAACCGCACATAGCCGACATGGTCGAGCTTGCGCAGTTCGTTCATCACGAACTCGCCCACCTTGATCGAGGGCACTTCGCGTTCGCCACTGATGCGCAGCTGATGCACCACCGCGCGCACCGCCGCTTCGATCTTTTCTTCCGGCACAGCGCGCTTCTGCAGCGCGCGGTCGAAGCCGGCGCGGACCTTGCGCTGGTCGAACGCCTCGCGCGTGCCGTCGCTCTTGACGATGGCCGGCAGCTTCAGCTCGACGGTTTCCAGCGTGCTGAAACGTTCGTTGCAGGCTTCGCACTCACGCCGACGACGGATCGTCGCACCGTCTTCAGAGACGCGCGAGTCGATGACCCGGGTATCGGCATGTTGGCAGAAGGGGCAATGCATGGAACGCCTGGCTCAGGGGACGAACGAGCTGCCACGGTCATGGCAGCGTCGCAACGGTACCTGAGAAGCCCTTGGGCGGCAAATAGTTGTCCACGTCAGACCGTGTTCGGGGCATGCCGCAGCCATAGCAGATGCGCTGCGGGCACCAGCAGCGGCGGCCCCAGCACCAGGTAGCCCAGCACCTGCCACGGGCTGCCGGTGGCCCAGGCAAAACCGATATAGCCCACCACGCCCAGCGCCGCCAGCCCGCCCAGCGCCAGCCCGATCCACGGCAGCGCGCGCGCGTGCCGCAAGGCCGCGCGGCCCTGCCGCAGGTAGCACACGCTCAGCCACAACCAGCCGACCAGGCCCGCCAGGCCGGCCGCAGACCACAGCAACAGCACGGTGCCCTCGTCGCCGCGCATGAAGGCACTGCGGGTAAGGAAGGTATAGACCCCGAAGCCGGCCACCAGACCGCCGGCCAGCAGCGCGGGCAGCCCGAACAGCAGGCCATGCGCAATGTAGATGCGCCGATGCGTGCGCTCATGCATGGTCGCGGCCCTGTGCGGCGGACGATGGCGGGCCCAGCCAGCGCAGCCAGAACAGCACGGTGGCAGGCACCAGTAACGACGGCCCGGCGAACAGACCGTTCAACACGGTCAGGCCCAGTTCGGAAAAATAGGTCAGTGCCAGCACCAGCATCGGCAGCGTGGCCAGCATGCCCAGGGCCAGTTGCCACCACCAGCCAGACCAGGCCGCGCGCAGGCCGGCGAAGCCTTCGCGCAGCCAGAATGTGCTGAGCATCACCCAGGCCAGCAGGCCCGAAAGTCCGGCCAGGCCCCACAGCAGCAGGCCGCTGCCGAAGCGCAGGCTGTCTGCATCCACGCGGATGAAGGCGAACACGCCCATCATCGCCGCGATGAAGGCGCCGACCGCGCCCAGCAGCAGGCTGGGCAGGCCGAACAGCACCGCCAGGGCGATGTAGATGTGTTTGAGACGGCGCTCATCCATGCGCGGGGTTCCTGGTGGCGGGGTCAGAGCCCTTCCCTGCGGGAAGGGATCCGACCCCACTCCCCGATCAGCCGTAGACCGGGTACTTGCGGCACTGCGCGCTGACGGCATCGCGCACGCGGGCGATGACAGCTTCATCGGCCGGGGCGTCGAGCACGTCGGCGATCCAGTTGGCCAGGTCCACGCAGTCCTGTTCGACATAACCGCGGGTGGTGACCGCAGGGGTGCCCAGGCGCAGGCCCGAGGTCACGAACGGCGAACGCGGGTCGTTCGGCACCGAGTTCTTGTTGACGGTGATGTGGGCCTTGCCCAGCGCGGCTTCCGCATCCTTGCCGGACACGTCCTTGCCGATCATGTCCACCAGCATCAGGTGGTTCTGGGTGCCGCCGGAAACGATCTTGTAGCCACGCGCGATGAGCGTGGTGGCCATCGCCTGGGCGTTCTTCACCACCTGCTGCTGGTAGGCCTTGAAGCCCGGCTCCAGCGCTTCCTTGAAGGCCACGGCCTTGCCGGCGATGACGTGCATGAGCGGACCGCCCTGGATGCCCGGGAACACGATCGACTGCAGCTTCTTGACCAGGTCTTCGTCAGCCCCCTTGGCCACGATGATGCCGCCGCGCGGGCCGCGCAGGGTCTTGTGGGTGGTGGAGGTGACCACGTGCGCGTGTTCCAGCGGGCTGGGGTACACGCCGGCGGCGACCAGGCCGGCCACGTGGGCCATGTCCACGAACAGGTAGGCCCCGACCTTGTCGGCGATGGCGCGGAAGCGCGCCCAGTCGATCACCTGCGAGTAGGCCGAGAAACCGGCCACGACCATCTTCGGCTTGTGCTCCAGGGCCAGGCGCTCGACTTCGTCGTAGTCGATCAGGCCCTGGTCGTTCACGCCGTACTGCACGGCATTGAACAGCTTGCCCGAGGCATTGACCTTGGCACCGTGGGTCAGGTGGCCGCCGTGGGCCAGGCTCATGCCCAGGATGGTGTCACCCGGCTGCAGCAGGGCGAAGTACACGGCCTGGTTGGCCTGCGAACCGCTGTGCGGCTGCACGTTGGCATAGTCGGCGCCAAACAGCTGCTTCAGGCGGTCGATTGCCAGCTGCTCGGCGATATCCACGTATTCACAGCCACCGTAGTAGCGCTTGCCCGGGTAGCCTTCGGCGTACTTGTTGGTCAGCTGGCTGCCCTGGGCTTGCATCACCGCCGGGCTGGTGTAGTTCTCGCTGGCGATCAGCTCGACGTGGTCTTCCTGGCGCTGGGTTTCGGCGGCGATGGCCTTGGCCAGTTCGGGATCGTAGGTTTCGATGCGGACGTCACGCGGGAACATCGGTCACTCCAGGCAGTAGGGGGACAGCGGGCCCGTAATTGTAAGCGCGCCGGGGGGCGGCGGCGACCGCAGCCAACGGGGCTTGGCACCGCGTACATGGCATGATGTGCTGGCCCTGCTGCGTGCCAAGGAGGGAATGGCCGCTTGGGACAGCGCTTGGTGCTTGAGTTCAATTCAATGAACTGTGATTCAAACCCCTGAAATTCTGAACAATTTAGGCTAGCAAACCTAAAGCCCCACGGATCGCCGCCGATACGCCCTGTCCAAACAGGGGAAAAATCGCGTGATCCATCCGTTCCACAGCTGCAGGGCTGCATTGACGCCAGCCACCCGTCGTACGTCCGCTACCGCACGCCGCGCTTCCTTGCTCGCGCTGGCCGTTGGCTTGGCCATCAGCGCCGGAGCGCAGGCGGTCAACACCGTTCGCACCGCCGATGGTGACTGGTACGACGCGTCAAGCTGGACCGCCGGTGTGCCCAATGACACCAACTCCACCAACTACGCCTATATCGACGGGTACACCGTCGGGCTGACCACCGCCGATACCAAGTCCTGGCATGTCTACCTCGGCAGTTCGGCCGATGCCGTGCTGGATATCTCCGGTGTGGGCGGCTTGACCACCGCCACCGCCACGCTGGGTGTTGCCGCCGGCCACAAGGGCATTGCCATCGTCCACGGCGCAGACGCTTCGTGGCGGATCAACTACGACATCGGCGTGGGACACGAAGGCAGCGGCGAACTGTCCGTGCTGGGCGGCGCCTACCTGTACACGAAAAATGCCTGGGTAGGCTCGATGCCGGGCAGCGATGGCTTCGTGATGGCCGACGGGGCCGGTTCGCTGTGGGAAGCAGACACGATCTACGTCGGCAACGCAGGCAACGGCCGCGTGCAGATCAGCAATGGCGGCAAGGTCAACAGCAGCCAGATGCTGATCGGCAACGTCGCCAACAGTGACGGCCTGTTGCAGGTGGCCCAGGCCGGATCGGAGCTCACGACCGGCAGCCTTGGCGTTGGCGTGCATGGCCAGGGTGAGATGATGGTGATGGGCGGCGCGGTCGTCAGCAGCGATTCGGCCGTCGTGGGTGATGCCGGCGGCACTGGCACAGCCACCGTCAACAACATCGCCTCGCGCTGGTACAACAATGGCCTGCTGACCGTGGGTCGCGGCGGTACCGGCGCGCTGTCGGTCTACAACGGAGCCGGCGTCTATTCCAGCGGACTGGTGATGGCCGACCAGGGCGGCACCGCAACCCTGACCATCGGCAGCGACAGCGGCATGAACACCACCGGTGCGCAGACCGTGATCGGCCGGAACGGTCATGCCACGGCCAACATCTTCAGCCGCTTCTTCGCCAGCGATGTGACCCTGGGCGAAGCTGCTGGCAGCCACGGACGTGTGCTACTGAGCGGCGCAAGCGGCGAATGGATCAGCAATTCGTTGGCGCTGGGCGATGCCGGGCTTGGCCGCTTCACCGTGAGTGACGGCGCTTCGGCGACCATCAATGGGTCGATCCAGCTGGCATCGGCCGCGGGCAGCGAAGGCAGGCTGGTGGTGAGCAACAACGGCGTACTGGCGGTGGGTGACACCACCTCGTTGCTGACGTCCATCAGCACCGGCGCCGGCACGGGTGACCTGGAGCTGTCCGGCGGAGTGCTTCGCAATCCGGGGTGGCTCACGGTTTCCAGCGACATGCGGGTAACCTCCGATTCGCAGTTGGATGCGATCGGCAACCTCGATATCCAAGGCAATATCAGCGGGAGTGGTGGCCTGGCGAAAACCGGGGCCGGCGTGCTGATGCTGAAGGGTGACAACACCTTTGAGGGCGACCTGATCATCAACCAGGGCACGCTGTCCCTGGGCGGCAACCAGGCCGCCGGCAACGGTCGCCTGATCTTCGCCGACGGCACGTCGCTCGGCCTTGTCAACATGACCACCCTGGCCAACAGCGTCCGTTTGCTGGGTACCACCGACGTGCACATTGCCGGCAGTGACAGCGTGATCTTTGCCGGTGGCGTAAGTGGCGCGGCCACTGCCGTATTGGAAAAGCACGACAGCGGCGAGCTGGTGCTGGGCAGCACTCCATTCGCCGGCCAGGTCCGCGTGCTGGGTGGCACGGTGCGCGCGGTCGGCAATGCGCTGCCGACCGGCAACATTGAGATCGGCAGCGCAGGCGTGTTCCAGACCGATACCACCCGCGTGCTGACCTATGCAGGCCAGCTGAGCGGCAGCGGCGTGCTGCGCCAGGGCCGGCATTATTTGGCCCTGACCGGCGACAGCAGCGCCTTCAGCGGCACCGCCTGGGTGAGCGAAGGCCAGCTGGAGGTGGATGGTCTGCTGGGTGGCCAGGTCAAGCTGGACCAAGGCGCCTGGCTGACCGGCCGTGGCAGCGTGGGCGGTGTGCAGCTGCTGTCCGGCAGCGTGCTGTCGCCAGGCAGTGCGACGGCACGTGGCATCGGCCAGCTGCAGGTGAAGGGTGATCTGGCGTTCGACAGCAGCAGCCAGTACCGGGTGGATGTGAGCGCCAATGGCATCAGCGACCACACGCTGGTGACCGGTACTGCAACGCTGGGCAATGCCAGCACGTTGGCCGTGGCCGCTGAAGGCGACTGGCAGGCCTCGACCCGCTACACCGTGCTGACCGCCAATGGCGGCGTGGCCGGCGTATTTACCGGCGCCAGCAGCACCCTGGCGTTCCTGGCCCCGATCCTGGATTACGACGCCAACCACGTCTACCTGACGATGCAGCGCAACGACATCGCGATGCCGGACATCGAACTGGCCTTCCCGGACGTTGTGGTGAATGACAACCAGAAGGCCGTGGCCGGCGCGGTGGAAGCGCTGGGCAATGGCAACGCGGTCTATGACGCGGTGGTGCGCCTGGACGTGGCCGACGTGGTGCCGGCGTTCGACAGCCTGTCCGGCGAGATCCATGCGGCCAACCGTGGCGCCCTGCTGCAGAACCGCTTCCTGCACGATGGCATTGACCGCCATCTGGATGGTGCGGCGATGGCCGGGCAGATTGCCCCGGGCGTGCGTGCGTGGGTGGCCGGCAGCAGCAGCCAGCGGCGTACCGATGCCAGCGCGCAGAACGCCGGGCTGCGCAGTTCGCAGCACGGGCTGATGGCCGGTGCCGGCTGGATGTTCGGCGATGCACTGGAACTGGGTGTGGCCGCAGGCCAGCAGCAGCTGGTCAGCCGCCTGGCCCAGCGCGATGCACGCGCCGAGACTGACAGCACCGAGTACGGCGTGTACGGTCAGTACCGCTGGCAGGGCCTGAGCCTGCGTGCGGGCGTCAGCCGCGCCGACTACCGCACCGACAGCAGCCGCACCGCGCAGGTGGGCAGCACGCTGTCCGAAGGCCTGGCCGCGCGCGAAGACGCCACCGGCACCAGCGCCTTCCTGCGTGCTGGCTGGACCTTCGGCGGTCCGCGCCTGCAACTGACCCCGGAACTGGAACTGGCCCAGGTGCGCCTGCGCAGCGAAGGCAGCCAGGAACACGGCGGGCACAGTGCCCTGCAGCTGGATGGCCAAACCGCCCGCTACCGCACCGGCCTGGCCGCGCTGCGCGCGGACTGGGACATCAGTGGCGGCCAGCGTGACCGTGCGGCACTGACCGCGCGCGTGGGCTGGCAGGTGGCCGGTGGTGATCGCCTGCCGCAGGCCACCGCGCGCTTCGTGGAAGGTACGCAGGACTTCGGCATTGCCGCCGCGCCGCTGGCCCGCCGCAGCGCGCTGGCCCAGCTGGGCGTGGCGGTCAGCCCGACCGACAACAGCCGTCTGTCGCTGCAGATGCAGGGGCAGCGCGGTGATGGCCAGCGCGATGTCGGCGCACAGCTGGATCTGTCGGTAGCGTTCTAAGTGCTGAAAGGGGTCGGAGCCTTTTCCGCTGGAAAAGGGTCCGACCCCGGGATGGTGGGGTCGGACTCCTTCCCGCAGGGAAGGGCTCCGACCCCGTTGCTGCATCAGCGGTTGTTGATGATGTAGTCGGCGATGATGCCGGTGGCCACGGCCACCAGCAGCATGTTGCCGCGGTCGTCGCGGATCCAGTGGTGGCCGTACGGCGGGCGACGCAGGTGGTAACGCGGGTAATCGTTCACCACGTAGATCGGGCCACGGTAGTAATCGCGGTAGCGGTGCCCGCGCTGCCAACCGTAACCCGGGCCCGGGCCATAGCCGGGGCGATACACCACGCGCGGCGGCGGCGCCGGGTGGTAATAGCGGCGGTCGTGGTCGCGGTTCCAGTCGCGGCGGGCATCGCGGCGATCACGTTCGTAGTCGCGACGGGCCTCGCGGACGTCGCGGCGGTACTCGCGACGGTCGTCACGGCGGTCTTCGCGCCACTCGCGGCGGTCACGGTGATCGTTGTCGGCAAACGCCGGGGCGACCGCGCCAAGGGCCAGAACAGAGGCCACGGCTCCGGCCATGATTCGGTTGATGCGCATGAGAAACCTCTGCTCGGGTGGGTGGTGAGGCCAATCTTGCGCATTGCGTCTGAACGGATATTGGCTGGAAACGGTTCCGATTCGCAGGATGTGACGCAGTATTCAGGCAGCGGCCAGCCCCGGGGCCAAAGGCGGCGCGGGTGACAGGCGGTTCCGGCTATAATTGGCGGTATTCCATTTCAGTCTGTGCCCGCTGTCGTCCGGGATCTTCCCGCTGACGGACGGGTGCAGGGCCGCGCCCCTACGGAGACCTCATGTCCTCGCAATACATCTACACCATGAACCGCGTGTCCAAGGTGGTCCCGCCCAAGCGGCAGATCATCAAGGACATCTCGCTGTCCTTCTTCCCGGGCGCGAAGATCGGCCTGCTGGGCCTGAACGGCGCCGGCAAGTCCACCGTGCTGAAGATCATGGCCGGCGTGGACACCGATTTCGAGGGCGAAGCCCGCCCGCAGCCGGGCATCAAGGTCGGCTACCTGGCGCAGGAACCGGAACTGGACCCGACCAAGACCGTGCGTGAAGCGGTGGAGGAAGGCGTGGGCGAAGTGCTGCAGGCCCAGGCCGCGCTGGAAGCGGTGTACGCCGCCTACGCCGAGGAAGGCGCCGACTTCGACGCGCTAGCCAAGGAACAGGAGCGCCTGGAGGCGATCCTGGCCGCTGGCGACGCGCACACCCTGGAAAACCAGCTGGACGTGGCCGCCGATGCGCTGCGCCTGCCGCCGTGGGATGCCATCGTGGGCAAGCTGTCCGGTGGTGAAAAGCGCCGCGTGGCGCTGTGCCGCCTGCTGCTGCAGAAGCCGGACATGCTGCTGCTCGACGAACCGACCAACCACCTGGACGCCGAGTCGGTGGAATGGCTGGAACAGTTCCTGGCGCGCTACACCGGCACCGTGGTGGCGGTCACCCATGATCGCTACTTCCTGGACAACGCCGCCGAGTGGATCCTGGAACTGGACCGCGGCCGTGGCATTCCGTGGAAGGGCAACTACACCGACTGGCTGACCCAGAAGGATGAGCGCCTGAAGCAGGAAGACAACCAGGAAAAGGCTCGCCAGAAGGCGATCCAGAAGGAACTGGAGTGGTCGCGCCAGAACGCCAAGGGCGGCCGCACCAAGGGCAAGGCCCGTCTGGCCCGCCTGGAAGAGCTGCAGTCGGTCGATTACCAGAAGCGCAACGAGACCAATGAAATCTTCATCCCGCCGGGCGAGCGCCTGGGCAATGCGGTGATGGAGTTCAAGAACGTCTCCAAGAAGTTCGGCGACCGCCTGCTGTTCGACGACCTGAGCTTCCTGGTGCCGGCCGGCGCCATCGTCGGCATCATCGGCCCCAACGGCGCCGGTAAGTCGACCCTGTTCAAGATGATCACCGGCCAGGAAAAGCCGGATTCGGGCGAGATCGTGGTCGGCCCGACCGTGAAGCTGTCCTACGTGGACCAGAGCCGCGACGCACTGGAAGGCAACCACAATGTCTTCCAGGAAATCGCTGGCGGCCTGGACATCCTGAACATCAACGGCATCGAGATCCAGTCGCGCGCCTACATCGGCCGCTTCAACTTCAAGGGCCAGGACCAGCAGAAGATGGTCGGTTCGCTGTCCGGTGGTGAGCGTGGCCGCCTGCACATGGCCAAGACCCTGCTGCAGGGTGGCAACGTGCTGCTGCTCGACGAACCGTCCAACGACCTGGACATCGAAACCCTGCGTGCGCTGGAAGATGCGCTGCTGGAATTCCCGGGCAACACCTTCGTCATCTCGCATGACCGCTGGTTCCTGGATCGCATCGCCACGCACATCCTGGCGTTCGAAGGCGATTCGCACGTGGAATTCTTCCAGGGCAACTACCGAGAGTACGAGGAAGACAAGCGCCGCCGCATGGGCGACGATGCTGCGCCGAAGCGCCTGCGCTTCAAGGCGCTGAAGTAAGGCAACCGGAAAGGCCGCGCTCGCGCGGCCTTTCTCTTTCGGTAGGTCACCACCGTTGGTGGTGACACCCAATTGTTGTGAGAACCCCCATGTCCCTGTTCGAACGCCTGTTCCAGCTGCAGCAGCACGGCACCACCGTGCGCACCGAGCTGCTGGCCGGTGTCACCACCTTCCTGACGATGTCCTACATCGTCTTCGTCAACCCGGAAATCCTGGGAACCACGGGCATGGATGCCGGCGCGGTGTTCGTTGCCACCTGCCTGGCAGCGGCGCTGGGTTCGGCAGTGATGGCGCTGGCCGCCAACTTCCCGGTGGGCATGGCGCCGGGCATGGGCCTGAACGCGTTCTTTGCCTTCACCGTGGTCGGTGCCGCCGGTCTGCCGTGGCAGCAGGCGCTGGCAGCGGTATTCATTTCCGGCCTGGTGTTCCTGGTGCTATCGCTGACCGGCGTGCGCGCCTGGCTGGTGGCCGGTATTCCGTCGTCGTTGCGCTCGGCTATCGTGGCCGGCATCGGCCTGTTCCTGGCGATCATCGCGCTGCAGAAATCGGGCGTGATCATTGCCAACGAAGACACTCTGGTAGCGCTGGGTCCGCTGAACACCGCGCCGCCGCTGCTGGCCCTGGGCGGCTTCCTGTTGATTGCGATCCTGGAAGCACGCCGCGTGCGCGGGGCGATCCTGATCGGCATCCTGGCGGTGACCGCCGCAGCGTGGGCGCTGGGCGATGTGCAGTTCAAGGGGCTGGTGTCGCTGCCGCCGAGCCTGGCCCCCACCTTCCTGCAGCTGGACCTGCCCGGCCTGCTGCACCATGACGGCGGCGCGCCGATCGCGGTGCTGCTGCAGGTGGTGCTGGTGTTCGTGCTGGTGGAAGTGTTCGATGCCACCGGCACGCTGTACGGCGTGGTCGGGCGTGCGGGCCTGCTGAAACTGCCGGGTGCGCAGAAGCACTTCGGTCGCGCGTTGCTGGCCGACAGCACGGCGATCGTGGCGGGCTCGCTGCTGGGCACCAGCAGCACCACCGCCTTCGCCGAAAGCGCCTCGGGCGTGCAGGTGGGCGGCCGCACCGGCCTGACCGCGCTGGTGGTGTCGGCACTGTTCCTGGCCGCGCTGTTGTTCTCGCCGCTGGCGGCGATGGTGCCCGGCTATGCCACCGCCCCTGCCCTGCTGTTCGTGGCCGGGCTGATGCTGCGCGAGCTGGTGGAAGTGGACTGGAGCGATCTGACCGAATCGGTGCCGGCGGCATTGTGCGCGTTGGCGATGCCGTTCACCTACTCCATCGCCAATGGCCTGGCCTTTGGTTTCATTGCCTATGCAGCGCTGAAGGCCGGTACCGGGCGTTGGCGCGAGGTGCACCCGGCGGTGTGGCTGGTGGCGGTGCTGTTCGTGCTGCGCTACGCGTTGGAATGACCGTTGAATGGGGTCAGAGCCCGTTGTTGCGCAGCGGGATCCGACCCCGTCGGCTGCGGCTGGGGTCAGATCCCTTTGCGGCGCAAAGGGCTCTGACCCCGCGTTACCGCCCTACCAACGCGGCTGCAGACGGCCGTCGGCGGCGAAGCGCCAGCGGCCTTCCATCCAGCCGCGGCCGAACAGGGTAAGCATCTGCGTGTAGTAGGCCGGCTCGGCGCTGCGTTGCTGTTCCGCCGTTGGCAGGCTGGCCAACAACGCCTGCGCCTGCTGCGTTTCGCCCTGCGCCTGCAGGTACGGCAGCAGCGCGGCACGGAACCCGTAGTTGCCTTCGCCCTGCCCTTGCCCGCTGCGGGTATCCACCTTTTCCCACATCGCGCCGCCGCCGCGCAGGCGCTGCAGTGGGCCAGACAATGCCTGCAGCTGCGGCCGGAACAGCGGGTCGCGCGCGGCGGTCATGCCTGCCCAGGCGTAACAGCGGATGGCATCGTAGCCGCCCACCGGGCCCTTCACCGGGTCCACCACGAACGCGCCCTTGCGCCAGGCCGCCCAATCCGGTGCAAAGCCGTGCGGGCTGGTCTGCTGCAGCAAGGCCACCGTGTTGCGGGCCAGCGCCTGCCACGGGCCCTGCGTGTCCACGGCGGCGAAGCGCCGCAGCAATGGCAACGGCAGATAGCTGGGATTGACCCGCGTGGCATCGTCTTCAATGAACCCCTGCGGGCCCGGCAGCAGCATCGGCCCCAGCCCATCGAGTTCGACGATTTCGCGCGTACGCACCTGCCCCAGCATGCCGGTGGCGATCACCTGCAATGCCGGCCGCCGCCACAACCGCGCGCCTTCCAGCAGCGCGTAAGCCAGCCAAAGATCGGAATCGGAGGCGGGGTTGTCGTCCAGCACGCGCCAGGCGCCCTTACCATCGCGCCCCCACAGCCAGGCCGGCAGCCGTGCGGACATGTCACCGCCGGCCAGGTTGTCCTGGGTCCAGGCCAGCACCCGGTCGAACAAGGCCTGGTCGTTGTCCACCAGGGCGAAGAACAGTGCATAGGACTGCCCTTCGGACGTGGTGCGCTGGTCGTTCTGGCTGCGGTCGATCATGCGCCCGTCGCGGCTCAGGCTGCTGGCCTGCAGCACCTGCCAGGCCGGCCAGCGCGGCGCAGTCTGTGCTTGCGCGCCCACGTGGGCGAGCAGCGGCAGGGTCGCGGCCACCTGCAGCAGGCGGCGGCGCTGCGGATCAGCGGAATTCGCCATAGGGCACCAGCGGGGACACCGGCAACGGCAGGTTGCCCTGCCACGGCTTCAGCGTATAGCGCAGATAGAGCTGGAACGTATTTGGCGAAAAATCGCGGCTGCGCTGCAGCGTACCGGCCGCGCCCAGCACGAAGTGGTCGCCCAGGCGCCGTTCCACCGCCGCGTACAGGCGCGAGCCGGTACCGCTGCTGCGACCACTGCTGGTGTACAGGCCATCCGGGTCGAGCGTGAGCGGGCCGTACTGCGGCTCCAGCTGGGCGATCACCCGCTCGATCAGGGCCTGGTCGGGATAGCGGCTGATGGACGCGGTGCGCGCACTGGACACGCTGAAGGACGCGTCCACGCGCAGCGACCAGTTGTCGCTGCGCCAGGCGAAGCTGGCAGGCAGGCTGAGCGAGGCGTAGCGCTGCGGGCTGTAGTAACCGCCCTGCCCCAGCGAATAACCGCCCAGGTCTTTCTGGTAACGCCAGTACATGGCCGTGGTGCCCACGGCCAGGCGCATGTCCGGCCGCTGGATCAGCTTGTGGTACCACCCGGCCATGGCCCGCGCGCGGGTGTTGTCTTCCACGTTGCGACCGGTCAGGCGGTGCCAGCTCCAGTTCGACCAGATACCGTTGCGGCCACCTTCGTCGTAGCCCAGGCTGAAGGTCACGCCGTTGGCGGTCACCCCGCCCCAGGCAATGCCACTGCGCGGATCCACCGCGCCGGCCTGGGACAGCAGTGAATTGGTCATCGGCCGGCGCGACACCGTGGCGCCCCAGCCCAGCCGGCCCAGGTCACCGTTCAAGGTGACCCCACCCAACCAGTTGCCCACCACGTAGTTGGACGGGGTGTGGCCCAGGTCGATGTTCCAGCGGTCGTCCAGCGTGCGCCAGCCCACGGCGAAACCGGCACCGGAATTGCGCCGCTGGTGCACGTAGCGGCTGCAGCCGGGCGCGCGCAGCGCCGTGCCATCGGCCTGCAGCAGATCCAGATCGCAACTGCCGAAATCTTCGTCGAAGGTGCCATCGTCGCCAGTCTGGAACCGGCCCGCATCGAAGTGCACCTGCTCGATGCGCGCCCAACCCAGGCCACCGGCAAACGGTGCATCCAGGTGGGCGATGCGGGTGTCACGCGAGAGCCGCGACAGGCCCGGCGTGCCGTCGCTGCGGCGGCCGGAATCCTGCATCACCGTCAGCGTCGGGTTCTGCTGCTGGTACAGCGTGTCCACATCGCTGCGCAAGCTGCTGCGCAGCCAGTCATCGCCCTCGGTCTGGCGGCTGGCCAGGGTGAGCGCGCGGTTGTCGCGCGGCGTGGCCTGCGCCGGGGCCAGCAGGCCGTTGTCGGCCATCGCCTGGGCGTACATGTCCAGCGCCTGCTCGGGATCGTCGGCGCGCACCAGCCGCGCCGCATCGCGCCACGACTGCGCATCGGCTTCGGTCTTGCGCGCCAGCAGCCCGCGCAGGATCTGCAGCGCGCGCGCATTTTCATGCAGGTCGGTCCAGATGCCGGCCAACTGCCGCTGCTGGCCCAACGCATCGTCGGCTACCTGCGGTGGCGCGTCGTGCATCTGCTGGCGCGCACGCGGCAGATCGCCCTGCACGATCCACGCCTGCACCTGGCCCAACTGGGCATCCACGTTGTCCGGCTGCGCGGCCAGCACTTGCTGGTAGTAATGCAGTGCCTGTGCCGCATCACCGCGCAGGCGTGCCCATTCGGCCAGCAGCAGGTCGTTGTCGGCGCTGGGCGGTTGCTGCTGCAGCAATGCGATGGCTTCCGGCTCGCGGCCCTGCGCGCGCAGCTCCCACATGTGTTCCACCAGTTGCTGCCGCTGCAGGCGCTGTGACAGCGCACGCATGTCATCGTCCCAGCGCTCGCGCGGCACGCTGTCCAGCACCGCCAGCGCCTGCGGCAGGCGGTCGCTGCCGGACAGGTACAGGGCCTGCGCGTAGCGCGCTTCGCTGCTGTCATTGCGCGCGGCCATGTCGGCCACCACCGCATCGGCGTCGTCGTCGCGGCCGGCGCTGCGCAGTTCATTGCCCAATGCATAGGCCAGCCACGCATCGCCGGGCAGTTCCTGGCGCAACTGCTGGCCCAGGCTTATTGCAGTGGCGGCGTCGCCGGCGGCCAGCGCCTGTTCGCGACGCTCGCGCAGCCGGCTGATCTGCAGTTGCCGCAGATCTTCGGCATACAGCTTCTGCTGCGTGGCCGGCAGCGAATGAATGAAGCTTTCCAGCCGCTGCGGATCGGTGCGCCCATACAGCTGCACCAGCTTGCGGATCACATTGGCATCGCGCGGGGCACGGCGCTGCGCGGCCAGCAGCAGGCGTTCGGCGCTGGCATCGTCGCCCCGGGCCACGGCCACGTCCACCAGCCCCAGCTGTGCATTGATCTCACCGGGTTGCTGGCGGCGCGCGCGCTCGTACAGCGCCTGCGCCTGGTCCACGTTGCCGCTGGCCAGTGCGGCTTCGGCCTGGTCCAGCAGCAGCCAGTAATGCGTACTGGCCAGCAGGTCGGTCCACTTGTCGGTGCTATCACCGGCCGGCGTGGCCTGCACGGCACGCTGGAAATAGCTGATGGCCTGTTCTCGGCGCCCCTGCCGCATTACCGCCATGCCCAGGCCGCCCAGGAAATCGGCTTCGCGCGGATAGCCACGCAAGGCCTGCAGGAAGGCGCGCTCGGCCTCGGCATTGCGATCGCGATCCAGCAGCTGCTGGCCGCGCAGGCCGGCACGCCAGGCCGGGTCGGTCACCCGCTTGTGCTGGTCGGCATAGCGCTCGCGCACCAGCGCGATGTCGTTGAAGTTCGGATTGCGGGTGATGAAGGCCTGCAGCCGGCGTACGTTGGCATCATCGGCCGGCTGGTCCTGCAGGAAGTCCCATTCGGCATCGGCGGCCAGCGTGCGCGCTTCGGGGTTGCGCCCCATGCGCTCGAGCGCGGCCAGCGCTTCGGCATCGCGGCCGGCGGCGAACAACAGCTGCGACAGCGTCTGCAGCAGCGCCGTGTTGCCCGGATAGCTGCGGTCCAGCGCGCTCAGTTCGCGGATCGCCAGCGCGCGGCCATCGGCCTGCGCGCCACGCAGGCGCCAGTACTCCAGGCCCAACTGCAGCCCGGGCGGATCGTCATTGAACAGGCGGCGATAGATCACCAGTGCTTCGTCGCTGCGGCCACCGGCGGCGAACAGCCGCGCCTGCTGCAGGTCCTGCTGCAGATCGCCACGGTACGCCCGCCACAGGCGTTCGCCGGCGGCCAGCTCGCGGCTGCCCGCACCCAGCTGGCGCAGGCGCTGCAGGGTGGCATCGGCGTCGGCCATCTTCTGCTGTGACAGCTGCACTTCCAGGATCGCCAGCAGCGTGCTGCGGTCATCCGGGGCCAGCATGCGCAGCCGCGCCAACGCGTCTTCGATCAGGCCCTGGCGGCCGCTGGCTTCGCCGATGCGCACCTGTTCCAGCAGCCATTGCCGCTGCTCGGCCACCGTACCGCCGGGCGTGGCCGGCAGCGCCTGCGCCTGGCACGCACCAACGCCGGCCAGGCCCAGCAGGACCAGGCCGGAGGCGGCGACCAGCGGATGCCGCGCGCGTGCCATCAGTGGTCCGGGCCCAACCGCTTGGCAGCCACCCAGCGCAGCGTGCGCCACAGCAGGAAGGCCACCATCAGCACCACTACCGTGGCCAGCACCGCCAGCAACGCCGGGTGATCGGCCAGGTGGTACCAGAGCAGCAACCACCACGGCAGCGAGCCGACGTAGTAGTGCTCGCCCACGAACTGGCTGTGGATGCCGGAGGTGCGCAGGATCGCAACCGAACCGGCGATGGCCTGGCGCTTGCCGGTGTCACTGAGCGCCTCGTCCAGCAGGCCGTAATCGGCCGCGCCACTGGCCGCCAGCGAGACGATGCTGCGCTGCGCGTGGTGGGGCGACTGCAGGCCGACAATGGCGGCGAACGGTGCATCGGCGGTCACCGCCACTTCGGTCACCGCCGGGTCACCCTGGCGGCTGCCACGGCGGGCCTGTTCCATCGCCTGCTGCGGCGATGGCGACTGGCCGTTCAACAGGCGCGTGCGCTGGGCGTCGATGAGCAGCGAAAGCTGGTCGCTGCCGCGCAGCTCATCGGGCAGTGCGCCCAGCATCAACAGGTCCGCATCCAACGTGCTGGCCTGCTTCCAATCGTTGGACAGGCGCAGCCCGTAGGCGGGGTAACCGGTCTGCACGCCCAGCCCGCCCACCAGGTTCAGCAGCAGGGTCGCCTGCGCTTCGCTGGCCTGCGCCGGCACCAGCACCACCGTCTCAGACAGATCGGCCATGCGGGTGAACGGGAAACCGCTGAGCGCGAACGCCGACAGGTCCGGCAGGCCCATGTAGTGGTGGAAGCCGGAGAAATCGATGGTCGAATCTTCTTCGATCGCCGCCTGCAGGTTCGGCGGCAGCACGGTCTGGCAATGGTCGCGCTGGGCACTTCCCATCACGCTGGCGAAGTTGAAATCGAAGCGCAGCTGGTTGCGGTCGCCCAGCTTCAGCGACGGAATCAGCAGACGCCCCGCGTCGGCACCGGCGTCACCGGCCAGTACCGGCAGGCGGATTTCTTCCAGGCCCTGCTTGCCGTTGCGGCGCACCAGCGGGAAGCTGGAAATGAACTGGTCGTTGATGGCCACGCCCAACCGCGATTCGTCGCTGCCGAACGGCGGCGTGTAGCGGTAGCGCAGGTTCAACGGAATGCCCTGGTTGCGCCAGATGAACAGATCCGGCGGCAGGTTGAGGTTCACCGTGATCGGCTGCGGGGCCACGCCGTTGGCGTGCAGCTGCTGCGGGTAATCCAGCAGTTCACCCAGGCGCACGGCTCGGTCGGTGCGCACCCAGTTGGGCGCGTCGTATGGCTTGCGCGGCGCCAGCGGTTTGATCTGGTCGATCGCCACCTGCTTGCCGCGGAACAGCACGTTGCCCGCAGCCATGGCCGCCACGGCCTTCTGCAGGTCCTCGTCGTTGCGTCCCAGCACCAGCAGCAGCTTGCGCTGCGGATCGTCCGGCAGCGCCATCAATTCCACCACCGGGCCCTGCACCGGCGCGTGGTTGGCGATCACCGGCGGGAACTTGCCGTTCACCGCCAGCACCACGGCATGACCCTTGTCCGGCAATGCACCGAAGCTGACCGGGAAGCGCGCCTGCCGCCACCAGCCGGCCAGGCTACCGAAGTACGAGGCCATGATCGCGCCGGCACGCTGCTGCGCCAGGGTCGGCGCGGTGCCGTAGACCACCGGCAGTTCCAGCCGCGCGGTGTCGCGCGGGTCGAAGAACGGCAGCGGGAAGTTGGCCAGGTCGTCCTGCATGGCCAGCGGCTGGCCGCCCAGGCGCAGCGTGCTGTTGCTCGATACATTCACCCACAGGGAACTGTGGGTGGGCTCTTCGCAGATATCGGTGTAGTGGCCGACGAACTCCAGCCGCACCTGGTTGAAATCGGCGATCAGCCGCGCGTCCAGCGGCAGCTTGGCCTGCACCGGGCGACCCAGCTGGTCGTTGCTGATCGGCACCACACCCATCATCGCGTCATTCAGATACACCCGCAGGTGCGACAGCGTCGGCAGCAGCGACGGCGACGGGGTGAAGCTCAGGTCCAGCTCGGCCTCGCGCGCCAGGCGATCGCGGCGCACCTGGAATTCCAGCGTGGTGGTGTTGCGCACGCCCGACAGCAGCACATCCTGGCGGCGGCCCAGCTCGGCAAAGGTGCTTTCGCGCTGCCACGGCCAGGCACTGCCTGCCCAGGTTTCGGCCTGCGCCGGTTCCGGCCGCGGCGCGGGCACCACGGCGGCATTCACCGGCGTGGGCACGGCCACCTGCGCCGGTGCGGTGTCAGGCGTGGACCCGGTGGTCGCGGGCAGGCGGGCCGGCGCGGGGGCACTGTTACCCGAAGCGACCGGCAGGGCCAGCAGCGGCAGCAGAAGCCAGCGCAGAGGAGAGGAAATGCTCATGGACGATGCCCTGGGTCAGCGGCTGGGTCAGCCGAGTGGGAGGGAAGCGGACGTTGCGGAGCGAAACTGGCCATCCAGCGCAGCAGGCGCCGGCTCCAGTGCACGGGACGGTCGAGGTCGAACGGGGCGAAATCGCCCATCCGCCGGTAACCGCGCCAGCCCAGCACCAGCACGCTCCACAGGCTGCGCGGCAGGCTCTTGGGCTGGTAGCCGGCATGCCAGTCAAGCCAGGCATCGGCACGGGCGAAGGTGCACTGGGCGAATTCCACGCGCTGGCGTTCGCTGTCGAACTGCAGCAGCAGGCCCAGGCGATGGCCCATGGTGCGCTGCACGCGTGCCGGGAAAGCAAACTCGCGGCGGCCACGGCCCAACAGCACGTGTACGCGCGCGCCTTCGGCCAGGCCGGGGTCGTTGCCCAGCTCCACGCCCACGCCGTCGTTGGAATAGTCCTGCAGCACGCCGCGCAGGCGACGCCCATCGGGCACCTGCAGGGCCATCGGCAGGTGCGTGGTCACGCGGTGCGTGCGCCGCACCTGCTGCACTTCGGCGGCGACCGCCAGCGCGCCGCCGATGATCAGCAGGTTGTACAGCACCCACAGCGAACTGACGATCACCGTGCCACGCTCATCGGCCGGGCCGTGCATGAAGCGCCAGACCGCGAAGCACAGGCCGGCCACGTTCAGCAGCGCCAGCACCAGGTACGGCCGGGCCACGCGCCAGTCGAAGCGGTCGCCATCCTGAGTGCCGCCCTTGTCGGTCACGTTGAACTTGCCGCGGCCGGGGCTGAACAAGGCCACGGTGGTGGGCCGCGCGATGTACCAAGCCAGCACGGTCTCGTACACCTCGCCCCAGAACGGGCGGCGGTATTTGCCCTGGATGCGCGCGTTGGTCAGGCTGGCATGGGCCATGTGCGGCACCACGAACAGCAGGATGGCCAGTGCCGGCGCATAGATGATGTAGACGTGCAGCAGCAGGAACGCCAGCGGCGCGGTCAGGAACACCAGGCGCGGAATACCGGCCAGGAAGTGCAGCATGGCGTTGGCGTAGCAGAACCGCTGGAACAGGCTCAGGCCCTTGCCGATCAGCGGATTGTCGATGCGGAAGATCTGCACCATGCCGCGTGCCCAGCGGATGCGCTGGTTCACGTGCGCGCCCAGGCTGTCGGTGGCCAGGCCCGCCGCCTGCGGAATGCGCAGGTAGGCCGAGTTCCAGCCATTGCGGTGCAGCCGCAGCGCGGTGTGCGCATCTTCGGTGACGGTTTCGGTGGCGAAGCCGCCAATGGCATCGATCGCTTCGCGGCGGATGACCGCGCACGAGCCGCAGAAGAAGGCGGCGTTCCACAGGTCGTTGCCATCCTGCACCAGGCCGTAGAACAGCTCGCCTTCGTTGGGATCGCTGCGGAACACCTGCAGGTTGCGTTCGAACGGGTCGGCCGAGAAGAAGTGATGCGGGGTCTGCACCAGCGCCAGCTTGGGATCGCGGCCGAACCAGCCGCAGGTGACCTGCAGGAACGAACGCACCGGCAGGTGGTCGCAGTCGAAGATGGCCACCAGCTCACCGTCGATCAGCGTCAGCGCATGGTTCAGGTTGCCGGCCTTGGCGTGGCGATTGTCAGTACGGGTGATGTAGTTCACCCCGGTCTGCTCGGCGAATGCGCGGAATTCCTCCCGCTTGCCGTCGTCCAGGATATGGATGCGCAGCTTGTCGACCGGCCAGTCCAGGCCCATCGCGGCGTAGACCGTATGCCGCACCAGCGACAGGTCTTCGTTGTAGGTGGGAATGAGCACGTCGACGGTGGGCCACTGCCGCACGTCGGCCGGCAGCGGCGCCGGGCGCCGGCGCAGCGGCCAGGCCACCTGCACGTAGCCCAGCATCAGCACCAGCCAGGAATAGGTTTCGGCGGCCAGCAGGATCAGGCCACAGACCAGATCGAAGGTGCTGTTCCAGTTCAACGTGGCGGTGTAGCGCCACCACAGGTAACGGCAGGACACGGTGATCGACAGCACCACCAGCACCAGGGTGGCGTAGCGCCCCTGCATGCGCCGCACCAGCAAAGCGATGGCCCACAGCAGCAGCACGAACACGAGCTGCGCCAGGTAGCTGAAGGGCTGGGTGACGCACAGCAGCGCCAGCCCCAGGGTGGCAACACCGATGGCCGCCGTCGCCCAGCGCCGTGCGCGCGGCGACAGGGCGCGCACGCGCTCGCCGGCCCAGGCCATGAACCGGCTGTTCCACACATCCTTGGGGGCATCGCGCATGGTGCGCAGGTAGCGCACGTGGCCGCGACCGGCCGCGCCGCGCAGTTCGGCGATGCGCTGCTGCCGTGCGCGCGCCAGCCGCTGCCGGCGCAGCGATCGGCGCGGCACCAGGCGCACCACCGAAAACCACAGCGCCTGCACCAGCAGACGGATCGGATCGCCCGGGCGCCAGCGGCGGTCACCCTGCAGCTGCGGGAACGCGGCACGCAGCCGCGGTGCCAGGCCCTGCCAGGCGGGTCCTTCCAGGCGCAGCAGCGCCCAGCCCAGGGCCTGCAGCAGCCACAGCACCGCGCGGGTCGGCCAGGCCGCATGCACGCGGTGGCGCAGCCGCCCCCAGTCCAGGTAATAGACCCGCTGGCTCATCATCGCCGGCCCGCCTCCGCCCGTTGCAGGCGCGCCGCTTCCGCCAGGCACCACAGGGCCAGCCCCTGCACATCGGCGGCGGCCAGCGAATCAGCTGCGTGCTGGCCCAGTGACTGCTTGCTGGCCAGCGCCGCCGGCACCTGCGCATCCTCGTGCAGCGGCTGCGGCAGCAGGCCGGCGCCATGGCTGTGCAGCCACAGCTGCATCAGGTCGCGCTGCACCTGCACGGCCGGGTCGTAGCGGTTCACCAGCAGGCGCCGTTCATCCTCGCGCTGGCGGTGCAGCTGCACGTGGCTGGCCGGGTCCACGCAGGCCAGGCGCAGCGGCAGTCGGCATCCACCGTGGGAATTGATGGCTGCCACATGCGCGGGCAGGCGCTGCGGCAGATCAAACAGCACGCAGTCGAACTGTGCCGACAGCGTGGGCAGGCGCTCGGCCCAGGTCTGCGGCGCTGCCGCCAACACGTGTTCCAGCAGCAGGGCTTCGCTGGCATCGACCTGGCCATAGGGCAGCACGGCCAGGCCGGGTGCACAGGCGAATGCCGCCGCGCGCCAGTCAGCACCGTCCAACTGCGCACGGGCCCAGCCGGCGCGCTCGCCGGCGGCCAGGCCCAGGTGCAGGCCCAGCATCTGGTCCGGGCTCATTTCCACCAGCAGCACACGCTGGCCCTGCGCGTGCAGTGCCTGGCCCAGTGCCGCCAGCACCGTGGTCACCCCGGCGCCGCCGCGCACGCCCTGCAGTGACAGGGTCAACGTCATGGCAGGCGCTCCAGCTCGGCCAGCAGCGGCCAGCGCGCCAGTGCCTGGGCGCGTTCGTTGTTCGCGGAAAAATCCACGTACCGCATGTCCGGCATCGCCAGGCTGCGGCGCAGCAGGTCGATGTCGTCCTCTTCCACCGACAGGGTGGCAGGCACCGCCAGGATGTCGGCCATCAGCGCTTGTCCTCCGGGTAAGGGCTCCAGGTCTGGCTGCCCTGCAGCTGCAGCCACGGCTTGCCGTCGTAATCGATGACCTTGGCGCCTTCGTTTTCCGAAACCGAGGGGGTCTGCGGCAGGCCCTGCAGCAGGCTGTTCCAGTCCCGATCAGCCGGCGGCGACTGCGCGTTCAACGCGTACACGCGCGACACCAGTTCGGAAATGGCGAGGAAACTGCTGGGTTCGGGCACGTGGCGCGGGCCACCGGCGGCCGGTGCGCCCATGCCGACCAGCTTCACCCCTACCGGCACATGGGTGATGGACGGGCTGGGAATCTCGCGCATGCCCGGAATCTGCATGCGATCGCCGTGCAGGGCTGCGCCGTGCTCGGGCACGACCACGATCATCGCGCGGCGCCCGCTCTTTTCCACCGCATCAACGAAACCGGCCATGTCGCCCAGCACCATGTTCGCGCGCGCCTTGTAATCGGCGGCGGCGGCACGGCCATCGGCGCCGACGATGCGGTTGCCGTCGTGCAGCGAGATGGTGTTGTAGAACAGGGCCACCTGCGGGCTGGATTCGGCCTGGCGCTGTTTCAGCCAGCCCATCAGCACGTCGCCGTCGCGGCGCAGCGGCGACTTGTCGAACGCCACCAGCGCACGCGGGAAGCCGCTGATATCCATCGGCTTGGCCTGCAGGCCACCGTAGCGCGACAGTTCACCAATGAAATCGTCGAAGTGGCCATCGTGGTTCATCGCCAGTTCGCTCTGGAAGCCCAGCCGCTGCAGGTTGGAGAACAACTGGCATTCGGCCGGCACCGGGTCGAACAGCGCGGTATGCGAGGTCTGGCCGCAGCTGGCGCGCAGCAGGCGGATCGCCGCCGGGCCGCTGTAGGCGGTGGCCGAATTGAAGTCATCGAACACCACGTCCATGTGGTCCAGCAGGTTGTTCTGGCGCAGGCCGATTTCATCCAGGTCGCTCCAGGCCAGCGAGCAGATGTTGAGGATGATGACGTCGAACGGTGCGCCGCTGGCTGGCGCCGGGAACGTGGTCTTCAGCGTGGCCTGCTGCTGGTAGAAGCTGGCCAGCCAGGCGTTCAGCGTATCGTTGCTGGCCGGTGCCAGCGCGCCCGTGGCCGCGCCGCGGGTGCCGGTGGCCGCTACCGCCTGGCCCTGCCCCCAACCCCAGCCCGCCGGCAATGGAAGGGCCAGCACGGCCATGCCGAGCATGCCCAGCACGCTCAGCGTGGTCACCCGCAGCCACGGCTTCAGCAGTACGTAGCCCACCACCAGCAGCGACAGCACCGCCACCATCTGCCAGTTGATGAAACGCTGCGCCAGTTCCAGCCAGTAGTCGGCGGAAAAATCCAGCACGCCCGGCTGCGCCAGCAGGCGCTGGAACGGCGGCCACCAGGTGTCCTGGTAATACAGGGCCACGCCCACCGGCACCGCCACCACCGTGCGCGCGATGCGCGCCCAGCGCCAGCGCAGCGGCACCAGCAGCGCGGCCAGGAACAGCAGGTTGGGCAGCAGTTTCAGGTTCAGCGCGCCCATCCAGGCCAGCGCCACCTTGGACAGGAAATACAGGTTCCAACCGCGCAGGTCGGCCCAGGCGAAGGGCGAGGCGGGCAACGGCTGCGGGCTCATGCAGGCCTCCGCGGCGCACGCTGGCGCACGCCCACGCGGCGCAGCTGGCGCGGCGGCAGCAGGCGCTGCACGGCGCGGCGTGCCATGCGCCAGAGCACGCCCGCCATGGCGCCAAAGGGAATCATCAGTACCGCGCAGGCAACGATCAACGTCCACAGCTGCTGATCGGTGGTCATGCATCCTCTCCCAGCCGCAGTGGCTTCGGTTCAGCAAACGTCGCCACCTGCACCGGCGCCGCCTCGGGCGTGGTGTCAGGGGGCGGCAACGGCTCGGTCTCGGGGTCGCTGCCGGTGGCATTCATCGAGGCCAGGTCGTACTCGGCCAGGCGCTGGTAGCCGTCGAACAACTCGCGCCACGGCAGGCGGAACAGATTGGACAGCGCCTGCTCGATGGCATCGCGGCGACAGCCGAACAGGAACAGGCGCACCTGCCCGCGATAGACGCAGACGACGTCGCCCTGGCGACGGATACGCAGCTGCTGCAGGGTCTGTTCGGCGCGCAGGCCGGCCACCGGCTGCAGCGCCAACACCGCGCTTTCCACGGCACTGCCATCCAGATCGATGCGCTCGCCGGCAATCTGGCGGAAGCGGGCCACGCTGACCAGGCCACTGATCGGCGGCGGCCGGTGCGAGCGGATCAGCGGTTCCGGGTCATCGGCCAGTTGCCCCTGCCAGCGCTGGCGCTGCACGGCATCGAGCAGGGTCAGCAGGCGCGGCAGCGGCGTGTGCGCCGGCACCACCAGGCTGCCGCCACACTGCAGCAGCAGGCGTTCGTCGGCATAGCGCAGGCAGGGCTGCAGCTCGCGCACCACCAGCTTCAGCGCATCGCCGCGCTCGCGGCGCAGGCGGTGCAGCAGACGCGCCAGTGCATCCACCTGCGCGTTTTCATTGATGGCCAGCACCACCGTGGCTTCGTTGGCGCGCAGCGCGGCCGGCATCAACCCCGCCCAGCCGTCGTACAGCTTCCACGCCGACGACAACGGCGGTGCGCCTTCCAGCACATCGGCCTGGGCCAGGAACAGATCACAGTCGCTGCCGCCATCACCGGCCACGCTCACCGCGTCGGTCTGGTCATCGGCGATCCGCTGGAACTGGTTGCCCACCGCTTCCACCGCGAATACCCGCTGGGCCACCACGCCATGGCTGTTGGCCCAGTAGTGCAGCAGCAGCTGCAGTGCGCCCCGGTGCGGGTGCAACTGGGCCACGCCCGCGCAGCTGCGGTTCAACGGCAGCAGGCGCGGGGCCAGGGTGGCCACTTCGCCGTGGCACAACAGCAGCAGCACCTGGCCAGCGCGCTGCGCCCACTGCTGCAGCTGCTGGCACCAGCGTGCCAGACGCGCATCGTCCCAGCCATCCAGCGCCGCCACCGGGAACTGCACGATGCTGAGCGCTGTAGCCGCCGACGAGGCGCGCGGCAGATCGCCCGGCAGGCTGCGCAGGGCCTGCTGCATGCCCGGGTGCGAGCGCTGGAACAGACGCACGCGTGCCGGCCCCTGGTCCGGCTGCAGCAAGGCCAGCAGCGGTTCGACGGTGCGCCCTAGGGTCACCAGCAGCGCCTCGTCCACGTCGGTCGCGGCCGCCAGCGTGCCCGCCCCGAGCAGGTCGGCCGGCGCACTGCCAGCGGCAACGGCCCAGTACACGCCGCCCGGGCGCATCTCCACGAACTCGGCCGCAACGTCTGCCACGGCCAGCCGCGGCGGCGTCACGCCGACATCCTTTCGACAACGATCTGTAGGTTCATGGGCGAGCAGGCAGGAAAAAACTGCAGCGGAGACGGTGCAATTGATGACGCGCGTCACAATTGCGTGGCATGGACGGCATCATACCGTCGATCTTCACGCTTGCGGCATCAACACACAGTCAACACGTCAACCTGACGCGCGCACCCGACGGCACGCGCCGCTGCCTTATGCCGATCCCGCGGGGGGAAGTTCGAACACCTGCCGCAGGTAAGCCAGGTAGCCGGGGTCGTCGCACATGCTCTTGCCCGGCGAATCGCTGAGCTTGGCCACCGGCTGGCCGTTGCAGCGGACCATCTTGATGACGATGTTGAGCGGGGTCGGGCCCAGGTCGTTGGTCAGGTGCGTACCCACGCCGAAGGCCACCTGGCAGCGGCCACGGAAGTAATCGTACAGGCGCATGACCTTGGTGATGTCCAGGCCATCGCTGAACACCAGGACCTTGCTGCGGGCATCCACGCGGCGTTGCTGGAAGTGCGCCAGCATGCGGTCGCCCCAGTCGAAGGGGTCGCCCGAATCGTGGCGCACGCCGTCGAACAGCTTGCAGAAGTACATGTCGAAGTCGCGCAGGAAGGCATCCAGCCCGACCACGTCGGACAGTGCGATTCCCAGGTCGCCGCGGTACTCGCGCGCCCACGATTCCAGCGCCGCCACCTGCGAATCGCGCAGGCGCGGCCCCAGTGCCTGGAAGGCCTGCAGGTATTCGTGGGCCATGGTGCCGTGCGGGGTCATGCCGTACAGGCGGGCGAAATGCACGTTGCTGGTGCCCACCAGCTGCGGGCCCAGCGCATCGCGCAGCAGCGGCAGCAAGCGTGCATGCCAGTCGCGCGAATAACGCCGGCGGCTGCCATAGTCGGCAATGCGGCACTGTTCGAAACCGGGGGTATCGCGCAGCAGCGCGGCCTTGGCCTGCAGGCGGCGCTCGCCTTCGGCGAAATCGGCGGTGGTGGTGTTGCGGAACCAGACTTCGTTGATGATCGCCAGCAGCGGCACTTCAAACAGAATGGTGTGCAGCCACGGCCCGGTGATGTCCAGGTCGATCTCGCCGGGTACGGTCTGCGACGGGCGCAGGCGGATGTACTTGCGGTCCAGGTGGAACAGGCCGAGGAAATCGGCGAAGTCCGGCTTCACGAAGCGCAGGCCGCGCATGTAGTCCAGCTCGGCATCGGTGAAGCGCAGGCTGCACAGATGGTCGATTTCTTCATCGATCTGTTCGATGTAGCGCGCCAGGTCGATACCGGGGTTGCGGCACTTGAACCGGTACTGCACCTGGGCGCTGGGGTACTGGTGCAGCACCGCCTGCATCATGGTGAACTTGTACAGGTCGGTGTCGAGCAGGGACTGGATGATGGCCATGACGCCATTATGCGCCCGATCAGGTGAATCGCGTTCCCGCAATCGGGCCAATACCCCGCCCCTGCCCGGCGGTCAGAGCGCCTTGCGCAGCAACCGGGGGACCAGCATCAGCGCATGCGCCCAGATCGCGCCCCACACCAGCCCCCGCACCGGCCACGAACGCTGCTTCGCCTCGAACTTGCTGAAGTAGCGCCACAGGCCGCGATGCTTGTGCCATTCCACGAAGAACGGCCGTGAGCGGCTGGAGACCCCACGCACATGGGTGACCTGCAGATCGTTGGCGATGGCCACCACCCCGCCCGCGTCGCGCACGCGGCGGCACAAGTCCAGGTCTTCGGCATGCAGGCGGTACCCCGCATCCCAGCCACCGATGCGGTCGAACAGGGTGCGCGGCATCAGCAGCAGCGCGCCGGACAGGGCCGGCACCACCTGCAGCGTCTGCTGCGGATCACGCGGGATGGCCAGCCGGCCACCACGGCGCGGCGAGCGCAGCATGGCCAGGAAATCCGGATCGCGGCGGCGCACGGCATCGTCGGCCTGGCCCTGCTCGTCCACCTGTTCCACCCCCAGCAGCGTATCCCCCAGGCCTTCGGCGCGCGCGCGCAGCGCGGCCAGGGTATCGGGCTCGACCATCAGGTCCGGGTTGATGAAGGCCAGCCAGGGGCTGTGCGAATCGGCCACGCCCTGGTTGTTGGCCGCAGCGAAGCCGGGGTTGTCCGGATTGCCGATGAAGCGCACGCGCGCATCGTGGCTGGCATGGCGCTGGATGATGTCCAGCGTGTCGTCCAGCGAGCCGTTGTCGATGACCCGGATTTCGGCCACGTCCTGCGACTGGCGCAGCCGCGACAGGCAGGCATCGATGGTGCTGCCGCTCTGGTAGGTCACAACGATGGCGGCGATGGCGGACTTCAAGCGGGCGACTCCGGCGGCGATGGCTGCGCGAACAGGTCGCCCTGCCCGCGCGGCATTATCGCCTGCTGCAGCTGCTGTTGCAGATCCTGGCGCAATCCGTGCAGCGGGTCGTGCATCAGGAAATCGGCCAACCGCGGCATCCAGCCGGGCCAGCGCGCGGCCAGCGCTTCCAGGTCACCTTCGCGGCTGGGCGCTTCGCCGGCGCGGCTGACGAAGGCGTTCTCGCACAGCACGTTGCGCCAGCCCAGGCCGGCCATGCGCAGGCTCAGGTCCACCAGCGCGGCGTTCCATCCCAGGTAGCTGTCCACGTCCAGGCCACCGGCACGGCGGCGCGCGTTGCCGCGCACCAGCACCGCATGGGTCACCGCCGAGGGCAGTTCGGGGTGCAGGCTGGGCAAGGCGGCGCAGGTATGTGCCAGCAGGGCCGGATCAGCCGGTTCCGGATTGATCTCACCCAGCCGCGGCCAGGCGGCGGTTTCGCCGGCGTTGCACCAGGGTGTGGCGGTGGCGATAGCTGCATCACGGGCGAAGCAGGCCTGCAGCTGTTGCAGCCAACCGGGCGCTGGCACGCAGTCCGGCGCGAGCACGGCCACATCCAGCCCTTCGCAGGCACGCAGCATTTCATCCAGGTGGGCCACTTCGCCCAACGGTCGCGCGCGACGGGTGTATTCGGCCTGCAGCGGTGTATGCGCCAGCCAGTGTTCAACCACGGCCTGCGCACGCGGCCCGGCCTGTGCATCGTCGGCCAACCAGACGGCGGTACCGGGTGCGGTACCGGCATCCAGCGCGGCCAGGCAGCGGTCCAGTACGGCATCGTCCACGCCCAGCGGCAACAACACGATCGCCCCCATCCCGCCTCCGTGGTTGTCGTTGGGCGAAGGGTAGCACTGGCCGGGTTGCACCCGGCAGCCCTGTAGAGTCGAGCCATGCTCGACTGAAGCAACATCAAAGGCGGGCTATCCGTGGGTTGGCGGGGTGGGTCCGGTTGCGGGGGACGCCGTAAACCCATCCATGGGGGCTTGGCCGCGGCATCCATGCCGCGGATACCCCCGCAACCGGACCCACCCCGCCTTCGACAGTTTCCAGCGATCTGTTGGAACAGCTCGGGGGCGGATCCCGTTGCTGCGCAACGGGCTCTCACCCCAGATGGTTTTGGATATCTGAAAGAGGTGTCGACCAAGGTCGACACCTACCAACAGCATAGGGGAACTGTCAGAGGTGGGGCGGTGTGGGTGGGCAGGACCGCAGGCGCCATGGATGGCGCCTACGAGCCCCCATGGGCGGGTTTACGGCGTGTCCTGCCCACCCACACCGCCCCGCCCCCCACGGAATGCCCGCTTTTGCCGTTGCCGTTGCTGCAGTCGAGCAAGCTCGACTCTACGCGGGTGCAGGGCTGCAAGCCCTGCCGGCCTTATTTCTTGCGGGCGCTGGGGGCGATCGGCTCCATGGCGCGGAAGCGGCTGCTGTATTCGTCGGTCAGCGCGCGCGCTTCCTGGCCGTTGCGCACGATTGTCGGGGTCAGCAGCACGATCACTTCCGAACGACGGCTGTTGCGCGTCTTGCTGCCGAACAGCGCACCCACCACGGGAATCCGGCTCAGGCCCGGAATGCCGTTGTGGCCATCGGTGCCCGAATCGGTGATCAGGCCCGCGAGCATGATGGTGTCGCCACTCTGGATGGCCGCTTCGGTGGACAGCTTGCGGGTGGAAATGCGCGGGTTGCACTGGGTGCGAGTCGGATCGCAGTTGGCCGCCACTTCGCCGGCGCTGCTCACTTCCTGCACGATGTCCATGAACACCGTGCCATCCCGGGTCACCCGCGGGCGCACCTTCAGGATCACGCCGGTGTCGATGTACTGCACCTGGCTGTAGGTGTTGTCGGTGCCCACGCCGGTGTTCACCGACACCGTGCTGATCGGCACCTTGTCGCCCACGTTCAAGGTGGCTTCGGCATTGTTGCGCACGAAGATCGACGGGGTCTGCAGCAGGCGCAGGTCGGTGACCTTGTCCAGCGCGCTGACCACTGCGGCGGCATTCTTGCCCAGGAAGGTCCAGCCCAGCCCTTCGCTGCCGGTGATCGCGCCGGCGAAGGTGCCCCACACGTTGCGGCCCAGGGCGCTGGGCAGGGTGGCATCGCCGGTGGCACCGGGGAAGGTCTGGCCCTGCACGGCGTTCTCGAAGTACCAGTTCACGCCGTAGCTCAGTTCGCCCTGCAGCGAGACTTCGGCCACCTGCGCTTCGATGTGCACCTGCAGCGGCATGACGTCCAGCTTCTCGATCACTTCGCGGATCGACCGCCAGGCCTGCGGGGTGGCGCGTACCAGAAGCGCATTGGTTTCTTCCACTGCCGAAACGCCGACGGTGTCGCCTTCCACGTCCAGGCTGACGCTGATGTTGCCTTCCTGGCGCTGCGGCAGGTTCATGGTGCTGGCCATTCCGCTGCTGCTGGAACCCGTGCTGCCCAGCGTGCTGCTGTCGGTGCGGGTGTCGGTCTGGCCAGTGCTGTCCAGCTGCATCGGCTGCGCACCCGGGGCCAGCGTGGTGGCACTGCCGCGGTTGTTGCGGTTGTTGCTGCTGGCAAACGCTTCGGACAGGCGCTGGGCCAGGTCACGCGCCTTGATGTAGCGCAGTTCATAGGAGAACAGGCGGGCGCTGCCACCGGCGGTGTCGATGCGGTCCAGCCACTGCTGGATCTGGTCCAGGTAGCGCGCCTGCGGGGTGATGACCAGCACGGCGTTGGCGTTTTCCAGCGGCAGGAAACGCAACATGCCGGCGCTGGGCGTCTTGCTGTCTTCGCCGAAGACTTTTTCCAGATCGGCAGCGACCTGCTCGGCCTTGCCGGACTGGATCGGGAACACGCCCACCGACATGCCCGACAGCCAGTCCACATCGAAGATCTCGACGGTGTGCAGGTAGTTTTCCAGTTCGGCACGGGTGCCGCCCAGGGTAATCACGTTGCGCCCGGTATCGACGTTGACGATGGCGTTGGGCCGCGCGTACGGCTCCAGCACCTTCTTCATTTCGCTGGCGGAGATGAACTGCAGCGGGACCACCCGCACCTCGAAGCCACGGGCGCTGGAGGCCGGCGCGGTGCTGGGCGCGACCGTGCCGGCCAGGGCCTGGTCGGCGGCGACGATGTTGTAGCGACCGCCGCTGTAGACCATGCGCGCGTTGTTCCAGCCCAGCACCATCTCCAGCAGGTTCAGTGCCTGTGCCGGCGACACCGGCTTGGGCGTGGCCAGGGTGACCGTGCCCTGCACGCCCGGTGCGATCACGTAGTTCTGGCCCAGCATGTCACCCAGGATGGCCTTGACCACCGCGTGTACCGATTCGCCCTCGAAGTTGAAGGTGGCACTGCCGCTGCTGGCGGTATTGAGCGCCGGCGACGGTGCGCGCGCGGCCTCGCGGTTGATCATGGTGCCGCTGCCACGACGGATGACCGCCTGCGGCGCGCCGCTCTGGCCATCACCTTCGGCCACCTGCGCATCGGCGGCGGCCTGGCCGGCCGGCGGCGTGGGTTGCGGGTTGCCGTTGCGCTGCACGTGCGGGCCGGACACCGTGGTGCAGCCGACCAGCAGCGCAAGGAGGAACGAGGAAGAAAGGAAACGCAGGTTCATGCATTCACTCTATCGGTTGGTGCCATCGCCCGTGGGCGGCGACGGTTGTTGCTGCTGCTGTTGTTGCTGCTGCAGCTGACGGCGACGGGCCTGGATGCGTTCGCGGATGGCCTGCATCTGCGCTTCGCTGGGACCGTTGGCATTGGTGTTGGGGGCGGGCGTGCTCTGCGCCGCCGGACCGGCAGTCGCGGAGGCCGCCAGGTCGACCGGGCGCTGGGCGCTGCTGTTGCTGCCGCTGGCCGGGCTGGGTGGCGGTGGCGGCACCACCACGCCGGCCGGCGGCACCGCACCATTGGCCCCGCGCAGCACGGTCGGCGGTTCGCCGCCCTGCCCGTTGAAGGTGGCCAGTTCCAGCACCTGGTTGCCCGACGGGCCGATCACGGTCGCCTGGCGCGGTTCCAGCGCGACCAGCTGCCAGCCGTCCACGGCCTCGCCGTTCAGGCGCAGGCGCAGCGAGCGGTTCTGTTCGGTGGTGAAGGTGGCCATGCTGAAACTGTCGGTCAGCAGCACGCCGGTCAGGCGCAGGGCCGCGCTGGCGGCCGGTTCGCTGCCGCCCAGCAGGTACGGGCGCGGGCGCCGGTCTTCGGCAAACAGCGGACGTTCGCTGATGGCGCTGTAACTGTCGGCCGCGGCCATGCGTTCGGGCGCCAGTGGCGGCAGCGAGGGCAATGCTGCGGCACGGCCGGTATCGTCCGGGCCCGCTGGCAGGCGGCTGCCCAGGCCGAAGCCGGTGGCCAGCCACAAGGCGCCCGCCCAACCGGCCACGGCCAGCAGCAGCCCCGTGCGCAGGGGTAGCGCATCGAGTTTCATTCGGCGCCCTCCCCTGCATCGGAATCGGCGGCGGCATCCGCGGCCGGCTCAGCCGGGGCGGCTGCTTCCGGTGCAACGACCGCGGCGTTGGCAACCGCCGGCGCTGCGCTGTCGGCGGCCGCGCCGGGCAACAGGTAACCGGCCAGCTCGAAGGACACATCCAGGCCCAGGCCGGATTCATTGGCCGACTGCTGGAAACGCTGCGCGATCAGGTTCAGGTTGTCCACGAACAGACGCGGACTGCCGGTTTCCAGGCTGTGCAGCACGGTGGCCAGTTCGGCCACGCCACAGCGCAGCCGCACCTGCATGGCCACGCGCACGAATTCGGCATCGCGTCGGTTGTCGGTCAGCGGCGTGCGGTTGCTGATGGTGCAGCTGCGGTTGCCGGGGCTGGCCATGGCCACCGCATCCTGCAGCCGTGCGCCCAGCGCGGCGGCAGCCGCTTCGGCAGTGGCTTCGCGCAGGAAGCCGGGGCGCTGTTCCAGCACCTGGCGGGTTTCCGTCAAGCGTTGTTCGATCTGCGGCTGCTGCTGCAGCTGCGCGTGCACGCGCTGCTGGCGTTCGCGCAGCGCGGCCACGTCTTCGTTGATGGCCAGCAGCGGCTGGGTGAACCAGGGGTGCACCAGCAGCAGGTAGGCCACGCCCAGCACGGCCAGCAGCAGGGCCAGCGCCAGCCAGCGGTCACGGCGCGGGTTGGGCATCGGCATCGGCCGCCTCCTTGCGTACAGCGGGGGCGGGAGCGGTCGGCAACGGCTGCAGTTCGGCGGTCAGGGTGAAGCGGTCGCGGCCACTGCTGGCGCCGTCGGCCTGCAGCACGCCGGTCAGGTTCACCTTGCGCCACTGCGGCGCATCCTGCAGCAGCGCCACCAGTTGCGATGCCTGCCCACTAAGCCCGATCAACTGCAGGCTGTTGTTCTCGATCGCCAGTTTTTCCAGATAGGTGCCGTCGGGCAGGCGCCGGGTCAGCTCGGTCCACAGTTCCACCGTGGTGGCACGCTGGCTGCGCTGCTTTTCAAGGAAGGCCGCGCCGTCGATCAGCGCCTGCAGCTGGCTGCGTTCACTGGCCACGCCGCGGGCACTGCGGGCGCTGCGCTCGACCTGTTCGCGCAGGGCGTCGGCGGCGTCGCGCCGGTTGTCCAGCAACTGCAGTGCGGCCAGCACCAGCATCAGCAGCGCCGCAGCCGCCAACACCAGGTTCCAGCGGCGGCTGGGATCCACGCGGCGCTGGCGTTGCGCCGACGGCAGCAGGTTCACCTGCAGCGTGTGGCCGTGTTCGTCGATGGCATCCACGCCGGCCAGGGCATCGGCCCAGTCACCGGCCTGGCTGCGCCAGGTGTCCAGCTGGCGCAGCGGCCAGGCGACCAGCTCGACCTGCAGCAGGCCGTCGCCGACCATGCCCAGGGCGCGTACGTCGTAGCTGACCTGGCCGGCCTCGAAGGGCGTTTGCCGGTCGATTTCATAGCCCACCACGGCGTGCAGGCGATCGGCGGCGGCGCTGGGCAGGCGCAGGCTGCGGCGCAGCACCTGTGCCACCGGCAGCAGCCAGACGCGCGGCAGGCGCCGCAGGCGCGGTTCCAGCACGCGGTCCAGATCGGCCGGCGCCAGCGGCCACGGCAGGCGCACCACGCGTTCGGGGCCGGCACTGCCATCACGCCAGACCTGCACCTGGTCGCCGTCGCGCTGCAGCAGCAGGCGTGCCTGCGACCAGCCCAGCGCCCACTGCCAGCGTGCCGGCACCCAGGCCAGCAACGATTGCCGCCACCAGCGCAGGAAATGGCCGACGCCAGGGCCGATCCGGCCCTGCGCCTGCCGCACGCTGTCCTGCCATGCTGTCATCTTGCTGCCATTCCCTGCTCCCAGCGAAGCACTGTGTAGGTCTGGCCGGGCACTCCGCCCGAGCCGTTGCGTACCACCGCCTTCAGAACCGACTGGCGTCCACTGCCGTCGATGGCGCGGCACTCGATACTATAGGTGCCGCTGCCGCTGGCAAGGGTCGACGTGCCCGCACCTGAATCTTCGTCACGCTCCTGCTGGGCCCGTTGCGCCAATACCTGCTCGGCGTCCAGCCCTAACGCCGCCAGCACCGGGGCAGTGGCGAAGCGCGGATCGGGCCGCGCCGTGCGGCTGTACAGGGTGATGTGCGGCAGCATGGCCTGGTACAGCGCCGCGCGCATGCCCAGCACCCGCTGCAGCTCGCCCAGGGTTTCGAAGCGCTTGTTGCGCGGGCCGTACGGCAGGCCGGCCGCTGCGTAATCGGGCGCTTCGGCGCCGCCGCCGGGCTGCTGCAGACTGTCCTCGTCACGCCAGTCGATGATGGCCCCGGCCAGCCGCTGCGCATCGTCGGGGCTTTCGCCCAATGCCTTCAGGAAGGCGGTGAGCAGCGCGGCGTCGGCGACATTCAGGTTGATCTTGCCGTTCTCGTCCACCACGCGGATATCCACGCGGGCATCGTCGAACTGCCACCGGTAGGTGCGGCCGTCGGCCTGCCAGGCCGGGCGCTGCGGATCGGCGCGCAGGCGCATCAGCGCATATTCCAGGCCGGCACGTGCGCGTTCCTGGCCGCGCCCGTCGTCATCCAGCACCCGCTGCTGCAGGTGCTCGACCCGGGCGGTCAGCGCGAATGCGCCCACCAGTGCGGTCATCAGCGCGATCAGCCACAGCACCAGCACCAGCGCGGCCCCGCGCCTGGTCCTCATCGGATGCCTCCGGCGGCACCACCGGCGCGCAGGGCGACCACCAGCGGCGGCCAGGCCGGGCCGCGCGCGGGCCGCACCTGCACTTCCACCAGCAACGGCAGGCGGCGGGTATCGTCCCAGCGCGGCAACCAGTCGGTCATCTGGCCGCTGGCTGCATCCACGCCGCGGTAGCGCAGCTGCACATCGCGCAGATGCTCGGCCAGCACTTCCGGCGCACGCGGCGGGGTTTCCGGCAGCTGTTCGCCTTCCTGCAGCAGCACCAGGCCCAGCAGCAGGCGGCGCTCGCCGGCCTGGCCCTCCACCTGCAGCGCATGCAGGTAGGGGCCGCCGCGGCCCAGGTAACCCGGCAGATCGGCCACGAACTGCATGCCGCTTTCATCGCCACTGAAGTACACCGGCTCGCGGGTGGGGTCCGGTACTTCCATCGGACTGCGCAGCGCCGCACTCAACTGCCGCCGCAGCAGCCCCTGCACCGCGCGCATGCGCTCGCTGTCGGCGGCGATCTGTTCACCACGCTGGCTGACCGCCATGGCCGAGCGCACGCTGGCAAACGCCAGCGCCAGGCCGCCGGCCAGCAGCACGGTGGCCAGCATCACTTCCACCAGGGTGAAGCCGCGTGCCTGCCGTTTCACCGTGCACGCTCCAGGTCCGGCGGCAGCAGGCGCAGGCTGCGCCAACGCAATTGCTCGCGCGCGCCATCGCCCCAGCGCACCTGCAACTGCAGTTCGGCCAGCCAGGGCGCGCCGGGAGAATCGGCGACCGGCGCGTTGCCTGCGCGCGGCTCCACCCAGGGCTGCACCTGCAGTTCCCACTGGAAGCGCCCCTGCTCCCACTCGCCCTGCTGGCGCCCGGCCTGCAGCGGCTCCTCCACCCCGGCGGCGGCCAGCAACGATTGCGCATGCAGCACCGCGCGGGTACGCAGCTCGGCGTCCTTTACCTGCCGCGCACCGCCGGACAGGCTGCCCAGCAGCAAGGTCAGCGCCAGGCCCAGCAAGGCGAAGGCCACGATCACTTCCAGCAGGGTGAAGCCACGCGCGCGCCGCTTCATTGCGCCTGCCACGGGCCGGAACGTACTTCGCCGGTCAGCCAGCCCACGTCGATGCGCCATTCGGCGCTGTCGCGCTGCAGGCGGATGCGGCCACCACTGGCGCCGCCGTCCGGATGGAACTCGATCACGCCCTGCCCTGCGCCAGTGGACAACTGCGCTGCGCCTTCGAACTGCACCTGCAGGGTTTCCGGCAGCGTGCCCTGGCGCTGGTTGGCACCGGTCCAGCGGTGCTGCGCCGGTTCGATCACGAACCGCTGCGGTTCGCCCCGCGCGATGGCTTGGGCGCGCACCATGCGCAACTGGTTGGCGATGTCCTTGCCGGCACTGCGCAGCTGCATGCCGGCAAAGCCGCGCGACAGGCCGGCGGCGGTGATCAGGCCGATGGCGGCGATCAGCGCGATCACCAGCAGCATTTCCAGCAGCGACAGGCCCGCTGCGCGCCTGCCGTGCAGGCGCGGGCGGGGCAACCGGCGCGGCAGGATGCGGGTCATGCAGGCTTACGGCTCGTAGCGGATATCGGCATCGACACTGCTGCCGCCCTGCTTGCCATCCTTGCCCAGGCTGATCAGATCGTAGGGCTGGCCTTCACCCGGTGCGCGGTATTCCAGCGCATGCCCCCACGGGTCGTTCAGATCGGCCGCCTTGGCATACGGGCCCAGCCAGCCACCGGTACCGGCCGGGGCGTTGATCAGGTCTTCCAGCGTGCCCGGCAGCTTGCCGGTATCGAGCTGGTAGTTGTCGATCTTCGATGCCACGGTCTGCACCTGCGCCTTGGCGATGTTGGCCTTGCCGCGGTCGGCGCCGCCCAGCACGCGGCTGGCGACCAGGGTCAGCACCGCGCCGATCAGCACGATGACGATGATGATTTCCAGCAGGCTCATGCCCGACTGGTGGCGGGCGGCAGTGAAGGAAAGGCGGATCGGTCGACGGGAAGCAATCATGGTCGGTCCTTTCAGGTACGCAACAGCGGGAGTGTGGGAAGGGCCATCATCAACCGATGGCATTGGTCAGGTCGTACAGCGGCACCAGCACGGCCACGATCACCGCGCCTACCACCGAGGCCAGCACCAGGGTGATGGCCGGCACCATGGCCGCCAGCAGGCGATCGATGCGGCGGGCACTGTCCTGTTCGAAGGTGTCGGCCGCCTTCAGCAGCATGGTGTCCAGCGCGCCGGATTCTTCGCCCACCTGGATCATCTGCAGGGCCAGGCGCGGGAAGCGCTTGCCGCGCGACAACGCCAGCGACAGGCCGGCACCGTTCTTCACTTCGTCTGCGGCGCTGTCCACATCGGTGGCCAGCGCGCGGTTGCCCAGCACGTTGCGGGCGATGCCCAGCGCCCCCAGCAGCGGCACGCCGTTGCGCAGCAGGGTGCCCAGGGTACGTGCCAGGCGTGCGGTTTCCAGTTCGCCCAGCAGGCGGCCGATGCCACGGCGCTGCAGCAGCCAGCCATCCAGTGCCAGGCGGAACGCGGGCTGGCGCAGCTTGCGTTCCAGCAGCAGCACCAACACCGCCGGCACCACCAGCAGCAGGATCCACCAGTCGCGCACGAACAGGCCGATCTGCAGCACGATGTTGGTGAACCATGGCAGCGCCACGTCCAGGCTTTCGTACATCTGCGCGAACTGCGGCACCACGTAGCCCAGCAGGAACAGCAGTGCGCCGCCCACCACCACCAGCAGGATGGCCGGGTAGACCAGGGCATTGACCACCTTGCCCTGCAGCGCGCGGCTGCGTTCCAGGTAATCGGCCAGGCGCTGCAGCGTGTCGTGCAGGCTGCCACCGGCTTCGCCGGCACGCACCATGTTCACGTACAGGCGCGAGAACAGACCGTGCTGCCGTTCCAGCGCGGTGGACAGCGGCGCGCCGCCACGCACCACGTCGCGGATGTCGGTGATCGCCCGGCGCGAACGCTCGTCTTCGGGCAGGCCGAGCAGGATCGACAGTGCGCGATCCAGCGGCTGCCCAGCGGCCAGCAAGGTGGCCAGCTGCTGGGTGAACTGCAGCAACGCCGCGCCCTGCAGCGGCCGCGGCCGGAACAGGCCGCGCAGGCTGCTGCCGCCAACGGCGCCGCCATCGGCCAGCCGGGTTTCCATGGGCAGGTGCCCCTGGTCCTGCAGACGCGCGATCAGCTCGGCTTCGCTGGCCGCTTCCATCTGGCCATCGAAGACTTCGCCATGCGGGTTCAGCGCCTTGTAGCGGTAGTTCGGCATGTCAGCAGCAGGCTCCGGCGCGCATCAACCCTCCTCGGTCACGCGCAGTACTTCTTCGATGGTGGTCTGCCCACTCAACGCCTTGGCCAGGCCATCTTCATACATGGTGCGCATGCCGGCCTCGCGGGCGATGCGTTCGATCTCGCCCATGCCGTCGCGGCGCATCACCGCGCGCCGCAGCGCATCGTTCATCACCAGGAATTCCATGATGGTGGTGCGGCCCAGGTAACCGGTGGGCGCCAGCGCCGACGGCTTCGGGCGGAACAGATGGATGGTGCCCTGCGGCTGCAGGCGGCGCAGTTCGAAGCGTTCGATTTCCTCCGGCGAGGCCTCGTAGCGCTCAGCGTGGGTGGGCTCCAGGCGGCGAACCAGGCGTTGGGCCAGGATGCCGTTGATGGTGGACGTCAGCAGATAGTCTTCCACGCCCATGTCGAGCAGGCGGGTGATGCCACCGGCGGCGTTGTTGGTATGCAGTGTGGACAGCACCAGATGGCCGGTCAGCGCCGACTGGATCGCGATGCGCGCGGTTTCCAGATCGCGCATTTCGCCGATCATGATGATGTCCGGATCCTGGCGCACGATGCTGCGCAGCGCGTTGGCGAAATCCAGGCCGATCTGCGGCTTGGCCTGGATCTGGTTGATGCCTTCGATCTGGTACTCGACCGGGTCTTCGACGGTGATGATCTTGACGTCGGCGGTATTGAGCTGGCTGAGCGCGGTGTACAGCGTGGTGGTCTTGCCCGAGCCGGTGGGGCCGGTGACCAGCAGGATGCCGTGCGGCTGTTCCAGCACCTTGCGGAACTGCGGCAGGAAGGCATCGGTGAAACCGAGACGGTGGAAGTCGAACACCACGGTTTCGCGGTCGAGCAGGCGCATGACCACGCTTTCGCCGTGCGCGGTGGGTACGGTGCTGACGCGCAGGTCCAGTTCCTTGCCCTGCACGCGCAACATGATGCGGCCATCCTGCGGCAGGCGGCGCTCGGCGATGTTCAAGCGCGCCATGATCTTGATGCGGCTGATCACCGCCGCGGTCAGGTTGGCCGGCGGGCTTTCGCCTTCCACCAGCACGCCATCCACGCGGTAACGGACTTTCAACCGGCTTTCGAACGGTTCAACGTGGATATCCGAGGCGCGCAGTTCCACCGCCCGCTGGATGACCAGGTTGACCAGGCGGATGACCGGTGCTTCCGAGGCCAGGTCGCGCAGGTGTTCGATATCGTCCACCGCGCCGCCTTCACCATCGGCGGTTTCCACGATGGCGCCCATCGCGCTGCGGCCCTGGCCGAACCAGCGTTCAACCAGATCGTCGATTTCCGCGCGCATGCCCAGCACCGGGGTGACCGGTACGCCCAACGCCAGCTGCACGGCCTGCTGCGGGTAGGGATCGTGCGCATCGGCCAGCCACAGGCGTACCCCGTGTTCGTCCAGCGCCAACGGGCAGACATGGAACTGCTTGAGGAATCGCTGCGACAGCGGCAGCCCTTCGGCCAGCGACTGCGGCGGGGCCTCGGGCAACTGCTTGCCTTCCAGCAGCGGCAGGCCGAGCACGTCGGCGCTGGCCTGCGCCTGGTCACGTTCGGAGACCAGGCCCAGCCGCACCAGCAGCGCCAGCAGGCTGCCGCCGGCTTCGGCATGCAGCGGCCGCGCGCGCGCCAGGTCAGCATCCTTCAACCGGCCACGCGACAGCAGGGCATCCAGGATGCGGCCTTCGGCGTCGTCGTGGGCGGTAGCTGCGAGCGCGTTCACATGACTCTCCTGTCGATCGCCCTGACTTTAGCAGTTTGGCCGGGGTTTCCGCCGTCCTGCACGCGCAGGACCACAAAAGACGACGCCCGTCACCTTCCGGTAACGGGCGCCGCCAATTCACTTACGACAACATGTGCAACCGCTGGGCCGTTACTGGGTAGCCAGGATGGTCACGCCGCCGAATGCCGCCTCGCCCACCACCTTCACGTAGTAGGTGCCGGCAACCGGCTTGGCCACGCGCACGGTTTCGGTGTTGCCCGGGCGGGTCGACTTGGCATCGTTGTCGGTGGCGGTGGGCACGCGGCCCTGCGCCAGGTAGACCGACACGTTGCCGGTGCCGCCATAGGTCAGCACGCTCAGCTGCTTGCCGGCTTCAGCCTGGAAGGTGTAGACGGTTTCGCTGCCGGCAGCGCCGGCCACGCCACTGATGGCCACCTTGTTGGTCAGCGGGATGCCTTCCGGTTCGCAGTTCTCGGTGCACGGTTCCTTCAGCGCGGCATCCAGTGCGGCCTTGGCATCGACGATGCCGGTGCCGATCGGGGTGGCGGCCGGAATGGTGACCGGGAAGCGACGTGCCGACTGCTTCAGCAGCGTTTCCAGTTCAGCCGGGCTGAGCGGATCCTTGCCATTGGCAGCCAGTGCGCTCTGCACCAGGGCGGCCACGGCCGCCACGTGCGGCGAGGACATGGAGGTACCGCCCTTGCCCATCAGCACCCACTCACCGGCATCGGGGGTGGTGTCGGAGCTGGAGCCGACCTGCCAGATGTAGCCGTTCGGGTTGCCGTCCACGCTGCCACCGCCACCCGGTGCGGCCAGATCGACCACCGTGCCGTAGTTGGAGTAGTAGGTGATGCCGCCGGTGACGCGGGTGGCGCCGACCGAGACCACGTTGGCGCAGCTGGACGGACGGTAGTTGGCGGCGTTGTCGGTTTCGTTGCCGGCGGCTACCACCACCAGGGTGCCGCGCGAGACGGCGCCGTTGATCGCATCCTGGTAGGCCGCGTCGCACGCGCCGCCGCCGCCCAGGCTCATGTTGATGATTTCAGCCGGGGTGGTGTTGGCCGGAATGCCGGCCACGGTGCCACCGGAGGCCCAGGTGATGGCGTCGCTGATGTCGGCCAGGGTGCCGCCGCACTTGCCGAGCACGCGCACCGGCAGCACCTTGGCCTTGTAGGCCAGGCCTGCCAGCGCGCTGCCGTTGTTGGTCACTTCGGCGATGGTGCCGGCCACGTGGGTGCCGTGCCAGGAGCTGCCTTCCGGCTGCGAGCCGTTGTAGCACTCGTTGGCCGTTTCCACCCAGTCGCCGTAGTCGGTGGCGCCCGGCGCGCGGCCGTCGGTCGGGCGGCGCGAGGATTCCTTGTCGCTGATGAAGTCGTAGCCCGGCAGCAGGTTGTCGCCGAAGTCCGGCACGCCCGGCAGGATGCCGGTGTCGAGCACGGCCACGACCACGCCTTCGCCCTGCGAGACATCCCACGCCGCCGGCGCGTTCACGCCGCTGGTGGCGTTGTAGAAGTTCCACTGGTACTGGGCGTAGTTCGGATCGTTGGGCACCAGTGCCGGCTGCGCATTGCTGGCGCGCAGGTCCGAACGCTGCAGGCGCACGTTGGCCACGGCGTACTGCACCGACGGATCGGCGTTCAGTTCGGCCAGCACCTTCTTCATTTCCGCGCCGGCCAGGCGCGACTTCAGGCGGATCAGATCGCCACCGGTGCCCAGCTTGCGCTCGACCTGCGGCGACAGCGACAACGCGCGGCTGCTGGTGCCGCTGCTGACAATCGCGCGCGACAGCGCCGACTGCACGACGGTGAGCTTGCTCGAACGGTCACTGGCGGCGGCGGTACCGGTGCGGTACTTGACGATGATGCCGTCCACGGCCTGCTGGTCGGCGCTGGCCACACGGGCCGGTGCGCTGGGCGTGCCCGGATTGATCGCATGGGCGGCACCGACGCCGACCGTCAGCGACAGCACGGCGGCAGCCAGTACGTTGATGCGAAGGTTCTGCTTCTTGGTCACGTTCGAAATCCTCTTCAAGGTCATGGTTGAGCTTTCCTTCTCCACCCATTGCACGGGCGGAGCTCACTACGGCCATCATTCCCTGCGACTGCCCTGGCTGGCCCACCAGGGTTGCCGTGCCTCGCCCCCTCAGGCCTTCACTGCATGACGTGCCGGTGGCACGTGGCCACCGGCACGCGCTTCCCGCTTACCAGCCGAAGCCGGCACCGACGCCGACCGAGGCGTCATCACTGCTGAACGCACCGCCCAGGGTGACCGTGGCGCGATCGCTGATCGCACGCTGGTAGCCCAGCGACATCGCCGATTCACCGCCCTGGAAACCGATGCCGACGCCTACCCGGTTCTGGGTGCGGATGCCGGCGGCACTGGTGGCCATGTTCAGCATGGCCGCGCTCATCGCACCCTGGCGGTCGATGCGGCGATCCATGTGGCGCAGGCGTCCATCAACTTCGCCCTTGAACACATCGAAGCTGTCGGCGACGGCCTGCACGCGGCTGTCGGTGTAGCTGTTGGCGGTGGTGATGCCGCGGTCCAGCTGGCTCTTGTTCACCGCATCGGTGGCGGCCGTACCGGCGGCCACATTGGTGACCTGGCGTTCGTTGCCCTCGCTGCCCACCGACACGGTGTTGGCACGATCGGCAATCGAACCCTGGCCCAGGGCCACCGCGTTGGCGGCCGAGGCCGTCGCGCCCTGGCCGATGGCGGTGGACGAGGCTGCACTGGCGACTGCGCCTTCACCCACGCTGACCGCACCGACGGCGGCAGCCGGCTGTGCGGCGCTGGTGCCACCCACGCTGGGCTTGGCCGGAATGTCGGTGCGCGATGCCACCGGATCCGACTCGGCCGCGGTGGACAGTTCGGCCACCGACGCCTGCGCGGTGGTGCTGGCGCTGCGCAGGCTGGCCGTGGCGGTGCTGGCGGTGCTGGCGCGGCTGGAACCACCGGCGGTGCGCTGGTCCAGCTCGGTCACCTTGCGATCCAGCGCGCCCAGTGCGTCGCCCACGTTGCTGTAGGTGCTGCCCTGGATCACGTAGTTCGGTGCCACGAACACGCCCTGCAGGCCGACGCTGGCGCCACCGCCGAGGAAGCTGGCGGCATCGCTGAGCGACTGGAACAGCTGGCCACCGGTGACCGCCTGGCGGCTGCCGGCGGCGATGCTGCCGGCGCCCACGTTGTCGATCGTGGTGCCGTCGATGCCGGACAGGGTCAGGCGATCGCGGCTGGCATCGTCGTAGCCAACGGCATTGGCGGTGCTGGTTTCCATGGTGGCGATGCGCGAGTCGAAATCACCCACGCGGGTTTCCACCGCACCCACGCGCTGGTTGGTCACGTTCAACTGCGAACCGGTGACCGCATCGGTGCTGCCGGCGGCGATGCGGCCATCGGCCACGTTGACGATGCGGCGGGTGGCCGGACCGGCGGTGCCATTGCCACCACCGACCGACACCACGTTGGCTTCCACGGCGCGCGAACCCGCACCCAGGGCCACCGAGTTGTTGCCGGTGACGCCACTGTTGGCACCCAGCGCCAGTGCGGCGTTGCCGATGGCGGTGGCACCGCTGCCGACCGCATTGCTGCGGCTGCCGCTGGCCGTGGCGTTGGCGCCGATGGCCACCGCGTCGGTACCCGACGCCGTGGCCGTGCCGGTGCCGCTGGCCTGGAAGCGCTGGCCGACCGCATCGGCGGTGGCGGCAACCGCATCCAGCTGGCCCTTGTTCACTGCATCGCTGGCTTCGGTACCGGCGGCGACGTTGGTGATCTGCCGCTGCGCGGTGGCCGTGCCGACCGACACCGTGTTGGCACGGGTGGCCTGCGAACCGCTGCCCAACGCGACGCTGTTGGCTGCGCTGGCGCTGGCATTGGCGCCCAGCGCGGTGGCGTCGGCCGCATCGGCCCAGGCGTTCCAGCCGATGGCGGTGGCGTAGTCGTCGGTGGCCCAGGCACCGGCACCGAACGCGGCCGAGCCGGTACCGCTGGCACGGGCCGGAATCAGGCCGAAGTAGGTGCTTCCACCGATGGCCACGCTTTCAGCGCCGCTGGCCTCGCTGGCATTACCCACGGCCACCGAACCGGCGCCGCTGGCGGTGGCGAACACGCCAGCCGCGGTGCTGTTGGCGCCGCTGGCCAGGGTGCCGTAGCCCAGTGCCGAACCGAGGCGACCGCTGGCTTCGCTGTAGCCGCCCACCGCGGTGGTGCCGTCGGCCGAAGCCGAAGCGCGGAAGCCGCTGGACAGCGACTGCGCGCCGCTGGCGATGGCTTCTGCGCCGTTGGCAGTGCTGTACACGCCGCTGGCCTGTGCGCCGGCACCGGTCGCGGTGCTGCTCACTGCACTGGCGACCGCGCCACTGCCCAGGGCGGCACTGTCTTCGCCGCTGGCCTGTGCGTTGGTGCCGACCGCGGCCGCATTGCCGCCGGTGGCCAGGCTGTTGAAGCCGACCGCGGTGGCGTTGGCCGCAACGGCGGTGGCGCCACTGCCCAGGGCGGTGCTGCCATCGCCGATGGCATTGGCCGCCTCACCGGCCGCCAGCGCGTTCTCGCCTTCCACGTAGGCGCCGGCGTCGCTGTCGTCGCTGCCGCTGGCCTGGAAGTACTTGCTGGTGGCTTCGGCGGCGGCGGCCACTGCATCCAGCTGGTCCTTGTTCACCGCATCGGTGCCCTCGGTACCGGCGGCCACGTTGGTGATCTGGCGCGTATTGCCCGCACCGCCCACCGACACCGTGTTGTCACGGTCGGCAATGGAGTCGGCACCCAGGGCGACGCTGTTGGCGCCCTGCGATTCGGCTGCGTTGCCCAGCGCGGTGCTGTTGGTACCCGGTGCCCAGGCGCCGCCACCGACGGCGGTGGAGTAGTCACCCGATGCTTCGGTGGCCAGCAGGCCGAACAACGAACCACCGACGGCCACCGCATTGGTGCCGGTGGCCAGGCTGCCCTGGCCGGTAGCGGTGCTGTAGGCGCCCGTGGCCTCGGCATCGCCGCCCAGGGCGACGCTGTTGGAACCGGAGGCGTTGGCGAAGTTGCCCAGTGCGGTGGCGTTGAACGCCGATGCGCTGGAATAGCCGCCGATGGCGGTGCTGTAACCGCCGGTGGCTTCGGCACCGATGCCGAAGGCCGCCGAGGCGGTGCCGCTGGCCACGCTTTCGCTGCCCACCGCGGTGGATGCCTCGCCGCTGGCGGTGCTGAAGTAGCCCACGGCCACCGCTTCTTCGCCGCTGGCTTCGGACAGCACGCCGCTGGCGGTACTGCCGGCGCCACTGGCCACGGCGGCCGCGCCGAAGGCGGCACTCTGTTCGCCGCTGGCTTCACTTTCGGCACCGTGCGCAGTGGCGTACTCGCCGGTGGCCTGTGCATTGGCACCGGCCGCGCTGGCGTTGGCGGCGGTGGCCAGAGCGTTGAAGCCGATGGCCTGCGCGTTGCTGCCGATGGCGTTGGCACCGGCGCCGAGCGCGCTGGCACCGTCACCGATGGCATTGGCCGCTTCACCGGCCGCCAGCGCGTTGTCCCCTTCCACATAGGCGCCGGCATCGCTGTCGTCGCTGCCGCTGGCCTGGAAATACTTGCTGGTCGCTTCACCGGCAGCGGCCACTGCATCGAGCTGCGACTTGTTCACCGCATCGGTGGACTGGGTACCGGCAGCCACGTTGGTGACCTGGCGTTCGTTGCCGGCACTGCCCACCGACACGCTGCCATCGCGATCGGCCACCGACCCTGCACCCAGCGCGACCGCATTGCTGCCGCTGGCCGTGCTGCCAGCACCCAGTGCGATGGCGCTTTCACCGCCGGCCACCGTGTTGGTGCCGATGGCGATGCTGTTGATGCTGTTGCCCAGTGCCTGGAAGCCCAGTGCCACGCTGTTGGCGCCGTAGCTGAAGGCGCCACGGCCGACCGCCGTGGAACTGGTGCCGTTGGCCCAGCTGTTGTAGCCGATGGCGGTGGCGCCATTGGCGCTTGCCCATGCGGCCGGGCCGAACGCAGAGGCGTTGCTGCCGGTCGCCCAGGCGCCGGAACCGAACGCGGTGGCGCCCGCTTCGCTGGCGGTGCTGTAACCGCCCACGGCGGTGCTGTCATCGGCCTTGGCAAACGCGCTGTCACCGATGGCGACGGCATAGCTGCCGGTGGCGCGCGACTTGCTGCCCGCCGCGAAGCTGTTGTCGCCGGTGGCCTGCGCGCCGCTGCCGAAGGCATTGCTGGTCAGCCCGGTGGCCTGCGCCGCGTTGCCCACTGCCGTGGAACCGGCCGACGCAGTGGTACCCACCTGCACCGGGTTGCCTTCGTCGTCCAGCAGCGGCTGGTTGTACTCGTCGTAGGCCTGGCCCAGGCCACCCACGGCCACCGCGCCATCGCCGTCGGCGAAGGTGTTGCGGCCCAGTGCCACGGCATCGGCGCCCAGCGCGCCGGCACCGGCACCCTGCGCCAATGCGCCGGCACCGATCGCATTGCTGGCCGAACCGGCCGCGACCGCACCTGCGCCCTCGGCATAGGCACCGGCATCGGTGCCCTCTTCGGCCTGCGCCTGGAAGAAGTGCGCGGTGGTATCGGCGGTGTCGGCCACCGCATCGAGCTGCGCCTTGTTCACCGCATCGGTGGCTTCGGTACCGGCGGCCACGCTGGTGATCTGCCGTTCGTTGCCGCTGCTGCCCACGGCCACGCTGTTGTCACGCACCGCTTCGGAGTTCGCGCCGAGGGCCACGCTGTTGGCGCCGCGCGCGGTGGCGTAGAAGCCGACCGCCGTGCTCTGCGCGCCACTGGCCCAGGTCTGTGCGCCCAGCGCGCTGGACTGTTCACCCGGTGCGTAGGCGAAGTAGCCCACCGCCGTCGCCTCGGCACCCGACGCTTCGGTGAGCGTGCCGTTGGCCGTGGCGTAGTCGCCGCTGGCAATGGCACCGGCGCCGACCGCCGTGGCGGCTTCGCCACTGGCCTGGGTCTGCACGAAGAAGCCCAGGCCGGGAATCAGGTCGGCCGGGCCACCGATGGCCACGCTGCTGGTGCCGGTGGCCACGCTGCTGGTGCCCAGCGCGGTGGAGTAATCGCCAATGGCGTTGGACACGGCGCCGAACGCCGCCGACTGCGCACCGCCGGCATAGGCACCCACGCCGTAGGCGCTGGAGGCGAAGCCACCGGCTTCGGCACTGGCACCGACGGCGGTGCCGCCCACGCCGGCGCTGGTCGCACCGGTATCGACCGGCACGCCGCCGTTGGTGATCAGCGGGTTGCCCTGCTCATCCACCGCGGCACCACCGACGGCCACGCTGCCCGGGCCGACGGCCTGCGCGTTGTTGCCGAAGGCAGCGCTGTTCTGGCCGCTGGCCAATGCGTTGAAGCCCACCGCTGTGGCGTTGCTGTTGACCGCGGTGGCGCCGCTGCCGAGTGCGGTGGTGCCATTGCCCAGGGCATTGGCGGCCTCACCGGCGGCGGTGGCATTGCTGCCATCGGCGAACGCACCGGCGCTGCTGTCATCACTGCCGGTGGCCTTGAAGTAGGTGCTGGTGTTTTCGGCCACGCTGGCCACTGCATCCAGCTGGCCCTTGTTCACCGCATCGGTAGCTTCGGTACCGTCGGCCACGTGGGTGATCTGGCGTTCGTTGCCGTCGGCGCCGACGGCCACCGTGTTGTCACGGTCGGCCTGCGAGGCCGCACCGATGGCCACGCTGTTGCTGCCATTGGCGGTGGCGCTGGCGCCCAGTGCGGTGGACTGCGCACCATCGGCCCAGGCGTTCCAGCCGATAGCCGTTGCATAGTCTTCGGTGGCCCAGGCGCCGGCACCGTAGGCCGCCGCACCGTAGCCGCTGGCGCGCGCCGGAATCAGGCCGAAGTAGGTGCTGCCGCCGATGGCCACGCTCTCATCGCCGCTGGCTTCGCTGGCCTCACCCACGGCCACCGAACCGGCGCCCGTGGCGGTGGCGAACACACCTGCGGCGGTGCTGTTGGCACCGCTGGCCAGGGTGCCGTAGCCCAGTGCCGAACCGAGGCGACCGCTGGCTTCGCTGTAGCCACCCACGGCAGTGGTGCCATCGGCCGAGGCCGAAGCGCGGAAGCCGCTGGACAGCGACTGCGCGCCGCTGGCGATGGCTTCGGCACCGTTGGCGGTGCTGTACACGCCGGTGGCCTGCGCGCCGGTACCGGTCGCGGTGCTGCTCACTTCGCTGGCCACCGCGCCGCTGCCCAGGGCGGCACTGTCGCTGCCGCTGGCCTGCGCGTTGCTGCCCACGGCGGCGGCATTTTCGCCGGTGGCCGAGCTGTTGTAGCCCACGGCCGTCGCGTTGGCCGCAATGGCCAGTGCGCCGCCGCCCAGTGCGGTGGTGCCATCGCCGATGGCATTGGCCGCTTCACCGGCGGCCAGTGCGCTGTCGCCCTCGGCCAGTGCGCCGGCGTCGCTGTCGTCACTGCCGCTGGCCTGGAAATACTTGCTGGTGGCTTCGGCGGCGGCGGCCACTGCATCCAGCTGGTCCTTGTTCACCGCATCGGTGCCTTCGGTGCCGGCGGCCACGTTGGTGATCTGGCGCGTGTTGCCTGCGCCACCCACCGACACGGTGTTGTCACGGTTGGCGATGGAGTCAGCACCCAGGGCGACGCTGTTGTCGCCCTGCGCTTCGGCGGCATTGCCCAGTGCCGTGCTGTTGGTACCCGGCGCCCACGCGCCGCCACCGACGGCGGTGGAGTAATCGCCCGATGCTTCAGTCGCGAGCAGGCCGAACAGGGCGCCACCGACCGCCACGCTGTTGGTGCCGCTGGCAATGCTCGCCTGGCCGGTGGCGGTGCTGTTGGCACCGCTGGCCTGTGCATCACCGCCGACCGCGACGCTGCTGGAGCCAGTGGCGTTGGCGGCATTGCCGACCGCCGTGGCGTTGAATGCAGATGCGTTGGACAAGCCGCCAAGCGCGGTGCTGTAGCCGCCGGTGGCTTCGGCGCCGACGCCGAAGCTGGCCGATGCGGTACCACTGGCGACGCTGCCGGCACCAACGCTGGTGCTGCCGCTGCCGCTGGCCTGGGCCTGCGCACCGACGGCCGTCGCGCTGTCGGCGCTGGCCTGCGCGGCGCTGCCCAACGCGGTGGTGTCGTCGCCGCTGGCCGTGGCGTCGGCGCCGGCGGCCAATGCGCCCTCGCCGTCGATCTGCGCCGCGTCGCTGTCATCGCCGGCACCGTCGGCCTTGAAGTAGCGGCTGCCTTCTGCAGTGGCCGCGGCCAGTGCGGCCCGGGTGGCCTGCGCCTGTGCCTGTGCCTGTGCATCCAGCTGCGCGCGATTTACTGCATCGGTGGCCGCCGTGCCCGCGGCCACGTTGGTGATCTGCCGTTCGTTGCCGCTGGCGCCGACCGACACCGTGTTGGCGCGGTTGGCCGTCGAGCCTGCGCCCAGCGCCACGCTGTTGGCCGCGCTGGCGGTGCTGCCGGTGCCGACCGCAACGGCGTTGCGGCCACTGGCGTTGGCGCTGCCATCGACCACGCACTGGTCGATCACGCTGCTGCTGATCGTTACGCAATTGGCGTTGCCGCCCACTTCCACCGACTGCGCCTGCGCCAGGCTTGTCCAGCCCAGGGCCATCAGCAGGCCGGCGGCAAGCACCGTTGGCGCGCTGCCGCCCTGCTTCTGCCGCTTGTCGACAACCGTACCGGCCTGGTCCGAGGTTGCCAGTTCCGAGGCAACGACCAACTGACCCAATGCTTTGTTCCAGACCTTGCGATAAATCCGATTCATCGATACGGCTCCTGAGTGGACTGGTTTTTAGGCAAAGCAACGCCATCGCTGGGCCATCCGGCCCAACGTCCCCTGGGGGCGTCTATTCGCGTGATTTACGACGGTGTTCGCGCAGAACGCGCAGAGAGGCAAGAGCGCCTTCCGTTGCGCAATGCGTTACTACGAAATGAATGAATTCAAAACGGACTGGCAGTGTTAACGTGAAGATTATCTTCCGTCAAGAGTTTGACGGAACAAAACCTACTGTCGTGAACCAGTTCACCGTTTTATGCGTTTATGCGGTTATTTCGTTAGAACCACGTGAACATGTCGTAGCGCGTGTAACGCGCTGTAACTCGTGGACAGCACACGATATTCACGCAATACAAACAAAAACCCGCCGGGGTTGCCGGCGGGTTTCCATACGTCATCGAATTGGCGCGTGCGCGGGGTGGACGATCAGCCGCACCAGACGCGTGCGTTGCGGAACATCCGCATCCACGGCGAATCACCCTGCCATTCCGCCGGTGCCCAGCTCAGGTTGAGCGCGCGCGGGGTGCGCTCGGGGTGCGGCATCATGATGGTCACCCGGCCGTCGCTGCTGGTCAGGCCGGTGATGCCGTCCGGCGAACCGTTCGGGTTCAGCGGGTACTGGCTGGCCACGTTGCCGTTGCCATCAATGTAGCGCAGCGACACGCGCGCGGCCGCCTGGTCCACCGCATTGGCGAACACTGCACGGCCTTCGCCGTGGGCCACGGCCACCTGCAGGCGCGAGCCGGCCATGCCACGCAGCAGGATCGACGGCGATTCCACCACTTCCAGCAGCGCGGTGCGGGCTTCGAACTGCTCGCTGGCGTTGCGGCGGAACTGCGGCCAGTGCTCGGCACCGGGAATGATGTCCTTCAGCTGGCTCATCATCTGGCAGCCGTTGCACACGCCCAGCGCAAAGCTGTCTTCGCGGGCGAAGAACGCGGCGAAGGCATCGCGCAGTGCGCTGCGTTCCAGCACCGAGGTGGCCCAGCCACGGCCGGCACCCAGCACGTCGCCGTAGCTGAAGCCGCCACAGGCGACCAGGCCGGTGAAGTCCTGCAGGGCCACGCGACCTTCGATCAGATCGCTCATGTGCACGTCGAACGCGCTCAAGCCGGCACGTTCGAAGGCGTTGGCCATTTCAATCTGGCCATTCACGCCCTGCTCGCGCAGCACCGCCACGCGCGGGCGCGCACCTGTGTTGATGAACGGCGCTGCCACGTCCTCGGCGAGGTCGAAGCTGAGCTTCGGCTTCAGGCCCGGTGCGTTGAAGGCACGGGCGATCTCGCGCTCGGCGTCGGCGTTTTCCGGGTTGTCGCGGCGCTTCTGCATGGCGTGGGTGACCGACCACCAGGCGTCGAACAGCGCTTCCCAGCGCCACTCGGCCAGGTTTTCGCCGCCCAGCGATACGCGCACCACCGGTGCGGTGGTCGGCTTGGCGATGCGCTGTGCGCACTCGATCAACGCGTGGCGCTCGACCAGATCGGCGAACGCGGCGCGGTCTTCGCGGGCAATCTGCACCACCGCACCCAGTTCTTCATTGAAAAGGCTGCGGAACGGATCATCGCCCCAGGCATCGAGGGTGATGTCCAGGCCCAGGCGCGAGGTGAAGGCCATTTCGCACAGCGCGGCGAAGGCACCGCCATCGCTGCGGTCGTGGTACGCACGCAGCAGGCCCGCCTGGCGCGCATCGCGGATCAGTTCGAAGAAGCCACGCAGGCGCTGCGGGTCGTCCAGGTCCGGGGCGGCACCGGCAAAGGCCGGCAGATCGCCCTGGTCGGCATGCACCTGGGCCAGGATCGAACCGCCCAGACGCTGCTTGCCGGCACCGAGGCCGATCAGCCACAGCTCGCTGTCCACCTCGCGGTCGAGCAGCGGGGTCAGCTGCTGGCGCACATCGGCCACCGGCGCGAACGCGGATATGACCAGCGACACCGGCGACACGCTCTTGTGGGCTTCGCCCTGGTCGTGCCACTGCGCCTGCATGGACAGCGAGTCCTTGCCCACCGGAATGCTGATGTCCAGCTGCGGGCACAGTTCCATGCCCACCGCCTTCACCGCGTCGTACAGCAGCGCGTCTTCGCCCGGGTGGCCGGCGGCGGCCATCCAGTTCGCCGACAGCTTGATCTCATCCAGCGCGTCGACCGGGGCCGCGCACAGGTTGGTCAGCGCTTCGCCCACGGCCATGCGCGCCGAAGCGGCGGCATCGAGCAGGGCCAGCGGCGTGCGCTCGCCCAGCGACATCGCTTCGCCGGCCACGCCGTCGAAGTCGGCCAGGGTGATGGCCACGTCGGCCACCGGCAGCTGCCACGGGCCGACCATCTGTTCGCGCGCGGTCAGGCCGCCCACGCTGCGGTCACCAATGGTGACCAGGAAGTTCTTCGACGCCACGGTGGGGTGCGCCAGCACGCGCAGACCGGCTTCCTGCAGATCCAGCCCGCCGGTCTTCAGCGCCGGCCAGCGCGGGGCCGGCGGGTGCGCGGTGTCGCGGTGCATCTTCGGCGGCTTGCCGAACAGCACGTCCATCGGCAGGTCGATCGGCGCGTCGGCCGGGGTGTGGCCCGGCACGGCGCCATAGGCCACCACCAGGTGCTCTTCGGCCGTGGCCACGCCCACCGCAGCGAACGGGCAGCGCTCGCGCGCGCACAGCGCGGCGAACTCGGCCAGGCGTTCCTGGGCCACGCCCAGTACGTAGCGTTCCTGCGATTCGTTGCACCACAGCTGCATCGGCGACAGCGACGGGTCATCGGTGGGCACCTTGCCCAGGTCGATCACGCCGCCCACGTTCGAATCGTGCAGCAGCTCGGGGATGGCGTTGGACAGGCCACCGGCGCCGACGTCGTGGAAGAACTTGATCGGGTTGTTGGCGCCCATCGCCACGCAGCGGTCGATGACCTCCTGGCAGCGGCGTTCCATTTCCGGGTTATCGCGCTGCACGCTGGCGAAGTCCAGGTCCTCGGCGCTTTCGCCGGAGGCCACCGAACTGGCGGCACCGCCGCCCAGGCCGATCAGCATGGCCGGGCCACCCAGCACGATGACAGCATCACCGGCCTGCAGCTTGATCTTGTCGACCTGGATGCGATCGATCGCGCCCAGGCCACCGGCCAGCATGATCGGCTTGTCGTAGGCGCGGACCAGATCGGCGCCTTCGGGCAGCTCGAAGCTGCGGAAGTAACCGAGCAGGTTCGGGCGGCCGAACTCGTTGTTGAACGCGGCGCCGCCGAGCGGGCCATCGGTCATGATTTCCAGTGCCGGCGCCATGCGCGGGTTCAGCGCGCGCGGCGCTTCCCACGGCTGCGGCAGCTCGGGAATGCGCAGGTGCGAGACCGAGAAACCGGACAGGCCGGCCTTCGGCTTGCCGCCACGGCCGGTAGCGCCTTCATCGCGGATCTCGCCGCCATTGCCGGTCGAAGCACCCGGGAACGGCGCGATCGCGGTCGGGTGGTTATGCGTTTCCACCTTGATCTGAAACGCGCTGGGCACCTGCGGCTCGCGGCGGTATTCGCCGGTGGCCGGATCAGGGCGGTAGCGCGAGGCCGGATGGCCTTCGATCACCGCGGCATTGTCGCTGTACGCGCTGAGCGTGTGCTGCGGGGTCTGCTGGTGGGTGTTCTTGATCATGCGGAACAGCGAACGGTCCTGTTCCTGGCCGTCGATGGTCCAGCTGGCGTTGAAGATCTTGTGCCGGCAGTGCTCGGAATTGGCCTGCGCGAACATCATCAGTTCCACGTCCGAGGGCGAGCGGCCCAGCGCGGTGAAGCGTTCGCGCAGGTAGTCGATCTCGTCCTGGGCCATGGCCAGGCCGAGGCGCTGGTTGGCGGCCTCCAGCTGGTCCACCGGCACGCGTTCCAGTTCGCCGCGCGCCGGGCTGCTGAACAGCGCTTGGCCCTGCTCGGCCGATTCCAGCACCGACTGCGTCATCGGGTCATGCAGGGCCTTCACCAGGGCCTGCTGGGCGGCGGCATCGGCCGGCCAGCCCAGCACGTCGATGCGCAGGCCGCGTTCCACCCGGCTGACCGGCTGGCCGGCACCGCGCACCAGTTCGGTGGCCTTGCTGGACCACGGCGACAGCGTGCCCAGGCGGGGCACCACGACGCGGCTGACCGCACCGTCGGCCACGGCCTGCGCCTGCGGCTGGGCTTCCAGGATGCGGCACAGGGTGGCCACGTCGGGCGCGGCCGTGCCTTCGGGCTGCACGAAGTAGACGTGCCAGGCGCCGCTGATGCGCAGGGAGGGAGCGATGGACTGCAGGCGGGATTCAAGACGTTCGCGGCGGAACGGCGACAGGGCGGGCGCGCCCTCGAGGACCATCATGTCCGGGGAACCGTAGTTGGGAAACGGGCCCGACATTGTACCGGAACCGGGGGGTGGGCTTCGGCCGGGCGGCGCCCGGCCCCCGCCGAACCCAAGGCGACGGCCAGAGCCGAAGCAAGAGCCAGAGCAACAGCCGGTTCGCTGGGGGCTGGCGGGGGGGGGCCGGGTGGGGGGGACGCCGCAAGGACGTCCCTGTAGGCTTGGCCGCGGCATCCATGCCGCGGACACCCCCGCAACCGGACCCACCTGGCCCAGCTGGGCGGTAGTTGGTATTTCCTGCTGATGGGTCTGGGATCGGCGCTGGCCGGTGCCCTGCTGCTGGCGCGCCGCCCGGCCGGTGCACTGCTGTACGGCGCCGCCTTCGTGGCCACCGCGGTATGGGCACTGGTCGAGCGGTTTCCCGCGAGCTGCCGGAACGGCACAGGGTCGGATCCCGTTGCCTCGCAACGGGCTCTGACCCCGGATGTGTTGCGATATCTGATGGATCCATCCACGCATGGCGTGGATCTACTGGCGGTCCCGGGAACGGGTAGATCCACGCCATGCGTGGATGAGAGCGAAGCGACCGGCTTCTGCTTCTGCTTCTGCTTTTGATCTTTTCTTCTTGTCTTTCGTGGCTGGCGCGCGCAGGAACCTGTCCAAGGCCGGGCGGGTGGGGTCAGGCGGGGTATCCGCGGCATGGATGCCGCGGCTAAGCCCCCATGGACGGGTTTACGGCGTCCCCGCCTGACCCCACCCGCCCGGCCAACCCACGGAAATCCGCTGTTCGCGGCAATCCCCAGCCACGAGGGGGCCCCGCCGATGGCAGCCAACCGCGCGCCAGCGCCGCTCTTCGCGGGAATCGCGGGAACCCCGGAATCGCGGAACCATGCGCTGGCTCACGGATTGACCCGGCAATTGATGACAACGTTGTCCCTACCCGGCCAGCCGGACTCTCTCCCCGGCCCGGCCAGGTACCCCGTCCGCTCCCACCGTCGCCTTCCCCGGCGACGCCCGGACCTGCGTTACGCGCGGTGCCATCGGGGCCCGCGCGCCTCTTGGTCGATCGGAGAAACACCATGTACGACACGTTTGTGCAGAGTGCCGATGTACGCAGTGCCGAACCTTCCCCCCGCCGCTGTCGCCCGCGCCGCCTCGCCTGGCTGCTGGCCCTGGCCGCCGGGGCCGCCGCCCTGCCCGGCCTGGCCCAGGCCGCCAGCTGTGCCGGCGTGGCCGAATGGGACCAGGCCAAGATCTACCGGGCCGGCGATACCCTGCAGAAGGCCGGCGTGCTCTACCGGGCCAACCAGGACATCTGGAACGCCCCACCGGACCACCCGGCCGGTGCGCCGTACTACACCAACCTGGGCGCCTGTGATGGCAGCGGCACCAACCAGCCGCCGGTGGTCAGCCTGACCTCCCCGGCCAATGGCGCCAGCTTCAGCGCCGGCAGCACGATCACGGTCAACGCCACCGCCAGCGACGCCGACGGCAGCGTCAGCAAGGTCGAGTTCTTCCGCGATGGCAGCTCGATCGGGGTGGACACCAGCGCGCCGTACAGCGCAAGCTGGGCCAACGCCAGCGTCGGCAGCCACACCCTGCGCGCGGTCGCCACCGACAACAACAACGCCACCACCAGCACGCCCACCATCACCATCACGGTGAACGCGGCCAGTGGCGATACCACCGCCCCCAGCGTGCCCGGCGGCCTGACGGTGGGAACGCGCACGTCCAGCAGCATCGCGCTCAGCTGGAGCCCGTCCACCGACAACACCGGCGGCAGCGGTGTGGCCGGCTACGACGTGTACCGCAACGGCAGCCTGGTCGGCTCGCCGTCCAGCGCCAGCTATGTCGACGGTGGCCTGACGGCCTCCACCACCTACAGCTACCGCGTGCGGGCCCGCGACAACGCCGGCAATGCCTCGGCGCAAGGCACCGCGACCAGCGCCACCACCCTGGCCGACAGCGGCGGCGGCACCGGCAAGCGGGTCATCGGCTACTTCACCCAGTGGGGCATCTACGGCCGCAACTACCGGGTGAAGAACATCGACAGCAGCGGCTCGGCCGCCCGTCTCACCCATATCAACTACGCCTTCGGCAACGTGCGCAACAACCGCTGCGAAGTGGGCGTCACCCAGGCCTCCGACCCGAACACGGGCGTGGGCGGCGATGCCTTCGCCGACTACACCAAGGCCTTCGGTGCCGGCGAAAGCGTGAGCGGCAGCGCCGATACCTGGGACCAGCCGCTGCGCGGCAACTGGAACCAGTTGAAGCAGCTGAAGGCGAAGTACCCCAACGTGAAGGTGCTGATCTCGCTGGGCGGCTGGACCTGGTCGCGTGGTTTCTCCAGCGCCGCACAACCGGCCAACCGGCAGGCGTTCGTGGCCTCGTGCATCGATGCCTACATCAAGGGCAACCTGCCGGTGACCGACGGCGCCGGCGGCACCGGTGCGGCACTGGGCGTGTTCGACGGCATCGACATCGACTGGGAATACCCCGTGGCCTGTGGCCTGGCCTGCGGCACGCCGGAGGACAACGCCAACTTCACCGCTCTGCTGGCCGAGTTCCGCCGCCAGCTGGATGCGGTGCGCCCCGGGCTGCTGCTGACCGTGGCGGTGGGTGCCGGCATCGACAAGGTGCGGGTGACCGACCCGGCCGCGTACCACCCGTACCTGGACTACATCAACGTGATGACCTACGACTTCCACGGCGCGTGGGATGCGAAGACCAACCACCACTCGGCGCTGTTCGATTCGCCGAATGATCCGTCCACCGGTGATACCGCGCAGTACAACAGCAACGATGCGATCGAGGCGTTCATCAGCCGCGGCGTGCCGGCAGCCAAGTTGAACCTGGGCATCGGCTACTACGGGCGTGGCTGGACCGGGGTGGCCAATGCCAACAACGGGCTGTACCAGACCGCCACCGGTGCGGCGCCGGGTACCTACGAAGCGGGCATCGAAGACTGGAAGGTGCTGAAGAACCTGGCCTGGTCCAGCTACACCGACAACACTGCCGGTGCCACCTGGATCTACAACGGCAGCACGCTGTGGAGCTTCGACACCCCGGCCAACATCACCCGCAAGATGGGGTACGTGAAGACCCAGGCCCTGGGCGGCGCGTTCGTCTGGGAATTCAGCGGCGACGATGCGCAGGGCACGCTGACCAAGGCGGTCAGTGATGGCTTGAAGTAAGGAAAACGTGCGACATCCGCCGGGCATGGCCCGGCGCTACCAACGCGATCCACGGTAGCGCCGGGTCACGCCCGGCGGCAATTCAATCAACGCTTGGCCGACAGCTTTTCCAGCGCGGCGCGCAGCTGTGCCGGCGGCAGGTAGCCGCCCAGCTGGGTGCCGTCGGGCGCGAAGATGGCCGGCGTGCCACTCACGCCCAGCTGCTGGCCCAGTGCGTACTGCATGGCCACCGGGTTGGTGCAGTTCTTGGCCGGCACACTGCCACCGCGCTTGGCGTTGGTCAGTGCCTGGCGGCGGTCGGCCGCGCACCAGACCGAGATCATGTCGGTGTAGTCCTTGCTGCCCAGCCCCATGCGCGGGAACGCCAGGTATTCCACGGTGATGCCGTTGCGGTTGAGCTCGGCGATGTCCTGGTGCAGCTTGCGGCAGTACCCGCACTCAATGTCGGTGAACACGCTGATGGTGTACTTGGCATTCGGCGCGGCGAACACGATGCGGTCGCCATGGTTGGCCTTGGCCAGCAGGCCACGCCGGTAATCCAGCAGCCCGGCACTGTTGGCCGGCCCACGCGCCTGGGTGTCATACGGCTGCGACTGGAACAGGTAGCGGCCATCGTCGGACACGTACAGCAGCTGGCCCGACACCAGCACTTCGCGGAAGCCGGGGAACGGCGCGGCGCCGATGTAGTCGATGGTGAAGCCCGGGTTCAGCGCCGACAGCGCGGTGCGCACTGCCTGTTCGGCGGCAGGGTTGGCCGCCGCCGGCCGGGGGGCCGCAGCAGCAGGGGCCTTGGCGGCGGGCGGTGCCGGCTGCGCACAGGCGGTCAGGCTGAGCGCGCCGAACACAGCGGCAATGGCGAATCGGAGCATGGAGCAACCTGCTGGGAAGATGACTTGCGATTCTGACACAGGCCCGGAAGTGGCACCGCGAACGCGAGCACACACCCGCACGCGCGTTCAGCCGCCCGCTCAGCCGCGTGGGTGGTGGCGGGCGTGCAGCTGCTGCAGGTGCTCGCGCGCCACCAGCGTGTAGATCTGGGTGGTGGACAGCGAGCTGTGGCCCAGCAGCATCTGCAGCGCGCGCAGGTCTGCACCGCGGTTCAGCAGGTGGGTGGCGAAGCTGTGGCGCAGGCCGTGCGGGCTGATCCGCGCCGGATCGATGCCGGCCACCTGCGCGTGCCGCTTGACCAGGTGCCAGAACGCCTGCCGGGTGAGTGCGTGCAGGCTGGGTTCGATGAACAACGGCGTCTGCCCATCGGCCAGGGCCTGCACCTTGCCCTTGCCCACCATCAGCGGGCGCGCGTCGTGCAGGTAACGTTCCAGCCAGTGCTGCGACTCTTCGCCCAGCGGCACCAGCCGTTCCTTGCTGCCCTTGCCGGTCACCCGCAGCACGCCCTGGCGCAGGTTCACGGCCGTGGCCGGCAGCAGCACCAGTTCGCTCACGCGCAGGCCCGCGGCGTACATCAGTTCCAGCATGGCGCGGTCGCGCAGGCCCAGCGGGCTGTCGATATCCGGTGCCGCCAGCAGCGCATCGATCTGGCTCTCGGCCAGGGCCTTGGGCAGCAGGCGCGGCAGCTTCGGTGGGTCCAGCAGCGCACTGGGGTCCTCGCTGCGCTCGCCACGGCGCACGGCATCGGCGAAGAAGGCGCGCAGGGCCGACAGCAGACGGGCGTTGCTGCGCGGCGACCAGCCATGACGCGTGCGCCAGGCCAGGTAATCGAACAGGCCCGGGCGCTCTACCCCGGCCAGTCCGCCATCGCGACCATCCAGCCAGCGCGCCAGGCCTTCCAGATCGCGCCGATAGCTGTCCAGGGTGGCACGGGCCAGGCCGTTCTCGGCCCAGGCCGCGTCCAGGAAACGCTGGATGCGCGCACTGTCTTCGCCGCGCGGCTCGGGCAGTTGCTGGACCAGTTGGCGACGCTCGGCGGGGGTGGAAACAACGGCCATGCACGCAGGATACGTGGGCCGCTGCGGGCAGGGCCAGCTTTGCGTATGCTCGGCGCATGTCCAGCCCCGCCAGTGAAACGGCCTCCGTGGCCGCGCCCGGTTCCGATCGCCCCCGCACGTTGCTGCTGTGGCGCCTGCTGGCCCTGTTCTACGACCTGTGGCCGGTGCTGGCGCTGTGGATGCTGGCCGGCACGGTGTTCACCGTGGCCTATACGGTCAGCGGCCACGCGCAGCGCGAAAACATCGCACCGTTCAGCGCCTGGCAGTGGCTGCTGTGGGCGGTGTGCTGGGTCATCACCGGTGCCTATGCCACGGCCAGTTGGCGGCGCGGCGGGCAGACGCTGGGCATGCGCCCGTGGCGGCTGAAGCTGGAAACGCGCGATGGCACGGCGCTGCGGCGCGGCCAGTTGTGGCGGCGTTTCGCCATGGGCACGCTGTCGCTGCTGCTGGGCGGGCTGGGGTTCTGGTGGGCGTGGCTGGATCGCGAACGCCTGACCTGGCACGACCGCGCCAGCGGCACCCGCATGGTGCGGGTGCCCAAGCGCTGAAGGAATCCGCCGGGCATGGCCCGGCGCTACCGAAGTAGAGTCGAGCTTGCTCGACTGCACCGTTGGTCCGTCGAGCAAGCTCGACGTTACCGGTCCGCCGGCAGGATCACCGCCGGCTGCGCCCACAGTTCGAAGAACTGCGACGAGAACGCGGTGGCCTTGACGTCATCGGGCACCGGAATCTTGCCGTTGAGCTTGCCCTGGGCCTTGGCGAATTCCTGCCACAGCTTCAGGCTGGCCTTCTTCAGGCGCTTCTGCTCACCGGCATCGCTGGCGGCCAGGTACTGCGCGTACACGTCGCGCATCGGCTTGCCCTGTTCCTCGAACGCGGCCGGCAGCTCGGGCAGGCTGGTTTCGGTGAACTCAACGGTTGCCTGCGGCGGCTGGTAGCCCGCGGGCCCGAAGGCGGCCCGCAGATCGTCCTCGGCGTCCAGGTATTCGAAGAAACCGGGCACGTTGAAGAGCTTGGTGCGGTAGTCCGACGACGTGTCCGGGCTGTTGGAGACCACCGTGGTCGGTAGTTCGCCCAGCAGGCCCACATCCCAGCTGCGCGGAATGAACAGGCCGGTCGCCTTCACGTACGGGCCGTCGATCACCACGTCATTGAGCTCGACCTTCGACACCAGCCCGCCGGAATTGGTCTTGTTGGTGACGTACTGCTCGGTGACGATCACGTACTCGCCCAACGTCGGGTTGATCAGGCCACCGATGCCGTCGGCGTAGACCACCATGCGCACCGTGCCGATCTTCTCGCTCTGCAGCCGGTGCTGACCGGGCTCCAGGCTGACCGGTACGGTGGTGTGCGCCGGAATGACGTGCGGCTGCGCGTCGATGGTCAGGGTGACCGGCGTGTCGGTGGGGTTGTCAATCTCGAAGTCGACCGGACCAGAGCAGCCCACCAGCAACAGCAGGGCGGCAAGCGAGGGCAACAGACGTGCGCGGATCATGTTCATCCTTGAAGTAAAGCGAAGCGCGCAACGCGCGCGCTCGCGTTGAAGGCAGGGCCCGCGCGGAAAGGCGCGGACCCGCCGGGTCCTTTGAAACGGGGTGAGGGCGGCCTGCGGCCGTGCCGACGCTACCGGCGCCTGAACAGCCAGCCGGACACCGCCAGCATGACGATGGGCGGCAACGCGTAGGCAATGCGGTAATCGAACTTCAACGCACCGGCCATGCGGCCGAAGAACAACTGCAGCAGCCAGAAGCCCAGCGCGAACAGGATGCCCAGGAACAGGCGCTTGCCCATGCCGCCGCTGCGCAGCGAACCGAAGGCGAACGGCACGGCGGCCAGGCACAGCGCCAGCACGTTCACCGGGTAGAACCAGCGGCTCCAGTACACATCCTCGAAATCACGCGCATCCAGGCCGTTGCGCTCGCGGTAGGCAATGCTGGTGCTCAGCTCGGACACGCTCAGGTTGCGCGGCTTGGCGATGCCGGTGGCCAGCGCGCCGGCATCCAGCTTCGAATTCCACGGTTCGCGGGCCACTTCCTGGCGGGTGGCCGAACGTTCGCCGAAGGTATCGCGGCGCACGCCGGTCAGCACCCAGCCGTCCTTGTCGTGCTCGGCAGTGGCGGCATGGGTGAGCGTGGCGATGCGGCCGTCGTCGGCAATCTGGTACAGGCGTACATCGCGCAGGATCAGCCGCGTGCCCTTCTCGCCTACCAGCTGCTCTTCGCCGCTGGCCGCGTTCAGGAAGGTATCGCCCTCGCGCGCCCACATGCCCGAATAGCGGGCCACGGCGATGTCGGTGCCCCACTTGGCGCTCATCTTCAGCGCATCGGCGCGGTTCTGGCCCCACGGGCCCACCGTTTCGGCACTGATCACCATCAGCCCGGTCAGCAGCGACAGGGCGATGGCCACTGACACGCTCAGGCGCTTGCGCGACAAGCCCAGCGCACGCAGCGCGGTCAGTTCGGAGGTGGCCGCCAGCTGACCCAGACCCATCAGCGCCCCGATCACCGCGGCGGTGGGGAAGAAGGTGTAGGCGCGGCGGGGCACGGTGTACAGCACCCACGCCGCGGCGTGGCCCAGCGAATAGCCGTTCTTGCCGATGTCCTTGAACTCACCGGAGAAGGCCATCACCACGTCCAGGCCGGTCAGCACCGCCCAGGTGAGCAGCACGGTGGTGAACACCGCACGGCCCAGGTAGAAATCGAAACGCATCGGGCGCAGCTTCATGCGCGGCCTCCCTTCGGGCGGGCCAGGCGGCCATCGCGCGCGTACATCCAGATGGCGAACGCCAGCAGCGGCAGGGTCAGCCACCACAGGCCCAGCGCGCCGGGAATCTTGCCGTCGGCGATCCAGCCGGCGCCGATGAAGGTCAGGTTGGTGCCCACCATGTAGGCCAGCAGGGCCAGCATCATGCGCCCGTAGCGCTGCTGGCGCGGCGAGCTGCGCCCCAGCGGCACGGTCAGCAGGGCGAAGGCCAGCGCGATCAGCGGCGGCGCCAGGCGGCGGTGCAGCTGGGCCTGGGCCTCGGGGCGGTCATCGCCGATCAGCTTCGTGGTCGCCATCAGCTCCGGATCATCGTCCTTGCGCGCCTCGGTGCCGTCGGGCAGGGCCACGTCATTGCGGGCGAAGGTGGCCAGCCGGTAATCCAGCGCGCCGGCCAGCGGGCCCTCCAGCTGGTGGCCGTCGTCCAGTTCCAGGAAGCGCTGGCGCTCGCCTTCGAAGTACATGCGGCCGCCGGCGGCGGACACCACTTCCAGGCGGTCGTCCTTCTGCCGCTGCAGGAACACCTTGCCCAGCTGGGTGCCATCGGGCGAGATCGAGGACAGGTAGACCACCCCGCCATTGGGCAGCGGGGTGAACCGGCCCGGCTCCAGGCCGGCCATCAGCACGCTGCGGTTGGCATCCTGGATCATCTGTTCGGCGGTGCGCCCGGCCCAGGGGCCCAGCCACAGCGAACAGGCGCCCACCACCAGCACCACCGGCACCACCAGCATCAGCAGGGGGCGCAGCAGGCGCTTGGGGCCCACGCCAATGGCGGTGATCACCGCCATTTCCGAATCGCGGTAGAGCCGGGCGATGGCCAGCAGCAGGCCCAGCATCAGCGCCAGCGGCAGGATCAGCGGCATGTAGGCGATGAACTGCAGGCCCAGCTGTGAGAACAGCAGCTTGGCCGGGAGGCGTCCGTCGGCGATGTTGCCGAGGATGTCCACCAGCACGCCGCCCACGCTGACCACCAGCAGGACGATCAGGGTAGCCAGGAAACTCTGGACGAAATCGCCCAGCAGGTATCGGTCGAGCTTCAACATGGGGCGGTGGTTTAAACTCTGGGGTTCGTTCGCGGTGCCGCCCAGTCTACTGTCTGGGCGTAAACGGCCTGCGATTGTACGGACTCGCCAATGGAATCTGCTCAATGGCCCTCGAATTCACCCTGAACCACCTCGCTCCGGCTGCCGCCACCGTTGACTGCCTGGTGGTCGGCGCCTATGCCGACCACAGCCTGACCCCGGCCGCGCAGGCGCTGGACGCCGCCAGTGGCGGCCGCCTGGCCGCCCTGGCCCAGCGCGGCGACCTGTCCGGCAAGACCGGCGCCACCACCCTGCTGCACGACCTGCCGGGCGTGACCGCCGCGCGCGTACTGGTGGTCGGCCTGGGCGATGCCGCCCGTTTCGGCGTGCCGCAGTACCTGAAGGCCGTTGGCGACGCCGTGCGCGCGCTGAAGGCCGGCGCCGCCCGCAGCGCGCTGTTCACCCTGTCCGAAGTGGCGATCAAGGACCGCGACGCGGCCTGGGCGATCCGCCAGGCGGTCATTGCCGCCGACCACGCCGCCTACCGCTACACCGCCACCCTGGGCAAGAAGAAGGCCGATGACGCCGGTCTGGCTCAGCTGGCCATCGCCGGTGATGACGCCCAGGCCCTGGCCCAGGGCCAGGCCATCGCCGCCGGCGTGGAGTTCGCCCGCGAACTGGGCAACCTGCCGCCGAACTACTGCACTCCGGCCTACCTGGCTGAAGTGGGTGTGAAGTTCGCCGGTGAGCACGAGGGTGCCGAGGCCGACATCCTCGACGAAGCCCAGATGGAAGCGCTGGGCATGGGCTCGTTGCTGGCCGTGGCCCGCGGTTCGGCCAACCGCCCGCGCCTGGTGGTGCTCAAGTGGTCCGGCGGCGGTGACGCCAAGCCGTACGTGCTGGTCGGCAAGGGCATCACCTTCGATACCGGTGGCGTGAACCTGAAGACCCAGGGCGGCATCGAGGAAATGAAGTACGACATGTGCGGTGGCGCCAACGTCATCGGCACCTTCGTCGCGGCCGTGAAGGCCAAGCTGCCGCTGAACCTGGTGGTGGTGGTGCCGGCCGTGGAAAACGCCATTGACGGCAATGCCTACCGCCCGTCCGACGTGATCACCTCGATGTCGGGCAAGACCATCGAAGTCGGTAACACCGACGCCGAAGGCCGCCTGATCCTGTGCGACGCGCTGACCTACGCACAGCGCTTCGAACCGCAGGCCCTGGTGGACGTGGCCACCCTGACCGGCGCCTGCATGGTCGCCCTGGGCCACCAGACCGCCGGCCTGATGAGCAAGCACGACGACCTGGCCAACGAACTGTTGGCCGCTGGCGAGCACGTGTTCGACCGCGCCTGGCGCCTGCCGCTGTGGGACGAGTACCAGCCCATGCTGGATTCGACCTTCGCCGACGTCTACAACATCGGCGGCCGCTGGGCCGGCGCCATCACCGCCGGCTGCTTCCTGTCGCGCTTTGCCGAAGGGCAGCGCTGGGCGCACCTGGACATCGCCGGCGTGGCCAGCGACGAGGGCAAGCGTGGCATGGCCACCGGCCGCCCGGTGGGCCTGCTCAGCCAGTGGCTGCTGGACCAGGTCGCCCGCGCCTGATGCCGTACCTGCCCCTGGCCGGCGCCCGCCGGCCGGGGCATCCTCCGGCCTGCCCCCGCCCGGCACGCCGGGCCCCTGCCCGACCCGGACCCTGCCATGCCCCGCGCTGATTTCTACCTGATCGCCAAGCCCCGTTTCCTGACCGAGCCGCTGCGGCTGGTCTGCGAACTGGCGCGCAAGGCCAACGACGCCGGGCTGCCCGCCCTGGTGCTGGCCCGCGACCAGGCCCAGGCCGAAGAACTGGACGAACTGCTCTGGTCCTTCGACGAGGACGCCTATATCCCGCACCAGATCGTGGGCGAGGACGTGGACGAGGAAGAGGCCGTGGTGCTCATTTCCATCCCCGGCGACGAAGCGCCGATGCGCCCGCTGGTGATCAACCTGCGCGACGAACCCTGGCTGGGCCAGTGCGAGCGCGTGCTGGAAGTGGTGCCGGCCGACCCGGAAGCACGCGAACCGCTGCGCGAGCGCTGGCGCCAGTACAAGACCGCCGGCTACGACCTGAACAAGCACGACATGTAAGGCCGCGCCGGCCCCCTTGATGGGCCGCTGCCGCGCCCTGATCCTTCAACGATTACCTCCTGGTTCCCCCGCATGACCCAACTCGCCTCCAGCTACGACCCGACGTCCTTCGAGACCGACCTCTACAAGGCCTGGGAAGACGCCGGCCACTTCAAGCCGTCCGGCCAGGGTGAGCCCTACACCATCCTGCTGCCGCCGCCGAACGTGACCGGCACCCTGCACATGGGCCATGCCTTCCAGCAGACCCTGATGGATGCTCTGGTGCGCTACCACCGCATGCGCGGCTACGACACGCTGTGGCAGGTCGGTACCGACCATGCCGGCATCGCCACCGAAATGGTGGTCAGCCGCAATCTGGCCCTGGAAGGCAAGGGCGAGACCCGCGATTCGCTGGGCCGCGAAGGCTTCATCGGCAAGGTGTGGGAGTGGAAGCAGCAGTCCGGTGACACCATCGAGCGGCAGATGCGCCGCCTGGGCACCTCGGCCGACTGGTCGCGCAGCACCTTCACCATGGACCCGCAGCCGTCTGCAGCGGTGGTCGAGGCCTTCGTGCGCTGGCACGAACAGGGCCTGATCTACCGTGGCCAGCGCCTGGTGAACTGGGACCCGGTGCTGAAGACCGCCATTTCCGACCTGGAAGTGGAGAGCGCCGAGGAAGACGGCTTCCTGTGGTCGATCGCCTACACGCTGGACGAGGGCCTGAGCTACGAGCACGTCGAGCGCGATGCCGACGGCGTGGAAACCCTGCGCGAAACCCGCGATTACCTGGTCGTGGCCACCACCCGCCCGGAAACCCTGCTGGGCGACACCGCGGTGATGGTGCACCCGGAAGACGAGCGCTATGCGCACCTGATCGGCAAGCAGGTGGTGCTGCCGCTGATCGGCCGCCGCGTGCCGGTCATCGCCGATGACTACGTGGACCGCGCGTTCGGTACCGGCGTGGTCAAGGTCACCCCGGCGCACGATTTCAACGATTACCAGGTGGGCTTGCGCCACAACCTGCCGATGATCAACCTGTTCACCCCGGTGGCGGCGCTGAATGAAAACGCGCCCGAACGCTTCCAGGGCCTGGACCGCTACGAAGCGCGCAAGGCCGTGCTGGCCGAACTGGAAGACCTGGGCATCCTGGTCGAGACCAAGGCGCACAAGCTGCAGGTGCCGCGCGGCGACCGCACCGGCCAGGTGATCGAGCCCTACCTGACCGACCAGTGGTTCGTGAAGATGGACGAGCTGGCGCGTCGTGGCCTGGAGCTGGTCGAGAACGGCAGCATCGCCTTCGTGCCGCCGAACTGGATCAACACCTACCGCCACTGGATGGCCAACATCCAGGATTGGTGCATCAGCCGCCAGCTGTGGTGGGGCCACCGCATTCCGGCCTGGTTCGATGCCGCCACCGGCAGCTGCTACGTCGGCCGCAGCGAAGACGAAGTGCGCGCAAAGAACAACCTCGGCAGCGATGTGGTGCTGAGCCAGGAAAGCGACGTGCTGGAAACCTGGTTCTCCTCGCAGCTGTGGCCGTTCTCCACGCTGGGCTGGCCAAACGAACAGGCCATGGCCGAGCGCGGCTTCGACCGCTACCTGCCGTCGTCGGTGCTGGTCACCGGCTTCGACATCATCTTCTTCTGGGTGGCGCGCATGATCATGGCCACCGACAACCTGATCGGGAAGATCCCGTTCAAGGACGTCTACTTCACCGGCCTGATCCGCGACGGCCAGGGCCAGAAGATGTCCAAGAGCAAGGGCAACGTGCTCGACCCGCTGGACATCATCGACGGCATCAGCATCGACGACCTGGTGGCCAAGCGCACCGGCGGCCTGATGCAGCCGAAGATGGTGGAGAAGATCGAGAAGGCCACCCGCAAGGAGTTCCCGGACGGCATCGCCGCACACGGTGCCGACGCGCTGCGCTTCACCATCGCCGCGCTGGCTACCCACGGCCGCGACATCAAGTTCGACATGAACCGCGCCGAGGGCTACAAGAACTTCTGCAACAAGCTGTGGAACGCCAGCCGCTTCACCCTGATGAACACCGAGGGGGCCGCGTTCAACGGCGTGCCGAGCCCGCGTACCGACGCCGAGCGCTGGATCCTGGCGCGCCTGGCCGCCGTGTCCGCCGAGGCACAGGGCCACTACGCCAACTACCGCTTCGACCTGCTGGCGCAGTGCCTGTATGAGTTCGCCTGGAACGAGTTCTGCGACTGGTTCCTGGAACTGAGCAAGCCGGCGCTGAACGGTGCCGACGCGGCCGATGCCGACAGCACCCGCCACACCCTGCTGTACGTGCTGGAAGCGCTGCTGCGCCTGCTGCACCCGCTTACCCCGTTCATCACCGAACAGCTGTGGCAGCAGCTGGCCCCGCGCCTGGGCCTGGCCGAAACCACGCTGTCGCTGCGCCCGTATCCGACCGCCGACGAATTCGCCGGTGATTTCGCCCAGGCCGAGGCCGACGTGGAATGGCTGAAGGCGGTGATCAGCGCAGTGCGCCGCGTGCGCAGCGAACTGAACGTGGCCCCGTCCAAGCTGGTGCCGCTGCGCCTGCAGGCCGGCCTCGAACAGGATCGCGTGCGCATCGAACGCTTCAGCGCCTCGCTGTCGTTCCTGCTGAAGCTGGACAGCATCCAGTGGCTGGCCGAAGGCGAAAGCGCACCGCCGGCCGCCGCCGCGATCGTGGGCGAGCTGAAGTTGCTGGTGCCGCTGGAAGGCCTGGTCGACCTGGATGCCGAGCGTGCGCGCCTGGACAAGGAGATCAAGCGCGTAGAAGGCGAGAAGGAAAAGAGCGAGACCAAGCTGGCCAAGTTCACCGACAAGGTGCCGGCGGCCGTGGTCGAGCAGGAGCGCGTGCGCCTGGTCGACTGGAACACCCAGTTGGCGGGGCTGCAGGAACAGCGCGCGAAGCTGTAACGCTGCACGGGTGGGATGTGCTTTGGTAGGTGCGGACCTTGGTCCGCACTGAGCAGTGTGCCAACCAAGGTTGGCACCTACCTCACCGGGCTCTGGTAGGTGCGGACCTTGGTCCGCACTGAGCGACGTGCCAACCAAGGTTGGCACCTACCCTTCTCTGCTGGGGTTGGCCCCCCCCCTCGCATGGCATCATCGGGCGATGCCACTTTCCATCTTCCTGCTGGTGCTGGCCGCTGCTGCGCTGCATGCCAGCTGGAACGCGATCGTCAAACGCGGGCCGGACAAATTCCTCGGCACGGTGCTGGTTACCGGCAGCGCCGCACTGCTGTCAGCGGCCGCCCTGCCCTTGCTGCCGTTTCCCGCAGCCGACAGCTGGCCCTGGCTGGCGGCCTCGGTGGTATTGCAGGTGATCTACTACGGGCTGGTGGCGCGCTGCTACCAGCAGGTGGACATGAGCCTGGCCTACCCACTGATGCGCGGTTGCGCGCCGATCCTGGTCGCACTGGCCGGCAGCCTGCTCGGCCAGTCGCTGCCGCCTGCCGCCTGGCTGGGCGTGGTGCTGGTCAGCACCGGCATCCTGTGCATGGCGCTGGGCGCGCGCGGCGGCCAGCTCGGCCTGCCCCTGCTGACCGCGCTGATGATCGCCACCTATACGCTGGTCGATGCACATGGCGCACGGCAGTCAGGCAACGCATTGGCCTACACGCTGTGGCTGTTCCTGCTGTCGGGCATTCCGCTGCCGGCGTGGGCGCTGTACACCTGCCGCCGCGCCGTGCTGGCCTACGCGCGCCAGCATTGGCCGCTGGGCGTGGCCGGTGGCATCGGCACCACCGCCTCCTACGCGATGGCGCTGTGGGCGATGACCCAGGTACCGGTAGCGATGGTGTCCGCGCTGCGCGAATCGTCCATCGTCTTCGCCCTGCTGATCTCCGTGTTCCTGCTGCGCGAACGCGTGCCGCGCGCACGCTGGCTGGCGGCCGGGTTGATCATGGCTGGGGTGCTGGCACTGCGGTTGGCGTGACGGTAGCGCCGGGCCATGCCCGGCGAGCGCAGCGGCTATTACAGCGGCGGCATCACCTGCACGTCGTCAGCCACCAGCTCGATGGCCATCACCAGCGCATCTTCGCGGCCCTGTGCCGCCGGGTAGTAACGCGGGCGCCGGCCAATCTCGTTGAAGCCTTCGCTGTGGTACAGCCGCAGCGCCGGCGTGTTCGACGGCCGCACTTCCAGGAACACGCGCTGCGCGCCACGGTTGCGCGCCATCTCGACCAGCGCGCGCAGCAGCTGCCGGCCCAGGCCGCGCGACTGCACCAGCGGATCGATGCAGATGTTGAGCACGTGCGCTTCGTCAGCGGCCAGGCTGAGCACGCCATAGCCGATCAGCAGGCCGTCCTGTTCCATCGCCAGCCCGGGGTAACCCGCGCGCAGGCAGTCCAGGAAAATGCCACGGGTCCAGGGGTACGGGTAGCCGCGTACCTCGATGGCCATGACCGCATTGAGATCATTCTCGCGCAGCGCGCGCAGGTTGACCGGCCCCGGCTGGGCGACCGCACTCATGGCGTGCCCCGCTTGCGCAGCGCACGCAGCTGCGGCCACAGCGCGCGCTTGGCGGCCGGGTCACGGCGCAACGTTTCCAGCGGCCAGCTGTCCATCAATGCCTGCGTGGCCGGGTCATTCGGATTGCAGCCCGATGCACGCAGCAGGGCGATCTGCAGGCGGTCGGGCAGTCGCACCGCCGGTTGCCGCGCGTTGCCCGAGGGCAGCGGCCGCGTGGCCGCCGGCGCGGTATCCGGTGCCGCCACCGGGGGCGGCCGCCGCGGCGCAGCGGCGCGCTCGGCACGCGGTTCGAACGGAACATCGGCGCTGTCGGCAGGCGCCGTGCGCGGTGCGGATCGCGCCGGTTCCGGGGCAGGCGTCGACGCTGCCTCGGCTTCGGCCACGCTCAACTGCAGCGCCGCGTCCAGCTCGGCGGCCAGCTGGCCGTCGTGGAACACGGTGTAGCCCATGGCCTGCAGCCAGGCCTGCTGGGCCGGTGACCACAACACGGGCAGGTCCTGGCTCACGCGACCTCGGGCTTCTTGCGCAGGCGTTGCAGCGCCCACATCACCGGGCCGGACAACGCGTACAGCACACCCACCGCCAACAGCACGCGCGGCAGATCAATGACCGCAATGGCGATGGCGATCGGGACCAGGGCCAGCACCAGGAACGGCACGCGATCAGAACGGGTGCCCTTGGCAGCACCGCCCTTGAAGCTCCAGAAGCGCACCCGGCTGACCATCAACAGAGCCGCCACCACGGTGACCGCCAGCGCCACGTAGCGCAGCTGGTCACCGCTCCAGCCCAGGGTGCCATCGGCGAAGGCCCAGACGAAGGACATCATCAAGCCGGCCGCGGCCGGGCTGGCCAGGCCGACGAACCAGCGCTTGTCGACCACCGCCACCTGGGTGTTGAAGCGGGCCAGGCGCAGCGCCGCGCAGGCGGCGTACAGGAAGGCGACGGCCCAGCCGAGGCGGCCGGCCAGTTCACCGTCCAGCTTCAGTTCGGACAGCGACCAGTGGTACATCACCAGCGCCGGGGCCATGCCGAAGCTGACCAGGTCGGCCAGCGAGTCGTACTGCACGCCGAATTCGCTGCTGGTACCGGTCAGGCGCGCCACGCGCCCGTCCAGGCCATCCATCACCGCCGCCACGAACACGGCGATGGCCGCATTGACGAACTGGTCGTTGGCCGCGGCGATGATCGCGTAGAAGCCGGAGAACAGACCGGCAGTGGTGAACAGGTTGGGCAGCAGGTAAATCGTGCGCGAACGCGGCGGCGGTGTGATCGGGTCCATGGAATCCAGTTTAATCGACTTGCCAGCGGTCGGCGGCAATGCTGCAATCGGCGTTCTACGCCCATTCTGTGGAGTTTGCCATGCGTGCCCTGCCCTGCCTTGGTTTCCTGCTGCTGTTGGCCACGGCCACGGCGCAGGCCGGCCCGGTCTACAAGTGGAAGGACGCCAAGGGCGTGACCCAGTATTCGGAAACGCCGCCAGCCGGGGCGAAGTACGAAACCCGCGAGCAGGCACGCAGCCCGCAGGCGCCGGCGGCGCCCGCTGCGGAAGCGGCCCCGGTGCCGGAGCAGTGCAGCACGGCGCGTGCCAACGTGACCCTGCTGGAGGGCAGCGGTCCGGTGATGCAGGACACCGATGGCGATGGCAAGGCCGACACGGCCCTGACCCCGGAACAGCGCACCGCACAGAAAAGCCTGGCCGAAGCCGCCATCAAAGCCTACTGCCCCCCGGCCGGCTGAGGGGGTTCGGCAGGGCTTGCAGCCCTGCACCTGCTGTAGAGTCGAGCCATGCTCGACTGAAGCAACATCAACAGCGGGCTTTCCGTGGGATGGCGGGGCGGTGTGGGTGGTCAGGACACGCCGTAAACCCGTCCATGGGGGCTCGTAGGCGCCATCCATGGCGCCTGCGGTCCTGCCCACCCACACCGCCCCACCTCTGACAGTTGGCCGGCGTCTGTTGGTAGGTGTCGACCTTGGTCGACACATCTGTCAGAAATCGAATGAATTCATCTGTGTCGACCAAGGTCGATACCCACCAAGGCAGAAAGCCGATCTGGCAGATCGCGGAAGTCTGTCGAAGGCGGGGTGGGTCCGGTTGCGGGGGTGTCCGCGGCATGGATGCCGCGGCCAAGCCTACAGGGACGTACTTGCGGCGTCCCCCGCAACCGGACCCACCCCGCCAACCCACGGATAGCCCGCTTTTGACGTTGACGTTGCCGTTGCCGTCGCTCCAAGCGGGTGCAGGGCTGCAAGCCCTGCCAGTACCCCACCCCCCGGCCGGGCTGGCAGAATAGGCGTCTCTGCCGTTATCCCGAAGCCGACGATGCGCCTCTCCCAGTTCCACCTGCACACCACCAAGGAAACCCCCAGCGACGCCGAGCTGACCAGCCACCGGCTGATGCTGCGCGCCGGCATGATCCGCAAGCTCGCCTCGGGCCTGTACACCTGGTCGCCGCTGGGCCTGCGCGTGCTGCGCAAGGTGGAACGCATCGTGCGTGAGGAAATGGACCGCGCCGGCGCCGTGGAATTCCAGATTCCCACCATCCAGCCCAAGGAACTGTGGGAACAGACAGGGCGCTGGGAAAAGTTCGGCCCGCAGCTGCTGAAGATCAAGGACCGCAAGGAACAGACCTTCTGCTACAGCCCCACCGCCGAAGAAGCGGCGTGCGATTTCGCCCGCAGCGAGCTGTCCAGCTACAAGCAGCTGCCGGTGAATTTCTACCAGATCCAGACCAAGTTCCGCGACGAGATCCGCCCGCGTTTCGGCGTGATGCGTGCGCGCGAATTCCTGATGAAGGATGCGTATTCGTTCCACCTGCACGATGAAGACCTGGTGCGCGAATACGAAAACATGAAGGCGGCCTACAGCCGCATCTTCACCCGCCTGGGCCTGGATTTCCGCATGGTGCAGGCCGACTCCGGCGCCATCGGTGGCGACGCGTCGCAGGAATTCCATGTGATCGCCGATTCCGGTGAAGACGCGCTGGTGTTTTCCACCGGCTCCGATTATGCGGCCAACATGGAAGCGGCCGTGGCCGCCGATCCGGCCCCGCGCGCGGCCGCCGCTGAAACCCTGCGCAAGGTGGACACGCCCACCCAGAAGACCTGCGAAGACGTGGCCGCCCTGCTCGGCATCGACCTGCAGCGCACGGTGAAGTCGGTGGCGCTGATGACCGAGGCCGGCTTCGTGCTGGCCCTGGTGCGCGGCGACCACGAAGTAAATGAGATCAAGCTGGCCAAGGTGGCTGGCCTGGAAGACCAGCGTTTTGCCAGCGAAGCGGAAATCGCCGAGCACCTGGGCAGCGTGCCCGGCTTCCTGGGCCCGGTCGGCCCGGCCAAGGCGATCCGCGTGCTGGCCGACCGCGAAGTGGCGGCCATGGCCGACTTCGTGGTCGGTGCCAACGAGGCCGGCTTCCATCTGGCCGGTGTCAACTGGGGCCGCGACCTGCCGGAACCGGAAGTGGTGGATATCCGCAACGTGCGTGCCGGTGACCGCGCCCGCGACGGCGGCGAGCTGAAGATCGCCCGCGGCATCGAGGTCGGCCACGTGTTCCAGCTCGGCCGCAAGTACGCCGAAGCGCTGCAGGCCACCGTGCTGGACGAGAACGGCAAGGCCGCCGTGATGACCATGGGCTGCTACGGCATCGGCATCTCGCGCGTGGTGGCCGCCGCCATCGAACAGAACCACGACGACGCCGGCATCATCTGGCCTGAGGCGATGGCGCCCTGGCAGGTGGTGGTGTGCGTGATCAACCCGAAGGGCGATGCGGGCGTGGCCGAGGCCGCCGCTGCACTGCTGCAGGAACTGCGCGACGCCGGCCTGGATGCAGCGCTGGACGACCGCGGCCTGCGCCCGGGCTCCATGTTCGCCGACATGGAGCTGATCGGTGTACCGCACCGCGTGGTGGTGAGCGAGCGCGGCCTGGCCGCCGGTACGTATGAGTACCGCTCGCGCAAGGCCAGCGAGGCCGAGAGCCTGGACAAGGCCACCCTGCTGCAGCGACTGCAGGGCTGATGGAAAGACCGGGGTCCGCCCCGGTCTTTTTTTTGCGTCCACCGGTGGCATCAGCGTCTGAATATGTCGGCAGTCGCAATTCGTAATATCAGAAACCAATAAATGTTTGTGCTGGCAGTAAATCGACATTACCCTGTCCAGCGACCGCCATGGACCGGCTCGTCCCTGTCCATCACTGCATTTCCCGGAGTATTTGAATGAGCATCGACCTGAGCGGCCTGTCGGCACGTGAGCTGGGCGCCCTGATCCGTACCGCCAAGAAGCAGCAGACCATCGTCGCCAAGCGCCGCCCGATCACCAAGGTCCGCGCCCAGCTGACCAAGCTGGCCAAGACCGAGGGTTACACCATCGACGAGCTGTTCGGTGGCGCTGCCGCCCCGGCACCGCGTGCACGCAAGGCTGCCAAGGCTCCGTCCAAGACCGCCGGCCGCAAGCTGGGCAAGGTGGCACCGAAGTACCGCAACCCGGCCAACCCGAAGGAAACCTGGACCGGCCGCGGCAAGCAGCCGCGCTGGATGGCCGAGCTGACCGCCAAGGGCAACAAGAAGCCGGAAGATTTCCTGATCAAGAAGGCCTGAGTCCTGCCCGGGCTTGAATGAGAAAACGCCGGCGAAAGCCGGCGTTTTTTACTGCCCGGATGTGTGGACCAACGGTCCACACCCACCGGCATCATCACAGGGTCTTGCGCGCCGGCATCAGCAGGTTGCCGAACAGCAGGCCGGCCACCAGCGCCATCACCACGTTCAGTACGGTCAGGAACACGCTCTGGCCGGCGCCCACGTCCTGCTGCTGCACCAGGGTCAGCACGCCGCGCAGGCTGGTGCTGCCGGGCACCATCATGATGATGCCGGGCAGGCGGATGATCGCACCCGGGCGACCCACCAGTCGACCAAACAGATTGCCGCCGGCGGTCAGCAGCATCGCCGACAGGAAAATACCCGCCGGTGCGCCCCAGGCGTGGCCGCCGAATTTGGAAATGGCATAGCCGGCCACCGAGGCGGCAATCACCCATGGGTAATCGCGCCGGTTGGCCTTGAACAACATGGCGAATGCGAAGGCCGCGGTCAGCAGCGAGCCCCATTCCACCCACGGCCCCTGCGGGCGCGAGGCACGGATCACCGGGTCCAGGCCCAGCACATCGGCCAGGGTGACCGCGATCATCGCGCCCACGCTCAGTTTCATGATGGTGGTGAGCGCACCGGCAAAACGCGCCGTGCCCGAAACCCAGTGCTGGCTGGCCAGCTCGTTCACCGCGTTGGTCAACGACATGCCCGGCAGCAGCACCACCAGCGAGGCGATGATGACGGTGTTGAGATTCAGCGCGCCCACGAACGCCGCCACCAGGGTGGCGACCATGCCGGCCAGCAGCGCGGCCAGCGCTTCGCCGGCTTCGCGGGTGGCCGGACGGCGATCGGTCAGCATGCCCAGCAGGCCGATCATCAGGCCGATTACGCCAGCCGTGGCGATATCCAGCCACGGCAGCTTCCACATGCCGGCCACGCCGGCCGCGCCCAGGCTGAAGGACAGGATGGTGCGCAGCTTGCCGCGGCGGCCCGGATCCTTGTCCAGCTGGCGCAGCGCGGTGTGTCCCTGGGCAAGGCTCATGCGCCCGTTGGCCACTTCCTCGGCAATGCGGTCGGCCACGCTCAGCTTGTGCAGGTCGTTCTCGCCCGGCGCCAGGCGGATCACCCGGGTAATGTCACTGGAACCGATGGCGCGCGCGGGATCGCTGAAGCTGAGGATGATGCCGGTGGGGTTCGACCACGGCTCACAATCCAGGTCCAGTTGCCGCGCCAGCGCCACCACGGCGGCCTCCAGGCGCTGGGCCGTGGTGCCATAGCTGTGCAGGCGACCGGCGATCTCGGAAACAAAGGCCACGCGCTGCGCATAGGTGGCCTGGGGCGTGGGGATGGCGTGAGCATCGGCGGACATGCGCCGTAGTATTACCTACAGCGGGCCCGGCAGGAGAAATTCATCCCGGTTCGACGCGACGTGCAATTCAGAACGGTTATGCTGCGACCCGAATGGCCCCCATGACCCCGAACCACAGCCCCCGGCTGGAACAGGATGCCCACGATCCCGGGCTGATCCATCTGTCCGGCCACTGGACCTTGAAGACCGCACTGGCGGCGGCCGAGGTGCTGCGCGACGTTCCCGAGAAACTGACCGGCATCGACGCCACCGCCATCGAACAGCTGGATTCGGCCGGCGTGCTGCAGGTGCTGCGGGTGGCCCATCGTGCCGATCTGGGCGAACAGGCCCTGCACTTCCGGCCCGACCACCAGGCACTGGTGTGCACCATCGAAGAAGTGGCCGACGACCGGCCCAAGCCCAAGCGCGACTTCGGCGTGCTGGCCGCGCTGGAGCGCTTGGGTGTCAGCGTCCACACCACCGGCCACAACATCAAGGCGCTGTGCAGCTTCCTGGGCGAGAACCTGGTCAAGGCCGCGCGCCTGTTCAAGGAACCGCGCCGCTTCCGCCTGACCGCCACCGTGCACCAGATGGAACAGGTGGGCCTGGACGCGGTACCGCTGGTGGCGTTGCTGTCTTACCTGGTGGGCGCGGTGATCGCCTTCCTCGGCTCCACCATCCTGCGCGACTTCGGCGCGGAGATCTACGTGGTGGAACTGGTGAACATCGCCTTCCTGCGCGAGTTCGCCGTGCTGCTGACCGCCATCGTGCTGGCCGGCCGCACCGCCAGCGCGTTCACCGCGCAGATCGGCGCGATGAAGGCGCGCGAAGAGATCGATGCGATGCGCACCCTGGGCCTGGACCCGATCGATCTGTTGGTGCTGCCACGCCTGCTGGCACTGCTGGTCACGCTGCCGCTGCTGACCTTCATCGCGATGGCAGCCGGTCTGGCCGGCGGCATCACCGTGGGTGCGTTCGACCTGGATATTCCGCCGCAGATGTACATCGCGCGCATGCACGAAACCATGGAAGTGCGGCACATGCTGGTGGGGCTGTCCAAGGCGCCGGTGTTCGCCCTGGTGATCGGCCTGATCGGCTGCCTGGAAGGGCTGAAGGTGGAAGGCACGGCGCAGTCGGTGGGCGAACGCACCACGTCCAGCGTGGTGCAGACCATCTCGCTGGTGATCATCATCGACGCCTTCGCTGCGTTGTGGTTCATGCATATGGACTGGTGAGATGAGCACACACCCACACCCCGATGACACCCCGATGCGCGATGACCAGGGCCACGACCTGGCCATCCGCGTGCGCGGGCTGACCAACCGCTTCGGCAGCCAGACCGTGCACGAAGGGCTGGACCTGGACGTGCGCCGCGGCGAGATCCTCGGCGTGGTTGGCGGTTCGGGCACCGGCAAATCGGTGCTGATGCGGTCGATCCTGGGCCTGCGCGTGCCCGACGCCGGGCAGATTGAAGTGCTGGGCCGCGACGCACGCGCCGACGATGCGGAAAGCCGCCTGCACATCGAGCGCAACACCGGCGTGCTGTTCCAGGATGGCGCCCTGTTCTCTTCGCTCAGCGTGGGAGAGAACGTGCAGGTGCCGCTGAAGGAACACCACCGCGAACTGCCCGAACGCTGGCATTACGAACTGGCCCTGCTGAAGGTGAAGCTGGCCGGCCTGCCCGCCGATGCCATCAACAAACTGCCGTCGCAGTTGTCCGGCGGCATGCGCAAGCGCGCTGGCCTGGCCCGTGCGCTGGCGCTGGACCCGCCGCTGCTGTTCCTGGACGAGCCCACCGCCGGCCTGGACCCGATCGGCGCGGCCGCGTTCGACCGCCTGATCAAGACCCTGCAGGAAGCGCTGGGGTTGACCGTGTTCCTGATCACCCATGACCTGGACACGCTGTACGCCATCTGCGACCGGGTGGCGGTGATCGCCGACCACAAGGTGGTGGCCAACGCGCCGCTGCCGGACATCGAGAAACTGGATCATCCGTGGATCCAGGAATACTTCCACGGACCCCGCGCGCGCGCCGCGCGTGGCGAACAGATCGAGAGTGCCTGAGCCATGGAAACCAAAGCCAACTACGTGCTGATCGGCGCGTTCACCCTGATCACCGGCCTGGCCCTGCTGGCCTTCGGCCTGTGGGCGGCCAAGTACTCCTCCGACCGCACCTGGCAGGAATACCGCGTGGTGTTCCGCGAAGCGGTCACCGGCCTGTCGGTGGGCAGCCCGGTGCAGTACAACGGCATCGCGGTGGGGTCGATCACCGAACTGAACCTGGTGCCCGACGACCCGCGCCAGGTCGTCGCGCGCATCCGCTTGAATTCCAACACGCCGGTGAAGACCGACACCCGCGCCAAGCTGGCCATCACCAGTCTGACCGGCCCGTCGATCATCCAGCTCAGTGGCGGCACCCCGCAGGCGCCCACCCTGACCACGGTGAACAAGGACCCGGCACCGATCATTCCGACCACGCCGTCGGCGCTGCAGAACATCACCGACGTGGCCAACCGCATCGTCGAACGCATGGACCAGATCCTGAGCGACCGCAACGTTGCCTCGATCAACGCCACCCTGGCCAATCTGGAAACGATCAGCGGCGGCCTGGCCGACCGTGACCAGGGCACCCAGGCGCTGCTGTTGAGTGCGCGCGACGCGGCACGCAGCCTGGATACCACGCTGAAGACCACCAACGGCACCATCGAGCGCCTGGACAAGAACCTGGTGCAGCAGCTGCCGGGCATCATCGACAAGCTCGATGCCACCCTGGGCAAGCTGGATTCGGCCGCTGGCAACGCCGATTCGATCCTGGGCGAGAACCGCGCGGCCATCAACAGCTTCGCCAACGATGGCCTGGGCCAGCTGGGCCCGACGCTGACCGAACTGCGCGGCCTGATCCGCGACCTGCGCCGGGTCAGCGACCGCCTGGAAAACAACCCCGCGCGCTACCTGCTGGGCCGCGATGCACCGAAGGAGTTCGAACCCAAATGAGCCCGATGACCCTTCCGCGCCTGCTGCTGGCCGCCTCGGCGGTTGCCCTGCTGGGTGGCTGCTCGATCCTCGGCAGCGGCGACAAGAACCCGGTCACCCTGTATTCGCCTGCGGTGCAGGTGAAGGTGGACCCGGCCTGGCCGCAGGGTGACTGGCAGCTGGTGCTGGCCAAGCCCAGCGCCGCGCGCATGGTCGACAGCCCGCGCATCAACGTGCGGCCCACGCCGTCGGAACTGGAGATCTACCGCGGCGCCAGCTGGGCACAGCCGGCCACCGACATGATCGAAGACACCCTGCTGCGCGGCTTCGAAGATTCCGGCCGCCTGCCCGGCGTGGCCCGCGTGGCCGCCGGCATCCGCGCCGATTACAAATTGACCACCGACGTGCGCCGCTTCGAGTCCGACTACCAGGGCCAGGCCACGCCGACGGTGGTGATTGAACTGAACGCCAAGCTCATCCACGTGGCCGACCAGCGCGTGGTGGCCGACCGCACCTTCCGCCAGCAACAACCGGTGGGCAGCACCGACGTACCGGCTGTGGCCGCCGCGTTCGAACGCGGCCTGCAGCAGCTGGCGCAGGACGTGGTGGGCTGGACGCTGGTGAGCGGGCAGCGCGACCGCCAGGCGCTGCCGCGCTGAGATTGCAGGGGTCGGATCCCTTCCCGCAGGGAAGGGCTCTGACCCCGCCTCCATGCCCCCTTCCCGCAGGAACGGGTTCTGACCCCGCCGTCACCCGCGGGGGGGGATCCACCGGAATGTCAGGTTGATGCGCTCGCCCTGCACCCGCGCCATCTTCGGCAGCGCGTGCTGGTAGAAGCGCTGGGTGCTGCCGCCCATCAGCAACAGATCGCCATGGCCCAGCAGGAACTCGGCCTTCCGCGCTGGTTCATCGCGGCGGCGCAGCAGGAAGCGGCGTGCCGTGCCCAGGCTCAACGAGGCGATCAGCGGTCCAGGCCCCAGCTCTGGCTCGTCATCGCTATGCCAGCCCATGTAATCCCCGCCGCTGCGGTAGCGGTTCACCAGCACGCTGTTGAAGCGGCCGATGCCTTCGGCCAGCAGCCGTTCACGCAATGATTGCAGCAGCGGCGTCCACGGCCGCGGTTCGAACAGTGCGCCGGAATAGCGATAGCGCGCCTGCGGATCGCCGATCCAGCAACTCAACCGCGGCGAATCCACCCAGTTGCCGAACATGCGGATGCGGTGGACCTCCCACGGCAGTTGCGCCTGTAGGGCCGGCAGCAGGGCATCGGCCGCAGCGGGGGGCAGCCAACCCGGCAGGTGGCGCACATCCGCGTCGGGCAGTTCATGGGGAAACAGCATCGCCACACGCTAGCACGGCCGCGTTTGCCGTCGTGGCCGCCAGCACCGAAAATGGCGGCATGATCGTTGCCACGCTTCCGCCGCCTGCCATCCACGCCCACTACCGGGGCGCCCAGCCATGAGCGGCGGCCGCCTGCGCCAGGCCCTGTTTCCGCTGCTGCGCGCGGTGTTCCGTGCATTGCCGATGTCGCAGGCACAGCGCGACCGCCTGCGCACCCGTCTGCTGGCCCGACATGGCGACTGGGTGCCCCCGCCGCCGAAGGGGCAGCAGGACACCGGTGGCCCACGGGCCAGCGCGCAGCTGCGCTGGCGCGCCGACGAAGCCGCCATCGGTCACCGCCCGCAGCAGGCGGCCGCGCTGCCGGAGCCGATGCCCGCCACCCTGGTGGCGTTCTACCTGCCGCAGTTCCACACCTTTGCCGAGAACGACGCGTGGTGGGGCAAGGGCTTCACCGAATGGCGCAACGTGACCCGGGCGCTGCCGCAGTTCGAAGGCCACATCCAACCGCGACTGCCGGCCGACCTGGGGTTCTATGACCTGCGCAATCCGCAGGTGATGCGCGACCAGGCGCAGCTTGCCGCCGAGCACGGCATCGGCGCGTTCTGCTTCTATTACTACTGGTTCAGCGGCCGCACGCTGATGGAAGATCCGCTGCGACAGTGGCTGGACGATGACAGCATCACGCTGCCGTTCTGCCTGTGCTGGGCCAATGAAAACTGGGCACGGCGCTGGGACGGCCGCGACGACGACATCCTGATCGGCCAGCAGCACAGCGCCGATGATGACCTGGCATTCATCGCCCACGTGGCGCCGTACCTGCGCGACCGCCGTGCATTGAAGGTCGATGGCCGGCCGATGCTGCTGGTCTACCGCCCGAACCTGCTGCCCGATGCACGCGCCACCGCCGAGCGCTGGCGCCGCTGGTGCCGCGACAACGGCGTGGGCGAGATCCACCTGGCCTATGTGCAGGGCTTCGAACGCCCCGATCCGCGCGACATCGGCTTCGATGCGGCGGTCGAGTTCCCGCCCAACATGAGCAACCCGCGCTCGCTGTCGGCGCAGCAGTGGCTGCTCAACCCCGATTTCAATGGCGATGTGCGTGACTGGCGCGAGCTGGCCAGCGAGATCGCCGCCCGCCCCCTGCCCGATTACCCGCTCTATCCCGGGGTCAACCCAGGCTGGGACAACGAGGCCCGGCGTTCCGGGCGCGGGCGCGTGTATCTGCATGCGTCGCCGCGCGGCTACCGCGACTGGCTGCGCAGCACCGTGCATGAGCGCCTGGCGCAGGCCCCGCAGAACCAGCGCATGGTGTTCATCAATGCCTGGAACGAGTGGGCCGAGGGCGCCGTGCTGGAACCGGACGCACGGCTGGGGCATGCCTGGCTGCAGGCCACCCGTGAGGCGTTGTCGCCGGCAGTGCCGACGCAGCCACAGCCGGCGCTGCACCTGCACGCGTGGTATCTGGAAACCCTGCCGGAAGTGCTGTCGGCAGTGAAGGAAACGGCACTGCCCTGGCGACTGGTGGTCACCACACCGGCAACGCAGGTCGACGCGGTTCGCGTTGCGCTGGTACAGCACGGACTGCAGGGTGACATCGTTGCAGTGGAAAACCACGGCCGCGACATCCTGCCCTTCCTGCAGGTTGCCGAAAGCCTGCTGCAGGATGGGCACGAGGTGGTGCTGAAGCTGCACACCAAGCGCTCCACCCATCGCGCCGATGGTGACCAATGGCGCCAGGAACTGCTGCAGCGGCTGGTGCAGGGTGGCCGCGCCGCACGCATCCTGGCAGCGTTCCAGGCAGACCCGAGCCTGGGTATGGTGGTTGCCGAAGGGCATCTGCTGGCCGTTGCCGATTTCATGGGCGGCAATGGCCCCGCGGTGCAGCGGCTGCGCACGCGCCTGGGCCTGTCGCTGGACCCCGCTGCCAGCGTGTTCGGCGCCGGCAGCATGGGGTGGTGGCGGCTGCAGGCGTTGCGCCCGCTGCTGGACGCGCATCTGTACCGCAGCGACTTCGATCCTGAGCAGGGCCAGATCGATGGCACCCTGGCCCACGCCATCGAGCGCGTGCTGGGCGCCTGCTGCGAACACACCGGTCTGCGTGCAGCCACCGCAGCAGCCTGCCTGGGCGAGCCGGAAGCCAGCGGCACCGACTACGCCTACGCCCGCCGCAGTTGAGCAGCGGGGGCCAACGGCCCCCGTGCGTTCAATCAGGCGCGTGCGAACGCGACGCCGGTCTTTTCCTTCAGTTCGTCATCGCCCACGCCCGGCGCGGCCTCCACCAGCAGCAGGCCGTTGTCGGTCACGTCGAACACGGCCAGGTCGGTGATGATGCGATCGACCACGCCCACGCCGGTCAGCGGCAGCGAGCATTCGGCCAGGATCTTGTGCTCACCGTTCTTGGCGGTGTGTTCCATCAGCACCACCACGCGCTGCACGCCGGCCACCAGGTCCATCGCACCGCCCATGCCCTTGACCATCTTGCCCGGCACCATCCAGTTGGCCAGGTCACCCTTGTCGGTCACCTGCATGGCGCCCAGGATGGCCAGATTCACGTGGCCACCGCGGATCATCGCGAAGCTGTCGTGGCTGCCGAAGTAGCTGGCACCGGCGCGCGCGGTCACGGTCTGCTTGCCGGCGTTGATCAGGTCGGCGTCCACTTCACTGTCGGTCGGGAACGGGCCGATGCCCAGCAGGCCGTTTTCCGACTGCAGCCACACGTCCACGCCTTCGGGAATATGGTTGGCCACCAGGGTCGGCAGGCCGATACCCAGGTTCACGTAGGCACCATCGGTCAATTCACGGGCAGCGCGGGCCGCCATCTCGTCACGGGTCCACGCCATCTCAGTTGCCCTCCGCGCGGATCGTGCGCTGTTCAATGCGTTTTTCGGGATGCGGGTTGTGCACGATGCGGTGCACGTAGATGCCCGGCAGGTGTACCTGGTCCGGATCGATCGCGCCCACCGGCACCACCTCTTCCACTTCCACGATGCACACCTTGCCGGCCATCGCGCAGGCCGGGTTGAAGTTGCGCGCGGTCTTGCGGAACACCAGGTTGCCGGCCTCGTCGGCCTTCCACGCCTTCACCAGGGCCACGTCGGCGCGCAGCGCGGTTTCCATCACATAGTGCTTGCCGTCGAATTCACGGGTTTCCTTGCCCTCGGCCACCACGGTGCCGTAACCGGTGGCGGTGAAGAAGGCCGGAATGCCCGCACCGCCGGCGCGCAGGCGCTCGGCCAGGGTGCCCTGCGGGTTGAATTCCAGTTCCAGCTCGCCGGCCAGGAACTGGCGTTCGAACTCCTTGTTCTCGCCCACGTAGGACGAGATCATCTTCTTGATCTGCCGCGTTTCCAGCAGCTGGCCCAGGCCGAAGCCATCCACGCCCGCATTGTTGGAAATGACCGTCAGGCCCTTGGCGCCACTGTCGCGCAGTGCTGCGATCAGTGCTTCGGGAATGCCACACAGGCCGAAGCCGCCCACGGCCAGGATCTGGCCATCGGCGACCACGCCCTGCAGCGCCTGCGCCGCCGAGGCGAAGCGCTTGCTGCGCTTGCTGCTGGAAGTCGATTGCTGCATTGCTGTACTGCCCTGCACGGTAAGAATGAGGGCATTCTAGCCGCAGGCCCGCCCGGGCCCTGGATGCGCCGCAGCATTGTCGGGGCGTTGCAGGGGCTTTGGGTAGAATGCCGCACCCTCCACGCAGCGTGGTTCGCACCACGCCGCCGCCCCCCCAGGTAGCGATGGCCCTGACCTACACCGACGAAGATCTTCTGCGCTGGATCGACGAACGCACGCTGCAGAAGACCGCACACTACCTGTCCAGCGTGCGCGACCTGCAGTTGCAGGGCGACACGCTGAGTGCCGACGTCCAGGGCAGCGCGCGCCAGCCCTACCATGTGGAAATCGACCTGGCTGCCAGCACGCGCACCGCGCGCAGCCGCCTGCACAGCCACTGCACCTGCCCGGTGGGGCAGAACTGCAAGCACGTGGCCACGGTGCTGGTCATCCAGCTGCTGGAACCCGGCCTGGCCCAGGACCCGGCACCGTTGAGCGCGCAGGACCTGGCCATGCCGCCGCGCGCCGAACTGCTGGACGAACTGTCGCGCTGGCAGGCCACGCGCAGCACGCCGGCGCGCGTACAGCCGCGTGGCATCGCCTTCGACCTGGCCACCATCCAGAACCGGCCGGCAATCCTGCCGCACCGCACCCACCAGGCCGCCGGCGGACCGCTCACCTTCGAAAAGCTGCTGGAGGTCACCCCCGACCTGCTGCTGGAACCGCCCGGCTACCTCAGCCAGGACGACGTGGCCGTGCTGGCGCAGCTGTGGGCGTTGCGCCAGGGCCGCATGAAGGGTCGTCAGTTCGATATCAATGCGACCCTGCAGCTGATCGTGGCCAGCGGCCATGGCTGGATCCATGGCGACGGCCCGGGCCAGCGCGTGCCCGCCCGCAGCGGTGCACCGCGCCGTGGCACCCTGGGCTGGCGCGCCCTGCCGCAGCAGGGCACGACCCTGCCCACCCCCTGGCTGGAGGTGGAAGGCGGTGCGCAGGGCATGGTGCTGGGCCAGTCGGCCTGCTACCTGGACCCGGCCACCGGCGAGGTCGGGCCGCTGCTGCTGGACGTGGCCGTGGCCGACGCCGATGAGTTCCTGGAGCTGCCACCGCTGCTGCCCAACGAAGAACCCATCGTGGCCCAGCTGCTGATGCAGATCGACCCGGCCCTGCCGCGCCCCGGCGGCGACGCCGCGCTGGCCACGCTGCAGGTGCAGGCCATGACCCCGGTGCTGCGCCTGCATACCGTCGAATTCCGGCCCGCCTGGCTGGGCTACCGCGCGCCGTCGCAGTGGGCCGACGTGGCCACCGTGGCGTTCGAGTACGACGAACACGTGCGCTTCCTGGATGACCCCACCCTGTTCGCGCACGATGCCGAGGGCCGCCTGGCCCTGCTGCCGCGCGATCTGGCCGAAGAAGCCCGGCGCGAAACCGAGCTGCGCAGCGCGCAGCTGTACCGCGACCAGAACCCGCGCGCCGTGCTGGAAGGCGCCGGCCCGCAGTTCGACCTGCGCACCCACGACTGGACCCATTTCCTGCTGGATGAAGTGCCGCGGCTGGAGGCACTGGGCTGGAAGGTCGAGCCCGCCGACGATTTCCGCCACCGCATCACCCGGGTGGACGATATCCAGCTGGATATCCAGGCCGACCCGAAGGACGAGGGCTGGTTCACGCTGGCGCTGGACATCCAGGTCGATGACCGCAGCGTGGCCCTGGCGCCGCTGCTGCAGCAGGTGCTGCAGACCGATCCGCGCTGGCTGCGTGGGCAGATCGACAGCATTGGCGACGACGAGAACATCCTGCTGTCGGCCGGCGACAACACGCGCATCGCGCTGCGCGCCGGCCGGCTGAAGCCGGTCATCGCCCTGCTGGCCGACCTGTTCACCCAGCGCGGCGGCGCCCTGCGCCTGTCCGCGCGCGACCGTGGCCGCCTGCGTGCATTGCAGGACGATGCCCGCCTGCAGTTCAAGAGCCGCAAGGACACCCGGGCGCTGGTGCAGCGGCTGATGCAGGCGCCCGCGCTGGGCGAGGTGGAACCGCCCGCCGGCCTGGCCGCCACCCTGCGCCCGTACCAGCGCGAGGGCCTGGCCTGGCTGCAGTACCTGCGCCAACAGGACCTGGGCGGCGTGCTGGCCGACGACATGGGCCTGGGCAAGACCCTGCAGACGCTGGCGCACATCCTGCTGGAAAAAGAGGCCGGGCGCCTGCAGCAACCGGCCCTGGTGGTGGTGCCCACCTCGCTGCTGCACAACTGGCAGAGCGAAGCCGCGCGCTTCACTCCCGACCTGCGCGTGCTGGTCCTGCACGGCAATGACCGCACCGATGACTTCGCCCGCATCGGCGAACACGACCTGGTGCTGACCACCTACCCGCTGCTGTGGCGCGATGAAGCGGCGCTGCAGGCCCACGATTACCACCTGTTGATCCTGGACGAGGCGCAGCAGGTGAAGAACCCGAAGTCGCGCGCCGCGGTCACCCTGCGCACGCTGCATGCACGGCACCGGCTGTGCCTGACCGGCACGCCGCTGGAAAACCACCTGGGCGAACTCTGGACCCAGTTCGATTTCCTGCTGCCCGGCCTGCTGGGCAGCGAGAAACTGTTCAACCAGCACTGGCGGCACCCGATCGAACGCGGCACCGATCCGCAGCGCGCGCACCTGCTGGCGCAGCGCCTGCGCCCGTTCATGCTGCGCCGGCGCAAGGACCAGGTGGCCACCGAACTGCCGGCCAAGACCCTGATCACCCGCAGCGTGGCGCTGGAAGGCGCGCAGCGCGATCTGTACGAAACCGTGCGCGCGTCGATGGAAGCCAAGGTGCGCGAAGCGGTGGCCAGCCAGGGGCTGGGCCGCAGCCACATCGTGGTGCTCGATGCGCTGCTGAAACTGCGCCAGGTCTGCTGCGACCCGCGCCTGCTGCCCGGTGAAGCGCCGGCCCGGCAGGCGCCATCGGCGAAACTGGAACTGTTGCGCGACATGCTGCCGGAGATGGTGGAAGAAGGCCGCCGCATCCTGCTGTTCTCGCAGTTCACCAGCATGTTGGCGCTGATCGGCCAGGCCCTGGACGAGCTGGGCCTGGGCTATGTGCAGCTGACCGGCGACACTCAGGACCGGGCCACCCCGGTGCAGCGTTTCATGCAGGGCGAAGTGCCGATCTTCCTGATCAGCCTGAAGGCCGGCGGCGTGGGCCTGAACCTGACCGCGGCCGACACGGTCATCCATTTCGACCCCTGGTGGAACCCCGCAGCGGAAAACCAGGCCACCGACCGTGCGCACCGCATCGGCCAGCAGCAACCGGTGTTCGTGTACCGGCTGATTGCCGCCGGCAGCATCGAAGAGCGCATCGCCGAGCTGCAGCAGCGCAAGGCCGCGCTGGCCGATACCCTGCTTGAAGGCGCCGATTCGGCCGCACCGCGCTTCAACGATGAGGATCTGGAAGCGCTGCTGGCCCCGCTGCCGGGGGTGACACCGAAGGCGCGGCGACGGCGGAAGGCCAGCACCACCTGAGCCATGCGCCGGTCAGCTGTCGTTGGGGCAATGGAAACGATTCCCACACAGGGCTGGGATTACACTAGCCAGCTGATATCACCAAGGACTCGCTCGATGCCCCTGCCCGCCTTCAAGGCCTATGACATCCGCGGCCGCGTGCCGGAAGAACTGAACGAAGACCTGGCCCGCCGTATCGGCGTGGCCCTGGCCGCGCAGCTCGCCCCCGGTCCGGTCGTGCTGGGCCACGACGTGCGCCTGACCAGCCCGGCCCTGCAGGATGCGCTGGCCGCGGGCCTGCGCGGCGTGGGCCGCGAAGTGATCGACATCGGGCTGTGCGGCACCGAGGAAGTCTATTTCCAGACCGACCACCTGGGTGCGGCCGGCGGCGTAATGGTGACCGCCAGCCACAATCCGATGGACTACAACGGCATGAAGCTGGTGAAGGAAAACGCGCGGCCGATCAGTTCCGATACCGGCCTGTTCGCCATTTCCGATGCCGTGGCCGCCGATACCGGCAGCGAGCAGCCGCCGAGTGCCGCGCAGACCGCGCAGCACGACAAGAGCGCCTACATCCAGCACCTGCTGAGCTACGTGGATGCCAGCAAGCTGAAGCCGCTGAAGCTGGTCGTCAACGCCGGCAACGGTGGCGCCGGCGCCATCGTCGACCTGCTGGCACCGCACCTGCCGTTCGAGTTCATCCGCATCTGCCATGAGCCCGATGGCAGCTTCCCCAACGGCATTCCCAACCCACTGCTGCCGGAAAACCGCGCAGCAACGGCCGAGGCCGTGCGCGAACACGGCGCCGATTTCGGCATTGCCTGGGACGGTGACTTCGACCGCTGCTTCTTCTTCGACCACAGCGGCCGCTTCATCGAGGGCTACTACCTGGTCGGCCTGCTGGCCAAGGCGATCCTGGCGCGCAACCCGGGTGGCAAGATCGTGCACGATCCCCGCCTGGTCTGGAACACCGTGGACATGGTGGAACAGGCCGGCGGCGTGCCGGTGCTGTGCAAGAGCGGCCATGCCTTCATCAAGGAAAAGATGCGCGCCGAAGATGCCGTGTATGGCGGCGAGATGAGCGCGCACCATTACTTCCGCGAATTCGCCTATGCCGACTCGGGCATGATTCCGTGGCTGCTGATCGCGCAGCTGGTCTCTGAAAGTGGGCGTTCGCTGGCCGATTGGGTGGAAGACCGCATGGCGGCCTACCCGTGCAGCGGCGAAATCAACTTCAAGGTGGCCGATGCCAAGGCCGCCGTGGCCCGGGTGATGGCGCACTTCGCGGACCAGGCACCGGCGCTGGACCACACCGATGGCATCAGCGCCGATTTCGGCCAGTGGCGCTTCAACCTGCGCAGTTCCAACACCGAGCCGCTGCTGCGGCTGAACGTGGAAGCCCGTGGCGATGCAGCGCTGATGCAGGCGCGCACCGACGAAATTGCAGCTTTGCTGAAGGCCTGAGCGGAATCCTGCCGATGAGCATCGTCCAACCCGTCATTCTGTCCGGTGGTTCCGGCACGCGCCTGTGGCCGTTGTCGCGCGAAGCCTACCCGAAGCAGTTCCTGCCCCTGGCCGGCGACAGCACCATGCTGCAGGCCACCTGGCAGCGCGTGGCGCCGATCGCCAGCCGCGGCCCGCTGGTGATCGCCAACGAGGAACACCGCTTCGTGGCAGCCGAACAGCTGCAGCAGGTCGGTGCCGAACCGGCCGCGATCATCCTGGAACCGATGGGCCGCAACACCGCCCCGGCCATTGCCGTGGCCGCGCTGGAAGCCACCCGTGACGGTGACGATGCGCTGCTGCTGGTGCTGCCCTCGGACCACGTGATCACCGATGAAGCCGCGTTCCGCAGCGCCGTGCAGGCAGCGGCGGGTGCGGCCGAGGCCGGCAAGCTGGTCACCTTCGGCATCGTGCCGACCGGCCCGGAAACCGGCTACGGCTACATCAAGGCCGCCGACGGCCAGGGCGTGCGTGCGGTCGAGCGCTTCGTCGAAAAGCCCGACCTGGAAACCGCCAGTGGCTACGTGGCCAGCGGCCAGTACTACTGGAACAGCGGCATGTTCCTGTTCAAGGCCTCGCGCTACCTGCAGGAACTGGAGCGCTTCCAGCCGCAGATGCTGGCCGGCAGCCGCAGCGCCTGGCAGCAGGCCCGCCGCGATGCCGACTTCACCCGCCTGGACAAGGACGCCTTCGCCGCGGTGCCGTCGGATTCGATCGACTACGCGGTGATGGAAAAGACCGCCGATGCCGTGGTCGTGCCGCTGGATGCCGGCTGGAACGATGTCGGTTCCTGGACGGCGCTGCGCGATGTGTCGCAGCAGGATGGCGACGGCAACGCCCACCAGGGCGATGTGATCGCCATCGACTGCCGCAACACCTACGCCTACGGCCAGCGCCTGGTGGCCATGGTCGGCCTGGATGATGTGATCGTGGTCGAGACCGACGATGCAGTGCTGGTCGGCAAGGCCGACCGCATGCAGGAGGTCAAGACGGTGGTGGCGCAGCTGAAGGCCGACGGCCGCAGCGAAGCCACCTGGCACCGCAAGGTCTATCGCCCGTGGGGCGCCTACGATTCGATCGACAACGGCGAGCGGTTCCAGGTCAAGCGCATCACCGTCAAGCCCGGCGGCACGCTCAGCCTGCAGATGCACCACCACCGTGCCGAGCACTGGATCGTGGTCAGCGGCACCGCCGAAGTGACCCGTGGCGATGAAGTGATCCTGCTGAGCGAGAACCAGAGCACCTACATTCCGCTGGGCGTGACCCACCGCCTGCGCAATCCGGGCAAGCTGCCGCTGGAACTGATCGAAGTGCAGTCGGGCAGCTACCTGGGCGAAGACGATATCGTGCGCTTCGAGGACACCTACGGGCGCAGCTGAGATGGACCGCTGGGGTCGGATCCCGTTGCTGCGCAACGGGCTCTGACCCCTTCTCTGCTGACCCATGGATCCACGCCAAGCGTGGATCCACAAGTGGAGCGGCGCGTAGGCCGCGACCGCCCTCAGTCGAGCAAGCTCGACGCTACGGGGTGGCAATCTCCGCCATCACCCGCTTCAGGCCGTCCTGCCATGCCGGCAGTTCGATGCCGAAGTCCTGCTGCAGCTTGCGGTTGTCCAGCACCGACCAGGCCGGACGCTTGGCCGGGGTCGGGTACTCGGAACTGGCAATGGCTTCCACCGCCGGCACGTTCGCCAGCACGCCGCTCGCCAGTGCCTGCGCGAAGATCGCCTCGGCAAAGCCATGCCAGCTGGTCTGGCCACTGGCAGTCAGGTGCCAGATGCCGGACAGCTGGCCCGGATGCTGCAGCGCCTGCGCGGTCACATCGGCAATCAGGGCGGCCGGGGTCGGCGTGCCGATCTGGTCAGCCACCACCCGCAGCTGGTCACGCTCGGCGCCCACGCGCAGCATGGTGCGCAGGAAGTTCGCGCCATGCGAGGCATACACCCACGCGGTGCGGAAGATCAGGTGGCGCCCACCTGCGGCACGCACGGCATCCTCGCCGTCGCGCTTGCTGGTGCCGTAGACGCCCAGCGGTGCAGTCGGCTCGTCTTCGCGATACGGCGCGCTGCCCTGGCCATCGAACACGTAGTCGGTCGAGTAATGCACGAACGGCACGCCATGGGCCGCGCACCAGCGCGCGATCACGCCCGGCGCCTGCGCGTTGGCCGCGAAGGCGGCCTCCGCGTCCTGCTCGGCACGATCCACCGCCGTGTAGGCGGCGGCATTCACCACCACCGACGGCTGCAGGCGGTCCAGCAGCGCCGGCAGGCTGTCGGGCTGGCCGAAATCAGCCACTTCACAGGCACTGCCATCGGGCAACTGGCCACTGCGCGTGGTCGCCACCACCGGCCCCAGCGGGGCCAGTGCGCGCAACAGTTCCTGTCCGACCTGGCCGTTACCGCCAAACACCAGCACGGTCATGCGGTGTAGACCGGCAGGCGGTCCTCGGCAATGTCCTTCAGGAACGGCGCGGCCTCATCCTTGGCCGACAGCGTCGGCGCACTGATCGGCCAGTCCACGGCGATATCGGCATCGTTCCAGCGCACGCCGGCATCGAAGTCCTTCAGGTAGACCTCGGTGCACAGGTAGCTGAACACTGCGCGTTCGGACAGCACCGCAAAGCCATGCGCGAAGCCTTCGGGAATCCAGAACTGCTTCTTGTTTTCCGCGCTGAGTACCACCGCTTCCCACTGGCCAAAGGTGGGCGAGCCGCGACGGATGTCGACGGCCACGTCGTACACCTCACCTTCCAGCACGCTGACCAGCTTGCCCTGCGGGCGCGGCCACTGGTAATGCAGGCCGCGCAGCACGCCCTTGGCCGACGTCGACACGTTGCTCTGCACGAAGCGGTCCGGCAGGCCCAGCGCAGCGAAGCGCTCGGCATTCCAGGTTTCGAAGAAGTAACCGCGGGCATCGCCGAACACGGCCGGTTCGATCACCACGCAGCCGGGCAACTTGGTTTCAATCACTTTCACGGAACGACTCCACGCAATGCGAGCTTGTGCAGGTACTGGCCGTAGCCATTCTTGATCAGCGGTGCAGCCAGTGCTTCCAGCTGTTCGGCGCTGATCCAGCCCTTGCCGAAGGCGATTTCCTCGGGGCAGCAGACCTGCAGGCCCTGGCGGGTCTGGATGGTTTCGATGAAGTTGGACGCTTCCAGCAGCGACTGGTGGGTGCCGGTATCGAGCCAGGCGTAACCGCGGCCCAGCGCTTCCAGGTGCAGGTGCCCTTCGCGCAGGTAGCGCTGGTTCAGATCGGTGATCTCCAGCTCGCCGCGCGGCGAAGGCTTCAGCTCGGCAGCATAGTCGCTGGCATTGCCATCGTAGAAGTACAGGCCGGTCACTGCGTAGTTGGAGCGCGGGTTCTCGGGCTTTTCCACCAGATCGATGACCTTGCCGTTCTTGTCGAACTCGGCCACGCCGTAGCGTTCCGGGTCATTCACCCAGTAACCGAACACGGTGGCGCCCTGGTCACGCTGGTCGGCGTTGCGCAGCACTTCGCGCAGGCCGTGGCCGTGGAAGATGTTGTCGCCCAGCACCAGACAGCTCGGCTTGCCGCCGACGAAGTCCTTGCCGATCAGGTAGGCCTGGGCCAGCCCATCGGGGCTGGGCTGCACGGCGTACTGGATATCCATGCCCCACTGCGAACCATCGCCCAGCAGCTGCTGGAACAACGCCTGTTCGTGCGGGGTGTTGATGATCAGCACTTCACGGATGCCCGCCAGCATCAGCACGCTCAGCGGGTAGTAGATCATCGGCTTGTCATACACCGGCAGCAGCTGCTTGCTGACGCCCTTGGTGATCGGATACAGCCGCGTGCCGGAACCGCCGGCCAGGATGATGCCTTTGCGTTGGGTCATGTCGTCTCCCGGGTTCAGGCCGAAGTGCCGATGCGCTGCAGGCGGTAGCTGCCATCCAGCACGCCGTTCACCCACTCCTGGTTGTCCAGGTACCAGTCAACGGTGAAGGCGATGCCCTGTTCGAAGGTGTACGCCGGTTCCCAGCCCAGGTCGTTCTTCAGCTTGGACGCATCAATCGCGTAGCGGCGGTCATGGCCGGGGCGGTCGGTGACATAGGTGATCTGGCTGCTGCGCGGCTGGCCATCGTCGCGCGGGCGGCGTGCGTCGAGCAGCGCGCAGATGGCGTGCACCACTTCAATGTTCTGCTTTTCCGAATTGCCGCCCACATTGTAGGTCTCGCCCACCTGGCCCTTGGCCAGCACGGTACGGATCGCTTCGCAGTGGTCGGTCACGAACAGCCAGTCGCGCACCTGCTTGCCGTCGCCGTACACCGGCAGCGGCTCGCCGGCCAGCGCCTTGGCGATCACCAGCGGAATGAGCTTTTCCGGGAAGTGGTACGGGCCGTAGTTGTTCGAGCAGTTGGTGGTCAGCACCGGCAGCCCGTAGGTGTGGTGGAACGCGCGCACCAGGTGGTCCGAAGCGGCCTTGGACGCCGAGTACGGCGAATTGGGCGCATACGGGGTGGTTTCGCTGAACTTGCCGGTCTCGCCCAGGGTGCCGTACACCTCGTCGGTGGACACGTGCAGGAAGCGGAAGGCCGCGCCCTTGTCGGCCGGCAGGCCCTTCCAGTGGTCGCGCACCGCTTCCAGCAGGCCCAGGGTGCCGACCACGTTGGTCTGGATGAAGGCGCCCGGGCCGTCGATGGAACGGTCCACGTGGCTTTCGGCGGCGAAGTTCAGCACCGCATCGGGCTGATGTTCGGCCAGCAGGCGCGCCACCAGGTCAGGGTCGCCGATGTCGCCCTGCACGAACACGTGGTTCGGGTTGCCGTCCAGGCTGGACAGGGTCTTCAGGTTGCCGGCATAGGTAAGCGCATCCAGGTTCACGACCTTGATGCCGCGGGCAACGGCTTCGAGAACGAAGTTACCGCCAATGAAGCCGGCGCCGCCGGTGACAAGCCAAGTGGGCACTACCTGTTCTCCTGTTAGTGAATTCATCCTGGGAGCACCCGCAGGTGCTCCGACACAGCGCCACAGCATACAGGGCGGCGTTCTTCACGACTGCCTGCACGACGTGAATGGCGCAGGCGGATTCAGCGTTTTTTGACGCAATGCAACAAACCATACGCATTCGCATGGTCACGCAAGGCCAGTTAGAATCCAGATCCCACCCCCGAACCGGTTGCTGTGCGAGGACCGGACGTTTCCCGTTACTGTGAGCCGGCCAACGGCCGGCACTACAAGGATCGAGTACCAGATGAAAATCCTCGTCGCGTACAAGCGCGTGGTGGACTATAACGTCCGCATTCAGGTCAAGCCGGACGGTTCCGGCGTGGTCACAGACGGCGTCAAGCTGTCCCCCAATCCCTTCGATGAAATCGCACTGGAAGAAGCGCTGCGGCTGCGCGACAAGGGCATCGCCACGGAAGTGGTGGTCGCCACCATCGCCCCGGCCGACGCCCAGGCGCACCTGCGCAATGGCCTGGCCATGGGCGCCAACCGCGCCATCCACGTGGTGACCGACCAGGCCATCCAGCCGCTGACCGCCTCGCGCACCCTGCTCAAGCTGATCGAGAAGGAACAGCCGGACCTGGTGATCCTGGGCAAGCAGGCCATCGACGACGATGCCAACCAGACCGGCCAGATGCTGGCCACGCTGTGGGGCCGCCCGCAGGCCACCTTCGCCAGCAAGCTGGACATTGCCGACGGCAAGGCCACGGTCACCCGCGAAGTCGACGCCGGCCTGGAAACGCTGGAAGTGGACCTGCCGGCGGTGGTCACCACCGACCTGCGCCTGAACGAGCCGCGCTTCATCAAGCTGCCGGACATCATGAAGGCCAAGGCCAAGCCGCTGGAAACCCTGCAGCTGGCCGATCTGGGCGTTGAAGCCGCCGACACCTTCAAGACCACCCAGTACGCCGCGCCGTCCAAGCGCAGCAAGGGTGTGATGGTCAAGGACGCGGCCGAACTGGTTGCCGCACTCAAGCAGAAGGGGCTGCTGTAATGAGCAAGATTCTCGTCATCGCCGAGCACCACGACGGCAAGCTCAACGCCGCCACCGCCAAGACCGTCAGCGCCGCCGCCGCCATCAGCGGTGCCAGCATCGACGTGCTGGTGCTGGCTGCCGACCCGGCCGCCGTTGCTGCGGAAGCGGCGAAGATCGCCGGTGTGGCCAAGGTCCTGACCGTGGCCAACGCCGCCAATGCGCAGGCCATTGCCCAGGTGCTGGCCCCGCAGATCGCGCAGCTGGCCAAGGGCTACAGCCACGTGTTCGGCCCGTCCACCACCTTCGGCAAGGACCTGATGCCCTGCGTGGCCGCCCTGCTGGGCGTCAACCAGGTGTCCGACCTGATGAGCGTGGAAGGCAGCCACACCTTCAAGCGCCCGATCTACGCCGGCAACGCGATCATCACCGTGGAAGCGCCGGCCGACCAGATCGTGGTCGCCACCGTGCGCGCCGCCTCCTGGCCGGAAGCGGCCCAGGGTGGCAATGCCACCGTCGAAGCGGCCAGCGTGGACGCGGCCCTGCCGACCCACACCCGCTTCGTCGGCCTGGCCGCCGGTGCCAGCGACCGCCCGGACCTGCAGGCCGCCAAGCGCGTGGTCTCCGGTGGCCGCGGCGTCGGTTCGGAAGAGAACTTCAAGGTGATCTTCCAGCTGGCCGACAAGCTCGGTGCCGCCGTCGGTGCCTCGCGTGCCGCGGTCGACGCCGGCTACGTGCCCAGCGATCTGCAGGTGGGCCAGACCGGCAAGATCATCGCGCCGGAACTGTACGTTGCCGTGGGCATCAGCGGTGCCATCCAGCACCTGACCGGCATCAAGGATGCCGGCACGATCGTGGCGATCAACAAGGATCCGGATTCGCCGATCTTTGAGATTGCCGATATTGGTCTGGTGGGGGATCTGTTTGCGATCCTGCCGGAGCTGGAAGCTGCGCTCTGACATCGGATTGGCTGTTGGTCAGGGCGTCCTTGGGCGCCCTGGTCCACGCCGGAAAGTGCATGACACCAAGATTCCTACGCTTTCTGATTTCTGGCGGCTCCGCCGCCGCTGTGGAGTACGCCGCGTTCTTCCTGCTGCAATCCACCCTGGGGCCTTCCTGGCTGCTGGCCAGTCAGTCGCTCAGCTTCGCGTGTGGTTTTGTAGTCAGCTTCCTGCTGAACCGTCACTGGGTGTTCCATAGCGAGGGGAAGGCCGGACAGGAGCTGCTCAAGTACGGAATCGTCGCGGCTGTCAACCTTGCCGCCGGCAATCTGGCGATGCTGTTGCTGGTGGGAACGGCGGGGATGCATCCGCTCATCGCCAAGTTCATTGTGATGGGAATGATCGCCGCTTGGAATTACCTGATATTTTCCCGACTGGTTTTCAGCACGAGCGCTGCGCAGCGGTGATCGCCCAAGCAAGCCAAGGGTCGCGGGCGACACCAAGAATCCAGTAGCGAACCAGAAGAACAGTATGTTCCGTAGGCATGAACCGGCATCAATCGATGTCGGTTTTTTTTTGCGAACAAGGCGGCCGGTCTCATGATCCGGCACCAATCGCCACGATCAGCAAACTTCCGCCTCCACAGGCCGAACGTACTTCGCAACGTATCAGTCCAGTACACAGCGCAATGTTTCGATACTCAATCACAAATGTGACAGTGCAATGAAGAAGCCCTATGATCCAGCCCGCCAAGGAGTGCCGACCATTCAAGTCAGGCACCTCGCGCATTCCCATTCACGAGAGGCACGCAGGAAGAATTCCTTGGAGATTCTTCCATCTGACTGATGAGCATTAGTATCTTGAACATGTGGCGGCGCTTCCCGGCCTGGGGAACCTGCGTTGCTGGATTGCTGACCGGCGTGTTGCTGTTGCGGATGGGCCGCTATTACACGCATGTCGATCTCCTGTACCTGAGCATCAGCTTCCTGCTGGAACTGGTACTGCTCGATCTGATTACCCACCTTGCACTTGGCATCCGCAACCGCTGGCTGCGGAGCTTGGCCTTGGTGCTTCCCGCAGCGACGGGTTCTGTCTATGTGGCTCAGTTGTACTCAATCTGGCTCTCTGGAGGGCTGATTCCGCCCATTGCCTTCGCCAACCAGGAAGTAACGGGCCTCATCGCGTTCAACGGCATCTACGCGATGCTGGGCGCGTACTTGTTTGCCTTCAGCGGTTTCGCGTTCGTACACCGCATGAAACAACCACAGCTGCGGCCGGGCATCCTAGTGGTGTTCCTCGGCGTGACTGCCGCCGCCTATGCCGGGATGATCCACAACCAACCTCTGGCTCGCGGCATCGTGGTGGCGCGTGGCGAAGCACCTGTGTCATCGATGGTCCGTGCCTACCTGACGTATGCCGGTATGAGCGGCCGTGCACAGCTCAGTGCGGTCGACCTGTTAGAAGCACGAGCGGAATTCTCAAGGCGGACAGTCTTTCAGCAGGGCTTTCCAGCAGAAGTTACAAGCACTCTTGTAGCGCAGCCAAATGTCATTGTGATCTTCACCGAGGGCATGTCGGCCCGCTGGATGGAGACCTACGCTGGCGCACATCCGGGGCTCATGCCCAATCTTGATCGATTCGCGGGTGGCTCGCTGGTTCTGACTAACTATTACAACCACACCGCAGCGACCTTCCGCGGCCTGCGCGGTCAGATCACATCCGGGCACCAGGAGATCGACGGCTACAACAAGGAAGGAACGGGGATTGGCCAGCGCGATGTCTCTGGCGACGTAACCGCAGTCTCCCGCATCAGCATGCCGGAGATCCTACGCGCCCAAGGCTACCGCAGCATGTTCTTCCTGTCCCAGCAGGAGTACATCAACAAGATGGTGGAAACCCTCGGTTTCGACCGCACCCTGGGGCGCGATTACCTGTTCGAAACCCATGTACGAGGTGGCGCATCGTCCGCCATGCCGAAGTACCTGACCGACCCAGAGCTGTTCAACAGTGCGCTGTCGGAGCTGGAGGCGCAACCGCGTGACAGACCATTCTTTGCTGCCATGTACAACTTCCAGACCCATGCGTTCCTGGACGGCGAAGAAAAATATGGGGATGGGCGCAACATTGTCCTGAACCGCTTCCATACCTATGATCGCGATATCGGCCTGTTCATCGAGCGCTTCATGACCAGCCGCCTGCACGAGAACACCATTCTGGTGGTCACGGCGGATCATTCCACCTATCCAGACCCAGTGGCCGTTGATGCGGACAGCCGCATCAAGGGGTACTTTGTCGACACAATACCGTTACTGATCTACTGGAAGGGCATTGAACACCGCGAAATCGACGTTGCAGGCAAGAACTCCCTGGATCTTGCTCCGTCGCTACTGAGTCTGCTGGGCGCCAAGAAGAGCCATAACCTCTTCCTGGGTTGCACATTCTTCGAGCAATGCGAACTCGATCGAGTCTCCAACGTTGGCGGTGAGTACATCCTGACCGATTCAGAGGGCTCGTATCGGGGGCCCGACGTTCCTGAGCTCCTGCGGGCGTCCTACGAGGAGGCAAAAAAGGTCATTGAGCGCTACAAATCGATGGACGTGGTGATCGACACGCAGGCGGAGTAACACCCTCCCCAGGTCACGCAGGCTTGAGGGGGCGTTCCTGCGATACCGTGGAGCAGTAGAGGCGGCGGAGCCGCATGACCCCGCCAAGCCCGCAGTGGCAGCGGAACGCAAATTTCGGGACGTTCAAATTCTGTCAGGAAATGTCGCTAGAATGCCGGGGCAGACTCACTGATACCTTAACCGGAGCTCCGCCAACTTGCGCCCGCTCCCTCCCCGGCCCTCCCAGCCAGCGTTAGCCCCGCGCCGGAGCTGGCGGGGCTTTTTCTTTCTCGCGTTGCTCAGCTCAGCCTATCTGGGGCTGATGCTCTTCGTCGACCGAGACACCCACGTGCTTTCCCGCTTGGCTGAACTGCGCGTACCTCTGGCGCTTTGCGCCTTGATGGTGCTGGGCAGTTTTCTCCTGCGCTACCAGCGCTGGTACTACATGCTGCGTACCCAAGGACATCAGGTGCCTTGGCGCGAAGGTCTACGTGCCTACATCGCGGGATTCGCCTTCACCGCCTCGCCAGGCAAAGCGGGCGAACTGCTGCGGATCCGCTACTTCGGCGACCTGAATGTCCCGGCGCACACGGTGCTGGCGACCTTCATCGCCGAACGTGCCCTGGATCTGCTTATCATCACCTTGCTTGGGGTGGGCGCCGCGGCACTCATCCCCGCCTTTGGCATCTTGACCACTCTGGTGGCCGGTTGCCTGGCCCTGCTCTACCTGGCTGGCCGCTGGCCGTGGCTTCTGCGTCAGATTTCCTGCATCGGCGCCCGTCTGCCGGGCCTCTGGATGCGCCGCCTGGCAGGGTTCATGGTGGCCGGGGTTCGCGACGCGGGCCAGCTGCTGGGTCCACGCGTTGCACTACACGGCCTGCTGCTGGGTACACTGGCGTGGCTGCTGACCGCGCTGGGATTCGCAGGCCTCTGCTCCGTCCTCGGTTTGTCCATGAGTTGGCCACATTCGTTGGGCATCTATCCCATCGCTATGCTGGCTGGTGCCGCATCTTTCGTTCCGGGCGGCGTTGGGACCACCGAAGGCGCCATCGTCCTGATGTTGAATAAAGTGGGCGCCAGCATGGGGATCGCTGTCACAGCGGCTGTAGGCATACGACTTGCAAGCCTATGGCTCGCCATTGCAGTGGGGATGATCGCGATGGCCAGCCTTGAGATACGCCCGGCAAAGCGACGTCCCGAGACGCCCAATGGCACAACGGTCGCTGCACGCCCTCTCGAACTCTGATACCCACATGCACCAACTGCCACCTGGAGTTCCCAATTTTGGCCCTTGAACAACGCGCCCTCTGCGTGGACCTCGACGGCACCCTGCTCCGCTCGGACATCCTGTACGAATCGCTGCTGGCCCTGCTGGCCCACAACCCCCTGTACATCTTCCTGGTGCCGTTCTGGCTGCTGCGTGGCAAGGCCCACGTGAAGCGCCAGCTGGCCTCGCGCGTGCAGCTTCCCGCCGAAACCCTGCCCTACGACGAGCGGGTGCTGGAAATACTGCGCACCACCACCCAGCGCCCGCGCGTGCTGTGCACGGCGTCGGACCGCCTGCTGGTGCAACCGATTGCCGACCATCTGGGGCTGTTCGAGGAAGTGATGGCCAGCGATGGCCACACCAACCTGTCGGGCAACAACAAGGGCGCCGCGCTGGCCGAGCGTTTCGGTGAACGTGGCTTCGACTACATGGGCAACGGCCGCGTCGACCTGAAAGTCTGGGCGCGCGCCGGCGGCGCCATCGTGGTGAACAACGGCAGCAGCCTGGCCCGCGATGCCGCCCGCCAGACCGAAGTCCTGGCCCACCTGCCCGCCCACAACGGCGGCCTGCTGACCTGGATCAAAGCCCTGCGCGTGTACCAGTGGCTGAAGAACCTGCTGGTGCTGGTGCCCTTGCTGACCGCCCACCGCTTCCTGGATCCAGTTGCCATTGCCGACGCAGCGGTGGCCTTCCTGGCCTTCGGCCTGTGTGCTTCCGGCGTCTACCTGCTGAACGATCTGCTGGACCTCACCCCGGACCGCATGCACCCGCGCAAGCGCAAGCGGCCCTTCGCCGCCGGCACGCTGCCATTGCTGCACGGCCTGCTGGTGGCACCGCTGATTACCCTGGCCGGCTTCGCATTGGCACTGTGGTGCAGCCCGGCCTTCGCCGGCGTGCTGCTGTGCTACTACGTGATGACCCTGGGCTATTCGCTGAAGCTCAAGCGCATCGTCATGATCGACGTGGTGTTGCTGGCGGCCTTGTATACGGTGCGCATCATCGGCGGCACAGTGGCGATCAATTCGGAACTGTCGTTCTGGCTGCTGGCGTTCTCGATGTTCGTGTTCCTCAGCCTGGCAATGCTCAAGCGCTACACCGAACTGGCTTCGGCGCTGGCCAACGGCAAGGAAGTGGCCATCGGCCGTGGCTACTCGGTGGCCGACCTGCCGCTGGTGCAGTCGCTGGGTGCCGCCGCCGGCTATATCGGCGTGCTGGTGTTCGCGCTCTACATCAACAGCCCCGAGAGCATGGAGCTGTACAGGAACCCCAAGCTGCTGTGGCTGCTATGCCCGATCCTGCTGTACTGGATCAGCCGCATGTGGATCGTCTCCCACCGCGGCGACATGCACGACGACCCGATCGTGTTCGCGGCCATGGACCGCGGCAGCCAGATCGTCATCGCGCTGTGCGTACTGATCGTGCTGATCGCCATATGAGTGCAGCGCTCGGCCAGTCATGGGGGCGCTACCCGCGGGTCGAACAGCGGATCGTTCCGGTGCTCGACCGCGCGGCCCTGCTGCCGCTGCCGCCGGAAGGCGGCACGGTGCTGCCCCACGGCAATGGCCGCAGCTACGGCGACAGTTGCCTGAACCCGGGCGCCACGCTGCTGACCAGCCGCGCCCTGGACCGCTTCATCGACTTCGATCCGGCCACCGGCATCGTGCGCTGCGAGGCCGGGGTCACCCTGGCCGACATCCTGGATATCGCGTTGCCGCGTGGCTGGTTCCTGCCGGTCACCCCGGGTACGCGCTATGCCACGGTGGGCGGTGCGATCGGCAACGATGTGCACGGCAAGAACCACCATCGCGCCGGCACCTTCGGCCACCACGTGCGCTGCCTGGAGCTGCTGCGCAGTGATGGCGTTCGCCAGCAGCTCAGCCCAGCCGACACCAGTGGCCTGTTCGCCGCCACCGTGGGCGGTCTGGGCCTGACCGGCTTCATCACCTGGGCCGAACTGCAGCTGCGGCGCGTGCCCGGCCCGTGGATCGAAACCGAATCGATCCGCTTCGACAACCTGGACGAGTTCTTCGCGCTGTCGCGCGAATCGGCCAATGACTTCGAGTACACCGTTGCCTGGATCGACTGCCTGGCCAAGGGCAGCGCGCTGGGCCGCGGGCACTTCCTGCGCGGCGACCACGCACCGGGCGACGCGCATGCGGCCACGCCCAGTTCGGCGCCCAAGCGCAGCATGCCGCTGGTGCCGCCGGTGTCGCTGGTCAACAGCCTTACCCTGCGCCCGTTCAATACGCTGTATTACTGGCGCCAGCCAGCGCGCCGCGCACGCCACGTCTCGCACTACCAGAGCTACTTCTATCCGCTGGACGGCATCAACCACTGGAACCGCATGTACGGCCCGCGAGGCTTCCTGCAGCACCAGTGCGTACTGCCGCCAGCCACTGCACGCGATGCCACTGCCTCGCTGCTGGGCGAAATCGCCCGCAGCGGGCGCGGTTCGTTCCTGGCGGTGCTGAAGGAGTTCGGTGACCGGCCCTCACCGGGCATGCTCTCCTTCCCACGCCCGGGTACCACCCTGGCGCTGGATTTCCCCAACGACGGCGCTGACCTGTTGAAGATGCTCGACCGCCTGGACCGCATCGTCAGCGACGCCGGTGGTGCGGTGTATGCGGCCAAGGACGCACGCATGTCCGGCACCCTGTTCCGCCAGGCCTACCCGGCCTGGGAAGCATTTTCCCGCTTCATCGACCCCCGATTCTCATCCGGCTTCTGGCGCCGGGTGATGGAGTAAGCATGCAGAAGATCCTGATCATCGGCGCAACCTCGGCCATAGCCGAATCGGTGGCCCGCCTGTACGCCGCACGCGGTGCCGCGCTCTATCTGGTCGGCCGCAGTGCCGTCAGGCTGGACGCCATTGCCGCCGACCTGCGCGTACGCGGTGCGCCGCACGTGCACAGCGGCGTGCTGGACGTGAACGATGTGGCCGCCCATGACGCCCTGCTGGACAACGCCTGGGGCGCGCTGGGCGGCGTGGACACCGTCCTGATCGCCCACGGTACCCTGCCCGACCAGGCCGCCTGCGATGCCTCGGTCGACCTGTCCCTGCAGGAATTTGCGACCAATGGCACCTCCACCATCGCCCTGTCCGCCGCGCTTGCGCAGCGCCTGCAGTCCGGTGCCAGCCTGGCGGTCATTTCTTCGGTGGCCGGTGACCGCGGCCGCGCCAGCAACTACCTGTACGGCAGCGCCAAGGCCGCCGTCACAGCCTATCTGAGCGGCCTGGGCCAGCGCCTGCGCCCGGCCGGCATCAACGTGCTGGTGATCAAGCCCGGCTTCGTCGACACGCCGATGACCGCCGCGTTCAAGAAGGGCGCCCTCTGGGCCACCCCGGACAAGGTGGCGGGCGGCATCCTCAAGGCCATCGGCAAGCGCAAGGCCGTGGCCTACCTGCCGGGTTTCTGGTGGGCGATCATGATGATCATCAAGAACATTCCCGAAGCCGTGTTCCGTCGCATTTCCCTCTGACCCGCACCACGAACCAGGACGACTCGTATGCCGGATATCGATCGCGATCTCGATGTGCTCTACCAGTACCGGTTTCCCAAGGAAGAACTCGCCAACAAGAACCGGATTTGGCAGGTGCTGTGTGGCGAGTACTTCAGCAGGTTCGTCGATGCCGGCGACACGGTCGTCGATATCGGCGCAGGCTACTGCGAGTTCATCAACAACATTCCGGCCGCGGGCAAGATCGCGGTCGACCTGAATCCCGATGTGCGGCGCTTCGCGGCCGACGGCGTGCGCATCATCAATGAGTCCTGCACGGCAGTAGCCTCGATCCCCGATGCCAGTGTCGATGCGGTGTTCATGAGCAACTTCCTGGAACACCTGCCCAGCAAGGATCTGGTGCTGCAGACGCTGCGCGAGAGCGCGCGCATGCTGAAGCCGGGAGGCCGCGCCATCATCCTGCAGCCGAACATCCGGTTCCTCTATGACGAGTACTGGGACTACTTCGACCACCACACCGCGTTGAGCGACCGCAGCCTGGTCGAAGGCGTCCTGATGGCCGGACTCGAGCCCCGCGTGGTCATTCCCAAGTTCCTGCCCTACACCACCAAGAGCCGCCTGCCGCAGGCGCCATGGCTGGTGTCGCTGTATCTGAAGATTCCGCTGGCGTGGCACATCCTGGGCAAACAAGCGCTGGTCGTGGCTTACAAGCCGCGCTGACCCTATTCCATTAGCAGTCGAGCTGGTCCATGGCAAACAAGAACGACAAGATCGTCATTACCGGCGCAGCCGGCCTGGTGGGGCAGAACCTCATCGTGGAAATGAAGCAGCAGGGCTACACCCGGCTGGTGGCGATCGACAAGCATGCGCACAACCTGGAGATCCTTCGCCAGCTGCACCCGGAGGTGGAGACGGTGCTGGCTGATCTGGCCGAACCCGGCGACTGGGCCGAGCGGTTTGCAGGCGCGCGCCTGGTTGTGCAGTTGCACGCGCAGATCACCGGCAAGACCACCGATCTGTTCGTACGCAACAACATCACCGCTACCGGGCATGTGCTGAAGGCCACACAGGATGCCGCCGTGCCGTACATGGTGCACATCAGCTCCTCGGTGGTGAACTCGGTGGCCAAGGATGACTACACCAACACCAAGCGCGAGCAGGAAGAAATGGTCGTGGCCAGTGGCCAGCGCCACTGCGTGCTGCGCCCTACCCTGATGTTCGGCTGGTTCGACCCCAAGCACCTGGGCTGGCTGTCGCGCTTCATGGCGCGCACCCCGGTATTCCCGATTCCGGGTGACGGCAGGTTCATGCGCCAGCCGCTGTACGAACGCGACTTCTGCCGCTGCATCGCCAAGTGCATCGAAACCGAGCCCAATGGCGAGGTGTTCGACATCGTGGGCGATACCCGCGTTGACTACGTGGACATCATCCGCACCATCAAGCGGGTGAAGAAGCTGCACACGGCGATCGTGCATATCCCAATCGGCTTCTTCGCATTCCTGCTGAAGGTCTACAGCCTGTTCAGCAGCAAACCGCCGTTCACCGCGGACCAGTTGAAGGCGCTCAGCGCCGGCGACGATTTCAAGGGCGTCGACACCGAAGCCGTATTCGGCGTGAAGCAGACGCCGTTCGAGGAAGCGATCCGCGAAAGCTACACCGACCCGCGCTACAGCCACATCGTGCTGCAGCGCTGAACCACCAGAACAGACGGAATCCTATTCGAATGAGCACTTTCGCCATCATCGGCAGTGGCCCGATGGGCCTGATGGCAGCCCTCGAGCTGCTGAAGAAAGGCCACCAGGTTGATGTGTACGAACGCGATGACCGCATCGGCGGCATGTCGGCCGACTTCGACTTCGACGGCCTGCGTATCGAGCGCTACTACCACTTCATCTGCAAGACCGACTATCCGCTGTTCAAGCTGCTGGACGAGATACAGCTGTCTGATCGCCTGCATTGGACCGATACCAAGATGGGCTACTACTACCAGGGCAAGCTGCATAAGTGGGGCACGCCGTTCGCCCTGCTTGGCTTCCCGCACCTGGGCCTGATCGACAAGGTGCGCTACGCCTTGCACGTGATGCACACCAAGGGCATCCAGGATTGGACCGCACTGGACAAGGAAAACGCGCGCGACTGGATCACCCGCTGGATCGGCCCGAAGGCCTACAAGGTGATGTGGGAAAAGGCGTTCGCACTGAAGTTCTTCGAGTACCAGAACGATCTGTCGGCATCCTGGATCGGCACCCGCATCAAGCGCGTGGCGCTATCGCGTCGCAATCTGTTCAACGAGAGCATGGGTTACCTGCAAGGCGGCTCGGCTGTACTGCTCGACAGGATGGCCAAGGAAATCGTTCGCCTCGGCGGGCGCATCCTGCTTTCCCAGCCGATCCAGGAAGTCACCTCTGTCGAGGGCAAGGTCACCGGCATCCGCACGCCCGACGGTCATCATCCCTATGAAACCGTGGTTTCCACCGCGCCCATCCAGTACGTGCCCGGCATGGTTCCGGGCCTGCCGAAGGCGTTTGCCGACCAGGTCGGCGCCATCGAGAACATTCCCGTAGCCTGCGTGATCCTGAAGCTTTCGCACCCGGTCAGCGAGAATTTCTGGATGAACATCAGCGATGATCGAATCACCATTCCCGGCCTGATCGAGTACAGCAACCTCAATCCTGGTAGTGGTACTGGTGAGCACATCGTGTATGCGCCGTACTACATGCCAAAGACCCATCCGAAGTGGCAATGGAGCAACCAGCAACTCATCGATGAGGTCATCAGCTACCTGCCGATGATCAATCCTGCGTTCAGGCCGGAATGGATCAAGGCCACCCATTGCCACCGTTACGAGTACGCGCAGACCATCTGCCCGCCGGGGTTCCAGGAAATGTTGCCGCCGATGAAGACGCCACTGCAGGGATTCTTCATGGCCGACACGGCGTACTACTATCCGGAAGATCGCTCGATCAATGAGAGCATTGCCGTGGGCTCAACGCTGGCTGCGGCTGCTTCAGAAGCCTTCACTGTCTCCTACGGCACTGGAGCGTGAACGGGCTAGCCAGGTCGCCGCACGAAGCAACCAACGAAAACTTGATGACCTTCAGGCAAACAGCATGTCCTTTGGCCACCTCCGCCGATAGGATCGCCTTACTCCACTTACCTTTTGCCATGACATCACTTCCATTGATCACGCCGAGGCGTCACCAAGACTCAGTTGGAAATCGACTGGGAGCATTCCTTGTCGTTCTCTTCGTCATGGCCTACAAGAGCAATGACGCACTGACTCTCCCTCAGTTCTGGGCTGAAGATGCCACTGTGTTCTTCACCGACCAGTACGGTCGCGTGCTACCACAACTATTTACCCCCTACGCCGGCTACCTTTTGGTCATTCCCCGACTGGTAGCCTGGATTGCAGCTTGGCTGCCGGTCGCAAAGGCCCCGCTGCTCTACAATGCTGCGGCCATTCTATTGTCGACGATGGCCATAACCTACACGTGCAGCCGACTGCGTAGCTACGTGCCTGCCTGGATCGTAGCGCTGTCGATGCTGGCCGTGCCCACCAATGGCGAGATCTTTGGCACGATCACCAATGTTCAATGGTTCCTGCAGTTCGCGATGGCAGCCTGCTGCCTGGCTCCGGTGGAACCCACGACGTCGCGCGTCACTCTATGGCTTCGCGCCTTCCTCGTCATGCTCATTGCCCTCACGGGTCCATTCTCCACGCTGCTGTTGTTGGTCATCTGCGCAATCACAGCTGTTGGCTGGCTGACCGCGCGAACGCGCATCGACCCCTTCAACGGTGCTCTCTCTGGCTTCATCGCCAGTCGTGATTGGCATTCCATTGCCGCCATGTCAATTGGCGGGATCGTGCAGGCACTGGTCATCATTTCCTATCCAGAAGCTCAACGCATGGTAGGCATGGCGCCGCTGTGGGTGCTGGACACCACGTTCACCGAGTTGGTTCCGTCTCACATCTTCGGCAGCGACTTCCTGACCGGAACTTCCTGGCTACTCCTCTACGGCCTGCTTATCGGCAGATTGCTACTGACACGCAGTGTAGACGGCAATGCCCGACTGACCGTCCTCGGCTTCGTTGCATTCTCTATCGTCGAAACGTTCGTCCCAATGCTGAGGATGACAGATCCGGGGGCGCTCGTTCCGCTCAATGGCGACCGCTACTTCTACCTCGTGAAGGTCGTCTGGTGGTGGGCCGTATGGCTTGCATTGAGTGGTCAGGCCTTGCGTAGCCGAGTCAATGCCACCGCGATGACCACAGCCCTGATCTGTCTATTCGCACTGACCAATGCGCAGCACCTTCGCCGGCAACCGTTCAAGGACCTCGACTGGAAGGGGCAGTCGGTGCAGCTAGGCCAACCGGGTCCTCATGCCATACCCGTCAATCCCTACGACTGGAAGATAGAGGTGGAAACGGCAGCGCCAAGCGAGAAGGAATGACAACAGCTCCACCGGCCCACGGCGCCGTCCGCAGAATCAAGCCAATGACAGAATCAGAATGATCGAACGTACGCCCTCCACCCAGTTCATGCGCTTCCTGATGGCCAGCGGCGTTGCCGCACTGGTCAATGTTGGCTCGCGCATCCTGCTTAGCCACTGGATGCCCTATGTGCCGGCAATCCTACTGGCGTTCTGCCTTGGCCTGATCACGGCATTCTCGCTCAACAAATTGTTTGTATTCAGCGAGTCAAGCAATCGGCTGCACCATCAGTTTCTTTGGTTCCTGCTGATCAACGTGGCTGCGGTAGCGCAGACCGTCCTGGCAAGCCTGATCACCGCACGCTGGTTGCTGCCGGCATTAAAAGTAGATTTCCATAACGAAACCATCGCTCATGCGATTGGCGTGATGATTCCGGCTATTACCAGCTACATAGGGCACAAGCGCCTTTCCTTCCGTCGCTGAGCATTGGCCCCGCTTCAACAAGCGCCCCCGCTACTTTCAGTCGGCCGGGGGCGCTGCCAGCGTATCGGTTCGATGGACGGTCAACAGAGGTGGCTGACACATCAGCCATTGATCACCATCGCTCTGCAGTACCCGGAAATGGGCCTCCGAAGGCAGTCTGCGGACATCTACATAGGCTTCGTAGCCCGAATAGTCGAGCGTTGACTTTCTGAAGTGGGCCGCCACATCCATACGTGGTACGTTTCTGGCAGGTAGAATCATTGTCCGGCCATCAGGCAACATGGCCAGCAGGGAAATACCACGGTTGGCGACTCCCTTCTCGGCGTTCACCGCGGCCCAGCCACGCACCTTGAACAAGCGACCGGGTAACTGCATTGGTTCGGCCGTTACATCCATCCCACTGACTTGCTCGATATTGCAGTTGCCACCTACGGGGTAGGCCTCTGACGGAAGTCCCTCCTTCCAGGTACCGGTCAGAACACGATCTGCGTCTGCACTCATCGGGATGCGCAGTGGCGACAGAGTCAGGCGGTAACTGTCCTTCCACATGAAACGAGTGCCGCTCTCACCGCGCACACTCATCGACACAACCTTGCGTCCCGCGAGAAAATCGTCGCGATAGTGCGAACCCACTGCAACAAAGCCGGTGCCGTCAGTGATCGTAGGGGACAGCAGGAAGCCAGTCGATGCCATCCCGGCAATCATCCTGAAGGAGGTGACATCTCCATTTTCATAGCGCAGACGGAGCACCAGTTCGGGGGCCTTGTACAGAACGGAGTACAACCTACCCAACAGCGTGGGCCGGAAGTCCAGTGTTGCCCAAACAGGCCCTTCAACACCGGGCACGTCGACATCCTGACCGAGCTTGACATCAATTGGTGTGGTGGACTCAGGAGTGAGTGGAACTGCGCTATTTCCCAGGTGTCCAAGGACCGCGTAACCCGAATCCACGCGTTGAGGCCGGAAGCTGCCGAGCAGCTCCAACCAGCTGGCACCGTCTTCAAGCGCCGGATATCGATTATCGATAGTGGCAGCGTTGAAATAGACCTGCGAAGGTGGATTGCGGCGCAGATGTTCCGCATTGGCCTGAACCAATGACGGCGTGTAAGCGGAGTAGCTCTGCAGGACAGGCCGAGGTTTCCACTTCAATTCCTTGGCAACAAGGATATGGCCAAGCTCATAGGAGTAAAGATCTACTTCTCCGCTCTCTGAGGAGAAGGGAGACTCTGCACGCAGTTCTTCGATACGGCGCTGATACTCACGCCCCATGGCACGCGTGTCGGTCAAGCGCAGCCAAAGGCCTTTCGCAGGCATCGTCACAGCATCGCCGAGCTTGGCGATTGCCTCTCTCGGCTCGGGCGCGCCATATGAGAACACGATGAGTGATGAACCGAGCAGGCCGACAGCAAGCGCAGCAATTCCTCGACCACGCTCGCCACTAGGAGAGATGCAGATCAGCAGCCCAAGCAGTAGCAGACCAGTGGATGCAATCATCGCATGCGCTTGGTCACTTCTGACGAAACCCGCTTTGAAGGTGACAAACAGATAGAGGACCGCCAAGACCGGCGCATACCATCTGCCACGGAGATCGCCCTGCGCTGAGATTGCTACCAATGCCGCAGCCGTTACCAAAAAGAGCGCCAGACTCGTCCAGCCTAGTCCGCCAGAAGAGGACATGCCATTGGTGTAGCCGGACACGATCGGCGCTTGGGCGATGAAATAGCCTGGTAGATCAGGCAGGGACTGGCCCGAGATCAGCCATGCCGCTGGCAACGCAATCAGCTGTGTGATTCCAATTGTGATCGCAGCCCGTGGCGAAGTTCGCCAGCACAAGACGATGGCCATCAGGCTGGCACCCGCCGCAAGCAGACTGAAGCTACCTTTCACCAACGGTAGGAGTGCGATTGCAACAGCAAGCAGGCAGAGGATTCCGACGCGTTGGCTCCCGGACTCATTTCCTCGCACGACGGCCAGCGGAAGCAACAGAGGAAGCAGCATCAATGTCGCGTCTCGCCAGCCGCTTCCGTAGGGCTGCCAGATCAGACCAATGACCAGGGGAAACAACAACAGGAGGATTCGACGTCGAGGCGCAGCAACCTTGAAGATGCCGACAGCCATTGCGACGGCGATCAAGAGTGATCCCCCCACCATCAAGCCATCAGTGCCAGGGTGATACACGTTCGTATAGACAGATGCCCACGGACCAAATGTAAAGATGATGTCCTTACCGAAACGCAGGTGCTCAACCGTCGCGACATTCATCGCGAAGGTGGCAGAGCCATCCAAACTAGAGTTTGGCATGGGCGTAGCGAACGGCGTCAGCAGCAATACCAGCAATAGCCCGCTGATGAGCGAAGCCACCAACCCCCACTTCGTCAAAGCCGATATGTGAGCAGGCGTTTGGGAGTTATCCATGGCACGTCCAGAGAGTACGAATTTATGGCGATCAGCGGCAGGCGTGTGGTGCCAGGAAGAGCCAGGATGCCTTGTGACCAATCACATGCACACCACTTCCCGGCGATTCGCGTGGCGATGGTAGCAGGAGTATTGCTGCTGCGACCATCGTGGAGCGCCATCGCGGTGCGGCCGGCAGTCAGGGAAAGCCGAGCCCGGACGCGTCAACGACGCAACCCCATCAATGATCGATGGACCGGCGTAACGGGTTGATTGGCGATGTCGTAACTGAGGAATGCGAGCATGAACTGAAGACCGCTGACAATCGCGATGGCGGGAAGCACAACGGTTCCCACCGGCGCGGACACGCCAGTCCCCGCAGCGACAATCCAGTTCCAGCCGCCATACAGGGCACCGCCCCCAAGTAGAACGAATGCAGCGACCAGTTCGAGCGAAGCGATGGTCAGATCACGCAGGTAGTAACGATAGGCGATTCGTTTGCAGAAATTTCTGGCATGCTTGAGCGCGAACTCACCAAGTACTTGGCTAATCTTCAGATTGCTCACTTCGTCGCCATAGCGCGCATCCATGGGGACATCCTGAACCACCGCCTGCATTGCGTTGAGCCTGAAAAGCAAGTCGGTCTCAAAGAAATAGCGCGTACTGATCGCTTCCATCGGCAAGCGTTGGGCAACCGCCGCATGGATGGCGGTGTAGCCATTGGTCGGGTCAAACAGCCGCCAATAGCCACTGGATGCCTTGGCCAGAAACGACAGCCCCAGATTTCCGAAGCGGCGAAGCAAGGGCATCTGACTGATCTGGGAGAGGTCCCAGAAGCGATTGCCCTTCGTGTAATCGGCTTCACCATTGAGAATCGGCGCAACGAACGACGGAAGCAGCGTCGGATCCATCTGGCCGTCGCCATCGATCTTGACGATGACGGCCATACCGTCTGCAGCTGCTTGGCGGTAGCCGGCCATGGTTGCACCGCCTACCCCCTGATTCACTTGGTTGTAGAGCACCCGGACGCGGGGGTCGGTGTTGTTCTGCTCAATGAAGCGGCCAGATTGCTCCGGACAGGCATCATCGACGCAGTAGATCGTATCCACTTCAGGACCGATCCCGGCGATGACCCCCAGAATATGCCGGGTGACCTTGTAGCTGGGTATGACCACAGCAATTGCCTGCACTCCCCGCTCCGGCGCGCTATCTGACTGCCCGACCACGTCTCTCTCCTCTTCGTTATTGCCCATCTTGACCTCAAGGATCCAGTCGGTAGAACGCGAGCCCATCTGGACCAGTGGCAACTGGCTTACCAGTTGCGCCCAACTGCCGGTAGCCGGTCAGACAGTACTGCCCATCCAGCACCCTCTCATCCCCTTGCCCCTCCCAGCGATGCACCAGGAGGTGGGTTACGCCGGCATTTCGCAGGATCTCACGGGTCTGCCGCACTTGCGAGCGGCAGAACATCGAGCGCAGATCCTTGGCAAAGAACCCATAGCCAGAGCCGAGCCTGACGTTGAACAGATAATCGCGGCGCGCAAACGGCAGGTAGGGGGTTACGTACATGGAGGGCAGAACCCAGTCCTCACGGCCATTTAGAACAATGGCATAGGCTGGCGCAAGCACTACGGCGTCATCTGGCAGCGCGCGCTCGGCAGCTTGGAAGGCGCGCACATCTGCCTCGTCAATCGGGAAGGTCCATCCCTGATCTGCAGGTGTCACTCCTTTGATATCGATGCTGATGAAACTGATGACTACGGCGAGTGCTACCACCGCGATCACACATCGGCCAATCAGGTCCATTGCCCTACCCTGCAGCAGGCGGGACATATGCGATTGAAGCAATGCATCGACCGTGAGCGCCAGTGTCGCCAGCATTAACGTCCACTGCAGGAACACAGCATACATGGCCAGCAGCCCAACGTAGCGCTGGGTATAGGTACTGAGTAGGCTCGCTTCCAGCGAGTCATGCCCCAGCGTCAGAGTAACGATGTTGGAAGAACGCAAGGCCACGGCTACCGCGACTGCCAGTGCGAACTGGCCAATGACCAACAAGCCAAACGCCTGCCGGCTACGGATCGAAGCGGGAGCGATGGTCAGCATCGCAATGCCCACCAAGAAGGTGAGCATGGCCAGTGGGCGAGTCAACGGCAGCACCGAATGGGCGACCACCTGCTGTGAGTCGGGCAGGTACTGCCCCCCGATTGAAGGCTGCGGACCATGCCACAACTCCCAGGGAAGCACCTGCCATAGGCGATCGACCAACTCAGCCGAGGACCGCCCCAACTCTGCCGGAGCCACCAGCAAACGAAGTCCCAACGTGTTTTCGACGAACTGACGCACTACTGCCGAGGCCTCGGCCAGCAATTGCAGGTAATAGGGATCCGTCACCAGCAGCAAGCTCCCCAGTACTGCCCCACCCAGCAGGCCAAGTAGTGGTAGGCCGAGTTTGCCTCGCCAGCCTTCCACCCGGAACCACAGAGGAAGCGTCAACAGCAACCAAGTCGGGACTGAGAAGCTGACAAATCCAATCGCGAGCGAAGGATTCAACTTGGCTGCCATCGCTCCGGCGATCGGTAGACTGAGCCAAGCCAGCAGCCAAGGCCGACCACTCTTTGCTGGTTCCAACCAGCACAGCATCGGGCAGAGCACTGGAAACAACAGCGTGGAGATAGCCGCCAATCGACCGGTGCTGTTGAGATCATCTACCGGATAAAGGAAGCTTGTGCCGCGCAGGATGCAGTATCCCAGGACAACCACCAGCAGGATTGCCCAAGCGCGAGACATCGTCACTGACAGCTGCCGTTGGCGCATCCACAGAAGTACTACTTCAGCAATGGCGAAGATTGCCAAGGTGGCCTGCAGAACTGGTTGGATTTTGACGAATGGGCCGATATGCAGCCCGAACCCCGGCCACGCCCACAGCGCGGACAGCACGTGCAGCATCTTTGGATACTTTTCCAGCCATACCGTATGCCCGGCCGAAAGCTTCGGATAGCCGGCGATAAACTGATCCAGTGCAAAGGCAATGTGCTGGTGTGTATCAAGGCCAAGTGCCCCCGCACGCATCGAATAGTGCGCACCGGCCTTCAACAAGACCATCGCGGCAAGGAGGACGATCAGCAGCCACACAGCGTCTGCGCGGGAGAGAGCATGCTTGAAGGTGCTCAGCTGCTTGCGACGCCACCACAGTGTGCCCACCATCAACCCCAGGATGCCCAGGGGGAGGCCGTAGGGCAGACCCAGCACTTGTGCCCACACCAGGGTCAGCGGCGAAACCAACAGCCAAAGCACGACCAAGGTCACCTGGCCCAGCAAGATGCGGGTGAAAAAAGCTGGGGACGCAGCCAGTACCTCGAGCCTGAACAGACGGGCGCACATATCACCCAACCAGCCCATGCCCGCAAGGGAAATCCCCAGCAGCATCAAGAATCTCGCCTGATCGAAGCTGTGGATAAAGGGCACTGCAAGCAGCAACAGCACCAGCGCGGCCAACGCAGGGGCCGACCGCGGGATCTGGCCGCTTCTCGGCCAGGCAACACTATTCTTGAGCATTACAGGTCCATTGCATTTACGTGGACAGACCCAACGCAGATGCCGCCTCGTCTGCCACGCGGTCAAAGCTACCAACCTGCAATAGCGCATCATCCATGCTGGCGATAACACCCGGGCGCAGATCTCGAGCTTCGCAGAGGTCAACCAGCTCAATCAATGCGTCGCAGATCGCTTCAGGGGTCATTGCATCTAGCGACACTACGTTGGCCGTAGTCTCGTCCAGACGTTTGTTGTCATAGCGATTGGTGACCACGCCCATCCCGAACGCGGCCATCTCCAGCGGTGGATAGCTGGGATGTGGCGACACCATCAAGGACAGCCCCAAGGCCGAAGTGGACAGCAGCTCAGCGTAGGCATCGATATTCAACTTGCCCAGTGCCTTCAGACTGAACGGCCCGAGGTCCAGGTCGGACTGCAACTCGCCAGGCGCAGCGACCTCCCACTGCGCTGCACGCGCGTCTTTCCATCCCCACAGGCGCAATCCTTCACAGATCAACTCAAACGCGTTTCGCGGCGTACCAGGGCGCGCATAGACCACGATGCGGCGATCACGCGTAGCCGGTGCATTGCGGACACGTTGCAGAGCCGGCCGAAGGCCTTCATGCAGCACCGGCTCGAACACGGAGCGCTGCGCATAGCGCAGATCATGCTGCTCGAAGAAATCGGCAAGCAGGCCCGTGTTGAAGACACCAATATCGCGATCGCAGCGATAAGTACTCAATGCCAGCGCGTACTGGCTGGACCACGGATAGAACCCCGGCTCGAAATCCTGGATGAGATAGACCATCGGGCGATCAACGCCACCGTTCTCCCCCTGCCATTGCGACATGCGCTGTGCTGCATACGCGGTCCACCAGGCTGTCGCCACCCAGATGTCCTCGCCGGCAACCGGCAGTGTCTTCTGGTAGCGATCGCTGAACGGTACGATCTGCCGCATCGCAGTGGATGTCTGATCTGCAGGTACCAGCACGTGGTCGGAGAAGCGCGAGAGCGCTTCTTCATCCGGTGAGCTGTCGACCAGAATGATCCGCGATGCAGGGAAGAAGCGGCACAGCTCGCGATAGATCAGCACGGCCGTGTGGATGCCGCCGAAGTAATGCTGCTTGTTGATAGACGGCAGCACCAGGTTCAGCCGCTTGCCCTCCCAGCCATCATGCCGGGGCGTGCACGGGGTGATCTCGGCAACGTGCGTGTTGGGCGTGGGCGCGCCCGGTGCACTCGCATCCAGACGCGCGGCAATGCGCCGCAGCAGATGGCCCAGACGGCTCATTGCACGCTCCCGCGCAGACGGGGCGAGGAGGCCATGTAGTCCAGGTTCGGACTGAAGAACGGATCGCCCTCTTCGCGGTAGGGGGAATACGCTTCGGCCGAACGCACGAAGTCGCTCTCGGGAATCGCACGCGGGTCGCGGGTCTTGGACTCGTGATGGATCATGACCGAACGCGCCACGTAGACCGTGGCAAGGCCGCGGCCGTGTGCGCGCAGGCACAGCTCGACGTCGCTGCCGCAGACAATGAACGACTCGTCGAATCCGCCCAGCGACTCGAACGTGCCACGTGCCACGACCATGCATGCGCCGGTGACCGCAAGGACCTGGCGCTGCAGTACCGGCGAAACGAACAGATTCTGGTTGTGCACGGGGGTTTCACCCTTGAACACATGGTCGGCCCAGCCGCCCATGCCGATCACCACGCCAGCGTGCTGGATGGTGCGGTCGCCGTACAGCAGCAGCGGCCCACACACGCCTACATCCGGCCGCAGCGCATTCTCGGCCAGCCGCTGCAGCCACTGCCCGTCGATGATCTCGGTGTCGTTGTTGAGGAAGACCAGCACCTCGCCCCGCGCTTCGCGAGCGGCCAGGTTGTTCAGGGCCGACCAGTTGAACGGCACATCGGCGCGGATCACCCGGAAGCTTTCGCGGCGGGACATGGCCTCCAGCCACTGCAGGGTTTCCGCTTGGGTCGAGCCGTTGTCGACGACGATGATCTCGAACGCACGGTAATCCGTCTTGGCGTAGAGCGATTCCACACAGGTGCGCAGCAGGTCCAGGCCGTCGCGCGTGGGAATGATGATGCTGGCCAAGGGCCCCTTGTCCGCGTACGGGTAGCGTACGTCGTAGCAGAACAACTGCTCGCCATCGCTTACCTCTGCGCCGGGATGCGTGGCCTGCACGTGCTGCTGCAGCGCGCGGCGGCCGGCGTGGTGCGCGTACGGCTTGGAACCTGCATTGGCCGCGGTTGAACCGGCGTGTGCACGCCAGTGATAAAGCACCTTCGGCACATGCGCGATGGTGGCCCCGGCCGCGGCACAGCGCAGCACCAGGTCGTAGTCCTGCGAGCCGTCGCAGTCGCTGCGCAGCCCTCCCAGCTGCGCCACCAGCGCAGCATCGAAGCTGACCAGGTGACCCAGGTACATCTGCGAAAGGAACAGATCCAGGTTCCAGTCAGGCTTGAAGTAGGGGTGGCGGAGACGACCGTCCTCTCCGAGCACGTCGTGGTCGGTGTACACGACCCCTGCCGAGGTGGCCACATGGCAGGCGACCACCGCCGCCAGCGCATCCGGCTCCAGCAGGTCATCGTGGTCCAGGAAGGTGATCCAGCGCCCCTTGGCCAGCGCTACAGCGGCGTTGGTCGTGGCGGCGATGCCCTGGCGCTCGCTTGAACGCGAAACGCGCAGGTTCGGCAGCCGTCGTGCCAGTTCGTCCAGCACGCGTGCCACATGTGGCTGATCGGACGCGTCATCGTGGATGCACAGCTCCCAGTTCGGGTAGGTCTGTGCTTCGACGCTGGCCACGGCCTCGCGCAGGAACACTTCCGGCGTGTTGCAGACCGGCATGACGATGCTGATCAGGCCTGCATCGGCCGGCACCGCTGCCGGCGCCTGTCCACGCAACCACTCGGCATAGACGTCCGGCGGGGTGGTGGGGGCTGCGGTGTGCGATCCATTGGCGTACGAAAGAATTGCCCGGACCAGATGCCGCGGGCCCTTGCGTGCAGCGCGGGCCAAGGCAGAAAGGATGGTGCTGGCAGAGACACCCTGCCCTTGCGCGCGACGAACGCTCCAGTACATCCCGCGAATCAGATTACCCAGCTTGGACATCACGCATTACCTCGTTGATCCTGTACGGTCACTTCCCTGTGGCTCCATCGTTTCAAGACGCGATCCAACCCACCAGCGCACCGATGGCCAGGCACCCAAGCGCCAACCCCGCCATGGCTGTCTTCCACTTGCGGCGCGAGCGCAGGTAATCGACCGCGCTTTTCTGCAGACGCTGCTCGAGCTCACGCTCAACATCCAGCGCCTGCGCGCGGGCCACTTCCGAGGCTTCCACCAGTTCACCGATGTGTGCCTGGGCGCTCTGCAGTTGTTGCTGCTCGGCGGCCACGCGCGCTTGCAGATCCTGCTCCCGCAGCTCCCACTCATTACGACTGGCGATCCATACAGCATCGGACGCATCCTTGCCCTGCTGCAATTGCTGAGCGTAGGCAGCGGTGGCGCCCCACTCGCGCTTGGCCACGTCAAGATCGTTCACGTAGGCACCGAGCAGGCGTGCGGTGGATTCCCATTCCTTCTCGGAATTGGCAGTACGCACGGCCAGATCCCGCAGGCCCGCAGCAAGGCCCGTCAACAGCGTTGTGGCCTCCGCATCCAATCCGGCGCGGAACGGCGGATTTTCCTGCAGGCGCGCGGCGTCGCTGTGCAGACGCACGGCCACGCAGTACTCGCGGTAAGGCTGGTCGCTGTGGTCGCCTGCGAACACACGGCTGTTGTAGAGGCGATCTGCAGCGCATACCAGCGGTTCCAACTCGGGGAACTTCACCTTGATGAAGTGTGCGCCCATCAGGCTGGACCAGAGTGCCGCATTGCCTTGGCCGAAGCGCAGCACGGTCATGCCGGCGTTCTCGAATGCCGTCACGATCTCGGCGGTATCGACCAAGCCGAATTCCTTATGTTCCTGCAACCAGACGTAGTCTTCGCCGAACAGCTCGCGCCAACGGCCATTGGCATCGACTTCGGCGTCGCGCACCCAGGGCTGGTCCGGCGGGAAGCCGACAATGACCGCGCGGCCGGCCACGCGTGCCATCTCGGCAGCAGCCTTGGCGCGCAACGGGGCGGGAATATGTTCCAGCACGTCCAGCGACACTACTGCGTCGAAGCCCTGGTCCGGGAACGGCAACGCGGTGGCATCGGCCACAACGAAGTCCTTTTCATCCCCTTCCGCATGCAGATCGGTGTACAGGAAGGACGCATCGGGAACGAACTGCCCCAGCAGCCGCTGACGATTGGCCCCTACTTCCAGCACCCGCGGCGCGGACAGATCCAGCGCCTGCAGCAAGTGCGTTGCCGCGCCGTAGCGCTGGTAATGATCAAAGGGAATATCAAGAAGCGTCGGGGTCATGGACCTTCCACTCATGCGGAATATAGACCACGCCCTCACTGAAGTAGGGCGCGGCCACGGTGAAGACGCTGGCTTCGGACAAGTAGTCCAGGCAGACCAGGCCCTTGTCGGTGAACAGGCCGACATCAACACGGTAACTACCGGTCAGCAGCGTCATCGACGGAATGCAGTAGCTGACCCGGTGCGAGCCACGCGAGGTGGGGATCGTCACGCGTTCCAGATAGGTATTGGGGCCAAAGATATGCAGTCCGTCCATGCCCTTGATCGCCACCCCCAGCAGCAGGCCGTCGACCACTTCGTCGCCTACGGTGTAGCTGATGTCCACGGTGAGCGGTTCGAACGGCGCCAGCATGTCGGTGCTCAGCGCAACCGTTTCAAGATGCGCAGGAATGCTGCCGGGCGCGGGCGCCGGGCGCACTTCTGCATCCTGCGACACAGCCTGGTCCTTGCCGAGTTCGTAATCGCGGAAGCGATCGGCTACAAAGCTTGCCTCGCCATGCAGCTTGACCTTGCCGCCTTCCAGCCACAGGGCGGTCTGGCAGAAGCGTTTCACCTGCTCCAGCGAATGCGAAACGAAGAGGATGGTGGCCCCACGCGCGCGGATCTGCTCGATTCGGGCAAGGCACTTCATCTGGAAGCGGATGTCGCCCACTGACAAGGCTTCGTCGATGATCAGTACGTCCGGCTCGGTGTGGATCGCAACCGAGAATGCCAGGCGCACATACATGCCGCTGGAATACGTCTTCACCGGGCGGTCGAAGAAATCACCGATGTCGGCGAAGTCGATGATCGACTGCAGCTTGTCATCGACTTCCTTGCGGCTCAGACCCAGCAGGGAGGCGCTCAGGTAGACATTGTCGCGCCCGGAGAAGTCGGGGTTGAAACCTGCGCCGAGTTCCAGCAGTGCGGCAAAACGCCCGCGGATGCTGACCGAACCGGACGTCGGCCGCACCGTGCCGCACAGGATCTGCAGCAGGGTCGATTTACCGGCACCGTTGCGGCCGATGATGCCAACCGTTTCCCCTTTGGGCACGACCAGATTGATGCCGTCCAGCGCGCGGAACGTGCGGCTGGCGCGGTCACCCGACGGCTTCAGCAGCGAAACAAGCCGGTCGCGCGGATTTGCGTAGACCGGGTAATCCTTGGTGACTCCCAGGACCTCGATCGCCGCATCGGGGTTGCTCTGGATTGCAGCAGTCTGCGGGTTGTTCATAGGACGTCCGAGAAGCCGCGCGAGAGGCGACGGAAGAGTGCATAGGCCAGCATGGCCGCCACGGCGGAAAGCAGGAAGTGGGGCAGCAGAGCTCCCAGATCGGGCGCCGAGTTCTGCACGGTCACCAGACGCAGCTGTTCGATGGGGGTGACCAGCGGGTTGAAGTACACCAGCCCCCTCGCCGCTTCCGGCATCGCATGCGCCGGGAAGAAGATGGGGCTGAGGAACAGCAGCACGCTGCTGAGAATGCCGACGAACTGGCCGATATCACGCAGATAGACACCCAGCGCCGACAGCGACCACGCGATCGCCAGCAGCATCGGCGTCATCTCCAGCAGGATCAACGGAGCGGTGAGGGCCCAGGCCGAAGGAAGGCCAGACTGCCACATCTGCGCGATCAACAGGATCGCTAGGCCAATACCTGCGGTGGTCAGTGCTGCGGCAACCTTTACGATCGACAGCACTGGCAGGGGAAAGACTACCTTCTTAACGAAATTGGGTTGGCCGGCGATTATGCCGGGGGCGGTAATGAGCACCTCGGACAACAGCGTGAACGGTACAAGACCCGCGAACAGCATCAACGCAAAGTCGCCGGTCGACTCGGCACCCGCCCATCGCGCCTTGAACACGCCACTGAACACCAGCGTATACACGCACAGCATCAACAGCGGCTGCAGCACCAGCCAGAGAACGCCCAGGGCGGTGGTGCGATAGCGCGCCGCCAATTCACGACCCAGCAACTGGCGGAACAGGAACAGGATATTCGCGTGCTTCTGCATGGATCAGCGATTCCCCGCCGCCAGCGCCCTTTCCAGGTCCACCTGCAGATCACCCAGCTCTTCCACGCCCACGCTCAGCCGCACCAACGCATCGCTGATCCCCAGCTGCTCGCGACGTGCCACCGGAATCGAGGCATGGGTCATCACCGCCGGGTGGTTCACCAGGCTTTCCACGCCACCCAGCGATTCGGCCAGGGTGAACAGCTCGGTCTTTTCGCAGAAGCGCTTGGCCGCCTCGAAACCACCCTTCAGCACGATCGAGACGATGCCGCCGAAGCCGGCCATCTGCTTGCCCGCCAGTTCGTGCTGCGGGTGCGAAGGCAGGCCCGGGTAGATTACTTTTTCCACCGCCGGGTGCTTTTCCAGCCACTGCGCCAGTGCGAGTGCATTGGCGCAATGCGCCTTCATGCGCAGCGGCAGCGTCTTCAGCCCGCGCAGAGCCAGGAAGCTGTCGAACGGGCCCTGCACGCCACCAATGGAGTTCTGCAGGAACGCCATCTGCTCGGCCAACGGCGCATCGTCACCGACCACCACCATGCCACCGACCATGTCCGAATGGCCGTTGAGGTACTTGGTGGCCGAATGCAGCACCAGGTCGGCGCCCAACAACAGCGGCCGCTGCAGCATCGGCGAGGCGAAGGTGTTGTCCACCACCACGATCAGGCCATGGCGCTTGGCGATGGCAGCCACCGCGGCGATGTCCACGATCTTCAGCATCGGGTTGGTCGGGGTTTCAATCCAGACCATCTTCGTCAGCGGGGTGATCGCCGCTTCGAAGGCGGCCAGATCGGTCAGGTCGACGAAGCTGAAATCCAGGCCGGCGGTGCGGCGGCGCACGCGCTCGAACAGGCGGAAGGTGCCGCCGTAGATGTCATCCATCGCCACCACGTGGCTGCCGGCGTCCAGCAGTTCCATCACGGTGCTGCTGGCGGCCATGCCCGAAGCGAAGGCGAAACCGCGGGTGCCGCCTTCCAACGAGGCCACGCAGCGCTCGTAGGCGAAGCGGGTCGGGTTGTGCGTGCGCGAGTACTCGAAGCCCTGGTGCTCGCCCGGGCTGGACTGCGCGTAGGTGGAGGTGGCGTAGATGGGCGGCATCACCGCGCCGGTGCTCGGATCGGGCGACTGGCCGCCGTGGATGGCCAGCGTGGCCAGGGCCAGCGTGCGATCGGGCTTGGAAGCGTTGGACATTTCGTTTCCTGAATGGCGCCGGTGTTCGGCGCCGTCGAAGGAGCGGGAGTCTATCAGCGCGCCCTTAACGAGCTTTGACGCGGATAAACCGGAATTCAGCGGCAAACGTGCTTGATCGCGCGCTTACTGCACGCGACGACGCAGGAAGTTCAGCAGGTCGATGCGGGTGATCAGGCCCAGGAAGGCGTTGCCGTCCATGACGATGGCCACCTGGCCGCGGTCGAACACCGGCAGCAGGGCCTCGATGGGCGACTTCACGTCCAGCCGGTCCAGCTTGCTGACCATGGCCGTAGCCACCGGGTCGCGGAAGCGCGCTTCGTCGCCATAGACGTGCAGCAGCACGTCGCTTTCATCGACGATGCCGACCAGCTGGTCGCCGTCCATCACCGGCAGCTGCGACACGTCGTACAGCTTCATGCGCTGGTAGGCGGTGGTCAGCAGGTCGTTCGGGGCGATCACCACGGTGTCGCGCTGGCCGTACGGGCGCAGGATCAGGTCGCGCAGGTCGCCGTGCTGCGGGCGCTGCAGGAAGCCGTTGTCCAGCATCCAGTAGTCGTTGTACATCTTGGACAGGTACTTGTTGCCGGTGTCGCAGACCAGCACCAGCACCTTCTTCGGCGTGGTCTGCTCCTTGCAGTACTTCAGTGCCGCGGCCAGCAGGGTACCGGTGGACGACCCGCCCAGGATGCCTTCCTTGCCCAGCAGCTCGCGCGCGGTGTGGAAGCTTTCGGCATCGCTGATGGCATAAGCCTTCTTGACACGGCTGAAATCGGAGATCGAGGGCAGGAAGTCCTCGCCGATGCCTTCCACCAGCCAGCTGCCGGACTTGTCGTTCAGGTTGCCGTCATTGATGTACTCGGCAAGGATGGAACCCACCGGATCAGCCAGCACCAGCTCGGTCTTCGGCGACAGCTTGGCGAAGGCACGCGACAGGCCGGTCATGGTGCCCGAGCTGCCGCAGCCGAACACGATCGCGTCCAGGTCGCCGCCCATCTGCTCCAGGATTTCCGGGCCGGTGCCGAATTCGTGCGCGGCCGGGTTGTCCGGGTTGCCGAACTGGTTGATGAAGTAGGCGCCGGGGGTCTGCTCGGCGATGGTCTGGGCCAGGTCCTGGTAGTACTCCGGGTGGCCCTTGGCCACGTCCGAACGGGTCAGGCGCACTTCGGCGCCCATCGCCTTCAGGTTGAAGATCTTTTCCCGGCTCATCTTGTCCGGAACCACCAGGATGAGCTTGTAGCCCTTCTGCTGCGCGACCAGGGCCAGGCCCAGGCCGGTGTTGCCGGCGGTGCCTTCCACCAGGGTGGCGCCGGGCTTCAGATCGCCGCGCTTTTCAGCGGCCTCGATCATCGACAGGCCGATGCGGTCCTTGATCGATCCGCCCGGGTTGGCGCTTTCGAGCTTCAGGTAGAGCTCGCAGACACCGGTATCCAGGCGCTGGGCCTTGACGATCGGGGTCTTGCCGATGAGTTCGAGGACGGAAGAATGGATGGGCATTCGGGGACTTTCGTTTCGCGCCGCGCAGGGCCGGACCATGGATTATCCGACGGATGGCGCCGAAAGTCAGGCACCGCGATGCGTGCGCTTATGTAGAGCCGAGCCATGCTCGGCTGGGTAGCGGCCACGGCGGGCCAACCAAGGTTGGCTCCTGCCAGAGCGGCCGACCAAGGCGGGCCAACCAAGGTTGGCCCCCACCAAAGCACGGTCATGCGGGCCAGGAAAGAAGGATGCGGACGGCCCCGGATCGACGAGGAGACCGGTACCGCCCGCATCGGTGGACTCAGGCTGATGGGATGTCCGCAGGCCGGGGCCTGCGGGCCAAGGCACCACCGCCTGTGGTGCCTTGGCGCGGCCGCCGTTTCCGGCGATACCGCGGGGCCAGGTCACGTGCCTGGCCGGGCCTTCGATGGCCGGATCACGCCGTTCCGGGCGTGAGCGCGTGCGTCAGTGCGTGGGGGACGTCGTGGGAAGCGGGGTTTCGTACATACGCAGAAGGCGTTGCTTGGCCAGCAGCTTCTCGCGCTTCATTCGACCCAGGGTGACATCATCGATCGGGAGGACACCCAACTCCGCGTCCATGCACTTCTTGTTCAATTTACGGTGCTGGTCATGGAGTGCCCGGAACTCCGGATCACACGCGCGACGGGCGTCGATCTCGCTCTGGGGCTGATCTTCAAACATGATGGACCTCCTTCGACAGATACACGAACGCCCCGGCCGCAAGGCACGGGGCGTTGTTCATGGAGGAGCGCCGGGAGATAGCCACATGGGTGCGCACCACGACCCGCGGCACTGGCCTGCGCACGTCGGTCTGCTGCGGTTCGCGCCCTGCTTGCATCGGCCCGGCCCTCCCATCGTCCGGTCCGCGGCATTGCGTCCCGGACGATTGACCCTACGCTTGCTGCAGGCCGGGTTCAAGCCCCTGCGACAAAAAGACCGAACCCCGCCGTGGCGGGGTTCAGGCTGAATGCTCAAAGCAACGAAAAACAAACAAATTCAAGCAATTACGGGGCCACGATGACCTCGGCCGAGCGGGCCTTGGTGGACGCGGCCTTCTTGCCGGCCACCTGGATGCGGTTGCCTGCGACACCGGCCGCCACCAGCGCGTCACGCAGGGCTTCGGCACGCTTCTGACCCACGCCGGTGGCGCTGTCGTAGGCCTCGATGCGCACCCGGCCCTTCTTGCCGATGTTCAGGTACTCGGCCAAGGCCTTGGCCTGGTTCTTCGCGCCGCCGGACAGGCCGGCCGCACCGGCGGCAAAGGCGTCGCCGCCCAGGGTGAAAACTTCGCCACGACCGTCGAACTTCGAGCCCGGCAGCTTCTGCCCGGACACCAGCTCGGCCTCTTCACGGGCCAGCTTGGCCGCGTTCTGCTGGGCCGCGCTCAGGCGCTGCTGCTGCTTGCCAGCCACGCTGGTCAGGGCGTTTTCGGCGTCCTGGCGGGCCAGGGTCTCGGCCTCGGCGGCCAGGCGCAGGCGCTCGGACTCCTCGGCCTGCATCTGCGCCTGCATGCGCAGCTGTTCGGCTTCCTGGCGGGCACGGGCCGCGTCGCGGCGGCTGGCTTCGATCAGCAGATCGCTGCGGGTGCGCTCCAGGCGATCCACCTCGCGGGCGGCCAGGGCGGCGCGCACGCTGGTTTCGGCGATGTCCACACGGCGCTCGGCCAGGTAGGTGGCCAGCTCCTGGTCGCGGCGCTTGGCCTTTTCCAGGGTAGCGATGGCCTGCTGGGCCTGCATGCGCTCGAAGGCGCCCAGCTCGGCGGTGTCCGGGTTGGCCTGGATCGCCATCAGGCGCTGGGTCAACTGCCCCACCATGGGGTTGTCGGCAGCCAGGGCCAGGCCCGGCAGGGCCAGCGCGGTGGCCAGCGCAAGGGTGGAAAGCGTCTTCATCGGCGGTCCTCCCCGGTCGACAGCTGGCGCTGCAGCTGGTTCACCTCGTTGCGGCGCAGCTGCAGCTGGGCGGTGGCGGTGGCCTCCTCGCTGCGGGCGCGGGCCAGGTCGGCGTCGGCGGCGGCGCGCAGGGCCAGGGCCGGGGCGTTCTTGCGCTCGCGGCGGTCGCCGGCGGCGCGCTGGGCCTGTTCCAGCCCCTGTCGGGCCAGGCCGATCAGGTCTGGCGCATATTGGTCGGCATCGGCCTGGGTGGCCTTTTCCACGGCCTGCTGGGCCTGGGCCAGTTCCAGCGCGGCTTCCTGCGCCCCAACGGGGGCAGACACCGCGAATGCCAACGCCATCACATACAGGCCCTGGCGCATTTGTGCGAAGCTAAGTCGTTTCATTGGGGAGGCCCGTGCCCGGTTGTCGGTACGTGGCCATTGTCGTCAAGCCGACGCCGTGCTTGCAACGGTCGCTGGCGGTTTCGTTGGGGAAAATTCGCGATGGATATCGGCTACTTCCTGAAGCTGATGACCGAAAAGAACGCCTCGGACATGTTCTTGACCACCGGTGCGCCGGTGTACATCAAGATCGAAGGCAAGCTGTACCCGCTGGGAAATACCGGCCTGCCGCCGGGCATGGTGAAGAAGATCGCCTACTCGCTGATGGACGAAGGCCAGGTGCCGCAGTTCGAGCGCGAGCTGGAGCTCAACATGGCCATCGCCCTGCCCGACGCCGGTCGCTTCCGCGTCAACGTGTTCAAGCAGCGCGGCGAGGTGGGCATGGTCATCCGTGCCATCCGCAGCCGCATTCCCAGCATCGAGGAGCTCAATCTTCCGCAGGTGCTGAAGGATGTGATCATGACCCCGCGTGGGCTGGTGCTGGTGGTGGGGTCCACCGGCTCGGGCAAGTCCACCTCGCTGGCGTCGATGATCGACCACCGCAACAGCACCACCACCGGGCACATCCTCACCATCGAGGACCCGATCGAATACCTGCACAAGCACAAGATGTCGATCGTGAACCAGCGCGAGGTCGGGCTGGACACCCATGCCTTCCACAACGCGCTGAAGAACGCGATGCGTGAAGCGCCGGACGTGATCCTGATCGGCGAAATCCTGGATGCGGAGACGATGGAGGCGGCGATCGCCTTCGCCGAGACCGGCCACCTGTGCCTGGCCACCCTGCATTCCAACAACGCCGACCAGACCATCGAGCGCATCCTGAACTTCTTCCCGGAAAGCGCGCACAAGAACGTGCTGATGAACCTGGCGCTGAACCTGCGTGCGGTGATCAGTCAGCGCCTGGTGAAGAACAAGGCCGGGCGCCGCCTGCCGGCCACCGAGGTGCTGATCAACACGCCGATGATCCGCGACCTGCTGCGCCGCGGCCAGGTGCACGAGATCAAGGCGGCAATGGAATCGTCGCTGGAAGAAGGCATGGAAAGCTTCGACCAGTGCCTGTTCCGGCTGGCCAAGAGCGGCGTGATCGAGCAGGAAGAGGCGCTGCGTGCGGCCGATTCGCGCGATGGTCTGGCGCTGAAGTTCCGCCTGTCCGAAGGCGGCAGTGGCGAACACGATCCCTACGCCGATTTCTCGTCGGCCACCCAGCCCAGCATCACCCACGGGTTCTGAGCCGGCGGCAATCCTGAAGGGTTAAGGGGCTGTCTCACCGAATGAGACAGCCCCTGCGTAGGTTTCGGCCATGGAAACCCTTCGCAAGCTGGCCATCCTGGCCGATGCCGCCAAATACGATGCCTCCTGCGCCTCCAGTGGCGCGGGCAAACGCGATTCGCGCACGTCTGGCGGCATTGGCAGCACCGAGGGCATGGGCATCTGCCACAGCTACACGCCCGATGGCCGCTGCGTGTCCCTGCTGAAGATCCTGCTGACCAACTTCTGCGTGTACGACTGCGCGTACTGCGTGAACCGCGTCTCCAGCAACGTGCCGCGCGCCCGCTTCAGCGTGGAAGAAGTGGTCTCGCTGACCCTGGATTTCTACAAGCGCAACTACATCGAAGGGCTGTTCCTTTCCAGTGGCATCATCCGCAACGCCGACTACACCATGGAACGCATGGTGGAAGTGGCCCGGCAGCTGCGCGAGGAGCATCGCTTCGCCGGCTACATCCACCTGAAGACCATTCCCGAGGCGTCGCCGGAATTGCTGGCCAGTGCAGGCCGCCATGCCGACCGCCTTTCGATCAACGTGGAACTGCCGACCGATGCCGGGCTGGCCGCGCTGGCCCCGGAAAAGACCAGCCATACCATCCGCGGTGCGATGGGCGAGCTGCGCTGGCGCATCGACGAGGCCAAGGAAGCCCGCCGCGCGCCGCCTGCCGTGCCGGCCACGGCCACGCCCACCCGCAGCGCGCGCCCGCGCCCGCCTCGCTTCGCCCCGGCCGGGCAGAGCACGCAGATGATCGTCGGTGCCGACGGGGCCAGCGACCAGCAGATCCTGCTCAGCGCCGATCGGCTGTACGGCAACTACCACATGCGCCGGGTCTACTACTCGGCCTTCAGCCCCATTCCCGATGCCAGCCGCCAACTGCCGGTGCAGCCACCGCCGCTGCAGCGCGAACACCGCCTGTACCAGGCCGACTGGCTGCTGCGCTTCTATGGCTACGGCGTGGATGAGATCACCGACAACAGCGGCGACGGCATGCTGGATCTGGATATCGACCCGAAGATGGCCTGGGCGATCCGCCACCCGGAACGTTTTCCGGTGGATCTGAACCGTGCGCCGAAGGAACTGCTGCTGCGGGTTCCTGGCCTGGGCGTGCGCAACGTGAAGCGCGTGCTGATGGCGCGCCGGCACGGACGGCTGCGGGTGGCCGACGTGGCACGCCTGAAGGCGCCCATGAACAAGCTGCTGCCGTTCGTACAGCTGGCCGACCACCACCCGCGCAGCGCGCTGGACGATCCGGCCGCGCTGCGTGCGCGGCTGGCGCCGCCGCCGCGCCAGGGGTCGCTGTTCGACGCGCCACCGGCGGCCTGACGTGCAACGCTGGTCGCTACGGGTGGACCCGCCGTGGTCGCTGCAGGCCTGGCGCGATGGCGCGCGCGGGGCGCTGCTGGCTGCGGTGCCGCCATCGCAGCTGGACTGGCTGCCGGGCCACGAAGCCTCGCTGCTGGACGCCCCTGCCCTGCCCGACGCGACTTCCAACCCGGCGCAGGGCGCGCAACCCGGCGTGCCGCGCGATTTCCTGGAACTGGCCGCGACCGTGCTGTGCCACCGTGAACCACAACGCATGGCCCTGCTGTACCGGCTGCTGTGGCGGATCACCCATGGCGAACGCGCGGTGCTGTCCAACCCGACCGACGCCGACGTGCTGCGGGCGATGGCGATGGCCCAGGCGGTGCGCCGCGACACGCACAAGATGAAAGCCTTCGTGCGCTTCCGCGAAGTGCCCGGCGAACAGGACGCGTTCATTGCCTGGTTCGAACCGGAGCACCACATCGTGGACCGCGTGGCGCCGTTCTTCGCGCGCCGCTTCGCCGGCATGCGCTGGGCGATCCTGACCCCCGGCCGCAGCGTGCAGTGGGACGGCCAGGCCTTGAGCTTCGGGCCGGGTGGCCGGCGCGAAGATGCGCCGGCCGAGGATGCGCGCGAGGCGTTGTGGCAGACCTACTACGCCAGCATCTTCAACCCGGCGCGGCTGAACACCCGCATGATGCAGCAGGAAATGCCGGCCAAGTACTGGCGGCACCTGCCCGAGGCGCAGCTGCTGCCGGGCCTGGTGCGCGAGGCGGCAGGCCGCGTGCAGGACATGCACGACCGTCCTGCCCAGGCACCTGCGCGGCGGGTGCCGGCGCGGGTGCTGCCGGCCCCTGCCGTGGATGGAAGCCTGGCGGCGCTGCGCGCGCAGGCCAGCACCTGCCAGCAGTGCCCGCTGTGGGAGCCGGCCACCCAGACCGTGTTCGGCCAGGGCCCGGCCGATGCGCGGGTGATGGTGGTGGGCGAACAGCCCGGCGATGTGGAGGACCTGAGCGGCCGCCCGTTCGCCGGGCCCGCCGGGCAACTGCTGGACCGTGCGCTGGCCGAGCTGGGCATCGACCGCGCCACGCTGTACCTGACCAACGCGGTGAAGCATTTCCACCACGAGCGACGCGGCAAGGTGCGCCTGCACAAGCGGCCGGAAAGCCGCCACGTGCATGCCTGCCGCCCCTGGCTGCTGGGCGAGATCGCGCGGGTGCGGCCACAGCTGATCGTGTGCCTGGGGGCGACCGCCGCCATGGCCGTGTTCGGGCGGGACTTCAGCCTGGCCCGCGATCGCGGGCGCTGGCACACGCTGGACGATGGCACCCGCGGCTATGCCACGGTGCACCCGGCGTGGGTGCTGCGGCAGGGCGATGATGCACGCCGCGAAGCCGGCTATCGGCTGTTCCGCGAGGACCTGCGGCAGATGCTGGTGAATGCGCAGGCCGGCCACGCGCGCGGGTAACTCAAGGGTCACACGCTTGGCCAAGTATCGCGGCTTGCACTCGTCGTTGCCGCGTGGCGGCGCGGCGCAAACAGGGCCGATGGACGGTCTGGCTGGACTACTGCCGCAGGCCTCGCAATCGTTGCTGATTGCGAGGCCTGCTCAAACAACGAAGCTACCCAAACCGGACTTGCAGAAAACCGGATGTCAGGGTTCATCTCTTGAAATCACCTGCGACTATAGACGTCGATCTGTTCGTTAGCTGAGTCTGAATTCCCCAGCTTTGTGACATCACTCCACAGATCCGCATTGGGCCGGGGATCTGGACCGGCCGCACTCACGCCCATGAGTTGTGCATTCATACCCAGCTGCCGCAGAAACTCAGTCGTGTACTGCTGCACGGCAGCGGGATTGGCGACCGATCCGCTTGGCAAGTTCCTACCAAGGAGATACTCCGCCCGGTGATCTCCCAGAATTTTGGCGACTTCGACCTTCGCTCGCAGCATGTCCTGCACCGTCTGAGCATCCATTCCCCTCTTGGTAAGCATTGCGTACTCGGCTGCGGCAGCCTCCTCGTATGCATAGAAAGCTCCCAGCGTGGCGGCACTTTTCAATGCAGGCATCGCGCCTGGCACTTGACCTCGCCGGATGAGAGCAATGCCGTACAACATCCTCGATTTCGGATCATCTGATCGCTCAAGTTCCTTCAGGTCGATCCTATCCAGAGCATCCAGTTCCGCCTGAGTGGGATAGTAATGCTTCTCAAGCCAAGCCACCTCTGCCTTGGACAGTGCAACCAGCCGCGGGTCACTGGCCGCAAGCTGCGACGCGGGTACTTGGACAGAATCAATCCGCCCTTCAGCAAGGGAGCTTGCTCCAATGCTCTCCATTGTCCGCCCCCCCGCTTTGACTAAGCCGGATAACGAATCGGAGCCCGCATCGGCGCCCGAAATTGGCTCTGCCGATCCCGTTCGGAACCACATAGCCGCGCCTATCGCCACCCCGGCAGCGACAACTACAGCACCGATGACTGCAAATTTCCCATTGAAGACAGCCATTGAATGACTCACCTCATCGCATCAACCTGATTCTCCGGACGCGCGCGATCAAAGGCGTCCACGGCCTGGCAGGCAGCTTCAATGCGACGCAGCGTCGGGTATGGCGCCAGGTCCAGCCCGAACCGGTGCGCGTTGTACAGCTGCGGCATCAGGCACAGATCCGCCAAGGTGGGACGATCGCCGTGACAGAAGCGGCCGGTGTCGCCACTGCTGGCCAGCATCGTTTCCATCGCCGCCAGCCCTTCGGCCATCCAGTGCAGGGTCCACTGCGTGCGCGCGTCGGCCGGCACCCGCAGATCGCGCTCCAGGTACTGCATCACCCGCAGGTTGTTGATCGGGTGGATATCGCAGGCCACCAGCTGTGCCAGGCCGCGCACGCGCGCACGGCCGGCGGCGTCGGCCGGCAGCAGCGGCACCTGCGGGAAGCGCTCGTCCAGGTATTCCAGGATCGCCAGCGACTGGTTCAGCACATGGCCGTCATGCAGCAGGGTCGGCACCAGTTGCTGCGGATTGAGCGCGGCATAGGCGTCGGCATGCTGCTCGCCACCATCGCGTACCAGATGCACCGGTCGGCCTTCCCAGGCCAGGCCCTTCAGTTCCAGGCCGATGCGTACGCGGTAGGCGGCGCTGGATCGCCAGTAGGTGTACAGCACGATGCCGTCGTCGACCGGGCCGTCATCAACCAGGATGTCCATCGCCGCCTCCATGCTCAGGGCTTGGCCGCTTGTTCGATGCGCTGCTCGATGGCACCGAAGATGCTGTTGCCGGCGGCATCAAGCATTTCAATGCGCACCACATCGCCGAAGGACATGAACGGCGTGCTCGGCTTGCCGTCGCGCAGGGTTTCCACGGTGCGCTGTTCGGCGAAGCAGGACGCGCCCTTGCTGGTGTCTTCATTGGCGATGGTGCCCGAGCCGACGATGGCGCCGGCGCCCAGCGGGCGGGTCTTGGCGGCATGCGCGACCAGCTGGGCGAAGTTGAACTGCATGTCCACGCCGGCTTCCGGAGCACCGAACCAGGCGCCGTTGACGTGGGTCAGCAGCGGCAGGTGCACCTTGCTGTCCTGCCAGGCATCACCCAGTTCATCGGGGGTGACGAACACCGGCGACAGCGCCGAGCGCGGCTTGGACTGCAGGAAACCGAAGCCCTTGGCCAGTTCGCCGGGAATCAGGTTGCGCAGCGAGACATCGTTCACCAGGCCGATCAACTGGATATGGCCGGCGGCCTGTTCGGCGCTGACCGCCATCGGCACGTCGTCGGTGATCACCACCAGCTCGGCTTCCAGATCGATGCCGTAGTCCTCGCTGACCACCTTCACGGCATCGCGCGGGCCATAGAAGGCGGCGCTGGTGGCCTGGTACATCAGCGGGTCGGTGTAGAAGCTTTCCGGCACTTCGGCGCCACGGGCGCGGCGCACGCGCTCGACGTGCGGCAGGTAGGCGCTGCCGTCGACGAATTCATAGGCGCGCGGCAGCGGCGCGGCCAGGGCCTGCGGGTCCAGGTCGAACACGCCATCGGCATCGCCGGCGTTCAGCGATTCATACAGGGCGTTCAAGCGCGGTGCGATGTGGCTCCAGTCTTCCAGCGCCTGCTGCAGGGTGGCGGCGATGCCGGTGGCGCGTACGCCGTGGCGCAGGTCACGCGAGACGACGATGAGGGTGCCGTCGCGGCCGCCTTCCTTCAAAGAACCAAGCTTCATGGGTGGGTGTCCGGAGTCGTGGGCAAACAAGTTTCAAGTGTAATCAAATGCGCGGTGTAGCCAAGCTGCAGCGCGGCATCGGCCCACCCTACCGCAGGAGGGGGTTGGGCAGGGCTTGCAGCCCTGCACCTGCTTAATGCAACGGCAACGGCAACGGCAACGGCAACGTCAAAAGCGGGCATTCCGAGGGATGGCGGGGCGGTGTGGGCTTGCAGGACACGCCGCGAGTACGTCCATGTAGGCTCGTAGGCGCCATCCATGGCGCCTGCGGTCCTGCAAGCCCACACCGCCCCGCCTCTGACAGATTCATGCGGCTGTTGGCAACGGCGCCTGTCGTTCCGCGCGGCTGTTGGTAGGTGTCGACCTTGGTCGACACATCTGTCAGATATCGAATGAATTCATCCACGCATGGCGTGGATCTACTGTGTCGACCACGGTCGACACCTACCGAGGCAGAGCGCCGTTCTGGCAGATCGCGGCCAACTGTCGAAGGCGGGGTGGGTCCGGTCGAGGGGGCGTGAGCCGCATGGATGCGGCGACCGAGCTTACATGGATGTACTTGCAGCGTCCCCCTCGACCGGACCCGCCCCGCCAACCCTCGGAATGCACGCTTTTGCTCTTGCTTCAGCTTTGGCCCGTAGCGGGTGCAGGGCGCAGCCCTGCCGCCCCCTCCCCTTCCCTGAACAGGGGTTTTTGCGTGAGGTCTCAGGCTTCGGTTAGACTAGGCGGGTCTGCAGCGGCCGTCCGTTTCCCTTCGGGATCGCCGGCGACCGGGGTCCGCCCCTTCGCCCGCCCCCACTCCGACACCGTTCGTCACGCATTCCAGCCTGTGCTCCGCGCCGGCTGCACCCAACTTCTCGCAGCGCGGTTCACGGGAACGCTCCGAGTCAGCCGATCAGTTTGATCTGCCCCCGCCTGTCCGATCGGTCAGGCGTTTCTTGTACTTGGAGCAAACTCAATGTCTTTTGAATCGCTGGGCCTGGCGCCCTTCCTGCTGCGTGCGCTTGCCGAGCAGGGCTACGAAAACCCGACCCCGATCCAGCAGCAGGCAATTCCGCTGGCGCTGGCCGGTCGCGACCTGCTGGCCGGCGCACAGACCGGTACCGGCAAGACCGCCGCCTTCGGCCTGCCGCTGCTGCAGCACCTGGGCACCGCATCGCAGGAAGTGCGCAGCGGCCCGCGCAAGCCGCGCGCGCTGATCCTGGCCCCCACCCGCGAGCTGGCCACCCAGGTGCACGACAGCCTGCGCGGCTACAGCAAGTACCTGCGCATTCCCAGCGCCTGCATCTACGGTGGCGTGGGCATGGGCAACCAGCTGGACATCCTGCGCCGTGGCGTGGATCTGCTGGTGGCCTGCCCGGGCCGCCTGATCGACCACCTGGAGCGCCGCAGCATCGACCTGTCCGGCATTGAACTGCTGGTGCTGGACGAAGCCGACCGCATGCTGGACATGGGCTTCCTGCCGTCCATCAAGCGCATCCTGGCCAAGCTGCCGAAGCAGAACCGGCAGACCCTGCTGTTCTCGGCCACCTTCGAGGACAACATCCGCCAGCTGGCGCTGGAGTTCATGCGCAACCCGGAACAGATCCAGGTGACGCCGAAGAATACCGTGGCCGAAACCATCACCCACCGCGTGCACCCGGTCGACGGCGGCCGCAAGCGCGACCTGCTGCTGCACCTGCTGGCGCAGGACAGCCGCGAGCAGACCCTGGTGTTCGCCCGTACCAAGCACGGCAGCGACAAGCTGGCTGCGTTCCTGGAAAAGTCCGGCATCAAGACTGCGGCGATCCACGGCAACAAGAGCCAGGGCCAGCGCCTGCGTGCGCTGGGTGATTTCAAGGCCGGCCGGGTAACCGTGCTGGTGGCCACCGATATCGCCGCGCGCGGCATCGACATCAACGAACTGCCGAAGGTGATCAACTTCGATCTGCCGATGGTGGCCGAAGACTACGTACACCGCATTGGCCGTACCGGCCGCAACGGTGCCACCGGCCAGGCGATTTCGCTGGTCGCGCAGGATGAAGTGAAGCTGCTGCGCGCGATCACGCGTCTGCTGGGCCGCGACATGGATATCCGCGACGTGCCGGGCTTCGAGCTGCAGGTGCCGATCCGCTGGGGCAACAGTGCGCCGGGCAAGGCCGAGCACGAAACCGGCGAACGCGCCCCGCGCAAGAGCCACGCCCGTCGCCCGCACGGCGATGCGCTGCGCCACGCGCATGCCGGCCCGAAGAAGTCGGGCGGCGGCCGTCGCGAAGGCGGTGGTAATGGCCAGCAGCGTGCAGGTGCTGGCGCCGGCCAGAGCCAGCGTCGTGGCGGTGGTGGCAATGGTGGCGGCCGCGGTCGTGGCCAGGGCGGCAACGGCGGCGGTCGCGCCGGCTGATCCTGACTGACGGTTGATGCGCCTCCCGCTGCGCGGGGGGCTATCGAGGGACGGCGCTGACGCGCCGTCCTTTTTTTTGGCTGGCTACCGGGTGGTAGAGCACGCGGCTGGTTCTATCTGGGCGCTGGGACGCGGGGCCGGCGCAAGACACGCCGTTAACCCATCCATGGCGCCTGCGGTTTTGCGCCGCCCCCGCGTCCCAGCGCTGCAGACATTTCCAGCGCCTTCTTGCCCCACCGGGTAGCCGGGAGAAGAAAGATCAAATTCAAATTCAAAGACAAAAGCCGAAGCAGGAGTTCCTGCTTTTGCTTTTGCTTTTGCTTTTGCTTTTGCCCTTGCTCCCGCCTTGGGGTTTGACGCGTCCGCGCCCGCTGGAAACTGTCTGGGGAGGACGGACGGGTTGCGCAGGACCGCAGGCGCCATGGATGGCGCCTACGAGCCTACAAGGACGTACTTGCGGCGTGTCCTGCGCGGCCCCTCCGTCCTCCCCATCCCAGCATCAACAAGGCGCGTAAAGCCTCAACCCCGCGCTTTACTAGGATTCACCAGATTCCCGAAGAAGATCGCGTTGACCAGCAGGCGATCCGTGCCGTGCCAGTACTTGCGGTGCGCCGGATCATCGGCAAACAACACCACGTTGCCCTGCCCCTGCGCCGATACCAGCAGCCAGGCACTGCCCGCCACGCGGCTGCGGTTGCGCTCGGACAGATAACCGTTCACCCGCGGCGGGCTGTCGATGCGCACCACCGTAGAGAACGGATTGGCACTGGGCTGCAGCACCACGGCATTTTCCTTGTTCACCGCCAGCGGCCGGCGCGGTACGCCGAAGGCCAGCGGGTGCGAGGTATCGGCATCGGCGCTGAGGATGTTGCCGCTGACCCGTTCGATCGCGGCGATGTCGCGCTGGTCGCCGAACGCGCGACGGCTCTCGTCGGCGGCGTCCTCATCCTTGCCCAGCGTTTCGCCCTCGGCCAGCTTCTGTTCGATCGCCCACTTCGAGGCGCTGCCATAGGTCACCAGCGAACCGCCGGCGTGCACCCAGCGCTTCAGCGCGGCCACCGCCGCAGCATCCACGCCGGCGTAGTTGCCACCAGAGAGGACCAGGGTGGTGTAGCGATCCAGCGGCACCTTGCCCAGCTGCTGCGGGTCCAGCTTGCTGGCCGGCAGATGCAGTTGCTGGTCCAGCAGGAACCAGGCCGAGCCGATCTCGGTGGCGGTCACGCCCTCGCCCATCACCAGCGCGACCGCCGGCTTGCGCAGTGCCTTGACGCTGTCGCTGCCCAGATCAATGCCATCGCGGCTGCGGCCGCTGGCCAGGGCGTGGGCCTGCACGCCGGCGCTGCGCGTGGCCGCGTTCACTGCATCCAGCAGTGCCGCACCCTGCAGCGACTGCCCCCCTACGGGAATCACGATGCTGCCTGCGGCGAAGGCCACATCACCCTGCGCCGTGCCCGCGGTGAATGGCTTGAACGCGGCACGCGCCAGCACGCCCTTGCCCTGCAATTCGGCCAGGGCACGGCCGGCGTTGTAATCGCGCCAGTCGATGACATACGCGAAGGCTGCCTGGCCACCGACCACACCACCGCCTGCGGCCGGCAGTTCGGTCACCGCAGCACCACCGTCGATGCGGCTGCGGCTGCCGGCGAAGGCCACGCCATAGGCCGGCGCGATCGCATAGCTGGTGCTGCCGTAGAACACATCGCCCTTGATCGGCGGGGTTTCGGCGAAGATCGAATGGACCAGGCGGAACTGCGCCTGCTGCACCGGCACCACGTAGGCGCTGCCTGCGCTGAACGTCTGCCCATCGACGGTGACATCGCGCGGCAGCGCATGCACATCGATCCGGTGCAGCAGCAAGAGCTCAAGCAGACGACGGGTCAGCGCCGGATCATGTGCGTCGCCGAACACGAAGCTCTTTACCGGCTGCTGGCCGGCCTGCTTCAGCGCGCTCTGGAAGAAGCTCTTCTGCAGGTCGAACAGACCACTGCGTTCGGTGACCGCGCCGCGCACGGTGCCCAGCCCGGTGGCTACCTGGTTGCGGATGGTGAACGGGAAGGTCAGCAGACCGTTCACCGATTCCTGCACGCGCCCACGCGAGCTGGCCTGTTCCACCGTCACCCCCACCGCACCGTGGAAATCAGGATAGGTGGAGCCGTAGACCGGGGAGAAGTTGTCGTAGTTTTCGCCGGTGTAGTACAGCGATCCCAACGCATCCAGCGACTGCGCATGGTACTTGGCCAGGGTCTTGTTGAATTCATACGAGGCCGCCGGAATCAGCGGGCTGTGCATGCTCTTCGGCGACGGCTCGAAATAGTAGGTGTTGTCCTTGCCCATCTCGTGGAAGTCGATCTGCACGTTCGGGTACCACTGGTGGAATACCTCCACCTTGGGCCGCGAATCGCGCTGGGTCAGCGCCAGCCAGTCACGGTTGAGATCGGTGAAGTAGTGGTTGGTGCGGCCCTGCGGGAAGGGTTCGACGTGTTCCTTGTCGGCCGGGTCGGCCGAGGCCGGGTCCGAGGCCCAGGCGTTGTGCCAGTTGGCGGCGCGATCGCGGCCATCGGGGTTCTGCGCCGGGTCGAACAGCACCACCGCCTGCTGCAGCCACTGCTGGGTTTCGGCGCTGCGGTTGGCCACCAGGTAGTAGGCGGTCAGCATGGCCGCTTCGCCGCTGGAGGTTTCATTGCCGTGCACGCTGTAGCCCAGCCACACCACCACCGGGCTGTCACCGGCGGCACTGCGCGGCTGCGCCGGATCGACCAGGGTCGCGTGCTGCTGGCGGATCTGCTCCAGCCGGCCCTGGTTGCTGGCGGCGGTGACGGTGGCGATCAGCAGCGGGCGGCCTTCGTAGCTGCGACCGATCTCGCGCACGCTGATCTTGTCCGAATGGCGTGCCAGTTCCTGGAAATAGGCCACCAGCTGGTCATGCCGGGTGAAGCGGCTGCCGATCGGATAGCCCAGGAACTGTTCCGGCGTGGGAATGCTGGCGTCGAAGGCCGCAGCTTCGCTGGCCTGCGGAAAGAAGTAGGCGCTCTGCGCATGGGCCACGCTGGGCGCGGCGAAGACAGTGGCGGCGGCGAGCAGCAGCGGCAGTACGGAACGGCGATGCAAGGACACGGTGTTTTCCCGGAATGCAGGGCAGCGCGACCGGCCAGTGCTGGCCGGTCGCGGCCGGTGGTTCAGAAGCGGTAATCGAAGCCGACGGTGAAGTAGCGCCCGCGCAGGTCGTACTGGGTGAAGTCGTACGGCGCGCGGATACCGGAGAACGAGGCGTCGTACGGCGGTGCCTTGTCGGCCAGGTTCTGCACCTTTGCGTACAGGGTCAGCTGTTCGAAGCCGGTGTAGGCCAGGTACAAGTCCAGCTGGTTGTAGGCATCCACGCGATCCTGCACGGCTGCGGCCGCAGTACTGGCCTTCTGGTCGTAGCCGCTGGTGTAGTACCAGGTCAGCGCCGCCTTTACATCGGCGTAGTGCCAATCCAGCGTGGTGGTAGCCTTGTTCTTGGGCAGGGTGGCGCCCAGGTTGCTGCCGGCGTAATCCACCAGCGGGCCGCCGACCACGGTGGGGCGACGGTAGTCACGCACGTGGGTGAAGGCGCTGGACACGGTGAAGTCGCCGAACGATTCGGTGGGAATGCGCTGGCGCAGTTCCACATCGATGCCCGAGGTCTTCAGGTTGCTCAGGTTCTGGTAGCGGTTGTACACCGCCAGCAGCTTGCCGCGGTCATCGCGCAGCACCGCACCGGGCACGTTGTCGGTCACCAGGGTCTGGCTGTTGTTGGTGCCGACCAGGTTGTCCAGCTCGATCTTGTAGTAGTCCACGCTCAGGTTGGTGTTCGACCACGGCGACAGCACGAAGCCCAGGTTGTAGCTGCGGGTGCGTTCAGGCTTCAGATCGTTGTTGCCTACCGTGAAGAACGTGGGGTTCTGGCGCGAGCCCGGCACGTCCGGATCACGCGGATCGATCACGCTGCCGTAGGAAATGCTGGTGCTGTTGGAGTTTTCCGACAGCGACGGCGCACGGAAGCCCTTCGAGGCCGAGGCGCGCACCAGCAGGATGTCCAGCGGCTGCCAGCGCAGGCCCAGCTTCGGCGAGAACGCATCGCCGAAATCGCTGTAGTGGTCGGCACGCGCGGCGGCGGAAAGTTCCAGCGTGGAGGCCAGCGGAACGTTCACTTCGGCATAGGCCGCGGTGACCTTGCGCTCACCATGCACTTCGGCGATGGCCGGGCGGATCTGCAGGCCGGCGTCGATCTGCCAGGGGTTTTCCGAATCCAGCTTTTCGCGGCGCCATTCGGCACCGGCGGCGAAGCCGATATCACCGGCCCAGGTGCGGCCCAGGGTGCCCGACACCTTGGCATCGATGCCCTGCAGCACCGATTCGGCCGGGCGCAGCGTGCTGATGTTGATCGCGTTGATGACCTCGGCCGGGGTGGCCGACGGGTTCAGCAGGTTGTAGCTGCCCGTGGCCAGCGCATCGGCCAGGGCCCAGCGGTTGGCGAAGCCACCGGACACCGTTTCGCGCTCGCTGCTGCGTGCACCGAAGGCGCCCACTTCCCAATCCCAGTTGTCGGTGCTGCCGCGCAGGCCGACCAGGCCGCGGTAGGCCTGCGAACGGTTGGTCTTGATGGTGCCGCCCAGGTCGAAGAAGGTGTATTCGATGGGAATGGCGCGGCCATACGGGTTGTACGGGCTGCTGGCCGGCAGGCTGGAGGACACCGGTTCGGCCAGCCCGGTATCGGCATTGAGCGCGAAACGGCCACTTTCCAGGGTGAAGTACGGGCTGCTGCCGAACCAGGACACGCCCTTGATATCGCTGTACAGCACTTCGCCGAAGGCTTCGACGTTGTCACTGACGCGGATGGTGCCGTTGACGTAGGCCTGCCAGCGCTTGGTGGACGGAATGAGGGTGGTGTACGGCGCCTGGTTGAAGCCGCAGGTGTTGCCGGCCAGGCCGTCGATCGGCGCGCTGGCCACCAGGGTGGTGCCGGTGGGGCAGTTGCCGTTGGCGTCCAGCATCGGCACCGAGACGCCGTTCACCAGATAGCGTGCGCCCTTGGCCGACCAGCCGTTCCAGCGGCCGCCGGGCTGGTCGCTGTAGATGCCGCTCTTGGTCAGGTCGCGCTGGTCCTGGTCCAGACGATCGCGGTTGTAGCCTTCCAGGCTGACCAGAATGTTGTAGCCATCCTTGTCCAGGTCGCCGATGCCGCCGACGAAGTGCAGCTTCTGTTCGTCCAGCCCGCCCTGGTCGGCGGTGCCGGTGCTGCCGCCGACTTCGGCGCCCTGGAAGTTCTGCCGGGTGATGATGTTGACCACGCCGGCCACGGCGTCCGAGCCGTACACGGCCGAGGCGCCGTCCTTGAGCACTTCGATGCGTTCAACGGCCACCAGCGGCAGCGCGTTGAGGTTGACGAAGGTGTCCGACAGCCCGCCGGCCGGGAAGCCGTAGTTGGCCAGGCGACGGCCGTTCAGCAGCACCAGCGTGTTCTTCTGCGAAAGGCCGCGCAGGCCGATGCCGGCCGAACCCGACGCCCAGCCGTTGTTGGTGGTTTCGTTGGCGGCGTTGCCGGTGTTGGCCGAGATCGAGCGCAGCACGTCGGCCACGGTGGCCTTGCCGCTGGCCTGCAGCTGCTCGTGGCCGATCACCTGCACGGGGTTGGAGGCTTCGGTGTCGGAGCGCTTGATGTTGGAACCGGTAACGCGCACGGCGGCCAGGGTGCTGGCCTCGCCGCTGGCGTCGGTGGAGGTGTCGGCCGCCGCGGACAACGGCGTGGCCAGGGCAGCCGCAAGGGCCGCTGCAAGGAGGGTGTTCTGGGGCATGACGTTCGTGGGGTGGTGGTGACGACAAGTTCCGCAGTAGTCCATGCCCGGCCCGGTCCGGACCAATAACATCTCTTTATACGGATATAAGAGAAGCTAACATCTCTTTATCAAGATGGAAATGAAATGTTTACATCAGCAACCGATGCCAGGGGGCCAGCGCCCGGCGGGCGGCGTACAATCGCGGCATGGAAATCTTCAAAGTCTTCATGCTCGAGGCGGCGCATCGCCTCCCCAACGTGCCGCCGGGGCACAAGTGCGCGCGCCTGCACGGCCACTCCTTCCGGGTGGAACTGAAGGTGGAAGGCGAGCCCGGCGCGCAGACCGGCTGGATCATGGATTTCGGCGACGTGAAGGCGGCCTTCCAGCCGATCTACGAGCGCCTGGACCACCACTATCTAAACGACATTCCCGGCCTGGAAAACCCCACCAGCGAGAACCTGGCCGTGTGGATCTGGAACGAGCTGAAGCCCGTGCTGCCGGCGCTGAGCGAGATCACCGTGCACGAAACCTGCACCTCAGGCTGCCGTTACCGGGGCCCGGGCGGCTGATCAAGCCATTGATCCTGAAGGTATTTTGAAGGCGCCTTGGGCGCCTTCGTTATTTTTGTTGCAATGCCGCATGATCGGCGTATGCTGCATTGCATCAACTTCTTCGACGCAGCCATGGCCAACGCCTTCGCCGATCGTTTCAGTGATGCCACCCGCCAGCTGGCGGCGGCCGCCACCCGTGCAAACCGGATGGCGCTGGAGAACGCGGAAAGCATGTTCGGTGTGCAGTTGAAGGTGATGGAACGCAACCTGACCGCGACCGGCGGCTGGCTGGGCGAACTGGCCCGCAGCGAGGACCCGGCAGGCTTGCTGCCCAAGGGCGCACAGCTGTGGCAGGACAACCTGCAGCGGCTGGGCCAGGCCCAGCAGGACATGGTCGATCTGGGCATGCAGGCCGGAAAGGCCTGGTCTGAACTGGTCCAGGGCCACAACGAATCCCCGGCGGACGCCACGGCCAACAGCCACTGACGTTACGCCCACGCTCATTGCATGGGTCCCTCCCCCCATGCAATCCGGACCCGGCAGATCCCTCCCTCTGCCGGGTCTTTTTTTGCCTGCGGTTCGGCCAGGCCGCATCCACGCATGGCGGGGATCTACCGACGATGGGTCCGGTCGCGTGCATCACGGTAGCGCCGGGCCATGCCCGGCGGGGTGGCGGCGCGTCAGCTGGCCGCGCTGTCCGCACGCGGCAGGCTGAACACGAACAGCGCCCCCTGCGCGCTGTCGCGAAGTTCGATGCGGCGGCCATGCAGCTGCACGATGCGCTGCACGATCAACAGGCCCAGCCCGCCGTTGTCGCCACGCCGCGCGCCCAGCGCTGCCGGTGCCTGGAACAGGCCATCGCGCAGCGCCGGCGCCACGCCGGGGCCATCGTCGGCCACGCTCACCTGCACGCTGTCGTCTGTGGCGCGCAGGGCCAGCGTGACCTGCCCCCCATCCGGCGCGTGGCGCAGCGCATTGTCCAGCAGGTTGGTCAGCACGCGCTCCACCAGGCCCAGATCGGCGCGCACCAGCGGCAGGCCCTGCGGCACGTCGGCGTGCAGCCGCTGCCCGCGTGCCTGTGCCGCCAGTTCGAACTTCTGCAACACGTCCTGCACCAGCTCGGGCAGCGCGAACACCTCCCATTCCAGGCGCACTTCGCCGTGTTCCAGCCGCGCCAGTTCGAACAGCGCGCGTGCCAGCCGGCCCACCTTCGCGCTCTGCGCCAGGGCGATGCCCAGATAGCGGCGGCGTTCATCCGGCGCCAGCGTGGTCTCCTTCAGCGCCATGGTTTCCAGGTAGCCATGCAGCGACGACAGCGGCGTGCGCAGATCGTGCGAGATGTTGGCCACCAGTTCGCGCCGCTGCAGATCCTGCTGGCGCAGCTGCTGCCACTGCTCGCCCAGGCGCTGCGCCATCTGCGCATGGGCATGTTCGAGGATCTTCAGTTCATCGCGCTCACCGGGGCGCAGCGGCGCCAACGGCGGCAGCACCGAAGGCGCGTCGATGTCGAACGCCTGGATGCGCCGGGTCAGCCGCCGCAGCGGCCGGGTGACCCAGTAGAACGCCAGCAGGCCGGCCAGCACGCCCAGGCTGCCGACCAGCACGATCGACCACAGCGTGGTGTTCCACTGGCTGCTGGCGGCCAGATCGTCGGCGAGCATCTGCCGGTGCTCACCCACCAGCACCACGTACACGTAGCCGGCCGGGCGCCCCTGCACCACCAGCGGCGCCACGCTGAAGACCTTGCGGCCGCGCTCGCTGCGCGGATCGTCGCCCAGGATCGGCAGCGGCGCGCCTGCAAGCAGGCGGCGCAGCGGCGCCACGTCCACGCGGTCGCGCCGCAGGTGGCCGCTGGGCGCATCGTGGCCGAGGATGCGGCCCTGCTCGTCCAGCAGGTACACCTCCACGCTGGGGTTGACCGCCATCAACTGGCCGAACAGCGCGCGCACGGCGGCATCGCGCATGCCGCTGGTGTCCATCAGTTCACTGCGCTGGGCAATGTGCTCGGCCAGGCCCAGCGAAAGCCGCTGCACCACTTCCTGTTCGTGCCGGGTATTGGCGCGCATCTGCAGCGCCAGCAGGGCCATGCAGCACACCAGCATCAGCGCGGCGATCACCGCCGCCAGTTTCTGCCACAGGTTGGGCGTGATCATGCGCCCGCCCCGGCCGGGTCCACCAGCTTGTAGCCGCGCCCCCACACCGTCAGCAGGCGGCGCGGGTTGGCCGGGTCGGTTTCAATCTTGCTGCGCAGGCGGTTGATATGGGTGTTCACCGTGTGCTCGTAGCCATCGTGCTGGTAGCCCCACACCTGGTTCAGCAGTTCCATGCGGGCGAACACCTGGTCGGGGTGGCGGGCGAAGAACAGCAGCAGGTCGAACTCACGCGGGGTCAGTTCCAGCGCGTTGCCTTCCACCGAGGCAGTGCGCGCCACCGGGTCCAGCCGCAGCCCACCCAGATCGATCGCGCCGGCATCGATGCGTGCGCTCTGTGCCATGGCTTCGGCACGGCGCAGCAGCGCGCGCACCCGCGCCACCAGCTCGGGCATGGAAAAGGGTTTGGCCAGGTAGTCATCGGCGCCGAGCTCCAGGCCGACGATGCGCTGGGTCTCGCTGCCACGCGCACTGATGATGATGATCGGCACGTAGCGCGCCATCGAACGCGCACGCTGGCAGACCTGCAGCCCGTCCACGCCCGGCAGCATCACATCCAGCACCAGCGCGTCCCACGGGCCATCCTGTTCCAGCAGGTGCAGGCCGGCATCGCCGGTGGCCGCGTGCATCACCGCATAGCCTTCGTCGGCCAGGTGCATGCGCAGCAGATCAGCGATATGGGCATCGTCTTCGACAATCAGGACGCGTTTTGCGGACATCGGCAGCTCGGGGCCAGTGGGGAGGCTGCCTGCATTGTGGCGCGGGAGCGCGGCCGATACCTCACGAAAAATTGAATCCTGCGTGAGGATTCGTTGACCCGGGCGGGCGCAGCATGGCCCTGTCGCCCCTTCCCGGAGTCCGCCATGCCCCTCACCCGACGCCACCTGCTGGGTCTGGGCGGTGCCGCCACCGCCGCTGGCCTGCTGGGCCTGGCCGCCTGCAGCCGGGCCACGCCGGCAGCCGCTGAAGCGCGCCCGCAACGCCAGTTTGAAGTGATGCACAGCGACGCCGAATGGCGCCGCCTGCTGACCCCGGCGCAGTACGCGGTGCTGCGCCAGCAGGCCACCGAACGTGCCGGAAGCAGTCCGCTGGACCGCGAGCACCGCAGCGGCACCTTCGTCTGCGCTGGCTGCGGCCTGCCGTTGTTCTCCTCGTCCACCAAGTTCGACAGCGGCACCGGCTGGCCCAGCTTCTGGGCGCCGCTGCACAACGCCGTGGGCGAGGACCGCGATACCACCTTCGGCATGTTGCGGGTGGAAGCACATTGCCGGCGCTGCGGTGGCCACCTGGGCCACGTCTTCAACGACGGCCCGCGCCCCACCGGGCTGCGCTACTGCATGAACGGGGTGGCGCTGCTGTTCCAGCCCGGCCCGGCACGGCAGGACGCCGCCGGCGGCTGGCGCGTGCCCGTGGGTGCCTCTTCTTCTGCTGCAGGAGCCTGACCATGCTGTTGCTGTTGCTGTCTTACCTGGGCGGTGCCCTGACCCTGCTCAGCCCGTGCATCCTGCCGGTGCTGCCGTTCGTGTTCGCGCGCGCCGACCGGCCGTTCCTGCGCAGCACCCTGCCGCTGCTGCTGGGCATGGCGCTCACCTTCACCGTGGTGGCCAGCCTGGCCGCCGTCGGCAGCCAATGGGTGGCGCAGGCCAACCAGATCGGGCGCTGGGTGGCGCTGGTGCTGATGGCGCTGTTCGCGTTGGCGCTGCTGTGGCCGCGACTGGCCGACCACCTGCTGGCGCCGTTCCAGCGCGTGGGTGCGCGCTTGAGCGCGCGTGCTGACGCCGCCGATGCCGCCGGCCGGGGTGGCGCCGGTACCTCGCTGCTGATCGGCATTGCCACCGGCCTGCTGTGGGCGCCCTGCGCCGGCCCGATCCTGGGGTTGGTGCTGACCGGCGCCGCCCTGCATGGCGCCAGCGTGGGCACCAGTGCCCTGCTGCTGGCCTATGCACTGGGTGCGATGACCGCGCTGGCGCTGGCGGTGTGGGTGGGCGGGCGCGTATTCCGTGCGTTGCAGGCGCGGTTGGGCCTGGGCGACGCCGTGCGCAAGGTGCTGGGCGTTGCCGCGCTGCTGGCCGTGGTGGCCATCGGCATGGGCTGGGACACCGGCCTGCTGACCCGCCTGTCCACGGTCAGCACCGCGCGCATCGAACAGGGTCTGCTCGATGCCGTGCCCGGCGCGCAACCTTCGCCGCCGTCGATGATGATGTCGGCCAGCGCTGCTGCGCCCGATGCGCCGTTGCCCATGGAAGGCACCCTGCCCGCACTGACCGGCGCCACCGGCTGGTTGAACAGCCCGCCGCTGGACCGCGAGCAGCTGCGCGGCAAAGTCGTGCTGATCGATTTCTGGACCTACTCGTGCATCAACTGCCTGCGCGCCATGCCCTACGTGCACGAGTGGGAACGTCGCTACCGCGACCACGGCCTGGTGGTGATCGGGGTGCACACGCCGGAGTTCGCCTTCGAACGCGACCCGCGCAACGTCATGAAGGCCGTGCAGCAGCTGAAGGTTGAATACCCGGTGGCGCTGGACAACCAGTACGCGATCTGGCGCGCGTTCAACAACAACTACTGGCCAGCGCACTACTTCGTGGATGCCCAGGGCAACATCCGTGCGCACCAGTTCGGCGAGGGCAACTATGCGCATTCCGAACAGGTGATCCGTCGCCTGCTGACCGAGGCCGGGCAGACCGATCTGCCGGCACCGGCCGACCCCGCTGCCGCCGACCTGCAGGGCGTGGCCGCGCAGGCCGACATGGGCAACCTGCGTTCGCCGGAAACCTACCTGGGCCATGCGCGTGCCGAACAGTTCGCCTCGCCCGGCGGCCAGCGCGACGACACGTCGTTCGACTACACCCTGCCTGCTGCGCTGCAGTTGAACCAGTGGGGCCTGGCCGGGCGCTGGAAGGTAAGCGATGAAGCGGCGCAACTGCAGCAGAGCGGCGGTCGCATCGGCTTCCAGTTCCATGCACGCGACCTGCATCTGGTGCTGGCCCCCGGCGCGGACGGACGCCCGGTGCGCTTCCGCGTCCTGCTGGATGGCAAGCCGTTGCCCGCCGCCGCTGCCGGCGCAGATGTGCGCGCCGATGGCAGCGGCGTGGTCGACGAGCACCGGCTGTACCAGTTGGTGCGCCAGCGCGGTGCGATAGCGCCGCACCGTTTCGAGATCGAGTTCCTTGATGCGGGCGTACAGGCCTACGCCTTTACCTTCGGTTGAACCGGGAGGATGCGATGAAGCTGTCCTTTGAACAGGGAATTGCCGCCGGCGTGGCCGGCCTGGTCGCCAGCGCACTGGTGGCAGGCGTGCTGTTGCTGGACCGGGGTGCCGTGGCCGCCCCGGTCGATGGCCCGGCGCCTATGGCCTTGCCCGCGCCGACCGGCGCGGCCGCCTTCGCCGACGATGCCACCCATGCCAGCGTGGTGTTCGCCGGCGGCTGTTTCTGGGGCGTGCAGGGCGTGTTCCAGCACGTGAAAGGTGTGAGCAATGCCGTGTCGGGCTATGCCGGTGGCAGCGCCGCCAACGCGCGCTATGAACGGGTCAGCCGCGGTGATACCGGCCATGCCGAAGCGGTGAAGGTGGACTACGATCCGCGCCAGGTCAGCTACGGTCAGCTGCTGCAGGTGTTCTTCGCGGTGGCGCACGACCCCACCCAGTTGAACCGCCAGGGCCCGGACCATGGCAGCCAATACCGGTCGGCGATCTTCAGCGACGATGCCCGCCAGCTGGCCGCCAGCCGCGCCTATGTCGGGCAGTTGCAGCAGGCCGGTGTCTACCGCGCACCGATCGTCACCCAGATCACCAGCGGCCAGCGCTTCTACCCGGCCGAGGCCTACCACCAGAACTACATGGCCAACTACCCGCAGGCCGCGTACATCCGCTATTACGACGCACCGAAGCTGGCCGCGCTGGGCCGCCAGTTCCCGGCGCTATACCGCCGCCAGCCAACGCTGGTACCGATGCGCTGATGGCACCCCACCGTCGAGCGCGCTCGACGTCCGCTGTCGTAGAGTCGAGCTTGCTCGACTGCTTTGCCGATCAGTCGAGCAAGCTCGACTCTACCTGGCTCAGTCGGTCAGGCACGCTCGACGCCACGAACCCGCCGCAAAAAAAACGCACGGCCACCAGGGCCGTGCGCTGCGAAAGTTCGGCCCTGCCCCGATCAGGCCGGGCCGACAGCAACATGCTAGGCTCGCGGGCATTACGGGTACAGAGCCAGACCATGGCCAGAACGATGGATACAGATGAGCAGGCCGGCGTGGCCGCGCCCCGCTACCAGCGCCTGTCCGACGAGCTGGCCGAAGCCATCCATGGCGGGCGGTTACCGGTCGGCAGCCGCCTGCCCTCGCTGCGGCAGATGGCCTCGCAGCGCCAGCTGAGCCTGAACACCGTGATCGCCGCCTACCGGCAACTGGAAGATGCCGGTCTGGTGATCCCGCGCCCCAAGGCCGGCTTCGAGGTGGCGCCGCGGCTGTCCGCGCCGCAGCGCTCGCTGCGCGATGCGCCGTCGGCTCCCACCGCGCCCCAGCAACATGCCCTGATGGCACGGGTACTGGCCGCGCAGCAGCGCCCCGGCGTGGTCGATCTGGCCTTCGCCGGCCCGCGCGGCCGCCAGTTCTACCCCGGCGCGCAGCTGGCCCGGCATACGGCACAGGTGCTGCGCCACGGCCAGCACACGCTGGAAACCTACGCACGCACCAACGGCTCACCGCGGTTGCTGGCGCAGATCGTGCGCCGCGGCCCGCGCATGGGCCTGCACACCCATGCCGACCGGCTGCTGCTGACCCACGGTGCGATGGAAGCACTGCAGCTGGCGCTGCGCGCGGTGGCCGAGCCCGGCGATGCGGTAGGCATTGAAGCGCCGTCCTACTTCAACCTGTACCCGCTGCTGGCCAACCTGGGCCTGCGTGCCATCGAAATTCCCACCCACCCGCAACACGGGCTGGATGTGAACGCACTGGATGCCCTGCTGGACCACACCGCGCTGGCGGCCGTGGTGGTGATGCCCACCGTGCACAACCCGCTGGGCTGCAGCATGCCGGTGGCCGAAAAGCAGCGCCTGGCCGAGCTGGTCAACGCCCGCCAACTGCCCCTGATCGAAGATGCGGTGTACGCCGAACTGCAGTTCAGCGAGCCACCGGCGCCGCTGCTGAAGGCCTTTGATCGCGACGGCTGGGTGATGGTGGTGGGTGGCTTTTCCAAGACGCTGGCGCCGGACTACCGCATCGGCTGGCTCGATGGCGGGCGCTTCGCCGAACGCATCGCGCTGCTGAAATTCCAGAGCACCGGCGGCGAGCCGCAGTTCCTGGCCGATGCCGTGGCCGCCTATCTGGAAGGCGGTGGCTACGAGCACCACCTGCATCGCATGCGCCGGCTGTACCGCGAACAGGTGGGCCGCCTGCGGCAACTGGTGGCCGAGCACTTCCCGGCCGGCACGCGCGCCACCGAGCCGTCGGGCGGCTTCCTGCTGTGGCTGGAAGTGCCCGGCGTGGACACCGGCGAGCTGTTCGAACGCGCGTTGCAGCAGGACATCGTGTTCATGCCTGGGCACGTCTACTCGCGCGGCGCCCGTTACCGCCATTGCCTGCGGCTGTCGTGCTGCCAGAGCCTGGACGCACGGTTCGTCGGCGCAGTGGAACGGTTGGGCGCGATCGCGCGGGCGTTGGCAGCGCGTTGATGCGCGATCGCCGGGCATGGCCCGGCGCTACCGTCATGCGTCGCGCAGATGGGTGCCCAGCTGTGCGCCATCGGCACCGGGCAGATGGGGCAGCCGGCCCCAGCAGGGCATCGGCAGGCGCTGCACCAGCGTGGCCATGTTTTCGTCCTGGCGCTGCATGGCCGGGTCGATGTGGTTGCCGATCCAGCCCAGGCACTCCACGCCGGCCGCCTGCAGCGATTGCGCAGTCAGCCGCGCGTGGTTCACGCAGCCCAGCCGCAGGCCGACCACCAGCACCACCGGCAGCCGCAGCGCGCGCACCAGGTCCAGCTGGTCCAGCTCTGCCGACAGCGGCGCCATCCAGCCGCCCACGCCTTCCACCACCACGGAATCGGCGGTGGCGCGCAGGCGCTCGAAGGCCGCCACGATCGGCGCCAGCTGTACCTGCACGCCGTCTTCGGCGGCGGCCAGCTCCGGCGCCAGCGGCTGCCGCAGCGCATACGGGTTCAGATCGGCATAGGCCGGCACCGGGTCACTGGCCGCCTGCAGCGCCAGCGCATCGTCGTTGCGCAGCCCTTCGCCCAGATCGTGGCTGCCACTGGCCACCGGCTTCATGCCCACAGCACGCAGGCCGCGCCGGCGCAGCGCATGCAGCAGCGCGGTACTGGCCGCGGTCTTGCCGATCTCGGTATCGGTGCCGGTGACGAACAGCGCCGGCGGCAACACGGTGGGCAACGGCATGGCAAGGGCTTCAGCAGGGCAACAGAGCGTTCATTATCGCTGGTCCGGCGCGCTTGCTAGACTGCGGCCATGTTCGCCAACGCCTCGCTTACCGGCAGCAAGCCGGAACAATACGCCCAGCTGCTGGAACAGGCCCGTGGCCTGGTCTACGGCGAGACCGACCGCATCGCCAATGCGGCCAACCTCTCTGCACTGGTCTACCACGCCCTGCCCGACCTGAACTGGGTGGGCTTCTACCTGTACGACGGCAAGGAGCTGGTCGTCGGCCCGTTCCAGGGCCTGCCCGCCTGCGTGCGCATTCCGCTGGACAAGGGTGTGTGCGGTGCCGCCGCCAGCCAGCGCGTGACCCAGCGCGTGGAGGACGTGGATGCCTTCCCCGGCCACATCGCCTGCGATTCGGCCTCGCGTTCGGAACTGGTGGTGCCGCTGCTGCGCGGCGATGAACTGATCGGCGTGTTCGACATCGACAGCCCCAAGGTCGCCCGCTTCGATGGTGACGACCAGGCCGGCCTGGAAGCCATCGCGCGCGTGTTCGTGGAGGCGTTGGGATGAGCGCGGCCAAGCTGCGCAACATCGGCCCGAAGAGTGCGGCCTGGCTGCGTCAGGTCGGTCTGCGCAGCCGCGAAGACCTGGCCGCGCTGGGCGCGGTCGGGGCCTTCGTGAAGGTCAAGCGGGCCGGCTTCAAGCCCAGCCTGAACCTGCTTTATTCGCTGGAAGGCGCACTGCTGGACTGCCACTGGCAGGAGCTGAGCGAGCCGCAGCGCGAAGCGCTGGTACAGGACTACGAAGCGCGCATTGCCGCACACCCGTTGAAGGCCGCCGGCCCGGCCTCGGGCCCGGTGCGCGAGCAGCGCTTCGATGACGGCGACAACGACAACGACAACGACACGGACAGCGCCGACGAAGATTGACGGCGCCGCGCTCGCCGCGTAGCGCTTCGATGAAGCCGTAGAGTCGAGCTTGCTCGACTGGCCTCTGCAACAGCAGTCGAGCAAGCTCGACTCTACAACGGCAGGATCTTGCCGACGCACTCAGGGCTGCTGCAGCTCCAGCAGTTCGCCCACCAACCCCACTTCACCGCGCTCCACCCACACCCGCAGGCGCGTGCCGTGGTCGATGCGCAGCGCCCAGCACAGCGACAGCGGCAGGCCACAGACCAGCGACAGCACCATGCGCAGCGGTCCGCCATGGCTGACCACCACGGTCGGCGCGGCGTCCTCCTCGTCCAGCAGACGGTCCAGTGCGCGCGCGATGCGGCGCTCGAAATGCCCCCAGCTTTCGCCGTGCGGCGGCGGGAACGCATGCGGATCGGCATGGAACGCGGCCAGCGCATCTTCCGGCAGATCGAACAGGCTCTGCCCGTCCCAGTCACCGAAATCCAGTTCCTCCCATTCCTCGTCGGCGTCCACGTCCAGCCCGCGCGGCGTGGCCAGCGCCATGGCGGTGTGCAGCGAACGCAGGCGCGGTGAACTGATCACCCGCTGCCATTCCTGCGCGGCGTAGGCATCGACCAGTTCCTGCGGCAGACGAGCCAGCTGCGGTGGGTCGGTGCGGCCGTCCAGGAATTCATCGCGACCATTGGCGGCGTGGCGGACCAGATCGAGGATCATGCGCAGGTCCTGTGCGGGCAGCGCGGAAACAGCGGGAAACAGCGGGACATCGGCAACGGCACCACGGGAGCGAGGCAGTATTCTACGGGCAGTCGAGCAAGCTCGACTCTACTTCGGGGCCTGATGGCGTAGACTGCGCGCACTTCCAGGTGACCTGCGGCCTTGGCCGGCAGGTTGAAACGGGAAGCCGGTGACGCGTGGCAACACGCCAGGCCGGCGCTGCCCCCGCAACGGTAAGCACGTCAGTTCCAGGCAATACGCCACTGTGCCGCGCGCACGGGAAGGCGCCTGGACGATGGCCTTGGTGTCATCAGGCGGCAAGCCCGGAGACCGGCCCGGAAGCCTCAGGTCGCGATGCGGTGGGCATGGCGCTGGATGACTGCGGCAGCGGCTGCGGCATCGGCGCGTGCCTGCCCTCGTGGCTCCTCCCCTTCGCCGCGCGGGCGTGCGCGGCCCCCGGAGTTCCCCCGATGAAGCCGCAGTCCCGATTGCTGTTCCTGGCCGTGCTGGCCGCCCTGCCCACGCTGGCACTGGCCGATGAAGCCGCCGATGCGCTCGACCCCATCCTGGTCACCGCCACCCGCACCCCGATCGCCCTGCAGGACAGCATCGCGCCGGCGCAGGTGATCGACCGCGAACAGATCGAGGCCAGCCAGGCCACCTCGCTGCAGGAACTGCTGGCCGGCCGTGCTGGCATCAACCTGACCAATGCCGGCGGCCTGGGCAAGCAGACCTCGCTGTTCCTGCGCGGTACCAATTCCTCGCACACGGTGGTGCTGGTCGATGGCGTGCGCATCAACAGCGCCGACCTGAACCTGGCCATGTTCCAGGACCTGCCGCTGGCGCAGATCGAGCGCATCGAGATCGTGCGAGGCCCGCAGTCCAGCCTGTACGGTGCCGATGCCATCGGCGGCGTCATCCAGATCTTCACCCGCCGCAATGCCGGCAGCTTCGCGCCGCACTTCCAGCTGGGCGGTGGCAGCAATGGCCTGCGCCAGGCCAGCGGCGGCATCGGCGGCAGCGGCAGGAATGGCTGGTTCGGCGCCGACATCGCCTACCAGCACAGCGATGGCATCGATGCCTGCCGGGGTTCGGCCACCCTGTTCACCGGCTGCTTCGCCGATGAGCCCGATCGCGATGGCTACCGCAATCTGTCCAAGAGCCTGCGCGGTGGCTACAGCTTCAACGAACAGTGGACGGTGGAAGGCAGCGCACTGCGCGCCGATGGTGAAAACCACTACGACGGCTACTACAACTATTCGGAAACCCGCCAGCAGGTACTGGCCGGCAAGGTGCGTTACACGCCCTCCGAGCGCCTGGCGCTGACCGCCAACGTCGGCCGCAGCGACAACGAGTCGGACAACTTCGGCGACTTCGGTGTGCGTGGCAGCGCGCAGACGCACCGCGACAGCGCGTCGCTGCAGGCCGACATCGGCGTGGCCGACGGCCAGCTGCTGAGCACCGGCGTGGACTGGAGCCAGGACAACCTGGATGGCAGCAGCGCCGGCTACCTGGTCGACAGCCGCCGCAACACTGGCGTGTTCGTGCAGTACCAGGCGCGCTTCGGCCGCCACCAGCTGCAGGCCAGCGCACGCAATGACGACAACCAGCAGTTCGGCAACCATGCCACCGGCAGCCTGGGCTGGGCGTTGGAGCTGGGCCACGGCCTGCGCGTGAACGCCAGCTACGGCACCGCGTTCAAGGCACCGACCTTCAGCGATCTGTACGACCCGTGGAGCGGCGTGCCGACGCTGGATCCGGAGAAATCCAAGAGCGCCAACATCGGCGTTTCCCAGCACGCCCAGGGCTGGCACTGGGGCCTGGATGTGTATGAAACCCGCATCGACGATCTGATTACCTACGACGCGACCACCTTCATGATGCAGCAGGTGGAAAAGGCGCGTATCCGCGGCGCGGAACTGACCGCTGGCGCAGTGCTGGCCGGCTTCGACATCAACGCGCAGCTCAGCTTCACCGACCCGCGCAACCGCACCGCCGGCAGCGGCCAGTTCGACAACTGGCTGGCACGCCGCGCGCAGCAGACCGCGCGCCTGGACGTGGACCGCCGCTTCGGCGACTTCCGCGCCGGCCTGACCGTACAGGGCGCTGGCAAGCGCTTCGACGATGCCGACAATGCGGTGAAGCTGGGCGGCTATGGCCTGCTGGACCTGCGTGCCGAGTACGCGCTTACCCCGGCATGGTCGGTGCTGGCACGCGTGGCCAATGTGTTCGATCGCCAGTACGAAACCATTGCGTGGTTCAACCAGCCGGGCCGCGAGTACCAGCTGAGCGTGCGCTACCAGCCGAAGTGATCGGTTGACGCGCACACGGTAACGCCGGGCCCCGCCCGGCGTTATCGATGCATCACGCCGTCGGCAGGTCGGCGGCCAGGCCCGGCAGTTCGCGCAGATCGTCGATCACCGCCACGGCCTGCGCGGTGTGCAGGTCCAGACCGCGCGGGTAGCCGTAACGCACCAGGGCGATCGGCATGCCGGCGTCCTGCGCGGCGCGGTAGTCGGTGAGCGAATCGCCCACCATCAGGCACTGCGCGACCGGCAGGCCGAAGTGCGCGGCGATCTGCCGCAGCGGTTCACCGCTCGGCTTGCGCTGCGGCAGTGAATCGCCGCCCAGTACCAGTGCGAATGCATCGCCGATGCCCAGGTGCTGTAGCAGCGGCGGCACCAGTGCGGCCGGCTTGTTGGTGCAGATCGCCAGCGGCACCTGCCGCGCACGCAGCTGCTCCAGCGCTTCGGGCACACCGTCGAACAGACGCGGGCTGCGCAGCAGGCAATCGCGGTAGTGCACCATGAACACCGGCATCACCTGTGCCAGGTCCATTTCGCGACCGGCCGCCTGCACCGCCTGTTCCACCAGCCGCCGCACGCCATCACCGATCCAGCCCAGCACGGTTGCTTCGGCCACGCGTGCCAGCCCGATGTCTTCCAGCGTGCGGTTCAGCGCCTCGGCGATATCGGCAGCGCTGTCCACCAGCGTGCCGTCCAGGTCGAACACCACCAACGGATAGGGATAGGACAAGAGACGGTACCTGTACGACGTGGGCCGCCCAGTGTACTCCTGCGGGTCTGCCGATCCGGTCAGCCGATCCGTCGCGCCCGGGTAGCCAGGAACGCGGGCAGGTAGCGTTCGATCAGCACCCGCGGGCGCGGCTGCCAATCTTCCATGAAGCGCTCGATCACGAACCCTGCGTCCAGCTGGCCACCGATCAGATCGCCCAGGCTGTGGCCGAACGTCATCGCCTCGCCACGCGCCTGCTTGGCCTGCCGCTCGTCGGCGGGCAGGTCTTCCAGGTCGGAATAGGGAATGGCGAAGCGTGGCCGCATCAGGCCCTGTTCGGCCAACGGCGCATCGTCGGTGGCCACGAACAGCACCGGGTTGTAGAAGCTGGCCAGCAGCAGGCCATCACGCGCCAGCACGCGGTGGCACTCGGCCCATACCGGCCGCACATCGGGCACGAACAGGTTGGATACCGGATGGAACACCACATCGAAGCTGCCATGGCCGAAGGCCTGCAGGTCACGCATGTCGCCCTGCACCGCCTGCAGGCGCAGGCCATCGCGTGCGGCCACCGCACGGTCCAGCGCCAGTTGCTGCTCGCACAGATCGAATACGGTCACGTCGGCACCAGCAGCGGCCAGCACCGGTGCCTGCTGGCCGCCACCCGAGGCCAGGCACAGGATGCGGCGACCACGCACATCGCCCAGCCAGTCCAGCGGCAGCGCCCGCGGGGTCAGGTGCACCTGCCAGCGCCCAGTGCGGGCGGCGGTGATGGTCCCGGCATCCACCGGCTGGGCTTGCGGCGGCGCCTGCTGCGCGTGCAGTTCCCAGCTCGTACGACGGTGATCCCTCACTACCGTTCCATGGTGCATGCGCTCTCCTTGCCCGTCGGTTGCCAGTCGAGGTCCTGGAAGGCCGGATCGTGCTCGAAGCAGCCGGCCAGGAAATCCAGGAATCGCCGCATGATAGCGGGCTGCTGTCGACGCGATGCGTAGACGGCATGAACGCCCAGCTCGTCCAGCTGGTAGTCCGGCAGCACGGCCACCAGCGCGCCACTGCGCAGCAGCGGCGCCACCTGGTAGCTGGGCAGCATGGCGATGCCCGCATCGGCGCGTACCGCTTCCACCAGCAGCGATGCCTCGTTCGCACTGATGTTGCCGCCCACCGCCACCGACAGCGCGCGGCCGTCGCGGTGCAGGTGCCAGAGGCTGCGGCCCACGTAGTGGTGGGTCAGGCAGTTGTGCGCGGCCAGGTGCTCCGGCGCGGTGGGCGTGCCGTGTGCCTGCAGGTACGCCGGGCTGGCGCACAGCACCGACCGGCAGGTGGCCAAGCGCCGGGCAATCAGGCCCGGATCGATCTGCCGCGCGATACGCACCGCCAGATCCACCCGCTCTTCCACCAGGTTCACCATGCGGTCCACCAGCAGCAGTTCGATGCGTGCGGCCGGGTGGCGCTGCACGAACGCCGCCACGGCGCGGGCCAGATGGCTCTGCCCGAACGACACGCTGGCGGTGATCCGCAACGTACCGTGCGGTTCGGGGTCGTCGCTGGCCAGTTCGCCCTGCAGTTCCTCGCCAATGGCCAGCATCTGCCGGAAGCGCGCCAGTGCCGCCTCACCGGCCGCGGTAAGGCTGATGCGGCGGGTGGTCCGGTGCAGCAGGCGCGCGCCCAGCCAGCCCTCCGCTTCGGCCAAGTAACGGCTGACCATCGCCCGCGACATGTCCAGCACCTCGGCGGCGGCGGTCAGGCTGCCACGCTCGGCCACTTCCACGAACACGGTCATGGCGGTCAATCGGTCCATATGCTCGATCCATGCAACAAACAAGCGCGTTATACGCTGTTTTTCGATCAACTGCAGCGACCTACAGTGGGACCGTTCCCCCAACCAATTGCCCCACGGAGTCCTGCCATGAAGATTGCCCTCGTCGGCGCCACCGGCAACATCGGCCGCCAGATTGCCCGCCACGCCCTGGCCCACGGCCACCAACTGACCGTGATCGTGCGCAGCGCGCAGAACCTGCCCAGCGAACTGGCCGGCGCCCACCCGGTCATCGCCGCCCTGGATGACCGCGACGCGCTGGCTGCCGCCATTGCCGGCCACGATGTGCTGGCCAGTGCCTATGGCCCGCGCCCGGGCGATGACATCGGCCAGATCGCCACCGTCGCCGGCCAGCTGGTGGCCGCTGCCCGCCAGGCCCAGGTACCGCGCGTGGTGGTGGTCGGCGGCGCCGGCAGCCTGGAAGTGGCGCCGGGCGTGCAGCTGGTCGACACCCCCGGGTTCCCCGAGGCTTACAAGCCGTACGCACTGGCCGCGCGTGAAGCGCTGAAGCAGCTGCAGGCCGTGGAGGACATCGACTGGACGTTCTTCTCGCCGGCGGCGGAAATCGGCCCCGGCGACGAACGCGGCCAGTACCGCGTGCAGGCCAAAACCTTTCTGGCCGATGCCGAAGGCCACAGCCGCATCAGCTATGCCGACTACGGCGCCGCTTTCGTGGCGGAACTGGAAGCGGGCAAGTACCCGAAGCAGATCATCACCGCCGCGTATTGATACCGAAACCGTAGAGTCGAGCTTGCTCGACTGACCCCCAAAACCCGTCGAGCAAGCTCGACGCTACCTCGACTGCTATCCCGTCGAGCAAGCTCGACGCTACGAGGAATCGCGCATGCGCAACGCTCTGCTGTTCTCCATGGCGCTGGCACTTGGCACGGCCAGTACACCGCTGCTGGCCGCGCCCGCTGCCACCACCGCTGCAAAGTCACAGCTGCATCTGCAGACCTTCCACCCCGGGCCGCAGGCGATGTTCGCGGTGTCCTCGGTGCTGATCGAAGGCCGCCATGATGCGCTGCTGGTCGATGCGCAGTTCGCTGCCAGCGATGCACGTGCGCTGGTCGAAAAAATCCGTGCCAGTGGCAAGCAGCTGACCACGATCTACATCAGCCATGGCGATCCGGATTACTACTTCGGTCTGGCCACGCTGCAGGATGCGTTCCCGCAGGCACGCATCGTCGCCACCGCGCAGACGGTGGCCCACATCCAGCAGACCCAGGCCGGCAAGCTGGCCTACTGGGGGCCGAAAATGGGCGCCGACGTACCCGCGCGCATCGTCGTGCCGCAGGTGCTGGACGGTGATGCACTGGTCCTGGAAGGCCAGCGCCTGCCGCTGATCGGCCTGGACGGGCCGACGCCGGACCGCAGCGTGCTCTGGGTGCCCTCGCTGCGCGCGATCGTCGGCGGCATTCCGGTGGTCGCTGGCGAACACGTGTGGATGGCCGACACGCAGACGCCGCAATCGCACGCGGACTGGCTGCAGACCCTGCAGCAGTTGCAGGCGCTGAAGCCGACGGTGGTGGTGCCGGGGCATTACGCGCCGGGCGCGGCGCTGGATGCCAGTGCGTTGCGCTTCACCGCCGACTACATCCGTGCATTCGATGTTGAAGCGGCCAAGGCCAAGGACAGTGCGGCGCTGGTGCAGGCCATGCGGGCGCGCTACCCGGCGCTGGCCGGTGTGGAATCGCTGGAACTGAGTGCGAAGGTGGCCAAGGGCGAGATGCAGTGGCCGTAAGGTAAGGGGAGTTTTTTTGCAGGGCTGCGCCCTGCACCTGCTCAATGTCAACGTCAAGAGCGGGCTTGCTGAGGGTCGGCGGGGTGGGTCCGGTTGCGGGGGACGCCGCAACCGGACCCACCCCGCCTTCGACAGTCTGCTGCGATCTGTCGGAACGGCACGGGGTCGGATCCCGTTGCTGCGCAACGGGCTCTGACCCCATGTTTGACGACTAGATTTCTGTGGGATGGGTCGGGTCGTGTCCGAACAACTCACCCTGCACCACCGGTTCCTTTTCGCGAAAACCGCCCAGGCCCACGCCCACCAGGCGATAACGGGTATCGGCCGGCAGTTCCACGCGCGCGCGCAGTGCCAGGGCGATGTCACGCAGCTCCTGTTCCGATTCGGGTGGGCGCTCGGGGGTGAAGCTGCGGGTCAGGATGCGGAACTGGGCGGTCTTCAGCTTCAGCACCACGGTATGGCCAATGCGTTCGGTCTTGCGCGTGGCCTTCCAGGTCTTCTCTGCCAACTGCACGATGGCCTCGGCCAGGTCTTCCAGCAGCAGGTCTTCGGCGAAGGTGTCTTCGGAGGAAATCGACTGCACCTGCTGGTCCGGTTCCACCGGCCGCTCGTCGATGCCACGTGCGCGGTTGTACAGGCTGCGGCCAAAACTGCCGAAGGCTTCTTCCAGGTCCGGCAACGCCCATTGCCGCAGGTCGCCACAGGTGACGATGCCGCGCGCGGCCAGCTTGCCTTCCATCACCTTGCCCACGCCTGGAACCCGGTTCACCGGCAACGGCAGCAGGAAGGCATCCACCCGCTGCGGCGGGATGACGAACTGGCCGTCGGGCTTGCGCCAGTCCGAGGCGATCTTGGCCAGGAACTTGTTCGGTGCGATGCCGGCTGAAGCAGTCAGCTGGGTTTCTTCGCGGATCTGCGCGCGGATGGTGCGGGCGATATCGGTCGCCAGTGCCATGCCGCTCTTCGGCTCGGTCACATCCAGGTAAGCCTCGTCCAGCGACAGCGGTTCGACCAGGTCGGTATGGCGCAGGAAGATCTCGCGCACCTGCCGCGAAACGGCCTTGTAACGGGCGAAATCGGGCGGCACGAAGATCGCATCGGGGCACAGGCGCTCGGCACGCAGCGCCGGCATGGCCGAGCGCACGCCGAACACCCGCGCTTCATAGGACGCGGCACACACCACTGAACGCGCGCCGCGCCAGGCCACCACCACCGGCTTGCCGCGCAGTGAAGGCGCGTCGCGCTGCTCCACCGACGCGTAGAAGGCGTCCATGTCAACGTGGATGATCTTGCGCAGTGCGTTCATGGTCGGCCGACATCATACCTGCACCGTACCCGTCCAGACGCCAAAGTATGGTCGTTGTGCATCAACGGGATGCGCGATTCCGGCGCAGAACACTACGCACGCGTACGGTGTGGCGGTTTGATTCCCGTTGCAACCGTCGTGCATCCTCGGGGGCTTGTTGCCTTGTTTTCGCTTCCAGGAATGCGCTTTCCATGACTCGTCTCCACGCGTTCAACCGCGACCAGCTGCTGGCCAGCGCCCGCGGTGAACTGTTCGGCGCCGCCGCCGGCCGTCTGCCCAACGACCCGATGCTGATGTTCGACCGCATCACCGAAATCCGCGAGGACGGCGGACCGCATGGCAAAGGCATGGTGCGTGCCGAACTGGATATCCGCCCGGACCTGTGGTTCTTCGGCTGCCACTTCATCGGCGACCCGGTGATGCCCGGCTGCCTGGGCCTGGATGCCATGTGGCAGCTGACCGGCTTCTACCTGACCTGGCTGGGTGCCCCCGGCAAGGGCCGCGCCCTGGGTTGCGGCGAAGTGAAGTTCACCGGCCAGGTGCTGCCGGAAGCGAAGCTGGTGCGCTATGAAATCGACATCACCCGCGTGATCAACCGCAAGCTGGTGATGGCCCAGGCCGACGCCCGCATGTACGTGGACGACCGCGAAATCTACAACGCCCGCGACCTGCGCGTGGGCCTGTTCACCGAAACCGGGAGCTTCTGATGCGTCGCGTCGTCATTACCGGCATGGGCATCACCTCCTGCCTGGGCAACGATCTGGACACCGTGTCGTCGGCACTGCGCGACGGCCGCGCGGGCATCACCGCGCTGCCCGACCACGCTGAAGCCGGCCTGCGCAGCCAGATTGGCGGTCGCGTGGACATGGATCTGGATGCGCAGATCGACCGCAAGCAGAAGCGCTTCATGAGCGATGCCGCGGCCTTCGCCTACGTGGCCATGCGCGATGCGATCGCCGATGCCGGCCTTTCCCAGGAACAGGTCAGCGCGCTGCGTACCGGCCTGATCGCCGGTTCCGGTGGTGGTTCCAGCGAATGGCAGGTGGGTGCGGTGGACCTGCTGCGCGCCCGTGGCGTGCGCAAGGTTGGCCCGTACATGGTGCCGCGCACGATGTGCTCGACCGTGTCGGCCTGCCTGGCCACCGCGTTCCAGATCAAGGGCGTCAGCTATTCGCTGTCGGCCGCCTGCGCCACCTCGGCGCACTGCATCGGCGCGGCCGCGGACATGATCCGCCACGGCGCGCAGGACATCATGTTCGCCGGTGGCGGCGAAGACCTGCACTGGTCGATGAGCGTGATGTTCGACGCGATGGGTGCGCTGTCCACCAGCTTCAACGACACCCCGGCCACCGCGTCGCGCCCGTATGACAAGGACCGCGATGGCTTCGTCATTGCCGGCGGCGGCGGCATGCTGGTGCTGGAAGATTACGACCACGCCGTGGCCCGTGGTGCGCGCATCTACGCCGAACTGATCGGCTACGGCGTGACCTCCGACGGTGCCGACATGGTGGCACCGTCCGGCGAAGGCGCGGTGCGCTGCATGAAGATGGCGCTGCAGAATGTTGACCGTCCGCTGGATTACCTGAATACCCACGGCACCTCCACCCCGCTGGGCGATGTGACCGAGCTGGGTGCGATCCGCGAAGTGTTCGGCGATGCCGTGCCGCCGCTGTCGTCGACCAAGGCGCTGTCGGGCCACTCGCTGGGTGCGGCCAGCGTGCACGAGGCGATCTACTGCCTGCTGATGATGCGCGATGGCTTCGTGGCCGGTTCGGCCAACATCACCGAGCTGGACCCGGCGGTGGAAGGCTTCCCGATCCTGCGCGAAAGCCGCGAGCAGAAGCTGGACACGGTGATGTCCAACAGCTTCGGGTTCGGTGGCACCAACGCCGCGCTGGTGTTCGGCCGGGTGTGATGGGAGGGCGTGCCACGTCGCCCTCGTAGAGTCGAGCTTGCTCGACTGCTCGAAAATCGTGCCAACCAAGGTTGGCACCTACCGGAGCGGTGTGGCGTGCCAACCAAAACGGTAGCGCCGGGCCATGCCCGGCGAGGGCGGTGAGGCGTGCCGACCAACGGTCGGCACCCACCAGAGCGGTGTGGCGTACCTACCGCAGCAGTGGCAGCAGCAGGGCGTGTGCGTCCAGCAGCGAGGTCACGATGCGGTGCCCTAGCGCTCGCTGCGCTTCGTCCGGATCAACAAGGTCCGGCACCTGGATCACGGTCATGCCGGCCGCCAGTGCGGCGCGCGTGCCTGCCGGTGAATCTTCCAGCGCCAGGCAGCGCTGCGGGTCCTGCCCGAGCCTGCGGGCGGCCAGCAGATAGATATCCGGCGCCGGCTTCGGCCGCTCCACGTCGTTGCCCGCTACCACTGCATCGAAATACGGCAGCAGCCCGGCCGCGGCCAGCTTGCGGTTGGCCCGCGGCTGCCGGGTCGAGGTAGCGACCGCGCGCGGCACGGCGTGCGCCTTCAGCAGCTCCAGCAATTCCATGATGCCCGGCCGCAGCGGCAGGCCATGCTGGGTGCGTGCGTCGTACAGCGCGTGGCAGGTGTCCACCAGCGTTTCGATCGTGCCCTCGCTCAGCCCTTGCTGCTGCAGCAGCGCGCGGCAGTCGCGGTCGCCCAGGCCCACCATGCGCAGGAAGAAGCTTTCATCCAGCGGCAGCCCGCTGGCCTGCGCCGCCTCGTTCCAGCAGGCCAGTGAGACGCGCTCGCTGTCGATCATCAGGCCGTCCATGTCGAAGATGACGGCGTCGGGCAGGAACGGCAGCGCAGCGATCACGGTCATACGGCGAACAGCGTGTCCAGGTCGGCGGCATCGAGCATGCGCCACTGGCCTTCGTCCAGGCCCTGCAGGTCCATGCCACCCACCCGGCTGCGGTGCAGTGCCTGCACGTGGTTGCCGGAGGCGGCAAACATGCGGCGTACCTGGTGGTAGCGGCCTTCGTGCAGCACCAGCCGCACCTGGCGCGGGCCCAGCACCTCCAGCTCGGCCGGCAGCAGCGGGGTCTTCTCCGATTCCAGCATCAGCGTGCCGCTGGCGAACAGCGCCACTTCATCGCCACGCAGGTCTTCGCTCAGCGCCACGTCGTAGACCTTGGGCAGCTTCGACTTGGGCGAGATGATCCGGTGCAGCAGGCCGCCATCGTCGGTCAGCAGCAGCAGGCCGCTGGTTTCGCGGTCCAGGCGGCCGACGGTGGACAGCACCGGGTCGCGGTCGCGGAAACGCGGCGGCAGCAGATCGTAGATCAGGCGGCCGGTGTCCTTGGTCGAACAGGTGTAGCCGGCCGGCTTGTGCAGGGCAAGGGTCAGGCCCGGCGGCGGGTCCAGCGGCTCGCCATCGACCCGCACCGCCTCGTGCGGCACCTGGTCATCGGCGTACAGCACCTCGCCGTCGGCATCGGTGATGCGCCCTTCGCGGAACATCCACTGCACCTGCTTGCGGCTGCCGTAGCCCAGGTTGGCGATGTGCTTGACCAGCTTCATCGGCCCTTCCCCTTCACCGCTTCCACCAGCTTGAAGCCATCGCGCTCGGCCACCACGCGCACCGCGCCGAAGCTGTCGTTCAAGGTGTGCTCGTACGGCAGGTGGCGGTTGGCCACCACGTACAGGCGGCCACCGGGGCGCAGTGCCTGCGCGGCCACGGCAATGAAGCGCTGGCCGATGTCCGGGCGGTCGGCGCGCGAGGGCGTGTGGAACGGCGGGTTGCTGATGATGACGTCGTAACCCGGCTCGATGCCGGCGGTCACGTCGCGCCACAGGAAACGCAGCGGCAGCGCGCGCGGCGGCGGCGCCAGGTTCAGCTCGGCCAGGGCCAGCGCACGCTGCTCGGCTTCGTACAGGTCCAGCGCGGTGATCTTCGGGCAGCGCTCCAGCAGTTCGCGCGACAGGTAGCCATAGCCGGCGCCCAGGTCTGCGGCACGGCCGGCCAGGTCGGCCGGCAGGTGCTCGGCCAGCAGCGCCGAAGCCGGGTCGATGCGGTCCCAGGCGAACACGCCCGGGCGGCTGAGGAAGCGCCCACCCATGATCGGCCGCACCGCATCCAGTGCGGCCCAGCGCTTGGCCAGGTCGGCATCGTGCTGGCCCTGCAGCGGCGCGGTCCAGTACACCCGGCAATGGTTCTTGGTCAGGCAGCCGCCCAGGCCGGTCAGCTGCTTCAGATCGCCCTCGCCGGAGCGCGCACCTTCATTGTTGGACTGGCAGGCCACGATGCGGCCGCCGTCGGCCACCAGGGCCAGGGCGCGGGCGAACAGCGCGCGGGCTTCTTCGCGCTGGCGCGGCGGCAGCACCAGCACCAGCGGGTAGCGGCCCTTGCCCGCGGCGTCATCCAGCTGGCCGCTGACGGTCCAGCCGCTGGCCTGCAGGGGCTGGGCGAACGGGGCAAAGCTCTGTTCGAAGTGGACCTCGCGGGTGCCGGCGGCTTCGCGCAGCGGCCAGCCATCGCGGGCGCGCAGGAAGGCAACCGGACCCTCCGGCCAGCGCAGGGCGCCGCTGGAAAACGGCAGGAACAGGGTCTGCAGGGGGGCGTCGTCGCTGGCGGCCATCGGCGCGGGTACTGGAAGCGTGAGGGCCGTCCATTGTACCGGCTCGGCCCGCCCCGCCCCGGGCGCGCTTTGCGAAAGTTCAACGGGGCGTTGATGCGCCGCCAACATTGAAGGGTTCAGGGTAAGGGCTCCCCCCGCAACCTATTGGAGCTCCTGCATGCGCGCCTTGTTCGTCGGTGGTGTGGTCGACAACAGTGAAATGGACCTGGAGGGCAGCCATCCGCCCGTGCATTACCCCGAGGACACCGGTGGCGGGCATTCGCGCTACCGCCTGCACCAGATCGGCCATGGCGCCGACGGTGCCGTGGCCTATGCGGTGTATGGGGCCCCGGACCTGGCCGATGACGAAGTCGCCCGCGTGGCCGAGGAACGCGCGTATGCGCGCCGGTTCGAAGCCACGCCTACCGTGTTTGAACATTAGGCAGATCAGCCACCCACGGGGTGGCTGTGCTCATGACCTCGGCGGCAACCTGCGCACGCTGGCGATCTCGTCCAGCCACACATAGTGCTGCTGCACGGGCGCATCGTAGTCGTCCAGGCGCAGCAGGCCATTGGTGCCTTCATCACCGGCGTCATTACGGAACTGCTGCACCGTTGGCCTGACTGCCACGGTGCCCAGCAGGCGACGACCATCCTGCAGGGTCAGTTCCACCTGCGTTTCGCCTTCCAGCTGTGGCAGCAGGGATTCCAGGCGCGCGATCTGCGCCGGGTCGGTATGGATACGGGGAGCGATACGGGACATTCGGCGACCTCCTGCATGCAGGGTCGCCGATCGGCCGTGAATGCTCAGTGCAGTGCGTCGCCGTTGCGCGCCGCCTGCACGTGGCGCACCGCCGCCACCAGCTGGGCCACCGAATACGGCTTGGCCACATGCTCCTGGAAGCCCGATGCCAGCGCCCGACGGCGATCATCGGCGCGCGCCAGCGCGGTTACCGCCACGGCCGGCAGGGTGGTGGCATCCACGCCCATGTCATCGCGCAGCGTGCGCACCAGCCCATAGCCATCCATGCCCGGCATGCCGATGTCGGTCAGCAGCACGTTGTAGTGCAGATGGCCGTTGTCGGCCAGCAGGGCCAGCGCTTCCACGGCCGAGGTGGCCGCCGATACCGATGCGCCCTGCTCTTCCAGCATGCGCCGCAGGTATTCCAGCACTTCCGGCTGGTCTTCCACCGCCAGCACGTGCAGGCCACGCAGCGGGTACGGCTCCACCACCATCGGTTCGACGATGGGGCCGCTGACCACTTCGCGCAGCGGCCGCTTGTCCGCGTCGGGGTAATGCTGCGGCAGGCGCACGGTGAAGGTGGCACCGTGGCCATGGCCCTCGCTGGCCGCGCTGACCGTACCGCCATGCAGTTCCACCAGCTGCTGCACGATGGCCAGGCCCAGCCCCAGGCCGCCATGGCGGCGGGTGGTGGTGCCATCGGCCTGGCGGAACCGGCTGAACAGATGGTTGAGGAATTCAGGCGCAATGCCGTCGCCGGTATCGCGCAGGGTCACCACCCAGTACGCGCCGTCGGCCTGCAGCTGCACGTCGATGCGGCCCTCGGCCGGGGTGAACTTGATGGCGTTGGACAGCAGGTTCCAGAACACCTGCTGCAGGCGCGTGGCATCGCCCAGCACCAGGCAGCGTTCCTCGGGCATCTGCAGGGTGACGTCCAGCGCCTTGCCCTCAGCCACCAGCTCCTGCGCGCCCATCGCTTCGACCAGCTGCCCGCGCAGGTCCAGCGATTCCACTTCCAGCTGCACCTTGCCCAGCAGCATGCTGCTCAGGTCCAGCATGTCCGAGATCAGCCGCTTCTGTGCCGTGGCACTGCTGGCGATCACGTTCAGGCCCTTGAACAGCGGGCTGGTGTTGTCCACGCGCTGCAGCAGCAGTTCGCTCCAGCCCAGGATGGTGGTCAGCGGCGTGCGCAGTTCATGCGACAGCGTGGCCAGGAACTCGTCCTTCAACCGCGCCATGTTTTCCGCCGCGCTGCGTGCTGCGCGTTCGGACTGCAGCAGTTCTTCGCGGGCCAGCTCGATCTCGCGGCGGTCGGTCACGTCCGGGCTGCTGCCGGCCAGGCCAATGAAGCGGCCCATGCGCGAAAAGCGCGGGCGGGCATTCATTTCCAGCCAGCGCCACTGGCCATCGGCACGCCGGGCGCGCACCAGCGCATGCATCGAGCGCTGCGCCTTCAGCGCTTCCTGCAGCTCATACTCGAACACCGAAGCGTCGTCCGGGTGCACCAGTCCGCGCCAGACATCTTCCGGCACACGGGTTTCATCGCCACCGAAGAATTCACTGAAGGCACTGTTGACGAAGCGTGCGTGGCCTTTGTCGTCCAACACCCAGACCGGCATGGGCAGGCCGTCGGCGAGTGCGCTGAAACGGGCCTCGCTTTCGCCCAGCTCCACTTCCATCTGTTTGCGGGCGGTCACATCGAAGAACAGGATGCCCACCATGTCTTCGCCGGCCTGGCCCACGCGCACTGCGTCGACCGAGAACGAGCGCCCCAGCGCGCGCGCTTCCATCTCGAACTGCGCCGGCCGGCCACTGCGTGCCACATCGCCATAGATGCGGAACCAGTCGCTCTCGTGGTTCGGCTCCAGCTCGGTCATGCGCTTGCCGCGCGCGTCCTTCAGGCCGGTGTGGCGCTCGAACGCGTCGTTGACCTCCACGAAGCGGTAATCAACGGCACGGCTGCCCTCGAAGATCACGTGAATCACGCAGAAACCGGCATTGATGCGCTCGAGCACGCCTCGGTGCAGATCGGTTTCCGGCGTGGGGACCAGCGGGGCTGGGCGCTCGGCGAGGGGCGGCAGTGTGGACAAAGGGGGTCGAGGCAAGCCGGTATGGACGCACAGCATCTTCCAAAGGACGTATTCACAGCGTCAAGCGCCGTCGGTCATGCTTGACGAGCATGAATTCGCGGCAACCACGGCCATTTGTGACGCATTTGGCCATTGCTGCGCCTCCGGGGCAGGCTCACACTCGCCCTGAAACCCCGACCGTCGGCCATCCCGGCCGCAGGAGTCCTGCCATGAACCGTTCGCGTTTCACCATCGCCACGTTGCTGCTGGCCTGTGCCCTGGCCGCCGGCAGCGCCACCGCTGCGCCACGCACGGTCACCGCGCCCGATGCGCCCCGTGCACTGCAGGCCGACGGTCCGGTCAGCGTGAAGTGGACCGATCCGGCGCAGTTCACCGAGCTGCGCCAGACCACCAACCGCTTTGAAGCCGAGCGGGGTGACTGGGTGCAGCAGATCGCCCGCTACATCCAGACCACGGCGGCCAAGCCGCTGCAGCCCGGGCAGACCCTGGATGTGACCGTGACCGACATCAAGCGTGCGGGCGACTATGAGCCGTGGCACGGCCCGCGCGGCAGTGACATCCGGGTCATGCGTGACATCTACCCGCCGCGCATCAGCCTGCAGTACACGCTGAAGGATGCCAGCGGCCGCATCGTCAACGAGGGCGAGGCCAAGCTGAGTGACAGCGGCTATCTGCACAACATCGGCGTGCGCAGCGATACCGATCCGCTGCGCTACGAAAAGCGCCTGATCGATGACTGGGTGAAGAAGCAGCTGGCCCCGCAGGTCACCGCCGCGCGGTAAGCCCGCACAGCGCGCACCTACCGGTGCAGCACGCACCGGTAGGTGTCGACCTTGGTCGACACGCAGGGCGCAACGGGCGTCCCTCAACCCTGGTACACCCGCGCCACGCGCTTCACCGCGCACGGCAACTGGTAGGCACTCACGCCGCAGCGCGGGGCCAGTTCGGCCAGAGTCGGTGCGCTGCCCCACAGTTCAACCACGCTGCCCACTGCGGCCTGCGGGTGGGCAGTCAGGTCCACCGTCAGCATATCCATCGACACACGACCGATCAGGCCACCGGGCTGGCCATCGATCAGCACCGGCGTGCCATTCGGGGCGAACTGCGGGTATCCATCGGCGTACCCCAGCGCCACCACGCCCACGCGGGTGCGCACCTTGGCCACGAAGCGGGCGCCATAGCCCACCGGTTCGCCCGGTTCGATCCAGCGCTCGGCAATCACCTGCGACTGCATGGTCATCACCGGGCGCAGGCGCGCGGTCAGCGCGCTATCGTCCGGCAACGGGTTGGCCCCGTACAGCATCAGGCCCGGGCGCACCCAGTCACTGCGCACATCCGGCCAGCCCAGCAGCGCCGGCGAATTGCACACGCTGGTCTCGCCGGACAGGCCGTCGATGGCCGCCTTGAACGTTGCGGCCTGCTCATGCGTGCGCTCGCTGTCCAGCTCATCGGCGCGCGCCAGGTGGGTCATCATCACGATGCGCTCGACCTGCGGCAGCGCCGACAGGCGCGCGTGCGCGGCACGGAAGCCGGCCACGTCCAGGCCCAGCCGGTGCATGCCACTGTCCAGCTTCAGCCAGACCGTCAGCGGGCGCGGGCTGTCGAAGGCGGCCAGCGCCTCCACCTGCCACGGCGAACCCACCGAGAACCACAGGTCATGTTCGGCCACCAGCGGCAGTTCGCTGGCTTCGAAGATGCCTTCCAGCAGCAGGATCGGCGCGCGGATGCCGGCCTGGCGCAGCTCCAGTGCTTCTTCGATGGTGGCCACCGCGAAGCCGTCGGCCTCGCCTTCCAGCGCCTGCGCGCAGCGCACCGCGCCGTGCCCGTAGGCATCGGCCTTGACCACGGCCAGCGCCTTGCCGCCACCCAGTTCACGGGCCAGGCGGTAGTTGCTGCGCAGCGCGCCCAGATCGATCAGCGCGCGGGCAGGACGCATGCGCGGCTCTCCTGCTGGGGGGCGTGGCCGTACTGGCCGTAGCGGAAGATATCCAGGCCCTCGGTGCTGATCTGCGGCTGGCGCGCGCTCATCAGGTCGGCCAGGTAGCGGCCCGAACCACAAGCCATGGTCCAGCCCAGGGTGCCGTGGCCGGTGTTCAGATACAGGTTGCGCAGCGGGGTGGCGCCGATCACCGGCGTGCCATCCGGGGTGGCCGGGCGCAGGCCGGTCCAGAACTGCGCCTTGGCCAGGTCGCCGCCCTTCGGGTACAGGTCGCGCACCACCAGTTCCAGGGTTTCGCGGCGGCGCTGCGACAGCGACAGGTCGAACCCGGCCACCTCGGCCATGCCGCCCACGCGGATGCGGTTGTCGAAACGGGTGACGGCCACCTTGTAGCTCTCGTCCAGGATGGTCGAGGTCGGCGCCATGGCCGGGTCGGTGATCGGCAGGGTCAGCGAATAGCCCTTCAGCGGGTACACCGGCAGGCGCATGCCCAGCGGCGCCACCATGGCCGGCGAGTAGCTGCCCAGCGCCACCACCACCCGGTCGGCGGTTTCCACGCGGTTGCCGATGCGCACGCCGGTCACCCGGTCGCCTTCGACCTGCAGGCCGGTGATGTCCTGGTCGTAGCGGAATTCCACGCCGGCGTCGGCGGCCAGCTGGGCCAGGCGACGGGTGAACAGCTGGCAGTCACCGGTCTGGTCGCGCGGCAGGCGCAACGCCCCCACCAGACCATCCACGTGGGCCAGCGCAGGCTCGGCCTGGATGATGCCGGCGCGGTCCAGCACTTCGTAGGGCACGCCGTACTGGGCCAGGATCTCGATGTCCTGCGCCGAGGCGTCCAGCTGCTGCTGGGTGCGGAACAACTGGGTAGTGCCCAGATCGCGGCCTTCGAACTCGATGCCGATCTGCGCGCGCAGCTCGTTCAGGCAGTCGCGGCTGTATTCGGACATGCGCACCATGCGCGCCTTGTTGATCGCATAGCGTTCCTGGGTGCAGTTGCGCAGCATCTGCCACAGCCAGCGGTACTGGGCCAGGTCCATGCCGGGCTTGATGGCCAGCGGCGCATGCTTTTCGAACAGCCAACCGATCGCCTTCTTCGGCACGCCCGGGGCGGCCCACGGCGAGGTGTAGCCGAACGAGAGCTGGCCGGCGTTGGCAAAACTGGTTTCCAGCGCGGGACCCGGCTGGCGGTCGATGACCGTGACTTCAAAGCCGGCCTGCCGCAGGTACCAGGCACTGGTGGTGCCGATCACGCCGCTGCCAAGAACGAGGACTCGCATGGGGACTCTCCAACCCGATCATTCCCTGCGTTTGAGCACGCCGGGACTACAATTGGGGAAGTATAGGCGCGCATTCCTAGAGCATTTGCCTGTTTTTAGGACTACAGTCAGGCAGTTTCCCTGCGATTCATTCCCCGAGGTTGACGGCCATGGCCACCCGCTCCCGCGAACTGGACAAGATCGACCGCAAGATCCTGCGCATCCTGCAGGCCGAAGGCCGCATTTCCCTCACCGAACTGGGTGAACGGGTGGGCCTGTCCACCACGCCCTGCACCGAGCGCGTGCGCCGGCTGGAACGCGAGGGTGTGATCACCGGGTACCACGCCCACCTGGACCCGACCGCGCTGAAAGCCAGCCTGCTGGTGTTCGTGGAAATCAGCCTGGCCTACAAATCGGGCGACATCTTCGAAGAATTCCGCCGCGCCGCGCTGAAGCTGCCCAACGTGCTGGAATGCCATCTGGTATCGGGCGATTTCGACTACCTGCTGAAGGCGCGCATCAGCGAAATGGCCAGCTACCGCAAGCTGCTGGGCAGCACCCTGCTGACCCTGCCGCATGTGCGCGAGTCCAAGAGCTACATCGTGATGGAAGAAGTGAAAGAGACCTGGGCGCTGCCGATTGCCGATTGAGCGGTGCCGGGTGTGGGGTCAGAGCCCGCTGCGCGGGATCCGCCCCCTGGCGAGAATGTGGGGTCAGATCCCGCATGGCGGGCTCTGACCCCTGATCGTTCACCGCTGCTGCGGGTGCTTCATGCCGCCCTGCTGGCGGTGGTCCTGCTGCTTGCCGCCCTTGTGCGCCTGCTGCGGGTCCATCTGCTGCTGTTGCTGCTGCTGCGGGTTACGGCCCTGCGGTTCCTTGCCGGACGGACGGTTCTGCTGGTTCTTCATGATCGCGATCCATAGGACGAAGGACATGCGCCGACACCATGCCGGCGCAGCGCCACGGTGGTCCCGCAGCGGTTAATCGCAGGCGAAAAAACGGTGATCGGCACGCACGCGTTTTGCTGGGTTCAGCCCGCTACCCCGGCACGCCCTGTTACGGCTTGATCTGCTGCCCGGCACCCTGCGGCACGCTGTCGTAGTAGCGCCCGGTGCGCGAGTCGAACACGCGGTTGGGGCCGACCGGCTTCACCCCCGGCACGATGCGGCCGTTACGGTCGTAGACCTTGTCCGGCAGTGCCGGCGCAGGGGGGGCGGTGATCGGCGCCGGGCCGGTGGCCTTGATCGGCTGGCGGGGCTGCGGTGAAGGCAGCGGTTGCGGCTGCGGGCGTGCCGGCTGCACCGGCGGTGCCACCGGCGGCGGCGCCACCGTGGTGCTGCTGCGGGTGCCGGTCGGGTTGCCGGTGGGCACCTGTGCCTGTGCCACCAGAGGCAGCAGCGCCGACAACAGCAGGACAAGGGGGCGTTTCATGGCACGCTCCAGCGTGGGTTGCCCCCACCATGCGCCCGGCCCCGTGTGCCGCCCATGAATGGCCATCACACTTGCAACGGCGCCCCGCCATCCCCACTTCAGCCAGCATCCCACCGCCCCGGAGAGCCGCATGAGCGCGTTCGACCTCACGCCCCCCACCGCCGCCCAGACCGATGCGCTGGTTGCCGGCCTGAGCGCCGAAGAGCGCCGCGTGCTGCTGCAGCACGGTACCGAGGCGCCGTTCTGCGGCGTGTTCCTGGACAACAAGCGCGACGGCGTCTACTGCTGCCGTCTGTGCGCGCTGCCGCTGTTCCGTTCCAGCACCAAGTTCGATTCGGGCACCGGCTGGCCCAGCTTCTTCGCGCCCTACGACCCGGCCCATGTGCGCGAAATCCGCGACACCAGCCACGGCATGGTGCGTACCGAGATCACCTGCGCCCGCTGTGGCAGCCATCTGGGCCACGTTTTCCCGGACGGCCCGCCGCCCACCTTCGAGCGCCACTGCCTGAATTCGGTCTCACTTTCTTTCACCGGCCAGGGCGAGCCATGGCCCAATCCGCTGCAGCGCGGCGGCGCCGAGACCGGCACGGCGGACTGAACACCCCGGCCGACCGACTTCACACAATTCGCTCTTCAGAAATCCCGGTGGCGCGCCGACAAGGAGATATCCCCCCTCCTTGCGTCACGCCATGCTCATCATCGTTGGATTCCTGGTCGTCATCATCAGCGTGCTCGGCGGCTACCTCGGTGCCCACGGCCGCCTGGGTGCCCTCTGGCAGCCCTACGAACTGGTCATCATCGGCGGCGCCGCCCTGGGCGCCTTCCTGGTCGGTACGCCGGCCAAGACGGTCAAGCAGACCCTGCAGGCCATGGTGGGCGTGTTCAAGGGCCCGCGCTACAAGCAGCAGGACTACATTGATGTCCTCAGCCTGCTCTATGAACTGCTGAACAAGGCCCGCCGCGAAGGCTTCATGGCGCTGGAAGACCACGTCGAACGCCCCGCCGAAAGCGCCCTGTTCGCCAACTACCCCAAGGTGCAGGCCGACCACCATCTGGTCGATTTCATCACCGACTGCCTGCGCCTGATGATCGGCAGCAACATCGAGCCGCACGAACTGGAACCGCTGCTGGAACTGGAACTGGAAAAGCACCACGCCGAAGCCATGGCGCCGTCGCAGGTGCTGACCAAGGTGGCCGATGGCCTGCCCGGCTTCGGCATCGTGGCGGCCGTGCTGGGCATCGTCATCACCATGGGCTCGATCGGTGGCGACATCGTTGAAGTGGGCGGCCACGTGGCAGGCGCGCTGGTCGGCACCTTCCTGGGCATCCTGCTGGGCTATGGCTTCGTCGGCCCGATGGCTTCGGCCATGGAAGCCCGCGCCGAACAGGACAGCCGCATCTACGAATCGGTGAAGACCGCGCTGCTGGCCTGCCTGCGTGGCTACAACCCGAAGATCGCGCTGGAATTCGCCCGCAAGACGCTGCCGTCGAACGTGCGCCCGGCGTTCTCCGATTTCGAGCAGCACCTGAAGACGGTCAAGTAAGCCATGGCCGAGACCAAGCCCACCGTCATCGTCCGCAAGGTCAGGAAGGCCGGCCACGGCGGCCACCATGGCGGCTCGTGGAAGGTGGCCTATGCGGACTTCGTGACCGCGATGATGGCCTTCTTCCTGGTGCTGTGGCTGATGGCCAGCACCAGCAAGCCCGAACGCGCGGCCATTTCCGAATACTTCCGCAACCCCAGCCCGCTGGCCGGGCAGAGCCCCACGCCGGCACCGGGCATGGCCGGCCCGGGCGGCGCCAGTACCTCGATGATCAAGCTGGGCGGCGCCACCGATCTGTCCCGCGGCAACAGCAACGACCCCTTCCAGAACCAGAAGCAGGCCCTGCAGCAGCCGGTGGACCAGCAGCAGCGTGACAAGCAGCAGCTGGAAGCGCTGATGAAGGAGTTGCAGGAAGCGATCAGCCGCAGCCAGGCGCTGGAACCGTTCAAGGACCAGCTGCTGCTGGACCTGACCCCGGAAGGCCTGCGCATCCAGATCGTGGACAAGCAGAACCGGCCGATGTTCGACCTGGGCAGCGCGTCGCTGAAGCCGTACACGCAGCAGATCCTGCACGAGCTGGCCGAGTACCTGAACCACGTGCCGAACCGGATCAGCCTGACCGGCCACACCGATATCACCGCCTATTCGGCCGCGCGCGGTTATGGCAACTGGGAACTGAGCGCCGACCGCGCCAACGCCGCGCGTCGTGCGCTGGTGGACGGTGGCCTGGAAGACAGCAAGATCACCCGCGTGGTGGGCCTGTCCTCGTCGGTGCTGTTCGACAAGGTGGACCCGCAGAACCCGATCAACCGCCGCATCAGCATCGTGGTGATGACCCACGCCGCCGAAGAGGCCGCGCTGGCCGGTGCCGGCCCGCAGGTGGGGCTGTCGGCCACCACGGTCGACCCGGACGTGAAGGCTGCGCAGGGCGAAGCCAGCCCTCCGGCCATGACGCCCTGACCGGAGGTTGGGACGGGGAATCGAGGGGTAGAGTCGACTGTCAGTCGACTGCTCCAGGGCTGGTATCCACCATCCCGCGCTTCGCGCGCCAGTCGACTGACAGTCGACTCTACCGACCCCCGGTCCGCACCTACCAAGGGCAGTACAATGGCGGTCTTTCCTTTTCCAGGTGACCCCACCCATGTCCCAGAACTCCAAGGCCAAGCGCGACAAGCGCAAGAAGCAGCAGGCCAAGCGTCCGTTCCTGCGCCTGAACGCCCAGCAGCAGGTGCAGAACCATGCCGTGCTGACCAACGAGGACGGCCAGCCGGTCGCCGCCATCGGCCTGCAGGGCCGCGAGTGGCTGCTGGCCATCGGCGGCCAGACCATGGGCAACGCCGACAACCCGGTGCCGATGCTGGCCATGCTCAAGCACCTGTCCAACGTGCAGGAAAAGGAAGGCCGCAAGGTCAACCTGGAATATTCCGAGCTGCTGCAGAAGCTGCTGGACACCCTGGCCGCTGAAGCCGGCCAGACCGCCGATGAGTACTTGGACAAGCTGGTGTCCGAGTTCGAAGGCGTGGAAGCCGAAGAAGGCGCAGATGCCGGCGCTGAACCGGTGGTGGCCGAAGAAGTCGTTGCCGACGCCGAGGCCCCGGTGGCCGCTGACGCCGACACCGACGGCAAGCCGCAGGCCTGAGCCGGCCGCGGCGGTGGCGGTCTACGTCGATGACGCGGTGCATGCCTGGCGCGGACAGCGCTGGGCGCACCTGATGGCCGACACCCTGGCCGAGCTGCACGCCATGGCGGCGCAGCTCGGCATTCCACCGCGGGCCTTCCAGAACAAGGCCAGCGGCGCGCACTACGATGTCAACGCCGAACTGCGCGCGCAGGCGATCGCCCTCGGCGCCCGCGCCATTTCCCGGCACAGCGACCGCGCCCTGGTGAAAGCCGTGATCGCCAACGCCCGCGCGCAATACCGGTAGAGTCGACCGTTGGTCGACTGCTCTCCGCCCCGGTCCCGATCAACCCCGCGCTGCGCGCGACAGTCGACCAACGGTCGACGCTACCCCGCCGGGGCGGGCCATCGCTCAGAACGGGTCGCTGCCCAGCCGCACTACGGCGTGAACGCCGAGCTGCGCGCACAGGTGATCGCCAACGCCCGCGCGCAATACCGGTAGAGTCGACCGTTGGTCGACTGCTCTCCGCCCCGGTCCCGATCAACCCCGCGCTGCGCGCGACAGTCGACCAACGGTCGACTCTACCCCGCCGGGGCGGGCCATCGCTCAGAACGGGTCGCTGCCCAGCCGCACTTCCACGTTCAGCAGCGAACACAGCGCCAGCAGCGCATCGTCGTCGCGGGTCAGCGCCATCCAGCCGGTGAAGCCGCCACTGCCAGCATCCACGCTCCACAGCGTGTAGTTGTGCTCGCGCAGGCGGTCGAAGGCGGTGGACATCAGCTGCACCCCGTCCAGGTCTTCGGCGAAATCCTCGTCGTCCAGATCGCCGCCCCAGTCCAGCTGCAGGTTGAAGCGCGCCGACAGCTCGTTCACCGCCGACTGCAGCGATTCCAGATCATCGCGCTCCACCTCGAACCCGGACTGCCAGGCAATGGCGGTGAACAGCGCAGGCAGCCAGTCCGCGTCGGCCTCCAGCGGCTCGCCGGCCTCGGCCAGCATCTCGCGCCAGCGGTTGAACTGCTGCAGGGCCAGCTCATCATCGCCGGGGTTGATCAGTACCAGCAGGTTCCAGATGCGGGCCTCGAAGTCGTCCTCGTCGAAATCGTGGGCGTCTTCCTCGAAGTCGAAATAGTCGCTGTTGTCGGGCATGGCGGGCATTCCTGTGGGGCAGGCCGGCATTCTACGGTTTATCCTGTGCCGCTGAAGCCGGCCGTGGTGGCCGTCACTGTGAATGATGCGATGAGCGATACCCCTCCCGACCACCTGGCCATCAACCCGGCCAGCCCCTTCCACGATGCGCAGGCGCTGGAGCGCGGCGTGGGCGTGCGCTTCAACGATGTCGAACGTGACAACATCGAGGAATACTCGGTCAGCGAAGGCTGGATCCGCGTGCAGGCCGGCAAGGCGCGCGACCGCCGCGGCAACCCGATGACCATCAAGGTCAAGGGCAAGGTCGAGGTGTACTTCCTGGAACAGAAGCCGGAATAACCGCCTTCTGTAGAGTCGAGCCATGCTCGACTGCTCTTCTGCCGGCAAGAGCAGTCGAGCATGGCTCGACTCTACAACTCAGGGTCAGCCGCGCTGGCGCGATTCCAGCAGGTCCAGGTTGCGGATCAGGCGCCGCGAGATCTCATCGGAAATCACCCCGCGCCGGGTCAGCCGGAACAGCTCCTCGCGTTCGGCATTCAGCCCCGCGCTGCGCAGCTGGCGGTAGCCCTGCTCCATCCGCTTCACCTTGTCAGGGTCCACGTCGGGGCCTTCGTTGTCCTTTTCCAGGTGCCGCTGGTACAGCAGGCTCACCCGCGAGGCTGCGTCATTGAACAGCTGCACGTTGTCGGTGTTCTGGTTCATCACCAGCTGCTGGCGCATGCGCTCCACCCCGGCCAGTGCGGCCTTGGAAGACAGCTTGCGGGCCAGGTCCTCTTCCTTGCGCTCGCCCGAATCGGCCGGCAGCTGCAGGCCCTTCAGCAGCTGCGGCAACGCCACGCTGGCGCCCACCAGCGAGAACAGGATGACCGCTGCGGCCAGGAAGATGACCAGGTCACGCGCGGGGAACGGGCTGCCATCGGGCAGGAACAGCGGCAGGGTCAGCACGCCGGCCAGGGTGATGGCACCGCGCACGCCGGCCACCGAAGTGGCCACCACGATGCGCCAGTTCGGTGCCTCGCCGTGCTGCAGGCCACGGCGGCGCGCGCGCAGCAGGTTCCAGCGCAGCGACAGCCAGACCCACAGCAGGCGCAGCGCGATCAGCATGGCGTTGATCACCACCACGTACACCAGCAGCCACCAGGCGCTCTGGTGGCCGGTCTCGTTCATGGTGGTGGTCGCGCGCTCGACGATGCCCGGCAACTGCTCACCCAGCAGCACGAACATGATGCCGTTGAAGCTGAACTGCAGCATGTTCCAGACCCCGGCGCGCTGCACGCGCATGCTGCCGGAAACGCGGCCGGTCAGCTCCACGTAGCTCATCGCAATACCGGCGGCCACGGCCGCGAGGATGCCCGAGGCATGGATTTCTTCGGCCAGCAGATAGGCCGCGAACGGAATCAGCAGGTTCACCAGCATGGCCGCACCGGGCTCTTCGCCGAAACGGCGCCACAGCCAGCGCTGGAAGGTGGACACGCCCAGGGTGACCGCCACGCCCACCGCCAGGCCGGCAACGGCCACCCACAGGAAGGTGAGCGAGGCGGTGGCAAGCGAGAACGATCCGGTCATCACCGCGGCCACGGCGAAGCGGAAGCAGACCAGGCCGGAGGCATCGTTCAACAGCGATTCGCCTTCCAGAATGTGCATCAGCCGCTTGGGAATGGGCGCCTTTGAAGCAATTGCGCCCACCGCCACCGGATCGGTGGGCGAGACGATGGCCGCCAGCGCGAAGCACACCGCCAGTGGCATCACCGGAATCATCCAGTGGATCAGCAGGCCGGCGCCAATGACGGTGAACACCACCAGGCCGAAGGCCAGTTCCAGGATCGCGCCCTTGTCGCGGAACAGGCCTTGTTTGGGAATACGCCAGCCATCGAGGAACAGCAGCGGCGGCAGGAACAGCAGGAAGAACACTTCCGGTTCCAGCGCATGGCCGCGGTTGAACACCCCGGCGATGACTGCGCCCAGACCGATCTGCACCAGCGGCAGCGGCAGTGAAAAGGGCAGGACGCGAACCAGGTAACCGCTGGCGACAACGGCCACCAGCATCGCCAGGACGACTTCGATGGTGTGCATGCTTCTTCCAGGAAGCGGCGCGTGGGGCCGGAAAAACCGGTGTGCGCCGGAGACAGGAAAAAAACTTAGCACAGCTGGCGGCCGCTGCGGCCGCCCGTATGAATGCGCGTCAGGGCGGCGACAGCAAACGCGCCGCGATCCAGTCCCGGGTGTCCTGCTGCATGTCCGCGGACAAGGTATGCCCCACCGGGTAATCACGCAGCCGGTGGGCCACGCCCAGCCCCTGCAGGCGCTGCGAGGCGTCCTGTGCCAGCGCGAACGGCAGCTTGTCATCCTGCCGCCCGTGCACCACCAGGCCGTCCAGCCCGGCGCTGGCTACGTCTGCCGGAATAAGCGGCGCGATCTCCGGCAGGATGCGCCCGCACAGGATCGCGAAGGACTTCACCCGCTCCGGCGCGGTCAGCGCCACGCTGGCGCTCATGATGCCGCCCTGGCTGAAGCCGGCCAGCACGGTCTGCCGCGCATCCAGCCCCAGCCGCTGCTGCTGTACCGCCAACCAGTCGCGCAGCAGCACCCGCGACGCTTCGGCCTGGGCCGGATCGATCACCGGCCCCTGCGCGCCGAAGCGCACGGTGAACCAGCCGAACGCCTGCGGCCCAAACACCAGCGGTGCGCGCGGCAGCAGCACGTGCAGGCGCGGATCGAGCGTGCTGGCCAGCGCGGCCAGCGACTGCTCATTGCTGCCCACGCCGTGCAGCAGTACCACCAGGCCCTGCGCCCTGCCCTGCGCCGGCCGCTCCAGCACGGGCGTCAGCACGGGGTTCATGCGGCCTCCTGCACGGGCGCAGCGCCATCGAAGCGGTACAGGTCCATCGCCAGCATGCCCGCATCGATACCTGCATCGATGCGGGTGGCACCGAAATCATCGCTGCCAGCCGCGCCCATGGCGAAGTACAACGGCAGCAGATGCTCGTCGGTGGGGTGCGCGCGCTCGGCAAACGGCGCCTGGCGGCGGTAGTCGAACAGCGCATCGCGATCGTTGGCCGCCAGGCGCTGTTCCACCCATTCAATGAAGGGGCGCACGTAGGGCGCTTCCTTGCCGTCCTGGTAGTCGCGCCAGTCATGCAGGTTGTGGGTAATGCTGCCTGAGCCGACCAGCAGCACGCCCTGCTCGCGCAGCGGTGCCAGCGCGCGGCCCAGCGCGAACTGGTGCTGCGGCCCCAGCATCGGCTGGATCGACAGCGGCACCACCGGAATATCGGCCTGCGGGCGCAGCAGCCGCAGCGGCACCCAGGCGCCATGGTCCAGCCCGCGCTGCGCATCCAGTGCGACCGGCAGGCCGGCCGCGGCGATGCGCCCGGCCACTTCTTCGGCCAGCGCAGGGTCGCCCGGGGCCGGGTACTGCAGCTCGAACAGCGCGCGCGGGAAACCGCCGAAATCGTGGATGGTGGGTGGCTGCGGATGCGCGCCGACCAGCGGCTGGCGCGCCAGCCAGTGTGCCGACGCCATCACGATGGCGCGCGGGGTGGGCAGGTCACGGGCAAGTTCGGCCAGCCGCACGCCCACCTGGCCCGGGTGCAGGGCGGTCATCGGCGAGCCGTGCGAGATGTACAGCGAAGGCAGGCGGGACATGAGGTTCTCCAGATACGGGGGGAAGCGGCGATCAGCGCGAACGCAGGGTCCAGCGGCCATCGCCCAGCAGGAACAGCACCACCAGCGCCAGCGCCCAGAACGCCGGGTATTCCCAACCACCGCCGGCGTTGGCGAAGCCAAAACCGTTGGCGCCGTGCACGGTCACGATCGTGCCCAGCAGCAGCGGCACGCCCAGCAGGCCCACCCAGCGCGCGTACACGCCCAGCAGCAGGGCCGCCGCGATGGCCAGCTCGACCACGATGGTCAGGTAGCCCAGCGCGCCCGGCAGACCCAGCGATGCAAAGAACGCGGCGGTACCGGCGGGGGTGAACACCAGCAGCTTGGTCAGCGCGTGCACCAGGAACAGGCCGCCCAGGGCCAGGCGCAGCACGGTGGCGGCATACGGGGCCAGCGGCGAAACGGCAGCAGCGGAGGTTTTCATGGGGGCGTACCTCAGGGAGAGTGCGTACAGGTTATTGCGCAGCCATCAGCCGATAAATACGATGAGACGACCGTATTTATTTCAGAAGGCGCAACAATGGACACTCTGGACGCCATGCGCGTGTTCGTGGCCGTGGTCGAGCGCAACGGCTTCAGTGCCGCCGCCGAGGCGCTGGGCGTATCCACGGCCGGGGTTACCCGGCAGGTGGCCGCGCTGGAAAAGCGCCTGTCCACCCGCCTGCTCCACCGCACTACCCGCCGGGTCAGCCCCACCAGCGCAGGCGCCGCCTACTACGCGCAGTGCGTGCGCCTGCTGGCCGAATTCGACGCGCTGGAAGCCAGTGTCGGAGCGCAGGCGCTGGAACCGTCGGGCACGCTGCGCATCAACGCGCCGGTCAGTTGGGGTATCGCCCGGCTGGGGCCGCTGCTGGCCGGCTACCGGCAACGCTACCCGCAGGTGGAACTGGACCTGGCGCTGTCCGACCGTCTGGTGGACATGGTGGAAGAAGGCTACGACGTGGCCCTGCGCATTACCCGCGAACCCAGCCCGACGTTGATCGCCCGGCGCCTGGGCCAGGCCCGCATCACCCTGTGCGCGGCACCGGCGTACCTGGCCGCGCGCGGCACGCCGGCCACGCCGCAGGACCTGGCGGCGCACGACTGCCTGGGTTACAGCTACTGGGCCTCGGGCAACCAGTGGCCGCTGCAGGGGCCCGGCGGCGAAGTACGCGTGGCGGTGAACAGCATCTTGCAGGCCAACAACGGCGACGTACTGCGCGAAGCCGCCATCGCCGGACTGGGCGTGATCCTGCAGCCCGATTTCCTGCTGGAACAGGCGCTGGCCGATGGCCGCCTGGTGCGCGTGCTGCCCGAGTGGGAAGTGCCGCCGATCGGCATCTTCGCGGTGTACACCAGCCGCAGCCATCTGGCACCGAAGGTGCGCAGTTTCATTGATTACCTGGTGGACGCCGGGGTGTGAGGCCCTCCGCCGGGCATGGCCCGGCGCTACCCCCTGCGCCGATGACACGGTAGCGCCGGGCCATGCCCGGCGGGTTTGCACGATCAGGCAACCACTTCGTCCAGCGCCTGGATGATCTTTTCCAGCGGCGCCGGCCGCCCCAGCAGGTAGCCCTGCACCTGGTCACAGCCGTGCGCGGCCAGCCAGTCCAGCTGGCCCTGGGTTTCCACGCCTTCGGCAATGATGGTCAGGCCCATGCTGTGGCCCAGCGACAGCAGCGCGCGGCAGATCGAGGCGTTGCGCGGGTTGGTTTCCACGTCGGCCACGAAGCTGCGGTCGATCTTCAGGATGTCCAGCGGCAGGTGCTGCAGGTAGGACATGCTGGAATAGCCGGTACCGAAATCATCCAGCGACACGCAGATGCCCTGCTCGTGCAGGCGGCGCATGGTCTGCATGGCCTGCGCCGGCTTGCGCATCAGGCTGCTCTCGGTCAGCTCCACGTGCAGCGCGCCGCGGGCCAGGCCGAAATCTTCCTGTGCGCGGGCGAACTCGGCCACCAGGTCGCTGTTGAAGAACTGCACCGCCGAAACATTCACCGCGATCGGCAGCTCGCCCCAGCCGGCATCCATCAGTTGCCGCTGTGCCTGTGCGGCGGCGCGGATCACCCAGCGGCCCAGCGCCAGGATCAGCCCGGTGTCTTCGCACAGCTGGATGAACTCGCTGGGCGGAATGAAGCTGCCGTCCGGCTGCGGCCAGCGCAGCAGCGCTTCCAGCGCCGCCGGGCTGCCATCGCTGGCGTGGCGGATCGGCTGGAAGTACAGCTGGAACTCGTTGTCGATGGCCGCATGGATGCGCCCGGCCAGGCGCAGGCGGTCGGCCAGGCGGGTCGACACGGCCGCATCGAACCAGGCCACCACGTTGCCTTCCACGCGGCCGGCATGTGCTGCCTGCGCGGCCATGCCCACCACCTGTTCGGCGCGCAGCGCATCGCCTTCCTCGCGCACGGCCACGCCGATGCGCGGCTCGAACTGGTGCAGCGAATCCTTGCCGCGCATCGGCGCCGACACGATCTGCAGCAGATCGTCCAGCACCGACTGGGTGTTGTGCTGCGGGGCAATGGCCAGCACGAAGTCTTCGGCCGGCTGGAAGGCCAGCGTGCCGAAGCGCGCGCCCAGCCCACCCAGGCGCGCGGCCATCGACTGCAGGATCGCATCGCCGATGTCACGGCCCAGCGTATCGGCCACCAGCTGCAGGCCGCGCAGCTGCACGTAGGCGATGGTGTAGCCGCGGTCCTGGCTGTCCAGCTGTTCGCTAAGGGCGCGCACGTTCAACAGGCCGGTGGCCGGGTTGTGCCGCGCGCGGTAGGCCAGGTCACGCTCGTAGGCCAGACGCTCGCTCACATCTTCGGCCAGCACCAGGCAGGCGGGCTGGCCGTCGAAATCCAGCTTGGACAGGTGCGCGCGCACTTCGAACACGGTGCCATCCTTGCGCCGGTGCATGCGCACGGCCGCATCCTGCAGTTCGCCCACGCGGGCGCGGGCAATGGCGCCCTTCACTTCCTCCCAGCCTTCGCGCGGGCGGATGTCCAGGATGCTCATGCCGAGGAATTCCTCGCGCGTGTAGCCGTACTGCAGCACCGCCGCTTCGTTCACTTCCAGGAAGCGCAGCGTATCGGGATCGAACACCCAGAACGGCGCCGGGTTGCGGTCGAACAGCAGGCGGAAGCGGCGCTCGACCTGGTTCATCTGCTCCTGCGCCAGATGACGCTCGCTCACGTCGGTCAACGCACCGATCATGCGCCGCTGGCTGTCGGCCAGTTCCACCCGCTGCCCGCGCGCGGACACCCAGCGCACATCGCCGCCGGGCAGCACCAGGCGGAACATTTCATCCAGCACCGCGCCGCGCGCGAACGCTTCATGGAACGCGTGCTGCAGCCGTTCGGCATCTTCGCGGTGCACGCGCCCGAAGAACTCGGCCACCGGCAGGGCATCGGTCTGCACGCCGAAGATCTCGCGCGCCAGCGGCGACCAGTGCAGCAGCGCGGCGTCTTCGTCCACGTACCAGGTGCAGACCCGGCCCACCTGGTGGGCCATGCGCAGTTCGGTGTGGCCGGTGCGCAGTTCGGCCGCCATCCACTGCTGGCTGCGGGTGCTGCGGCGCATCGCGAACAGCAGGCCCAGCAGCACCAGCACGTAGGTCAGCAGGATCGCCACCGCCGCATGCAGGTACGGCCACCACGCGGCCAGCACATCGGCATCGGCCAGCCCCACCTGCACCGCCAGCGGGCTGTGCTCCAGCGTGCTGATGGTGGACATGCGCGGAATCTGGTCGACCACGCCGGGGAAGCTGCCCAGCTCCACCACCGCCGGTCCGCCCACCAGGTTCCGGTACGGCAGGGTGTAGCGGCGGCCCACCGTGCCATAGGGATCAGGCACGCGCGCCAGCATGAAGCCGTCGGCATCGGTGATCGACACCATGCCATTGGGGCCTACGTCCAGGCCGCCGATGATGCGCTGCAGCTCGCCACAGCGCAGCCGCGCCAGCAGCCAGCGGTCGTCGGCCATGGGCAGGGCCAGTGGCACCACCCAGGTGCCATCGTCGGCGCGCTGCGGCGGCCCCAGGTACAGCGCGCTGCCCTGCCCGCGCCGCTGCGGGTCGGCCCACAGCGGCAGTTTCAGTTCGTCGGCACCGCCGGTCAGCGCACGCCCGTAGGCATCGAGCACCACGATGCTGTGCAGTTCCGCGTGCCGCTGCAGCACCCCGGCAATGGCCGCATCCAGCAAGTTCGGCGCCTGCGCCGGCACGTTGCCGAACAGCGCGGCGGCATCGCCGGCAATACCGGCCAGCGCCCGTTCCAGGTTGCGCAGCTCCAGCGCCAGCAGGCGTTCACTGCCCACCGCCAGCGCGCGGCTCTGCCGCTGCGCGGCCTCCAGCCGGCGCTGGTGGTCGTTGGCCAGCATGGCCGCCATGCCCACGGCCAGCAGCACGCCCAGCGCCACGCCGCCCCAGGTGATGGCACGCAACGGCCGGGCCAACGCCCGTTTCAGCGCGGGCATCGGTCGGTATTCCCTGTGCAGACGGCTGGCTTCATGCGCGAACGATTCCTCCACATCCCCGACCAGAGCGGCCGCAGCGCGGCATTCTTGACGCCTGCACCTGCTCCGCGGGCCATTCCCTGTGTGGGTCCCTACCCCGCAGCATGCACCAGCGCGATGACTGCGTGAAGCGCGGCGGCGCGTGTTCAGCCAGATCGCGCACACCCGAACCCGTGCTGGCGCGCGTCCAGCGCCGCCGCAGGGCATTAGACTTGGGGTTTTCCGTCGCAAGAGAAGTACATGTCCAAGCTGCGCCGTCCCACCCTGGCGCTGGCCATTCTCGCCAGCCTGTCCCTGGCCGCCTGCGATCGCCCGGCCGAGCCGGCGGCAGGTACGGCCGCCCCCGCCGAAGCCGCGCCGGCTGCCGCCAAGCCGATGCTGGGCAGCTTCGGCTTCGATGCCAGCGGCATGGACCGCAGCATCGCCGCCGGCGATGACTTCTTCGGTTTCGCCAACGGCAGCTGGGTGAAAAACACCGAGATTCCGGCCGACCGTTCGCGCTTCGGCAGCTTCAACGTGATTGCCGAAAAGACCCAGGCCGATACCCGCGCCATCCTGGAAGGTGCGGCCGGCAACGCGCAGGCCAGCGGCGATGACAAGCTGATCGGCGATTACTACGCCGCCTACATGGATGAAGCCGGCATTGAAAAGCGCGGTCTGGCCCCGGTGCAGCCGCAGCTGCAGGCCATCGGTGCGATCACCGACAAGGCCGGCCTGGCCCGTGCACTGGGCGATGACATGCGCGCCGACGTGGACCTGCTGAACGCCACCAATTTCTACACCGACCGCCTGTTCGGCCTGTGGGTGTCGGTGGATCTGCTGCAGCCCGACCGCACTGCGCCCTATCTGGTACAGGGTGGCCTGGGCATGCCCGACCGTGACTTCTACCTGGGCGATGGACGCATGGCCGAGCTGCGCAAGCAGTACCAGGCCTACATCGCCAAGGTGCTGCAGCTGGCCGGCGTGGCCGACCCGGCCGGCAAGGCGCAGCGCATCCTGGCGCTGGAAACCAAGATCGCCCAGGCGCATGCCACCCAGGAAGAAACCAACGATGTGACCAAGGGCGCCAACCCCTGGACCCAGGCCGATTTCAGCGCCAAGGCGCCGGGCATGGACTGGGCCGCGTTCCTGGAAGCGGCCAAGCTGGGCCAGCAGCAGGACTTCATCGTCTGGCAGCCCAAGGCCGTGGCCGGCCTGTCCAAGCTGGTGGCCACCGAGCCGCTGGATGCCTGGAAGGACTACATGACCTTCCACGCGCTGGACCGTGCCGCCAGCTACCTGCCCAAGACCTTCGCCGACGCCCGCTTCGCCTTCCACGGCACCGCGCTCAGCGGCACCCCGCAGCAGAGCGATCGCTGGAAGCGCGCGGTGGACGATGCCAACCACGCCGTCGGCGAAGCCATCGGCAAGCGCTACGTGGAAAAGCATTTCGACGCGAAGACCAAGGAACGCGCCGACGAGATGGCAAAGAACATCATTGCCGCCTTCGCCAAGCGCATCGACGCGCTGGCCTGGATGTCACCGCAGACCAAGGCCAGCGCCAAGGCCAAGGTGGCCGGCCTGACCGTGGGCATGGGCTACCCGGACAAGTGGCGTGACTACACCGGCCTGGAGATCCGCCGCGACGATCCGCTGGGCAATGCGCAGCGTGCCGAACGCTTCGAATACGAGCGCAACATCGCCAAGCTGGGCAAGCCGGTGGACCACAGCGAGTGGGCCATGCTGCCGCAGACCATCAACGCGATGAACGTGCCGCTGGAAAACCGCCTGGTGTTCCCGGCCGCGATCCTGCAGCCGCCGTTCTTCGACGGTGCCGCCGACGATGCGGTGAACTACGGTGCGATCGGCGCGGTGATCGGCCACGAGATCAGCCATGGCTTCGACAACGCCGGCGCGCTGTTCGATGCCACCGGCAAGCTGCACAACTGGTGGACCGCCGAAGACCTTAAGCAGTTCAACGCTGCCGGTGATGCGCTTGCCGCGCAGTTCAGCAGCTACGAACCGTTCCCGGGCGTGCACGTGAACGGCAAGCTGACCCTGGGCGAGAACATCGCCGACGTGGCCGGCCTGGGCACCGCCTACGATGCCTACCAGCTGTCGCTGCAGGGCAAGCCGGGCCAGACCCTGGAAGGCTTCACCCCGGACCAGCGCTTCTTCCTGGGCTTCGCCCAGGCATGGCGCAGCAAGAGCCGCGAGCAAGCGCTGCGCAATTCGCTGCTGACCGACGTGCACGCACCGGGCCAGTTCCGTGCGCTGACCGTGCGCAACATCGACGCGTGGTACCCGGCGTTTGAAGTGAAGGACGGCCAGAAGCTGTACCTGGCCCCGGAAAAGCGGGTCAAGGTGTGGTGATTTGATGCGAACGGGCGCCGCGAGGCGCCCGTTTCGTTTGCGGGGGGGGGCGGGATGCTCTGGTGGGTGCCAACCCCATCCTCTGGTGGGTGCCAACCTTGGTTGGCACGATCCTTCCGGCACCCCATCCACGCATGGCGTGGATCTACGCTGTGCCAACCAAGGTTGGCACCTACCCAAGGCGGGGCGCCGGGTGCCATCCACGCGTAGCGTGGATCACCGCGCGGCCGGCCACTCGCGCAATACCTCCACCGGCACGCCCATGCGTGCGCACGCCCGGGTGGCCAGGCCGTCGGGCAATGCGCGGCGGAACAGCGGCGCCATGCCCTGCATCAGCTTCGCCGAAGCCGCCGCCTGCGCACGCTGGGCAGTCGTGCGTTCCAGCATCGCCTCGGCCCAGTCGGGCAACAGCGCTGCACCGGCGCCCAGGAACACCGCGCGCGACAGCCCCGGAATCGGCACCGGCAGGTTCACCGCAGACAGCACGTCCAGCACTTCGCGCGAACGCGCATCGGCCATCAACTCGGGCTGGCGCGCACAGAAGTACGCGGCCACTTCCGCCTCGCTGCGCGGCACGTCCACTGCGCCAAGCGCTTCGGCTACGCAGCGGTACTCGTCGTAGTAGCAGTCAGCAATCGCTTCGGGAACCTCGCGCCCATAGCGGCGGTAGCCCTGCAGGAAGCCGTAGGCCTCGGTCACGTGCACCCAGGTCAGCAGGTGCGGATCGTCAGCCGCATACGCCTGGCCCTGCGCGGTGCGGCCGCGGATCTGCGCATGGATGTGGCGCACCTTGGCCACCAGCGTTTCCACCTCGCCACTGGGCGCGTAGCTGGTGCCGGCCACGAAGGCCGTGGTGCGGCGCAGCCGCCCCACCAGGTCCTGGCGGAAATTGGAGTGGTCATACACGCCGGCCAGCGCGCGCGGGTGCAGGGTCTGCAGCATCAGCGCGCACAGCCCGCCGGCCAGCATGGACGGCAGTTCCGCATGCACGCGCCAGGTGATGCTGTCCGGCCCGAACCAGCCAGGATCGCCCTGCGGGTGGTCGTAATCGATGCCGCTCTGGCCACGCGGGAAGGCGTCGAGCACCCAGCGGCGGATGGGCGCGGTAACCGGGCGGGTCAAGCGGTGCAGCAACGGCGGCATACGGGGTCCAGTGGGTGGCGGAATCGACCGGGTTCTGCGCGGTCTGGCTTGATTCTGGGCGATCCGGCGCCCTGCGGCGAGCCCGAGAGCCGCCCCGCAGCGGCATGTGCGCACGCAGCACGATTCACCCTGCGACATCTTGTCGCAGCCTCCGAATGCTATGGTGCGCCGCACCAATCTTCACGCATTCAGGCAAAACCCTTGCGCCCCTTCGCTTTGCGCCCATTGCACCGGCCGCTGGAAGTGCTAGAACTGAATCCGCCACATCGTCCAATGCTGATCGACGCACGTTCCAGAAAGGAGCCAGCCATGATTGCTTTGTTCAAGGGTTTGGGAATGCTGCTGCGGGACAACGAGCTGTACAGCAGCCCGTTCGAAAAACAGGTCGCGCACTGGCGCAACCTGAGCGAGCAGCAGATCCGCGACGAGGTGGCCGTGCTGGCCAAGGCCAAGTGCCAGTGGCTGATGGCCTCCATCGTGGGTTGGCAGGCAGCGTCGCTGCTGATCCTCGGCCTGATCGCCAACTACCTGTGGCGAGACGACTTCCATATCACCTTCACCCGCGTGGTGATCGTGTTCGGTTCGTGGGTGTCGATCCTGTTCGTCATCTGGTTCATGGCCAACATGTTCGACCACACCGCCGGCTTCGAACGCTGGATGAAGGCCTTCAACAGCCGCGCGCGCATCAGCTCCAGTGCCGACAGCGTCGAATGCGTGGCCGAAGCGCTGGACTTGGCCGAGCATTACCCGGAAGTGCTGGACTACAAGCAGGCGGTCACCGCCAGGCGCGAACTGCGCCACGAAGACATCCGCATCATGACCGAGATCGGGCGCATGAAGCAGCACTCGGAACTGGTGGGCCGCCTGAACCACGTGGGCGAGACCGAACACCACCACGACATGACGCTGCAACCGGCGTTCTGATCACCCGGAAAGCGGGGGGAGCCACAGTGCCACCGTGCACTGCCACGGTGGCATTGTTCTTTCTGGCGCCTGCTACATGCCGCGGAACAGGCTCATGAACGGCTGGCTGACCACCAGTGTTTCCGGGCGCTGGCGCAGGCGCAGCACGCCCCTGCCGGTATCGTCGCGGCTGACCGCCGCCACCGCCTTCATGTGCACGATGGTGGAACGGTGGATCTGCCGGAACTGCTGCGGGTCCAGCGCCTCCAGCAGTTCGCGCAGCGGCGTGCGCAGCAGGCTCTCGCCCTCGGCGGTCACCACCGTGGTGTACTTGTTGTCGGCGCGGAAGTAGACCACGTCGTCCAGCATGATCAGCTGCGTTTCGCGGCCATTGCTGGCGGTGATCCAGGCCAGCGGCGGACGCTCGGGCTGCGCCTGCGACGGACCCAGGCGCTGCAGCAGCCGCTCCAGCACGGCATCGTCCTGGCGCGTGGATGGCAGGCGCGACAGGATGCGTTCGCGGGTGGCCAGCAGGCGCTCATCGCTGACCGGCTTCAACAGGTAGTCCATCGCGCCCTGTTCGAACGCATCGATGGCGTACTGGTCGTAGGCGGTCACGAACACTACCTGCGTGCGCGGGCTCAGTTCGGACAGCGAACGGGCCACTTCGATGCCGCTGATGCCCGGCATGCGGATATCCAGGAAGGCGATGTCCGGCTGTTTCTCGGCCAGTTGTTCCAACGCGCTGGCGCCATCCTCGCACGCGGCCACCAGCTTCAGCTCCGGCCACAGCCGCGCCAGTTGGTCCACCAGTGCCTGGCGCAGAAGTTCTTCGTCTTCGGCAATCAGGGCTTCAAGCGGCATGGGTGCGCTCCTTGGCCGGCTGCGGCAGGGTCATGGTAGCGGCCACGCCCGAGGGGAAGTTGGCCACGATCGCCACGCCGGCCTGCTCGCCGCAGGTCAGGCGCAGACGCTCGCGCAGGTTCTTCAGGCCGATGCCGGTGCCGCTGGTGCCTTGGCCGAAGCCCAGCCCATCGTCGGCCACCGTTACGGTCACATGGTCGTCGAAGCCACGCGCCAGGATCCAGATCGTGCCGCCACCCGGCTTGGGCTCGAGGCCGTGCTTGATCGCGTTTTCCACCAGCGTCTGCAGGGCCATGGCCGGCAGGTGCACGCCGTGCAGTTCGTTGGGCACCTGCACTTCCACCGCCAGCCGCGCGCCCATGCGGATACGCAGGATTTCCAGATAGGCGCGCGTGCGTTCCAGCTCCACGCCCAGCGTGGACACCGACTCATCCACCTGCGGCAGCGAACTGCGCAGGTACTGGATCAAGTGCCCCAGCATCTGCTCGGCGCGGCCCGGATCGGTGCGGGTCAGCACCTGCGCATTGGCCAGCGTGTTGTACAGGAAGTGCGGTTCCACCTGTGCGTGCAGCAGGTTCAGGCGTGCCACCGACAGTTCCTTTTCCACCTGGGTCTGTTCGGCAGCGGCCTGTTCGTCGCGGCGCTGGTCGGCCACCCGGCGGCTGATCGCGCGGGTCACCGCTTCGGCGTTCTCATAGTTGCTGCCTTCATCCAGCGCCAGCAGATCGGCCCACCAGCCGGCATCGGGCTCGAACAGCAGGGTGACCGTGCTGGTGCCCTGCCCCGGGGTGACCGTGGCCTGCACGCTGTTGCGCTTGATCGCCAGCCGCGCCGGCAGGTTCCAGCGCGAGGGCTGGCGGCCATTCCAGGGGTCCACGCGGCGCACGTAGGCGCGCACCTGCAGGCTGCCGGCCGAATTTTCCACGTCTTCCACGCGCGGCAGCTCGGCCACCGCCGCCTCGACCACCGCGTAGGCCTGGCCGGCGTCCATGGGCAGTTCCACCTGCCGCCGCTGGCGGCCAGACAGGGTGCTGCCGTCCAGCTTGCCGGCCACCATCCACACCCGGCGCACATGGGTAATGGCGCTGCCCAGCGCGGTGATCATCAGGAACATCGCCAGCAGGCCGAAGATCCAGCCCGGGCCATCGTTCATGCCGCTGAAGATGCCGCTCCAGACCATGCCCGCCACCAGCAGCGCCACGGCCCAGGCCAACAGATGACGGACAATGAGAGTAAGGCTGGCGAACACGGCAGTGCCTTGGTGGGAAGGGGTGAGCCGAGCATAGGCCCGCGCACCGGGCAAACAAGCGTCCTGCGACGAAGCCCCGGAAAGCGGGGATGGAAGCTGTTACAGCAACGCCGGGCATGGCCCAGCGCTACCGGTAGGTGGCGGGGCAGCGCCCCGCCTTGCCTTACTTGCGCTGGTCGGCGCTGGCGTCACGCACGGCGCGGAACGACTCGTCGGCGCTCCAGTTCGGCCAGCTGCGCGAGTTGGCCAGCTGGCTGCCCAGCGTGTAGAGCACTTCCAGGTCGCGTGCCGCACCGGCGAACACCCAGTCCGGCTGCCACTCGTCGCCCTGCTGGTGGTAACGCTTGGCGGTGTAATCGTCGGACGCCTTCTTGCCCGCCGCCACGCCCCCGTCCACCCAGTCCTGGCCGGCCGACCAGGACAGCGCCGGCACGCCGCGCTTGGCGAACGAGAAGTGGTCGGAACGGAAGAACAGGCCTGATTCCGGCTTCGGGTCGGGGGTGTAGCGGATGTCCCAGCCCTTGGCCACGTCCTTCAACTGGTCCAGCAGCTCGAAGCGCGCGGTGCCGTAGATGCCGAAATCACGCGACGGACCGAACGGGGCCATGCCGTCCATGTTGATCATCGCCACGGTCTTTTCCAGCGGGTACAGCGGATGGGTGGCGTAGTACTCCGAACCCAGCAGGCCCTTTTCCTCGGCGGTGACCGCCAGGAACAGCACCGAACGTTCCGGGCGCTTGCCCTTGGCGAAGCCACGGGCCAGTTCCAGCAACGAAGCGGTGCCGCTGGCGTTGTCCAGCGCACCGTTGAAGATGCGGTCGCCACGGGCATCGGGCTCACCCACGCCAATGTGGTCCCAGTGCGCGCTGTAGACGATGGTCTCGTCCGGGTAGCGGCTGCCTTCCAGGCGCGCGGCCACGTTGTGCGAGGTGATCACCTCGGTCTTCACAGCGTACTTCGCATCCAGGCTGGTACCGGTCAGCGGCACCGGGGTGAAGTCGCGCTGCTGCGCCTGCTTCTTCAGCGCCTCGAAATCGAGGCCGGCCGAGCGGAACAGGTCCACCGCCAGATCGCGCTGGATCCAGCCTTCCAGCGTCGGATGGGTGTCGGCGGGATTGTCACGCACCACGTCGAACATGGTGTTGGTGTTGGAGCCGGCCACGGTGGCCCAGCCGTAGGATGCCGGCGCGGTCTCATGCACGATCAGCACGCCCAGCGCACCCTGGCGGGCACCCTCTTCGTACTTGTACGGCCAGCGCCCATACCAGGTCATGCCCTTGCCGTCGAAGTCGCCCTTGCCGGTCTCGAAGTCGGGGTCGTTGATCAGCACCACGGCGATCTTGCCCTTCAGGTCCACGCCCTTGAAGTCATCCCAGTTGCGCTCCGGCGCCTTCACGCCATAGCCCAGGAACACCAGCGGTGCCTTGCTGATATCCACTGCGCTGGCACCGTTCATGGCCGCGCGCACGGCAATCTGCTTGCCCTGCTGCAGCGCCACGGTCTTGCCGCCCTGGTGCAGCGCCAGCTGCGGCGCGCCGACGATATCGCCCTTCAGCAGCGGCACGGCCTGGGTCCACAGGCGCTTGCCATCCTTCAGGTCGCCGCCCGGCTGCAGGCCGGCGTCGGCGAACTGCTTGCTGAGGTAGGCGATGGTCTTCTCTTCGCCGGCGGTGGCCGGCGAACGGCCTTCATACGCGTCGGAGGCAAGCTCCTTCACATCGGCGGAAATACGCGCGCCATCGAACTTCGGCGTGGCCGCCATCAATGCGCTGCTTACCGAAAGGGCCAGCAGGCCCAGTGCCACTCGTTTCATTGCTCTCTCCAGCAGGACAAACCTACCGGAGTGTAAGGGGTTCGGCAGGGCTGCGCCCCGCCCCCCTGTAGAGTCGAGCCATGCTCGACTGACGTCTCGCTCTGGTAGGTGTCGACCTTGGTCGACACGGACCTCGCCCTGGTAGGTGTCGACCTTGGTCGACACGGACACAGACAAGAAGGGGTCAGAGCCCTTTCCCCATGGGAAAGGGATCTGACCCCGCGCGATGTCTTACCAGTTCGGGTCTTCTGCCGGTGCGGCAGCGGCCTTGGGCTTGGGCTTGGCGGCCGGGCGTGCGCTGGCGGCCGGTGCCGCCGATGCGCTTGCCGTGGCAGCCGCAGCCGGCTTGCTGCCCAGCTTCTGCCGCAGTTCGATCTGGCCCGGGCGGAAGCCACCGCGGGTGGCGTCCACACCGTCTTCGATGGTGCCGTACGAGGTCTGCGCGGCCACGCGATCAATGCGGATGGTGCAGCACGGGTGCTCGCTGCGGCCCAGCGAACGACCGGTCTGCGGGTCCTTCAGTTCTTCGCCCAGGCGCACGGCCTGCCAGCGTTGGCCGGCCTGCAGCGTTTCACCGCCCTGGCTCAGCACCACCTGGTCGCCGTCCACAGACACCACTGACACCGGGAACAACGTGGTGACGATGGTCGTGCCGATCTGCCCGGACAGCGATTCCATCATCGAGGCGGCCATGTTGCGGCCATTGACCACGCGCGGCAGCGTGCTGGGGCCAGTCGAGGCCAGCTGGTGGTCGAAGCTGTCGGACATCACCACCTGGCCGGTGGTGGCGTTGACCAGGCGCAGGGTGATGCGGCCGCCACCGGAATACGAGGTGACCTGGCGATCGGACATGCGCAGGTTGCGCACGCTGCGCGGGTACTCGAAGCGTTCGATGGTGGGGATCAGGATCAGATCGGTCGCCAACTGCTGGCCGATGCGTGCGGTGTCCTGCAGGCGCACATTGCCGCTGTTGATGTGGTCGATCTCGGCCTGCAGTTCATCGCCGAACTCGCGGTCCAGCACGATGAAGCGCTGGGTCTGGGTCAGCGTATCGGACAGGCGTGCGCGAATGGCATCGGCCACTTCGCCGGCATCCACGCGACCATCACCCACGGCGTAGCTGCCGGACTTGGTGCGCGGCAGGGCCACCACGATCTTCGGCTTGCCCTGCTCGTCCGGCGCGCGGTACTGGGCAATCTGCGCACGCACGCGCACCTTCCAGTAGCTGCGCATGCTGCGGTGGGTCACGTCCGAATCGAACGAGCTGGCGCCCCGCTTGGCGTCCACCTGTACGTTCTCTTCGTAGTTTTCCTTGTAGCTGGCTTCGGCCGAACCACCGCCGCCGGAGGCCTTTGCCGAGGCCTGGCCCGACGCGCTGGCCGAGGCCGAGCCCTTGAAGCTCCAGCCTTCATCGCTGGCGCGCACGCGGGCAATGGTTTCTTCATCCAGCTGCCGCACTTCGTCCTGCGACAGGATTTCATAGCCCAGCACCGCACCCTGCGAGCCGGCAATCATCTGCTGGGTGAACGCGTCGGCGCGGATATCGCCGACGTGTTCCCCATCCACGTCCACATGCAGGCCTGCGCGCAGGCCCTGCATCTGGCTGGCCACGCGCACGCCATTGACCTGCGCCACTGCCGACTGCAGGGCGGCCAGCACCGCCAGTTCCGGCGTGCTGCCGATGCCATCGGCCTCGCGCGCGACCTGGGTGGTGCCGCCGAAATCCGGCGTGCCGCGCAACGGCGCGTCGTCGGCCGGTGCGTTGCTGGCCAGCGCGCTGGCCGCCTTTTCCTTGGCGGGGGCCGGCGCGGTGTCTGCCGCCGGGGCTTCCTTGTCGCCACAGGCCGCCAGCAAGGCAGCGGCCAGGCCCAGGCCGATCAGTCGGGTGGTGGTGCGCATGGACATGGACCTGCGATCAGAGGCTGTCGAGCAGCGAATCGGCGTTGGACGGCACCTTCACCTTGCTCTTCTTGGCGAAGGTCACGGCCGATTTGGACGAGCTGTACAGGCCCTTGATGAAGCCCGGCGATTCCTTGGCCACCCACGCACCGGCAGCCAGCTTGCGGCCCACGGTGGCCAGCTGGGTGGCGCCCAGGTTCTTCATGCCCGCGGTGAAGTTGCCGGCTTCGCCGCCCAGCTTCTGTGCTTCGGCAGCCGAGGCCAGCATCGACACCAGGCCTTCGGCGTAGTGCTGCTTCGATTCGGCGCTCAGTTCCGGCTGCGCGGCCACGCGCTCATCGATGGCGGCCTGGGCCGACTCGCTCACCGAGACGGACTTCTTCATTGCATCCACGCTCACCGAACCGGACGACAGCGCCTGGCGCTCGGCTTCCAGCAGCTGCACCTGCTCGGCCAGGCCGAAGGCGCGGGCGAACGAGGTCTGCGCCTGCAGCGAATGCGACTGCGAGCTGACGAAACGGCGCACCAGCGCTTCCTGTGCGGCTTCGTCCGGTGCAGCGGCGCTGGAGGCGCTGCTGGAGGTGCCGGTGGCGGCACCGGCCAGATCCTTCAGCTTGCCCAGGCCAGCGTGGGCCGGCATCGACAGGGTGGCGGCGGCAATGGCCACGGCAAGAGCGGTAGTGCGGATCATGGAATTTCCTTTATGAGAGAGACGGCCGCGGTGCGGCACACAGACAACGGGGTAGCGCCGGGCCATGCCCGGCGTTGGAACGCGGTGGATCAGCGAACCGCCTTGACGTTCAGTTCGTTGATCATCTGCTGCGCGGCCTTTTCAGCGGCCAGCTGCAGCGCGTTGGTACGGGCCACGGTCTCGTTCGGGCCGGTACCGGAGTACTGCACCGGGCCGACCGATGACACGGTGCGCGGGAAGCGACCGGTCACGTCCAGCACCTTGCCGGTCACGGTGACGAACACGCGGGTGTTGCCGCTGGCCGGATCGCGATCGCGCATGCCCACGTCCAGCGTGCCCACCGCGATGTACGGAATGTTGGCCGCGCGGATGCCATTGGCGGTATCGCGCAGGGTAGCTGGGGCCAGATCGTTGCCGGTGCTGAAATCCTTGCGGATGCGTTCGATGTTCAGCAGGCCGCGCGACTCACCTTCAACGTACTCCGCCTCCACCACTTCATAGCCGGCGGCGCTGAAGGCACCGGTCATGGCGGTATTCACTTCAGCCGCATTGGCCACCTTCCAGCTGATGTTGTCGCTGCGTGCGGTGGTGCTGCCGCCGGTGGTGACCGACATCGAGCCGTTCTGGTTGATGCTGCCGTTGGTGCTGACCGAATTGCCACGGAACGAATCACCTTCGCGGGTGTTCTCGCTGTAGCTGGTGCTCACGTCGGCGCGGCGGTATTCCTTGTCCTGGAACGACTGCACGGTGTCCTGCGAGCGCGCCATGAACAAGAAGGTCAGCAGCGAACGCTGTGCCGCAGTGGCGCCGGCAACGGCCGAGCCGGCATCCAGCTTGGTCTGCAGCAGCGTGGTGTTGATTTCCGCACGCACGGTCACGCTGTAGGTCTTGGCCTTCTTGTCTTCGTTGTCCGACAGCTGCACGGCGCTGAGCACATAGCGGTCGATTTCACCGATGAACTCGGCGCGGCGCGCTTCGAACAGGCGCAGCTTGGCTGCACCGGTTTCGGCGACGTACGCCTCCAGTGCATTCACCTTGGCCTTTTCCAGGGCTTCGGCACGGGTGCCGGCGCTCAGGCGCAGGCTGTAGCTGGCCGAACCGGTGCCGCGCGAGCTGGCGGACTGCGCCGCCACCGGCGAAGCCACCGCCAGGGCGATGAGGACGAGCAGGATGGTACGCATCAACGACATGACTTGATCAACTCCTGGAGGGCTTGGGTCTGCTGCTGCAACGGGCGGCCGCCCGGCTTCTGTTCGTCCAGCCAGGTGCGCGCATCGGCACGCTTGGCGGCGGCGCCGGCGAAGGCATCAAAGCCCGCCAGCAGGGTTTCGTAGCTGGCCGACCACTGGTCAACCTGCCACTGCGTGACCGGCACCACCTTGGTGGCGCCCTTGCGCAGCGGCTGTTCGAAATAGACCTTGCCCGAGAACGGCTCGGTTACCTTCGCGGTGAAGAACGCGCCGAACAGCATCGTCTTCATCGCCGGGGTTTCTTCGATAACGCCGTTCTTCAGCGCATCCACCTGCACGCTGATCAGGTAATCGGCCTCGGGAATCTTCAGCTGGTAGACCTTGCCGTCGGCAAAGCGCGCGGCCATGGCACCGCCGATCGCCTGGCCCGAGGCTGGCGGCAGCAGACCGACGCCGGTGTTCGACGACAGCGTCTTGGACAGCTCGTGGGCCAGGGTGGCGCGCAGCGTGTCGGCCCACTTCGGGTCCGGCAGCTTGGCCAGCGTGGCATCGGACAGGGTGACCGCGCCCACCTGCAGGCGGCGCGTGGCCGCTTCCGGCAACCTGGCCTGGGCCAGGGCCTGGGCCAGCACCTGCGACAGGCTGGTATCGGCGCTGCCGTACAGCAGGTCGGCCACGATCGCGTCGATATCGTCGCGGTCCGGGCGGTAATCCTGCACGTCAATGCGCTGCAGGGTAAGCGGATAGGACGCAATCACCTGGCGCTCGCGGAAGTCGAAGAACAGCGCCTGCAGGGCCACTTCCACCAGCACTTTGTACTGGTTGCCGATCGGCTCGACCGACACCAGTTCGCGGTCCAGTGCGGCGGCCAGCACGGTAGCACTGGTGGTGCCGTCCAGCATGGCCACCGGCTGGTCGATCAGCTCCAGCTGCGCCGGCTTGCGGCGTTGCAGTGCCCGCCACAGCGTCTGGTTCAACGGCAGCAGGCCGCGCGATTCCAGCACCGCCTGCGCGTGCGGCGTGGACGCCTTTACGGCAGCGGCATCGGCGGTATAGGCGAAACCGGCCCAGTAGGCCTGCTGTGATTTCTCTGCGGCCTGGGTTGCCAGCGGCCAGACGGCCAGGCACAACGCATAGGCAAGCAGGCGCGCAAAAGCGCGCGGCGCGCTCTTCGTCCTTGAAAACATCCAACCGCTCCTGAGTCTACACACGGAATGCGAACGCGTTCACGTTCGCTGGGCGCGAAACATAGCCGCTCAGGCGCCCGCCCACAAGTGCTGCCTTCGTCGGCTTCAGTTTTCCGGGGCTTGGCCGGCCCTTTCCCGCAACACCGCGCGCTCGGCGGCATTGGGGGTCTGTGCCGCCGCCATGGCAAACGCATCCCGCGCATCCGCCTCCCGCCCCAACTGCAGCAGCAGCTCGCCGCGCACCACCTGCAGCGGCGCGTAGCCATGCAGCCGTGCATCCACCAGCAGCGGCTGCAGCAGCGCCCAGGCCGCGAACGCGCCGTCGCTGCGGGATACCGCCACCACGCGGTTCAGTGCCACCACCGGCGAAGGCATGACCTGCAGCAGCTGTGCGTACAACGCCGCGATGCGCGCCCAGTCGGTGTCTGCTGGCTGTCGCGCGGCAGCATGGCAGGCGGCAATCTGTGCCTGCAGCACGTAGGTATCGTGCTGGCCACCGGCGGCCACGGCCTGCGCCAACGCCTGCTGCCCACGCGCGATCTGCAGCCAATCCCAGCGCGCGCGGTTCTGCTGGTCCAACAGCACCGGCATGCCCTGCGCGTCCACCCGGGCTGCCGCGCGCGAGGCCTGCAGTTCCATCAGCGCCAGCAGGCCCAGCACCGGCGGTGCCGGCATGCGATGGGCCAGGATGCGGGCCAGTCGCAGGGCTTCCTCGCACAGCGCCGGGCGCATCCAGTCATCACCAGCGCTGGCCGCGTAGCCCTCGTTGAAGATCAGGTAGATCGCTTCCAGTACCGAACCAAGCCGCTCCGGCAGCGCATCGGCGCGCGGTACCTCATACGGCACCTGCTTCTGCGCCAGCGTGCGCTTGGCGCGCACGATGCGCTGGGCGATGGTGGGCTCGGGCTGCAGGAATGCGCGGGCGATCTCCACCGTGGTCAGGCCCCCCAGCAGGCGCAGGGTCAGCGCCACCCGGGCATCGGCCGGCAGCAGCGGGTGGCAGGCCACGAACATCAACCGCAGCAGATCGTCGCCCAGGTCGTCTTCAAGCATCTGGTTGTCGTCGGGCGCGGGCAGCGCGGCCGGGTGCAGCAGCTCGCCCCACTGCGCGTGCTGCTGGGCCACGCGCTGGTGTTGGCGCAGCACATCGATGGCACGGTTGCGTGCGGTGGTCATCAACCAGGCCCCCGGGTTGTCCGGCATGCCCTGCGCCGGCCAGCGCTCCAGCGCGGCCAGCCAGGTGTCCTGGGCCAGCTCTTCGGCACGGCCCACGTCACCGCCCAGCAGCCGTGCCAGGCGCGCGATCAGCACGGGCGATTCCATTCGCCACAGGGTATCCATGCGCTGGGTCAGGGTGGGCTCGGCCATGTGCCGATCACAGCATCAACGGCCGGGCCCCACAAGCGTGCCGCTCACCCCGGCTCACCGTCCATGTGCGCGATCTCCCACAGATGGCCATCCAGGTCCTGGAAGCCCCGCTGGTACATGAAGCCGTAATCGCGCGCCGGCTGCGGTTCGCGGGCACCGGCCGCCAGCGCCTTGTCCACCAGCGCATCCACCGCCTTGCGGCTGTCTGCCGACAGGCAGGTGATCACCTCGGTGCTGGCCTGTGCATCGGCAATGGCCTTGGTGGTGAACTGCTGGAAGAACGGCTTCACCAGCAGCATCACGAAGATGCTCTCGCTGATGACCATGCAGGCCGCGTTCTCGTCGGTGAACGCGGGATTGAACTGGTAGCCCAGGGCGCTGAAGAACGCCTTGGACGCCTCCAGATCCTGCACGGGCAGGTTGACGAAGATCATCTGCGGTTGCGCTGCACTCATGGTCTGCTTTCCTTGAGTTGAAGGGAGGGCCGGTTACGGCTGCTTCATGCAGTTGACCATCCACGGCTTGCCGAAGCGGTCGATCAACATGCCCCAGCGGTGCGCCCAGAAGGTTTCGGCAATCGGCATCTGCACCTGGCCGCCTTCGGCCAGCGCGGCGAACACGCGTTCGGCCTCCTCGATGCTGTCCACGTCCACGTTGATGGTGGTGGCGCTGCCACCTTCGCCGCCGGGACCATCGGCGGCCATCAGGATCGCCGCCCCGATTTCCAGCTGGCTGTGCGCCACATGGTCCAGCGTTTCCGGCGGCATCTCGCTGCAGCCGGGCTCATCGGACGGCGGCATGTCGCGGTACTTCATTTCCGACGTGACCTGGCCGCCCAGCGCCTTGGCGTAGAACGCCATGGCATCGTGGGTCTGGCCGCTGAAGCCAAGGAAGGGAATCAGTTTCATGGCATTGCTCCATTGGGAAGGCGGGGGCGTGGGTGCCGGGGCGTACCCGGCGATGGCACTACGGCGGGCTCAAGCGTCGATCTGGTTCCGCAGACGCTGTTCCTGTTGCTGTAATTCGGGGGTGAAAGCCTCGCCGAAGTCCTCGGCGGTGATCAGCGGGCGCAGTTCCAGCGCATCACCGGGCTTGAACGGCGCGCGCCGCGCCCACTCGATGGCTTCGTCCAGCGACCGCACTTCCCACAGCCAGAAGCCGGCGATCTGCTGCTCGGCCGGGCCGAACGGGCCGGGCTGCACGGCCGGTGCACCCTCACCGAACTGAATGCGATGGCCGCGGGCGGTGGCGTGCAGGCCTTCGCCGGCGAGCATGATGCCGGCGGCGACCAGTTGTTCGTTGTAGGCGCCCATGGCGGTCAGTTCCGCTGCGCTGGGCATGCGCCCGGCTTCGGAATCGGCGCTGGCTTTGACGATCACCATCACTTTCATGTCGGTCTCCCGCGGGCGGCAGTGGCGCGCCCTTCACTCTTACAACGAACGAGGAGGACGGGGATCGACAGGTTCCTGGAAATTATTTTTCTCGCGGAGAGCGCGCCTTCGGCGGGGATCGGCGAACGGCGGAGCCCCTCCGTGGTGGGGCGCTTCTCGCGCTGCAGCATGATTCCGCGCAGACCTGCGCCATCATGGTCACCCCGCCCGCCACGCCAGGACCACCCCATGCAGCAGTACCTGCTCCTGATCTACATCGAGCCCGCCCTGCTGCAGGCCCTGCCCAGCGAAGAGTTCAACGCGCTGATGCGCGACTGCCTGGCCCACGCCGACCAACTGCAGGCCGAAGGCACCCTGCTGGCCGCACAGAAACTGCAGCCGGTGGACACCGCACAGACCCTGCGCGTGCGCGACGGCCACAGCCGCGTGCTCGATGGCCCCTTCGCCGAAACCCGCGAACTGCTGGCCGGCTTCAACCTGATCGTCGCGCGCAACCGCGACGAGGCGATGGCCATCGCCCGCGACTTCCCCTGGGCACGCTTCGGCAGCATCGAAGTGCGGCCGCTGGAAGACATGGACGCCGAACGCGAACGCTGCGGGGCGCCAGCCGCTACGGCAACAGCCGCACCCTGATCTCGCGCCGGCCAACGCCTTCGTTGCCACTGTAGTCACGCGCACTGGCACGCACGATGTATTCGCCCGGCGGCAGCGCCGCCGGCTGCCAGCGCCCGGTTTCCATCAGGCCATCGCGCACGGTGTTGGTCACCAGGTAGCGGAAGCGGGTAACCGCGCTGCCGTGCACGGTAATGCCGCTGTCCGGCGCATAGGCCACCTTCGCCGCCAGGTTCTGTGGCGGCATGCGGTTGAACACGATATTCCAGCGCGGCTGCTCGTAGCCCTGCAATGCCTGGCCGTTGCCATCCAGGACCTGGTAGCCCACCTGGTACGGCCCCAGCCGGCGGCGCGGCAGGTTGTTGTCCACCTGGTCCCACGCTTCCACCACGATCTGCACGCCACGCCCCTGCCGCGCCACCATCACCACGCCGTCGCTGCCCGGCGCCATGGGTTGGTCGTTGTCGTCCAGCAACGCCACGTCGGTGATACGCGGGACGAAGTGGTCGGCGTAGTTGTGGAAGCCCAGTGCCACCGCATTGGTCTCGAAACCACCGGTGCCCAGCGCCAGGTGCACGTGCGCCTGGCTGTTGATGCTCCCCAGCCGATCCCCCACGTGGATGCGCGTACCACGACGCACGCGGATGCGCTCCAGCGTTCCATCGTCGGCGTACAACGGCTGCCAGCGTGCATCGAAGGGTTCACCGCGCGGTGTGCGGCCCACACGCATGTGGATGTACTTCAGGCGATCTACCGCCAGGCCTTCGCCCTGCCCGCCCAGGCTCCAGGCGGCGATCGGGCTGCTGATCTTGCCCTCGGCAATGGCCAGCACGGTCTGCCCCACATCGCCGCGCACATCGAAACCGCCGTGCAGGTGGTGGCGGCTCTCACCCTTGAAGTTTCCGCGTACCTCGCCCAGCGTGCCCACCACTTCGTGCCAGCCGTCCTGCGGTGCCAGCGGCCAACGTCCGCCCGTATCGGGCAACCCGGCATCGGCGGCCGGACCCACCAGGGCCGGTGCAGGAAGCTCGCCCACCGGCAGCGGGCGCAGGCGATGCAGGCGGTAGGCAGTCGAATCAGCCACCAGCACGCTGCCATCGGCATCCACGGCCAGACCACTGGGGCGCGCCAGGCGGGGCAGGCGGTCGTTGCCCAGCAGCGCAATCTGGTGGCCCTGCGGGGTGATCTGCAGCACGCGCCCATCCAGGTCGCCTACGTACAGCACGCCATCGTGGGTCGTGGCCAACGACAGCGGGGCGTTCATCACCCCGCCACTGCTTACCAGCGTACTGACCGTGCCGTCGGCGCCCACGCGGCGCACCGCGTTGTTGAACAGATCGGCCACCAGCAGCGCGCCATGCGCGTCGAAGGCCAGGGCCACCGGGGTATCGAACCGCGCCTCGCCGCCGATTGCATCGATGAACCCCGGGCGGTCGCCACCGGCCAAGGTCCGCACCTGGCCGTCGGTGCCGATCACGCGGATGCGGTCGTTCCAGGTATCGGCCACGAACACCTGGCCCTGCGCATCCACGGCAATGCCCATCGGCCCATCGAAGCGTGCCTGTGCGGCAGGTCCATCGGCATACCCCTGCTCGCCGCCGGCCAGCGTGGTCACCTGGCCGTCGGCAGAAATGCGCCGGATCGCGTGGTTGCCGGTGTCGGCCACGTACAGGTTGCCCTGCGCATCGGCGGCAATGCCCGAAGGCGTGTGGAAGCTGGCCTGCAGCGCCGGGCCGTCCACGCGCCCCTCGCCCTGCCCGGCCACGGTCTGCACGCGGCCATCGGGCCACCAGCGGCGGATACGGTTGTTGTCGCCAGCATCGGTGAAGTACACCGCGCCCTGCGCCGTGCGCACCACCGCGTAGGGATCGGCGAAGCGCGCCTGCGCGGCCGCGCCATCACGATTGCCGGGATGGCCATCGCCGGCCAGCGTTTCGATCTGCGCCGTCCAGGCCAGGGGCGTGGGTTGCGGCCCAGCGGGTGCGGATACCTCGGTGGCCCGATCAGGCCACCAGGTGGCGGCCAACGCCGCTGCGGTCACCACCACCACGCCCACCACCCACCACTGCCGCTGTGCCATCGCTACGCATCATCCCTGCCGATTTCAGCCCACGACGATAGTCGCTGCACTGTCGTTGTGCCACCACCTGCAGCGCCGGCTACCCGGCCCTTGCTTGCCGCCAGCCGCGCGGCGGGTTTCAATCAGCGCTCACGCCAAGGATGGAACCGCCATGTCCCCTGCCCGCCTGCTGCCACTTGCGCTGTCCGCCGTCCTGCTGGCTGCGCCTTTTGCTGCGGGGGCTGCCGACAGCACCGCCGCCGCGACGTTCCAGCAGCGCTGGGAGAACGCGCAGACCACCGCCACCAGCGGCAACACGCTGGGCGCGATGGTCGAATTCGAGAAACTGATCGACGATCCGCAGTTGGCCACGCTCGCACCCGAAGCACGTGCCGAGGGCGCGCGGGTTGGCGGCATGACCGCGTACCTGCAGCATGACAACCCTCTGGCCCGCCGCTACCTGCAGATGGCGCTGGCGATCGACCCGGGCGACGTAGAGGCCTTGATGCCGCTGGTGTCGGTCGACCTGAGCGAAGAACAGAACGACCTGGCCGTCACCCATCTGCTGCAGGCCACGGCGCATGCGCGCGAGCCGCTCGAATTCGATACCCAAGTGGTCAGCTTCCTGCAGTACACGCTGCGCGACCAGCCTGCGCGCCGGCGCGAGGTGCTCAAGGCCCTGTTCGACAACGGCTGGAAAAGTGATGGTCTGGAGCCAGGCGCCTTCTGGGTGCTGCTGGCCAGCCTGCAGATCGACACCGATTCGGGCCGCGATGTAGCGGCCACGCTTGAACGCGTCCGTACACCGCTGGAACTGATCACCCTGCGCAGCGACAAGCGCTTCGACCGCTACGTGGATCGCGATGACCCACGCTATGACCCGGAGCGCGCAGCGCGCCAGTACCTGGACGAGCTGCGTGTTTCCAGCCTGCTCGATCGCAGCCTGGACGCCGCGCTGGTCGATTTCAGTTCCACCCAGTTGATGTTGGGCGAGAACGAGCAGGTCGTGCAGTTCAGCGACGGCATCGCCGGTTTCGTGGCCGAAGGCAACCTGCCCAATGGCCCCGAGGCGCAATGGCTGGCCTGGCTGCTGAGCAACCGGATGATCGCGCTGCGTCGGCTGGATCGCCTGGACGATTCCGTGGCCACGGCACGGCTGGCCGAGAAGGTGGGTGCACGCGGGCCGGACCATGTCGACCACATCATCAACCTGGCCTTCATGCTGGCTGCCACCGACCAGCTGGACGAGGCCGTGTCGGTGCTGGCGCGGCTGGACGACCTGAGCCCCTATGGCGAATCGGCGCAGGCGCTGGTGGGCTTCCTGGCCGCACGCAAGCGTGGCGACGCCGCCGCCGAAGCCAGCGCGCGGGCCACCCTGGTACGCAACCGCGACACGGCACGCACCTTCCACCGGGAAATGCTGCTGGAAGAAGGCGATCTGGATGGTGCCGCCGCTGCGCTGATCGGCCAGTTGCAGTCGCTCGATGACCGAACCGAGGTGCTGCTGGACCTGCAGGACATGCGCGTCTACCCGTCGCTGCCCACCGAAGTGCAGAGCGATGCACGCTGGCGGCAGCTGAAGCAGCGCGCCGATGTGCGCGCGGCCATCGCCAAGGTAGGCCGGGTGGAGCGCTACGCACTGTATGGAAACGCGTCTTCGCGCTGAATCACCCTACTTCGCCGGCACTTCGCTACGGATGCCCATGGCCTGCCGATAGCGCGCGTACAGCGCCATCACTTTTTCCACGTAGGCCAGGGTTTCCGCGTACGGCGGCACGCCGTTGTAGCGCGCCACCGCACCGATGCCGGCGTTGTAGGCTGCCGCCGCCAACGGGCGGTCGCCGTTGTAGCGGCGCAGTAGGCTGCGCATGTAGCGCGCGCCCCCGTCGATCGATTGCTGCGCCGAAAAGGGATCACGCACGCCGTACTCCACCGCGGTTTCAGGCATCAGCTGCATCACGCCCTGCGCGCCCTTGCGCGAGACAGCAAGCGCATCGAAGTTGCTTTCGGCATGGGCGATCGCACGCAGCCACGCATCGTCCACACCGGTGGCCTTGGCCGCTGCCTTGAACTGCGTTGCATGTGGCGCCAGCTGCGGCGCGCCGACCTTGCCCAGGCCTTCATGGGCCGGCTCGCCCGGCGGCGTGGCCACGGTGAACTTCAGGTACACGCGCGAACCGGGCAGGTTGCGGGTGGAATAGACCAGGGTGCCGTCCTGCTCGCGCTCGTACAGCACGCCGCTGAACACCCCCATGTTGCCCCACAGGTTGGGCGCCTGCACCGCGTTGTCGTCAATCTGTTTTGCCGTACAGCGCGTGCCCGGCTCGGGCGCGGTGGCCAGGCTGACCGTGTTGCCCTGCACGCAGCGGTACACCGTGCGCGCCGCCGCCAGGCCAGGCCACAGGCCCAGCAGCAGCGACAGCGCAACGGCGGCACGGCGGGGGAACATGGCGGCCGGATGATCCGGCCGCGCCCGCTAAATCCGGGTGAATGGGGTCGGGTGAATGGGGTCAGAGCCCGTTGCCACGCAACGGGATCCGACCCCGCAAATCACGTCACCGCTCTGCGGCGCAGCCAGTACCCCACGCCCAGCAGCACGAACCACGCCGGGCTGGCCAGCAGCGCCTGGCGGGTGTCGGCCTGCAGGCTCAGCAGCACCAGCACGGCGGCGAAGAAGACCAGACAGGCCCAGCACATGGCCACGCCGCCGGGCATCTTGAAGATCGATGCGGCATGCCGTTCCGGGTAGCGGCGGCGGTAGACCATGTAGGCCACCAGGATCAGCGACCAGACGAAGATGAACAGCACGGTGGCCAGCGTGGTCACCAGGGTAAAGGCGGTCACCAGGTTGGGAATCAGGTAGATCAGCAGCGTGCCGCCCAGCAGGCACAGGCACGAGAACAGCAGCCCACGGGCCGGCACCGCGGCGCGCGACAGCTTGGAAAGCCCACGCGGCGCGTGCCCTTCTTCGGCCAGGCCGTACAGCATGCGGCTGGTGGAGAAGATGCCGCTGTTGGCCGACGAAGTGGCCGAGGTCAGCACCACAAAGTTGATCAGGCTGGCGGCGGCGGGAATGCCGGCCAGCACGAACAGCTGCACGAACGGGCTCTTGTCCGGCACCACCTGGCGCCACGGCGTCACCGCCATGATCGCCACCAGCGCCAGCACGTAGAAGATGATGATGCGCACCGGGATGGAATTGATCGCCTTGGGCAGGTTGCGCTCCGGGTTGGCGGTTTCCGCGGCGGTGGTGCCCACCAGTTCGATGCCAACGAAGGCGAACACCGCGATCTGGAAGCCGGCGAAGAAGCCGACCAGCCCCATCGGGAACATGCCGCCGTCATTCCACAGGTTCGACAGCGAGGCGGTGTGACCGCTGGGCGAGGTGAAGCCCCAGGCCACCAGTCCGGCGCCAGTGATGATCAGCGCGCAGATGGCCACGATCTTGATCAGCGCGAACCAGAATTCCATTTCGCCGAACAGCTTCACCGTCACCAGGTTCAGCCCCAGCAACAGCAGCACGCACAGCAGCGCCGGTATCCAGGCGGCCAGTTCGGGGAACCAGAACTGCGCATAGGCGGCGATTGCGATCACATCGGCAATGGCGGTCACGATCCAGCAGAACCAGTACGTCCAGCCGCAGAAGAATCCGGCCCACGGACCCAGCAGGTCGGTGGAAAAATCGATGAAGGACTTGTAGTTCAGATTGGACAGCAGCAGCTCGCCCATCGCCCGCATCACGAAGAACAGCATCGCGCCAATGATCAGGTAGACGAAAATGATGGACGGGCCTGCCAGGCTGATGGTCTTGCCCGAGCCCATGAACAGGCCGGTGCCGATGGCACCGCCGATGGCGATCAGTTGCAGGTGGCGGTTGGACAGGCTGCGGCGCAGGTGCTCGGGGGGCGTGGCGGGTTCAGTCATGGACGGGCGCTGGAAGGGGCGGGTGAAGCCCCTGACGGTAGACCTGCGCGGCCCGGAGCGCCAGTCTCAGCCGGATCGCTGCCGTCATCGGTTGTCGTAATTGCCACAATGTGACGGATTATCGGTCCTGCCCCATTCCGCACAGGCGGCCAACATGCTCAGATAGGGCATCCGTCCAAGGATCGGTCGCCATGCCCGCAGCCCTGCCCGCCCGCCCGGAGTTCCGGCCATGAACCGCCTGCGGGTCATCATCCTAGGCGTCTTTGCCGCCCTGCTGGCCGCCATCGTGCCCATTGCCGCCATGGTCTATGCCACCTGGCACAGCGCCGTGGACGTGGAGCAGCAGCGCCTGCATGGCATTGCCGAACGCACCCTGCGGCGGGCCGACCTGTCCTACCAGGAAGCACTGGCAGCACTCAGATCCGCCGAAGCCAGCGCGATGGCCCCGTGCAGCAGCGAGCACGTCCGGCGCATGCAGACCCTGGTGATGACCACCCCGTCCATCGACCAGATGGGCTATTTCGAAGGCGGCCGGCTGCGTTGCACCTCGTGGGGCGCCTTCGAAGGCAACGTGGCACAGCCCGCTGCCGACCATGTCACCAGTGATGGCGCCGGCATCGCCGTGGATATCCGCCCGGCCGCCACCGGCGGGCGCAAGGTGCTGGCCGTACTGTACGGCTCCTACAATGTACTGGTGGACCCACGCCACTTCGTCGGCATCATCGCCGACCCGGATGTGCGCCTGGCCCTGGCCAGCCCGGATGGGCGCCTGCTGACCCGCCAGAGCGGCATTGACCAGACCCTGCTGCTGAAGCTGCTGCGCGACCCGGGCGAAGGCCTGGACGACGAAACGCTGTATGCCAGCGCGCGCAGTGAACAATGGCTGGCCATCGCCACCGCCCCGCGCACCGCCCTGGCGGCCACCTTCCGCCAGCAGGCCTGGCTGTTCGTGCCGGTGGGCCTGCTGCTGGCCGCCCTGGGCGTGGGCCTGGTGGTGTGGCTGTCGCAGCGGCGCCTGTCCATGCGCGGTGAGCTGGCCACCGCCATCCGCCGCCGCGAACTCTACCTGCACTACCAGCCCATCATCGAACTGGATACCGGCATCTGCGTGGGCGCCGAGGCACTGGTGCGCTGGCAGCACCCCGACGGCACCCAGGTACGCCCGGACATCTTCATCCCGCTGGCCGAGGAACACGGCCTGATCCAGGCACTGACCGATGTGGTGATCGAAAACGTGGTGAAGGACATGCGCGAGCTGCTGGTGTCCGACCGCAGCGCGCACATCGCCATCAACCTGGCACCGGATGACATCAGCAGTGGCCGAGCACTGAAAGTGGTGTCCGCACGCATGGCCGGCAGCGGCATCCTGCCGCAGCAGATCTGGCTGGAAGCCACCGAACGCGGCTTCCTGGATATCGACCGTGCCCGCACCATGATGGCCGCCGCACGCCGGGCCGGCCACAGCATCGCCATCGATGATTTCGGCGTGGGCTATTCCAGCCTGCAGTACCTGGAGCAGCTGCCACTGGATGCGCTGAAGATCGACAAGTCTTTCATCGATGCGATCGGCACCGAAAGCGCCACCACGCCGGTCACCCCGCACATCATCGAAATGGCCCGCGAACTGGGCCTGTGGGTGGTGGCCGAAGGCGTGGAAACCGAGGCACAGCTGGCCTACCTGCACAGCCAGCACGTGCAGTTCGGCCAGGGTTGGCTGTTCTCGCGGCCGTTGCCACGCGATGAATTCGTGGCCTTCCACCACCGGCGCCAGCAGCAGTACGGTGCCGCGCGTGAGCACATGCAGAATCCGCGCAGCGTGCCGATCGAGCGCGAATTCTCCGATACCTGACCGTCAGCCCCAGGCCCGCGGCCGGGCCAGCAGCCAGGCCCCGCACACCATCAGCAGGCCCAGCGGCAGCCACGCCAGCTGCTGCGCACCGCCCGCCTGCAGCAGCAACCCGCCGGCCACGCCACCAGCGGCAATGGCCAGGTTCCAGCCGGTCACCAGCATCGACTGGGCAAGATCGGCGGCGGCACCGGCGCGGCGCGCCAGCGCGGTCTGGAACAGCGCCGGCACCGCGCCGAACGCCAGCCCCCACAGCGCCGTTGCCAGCAGCAGTACCTGCGGGCTGCCCGGCCACAGCAGAAGGGCCAGCGCGGCCGCAGCAAAGCCCAGCACCGCCGCCCAGACCAGGGCGCGCAGATGCTGGTCCACGCCCCATGCCGCCAGCGCGATGCCGGCAATGGCCGATACGCCGAACACCAGCAACAGGCGGTCCAGCCAGGCGCCGGCGTGGGCCAGCAGGGCCAGCGGCTCGATGTAGGTGTACAGCACGTTGTGCGCCAGCACGTACAGCGCCATCACCAGCAGGGTGCTGCGCACGCCGGGCAGGCGCCATACCGAAGCCAACGGCGTGCGTTTGCCGCTGCCTGCGGCCGGCAGGTCCGGCAACGCCCAGCGCGCGTAGCCCAGCAGGGCCACGGCCAGCACGCTCATCAGCGCGAACACCCAGCGCCAGCCGATCTGCTGCCCCAGCAGCGTGCCCGCCGGCACGCCCAGCGACAGCGCCAGCGGCGACCCCACCATGGCCACGGCGATCGCCCGGCCCTGCAGCGACGGCACCACCATGCGTGCCGCATAGCCGGCCACCAGCGACCACAGCAGGCCTGCGCAGACACCGGCCAGGAAGCGCGCCACCAGGATCAGCGGATAGCTGCTGCTCAGCGCGGTCAGTGTGTTCACCAGCACGAAGCCGGCAATGGCCGCCAGCAGCAGCGGGCGCCTCGGCAGCCGCTGGGTCAGCGCGGTCATCGGCAGGGCCGCCAGCAGCGACCCCAGCGCGTACACGCTCACCAACTGGCCGGCCGCCGCATCGCTCACGCCCAGGCTGGTTCCAATCGGGCGCAGCACACCGGCCGGCAGGGTTTCGGTCAGCAGGGTGATGAAGCCGCCGCCGGCCAGTGCCAGCAGCGCCGACCACGGCAGCCGCGTGGCCTCGCCTGCGGGCAAGGCGTCTGCCGCTGCATGGCCGCTCATCGCGCACCGTCCAGGTCGGCATAGATCGCATCGCGCAGCGCATCCACGAACGGCCCGTGCATGCCGGCATACAGCGTGTTGGTCAGCGCCACCACGCTCAGGCCCCGCTGCGGATCGACAAACCAACTGTGGCCGTAGGCACCGCCCCAGCGCCAGGTTCCCATGGCCTGCGGCGTGGCGGCGGCAGCGGGGTCAAACAGCACCGCCGCGCCCAGACCGAAGCCCCACCCCGCCGGCTCGGGAGGCCCGGCACGGCCGACCTGCAGGCTGACCATCTGCGCTGCCAGCTCCTGCGGCAGCAGTTGCGAATGATCGACATCGCGCAGCGCTTCCAGTACTGCCATCAGATCGTCGGCGCTGCCCACCAGGCCCGCCCCGGCCGAGGGGAAGCGCGTGGCATCGGTGGCACGCGCCGGGCTGTAGGCAATGCCCACGGTGTCCGCGTAGACCGGCACCGTCTCGCCTTCGCCCAGCCGGTGTGGCTGCGGCAGATCGTCCACGTAGGGCACGGCCAGGCGTTGCCCTTCGGCGGTGGAAAAACCGGTATCGCGCAGCCCCAATGGCCGCGCCAGATGCTGCTCGAACAGGGCCTGCAGGCGCTGCCCGGTGGCAGCCTCGGCCACGGCACCGGCCACGTCCACGCCCAGCGAATACAGCCATTGCGTACCGGGGGCGAACTGCAGCGGCACCTGGCCGATACGCCGCACGTTCTCGGCCAAGGTGATCGGGCTGGCATCCATCCCATCGCTCACCCCTGCCCGCGCATAAGGCCCCTGCGCGTCGGCTTCCAGGAAGCGGTAGCCCAGTCCGCTGCTGTGGCTCAGCAGCTGGCGCAGGCTGATGTCCGGCGTCTCGCCGCTCGCCAATGCCGGGCGGAACTGCGGCAGCCAGCGCTGCACCGGCGCATCCAGATCCAACACGCCCTGCAGCACCAGGCGCAGCACCACCACGGTCAGCAGCAGCTTGCTGACCGACGCCAAGCGGAACAGCTGGTCGCGCTGCATGGGCAGGCCCTGTTCCCGGTCGGCCAATCCGCTGGCGCTGGCGTGGCGACACGCACCGTGCTGCCGCACCAGCACCACCGCCCCCACGATCTGGCCGGGGTGGGCCTGCTGCAGCACGCGCTGCACGGAAGGAAGCACCGGGTCCGGCGCCAACGTGGGGAGTGCATTCATCACGGCGATCCTTGGGAGGGAGGGCCGCCACGTTAGAGCCCACCACCCGCGGGAAAAACCCACGTTGCGCTCCCTACATCGTGGACTGCCCGGTCCGCAATCGGCACCATGGGCGGACCAAGACTACCGCCATGCCCCCGGAACGCCCGCCATGTCCGTGCTCGACAATCTGGCCAACCTGCAGACCTTCATCCATGCCGCTGAAACCCGCAGCTTCGTGGAAACCGGCCGCCTGCAGGGCATTTCCGCATCAGCGGCGGGCAAATGCGTGGCCCGGCTGGAACACGCGCTGGGCGTGCGCCTGTTCCATCGCAGCACACGCAGCATCACCCTCACCGCCGAAGGCCAGTTGTTCCTGGCGCGCTGCCGGCGGATCCTGCACGAACGCGATGCCGCCCGCACCGAACTGGCCCAGCAGAGCGCCTCGCCCAGCGGCACCCTGCGCATCAGCCTGCCGCTGGTGGGCGACCTGACCCTGCCCCTGCTGGCCGACTTCATGGCCGCCTACCCCGATATCCGCCTGGAACTGGATTTCAGCGACCGCCTGGTGGATGTGATTGAAGAAGGCTTTGATGCGGTGCTGCGCGTGGGCGAGCCCAGCGATTCACGCATGAACGCACGGCGCCTGGGCATATTCCCGCGCCGCGTGGTGGCCTCGCCGGCGTATCTGCAGCGCCACGGTGTACCGCGCACGCCCACGGACATGCTGCAGCATCGCCTGCTGCACTATCGCTTCCCCAGTACCGGCAAGCTGGAAACCTGGCCGGTGCAGTGGCCCGACGGCGAAGTGGCGCAGGAACTGCCGGTGAACATGGTGGCCAACACCATTGAAGCGCGCGTGGCCATGGCACTGCGCGATGGTGGGCTGGCCTTCGTGCCCGTGCACTCCGTGCGCCATGCGCTGGCCGACGGTCGCCTGGTCACCGTGCTCGACGACCACGTGCATTCCTGCGGCATCTTCCACCTGCTGTGGCCGTCCGGCCGCCACGTACTACCCAAGCTGCGCGCCTTCATCGACTTCGTCAGCGCCCGCCTGGAAACCGTGCCGTAACCCCCTTCCTGTAGAGTCGAGCCATGCTCGACTGCTCCGCTCGACTGCTCCACGCAGAGCAGTCGAGCAAGCTCGACTCTACCGTTCAGGCAGTACCGCTATACTCGGGTTTCATTCCCCCCAGAGGCTCGCGACCAATGCGCCAGTAATGCCGCCGTCTGCAAACCGGACGGCCTGACTCTTCCCGCCCCTGCGCGCAGGGGAGACATGGCATTGCTTGGAGGTCGCATGACTTCGCATTCCCTCACGCTTGATCGCGTGTCGTATCGGTTGGCCGATGGCCGTCCGATGTTTTCCGATCTGTCGTTTTCCTTCGAACCGCTGGCCACCGGGCTGGTGGGCGGCAATGGCGTGGGCAAGAGCGTGCTGGCGCGCCTGCTCGCCGGCCAGCTGCCGCCCGACAGCGGCCAGATACGCAGCAGCGGGCGTGTGTTCCTGTTGCCCACGCCCGGCTACCCGCCACGCGGCACCGTGGATGAACTGGCGGGCGTTGGCGACGTACTGGCCGCGCTGGCCCGTATCGAGGCCGGCAGCATCGATGAGCAGGATTTCGCCTGCGTGGGCGACCGCTGGGACCTGCGCGAACGCCTGCAGCAGCAGTGGCAGTCCATGGGCCTGCCCGATGATCTGCACGTCGGCCAGCCGGCCGCGCGGCTCAGTGGCGGCCAGGCCATGCGCGTCGCACTGTCCGGTGCGTGGGCCAGCGGCGCCGACTGGCTGATCCTGGACGAGCCCAGCAACCATCTGGACGCCCAGCATCGCCGCCAGCTGCAGGCGCAGCTGCAGCGGTGGCGTGGCGGCCTGCTGGTCATCAGCCATGACCGCGATCTGCTGGGCCACATGCAGCAGATCGTGGAACTGGATGCGCAGGGCCTGCACCGCTACAGCGGACCGTGGCAGCACTATGCCCAGGCGCGTGCCGCCGAGCGCGAAGCGGCGGCCGCGGCGCTGGACCATGCCCGCGCGCAGCATCGCCAGCAACAGCGCAGCGCACGCGAACAGCACGAACGCCAACAGCAGCGCCAGGCACGTGGCGCACGCGATGCCAGGCAGGCCAACCAGGCCCCCATCCTGATGGGTGGGAAGAAGCAACGTGCCGAAGCCAGCCTGGGCCGCGCGCGGCAGATCCAGGAGGCGCGCCTGCAGACCAGCGCCGACCAGCTGCGCACGGCAGCGGCAGGCGTGCACGCAGCGCCCGAACTGGCCTTGTTTGCTGGTGCCGGCGAGCGTGGCAGCGCGCGTGTGCTGCAGGCACAGGACCTCGTGCTGCCGCATGGCTGCACGGCGCCGCTGCAGCTGTCGCTGCGCCGCGGGCAGCGCATCGCCGTGGTGGGCGACAACGGCACCGGTAAATCCACCTTGCTACGGGTGCTGGCAGGACAGCGGCCAGCGCGCAGCGGCCAGGTGCAGCGCCACGCGCCGCTCGCGCTGCTGGACCAGCAGCTGCTGGGGCTGGCCGGTGATCGCAGCATCCTGCAGACCGTGCAGGCCGCCAACGCCGGTGCGGACCCGGCCGAGCTGCGTACGCGCCTGGCCCTGCTGGGCCTGGATGCGCAGCGCATCCAGCGCCCGGCCAGCAGCCTGAGCGATGGCGAGCGGGTGAAGGGTGCCCTGGCCAGCGTGCTGTACGCCGATCCCGCACCGCAGGTCCTGCTGCTGGACGAACCCGGCAACGCACTGGACCTGGCCGCGCTGGACGCATTGGAATCGCTGCTTGCCGCATGGCCAGGCGCATTGATGATGGTCAGCCACGACGCACATCTGCTGCAGGCACTGCGGCCCACGCAGATACTGCAGGTAAGCGCCGACGGCTGGCAGTGGCACGACCCGCAGACGGGGTCGTAGATAGGGTCAGAGCCCTTTTTGCAACGCAAAAGGGCTCTGACCCCACCGACACCGTCATCCACGCATGGCGTGGATCTACTCGCGCACGGCCGTCATCCACGTCAGGCGTGGATGCTGTCGCTTCAACGCTTCCACACCGGAAAGGCCTGCGGCAACTGCTGCCACAGCAACGGCCCGGCACGCAGTTCCTGGTCGTTCAACAGGCAGGCATCCAACGTCGCGCGCACCGCGCGTTCGTCCATGTGCACGCCAATCACCACCAGCTCCTGTCGGCGGTCACCCCATAGCGGGTGCCACAGCCGTGCCAGGGCCGCATGCTCAGCATCATCCGCAAACGCCTCCACGCCCGGCAGCGGCGCGCTCCAGCAATCGGCCTGCTGCCGCGCCCAGCCCAGGTCGCTGTACGGCAGCGGCGTAGGCGGCAGCAGCGGCGTGGTGTCTTCATCACCGGCGCGCACACGCTCGCGCGCCGCATACCAGAACCCGGCCGCCTGGGTACGGGTAGCCGCCCCCACGCTGCTCAGCTCGCCCACCCAGTCCATGCGGTTGGCCAGCCAGAACCAGCCCTTGCTGCGGATCACCCCAGGCATGCCCTGCTGCAGCGCGCGTGCGAAGCGGCCCGGGTGGAACGGCCGGCGCGAGCGGTAGACGAAGCTGCCGATGCCGTATTCCTCGGTCTCCGGCGTGTGCTCGCCACGCAGCTCCTTCACCCAGCCGGGCGCCTGCTGCGCACGCTCGAAATCGAAGCGGCCGGTATCCAGCAGTTCGATCAACGGCACATCGCCGAAGCGCGACAGCACCAGCTTCGCCTCGCGATTCAATCCACGCAGCACGGCCAGCGTGTCCTGCAGCACGTCATCGTCGGTCTGGTCCACCTTGCTGACCACGATCACATCGGCGAATTCCACCTGCTCGCACAGCAGGTCCACCACGCCGCGGTCATCGTCCGGGCCGGCCTGCTGGCCGCGCTCGGCCAAGCGCAGGGTCGATCCGAAATCGGCCAGGAAGGCGCTGCCATCCACCACCGTCACCATGGTATCCAGGCGCGCGATGTCGCCCAGGCTGAAGCCGTGCTCATCACGCACGGCGAAGGTGGCCGCCACCGGCATCGGTTCACCAATGCCGGTCGATTCGATCAACAGGTAGTCATAGCGACCACTGTCGGCCAGGCGCCGCACTTCCTGCAGCAGATCGTCGCGCAGGGTGCAGCAGATGCAGCCGTTGCTGAACTCCACCAGCGTTTCTTCGGTACGGCGCAGCGCGGCCCCACCGTCGCGCACCAGCTGCGCATCGATGTTGACCTCGCTCATATCGTTCACGATCACCGCCACCCGCAGGCCCTCGCGGTTGCGCAGGATCTGGTTGAGCAGGGTGGTCTTGCCTGCGCCCAGGAAGCCGGACAGGACGGTGACCGGCAGGCGGCGATCGGCGCGGGAAACAGGGTTCATGCGGGGCGGGAGGCTGCGGACGGAAATGTTACTGTATAACATTTCCGGATCCATCCACAGTGCCGCCTCCGGGCATGGCCCGGCGCTACTTGCCGTAGCGGCGCAGCAGTTCCACCAGCACCTCGGCCTCGGCGGCGCGCTGCTGCGGGTCTTCAGCGGCCACCACGTGTTCCTGCAGGTGCTCGTGCAGCAGTTCCATCAGCAGGCCGTGGGCGGCGCCGCGCACGGCCGCCACCTGCACCAGCACGCCGGCGCAATCGCCAGGTTCTGCCTCAGGCCGATCCAGCGCCTGCTCCAACGCCGCCACCTGGCCGCCAATGCGGCGCACCCGGGCCAGCAACTGTTTCCGCTGTGTGTGTACATGTGCCATGCGCGAATCATATACCCTATGGGGGTATCCACAAAAGCCACGCCGCCATGCAACTGGACGCCCTCGCCGCCGCTCGCCGCCACGACCATCGCTTCGACGACGGCAACCCACTGGCCGAACGCAACACCCGCCGCGCCCTGTGGCTGACCGTCGGCATGATGCTGGTGGAAATCGTCGGCGGCTGGTGGTTCAACTCCATGGCCGTACTGGCCGATGGCTGGCATATGAGTTCACATGCGCTGGCGTTGGGCCTGTCGGTGTTCGCGTACCGCTGTGCGCGCCGTTATGCCCATGACCCGCGCTTCGCCTTCGGCACCTGGAAGATCGAGATCCTGGCCGGCTACACCAGTGCCATCGCCCTGCTGGGCGTGGCCGCCCTGATGGCGGCGCAGTCGCTGCAGCGGCTGTGGGTACCGGCGCCCATCCACTACGACGAAGCCATCGCCATCGCCGCCGTGGGGCTGGGCGTGAACCTGCTGTGCGCGTGGTGGCTGCATGACAGCCCGGGCCATGCCCACCACCACCATGGTCACGGCCACGGGCATGCACACCCCCACGATCACGATCACAGCCACGATCACGGTCATGACCACGCGCACGGACACGATCTGAACCTGCGCTCGGCCTACATCCACGTGCTGGCCGATGCGGCCACCTCGGTACTGGCCATCGTCGCCCTGCTGGGCGGCAAGCTGTGGGGCGTGGCGTGGCTGGACCCGGTGATGGGCCTGGTGGGGGCAGTGCTGGTAACCGTGTGGGCCATCGGCCTGCTGCGTGACAGCGGCCGCATCCTGCTGGATGCGCAGATGGATGCACCGGTGGTGGCCGAAGTGCGCGAGGTGGTCGAGCAGGGCCCGTGGCAGGCGCGGCTGGCCGACCTGCATGTCTGGCAGGTGGGGCGTGGCAAATACGCGGTGGCCGCCAGTGTAGTCACCCACGATGCAGCCCTGGACGCCGACACCCTGCGCGCAGCCTTGGGCGTCCACGAGGAGCTGGTACACATCACCCTGGAAATCCACCGCACCGCGTAGCGCACCGTAGAGTCGAGCTTGCTCGACTGCTCTGCCGCCCTCGTAGAGTCGAGCTTGCTCGACTGCTCTGCCGCCCTCGTAGAGTCGAGCTTGCTCGACTGCTTCCGTGCAGGGCAGTCGAGCAAGCTCGACTCTACGAAAAGCCTAGAGCTTCAACATCATCCGCAGCAGATACGCCGCCAGCGGCAACGCACTCAGCGCCGCGCCGCCAATCCCCAGCCACGCATGGCGCTCCCCGCGCACCCGCGCGGCCACGGCAAACCCACCGCCCACCAGCACCGATGCCAGTACGGCCACCGCCAGCACCGCCACCGGCGCGCTCGCACCGAACGTCCATGCCGCCAGCCAACCCGCGCCCCAGCCGGCCACCAGCCCCAGCCAGCTCGCGAGCCCACACCACGGTGCCCTGCCCTGTGCCATCGCCACTCCCTCGTTCTTGCCGATTATCTGCACGGGCCGCGCCCGGCTGCTGCCTACACTAGCCGCACCTGCCCTGTGGGGACATCCCATGCGCGCGCTCTGCCTGCTGCTGCCCGGTGCCCTGTTGCTCGCCGCCTGCAGCGGCAACACCCACCTGCCGTTCTCCAGCGATCCCTTGCTGGGCTGTTTCGCGACCAGCACCCGCCGCGCCGCCGAGTTCCGCATCGACAAGGAAGGCGGCCAGTACTTCGTCTCCTTCCAGCGCAATGGCAGCTGGCAGCGTGAACCGAACGCGCTGTACAAGGCCAGCCGCAGCGACATCGGCCAGTACTTCCCCGACGATGCCCAGCAGATCGACAGCGCCCTGATCCGCAGCGCCGGCGGCTTTGGCCTGTTCCACGCAAAGGACGGCGCCACGCTGAAAGCCAAGGCCCGCGACAGCGACTACATGGCCCTGCTCCTGATCGGCGCCGGGCCCGTGTACGCGGTGAAGTGTGAATAATCTGCAACGTTTCTGATGGCGCCGCCGCGCAACCCGCCCCAGGCTGAAGCTTTGCCGGGGCCCCCCATGCTGCTCAGTCTTCTCCTCGCCGCCGCAACGCCTGCCACGCAGGGGTCCTTCGATCAGATACTCACCACTGCCGAAGGTGAAACACTGGTACTGCGCACGATCGTTTGGCCGATCGACGGGGACGCAGGCGAGAGGGTGACCGTGCAATGGGTGCTGGAGGACGATGGCCGAATGCGCTACGAACTTGATCGCCAGCCAGCCGCTACCCGTGCAGCGCACCAGCGCGCCTGCGCGAGAAACGGCATGGTGGCCGGCGACGGAACGTCCTGGTTGGGCGGTGAGGCGGCCACCCACGGCTTCTCCTGCACGTCGGTCCGTACGCGGCCCGCCACGCAACCACCCTAGCGCCAGCGTAGGCGGGTGCCCGCCCGCCACGCACTCACGGCCGGTCAGGTACCATGCCCTCCCCCACCTGCCCCCGGTACCGCCCGTGCCCCATTACTCCGGCCCCCTGCTCACCCGCGACAGCGCGCAGGCGCTGCAGCGCGCGCACGACAAGGGCGCGGGCGACTGGCAGGGCTCACTGGACCTGGGCCGCAGCGAGGAAACCGTCACCCTGGATGCAGAGGGCTTCCAGTTCCGCGGCCAGCACTACCCCTGGCCGGGCAAGCTGAAGGACCGCACCCTGTACTACTGGGATGGCGAGGACTTCGCGCCCATTTCCCGCTACAGCGGTTCGCTCATCAAGCTGGTGCCCACCGAATGGGGCGCGCCGACGTTCGAGATCGACGGCATCAAGATGCTGCCCACCTCCAAGCTGTCGCCGTTCGAAGATGCGCGGCGCAAGGTGGAACTGGTGGCGCCGGCCGGCAAGGTCATCCTGGATACCTGCGGCGGGCTGGGCTACTTCGCCGCCTGTGCGCTGGAAGCCGGTGTCGGCCAGATCCGTTCGTTCGAAAAGAACGCCGACGTGATGTGGCTGCGCACGCTGAACCCGTGGTCGCCCGACCCGGAATCGGCCGCCGCAGGCGGGCGCCTGCAGTTCAGCCATGGCGATGTCTCGCAGCAGATCGAACAGGTGGCCAGCAACAGCGTCGATGCCATCCTGCACGATCCGCCGCGCTTCGGTATTGCCGGCGAACTGTATTCGCAGGTGTTCTACGACCACCTGGCCCGCGTTATCCGCAAGGGCGGCCGGCTGTTCCATTACACCGGCGCGCCGAACAAGCTCACCAGCGGCCGCGATGTGCCGCGTGAAGTGGCCAAACGCCTGGAAAAGGCCGGCTTCAAGGCCGAGCTGGCGCTGGACGGCGTGCTGGCCGTAAAGCGCTGACGCTCACTCGTAATTCACCTTCGCCAACTGCTTCACCCACTGCGGCACCACCGGTTCCCCGGCGAAGAAGTCCTTGGGCTTGTTCTCGGCCATCGCCCAGCGGTGCAGCCAGCTGGGGCCATAGCGGCCGTTGTAGCCTTCGGCACCGCGCGCGTAGGCCGGGTCCTGCAGCGCCTCCTGCAGCGAGACGAAGCGATAGCCCCGCCGCTGGGTGGCGGCCACCAGCTCGGCGAAGGTGGCGGCATTGAGCTCGTTGGCATGCATCAGCCACACCTGCGGCAACGCGTAGCCCAGCAGCGCCTGCGATTGCCGTTCGTAGTAGTCCACCTTGTTCAACATGTACGGCACGTAGCCGCGTCGCAGGCGCTGCAGCAGCGCCTCGCGCGCCGGTGAATCGGCCTGCTCGTTCATCACGTTGGCATAGGCAAACGCCCACACCCATTCGCCGTTGTCCACGGTCACCGGCGCTACGCGGTAGCCATGCTGCTGGAAGAACACGTCCATCTGCGCCCGCTCTTCGGCCGTGCGCCCTGCGCGCAGGTAGGGGTGGCGCATCCACTGTGGCACCTGGCCGCGCTCGGCCAGCAGCGGCCGCAGCGTCTGCTCGCCGCGCAGGAAGTCCTGCTGGAAGGCCGCCACGCCCTTGGCATTCAGATCCATGTGCGAATAGGTGTGGTTGCCCAGTTCGTAACCGGCATCGCGCCAGTCGCGCAGCATCTGCACGCGCTGCGGCTGCAGTTGGCCATCCACTTCCAGCTTGTTCTCATTCACGAAGCCGACCACCGGCACGTTGGCCAGGTGAAGCTGCGCCATCAGTGCAGCATGGCGCTGCTGCAGATCGGCCGGCACGATCTCATCCACCCGCGCCCACGGCAGATCATCGATGGTGACCGCAATGCGGCGGTCCACCTCGGCGGCGTGGGCCACCAGCGAAAGCAGCAACAACGGTACGGCACGCAGCAACGAACGCATCCATCCATCCTTGTTCGGGCAGGAACCGCCACTCTACCTGCGCGCGCCCCGCCACAACCACAGCCCCAACACCACGCCCACCAGCAGCACGGCGGCCAACACCATCGCCAACTGCCCCGGGTTGTGCAGCAGCGTGGCACTGCGCCCCAGGAACAGATCGAAGGCGAGCTGCGGGGTCTGTGCCACCGGCACCGACGGATCACTGGAATCCAGCGCGCAGACCACCGGCGCAAGCTGCTTCACGCTGGCCCACGCACGCTCCTGCCGGAACAGGGTCCACCCGGCCAGGCCCAGCGCGCCGGCCTGCAGCAGCACATAGGTGGTGGCCATTCGCCACACGTGGCCCGTGGCGCCTCGCAGTGCCGACAGCCCCGCCCACAGCGCAGACAGCAGGGCCAGCAGCACCCCGGCGATCGGTAGCCAGCGCAGCTCTTGCCAGAGCTGCAGCGCCTGCGCGCGTTCCAGCATCGCCATCATCACGGCCGTGCGCGCGGCCAGATCGGGATGGGCACAGGCGCCGGCGGCAGGCGCCAGCACATACTGCACGCGCAGGTGCAGGCCGGCCTCGGCCAGGGCCAGCGCCAGCAGGGCCAGCACCGGCAGCACGAACAGCCCGGCGCCTCGCCCGGTCGTCAGTGCCGAAGGCTTCATCCGGCGATGTACTTGGGTGGCACGTGGTCGGTCAGCCATACGCCATTGGCCGAGCGGTAGAAGCGGTGGCCCTCTGCATGCGTGCGGCCGGCGTCCACGCTCAGGATGACCGGCGCGCCACGGCGCGAGCCAACCTGCTGCGCGATCTGTCGGTCCAGCGACAGGTGTACGTGCTGGCGCTCGCCCGGCCGCAGCCCCTGCGAGGCGATGGCTTCCAGGAAGCGCGGCACGGTGCCGTGGTACAGCCACGGCGGCGGCTCCAGCGGCTGCAGCCCCAGGTCCACCGCAATCGAATGCCCCTGGCTGGCACGGATGCGCAGGCCGTCTTCACTGAGCGCGAAACGCTGTTTGTCGTTGGTGTGCACCAGCCGCTGCAGGTCCGCGCGATCGAGCGCATGCCCGTGCTCGGCCATCCGGTGCAGCAGATCGGCAATGTCGGCCCAGCCGTGCGCATCGAGCTGCAGGCCAATCTTCTGCGGCTCGTGCCGCAATACCAGGCTCAGGAACTTGCTGGCCCGGATCAGAGAAACGTCCTTGTCCATGTGCATAGCGTGCCGCAGCCGGCCACACGATGCCAACCCCGACCTTGGCAGGGTGTCATGCCACGAGCGACGCCGCGGGCTGCCGCCACAGCCAGATGCCCACGGCCAACGACGCCAGCAGCTGACCGATCAGCACGATGGCCATCACATCCGGCGCGTGCGGTGGCATCACCCGCGCAGCGTCGAACACCTGGAAGGTCCAGCCCATCGATGCCGCAAGCGAGGCGTCCTCGCGCACCAATGCGTCGGTCATGCAGGCCGCAGGCAGCAGCGTGATATAGGCCTGCCAGACCCGATCGAAGGCGTGCAGCATCGCACCGCCCAAGGCAAGCGCGCCAACCTGCAGCGCTACCAGGCGGCCGGCGCTGACGCGGCACGCTGGGCTGCTGCGCCGCCACTGTTCCACCGAAGCCGCCAATGCGCCCGCCAAGGCCAGCAGCAGCGTGGTGGCCGGCACCCAGGCCAGCGGGTCCCAGTCATCCAGCGCGTTGGCACGCGCCAGAAGATGTTCGGCTACGCGCATGCGCTCGGTGGCATCGTCGCCCCCGCAGGCTGGTGACAGCGGCTCCAGCAGCAATGCAACGCGGTGATGGAAGTAGCCCACCTCCAGCCCCACCGCCAGCAGCGACACGCACTGCAATAGCAACAGCATCAAGCCGGGCCCGAAAACACGGCCGAAGAAAGCGGTCATCGGCCACCTGCGTGGTTGCTTCGAAGAAGGCGCATCCTAGCCAAGCACACCAACGCTGTCGGCTGGCAGATGCGACATCGGCGCGGATCTCCGCCATCATGTGCGTCCTGCACAGGAGGGATGCCGATGCTGGGGCTGTATCTGTTCGTTCGCTTGGTGGGCCCGCTGCTGCTGGGTGGCCTGGTCGCGCTGTTTGCGTCGCGCTGGATCAACGCGCGCCTGGCCAAGCGCCCGGCGCAGCAGATTGCGCTGCCTGCCGAGAGTCTGCTGGACAGCCCAGCTGCAAAGCGCCGCTACCGCCGCATGCGTCGGCGCAGGCCGAATCTGACACACTTTCAGGTGCCGCCGCAGGCACCGCGGCACTGGCTGTGGATCACCGTGGCCGGGGTCATTCTTGCGGCGTTTGGCGCGGCTGCGCTGACACCGGAGGGCGCACGCTTCCAGGTGATGGTGGAAAGTGCCGTGGGTTACCCGTCCACGGTCATCGACGTTCCTATCGACGAAGGGCAACAGGATGCGCTGCTGCAGGCCTGGACCCCCGTGCTGATGCAGGCGGTGCGACCGGTCAGCATGCGCTACCAGCGCGGCCGCTACGGACCACCGTTTGATTCCCATGCGGTGATTGCCGTGCAGGTACGCCGCCACGGCAACCGCCTGCAGATTGCCACGGGCCAGCCGGTACAGGCCGAGCGCCTGCGTGCAGCGCTGGCCACCCTTACCCCCGCTGCCGCGCCGGCCGTGCAGATTTCAGAGCGCACGGTGGCGCCGTGGCGGGAAACCGGCTGGCAGGCCTGGGGGCCGCGCCTGGCGCAGTAAGTCGGCTGCTGCGTGGCTTCGCTCTGCAGGATGCAGTAAGCCCGCCCACTCAGCCGCGCGGAAGCTTCGCCGCCCACATGTTGTCCACCAGGTTCGGATAGCGGCGCCCGTTTTCCTCGGCCCGCTGCCGCGCGGCGTCTTTCTGTGCCTGCGACAGCGGCTGCTTCTTCTGCCCCTTCGGGTTGGGCTTCTTCCAGGGCGGGGTGCGGGGGTTGGCCATGGCCGCAGTATGCCTCTCCGGCCCTACTTCTTCAGGAAGTTCAGCAGAGCCAGGTTGAAGTCATCGGCATGGCTGGTATTGCAGCCGTGCGGCGCGTTCTTCAGCACCACCAGCTCGCTCCCCTCGATCGCCTTGTGCGTGCGCGCCCCCGAGCCTTCCAGCGGCACCGTCGCATCGCTGTCACCGTGCAGCACCAGGGTGGGCACGCTCACCTTGTCCAGATCTGCACGGAAGTCGGTGATGGCGAACGCCTGCATGCAGCCCAGCGCCGCGCGTGGGTCGGACTGGTGGCACAGGGCGATGGCGGCCTGGCGAGTCTCTTCGGTCACCATCAGCTGGCCGTTGGCGCTGAAGAAGTCGCGGGTGAAGCCCTCGAAGAACGTCTCCCGGTTGGCCTGCAACCCTTCGCGCATCGCATCGGCGTTTTCCTGGCTGAGCGGACCGTTCGGGTTGTCGTTGGTCTTCAGCAGATAAGGCGGCACCGCCGCGGCGAATACCACGCTGTGCAGGCGATCCTGGCCATGGTTGGCGATGTAGCGCGCCACCTCGCCGCCGCCCATCGAAAACCCGACCAGGGTGACGTCGTGCAGATCGCGGGTGTCGATGATCGACGCCAAGTCGGCGGCCAGCGTGTCGTAGTCGAAGCCTTCGGCGGGCTTCTCCGAGCGGCCGAAGCCACGCCGGTCGTAACTGATCACCCGGTAGCCGGCGTCGCGCAGCACCGGTACCTGGGCCTTCCAGGCTTCGGCTGACAGCGGCCAGCCATGGATCAGGATGACCGGGCGGCCGGTACCGCCGGTGTCTTCAACGTGCAGGCGAATGGAAGGGGCAGTCATAGCAGCTCCCGTGGGGAAAGGAGGCACCTACCCTAGGCAGGCCCACCGATAGCCGCCGTGAGGGAATCGGCCGCGGCCGTGACACCGCGTGCACGGCGCAGGCCGGACCGTCAGCCCTGCGGACGCTTCATGCGGTCATAGACATCATCGGCCTGCACATCCACGTGGTCGACGCGGGTCACCTTGAAGTTCAGGTAAGTGCGCTGGTCCTTGCGCGAGATATCCAGCGTGGGCGTACCGAAGATGAACACCACGCAGGCTTCACCGCTGGCGGCGAAGCGCTGCAGGCGCTTGATGTGCAGCGCTCCCATCTTCGAAGCATTCAGCGCGCTGTTCCAGACCATCGCCGTGGGCGCCTGCGGCGGGTCCAGCACCTGCTCACCCAGCGTGTCGACGCGCGTCATGAAGCGGATGCGGTAGCCGTCAGGCGTCTGCGCGATCTTCGCCTTGCCCCAGTACACGCGTGCCTGGCCGGACAGACGGGCCCGGCGCGGCGAGAAATTCTCGAACATGTCGCGGTAGCTCAGCGCCGATGTCGCGCCCGCGGTCAGCGTCTGGGTATCGTCCGTTCCATCCCGGCGTGCCTTCAACCAGCGCGACACCAGCGAGGCCACCGAATAGAAATCGGTGCGACGACTGCGCAGGCCCGCCGCATCACCGCCGCCGCCGCGCGTGCTGCCGCTGCCGCCCCCTGCGGCGGGCGCCGCATCACGCACGGTGAAGTAATCGGCCGGGCGCTCGAACAGGAACCGGTCCGGCGGCGGCGCGCCCACTGCATGGGTCTGGCCCTCGCCTGCGGCGCCCGCGTGCTGCGCTTCGCGCTCGGACGCATAAGGACAGCCTTCGGCGTGCGCCGGCCCCTTGTGGAGCACACGGTAATGCGGCTGCACCTGCAGGTTCAGCGCGTCGGTTTCCAGGTTAACGCAGGTATAGCGCGCCGGGCAGCCCTCCTGCGGGCAGGCGAAGGCCCGCCGGTCGTTGATCACCCCCGCCCAGTACAGCTCATAGGCGCGCTCGGCATTGATCACATCGTTGAATTGCTCGCTGTACGCCAGTTCCGTTGCCATCGCCTTCCCGTCCGCTCCGTCAGCGCTGGTGATAGCACTGCACCGCCACGCGCCCAGCGTACCGGGTTTGCATGAACTGGTCCGACAAGCCGGGCACCGATTCCACCGCACATGGCATGGGCGCGCGGTAGCAGCGGTCGCGCAAGCCTGCGCGGCCACGGCTCAGCCCTGCGGGCGGGCCACCCGGATCAGCATCCAGCAGCCATAGCGGCGCGCGAAGGTGTACTGCTCGGCCTGCGCATCGTCGCCCAGGCGTACCTGCTGCCCGCCCTCGGCCAGCGGCGTGATGGCCGAGGTGGCACGCAGCGTGGCGCCCCGCAGGCGACGCAGCCGCGCCGGCCCCGCTTCCCGGTGCACTTCGGTAGCCACCGGGCCGCCCTCGCTGGCCACGCCATAGGCGGGGGTCTCGTATTCCAGCGGATCGGTGGTGTAGCGCATGCGCACCCGGTCATCGGCCGGATCGGTGAAATGGCGCAGGAACTGCGCGAAGTCCTGTGCCGGGCAACTGGGGTCATCGCCCTCGGCCGGCATCGCCTGCGCATGCCCCGAACCGGCCAGTGCGAGCATCCCCATGCCCAGCAGCCAGCGCCTGAATGTGCGCACGTCCATCGTGCCGTTCTCCCCGAAGCATCCTGATCAACCTGCGCGCGCCATCCCCTGCGCCGCAGGCATACAGGCTAGCAATAAACCGGTTACCCACGCAGCCATGGGCGTTCTACACTGCCACCCCAGATCCAGATGCGGCCACACGGAGGCCCCCATGACCCCCGACCACCCCGATTACACCCTTCACCAGCAGATCCGCCAGGGCGTGGCCGCGCTGGACGAAAAGCATGGCCGCAGCTTCGACACCACCAGTGAAAACCTGACCGCCAGCCTGACCGTGAAGGCCCGCGAACAGGGCCTGGAGCGCGCCGACCACGTGGTGGTGAGCAATGCCACGGCCCAGCATCCGGCCGGGCACAACATCTTCGTGGTGCAGGGCGACCCGGCCAACCCGGCCCATCTGCGCGCCATGCTGCCCACCGCCGAAGCGGCCCAGGTGCCGGCAGAGCAATCGCTGCAGAAGCTGGGCATTGCCCCGCAGCAGCCGGCCGTGGGTTTGCAGCCGGAACAGCAGGCGCGTGAGCAGGAGCAGCAGCAGAACCCGGGGCAGCGTTTGGGCTGAGGCGTTGTTTACCCGATGGCTGGAAAGTGTTGCCGATTTCCAGACACCATCCGGCCTTCTGGCATGGGCGAACCTGGGGTAGTGGTATCGGGGCTGCGCTACACCATGCGCGGCCCGGACTGTTCCTGCACTTGCCGCTGCTGCAGATCGTCCTGCGAGCGTGCCTGCGCAGCTTGCGACAGCTCCTGGGCTCGCTCGAACGACGTTTCCGCGGGCGTCTGCGCGGCTACCGCAGTTGCCATGCTCGCACGCAGATGCGCGGGGTCACTCGGTTCACCTTGCACGATGAAGATGTTCTGTGCGGCATCGGCTTGCGCCGTGCGATTGCTCAACAGCACATGATCGACGTGGGTCAGGCCATTGGCCTTGGCCAGGGCGTACAAGCTGGCGCTGATGTTCTCGCTGGTAGTATCGAAAGCACGACCCCGCTCTGCATCCAGTTTTGCCACGCCCTGACTGATCTGCGAGAGCAGCGGGTCGCTGCTGCGGCGAGCCAGGTGATCACCTCCACGCTCCCCCATGCCCTCGGCATCGCTGAGAATGTGCTGCTGGAAACTGCGCCTGTCTGGCATTGGGTTTACTTTCTTCTGATTGAGCTCGCTGTCAGGAAACGGCGGATCAATGCTGTCCACGCCATGGATGTTGCGCAGCGGTCGGAACCCATCCTTGCCTTCGCTCGTGCTGCCCAAGGGAATGCGGGCATCTGGAAGCAATTGACCAATGCCGCCACCCAGCGCGTTCAGGTCGAGACTTCTCTTCCGCTCGATGCCCGCATGATTCAAGGCCGCCCAAGTGAAGTCCACGCAATTGTGGCGCACATCCTTGTATTGCAGATCAAAGCCGAAGTCATCCGGGCGTGCGCCAAAGGCCTCAAGCCGCTTGTACTGTTCTTCGCTGATCTCGAGCGTGCGACTGTATCGGGGGTCCCTGTACTCACCCGCATCGGTCGTCATGACGGCGCCCGGCCCGTTCATGCTTCCGTGCTCTATGGGCGCGAACCCGAAGCTCCTCTTGGATTCGTCCGGCCCATGAAGCACATAGAACATGTGGCCGGGGGCAGATGTCTGCGGAACCCCGTTTACAACTTTCTGCACGCCCCTCTCGTCCACCAACGGCGTACCAGGTGCAGCAATGACGATTTCTACGCTGTAGCGCGGCTTATCCATAAGAAAGTCCTCTGATTCCTCCAGGAATCGGGTGGCTGGCTACTTTCCAGAGAGAGGGTCAGCATGTATCCGCAGCTGCGCCGGGTAGCCCCGTAGCATCACACTCGGCTGTACTGTGCGCACATCCACACGGTAACGGGCGTCCGTCTTCATCGGCAGAGTGACAATGCTCAATCTGTACCGCTGGGCGCTCGTCGATATGTGCATTGCATAGCGCCAATCCGGCGATGCATGCCATTCAGGGAGCGGCTCTCCCAGGTTGTGTGCCCTGGCCTGATAGATGTCAGAGGTAGCCACGTCCTGCCAGGCGCCTGCTACCCAGCGCTGCAGGGACACTTGAAATGGAACGTGAGCGCTACGCATGTCGGGCGCTCTACCATGCTCCTGCCCCTGCCGTTGCACTTCAAGTTCCAGCACATAGGGTCGACCGGGATAGAAGTTGCGGGCATTCGTCTCGAACTCGAACCGCACCGCCTGGTCAGGCCGGGTGATGTCGATCGGCTGGATCAGGTCCAGTGGCTCGGGGGCGTCCGGCAGGCGACTACTGCAGGCGCCAAGGGCAGAAGCCATCGTGGTGATTAGAACCGCACAAAGCCAATGGTGCATCCATCGCATGATTCAGGCCTCTCGGCTCCCTGCCACAGGATCCAACCGTAGCCGCCAATACCCGGCACTGCAATCAGAATAGTCGTAGAACGGAATCGACCATGCTTGGATCACCCCATGCGCGGCCCGGATTGTTCCTGCACCTGGCGCTGCTGCAGCTCGTCCTGCGAGCGCGTCTGCGCGACCTGCGACAGCTCCTGGGCTCGCTCGAACGACGTTTCCGCGGGCGTCTGCGCGGCTACCGCAGTTGCCATGCTCGCACGCAGATGCGCGGGGTCACTCGGTTCACCTTGCACGATGAAGATGTTCTGCGCGGCTTCGGCTTGCGCCGTGCGGTTGCTCAACAGCACATGATCGACGTGGGTCAGGCCATTGGCCTTGGCCAGGGCGTACAAGCCGGCGCTGATGTTCTCGCTCGTGGCGTCGAACGTGCGGCCGTTCTGTGCGTCCAGCGCGGCTACGCCTTGATTGATCTGCGCCAGCATCGGATCGCCCTGCGAACGTGAACCGAACGGCGCGCCGCGTTCGGGAGCCAGCTCCGGGCCATGACTTTCCGAAAGCATCTTCTGCCGCCAGTCACGCTCGGGCATTTCGTTGTAGTGCTCGGTGTTCAGATCACTGTTCGGATACGGTGCCTCGATGCTTTGCACCTCCGGCAGGTTGAAGAGGACCTTCATCTGCCCTTCGTAATCCTTGTCCGCGCCCATCCATGTCTGGCGGTGGATGCCTGCATGGTTCATCGCAGCCCACGCGAAATCGGTGCAACTGTGAGTCACGCCGTGGTACTTCATATCGAACCCGTGGGCAGCAGGATCAGCAGCGAATTCCTGGATCTTCTCGTACTGTTCCTTGCTTATCTCGAGCGTGCGTGAATAATGCGGCTGCAAGTACTGCTCGCTATCCTGCTTTGTCACCGCAGCGGGAACGGCTCCCATCCGCCTGTCCCACTCACCCACCGGCGGGCCAGCAGCGCGAGGCTGCAATCCATAGCTGACGCGGTTGTCACCCTGCCCGATCTCGACATACATATGTCCCGTCAGCGAACTGCCACCATCCTTCAGTGGCGTTCCCGGCGCAGCCAGGTAGATAGTCAGCGTGTATCGCTCATCCTTATCCATCACTTCGCCCTCGGTCCGTATGCAAGCAGCAGTTCAACGTTCATGTCTTTCAAGTCGGGCCTATCTTCCGGCAATGCGATCTGCAAACGGAATCGGCCCGGCTCGATACGCGATGTCTCCGCAATCCTGGCGACTCCGTAAACGGTCCGCTGATCCACGAGGCCGGCCATCCAAAGCGAGCCCGTCGCCACACTGCTTTCCGTCGTGTACGGAATGTCTGCACCAGGCGCGACATGCAGTTCCTCGCGGCGATCTCGCGACCTGTAACTGAGTGCCACCGGGGCTCCGTCACCATCGAGGCGCTGCAGGCTGACACGCGATACCAGCGCGGGCTCTTGGATCCTCTGCTGTTCGGCAATCAGTTTCTTCGCGTCAGCCCCCCATATCCGTAGGCCAATTATCAGTCTCGGCACCTCGTCGGGAGTAACAGGCGGCAGCTCAAACTCCAGATCCACAATCTGCCCCGCCTTGTCCAACGCAATCGGGCGGGTCAGCGGAACCACCGTGCGCGCAGCGGCTTCCTCTGCGGTCAGAACCTTCGGCGGGGGCGGTGGTGGCTGGGCAGCGCAGCCAAGCAGCATGAGCAGGGCTATGGCCAGTGCGACAGTGCGCAGGGGCGGCACGGGGGCGATGTGCATCACGGCGTCCATGGGTCAGATCGGCATTCCATCGGGCCCGTGCCCGCGTGTGGCCAGGCCGATGGCCGAATCTTCGCACAGGCTTGTGAACACGCCTGTAAGGCAAATCTGAAAGGTGACGGGGGCCACGGTTTTCCCGTGGCCCGGAAAGGAAAAAGGCAAGGTCTGCACCCTGCCTTTCCTGCGGAAAGCCGCCAGGCATGGCCTGGCGCTACCCCATCTCCGCTCGCCAGGCATGGCCTGGCGCTACTGTGTTACAGCTGGATGCGGGCGACGCTTTCTTCGCTGCCCTTGGCATCCTTTTCGCCATTCTTGATGCTGACGTACAGCACGTTGTTCTTAGCATCCAGCGCCAGGCTGTTCGGGTGCGTGGGCACGTCGTACGTGGCGACCTTCTGGTAGCTGTTGCTGTCGAAGGCGGTGACCGTGCCGCCATCGCGGTTGGTCACGTACAGGCGCTTGCGCGGTGCATCCAGCAGGATGCCCAGCGGGCCGGCATCGGTGGGGATGCTGGCCAGTTCCTTGCCGGTGCTGCGGTCGAGCACCAGCACGCGCTGGCCCGGGTGCTTGCTGGTGAAGCCCTCGCTGCTCTTGGTCATGTAGTTGCGGATCATCTCCGAACCCTGGTCGGTCACGAACAGGCGCTTGCCGTCCGGGTCCACCGCGATGTTCATCGGCTGCTCGGCGGCGATCTTGTGCTCGGCCACCACCTTCTTCGAATCGGTGCCCACCACCACCAGATCGGCCAGCAGGTTGCTGGTGTACACGCGCTTGTTGGCTGCATCCAGCGCCAGGCCCGGGGCCTTGGCCTTGCCCAGGCCCGGAATGGTGTCGATCAGCTTCAGCGTGGTGGTGTCCACCACGAACAGCACGCTGCCTTCGCCGGAATGACCGGTGACGTACAGGCGGTTGGCCGCGCTGTCGACCACCAGCTCACGCAGGTCGTGGGTGTAGCCGGCCTTGCCGTCCTTGCCCACCTTCTTTTCCATCAGCTGCACGGTGCCGATGGCCTTGTTCTGCGCGGTGTCGACCACGGTCACCGAGGTGTCTACGGTGTTGCCGACGTACAGGCGGTTGTGGGCGTCATCCAGCACCACGCCGAAGGCCTTGCGCTCCAGCGGAATGCGGGTCTGCACGGCCAGCGTGGTCGGGTCCAGGCGCAGCACCTGCGACGGGCCGGCGTTGTCGCCGAAGCCACCGGACGAGGCGACGAACACGGCCCTCTGGCTGGGGCTGTAGGCCAGCTCGTACAGGCCCTGAGCAACGGCCTGGCGCTGCACGGCGGTGGTGGTGCGGGCGGCGGCGGCGTTATCGGCGAAGGCCGACGGCGCGCCCACGCTGAGCGAGATGGCCACGGCCAGTGCGGCCGAGCGGAAAAGCGACAAACGGTTCATGCGAGCATCCTTGAAAGGGCACGGGAGGGTGTCCTGGCTCGCTGGGCCGTACTGCGACGGCCCGCCCCGCATCTGTCTGCGCAGGGTGGGCTGGCTGGGTTAGCAGGCCAATGGTAGCAGGTGGGGCTGGTGCGTGGGCCGCGCGCGGCTGGGCGGCGGGGCTCAGGCCATGCGCGGGCCTTGCGACTGCTGCAGCTGCTGGTCCTCCTGCAGGCGCTGTGCGTCGCGCTGCGGCTGGGCCTGGGCAAGCTGTTCGACGCGCTCGAACGAAGCCGCTACCGGGGTCTGCGCCGCCACATCCGCCGGCAGGCTGGCGCGCAGGTGCGCCGGATCGGCGCGATCGCCCTGCACGATGAACAGGTTGGGCGCTGCATCGCCGCGGCGCTCGCCGAGCAGCACGTCGTCCACGCGGGCGAACTGCTGCTCCTTGGACAGCGCGAGCAGGCTGGCGCTGACGTTGGCGCTGTCTGCGCCAAAGGCATCCATCGCAACGACACGCTCGTGGATCTGATTCAGGCGAGGGTTGTCGGCGTGGCTGGGATCTGCGGGCGTACCGGTCCACGCCAAGGCACCCGCACGGGCGGGATCATTGGCATCGGTGGACCACCGCTGTATCGCGTTGGTCTGCTCGGGCATCGGCTTCCATTCTTCCCGGTCCAGCTCACTGCCTTTCACCTGCGGCCGGATGCTCTGCACCGGCCCGATGTTGTCCAGCACCTTCAAGGTGCCTTCGTACGTCTTGAATTCCCCGAAGATGGTGTTGCCATGGATACCGGCATGGTTCAAGGCGCCCCAGGCGAAATCCACGCAGGAGTTGGAGGCGAGGTTGTAGTTCTTTACATCGAAGCCATGCTTGGCGGGATCTTTCGCGAACTCGACGATCTTCTCGTACTGCTCCTGCGTAATCTCGATCGTGCGTTGATAGCGAGGGTTCTCATACGCACGAAGGTCGTAATCGACAACCTTCCCGAGATCACTGTTACCGGGAATCGGCGTTCGCGTATACCCGAAGCTCTGCTGCGGCTCGCCGGAGCCAACGCGATCAATTGACAGGAACATGTGCCCGACATCGGAGGCGCCAACCTGCTTCCGCTCATTGTTCTCCAATTCCACCAAGGGCGTACCGGGCGCGGCCAGGTGAACGGTCAGGGTGATTCGTTCAGCAGAGTCGTTTTGCATGTTCACTTCCCACGTTGTTGGTAGCCAACCATCACATCAACCTGGAGCCCTTCCAGATCAGGACGATCGTCAAGCAGATCAATCCGCAGGTGATATCGGCCTCGCTCTCCGAGGCCCGCACTGGCCCACTGCAGTTCGCCATAGCTCAGCTGCTGGGAGTACAGCCCCGCCTCGGCCAAGGTGCTCACTGCAACATCCGCGCCCCATAGCCGCTCACCCACAATGTCCGTTGCCAGCTGCACCTCGCTGCGACCGTCATCGGAAACTCTCCACAACGGAACGGGCTTGGGCGAAGGAGTATCCAGCCGTTCCAGTGCTACGCGCGCCTTGAGCCCGTCGCGCTGGATGGCGGCGGTTACTGCGTGCGCCTCTGCCGGCTCCTTACCCTCGCTTCTGAGTCCGATGATCAACGTTGGGGTGGCGGACCGATCGGGCTCCGCTGCATCGAACGTCACATCCACGATCCGCCCCGCTTTATCCAACCGCACGCCGCGGGTGAACGGCACCACGTTACGGGCGTCGGCCTCGGCGCGCGTGAGCAGCTTCGGCGCTTCCGCTGACGAACCACTGCCGCAGCCCACCAGCAAGGCAAGCGCCGCAGACGCAACAACGGCACGCACCGCGCGCATCACTGCTCCTTCAACCGCAGCGAATCGGCCACGTCGGTCTGCGCCGCCACTTCGGTGGCAATGCTGGCGCGGCGGTGCCCGGGGTCGTTGCGGTCGCCCTGCACGATGAAGATGCTGCCGGCGGCGGGGCTGTCCTGGGTGGGGCGACTGAGCAGCACGTGGTCCACGCGTGACAGGTTGTTCTGCTTGGCCAGCACCAGCAGGCTGGCGCTGATGCGCTGGCTGGTGTCATCGAAGGTGCGCCCGTGTGCGGCATCCAGCTCGGCCACTTTCTGGATCAACTGCGCGAACAGACGATGGTCGGGATGCGAGGGGTCCAGCAGCGTACCGGCCACTTCAATGGGCGTGGGCGGCGGCTGATCGTCGGGGCGTACCCCCTGGCGGTGCAGTTCGGCCTCGCGCGCGGGCATCGGGTGGTGATGCTCGGCGTTCAGATCGCTGTCCGGGAACGGTGCGGCAATGCACTGGATTTCCGGCAGGTTGAACAGCACGGCGAATTCGCCCAGGTCGCTGCCACCATCCAGCGGCGCGGGCAGCGGGTGCAGGCGCGCGTAGTTCAGCGCGGCCCAGACGAAATCGCTGCAGCGGTTGATGGTGGCCGGGCGGTCCACGTCGAATTCGAACTCGGCCGGCTCCTCGGCAAAATCGCGCAGGCAGCCGTAATGCTCTTCGGTGATTTCCAGCGTGCGGCTGTAGTAAGGGTCCACGTGCTCGTCGGCATCGTCGTGGCGCACCTGTGCGTACTGCACGCCGCTGGCGGTTTCGCCCGGTGGCAGGCGCGGTGGCGCGAAGCCGTAGCTGTGGGCCTCGTCACCGGCGGCCACCTGCAGGAACATCTGCCCGCGCGGCGAGCTGCCGCCGCTCTTCAGCGGGGTGCCCGGCGCGGCCAGGAATACGGTGACGGTATAGCGTGTTGCCTGCTCCATGCCTGCTTTGCCTTGTTGGGTACTGCGGTCCTGGCCGGATGATCGCACAGGTGGGTGGAGCGGCTGGTGGAGGTGGGGCTGGCGACGCAAATGGCTTGCTGAATGTGTGAACCAGAGAGCATTCCGGTGATTCCGGCAGGGTGTTGCAGCACGCGGCGCTGGAGTGGCGTGGTGCTGTCAAAACACGTGCAACGATCTGCATACTCGGTGCGCTGCATCTTCTCGATATTCAAGATGCAGGGCACGCAGCGTGTATGTGCGTAGCACGCCACTCAAGAATCTCCCGAACCCGCCGCTAATGCCGTTCAAGCGCCCGTTCGAGAACCCGATGAGCACCGAATACAGCACGCCGCCGTCCCAGGCCGCCACCGTCAACCCGATGCGTCTGCCCAACACCCTGCACCTCACTCTGGGCGCATTCGCCATGGTGATGGGCCTGGTGCTGCTGCTGGGCGTCAGTAACGCCGAACAGGTACGCGCCATGGGCCTGGGCTCGGTCGGCCGTGCCATGACCGGCCTGACCCTGCTGCTGTTGGGCGGCGTGCATGTGGGCGTGGCCATGCGCTACTTCCGCTTCACCGTGCTGCCGGGCGAGGCCGGGCAGATTGCGGTGCCGTCGGGCACTGGCTCGGTCAGCAACCACCTGGTGGGGCTCATCAACGACGGCATCACCGTGCGCCAGCGCCCAGATGATCCGCTGCTGTCCATGCTGTATGGCCTGGTGCCGCACCTGATCAACGCGCCGTCGGCCATCCGCTGGCATGCCGAAACCCAGCTGCGCCGCGCCGTGTATCTGGCCGGTGTACTGGTCAGCTTCGCGCTGGCGTGGGTGTTCGCCCAGCCTGCGGCCTTTGCCTGGATGGCCGGCCTGTACTTCGCGCTGGCCGTGCTGCTGCTGAAGCCTTTCGCCACCCTGGCAGCCATCCGCCGCGGCGCCATGGAAGCGGCCCCCGACACCGTGCCCGCACCGCGCTGGGGTGCGATGGTGGCGCTGCTGCTGGTATCCATTGCCGGCCCGCTGGCCATCACCCTGTCGCCGGTGCAGGTGCCGACGCCGCCCTTCGCCGTGGCCACCGTCGTGCTGCCCACCATCGCGGTGCTGGGCAGTGCGCTGATCGCCAGCGCGTTGTTCACCGTTTCGCTCATCGCCCAGACCGGCGGCTACAGCGCCTCGGCCGCGCGCCATCTGGTGCGCGAGGATCTGCAGATGCCCGATCTGACCAGCGGCCTGCTGGAGCGCCTGAAGACGCGCATGCCCTACCCCAGCCAGTACTACGCGCAGGACCACGAGGTCAGCAATGATGCCTTCGACGGTCACCTGCTGCTGGAAACCGAACCGCGCGTGCGCGCTGACCAGAGCGCACCGCGCTTGGCCGAAGCGTTCAGTGCCGCCTGGAATTCGGACACGCAGCGACCGCTGCTGGCGCTGGGCCTGTTCGGACTGGTACTGGGCCTGGTGGGCGTGGTGTTCGCCTTCCTGTACGCGCGCAGCAGCGGCGCGGCCATGATGGGCCTGATCGCGCTGGGCTTCATCTCCTCGGCGCAGTTCGCCCTGGCATCGGCACACAAACTGTGGAACCGCGTGGACTTCCAGTCGACCGTGTACCGGGTCAGCTACCGCGGCACCTACCACCGCGCCAAGCGCGTGGCCGGCAATGCCTACGCCGGCAACGGCACGCTGGCCGAGGGCGCCGTGCGCTTCGGGCCGCTGCGGGTGGCGGTGTGCGTGGCCGAAGTAACCTCGGTGGCCTTCGCGCGTGGCGGCAAGCGCCACATCACCGCGCTGGACCTGCTGCCGGACGAATCGCGCGCCCTGTTCGGCGTCTTTGAGGACTACAGCCGCGACGCGCAGGATCGGGCTGGCCAGTTCTACCAGCAGGAACACCAGGTGCGCGAGGTGATGAGCCAGGGCGCACGCCCGCCGGAGCTGCCGCAACGCCAGCAGACGGTGGAACAGGTGTAATGCACGGCCCCCGAGGTTCGCTTCGGAGGCCATTCTTTGGATGGAACGTGTCGCCAGGCGTTACGCTGGCTGGCACTGGAAACGGAGTTTCCCGATGTCTCGATTCACTGTGATGCTGGCGCTGGCGGCGTTCGCCTGTGGCGCACCTCCTGCTGCAGCCAGCGCCGAAACGCCCGCTGTTACTACCGAGGTGTTCGTAGAGCCTGGTGACAACGCCGGCCTCGTACTGGAACACGCCCCCGCCACGCTGTATGCGCCGCTGCCGCGCCTGCCCGACGGTGTCCAGGCACCGCCGTTGCCGATAGTCGTGGCGGCCGATGTGGATGCCACCGGTGTGGTGACCGATGTGTTGGTGGAGCTCTCCAGCCGCCTGCGTGACGTGGATCGTGCGGCGTTCAGCACGATCAACCAGTGGCGGTTCGAGCCGGTAGTGATCGATGGCGTGGCAGTGCCGGTAAGGTTGCGGGTGAAGGTGCAGTTCCTGGCAGAAGACTGACAGGCGTCTGCCCGGCGGTCGCTGAGTGCACGCGCCGTACAGGCGGTCTAGCCCGCGCTGGCCGCACGCACCTGAATGTCCTGCTGCACGCGCTCGTCCTCCAGCTGCTGCTGCGCAAGATTGGCCGCTGCACGCTGGGCCGCCTCCTGGCTGACCGCATCGAACGCCTGCAGCGATTCCTCCACCGGTGTCTGCACCGCCTGCTCGGTGGGCATGTCGGCGCGCCGGTGGGCGGGGTCGGCCGGATCACCCTGCACCACGAACAGCCGGTGGCCAGCGGGATGCTCCGCGGTGGCGTTGCTGACCAGCACGTGGTCCACCCGCTCCAGGTCGTTGTCCTTGGCCAGCACCAGCAGGCTGGCGGCCACCCGCTCGCTGGTTGCATCGAAGCTGCGGCCGTATCGGGCGTCCAGGTCCTGCACGCGCTCGCAGATCTGCTGGTAAAGCGGGTGGTCGGCATGGCCCGGGCGCGTGGGGTTCGTTGTGTCCTCAGGCGCGCCCTGCAGCGGCTCAACAGCGCCGGGCTGGGGCGCAGATGCGGGTGCCGCAGCTTCGGGCACGGCCTCCTCAAGCACCACCTCGGGCGCTGGCGCAGGCTTGACTGCGGTCTGCTCGCCCTCAGGCGCCACGGCGCGATCGACGGCGGGCTGCTCCGCAGATCCCTCTGGCACAACCTGTGCCGCCTCCGGTTGGTTCTGCAGCGGCGCTGCAGCTTCCATCTGTACGTCCGGCGCAGGGGGCGGGGGCGGCGGGTCTGCGACCGCAGTGCTCGCGTGGGCCATGGGCTCGCGTTCAGAGGGCTCGTCCCGCACACGCTGCGCAGTGACAGGCGCTGCCTCGGCCTGCGTTGGCAGTGACTCAGGCGTAGTGTCGTGGCTCGGCTGCAGCGAGGGCTCGGCAGCCACCGGCGTGGAATGCCTGGGAGAGGCGCTTTCGGCCGCTACCTGCGGCGCCGGGTGCTGCGCCGCTTCGGTGCGCCACTCGGGCTCTGCAGTCTCCTCAACCTGCCGTGATGGCTGGGAGATTCGTGGGTCATCCGTCGGCAGCAGTGCATTGGGATCGCGCTCCCGTGTTGGGCCGGCCGGCAGCACCGGTGGCGCAGCTGCAGCCGTCGGCTCAACGGGCGTGGGCGGGCGATGCCGTTCCGCTGCGCGCTGTGCTTCGGCGACGGCGTCGCCCGCGTCGGCAGGTGCGGGATCGTCCGGCCGCGCATGCTGTGCGGCAGCCAACGCTACCTGGCCCGCATCCACCGTGGCCGCACCCTGCCGATTCGCCTCCTGCAGCGCCTGCTGGTACGCCTCTTGTTCGCGCGGCGACAGTGCGGCAATACGCAGCTCGGGCGACTCGGGTATCGGCGCCTGCTCGCCAGCGCGCTCGCGCACTTCACGCCACGCCGCCTGCAGCTCTTCGGTGCTTGTCGTGGCAACCGGCCGAGCCACACCGTCTTCGCCCACCTGGTAATGGGTAATGGCGCGCGATTCACCCGCAACGCCGTCCACCGGGGGCGCCAATTGCTGCAGTGTGGGCCCATTGATGCCGTGCTGGCTGCGTGTACGCTCCATTGCCAGCTCGATGGCGTCCATCCACTGCGGTGAAGGCGTGATGCCGGCCGAGGCGTATCTATGCCGGACCTCGTTGCGGTTCATCTCCGCATTCGTGGGTGCCGGCCTGGCCTCCAGTTCGGCAAGGTTGCGCTCGAGCGCATCCAGCGATGGCTGCTGGATGGTTCGGGTCAGCTCCAGCTCCAACGCCATGTTGCCCTGGGCCACTACGCCCTGGTGCGACCATTGCCCAGCCGCATCGCGGTGATACAGCGTGTTGTCCGACCCAAGAATGGCATCGGGCCTGGCGCGCGCCGCGTCCACGGCGTCCGGCACCAAGGGCACGAAATCACTGGCGCGGCTTGCCGCGCGCGCTTCCAGGTAGCTGGCTGCGATTGCCGCCTTGCCATGCGCGATGTTGTCTTCGATGCGCTGCACGGCCTGCTGGTTCAACTCGGCCGCGCGTTCTGGGGTGGCTATCTGGGTTTCGTACACGCCGCGATCGTTGGCCCCCACCACGTCTGTCTTGACCTGTCGGATCCATTGCTCGGTCTGCGGATCGCGCTGCCAGTTCTGGTTGTCCAGACCGTTCACATCCTGCGGGCCAGCGGGAAGGTTGAACGGGTTCTGCGGCTCGGGCGCCTTGCCCAGTGCCAACTCGACAGCGCTCGCGCTGGCCTTGGCCCCCAGCTCACGCGCCTTTTCATAGCTGGCACCCACGCTGAACTCGACAGCGTTGGGCGAACGTTCGGCGGCATCCTCCAGCTTCGCCTGGCGCTGCCAGTTCAGCCTGTCGAACTTCCAAAGCACACCCGCCGCGTCTTCCTGCTGATACACCGCACGGTTGTCGAGCAGATCGGCACCCTTGTCGAAGGCCTTGCTCATGAACAGCGCGTCGGCCGCCACCACCGCCGCCGGCACGAAGCCGGATGTGCCGATGAGCGATGCCGTGGCCATGCCGCCCAACCAGCCCCCGCCACTGCGTGCGAGTGTGTGGTTGAACTCGGACTGGGCGGCGGTGCCATTGCCCTGCTGCAGGTGCTCGGAGATGCGTTGGGTGGTCAGGATGGCGTCCACGCCGGAGGCGAGGAGACCGCCGGAGCGGACGAGCTGACTGGCGGAGGCTTCGCCTATGAGGACGTCGAGGGTTACGAAGCCGCGTTGCTGCCTGACCGGCACACGTATGCGCGACGCGGTCTCTTCGCCGAGAGCCGACTCAACTAGCAGAACGCCACCCGGAGACATCTGCAGTCGTCCAGCGCGGTGTGCTTCAGTGATAGCTTCCGATAGGCCACTTCGCTGGAGTTCAATGTTCCCACCACGAATTAACGGCTGTCCCGATGCTTGGAAATGCTGAAGCGTCGTGACAACTCGCTGCTCGCTCGAAGTAACAGCACTCCACTGTCTGGACATGATGGGTGCTTGTTCGTGTACCGCAAGCTGTCCAGCGTACCGAGCCGCATATTCATCTGGCTTTCGATAGAACTGCTGGATCTGTGCTCGCGCTTGGTCCGTGGTCTGCCCTAAGGCCGTGTTCGTACGTAGATCACCATTGACTAGGCCAATCTGTGAAACATCGCTCAGCCGGTGCACCTTCGCCGCAATGCGATCCAGTGCGTCGGAGTCACCGGAAATAGCAGCCCGACCATCCTTGGTTTGCTCTAGCCGCGCCAGATAGTCATCCAACCCCACTCGATAGTCTCTTATCGGACCACCGCTATGAGGAGAGACTCCCAACGCATGGGCAAGGGCTTTGTCGGATGGCATATTGATCAGATTCAGATCCGCGTCTATGTCGAAGCGGCCGGAATTCGTCAACGCCCTTAGCAATCGACTGTTACCCAGAGTTTGGTGCTCAATGGCGTGGTGCTGCTGAAAGCTAGGTACTGTCCGAGGCATTTGAAGGCTCCTTCCTTGCAGCCCGACACAATCAAATATCTGCAGCGTCTATGAATGACATTCCGCTTTCAAACGAATTCCCGGGGACACCCGCAGAACGCACCGCGTCAACGAACGTTCGGTCAGCAATAACAAATGTACTGAAAGGCGTCAGAAAGACATGCGCATCAGCCACAGCTTCCGGCCGAAATGTCAGCTTCGCACCTCCAGCAATGGAATAGAACTTCCCGTTCACGAAATCTTCGTCAACCTCGATATCAAGCTTTGAAGCAGACTCGTCCAGCGCATCCAGTTCGCGAACCACATCACAAAGATAGTAGCGAGGACCAATCGCGCCATCAGGCAGACGAACTTCGCACTCAGCGAACTCAAACGCCCCTGGGTCCACCTTATTCATTACACGGTGCAAGCGTTCCGACACGAGCCAGTAGCCACTGAACCCTCCCTCAAGATCACGGGGCGCGGGACCTTTGGATGCATCAAAGATGATTCTTGGCTTCTCGCGAAGAGCAGGAAATCCGCCTTTCTCGGGGCGAACAATGAGTCGAGGGGGCGTGAGCAACTCCTGCTCATTGTCAAACTCAGCACCTCGAAAGGCACGACGGCTCTCCAGATCAGGTGCAAACAGGTAGTACAGTCCGAGTTCGGGACCATTGAGGCTCATCTGTTCCATTCTCTTGTCCTAGAATTCAATGCGCTGCCGGAAGGGTGGAGTAGCTTACCTCCTCATAGTACTGTCACTATGGGGCGCTCGGTCTCGCACAAGCAAGCGCCCAGGGGCCAGGAATCCAACAGCGCAACGACTACATTTCAGGTGGCTGGCTTTCGTCCTGCTACCCTCCTAATAGTCATCGCTGACAATGATCTTCGACTGCGATGACTCTTCATCCAACGCGTCCAACGTTTTTGCGACGATGGCTCTGCAGGATCACTCCATTGGACTACATTCTCGCGATCTCCTTCGCAATGACTCTCTTGCGGAATTGCTCGCTGGGCGATCAAAGGCTGGCGGCATCAATGAGCCACACTCCACGCGTGAGGGGAGTGTTTCCAAATCCAGACTCAATCATCGCGTCACGCATGACGCGATCGCAGTACACGTCTGCAGTGAACGGAGTCCTGAACACATGGGATCCAGCTACGACGTCCTTGCGAAAGGCGAGATTGGCGCCACCGGCTATGTCATAGAACTTGCCATTTGGATATCCATCCACGAGCACTTCCACGTTGGACGCTGCCTGATCAATTACATCCAAGGTGCGAACGACTTCACACAGAAAGTATGAATTGTCCGCAGAGAAATCCGCAGATACAAACGCGCACTTCTTGAACTCGAACCCCTCCGGATCAACTCTTTCAAGTACATTCTTGAAAGCCTCGGAGACTAGCCAATAGCCTTTGAATCCTCCCTCAAGATCACGGGGCATTTCCCCAATCGAACTGTCATAGCGAAGGCACGGGACATCCCTCAGGCCCGAGAGCCCCCCGCTTCCGGGCGGCAGACTGAGGTGGCGTGCCAGCGGGATGTCCTGTTTGTTCTCCAACACTAATCCTCGTCCGCGGCCACCACCCCTGGTATCCGGCGTTACGAGGTAGAACTCGCCACTCCTCGACGCGTTGACTTCTTTCACTCTGATATCCCGATTCGAAGCATTCTCTGCCGTACACACGCCTTGGTGCCCGGGCCTCATCCGCCGCCGATTTCTCCGCCTTCTCGCATACAATTCCGTGCCAAGGCAAATCGCGTGCACCGGCAACCAACGGCAGCTATGTTTGGACGGCTTCATCCACGATGGCCGGCAACGGCCCCTTTTTACTCGGGGCTGGGCCTTCGGGCAATCGGAATGCAATGAAATCCCATATGGAACGGACCTGCGTCACACCCCGCGCCCGCCACGGCGGGGAACCCATCACCGGGCCAGGTCTCCAAGGTACCGGCCTAAGAAATCGAACACAGCCGTGCCCAGCACAGGGAGGTACTCGGGCCTTGCGGCTGGGGGCCATCGCCCCCGGCGGAGGCCAGAGTTCTTCTTGCAGCTTCAGATATCTGTTGCGTCCGTAAACCACAGCCCTCGGGATATTTCCCCGCCACCGATTCCAGCGGCCAGAACCGCAATCCGCAGTGCGCTGTCGCAGAACACCAGATTTCCTGAGTAAGGCGTCCGGAAAATATGCGAGGCTCCAATCACATCCTTGCGGAACGCCAAAGAGCTTCCTCCTCGAAGGTCGTAGAACTTGCCTCCTGGATAGCCTTGGTCTCGAACAACACGAAACGTTGAAGCGTCTTCGTCGACCGCGTCCAGGACGCGAGTAACATCACATAGGAAGTAGCTTGGCCCCTTGGAGCCATCAGCAAGCCTGTAGTCGCACGCCAAAAATTCAAATGCGTCCGGGTCGAATGAGACGAACACGTCACGCAGGCGGGCCGAGACCAGCCAGTAGCCACTCATTCCCCCCTCAAGGTCCTCCGGAGGTTCACCCTTCTTGGGCGAGTAGACGAGTAGCGGTTTTTCGATCAGCGGAGGAAATCCCCCTCCCTCAGGACGGAGAACAAGCCGTGGAGGAACCCTAAGGTTTTTTACATTCTCGAACACCACGCCGTGCCCCCTCCCGCCACGAGTTGTGTCAGGCATCAGCAGGAAAAACTCCCCACGCTTTGGCAGGTTTGACTTCGACGGCTCCATACTTCTCATCTTCCCCCTGAATACCGGCTTCCAGCCTAATTGCAGGTGGAAGTTGCTGGAAGAGGTATTCATATCGAACAGCTCCCCCTGTTCAAGTAACCGGCCTGAGAACTCGAACACAACCCTGTCCAGCTCCGGAAGGTACTCTGGCCTTGCGGATGGGGGCATAGCCCCCAGCAAAGGCCAGGAATCTCAAGGAGTTCAACATGCAAGGAAGACAACTGATATGGGCCGCTACCCTCGCGCTGTTCTGCGGAACAACCCATGCCCAGACCTCCGCCGCCGCTGCCGCTGCAGATTTGGACGCGGAAATGGAAATCGTTACCCGCAACTACATCACTGAGAACCCCAGCGTTTCGATCGATGACGCCATCACACGGCTCACCATCCAGGGCGAACTCAATCCCACGTTCGAAGCGCTCAGAAGCGAGTTCGCGGACCGCCTGTCCTCCCTTTCGTTGCGGCATGCACCCGATCAGCACATCTTCGTGGAACTGACCGGAACCGAGCCGGTGCCCAACCGGGTAGTGAAGACCGAAAGCGGAAGCACGCGCGTGGTGTTCGAGACCGGGAACGTGCACACGGAAGCGGAGTTCGATCGGATACTGGAACGTAACAACCCGCTGATCTTCAGCTCGATTCCAGGGTTGACAGGCATCTCGGGCTTTCCCGGCGAAAACCGCGTGCTGATCATGATCGAGGGCGATGCGGAGATGGCCAGAAGCCTGGACCCACAGGTGAGGCAGCTGGCGCGCACCATGGGGCTCAAGGTCGACATTGAGCCCAACCAGCGCAGGTCACGCAATCTCCACTCTGGACCTGAAAGATGAGCGCCAAACCGACCGGCTACTCCGGTAACCGTTACCTGTCGTTCGCCCTGTAAACGCACTGCTGACGGGGCGGCGCCCGCCGAACTCCCCGCCGCCCCTGACATCCCCATCACCCGCTTTCACACCGCTGGAATCGCGGCCTGCGCACGATCAGCCACACCCCCAAGCAGACCCCAGCGATGGCCCCCCAAAGCCTCGCTACCTGATCCTGATGCAGCAACTCGCCCCCGATTTCTGGAACCTGCGCGGCACCTTCAAGGTCGCCGGGCTGCTCGACGTAGGTACGCAGCTTTCTGTACTCCGCCGCAGCAATGGCCGCTTCGTGGTGCTGGACAGCTACACCCCCAGCGACGCCCAGCGCCAGGCCCTGCTCGGCCTTACCGCCGGCGGCACATTGGTGGACGCGATCATCAACGTGCATCCGTTCCATACCCTGCACTGCGAGCCGTTGCACCGGCTGCTGCCCGCTGCCCGCCTGATCGGCACCCGCCGTCATCTGCAGCGGGCGCCGCACCTGCCGTGGCATCCGCACGTGATCGAAGACGTGGCCACCCAGGCCGACTTTGCCGACGACCTGGATTTCTCTATTCCTGCGGGTCTGGATCTGGTGCCGACCAATGACAGCGTGCACGCCGGTTCGGTGCTGGTCCGCCATCGCCACAGCGGCATTGTCCACGTGGATGACACGCTGAACGTGCTGGCAGCGCCCGGCGTACTGGGCACGTGGCTGCCGCAGTCGCGCCTGAAGTTCCACCCCACGCTGTCGCGTGCGCTGCAGGCCCGCGCCGGTGCCGCTGATGCGTTTGATCGCTGGGCCCGCGCATTGGCCGAGCGCTGGGCCGGCACCCCGTTTGTCTGTGCCGCCCATTCGGCGGTGCGCGAGCTGCCCGCCCATGGCTGGCGCGACGAAATGCTGAAGGCCCTGCACAACCTGCAGGGAGCGCTGCACCGCCATCGCCGTCGCTACGGCTGACGCCGCCCTTACCCACGCCCTCCCTTCCCCAAGACCAAGGTGGACCTGACCATGACCAAGCAACAGCTCACGACCATCAATCCGCTTACCGAACAGGTGCTGGATACCTACGCCTACATGTCCGACGCCCAAGCAGCGGACACGGTGAAGGCCTGCCACGAGGCTTTCCTGCAGTGGCGCCTGCGCAGTCTGCAAGAGCGCGCCGCGGTGGTGGCCGCCATTGCCCGCAAGCTGGAAGAGAAGAAGGAAGCCTTCGCCCAGCTGATGACCAACGAAGTGGGCAAGCTGATCGGCGACAGCCGCAGCGAGGTGGATCTGTGCGTGGCCATCTGCAAGTACACCGCCGAGCAGGGCCCGACGGTGCTGGCCGATGAAGAGCGCCCCTCGGCCAATGGCGTAGGCATCGTGACCCACTCGCCCATCGGCGTGGTGTACGGCATCCAGCCGTGGAATTTCCCGGCCTACCAGGCGGTGCGTTACTCCATCGCCAGCCTGATGGCCGGCAACGGCGTGCTGCTGAAGCATGCCGAAAGCTGCACCGGCAGCGGCCTGTTCCTGCGCGACCTGTACGAGGAAGCCGGCCTGCCCAAGGGGCTGTTCGGCGTACTGCTGATCAGCCATGACCAGTCCGATGCCATCATCGACCATGACCTGGTGCGCGCGGTAACGCTCACCGGCAGTGAAAAGGCCGGGCGCACGGTGGCCGAAAAGGCCGGCAAGGCACTGAAGAAGACCATGCTCGAACTCGGTTCCAACGATGCCTATCTGGTGCTGGACGATGCCGACCTGGAACTGGCGGTGAAGACCTGCGTGAAGGGGCGCCTGTTCAACAACGGCCAGACCTGCGTCAATGCGAAGCGCTTCATCGTGACCGAGAAGAACTACGACGCATTTGTTGAGGCGTACGCAACGCAGTTCGAGCAGATCCGCATGGGCGACCCGAATGACGGCAAGACCCAGCTCGGCCCGATGGTGTCCAAGGCCCAGCGTGACACCCTGCACGAGCAGGTCAGCAAGAGTGTTGCCCAGGGCGCGCGGCTGGTGGTGGGTGGCGAAGTGCCGGCCAGGACCGGCTGGTTCTATCCGGCCACGGTGCTGGCCGATGTGACGCCAGGCCAGGTGGCGTACGAGGACGAACTGTTTGGCCCCGCTGCGGCCATCATCAAGGCCAAGGACGATGATGACGCCATGCGCATTGCCAACGACAGCCGCTACGGGCTGGGCGGCGGCATCTTCAGCCGTGATGTGAAGCGCGCGCGCGAGCTGGCCACCACGTACTTCGATACCGGCATGGTCTGCATCAATGGCTTCAACGTGGCCGGCCCCACCCTGCCCTTCGGCGGGGTGAAGGCATCGGGCTACGGGCGTGAGCATGGGCCGGAGGGGCTGAAGGAGTTCGTCAACATCAAGTCGATTACGCTGCCGGCGGCCCCATGAGCACGCCCCTGCACTGTGATGTGGCGGTGATCGGCGCCGGCACGGCCGGCTTGGCAGCAGAGCGGGCCGCACGCCGTAATGGAGCTTCCACGTTGCTGATCGATCCGCACTTCAGCGGCACCACCTGCGCCAACGTCGGTTGCATGCCTTCCAAGCTGTTGCTGGCGGCTGCCAGGCAGGCCGAGCGCGTGCGCCGTTCAGACCTGTTCGGCATCCGCGTGGAGGGCATGACGATTGATGACGTGGCAGTGATGCGGCGCGTGCGTGAGGAGCGTGATCGCTTTGCAGCACTCACCCGCAAGCAGATCGAAAAACTGGACCCTGCTACGCGGTTGACCGGTCGTGCGCGGTTTGCCGCGCCGACCACGCTGGAACTGGACGACGGCCGACGCATTGAGGCACGCGCCATCGTCATCGCTACCGGCTCCGCGCCTGCCTTGCCGCCGCCCTTTGAAGCACTGGGCGACCGCGTGCTGACCAACGAGAGCCTGTTCGAACTGAAGCAGCTCCCCAAGCGCGTAGCGGTGGTGGGTGCCGGCTCGCTGGGCCTGGAATTCGCCCAGGCTCTGGCCCGGCTGGGCGTGCAGGTCACGCTGCTGAGCAAGGAGACAACGCTGGCCAAGGTACGCTGCCCGCGTGTGCACGATGCACTACTGGCGGTGCTGAAGCGCGATATGGAGGTTCACCTCGGTGTGGACGTGGCCCCCCAGCGATGCGATGAAGGCGTACGCGTACGCTGGAGCGGCAAGGACGCAGCAGATGGCAGCGTGCAGGTGGACTACGTTGTGGCTGCACTGGGCCGCCCGCCCAACCTGGACGACGTGGCGCTGGACAAGGCACAACTGGCGCTCGACAAGCACGGCGTGCCCTGCCACGACCGCGAGACGATGCGCTGCGGTGACAGCGCGGTGTTCCTCGCCGGCGACGCCGCCGCCGACCTGCCTCTGCTGCATGAGGCCTCGAGCGATGGCGCCATTGCTGGGCGCTGGCGGAGGCTTCGCCGATGAGGAGGTCCATGGTTACGAAGCCGCGCTGCGAGACGGGCTTGTACTGCGCTGGAGATGGTGCAGTCAGATCATAGATTCCTCCCCGCGCGGGCCCGATGGATGGCAGATCATCCACTAAGGCGTGCCGGACGCGCGCGTGGGTCACATCCGACAATGTTAGGCGCCCCGCCTGTTCCGCCTGCGATATCGCCAGACGCATCTCCATTCTGCCTGCCACTTCGCGTGCAAACGCGTCCCGCTCACCCGGGCCGGCAACCAGGTTCTTGGGGCTACTGTGGATCTCATCAATGATCCGCCCGATCCTGGCGTCTGAGTGAGTGACTGCTGCCCACTCTGACTCCACTGGCCCCATTGATCGCAGCATCCTGAGCTGGACTGCATGTTCCGCACGGTACGTTTGCGGGTCGGAGAAAAACCTTAGGTTTCGAGCGTTGGCTTGATCCTTTGTCAACGCATCTGGCGTGGTGGCAAGAGCATCTCCATTGATTAGACCAAGCTTCAATGTCTCTTGGAACTCAGTCACCCGTGCCGCAATGCGAGCCGCAGCAGCAGGCTCTTTTCTCATTGCGGCCATACCATCGTCAGTCCTGCGCAGGTCATCGAGAAAGCTGGTAACACCGTCCGTGTACGAACTTCTTGTGCGACCACGGTGGGGTGACGATTCAATATCCTCGGCAAGATCCCCCTCTACAGGCAAGTAGATGCGATTCGCCGAGGAATCTTTCTCAATGAGCTTGAGCTCATCCAGCCGTTTAAGCAGCGGATGATCTCTGAAGAGGTTCTGCTCCAGAACATGGTGACTTTGCAGTATTACTTGACCAGCAGCCATAAGATTCCCTTCCGGCACATGCAGGCACTATCAGATATCCGCAGCGTCGATCAGCCGCACGCCGCGCGTCACGGGCTCCATTCCAAAGCCGCCCTCCAGAAGCGCATCACGCAGAGTCCTGTCGCAAAAGACATCAGCGGTATAGGGCGTTACGAACACGTGTGCCGCGCCTACTACTTTCGCGTCAAACGCCAATCGCGCGCCTCCCGCGAGGCTGTAGTACTTGCCATTCCTATAGCCCTCGGTCAGTACCTTTACCTTGGACGACGCCAGATCAACTGCATCAAGCACCCTCGTCACTTCGCAGAAGTAGTGCGGCGCAGCTGTGGCACCACTCTCCAGGACAAACTCGCATTCGACGAATGCAAAACCCTCAGGATCCACTGACGCAAGCAGTTGCTTCAGCGGCTCTGACACAAGCCAGTAGTCGGTGATGCCGCTCTGCAAATCCTTTGGCATGTCCCCCAGCCGGGGTTCATGCCGAAGGCGTGGCTTCACTTTCAAGTTCGCAAGCCCTCCAGCCTCAGGAGGGATGCTCAGGCTGGCGGGAAAAGGAATTTCATCTTCATTCTCGACCTCAACGCCGTGCCCCCGCCCACCACCGCGCATGTCAGCGCGAAGGATGTAGAACTGCCCCGATTTTGGTCCGCTTTCATTCGTCATACTCGAGCCCTATTCGAGAACATGTTTCACGATCTTGCTGGCAACAAGTAATCGCCAGTTAGCAGTCGCTTCCAATATGTACTTCTCGGCGACATGATTTTGCACCGCGGCAGCACCAGCGGGAACGGTCTGACCAGCGGCGTCTGGTCCACCCGGACCGACGCTGAATGTGAGTCCGCCTGAACTCCGGACTCGGCCTGGCAACCGCCGACGAATGCCATGCACACGGTCATGGCCAAGCAGAGCAGTGTTCTTCCTTGTGGAAGCATTGCGGTCCCTCGTTGCTGCATCAAATGGCTACCAGAGCTATGCCTGACGATCTCTTATACACCTCGGTGAAGAATGCTTCCGCGAACAGGTTCACTCCGTCCCAGCCCTTTCCATTGGAGATCGATTCTCCCTTCAGAAATCCTACGCTCCGGGGCAGTTGCCTATGCGTCATTTACGACAGCGCATTCCCGCCTACCCCGGAATCCAGACGCCCGTCACAGCGGCTTGGTCGCAGTGTAGCCAAGCACTCTCCATAATGGTCACGATCCAGCGCAAGGAACTCGCCCATGAGCAACGCACCGGTTCGCCGGCTTGCCTGCGCCGCGCTGGTGGCCGCCCTCAGCGCCACCGCCTGTGCCAAGGCTCCATCCACGGAAAAGGATTCCAACGGCACCATGTCTGAAGACACTTCGAGCTCCCGCACCGTCGGCGGCCACACCTACACGACGCAGCCGGTAGAGGCCAGGCTGGGACCCCATCGTTTCATGTTCCCGGCCAACCTGTATTACGACCAATCCGGCCCGCTTCCCGATGGCGGGGTGATGCTGACCGTGTTCTGGCCTGACTTCGATGCCGCGCCCCCGGGCAACCGCCCGGTACGGTCGGTGGAGGACAGCCAGCGGCAGGTGCTGATCGAGTTGAACTATCTGGATCGCGTGCCGATTGCTGACTACCTTGGCCGACGCTCCAGCAACGATGCCACGGCCGAAGCGGGTTCACTGCGGAGCCGCAACCCGGCCCAACGTCTGGAATTGCGGGACGCCCAAGCCGAGCGTTGGGGCCTGACGCCCTATGCGATCAATCCCGTACTGATGGATGCCTACGTGAAGGATTCAGAGGCTGAACTGGGCGTGCCCTATCGGCGTAACCCGGCGCTGGAGCCCGTTTGGTATGTAGCGCGCTCGACCGATGGAAGGCCGACCACCTTCATCAGTTGTGACCCAGGCGATCGGGTGCCCGACGGGTTGTCGGTGCAAGGCAGCGCACTGGCATCTACAGGTGCAGAGCGGATCGCAATGTGCCGCCACTCCATGGTGGACGTGGACAACAACATCACCATTGAGATGGGCTATGCACGCGTGATGCTGCATGACTGGCAGCGTCTTGAGTCAGCGGTTCGCGCGTTGCTGCGCCTATCTGGTGCTGGACGATGCCGACCTGGAACTGGCGGTGAAGACCTGCGTGAAGGGGCGCCTGTTCAACAACGGCCAGACCTGCGTCAATGCGAAGCGCTTCATCGTGACCGAGAAGAACTACGACGCATTTGTTGAGGCGTACGCAAAGCAGTTCGAGCAGATCCGCATGGGCGACCCGAACGACGGCAAGACCCAGCTGGGCCCGATGGTGTCCAAGGCCCAGCGTGACACCCTGCACGAACAGGTGAGCAAGAGCGTTGCCCAGGGCGCGCGGCTGGTGGTGGGTGGCGAAGTGCCGGCCAAGACGGGCTGGTTCTACCCGGCCACGGTGCTGGCCGATGTGGCGCCAGGCCAAGTGGCGTATGAGGACGAGCTGTTTGGCCCCGCTGCGGCCATCATCAAGGCCAAGGACGATGATGACGCCATGCGCATTGCCAACGACAGCCGCTACGGGCTGGGCGGCGGTATCTTCAGCCGCGATGTGACGCGCGCTCGTGAGCTGGCCACCACGTACTTCGATACCGGCATGGTCTGCATCAACGGCTTCAACGTGGCCGGCCCCACGCTGCACTTCGGCGGGGTAAAGGCATCGGGCTACGGGCGTGAGCATGGGCCGGAGGGGCTGAAGGAGTTCGTCAACATCAAGTCGATTACGCTGCCGGCGGGGGCGTGATGATCCGCTGCCGGGCGAGCCAGCGCTGACCTTTGGTAGTCATTGCGTTCTGGGGCGCCACGGTGCGCTTTGCACGGCGGGTCGCGTTGTCTACTGCACTCGTGCTGTGCCCTGTCCGCAACCGCGGTCCTAGCCGGGTGATCGAATCACGAGGTCCGCGGGCAGGTGCCGTTGGCGCGGGTGACGCTATTGGCTTGCCAACGGCGGGTGCCAGGAAGTATCAACGTGCCTTCAGGACGCATTCTTCTGGAGCGGCGAGAGCGGTGAACGTGCAGTCGGGGCCGACTGGCCAATGGAATTGTCGATGACTGGTGAGCAGGATTGGTGCCTCAGCGTACTCGCGCGCCGTTTCCCACTTCATCCCTTGCATGCGGCGGGGGCGAACTACATCATCTTCACAGCGCCAAGCAATGACGGGTGGTGGAACCGAGCCAGACCTTCCTCGGCGATATCGGCCCGCTACGCGGCAGTGAACCAACGGAAGCCTGACCACGCGCTGGGCGAGGATCGCCCCGTACCCCGCCATGCCCGGCCCTCAAACTTCGCCAGTTGCTCTATCGAACATCCAGGGATCAATCATGCCTCTCCGCTTCGCAGCGCGATCCGGTTCCTCCTACGATTCGATCAGCGGAATCACCATTCCCGCACCACGAATTCTGCCAGGAGAACTGGCGGATGGGACGGCCGCAACGGAGTACCAGTACTCGTTCTATCTTGATGGAAAGCGGATTGGCGGCCTTGGTTTCCATGGAACGGACGAGCTCATAGAGAACAACGGTCATCCAACGCGAGCCACTACTTTTGACCTTGGCCACAATTGGTTGATCACGTCACTTCTCGAGCTCAAGAAGATGATAGGAAACGTCGACAGCGACTTCTCGTTCCTGCGAGACCTTGCTCAGGGGCTTGCAATGGCGTGTTCCGACCGACCCAACAGCGTAGAGCACCTCCAATATGTCGCGATCACCACCGCAAGTGCGCTGGCAACTGCAGGCGTGCTGATCCCGGATCAGAATCTGGTCGACTCCCACAGCCATGTCGTTCTTGCCGAGGCGTATGTACCAGCCAGTTCGCCCTGAGGGATGACTCCATGAGAGATGGCGGTTTGGCCAACTGCCACCAGACTAAACGAATGGCAGGCAGCACAAGGCCGGCTCCCTTACGCACGAGACATTACGTCATCATCAACGTGCCCCAACAAACTCATCATCGGAAGGCAGGAAAAGATCGTGCCCGTTGAGTTCAACCCCCAAGCAAGAACTGCTTTCGACCGGTTCAACGGCATAACCATATCGCTCCCAAGAATCGTCGCCTCAGACCTCCCAGACGGGAGCGAGGCCACGGAATATCAGTACACCTTCCGACAAGGAGAGCGGATCCTTGCAGCCATGTCTGTACTTGGAACAGAGGAACGAACTGGAGAGAGTGATTGTTGGGGCTGGAAGCGCACTCTGGACCTGAGCTCCACCCACACCATGGAGCTCATTGCCAGGCTCAAGGCAGAACTTGGAAGTAGCTATGAGCCCGTGAATCTTCTGTGGGCTGTTGCGAAGGGTCTGCTGTCTGTTTTCGCCAATCAGACTGACAACGTACGCGAAGTCCGCTACGTGGCCGTCACGCGAGCAGGAGCCCTGAGACACATCGGCATCGACGTCTCTGAAGGTGTCGCGTTGGAAGCCGATGACCCAATCATCCTGGCCGAGCTCTCCATCCCAGCTCACGTGTTCTGACGTCAGACAACATGGATCAGTTCGCATTCAAGGAAGCTGTACTTGCCAAATTGCAACCAGCAGCTTGCGTGGCGGATGGTGGAGGACCTTAGGCTCTGGCCCATAGAGCAGCCAGAATGAGGGGCGTATAGTCCGCAACAGGACGCGATGGAATCCTTGAATCCCATCACCTGCAACCCGACTCCATTGAAGGATCAATCATGCCGCTGGAATTTCAGCGTCAGCCAGGCACCGCAGTCGATCGCCACACCGGCGTCATCATCACCGCACCGCGCATCCTGCCGGCGAGTCCCCCCGAAGATGCGAGCCACACCGAGTATCAGTATCTCTTCCATCGCAATGGCCAGCGAGTTGGCGGACTGGGGCTGTTTGGAAGCGACGAGATGGTTGAGACAGAGAGCGGTTGCGAACGCGTGTTTTCTCTGGATCTGGGTCGCGACTGGGTTCTAAGGTCCATCCTCGGCTTCAAGCAGACGTTGAACGATCAGGACAGCAACTTCGTCTTCCTGTGCTCAGTTGCGCAGGGGCTGGTGCTGGCGAACATGGACCACAGCAGTGCAAGGTATGGCGTGCGATACGTTGCGACCACCACGGCCGAAGCACTTGCTCGCAACGATATTTCCACAGTTGGCTTGGCTCCCCCTCACCATGGAAGCGTCATCATCCTGGCTGAAGCAGTCAATCCCGTCCGTGCGGATTGGCGCTGACGATCATGTGCGACTTCATATCCGGCGGCCCCGCTTTCGCAACGTCTTGCGGGGCGATGAACACTCGAATGCATGCTCGAGACTTCAGATCGATGGCTTCAGGCCCTGTCGGTAACCATGTTCACGTCGATTCGCGCGGCAGTGAGCCTACAGATATGGTGACTTTGCAGACAGGCGGCGATCAAGCGCTGCACTGATGAAACCGCACAACTCAAGTTCGGCCCCGAAGGTCTCTCAGGAAAGCACCATGCCAATCCGATTCATTCCAGTCGAGAACACCGCGTTTGACCCAGAAAGCGGCGTAACCATTTCCTTCCCAAGAATGCTGCCCGCGATCAGGCGGGATGGGAGCGACGAAATAGAGTATCAGTACATGTTTTGGCGTAAAGATGAGAGGGTTGGCGGGACAGGATTCTTTGGCACCAGCCAGGTCATCGAACAGCATGGAGATCGCGAAGTTCGCTATACGCTGGAATTGAGTCCGCATCAGGCTCTAGAGTCTATCCTTAGACTGCAGAAGCGGTTGGGGAACACCGATGAAAAGTACTCCTTCATCTGCAGCGTTGCCGAGGGCCTTGTGACTGTGTTTTCCGGCCGAGTCAACAACACGGAGCGTCGTCGCTATGTGGCGTTGGCGAAGGTTGATGATCTGGTCCGGCTGGGAGCGTCGCCACCAAACGTCGCTCAGAGCGACGACGGCTCCATAGTTCTGGCGAGCATCTGCGTTCCTGAACTCTGCGACTGATGTCAACTGCCTGCGGGTGGATGTCCGCACAGTGAAGGCTAGGCACATCGATCCCCTCCAGAGGAATGCAATGCCCATTGAGTTCAAGCCAGACTCCAACTCCGCATTCGACGCATCGAGTGCGGTAAGAATTTCTTTCCCACGGATTCTGCCGGCAAAGCTGCCCGACGGAAGCGAAGCCATTGAGTACCAATACACTTTCCGCCGTGACGGAGCGCGGATTGCGTCGATCGGAATCCTTGGCACCGAAATTCTTTCGGTTCGGGGTGGCGCACAGGAGCGTCTTTGCACGCTGGACCTTAGCACCTGTGAAGTGTTCGAATCGATCATCGACCTGAAAAGAGATATCGATAACTCCGACGATACCGCATCATTCATCCACGCTGTCGCGCAGGGACTGCTGAACGTCTTCTCCACTCAGCCCAGCATTTTCGAGAGCATTCGGTACGTCGCCGTTTGTCGGGTTGATTCGTTGAGCCAACTCGGTGTGGCGATAGCCGAAGACGGCATGGAGCTATGCGATGGAGTGGCCCTCCTGGCCAGTCTTTCTGTTGCGCAGCAGCGAAATGAGGCTGGGTAAGGAAGACTATGCCAATGCATTTCAGGCCACTCGGGAGCTCTGCTGTTGACGAGAGCAGCAACGTATCCATCCCGCAGCCTCGTATGCTACCCGCAAGCCTGCCGCAAGGCGGAACAGGCATCGAGTTCCAGTATGCGTTCCGATTGGATGACGTTGTGCGCACGACCTTGCGTGGGCTAGCCAACAGAGCGAAGGGAAGTCCGCTATCGCCTCATCAGGTGGAGTGAATTACCGGCTTCATCGATGCGGTCGAGCGTCATGTGTATCCTTTCAGTCGCTCTCCCCTTTGACCCAACCCCTCCCAAGGGCGGATCCCGAGAGCGCAGCAGGAATGGCAAACACTGTCATGCCCTTCGATTTCGAACCTACAGAGAAGTCTGCCGTAGATGAGCAGAGCGGAATCTCTATCCTGCGACCCAGGGTGCTCCCAGATGCTCAGCTGGATGGCAGCGTAGGCATTGAATACCAGTACACGTTTAACCGCGACAGCAAGACTGTGTGGGCCATTGGCTTCTTTGGCAAGCAGGCACTCATTAGCACGAACGGCGGTCGCGAACGCCGTTACACACTGGACCTTGGCCCTGATTGGGTACTCAATGACATGCTCAAGTTCAAGGGCTCGCTCGGCAATTCAGATGAGCCATTTGCGTTCATTCAGAGCCTTGCACAGGGTCTTGTGAATTCGTTCGCTGTACAGGTCGGCAACCCGCAGGACCTGCGCTTTGTAGCTTTCACCCGCGCCGACGCACTGACACGAGTTGGGGTACAGGTCCCGGAGGGAACTCCAATCTGCGATGACGGCTCCATCATCCTCGCCAACGTCTTCATCTGCGCTCACCAAGTCTGAGGAGGACCTTCATGGCGAGCTTCACCTTCGATGACTATGCCAGGACGACGTTCTCTACAGCGACAAATGTAGCCGACGACACCATTATCAGTCCGCAACAGAGGGACGAGGTGATCGACTATCTGAAGTGACCTGGCTCTGGCCCCAATGGCGCGGCGAGTGTTTCGGAGTAGGTGAAAGGGAGGCTGCACGGCTTCCTCGACTCATGAAGCATTACACCGCGTGGGGTATGGGACCCAGGAGCACTCCAGGACACCATCTGGAATCCAGTTGGCTTGCGGGCAACTGGAGGCGGGGCGGGTGACGCAATTGGCTTGCCGAATGTGTGACGCAGGCAGCAATCCCGTGCGTCCGCGAGCCAGGGTGTGGAGTACAGCAGGAACGCCTCATATAGTTGGCGCATGTGAAGCAAGGGACTTGCTTATGGACTTCATCATGAGACCGCCGACGCTGCTACCGTTGACTGAACGTTCGCGTGGGCGACCGGTGTGTTACCGCTGGTGAAGCCCTCCTTGTTCTTGTGAACTCCGATTGGCCAATTTGACTGGTCATCACCAGTAGTCTCACCACGAACTGCAGGAATTGAGATGCCCTTCCACTTCCAAGCCAAGCCCTACTCTTCGCTCGATCCGATCAGCGAAACAGAGATCCCTCTTCCAAGAATTGGACCGACTGTCCTCGCGGACGGCCGGCAAGGGACTGAGTATCACTTCGCCATCTATAGAGGAGAGTCACGGGTAGGCGGATTAGGGTTCGATGGGTGGGATGAATTGACCCAAGATGTGGGTTACCCCGTTCACGCCTTCGTCTTTGACCTTAGGCGCCCTCAGGTCATCCAAGACATGCTGTCATACAAGCAGACGTTGGGTAGTGCGGATGACGACTTCACCTATCTCCAAGGCCTCGCACAAGGCTTCGTACTGTCATTTGCCGGTCGGACTGACAACGATGAGGCCCTACGGTATCTGGCGGTTACCAGCCGACAGGCACTACTGGAATCGCAAGTCCCGGTGCCTGCAAACGTCGCTCAAAGAGAGGACGGTTCCATTGTGCTTTCCAGCATCGACGTCCCTGTGCTCGGCGACTGAGGTCACACGCCATGAGCAAGTTCATCTTCGATGATTTTGTGAAGACCACACTTGGCGGTGCAACTCAGATTGGGAGCGGAGACCCTCTGACAGCGCAGCAGGTGTCTGATGTCATCACGTATCTCAAGTCGCCCGGATCTGGCCCTTCCGCCAACGTCAGCTTCGAACAGTATGTGACCGCCGGCATGCAGGCTCACCCTCCCCGACTTCCAGACGGGGTCGATTACCTTGCGTTCTCCGGTCAGGACAATGCAGGCAACTACAATTCCAGAAACGCTGAGGTGTACTCGAAGGACATCAATGGCAAGTCGGGGATAATAGGCGACACGCCGTGGGGAAAGTTCATTGATGGGCTAACCAAAGACCCCGCGCATATTCCCGATCTTCAGGTGATGGTAGCTGGCCTCAAGAACGAGATGGTTTCGAAAGGAATTGTCCCCTTCGACAAGAACCATGCGGGTGCACTCAAGGACGTGATGTGGAACGCCGGTAGCCCGACATTCTTCGAGAACGCCATCGCGACGCGCAAACCGCTGGTCGCCTTTGTGGACGGCGCACCTTCCAACCGTGGTTTCGCCAGGTTCGAACTACCCACCGCCCTCGAACACCCCCAACTCCGCATCAACGGCTACCCCATAAGCGCCTTCGGTCCGGACCCGCTCACCTTCGCCAGCCAGTCAGCCGCCGAGTACCAGACCCTTGAGCGCACCCTGGCCCAGCACGCCACCACCAACACTGGCCAAGCGGTCGACGTGGCCCAGGTGCGCCTGCACCTGAAGCCCATCGATGGCTATGACGCCATGGGCAAGACCCTCTTCGAAAAGCCCCTGCACGACTACAGCGCCCTAAGCCTGCACGAGATGTCCACCACCCGCGCGGAATGGGTCGCTGCTCGCTCGGCGCTGTCCACAGGCCCGCGCCTGTTCGCCGATCTTCCCGAGCCTCTGCCCCATTCGCCGCTGCGGCCGGGCGCACCGCGCGGGCCTCCGGGCGTGGCAGTAGCCGAGGCAGTACCTCACGGGGTGAACCCCGGCATGAAGGCGCTGGGCGTGGCCGGCGTCGCCCTTATGGCGCACGACTTCGCCACCTCCGGCCACAAGTGGGTTGAACTGAACTCGCAAGGCAACACCGCAGGGGCCGATTCCACTTCGGCGCATTTCGTCGGCCGCAACCTGGGCGGTGCGCTGGGCGGTTTCGCCGCAGGTGCGGGCATTGGGGTCGTATCCGGTTCGTGGTCGGGCCCGGGCGCTGTCGTTGCGGGCATCGCTGGCGGGGCGCTTGGCGCCCATCTAGGTGAACAGTGGGCCGCACAGAAGGACATCGAGCGGGTCTATATCCAGCAGGACCCGTTGCATCGCACCTGGACGCGTAGCCCGGCAGACCCGGAGGGCCGCTGGCTGCGCGGCGCCGAGCAACAGCAGGTGCAGAGCGCCGATCTGGGGACTGGCGTGGAAGTGCGGCCCGTACAGACGGCACAGGGTGCCGATGTCACCTTCAAAGCCGACTATGTGGCCACTGGCACGCTGGAGCGCCAGTTGAACTGGCAGGCCGCCCGCGCCTCTTACGAGCTGGGCTTGGCCAACCTGCCACCGCCGCAGAATCCCTATCGACTGAATGCCAGTGGCTTGAAAGAGCCTCCACCCAGCGCCTTCGAAACCGGAAGGGAGTTCGTACGCGATACCGTCTCGCGGCAATGGGAGCTGGAGATACGTGAAGTCGTTGATGGGCGCACGCCCATCACCCGGCGCGAGCCCGTTCCGCCGGAACGCGAACCGGCCCTGGATGAGCAATCGCGCACCGTCATCGCGCAGAACGCAGCCAATACTCCCGCGTCGGTGGCATCGCGTTACATGGTGGCCCACGAGCAGGGCCGCTGGAGTGATTTCGGCGACGCGCAGAACCCGTCCGTTCCGCAGGCAATCCGCAAGGCGCAGGACGGCGCCGATACCCTGCGTGCAAGCGACGGCCGCAGCTACAGCCGTGATGCGGATGGCCAGTGGGTCCACGAGGGCGTGGGCTTCAACAGCCAGGCCAATCGCAATATCGGCGATGAGCTGGAGATCACCTGGCAGAGCCAGAATGCCGGCATTGCAGACATGGGCAGGATGGCCGAGCAGATCAAGGCCACGGTACACATCGCACCTGAGGGCGTGCGCGGCCAAGTGGAGACGCTGTACGCAAAGCACGGCATTCCCCGCACTGAGGAGCAGCTTGCCGCCACTACCGCTGCAGTTGAACAGAAGCTTGCCGCCGTTGGGAAGCAGACCGACATCACGCTGGAACTGATGCCGGACCCGCGCACGCACGCGCCCAGCGCAGACAGCGCCATCGCCTCCTTCGGCACCGCCCCGGGCAACCGCATGGAGCTGACTTCCACCACCACCGTGGAGGACATGGCGCGCATGCAATCGGCCCATGGGTCCCCGACCCCTGCCCTGCCGCAGATGGATGGGCAGCAACGCGAACGCCCATTCGTTCCCGCCGTGGGACAGGAACTGGAACGCCCCACCCATGCAGTGCAAAGCCACGCCGGCAAGGCAGCGGAGGAAGCCCAAAATGCAGGCAGCCCGCTGTTGCCGGGCCACCCCGACTACCCCCTCTACGAACAGATTCGCGATGGAGTAGCTGCCCTGGATGCCAAGCATGGGCGCAGCTTCGATGCGATCAGCGAACGAATGAGCGCGAGCCTGCTGGTGCTGGCCAAAGACAGCGACCTGTCACGCGTGGACCACGTGGTGCTGAACAACGCGACCGCGCAGACCCCTGCGGGACAGACGGTGTTTCTGGTGCAGGGGGAGCTGAACGATCCCTCGCATCTGCGCTCCTCAATGCCCACAGCGCAAGCCGTGCAGACGCCGGTTGAGCAATCGCTGCAGCGGTATGAAAGCGTGAGCCAGGAAGCGCAGCAGCGTGCAATGAGCCGTGAGCTTGAGCAGCAGTCGCAGGAGGAGCGGATGCAGCAGGAAGTGAGGGGGCGTGCGGCGAGCATTGGGTGATCGCCCCCCGGTACCCACGAATTCCCTCTTGGACCATGACCATGGCACCGATCGATCCCACCTGGCTGGCCGCCTTCGATGCCGAACTTCTCTACCTGTTCGCCATCGACCACCAGGATGCTGGCATGGATGCCTCCCTGCTGGGCTGCTACGCCGATCTGCCGCCGCGCGAGGCGGCGCTGGCGTTTGGCAGTGACTACGACCTGGAGCGCGACGATGCGCTCTGGCCGCGCCCTGGGTTGGGCGTGAGGGTTAAGTAAGTGACGCAATCGGCTTGCTGAATGGATAACTGAATTCCTTCGACCTCAACTGGAGCCCATTGAAAGATCAATCCTGTCGATAGTGGTCGACGCGCCAACCGCACGGCACGTATATTTCTCAGCTAGATGAGCAATGGATTGACTCCATGAAGATTGCTGCTTTCAGCTTTCGCTGTGCTGTCACGGCAGTGCTGGCACTGGGCGCCGGCGGATGTATGAATTCCTCATCCATGGAAACGCAAAGCAAGGAGGCTGAAATGAGTGAAGATCCCGGCGTGCGCCGCACGATCAAAGGGCACACCTACACCACTGAACCTGTGGAGGCCAGGATCGGCCCGCACCGATTCATGTTCCCCGCCAATTACTACGACAACCAGATCGGCCCGTACTTCGATGGCAGCGTTGGGCTGACCGTTCTGTGGCCCGACCTGGGCCCCGCCCCACCGGGCACCCGCCCGGATCGTTCGATGGAAGACTTCCAGCGCTCTGTGGTCATTGGCCTGCAGCATATTGATCGCACCCCTATCAGAGGCTTGTTGGAGCGCTATGCCAGCACGGAGCAGACCTCGACGCCGACATCGGTACTGCGCAACGACCCAACCGAACGGCTTGACCTGCGGATACCTCAGCCAGAGCGCTTCGGCCTGGTGCCCTACGCAATCAACGAAGCATTGATGCCTGCGTTCCAGAAGGCACTGGAGCAGGAAACGAAGATGCCCCAGCCCCGCAATCTGCGCATGGAGAAGGATTGGTACGTCGCTCGAAATGGCGATGGCGAACTTACCACCTTCATCAAGTGCGAGAGCGAAACTCACTTCCCCGACGGCCTCACCATCTCCGGTGATCGACTGGCCGACACGGAAGACAGCCGGGTAGCCGGCTGCATCCACTACTTCGTGGATGTTGAGGACAGCATCTCGATCACTGCAACCTATCCCCGGGTCATCCTGAAAGACTGGAAGCGCATCGAGTCTGCTGTGCGCACCGCCCTTGCCAAGTACAAGAGGTCCTGACAATGACCGCTCAAGGAAGAACTGACGCCCCCGGCCTGAGCCAACGCGATATTGATGTTCTTACCGCCTACGCGAAGTCTGGAAATCGCGAGCTCTACTGGAACTACCTGGCACAGCATGAAGGGGCAGATGGCTACGGAAAGCTGGCCTTGGGCGTGGTGCGCAACGACAACATGCCCGGCGCCACACATCGGCAACAAGATCCGGATGCATGAATACTCGCCGGAACAGGCCCAATGGCGGGTGGGCGCGGGTGAAGCCGTAAAGGCAGGCAGCCCCGTCGCCCGTGCACTGGGGCAGATCACGATTGAGGAAACCGATCGACAGACCATTGATCGGCTCAATGAAACACGGGAACTCCGCCTCGAGCGTCAGCAGAAGTCGCACGCGTTCCATCCCGACGATCCGCACCGGACGATCATGAAGAGCCCGGTGACCTTGGCATCCGAACAGGTCCCCCTGCGCGAGGACTCCTTGGCAAGCGCCCAAGGCCTGCCGACGAGGCACGAGAACGCCGCACTGCATCAGCAGATTAAGCAGCATGTCGCCGAAATCGACGCCGGGCTGGGCCGCCCCTTCGATGAAACCAGCGAAAGGCTGGCCGCAAGCCTGACTGTGAAGGCCGTAGAGGCGGGCATGCACCGGGTGGACCACGTCGCCCTCAGCAATGCCACTCACCAGGCCCCCGCTGGCCACACGGTCTTCATCGTCCAGGGCGACCCGGCTGACCCGGCCCATCTTCGCGCGGCCATGCCCACAGCGCTGGCGGTAGAGACGCCGGTCCAGCAGTCGATGCAGCAGCTTGAGGGGCTTCGTGTTGACGGCCAGGAACGTGCGCTGGCGATGCAGAATGAGCAGCAGAGCCAAGATGCACGCGCCCAGGATACCCCATCGCATTCCATGCGGATGGGCTGATCGCCCCCTGTTCAGCACGCCCCCGGCCACAGCCTGATGGATGGATGTCAGGCTAATCCCGACACCACATCAGACAAATCTGATGTTCTAAAGATGAGTAACGCGTCACACTCTTGACGGGGCCAGGCCGGGTCCTGCTCTCCCTGCTCGGATGAGCGCCCCTGCCAGGTAGATCATCTGTCGCAACAGGGGCTGATATGGGCAACATCAACGTATTCCTTCGGGAACGCCTTGTGGAGATCTCCGCGAAGCGGATTTACATCGCACCGAACATCGAAGAGAAGAAGCTCAACAACGCCATCGGCGCCTTTGACTACGCAGGAAAGCCGGGAAATGTGGTCGCGGTCTACGACGACACCCTGCTCGGCAGCGCAAAGGAAGGCCTCTTGTTCACTGGCGAACAAGTCATCTACCGCCCCCTGTTGGGCAAGCCCCAGCGGTTCCCCTACTCCGACCTGCTGAGCGCGCAGTATCTCGAGGTCCCCATTGAAGGCAAGGCCGGGAAGGTGGATAAGCTGGTCCGCCTCTCGCAGGTCAATGGCGCCAGTATCGATATCCGCGGCGCCTACCTGAATCTGCCGCCGCTTGCCGATATTCTCCAGCAAGCCATCAGCAACTTCGAAAACCACCAGGAAGAGGCCCAGTCCATTCCTATCGAGGACATGGCAGAGTCGCTGAAGGTGGCGTATGTCAAGATTGCAGTGAACGCGGCCTACGAGAACCGGCAGGAGCTCGGCCACAAGGTGTTCGCCGAGCTCATGCTGCTGATGACGCGCCTGAATCTCAACGAAGAATCGCGCATGGCTGTACGCGTGTACATCGCTGCAAGCGACCAGCGCGAGCTCGTCGAAAAGCTGGTTGCAGATCTCGACCAGGCCTGCCCTGATGGCCAGATTCACCTCGTCCACGTTTCATTGGTGAAGGAGCTCATCAACCTTCATCACTGCATGACCGGGCGCTATCGAGATCAGTTCGCCTTCCTCGACCTACACCAGCAGCTGTTCAGCGTGACCGAGGCAGACGCTGAACTGGTTGTACTCGCGATCAAAAGCGAGCACGACATGCTGAAGGAAGATGTCACCGACGATCAGCTGACAGAAACCATGAAGCTTCTGTCAGCCAAGGCCGCCGCGGTCGGCACGCCCTTGGCTGCTGTGTATCTGTCCGGGTCGGTCATTGGCATGTCTGCGGCAGGCATGACATCCGGGCTGGCCACGCTGGGCTTGGGCGGCATCCTTGGCCTTTCCAGCATGGCCACCGGCATTGGCGTGGCTGTACTCATTGGCGTCGGGACGTACGCAGGTATTCGCAAGCTGACCGGGGCCAATGAACTGACCCGATTCAAGCGAAGGGGCCTGATGCTTGCGGAAGTCATCAAGCAGACCCAGCTGACCCTTTCGCTGCTCGTATCGGACATCAACAGCGTCACGCTACGGCTGAATGACCAGATCAAAATGCACGGCGCGCAAAGCGACAAGATCGAAAAGCTGATGCGGTTGATGACCCAGCTTACAGGCGCCGGCAAAGTGCTTAACGAGCGCTCTGAAGCCGCACAGAGCAGCGCAACAAAGCTCAGTTGCGCCCGCTACCTTGATGAGGAACGTGTTCGTAGTCTCACACGCGACCCCACCCGACGGGAGCTGGGGGAATGGATCATCAGCCACTATGAGCCCCACATGGTGCAGGAGACCAAGGACGAGACCACCGTCGAGGTGGAACGACTTGTACTGAAGGCAGATTACGGCGTTCGGGAGCTGGAGGATCTCGCCCAGTCGTTCCAGGCGATTGGTTACTTCAGTGTGTCCGATGTGGTTGCCGGCAAGGTGACAGATCTTGCTAGCAAGGCCACCCGGGGCATTTCCAACCTGTGGTCATGACTCCGGACGAAGAGCTGGATGCGCACGGCAATCGCGTGCGTGTCCAGCAGCACCAGGTCGCCGCAATCGAAGCACAGCTCGGCAACATCTCGTCTGTGCTGGATACCATGGCGTTGGCCCAGGTCGAGCAGGACGTTCTACTGGACGACGCCATTGCGCTGGCAGAAGCAATGCTCGCCAGTGCCGATGCCTCTGTACTTTTCCCCGGGCAAGATACAGAGCTCTTACTCAACATTCATGCCGAGTTGCATTGCGAACCCGATGCCCAGCCCGGAGCAATAGCGCCGCTCTCGCTGATCGATGGCATTTTGATCTCTGCCGATACTTCGGACGAGGAGTACGAGGCGCAGTTGATTGCCTATGCGGCACGGAACAGGATCGACCTAAAGGAAGATCCGTTCGCAAACCTGATGACACCCAGTCAACGCGTGGCATTCGAGAAGATGGTGCTCGAGGACTTCTCGTTGAAAGCCGCAGACTGTGACAAGTACGACTACATGCTGGCAGGTGCTTGCGGCGTAATCGGCGGCCTTGTCGATGTGCTTTTTGTGGGCGCGGCAAGCGCGACAGGAGGCGAGGATGCCAGCCCACTGGGCAAGGCAGCTGACTCCTTTGTTGACGGAGCGGTACGGCAGTTTGCCCGCCTGATGGGCTGGAAGGGCCCCGCCGAAGGCAGCGATCCTACAAGAAGCGCGATAGGCTGGCTTGAGCGGACCTTTGGTATCAACTATGACCACCGCCATGGTGGCGATGTTGGCGGTCTGTTCAAGATGAGCACCCGAAACCACCACATCAAGAGCCTTGGTCATTCCCCTGACCTGGTCGGCCTGTTCTTCTCCATCCTTGATCAGTTCTGCAGCACCGCGCACTTCGTTGCCGATGGGAAGTTGGTCTCGGTGGATACGGAGACCTTCGAGCTGACAGGCCGAACCCTTTCGGCAAAGATCTTTGCCGGGTTCGTCAATTGGATCGGCCACTTGTTCTCTGATGTCGCCGGATCTTCTGGCGCGCAGGGGCGCGGTTCTGGCATTCCGATGCCGTTCTATTCTCTGCTTCAGTTTGTGAATGTAGGAAGCTTCGGCAAGGACCGGCAGACCTTCGCCACCATTGCGGTCCGGGTTTTCGAGCAAGGCTATGATTTCCGCCATGGCCTGGCGATGGCAATACCGGTGATGCTGACCGAAGTTCTAACCCGCATTACCTGGGTGGTTAAGCAGTGGGCGGTGCATAGCCGCCCGCTGTCGCAGTGCATGCCATTTGGCAGCATTCCCGAGCTTCGGAGAATGCTGCTCGTCAGCCATGGCAGCCTCTGCCTGGTGGATGTCGGCGACGCAGCACTACGCTCTGGCGGCGACATCATTGGCTTCCTGCTTAGAGGAAACATGGTGGCATGGGTGCGCTTCGGGTGCGTGTCGTTGACTGAAACGAAAGCACTCATCGCCGCCGGCAGTCTTGATCACGACGCCGTTGATGAGTACCTCGATGCCGAGTACGCACGCCTGCTGCGGGCATGAGCGCGCACGGGCCTTTTTGTGAATTTTGTTCGACCTGCCAAGGGGATGGCTGCAATGGCCTTTGATCTGATTAATGACGCCGGACTGAGGGAAGCGAGCGCCAGAGCGCTGGAGCTACACCGGAATGGGCACAGCCTGGATAGCTGGATCTCGCGCGTAGCCGAATGGCTTGTTCATGTGGAAGGCGCTGACCACGACACGTTCGTCGGGCGCGACTTCCAACACCAACTCTGGGAAGTCCAGACTATCGCGGCTACCGGGCAGGGTCACATTGATGTGTCTGCCGTCATTGCCAACAAGGAAATCGCCGAGAAGCTCTGGTCACTCAAGCAAGCCAAGTTGCCCGACTCCTTCAGCGAGCGTGTTGCTTGGCTGGGCGCGGCGTGGGAAGAAGTTAGCGCGATGGTCGTAGCGCTTACTGACCGCAAGCCCAGACTGAAGCAGTACCGTGTTTTCGCCTCGCTGTGGCCGCAGGACTTCACCACCGTTGCGCACTATCAGAAGCTGAAAAGCCTGGCCAGAGCGCTGGGGCTGAGCATTGGCTCCGACCACCGCACGGAGCTGCACCAACGCATCCTGCAGCGGCTGGATAGCGCTGGCATAGTCTTCCGCAGCCGCGAGGAACGCATGACCCTTCCATGGGTCCTGTACGTGCACTACGTTCAGGAGAATGGAAGCGAGGCGACCGAGCTTCCCAGCGAGTCTGCCGGAGACCTTCGGCTCAACCCGCTACCCGCCGGCCGCCGCCGGCGCGGCATGCTGGCCATCAACGGATCGGTTGCCAGCGTGCTGGCGATGCTGCAGTTTGCCAAGGGAGGGCGCAAGCGTGCGGACTTCCTTGAACATATCCGCTCGGTGAATCCAAAGCTGGCGACCAACTCGCTGGGTACCAATTTGAACGCGTTGATCGCTGAATGGGGCGCGTTGCGCTCGTCTGGCGACGATCTGTTCCTGACACCGCGAGGCGAGGCCTTCCTGGAATCGGGCGAAACAGAGGAGGTCTCCGACTGGCTGCTCACCCAGATCCTGGGCTTCGACAATCTCCTTTACATGCTCAACCAGGCCCCCCTTCCGCAGAAGCAGGCGATCAGCCGTCTACAGAAGGTCAATCCTGGCTGGACCAGCAACTTCGCCCCGACCGTGCTCATCAACTGGATCAAGGGGATGGAACTGGCCGAGCTGGATGCCGGGAAGGTCCTGCACCTGACCCAGCGGGGGCGTGCGTGGGCGTCCCGTATCCATTGGATACCGGGCGAGCTGTCTCCCGTAGTGAAGGATGCCGACGAGGTACGGACGGATTCGCCCGTCGATGAAGTTGAGGACCTCTGGTCGAACCTGCCGTCGCTTAGCGAGATCACGGCATCGTTTCCCGCCGATCTGGCTTTCGACCCCAGTCTGATTGCGCAGTTGCACGCCGGGCTGTGGAACCGCAGACACCCGCGCCGCCACTTCGCCGTACTGACCGGGTTGAGCGGCGCCGGCAAGACTCAACTTGCGCTGGGCTATGCCAAGGCACTGTGGGCTGGCGTGGCTGAAGCCGATCCGGGGCAGCGCGGGTACCATATTGTTGCCGTACAACCCGGGTGGCATGACCCGAGCAGCCTGCTTGGCTATGTCAATCCGATCGACACCGATGTGTACATGCGTACCGGCTTCCTGGAGTTCCTGCTGCGTGCGATTGCAGATCCTGACCGCCCCTACGTTGTGCTGCTGGATGAGATGAATCTTTCCCATCCCGAGCAGTACCTGGCGCCCCTGCTGTCGGCCATGGAGAGCGGCGATGCGGTTGAGCTGCATGCCCTTGGGGACGAGGTTGGCGATGTGCCCGGACACATCGACTATCCGTCCAACCTGGTCATCATCGGCACGGTGAACATGGACGAGACCACCCATGGGCTGAGTGACAAGGTGCTGGACCGCAGTGCCGTGATCGAGTTCTGGGACATACCGGTGAACGACTACCCCGGCTGGACATCTTCGACGCTGGGCGCAGAAGCACTGGCACAGGTAAAGGCTGTGCTGAACGCACTGATGACGCCGCTGCGTGCCGTTCGACTGCACTTCGGCTGGCGCACGATTGCCGATGTGCTGGGCTACGTGGAAGCGGGCGTGGAAGGGGGCGCTCTCACTGCGGCCCAAGCCTTGGATCACTCTGTGTATGCCAAGATCCTGCCCAAGCTGCGTGGTGAAGACACCAAGCGGCTACGGGATGCCTTTGATGCGGTCGCAGGCGTGCTGGAAAGCCATGGGTTGAGCAAGTCTGCCGGCAAGGCGCGCGAACTCTGTGCGGATCTGCGCGAGCAGGGAAGCGCGCGGTTCTGGCGCTAATGCGATGACAGCACTGATCTGCCTTGACCAGTCGGGCGTCGAATTCCACCTGGTACCTGGCGCCGTCTGCGGCGGCTTTCGTGAGCGGGGGGTCTACCACTTCCCGGCAGTTCCGGCAAACGCCTTGCTCTATATTGACGAGGCGTTGCTGGATACGGTGAGTACCAGCAGCGGACCGATGCTGCAGTGGTGCCCCGGCTTCTATGCGGGCCAGGTGTCTGTCGAGCTTGTGGATAGGGCCGGCCACCGGCTGGCCACGTACCACCTGGATGTGGCACCTGACGAAGGAAAGCTGGGGTCCGACGTGTTTCAAGGCATGTTGGACGACCTTTACGCGTTCGATCCTGCACTGGTTCTTGGCACCGAGGCCGCCCAGTCTGGAATCGGCGTGACCGGCGATCTGACAACGGTGTTGCTGCAGTACGCGCGATTGAGGCGCCATGCTGATGCCGCACTTGCCGCCTTCACAGCAGTAGCCGAGCGCCCTCTTACCCGGCTACGGCACGAGCGCCGGCGTATCCCTTTTCACCAGGTGAAGCGCATCGATGCCACATCGGCGCGAAGGATGATGCGTCATCCAGATGCTGGCGCCGTTCTCCGCCGGCAGCCGGGGTTGGATACGTGCGCGCCGCCGATGGAGGTGATGCACTCCTACGAGAACCTGGACAATCCCGCGAACCGTGCACTGGCGCGCTCGTTGGCCGCGTTGCGTCTGCGCTGCAGCAACGTGGAAGAGGCCCTTCGGCGGATAGCACAGCACGAGGACGCCGAAGGCGCTCGCACGCCGCTGGCCCGTCGTATCGGTAGAAAGTTGATGTTTCTGAATGCCCTCTCTGCACGACTGCGCAGCCTGGCAACGCGCGACCCGTATGCTGCTGTCGCGCGCGCAGAGATCGACGCATCGGGACTGACTGCAATCTCCGCCAACCCCACCTATGCCAGAGCGTACCGCCTGGGATGGGCAGCGCTTCGCCCGGGCGTGGATGGACCGGATCGAGACGAATCGCTATGGCTGAGTCCTACCTGGGAGATCTATGAGCGATGGTGCTTCGTGCAGGTCGTTCAGGCAGTTCGCGCCCTCTTCCCCGGGCTGACATGGGCATGCAAGCGCAGCGCGACGGTAGATATCGTCCGGCACGTGGGCACATGCGAGGGGACTCGGGTAGAAGTCTTGTTGCAGCGGACCTTCTCCACTGCGGAGCAGGGCACGCCGGGCATGAGCAGCGTTTCGCTGCAGTTGAAGCCTGACATTGTGGTGACCACCGAGACTGGTGCAGACAAGAGGATGCTGGTGCTGGATGCCAAGTACCGCACCTCGCGGAAGAACGTACTGCACGCCATGCGTTCTGCGCACGTCTACCAAGATGCGCTGCGTTGGAATGGGCAGCGCCCCGACTGCTCACTACTGCTGGTGCCACGTGCCGGTGGAGCCCCGTGGTTGGAGGATGTGGCATTCCACGCCAGCCATCGAACTGGCGTGCATGTACTGTCGCCTGACCAGGGGCCAGATGAACTGCTGGAGATGCTGCGAAGGTGGGTGGGGCCAGCTTAGGTTGTCTGGCGCGCCCCCCTCACGCCAGCCCGTACCGACCGGCCGCGCCTGGGTTTCCTGCTGCTATGCCGATCTAACGCCGTGCGGGGCGGCGTTGGATTTGCGCTCTGGCCACGCCCTGGGTTGGGAGTCAGTGTTAAGCAGGTGACGCAATCGGCCCATTTTGATCGCGGGCGCTGGATTAGGGTGTGTCGCAATTGAGCAACTCGCCTGGCGAGAAGTGCGCTGCACGTTCGACCTGGCGGTGGCAGCTTAACTTTCGCCGCGAGCGCTGTGCTGCAAGGGGATTGGCGGCTTTCCTTCCGTGCCACAATGCTGCAAGCGTCAACACTTGCAGCCCTGCAGGGCCACAGTTTCTTGGCTTCTCGCAGCCGTGCGAGTACACCTTGGCATCGCCACCTGACACGAGGTGGCGCGGGCGTCGAAAACCCGTTTAACAACCATGTGTTTGCGCTTGCCAGCCGGCGTCACCTTTCCGTGGCGTCGGCTGGCAATCCGTTCGCGTTCAATGGCGGGCGGTGCGTGGGGGTCTTCGGACCCGCCGGCTTGGTTGTTAACCGGTTTTCGAGCCACGCACCGTCCGCCGCCCTACGGGGTGGCGCTGCCGTCTGTCCTGTACGGAGCACTGCCATGAACCCATCGGAATTCCGCCCACTGCACGCTGCCACCGCCCCGGCCAATGCCGAGCCCGAACTGGACAGCGGTGCAGACCCTACTGCCTTCCTCGCCACGCTGCGGCGCATCCAGAGCGGCGCCGCTGCCGATGGGCAGCCCTGGCCGGAGCGCTCGGCCGCGCCAGGCCGGCGCATGGCGCTGGCCGATGCAGACTGCGCCCTGGCAGGCCTGCGCGTGGTGCAGGAGATGCTGTTGGCCGGAGAGCGCGCGCGACAGAACGGAGAACCCGCGCAGCACCTGGGCGACCGCACGATGGAAGGGCTGATGCTGGCCTGCGTGGCGCTGACGGCACAGGCCAGCGCCTGCCTGCAGGTGCGTGGGTAGTGCCTGCGCTGTGGGTCTGCTGCGCTGCGGCCGGGTTGCCGCAGCGCGACCTATGAGGGTGCCGCCCGTTGTTGTAACCAGCACGCTCATGGTGATGGGTTTGGTGATCTCAGACTACTTCCTTCCCCAGGCGACGCTGGAGGTGAAGGCCTACCGCAGGTTGTCGGACTATTCCTTCGGAGTCATGCGGCAAGAGGCTGAGGCGTTTGCACAGGCGCGGGGTGGAGTCCGGTTGGAGGTGAGCTCGGGGGATGGGAGTGAGCGGTACTTCGTACTGCACGCCAACGGCCAGCCCGTGATGCTGGTGGATAACTCTTCGATGCAACTGATGGTGATGATTGTTGGGGATGCGGGGGAGCGGGCTCCGGATTTGCGGGATTTGCGGCAGCAGTGGCGGGTACGGACGCGGCCGGATTGGGAGCGGATTCGTTAGCTCGGCGCGCTCCCGGCACCGTACCGGGGGCGCCCTTGCTACGCTCCAAGCTTCCCAGCAGCAATTCCTAGCGGCTCCCTGACTGGCCAGAATGGCCGCACGCCCGTAGCCACTGCCCGCACGCTCAGGGGGCACCAATATACGCTCCCTTCGAGGCGCCTCCGGCACACCTCATTGCCCGGCATCGCTTGGCGCTGATCAATCTTTACGCAGCCGCGCCGATGACGGCTCTTGGTGGCCGCCAGTTCATCGCTCCTGGTCGCGCCACGGCAACCCTGTCCCCTGTATCTTGATCGGTAGCGAGGCACCCGGGGATCGGCAGCGATCTGAGCGGAGTGCGACCAAATGGTGGTTGCATGGACAGATTTTGTCGTAAACAATCAGCGACATGGGTCACAGTCTCACGACCCTCCCAGAGGGCATGGATGTCGCAGGGGGCGCATTCGGCTCGATGCCTGTCGTCGCCCCCGGTTTACGAACGCGCAGGATGCCGACTTGAACACACAAGTAGAAGCCCTCTCCACGATCATCCGTGAGAAGCTCCCAAGTTATGACACTTTGGACGCAGCCGCGGCGGCGGCGCGGCAGGCCCTCGAAACTGTAATGGGCTCGTTCCCAGAACAGATGGATGCCAACTTCCAAGCTGCTATCGAGTTGGTCCGATCGTCGTTCCAGAATGTTGAAATTCTGCGCAAGAATTCACTCATCAAGCCACGGCCGACTTGGTATAACGGTCCGACGGAACACGATAGGCACTGGCCTGCGCTTCTAAACTATCTTCGCGAAGTCAAGAAATGGAAGGACGCGTCCGAATCGCTGGATGAATCATCCTCCGAGATCGTCTCCCTGCTCGCGAATCCAGCTGAGGATGAGTTCAGATGTCGAGGACTGGTCGTCGGGTATGTCCAGTCCGGCAAGACTGCAAACATGACTGCTGTCATCGCCAAGGCCGTGGATGCTGGCTACAACCTGATCATTCTTCTTGGCGGTGTAACCAACAAGCTTCGGGCGCAGACTCAGCGCCGTATCGAAGCGGACGTCGTGAATAGGCACGGCACTCTGTGGCAGAAGTACACCACCGCGGAAGACAACGGCGACTTTGTCAGGCCACCAAACGGTCAGTTTGTGATGCCGCACAAGGGCGGCGCTCAGCTGGCCGTGATTAAAAAGGAATCTACGCGCCTCGAGAAATTGCTCGAGACTGTGACTAATACGGCTCGGCCAATCAAGCGAAAGCTCAAGGCACTGATCATCGATGACGAATGCGACCAGGCATCCGTGAATTCCGGCGCCGATGATGAAGAGATGACTCGGATCAACGAGGCGATCCGCAGGCTGATTGCAGCGCTGCCTTGCGTCTCGTACGTCGGATACACCGCGACGCCGTTTGCAAATGTATTTATCAATCCGTTCCCAGTTCGCGCAGATAAACTGGACGATCTTTATCCAGAGGATTTCATTACCGCGCTGCCTCGTCCCAAGGGCTACTTCGGTACACTTGAGGTCTTTGGTGAGGCCGACGCGTCTGCCGACGACGATGCGGTCGACTTCGGACGGGACATGTTCCGATCCATTCCGGCGGAAGAGGTCGATCAGCTTGTTCCCAAGGGAAAGAACGGCCATAAGACGTTCACGCCCGCTGTGACGCCTGAGCTGCAGAGGGCGATTGTCTGGTTCCTGATCACCTGCGCCATTCGCCGCGCGCGAGGGCAGCAGAGCGAGCACATGACGATGCTCGTGCACACCTCCGCATACATTGCACAGCACGACAGCATGGCTGATGCCATTAGCGCTTGGCTCGCAGCTAATCGGCCCTGTATTGAATCGCTCTCGGGGAGCGCCGGACTCTTGGTGCGACAAGTTTTCTCAGAGGAGATTGTGAGAAGCCCTCTGAGTGAGCAGAGCGACTCAACTCTCTTGGACAGTACGCTCAAACCCCTCCTCGCCGAGGTTCTAGAAGCCTTGGAACTCGTTGTTGAGAACGGTGAGAGCCTCGAACGTCTGGACTTCACTGGCGAAGCCAAGACCTACATTGTCGTGGGCGGATCGGTCCTGGCGCGTGGACTTACCCTTGAGGGACTCTCGGTTTCCTTCTTCCTGCGTACCTCTCGCCAGTACGACACGTTGCTACAAATGGGGCGCTGGTTTGGGTTCAGAAAGGGATACGAGGATCTCCCCCGGCTCTGGACGACCCAAGACCTGATATCAAACTTCCGAGCTCTGGCACAGGTAGAGGAGGAAATCCGGAAGGAGATTTCCACCTATCGTTCGGCGGAGGTTTCTCCCTTGGACTTCGCAGTAAGGGTTCGGTCAATTCCGGGACTTGCGATCACATCAGCGGCGAAGATGCGGCATGCAATCAGGACCAGTATCAGCTTCGACGGAAAGCACGAGCAAACCACTCGCTTTGACCACACTGACGCAGATGTAGTTTCCAAGAACTGGAACGCCGCGGCGACACTTGTTGATCAGCTCATTGCCGGGAAGTACTCGCGGATAAAGGAGAACGTCTTCATGGATGTTCCCGGCACCGTAGTACGAAAGTTCCTCGCCAACTACAGCATGTGCGACAAACAGCTGAATCTCACCAAGGAGATGTTGCTGACCTACATTGATGGATCTGCCAGCCGCATGCCGTTCTGGAATGTCGCGATTGTGAGCTCGAGTAGGGCTGAACGTCGAGTGCATCTGGGTGGTCTGAGTGACATCGGACCGGTCATTCGTTCTAGATTGCCCGAGTCATCCGACTATGCCGACATCAAGGCTCTTATGTCGAAGCAAGATGTGCTCGCTGACGTTGAGGATTCTGAGGCTCAATCAACCGATGGGTGGGAGAAGCTAAAGAGCTATCGCTCCGATACCCCTCTTCTCTTGGTGTACCCGATAGACAGTGTCTCTGAACCGAGCAGGGCCGGCGATCATCGCGTAGCACTGAACGCCAAGGGCGACCTCATCGGCCTCGGGTTCGTGTTCCCTGGGCGCATTGACCGAACCGGTCGTTACTTCAGCGTGGAACTGAACGTCCCTACGCCGGACCAGCTGGAGGATCGAGAAGCAGGCAACACAGAGCAGGCGCAGGATGCGTGATACTGCCCACGAGCACTGGCTGTCACTTCGCAGCAGCACGCAGCGGAGAGACGGGGTAGACGTCGCAACGGTGGCCACAGGGGTTGACTCCGGGTTTGGCGCAGTTCGCTATGCACTCACACCTGACGCAGCCCCGAGACTGCTGATTCCAGTGTCAGCTGGAGGCTCGGCCTCTGATGTACGAAAGCTTGGTGGACCTAGCGTTGATGTATCTATCACGCGGCTGTCGCTGAGTGACAGTTGGTCGCTCTACATCGACATTGGTCTCCGCGAGCGGCGACTGGAGAGTCTTTTCGGCGATCTCTGCACTCAAATCGTTTCACGAATCGCTGAAGGCCTACCTCCGCTAGCCGCCGTCGCGTCTTGCATCAGAGATTTTCGAATTCTATTCGCAGAGGAGTCTCAAGCTCCGGTTGACGTGAGTACGGTGCTCGGCTTGCTCGGCGAGCTTGTGGTTCTTCGAGAGGGTGTAAGGCGAAGCGCGCTGGCAGTTGACTACTGGACCGGACCCTTGGGTCAACGACACGACTTTCGAGGTCCAAGGGGCGCATTGGAGGTCAAGTCCACCGCCTTTCTGCAGAGCTCAACTGTGCACATCCATGGGCTCGAACAGCTCTCTCCGCCCACTGACACCCCGCTTTGGCTGGCTCACGTGGTGCTGGAAAGGTCTGCAGCCGGCAATGTTTATGTAGAAGAGCTTTGCAAAGAGTTGATCGAATCGGGAGTTCAGGAAGATGCCATTGTCAGTCGTTTGGCATCGATGGGCTGCCAGGACTACAAGGCTCCGGGGTGGAACGCTCTGCGCACCACCTTGGAGGCCATCAGGCTTTACTCAGTCTCTGACAACTTCCCAAGACTCACCACGAGCCTGCTGCCAAGTGGCCAAGTGCCGGCCGGCGTTGGCGATGTGCAATACACGATTGACTTGGGAACAGCCACGGACCAGTTGGTACCGAGCACTCAGCATGAACACGTCTACGAGGCAGTCTTCTCATGAAACTTGAGCTGTACAGCGAACCCTTCTCAAAGAATGGGAACCTTGCGGGAGAAGGATTCAAGCGGCTGTTGGGCAGACCCAACCTCAATCTCCTTCAGACATTGGTGCGCGAGAGCCTCCAGAATGTGATTGACGCAACTCTGCCGGGACGATCTCCTGAGGCACGTGTTCGCCTGCGAAAGTTGAGGGACACTGAGCGGAACGCCCTGTCGAACTCAGTATTGGCTCAAATGCCCGCCGGCGGTCCATCCAAGCACATTCTCAGCGACTCTTTGCAGAAGCCCGAACTTTGGGTTTTGGAGATTGCCGACTTTGGTACGGTGGGCCTTTCTGGCCCTGTGGAGGCCGATGTCGCGCCGTCAGGAGAGGAGCGGGCTAACTTCGTCAATTTCCTCAAGAACGTTGGGGCAGCACGAGACAGCCATCAAGGTGGCGGCACCTACGGTTATGGAAAGAGCTCGCTCTATGCAATGAGTTCGTGCTCACTTGTCCTGGTTGATAGCCAAACTTTCAGTGAGGGAGAGCCGGTTCGCCGTGTTATGGCCTGCCACTTGGGAGAGGCTTTCGACGCAAGCGTCGGAACTGGCATTCGGCGTTTCACGGGGCGCCACTGGTGGGGCATACCCGCAGGGAGCGACAGCGTGGCTCCCGCGACCGGAGAAGACGCGCTCGCCTTGAGTGGCGAGCTGGGGATGTTCTCTCGATCCGAGGCTGATAGCGGGACCTCGATCGTTATCGTCGATCCCGAGCTTGAAGTCTCTTCCACCCAGGAGCTGGGCCGTGAGCTGATTACGTGCGTGCTCCTGAACTTCTGGCCAAGAATGTCGGAGACGACCCCTGCTGACCGCCGCCTGACGGTCAGCATCGAGATTGACGGCCAGCCGTTGGATGTTCCAGCGCCTGAGGCTTTCCCGCCACTGGACCTCTTCTGCCGCGCACTCGCTGATGTTCGTTCCAATGCTGGTTCCTTGAAGGAGATTCGATCTCAGCGCCCTGCAAAGGCATTGGGCAAGCTCGCATTTGCCCCGGGGGTCGCGGCGCAGAGGCATCCACTGTCTTCTTTCAATGGTGAAGACATCCTGGCAGGTGCATCACACATTGCTTTGATGCGCCCTGTCGAATTGGTAGTGAAGTACTTGCGCGGCGCTGCCTATCCGGACTCCTTGCATGAATGGGCAGGAGTTTTTGTGTGTTCGGCCGATTCGGAGGTCGAGGAAGCCTTCGCTCAGGCGGAACCGCCAACCCACGATGACTGGGCACCGGACAATCTACCGAAGGGAAAGCAGCAGACGATGGTTCGAGTGGGCATGCGGCAGCTTAAGAACCATGCCGATACATTTGTGCCTACCAAGTCGCTCAGCCGGTCAGCGGACCCTGCGTCCCCCAGCCTCGCGGCAACTGCCGGGCAGATGGGGCGCTTTCTCTCGCCTACAAGCGCCCGTGGCGCTGGCAAACCTGAAGTATCCAGGCGCGGTGGTCCATCACCCAAGAAGGGCGTCCGGCTATCGTCCCCCGAGATGATTGGACTCTCTCTTGCTCAGGACGGCGCGGCTCTTGCGACGTTCAGGGTTGATCTAACCAATGACGGCAGCCAAGGACCGCTCACACTCATCGTCGAGCCGAAGCTGGTCGCTGATGGCAATGGAGTCAGTGCAGAGGACGTACCCTCGAATCTGCTTCCAAGACTACACAGCGTTTCACTGGAGGCCCATGACCTGATCAGCAAGGATCAGATCCTCGACGTCGGGCTATTGAGCGGGGAGGTTACCGCGGTTGTTCGAATGGTGAAGGGCGCTGCTGTGACTGTCGCAGTCCGAGTACTTAGTGAGGAGGCGGCATGAGCAGAATTGCGTATCCGTACCTAAGAATTCCCGATGAAGCGGTCCAGTTCAGTGGCTGGTTTGTGGGAGACCCCAACGCTCCACTTCTTCCTGCACCTGAAGTCCTGGCCGACTGGGACTACGCTCGCGACTTGGTCGTACGGGGGAGTGTTCAGATCGATTGGGACTTCGCGTCGAATTCGCTTCAGTTTGGAGAGGGAGATTGGCTGGCATCCGCGCAGCTTCTGATTGGAACAGGACAAGGGCAGTTGCCCAGGCAAGTTCAGTATGCACAGGCACTTCCACTCTCCAAGCAAAACCCATCAGCCGTTCTAGAGGTATCTGTTCCAGGCAGCACGCTGTCCTCTCAGCTGGTCATGCGTTTGACGATTGCGTTGACCGCGCCGTCCGCTGAAGCAACGCCACTTTCACCGGCGCTGAAAGGGTCGCGCTTGTGGGAGAACAGTCGCGATGTACTGATCGAAGACGGAGGGTCTTCCCGATTCCCGGTCTCCGCCATCGGCTTTGGAGCTGCCTTCGCCGGCAAGCCGCATGAGCATGCACCTTGGTATGTTGAATGGCGGCCAGAGGATCTTTCCGGCGACTTTTCCTCGAAGGTCGTTCTCTACGTCAACTCTGACGAGGAGAAGTTCCTTGAGAAGTTCCTGTTGGGTGATCGCGCAACTATCCAGGCGGTGCTTGGCGGCGTCGCCTCACACATGTGCTCGACCATTCTCCTGCGCCACGGCAAGGACTTGGATCTCGAAGCGTTCGAGGAAGGTTCCGTTGGCGCGGTGGCGAATCACTGGCTCAGTCAGGCGTTCCCCAATGAAGGCGGGCTGGCAGGTATCGTCCGATTGCTCGAGAGTGACCCTGGCGCATTTAACGCTGCACTGATTGCATCCGCGGACGTCGGAGAGCAGACCGCATGACCACCATTCTTCTCCCCAGATTGTCCCGCCTGGGCGTCAGTCGCCTGATGGGGGAGCTCGGCACCGATTACTCGTCCGACGATGCCGTAGCCTTTTTGAACGACCACGCCTCCCTATCGAGCTTTGCAGCAAGTGGGGGAGTCAGAGAGCAGCGTGTTGCTGAAGAGATCGCCGCGACTATTCGCAAGGCTGCGGAAGGGTGCGGGTTCCCTACCTTGGCGGGGCAGACCGGGCGCGCCAAGTTCGATCGTGACGCGGCCATTGCCCTTGCGTCGTTTAGCTCACTGGCAAGTGGCGAAGGGTTGCGGGATGACGTTTGGGCCTATCTGACAACTGTATTGCTGCCCGACGTTGTGCGCTGGCGATTCGAGAGCAAGTCTCAAGAGCGATTCAGTGGCGGGGTACGTAACGCTCTGCAGCGGCTCTACATGCGAGCGTCTGCACTCGATCTGGGGCCCGAGGCCGGCGTTGATCGCTGGTGCTTGCTGAGAGCTCTGACAGAAGACGCCCATGTAGCTATCTTTGAGCGTCCACTGATTGGCGGAAATCCGGTACTTGCCAAGGCTATCGCTCACGGTTGGGCCCAAGCGGCAGCAAGTGAGGCCAAGGGTGACATGGAAGACATCATGCGCTGCGCCATCAAGCTCCTACGCCTCAGGTACCAGATCGTTGATCTTGGCGTACTGGAAGATCATGAGCTCGCTGACACCGTTGCGAGCGTGTTCAAGGACGCAGCGGCCCAAGTGACCGAAGTGGTCTGATTCTTATTGAAAAGTGCCCCAGGGCATGACATCCTGGCGGCATTAGAGGGGCGCATCTGCGCCCCTATTTATAATTGTGAAGCAAGGCATGCACATCCCAGTCGTCGACATCTTCGCAGGCCCCGGTGGGCTGGGCGAAGGGTTCTCCGCTTACACCCCTTCCCGCTCTTCGAAGTCACGCCCGTTCAAGATCGCCATTTCGGCCGAAATGGAGGTCAATGCAGCCAAGACGCTTCGACTTCGCGCGTTCTATCGTCAATTCGCGCCCCACAAGGTGCCGGATAGCTATTACGACTATGTGGCAGGACGGGTAGACCAACCTTGGACGGACGCGACCAGGACTGAGTGGGAGAATGCCTGCCATGAGGCGAGGCAGTTGAAGCTCGGTGATCCCGAAGACGACAAGGTGCTTCATGCTCGCATTCGCGAAGTTGCGTCGCAGGAAGACCCGTGGGTTCTGATTGGTGGACCGCCCTGCCAGGCGTACTCCTTGGTCGGACGCGCCAGAAACCGTGGCGTAGTGGGCTACAGGGCCGAGGAAGATCCGCGCCACTTCCTGTACCAGCACTACTTGAAGATCATCAAGAAGTACTCACCCGCTGCATTTGTAATGGAGAACGTCAAAGGCATTCTCTCCTCGAAGGTGGGCGGTGAGCTGATGTTCCCGCGCATTCTCGGGGACCTTCGAGCTCCTGGTGGTCGGAACGGCCCGCGCTACCGAATTATCCCTCTGGTAGAGGATCAGAGTGGTCTGTTCGATGACGACGATGGACGCAGGTACATTCTGAGGGCCGAGGAGCTTGGTGTTCCTCAGGCACGGCATCGAGTGGTTCTTTTCGGTGTCCGGGAGGACGTTGACGTTTCCTCGCTACGCCAGATTAATCGCGCGCCGGCCAAATACAGTGTGGGCGAAGTCATTGGCGGGATGCCTCCTCTCAGAAGCGGCATCACCAATATCGATTTCGATAGCTGGCCCAATGCAGCCAAGGAGATTTTGCTGCGTGCGGCAGAATTGTCTGACGATGCAAAGGTTTCAGCTGAACTGCGCACCCAAGCGAAAATTGTGCCTGCTTCGGATGCTGGTGCGGGCGGCAGAGCTAGGCCGTGGACGGCATCGGTTAACAATGTGCCCGCGCATCTAAAGCCCTGGCTGCTTGACGAGCGACTTGGCCATATCTTGAATCATGAGGTACGCCCACACATGTGGATGGATCTCGTTCGCTACGGCTATGCCTCGGCTTTCACGAAAGTTCATGGGCGGTCGCCACGAGGTGCTGGCGAGTTCCCGGAACGCATGCATCCAGATCATGAGAACTGGACAAGCGGGAAGTTCGTTGACCGTTTTAAGGTCCAGCGCAGGGATGAGGCAAGTTCAACGGTAACGAGCCACCTTCAGAAAGATGGCCATTATTTCATTCATCCAGACCCGTCACAGTTGAGAAGCCTGTCTGTGCGAGAGGCGGCCAGACTCCAGACTTTCCCTGACAACTACTTCTTTGAGGGATCGCGCGGAGCTCAGTTCAGGCAAGTTGGGAACGCAGTCCCGCCTTGGATGGCAACGCAGATTGCGGATGTGGTCTATTCTGTACTTGGCGACTGATTCGAAGAGAATTCCTGAGTAACCCGTTCGCTCTGTATAAATTCCACCAACGCCGACAAGGCAGAGTTTGGCCCCTTTCTCAGGCTGCATTCCCAAACAACGGCCACTCGCCACCCAGCACGAATTAGCTCTATTTTCGCGCGTTGATCACGCGCCCTATTCTTTTCAAGTTTCTCCAACCAAAACTCCGGCCTAGTCGCCGGAGTTGTTGCGTATCTGCATCCGATGTGGCGATGCCAGAAGCACCCGTGGACGAAGATCGCCACTTTGTAACGCGCCAACACGATGTCAGGAGAACCTACAAGCTGATTGCTATGAAGTCGATAGCGGAAGCCCCTGGCATGCAGAAATTTTCTTACGGCAAGCTCTGGTCGAGTATTCTTACCCCGAATTCCCGCCATCATCATCGTTCGCTTCGACTTTGATACAACATCAACCATTGAAGTCTCCAGAAGGCGCGAAAAGCAGCCTGCGCGACGTAGACTACGGACGATATCCTTTAATCAATTCGTAGAGATCAAGCTTCATCTTTCCCATGAACTCATCTCTATAACGACCTGGACTGAAGCCCATAAATTCATCAAGATGGTCTTGTATATGCTCCTCCGAAAATAACTCCCTGTACTTTTCTTTATTCACACTAAACCTGATATAAGAGCTAGCAGCAAATCGATCAACGAAGGATCGGACCATCTCGTAGCGCTCTCTTACGGCAAAGGTATTGACTGAATTGCCAGCTGGACCATCTGCATCACACACCACTCTAAGCTCCCACTTCTTCTCGCCTTCAGCCCGACTGCGCACGTATTGTCCAACATCAATTTCGAAAGAGATCGACTCTTCGCTTTCGTATGGATGCAGGTGCTCATTTTCGGAGAAGTCTTGCGCGGCTTTTAACGAGCTATTACATGACTGACATGATGGAATCAGATTGTAAAGCGAGAGCGCCAAGAATGGGAACTTATGCTTTGGATAGAAGTGATCCAAGGTTGGACGGTACGCTCCAGATTTACCCCTGAATACAGTTATGGCCAGCGATTGCTGACAATATGGGCACATGACGTACTTGAAGTCTTTACACAGCAGGTATGCATTCCAACCCAACCTGCCCTTATCGCAGAAGGAAGAGTAACTCATAATTCGAGATATTGTTTTATTAATGTTATCAATTACCTTTTCTGACCTGCCTTCGACGACATTCTGAAAATCATCAATAGCATTCTTTATATCCGGCACACCTCCAACCGACATTGCAACTTCGTTCCTTGCGACGAACTCTGCAACATACTTCGCCCCCCAAGAACCATCAACTTTTGAGGCTTTATTAATTATCCCAAGAACATAATCCCGATGATACTCAACCACCTTGTCGGACCAAGCATCCTTAATCGATATTATCACTACTTCGCCTCATCAAGAATGATCGGACAATCGGATCATCAATCTGACCAATCAAGTATTTATCCTTATCTGAGAAACCATTCCGTTCAATCAGCTGCTTCATTTTTTTTGCAGCGAACGCACCAACGGTCCCCGCGCCGGCAGTGCTCTCTATAATCATTTCCAGAGGGGCACCGAAACATCTCTGGCAACCATCATTATCTTCACCCCCCAGGCTTATTACAAAATCCTTAGGAAAATCCGACATCAGAACTGGCGAGTGAGACGCAACAATAACCTGAAGTGAATCGAACTTCTTCCCTTCCCGAGAGATGAACTTATTCAGGAATTCAATGTACTTTTGCTGCCAGGCTATGTGGAGGAACGCGTCACCTTCGTCAATCATCACCAGCAACGCCCTGACGCCATTCGCGTGAAGCTCGTCAATCGCGCAACGTAGTTCGAAGAACTGCCATACGAGCGCCTCTGCGCCAGAACTTAGGCCGGCGATCTCAAATGTGATGATATCCCCGAACTCTGCAGCGAGGCGATCTTGCAACGGACTACTGACTGGGACCCCTGCGCGCGCAATCTTGGCTCCGAGACTTTCGAAAAGATGCAAAAAATCTCTCAAACGATCGCCCATCCAATCGAACTTAAAACTGCCTCTTTCGATTTCTCTCAAGAATTTCCTTGCCATAGCCGGACGCCCGCGCCTATTCACAGCGTCGAAAGCTAGAACGGCCAGTAACGCGTTCGAGCCGTTCGCACCAAAGTTCCTGCGAAGAAACCTTCGAATCGACACGCGAAAGGCCCCCTGAGCGCTCAACATATCTTGCTGACGCTGTTTCACCCCCGCCCTCTCAGCACTTCCTTCACTACGCCATTTCTGAGAAGCAATCCAATAATTTTTAAAATCCAAACCAAGATTATCGAAGAGCTCCGCGCTAACCTCCTTTGGTGACTCCATAACCGCCGCAACCAGCGCATCGAGACCTCGATCCAACGGCACGGTCAATTTTGCCACCATTGAACTTGAGAACCGAAACTCGCGGGATAGCTCTCTTACCACGTCATGACTGAGGACCGATCGCTTTCGTCCTGCGTCGATCACTTTAATTCGTTTCCCATTCCTAGGGAATCTAGATCTGGCCAGCGGGGCTGGCGTGAAGTATATAACTCCATGCGCGTCCAGCTCTCCGTTGGCATCAACTACGGAGTGGTCCCCATCTTGGACGGCAGCACATAGCCTGGAAAGGAAATCAGTTTTTCCAGAGCCGTTCGCTCCGATAAGAAGTGACATGGAGCTCGCGGCAAAAACGTTCCATCCTTTACCCTCTTGGACGGATAGCGGAAGAAGATTGATGAATCGCTTGTCATACTGAAATGAATAGATCATATGCAGCTTTTTCAATTTTCTAGACAAAAAGAAGGGCGACCCATAGGCCGCCCTGCTTGATAACTCTTTCGATCAAACCCCAACAGGGTTAGCCTTCTCCGGATCAATCTTGTACTGCTTGATCGCCCGCGCCACATCCTTAGCCGTCATCTTCCCATCCTTGGCCAGCGCCGCAATCGCCGCATGCGCGATGTAGTACCGGTCAACCTCGAAGAAGCGACGCAGGTTCGCACGGGTATCCGAACGGCCAAAACCATCCGTACCCAGCACCGTGTAGCTCATCGGCACGAACGCACGAATCTGGTCCGCATACGCACGCACGTAATCGGTGGCGGCAATCGCCGGGCCCTGGCGGCCGTCCAGCAGCTCGGTCACGTAGGCCTTGCGCTGCTCACCTTCGGGGTGCAGGCGGTTGGCACGTTCCACGTCGAAACCATCGCGACGCAGTTCGTTGAAGCTCGGGCAGCTCCAGATATCGGCGGTCACGCCGAAGTCCTTGTCCAGCAGCTCGGCGGCGGCAATCACTTCACGCAGGATCGTGCCCGAACCCAGCAGCTGCACGCGCAGTTCGCCCTTCTTCGGCTTGCCGGCGTCGGTCAGCAGGTACATGCCCTTCACGATGCCTTCGGCTGCACCTTCCGGCATTTCCGGGTGGGTGTAGTTTTCGTTCATCAGGGTCAGGTAGTAGTACTCGTCTACCTGGTCTTCCATCATGCGCTTGGTGCCGTGCTGCAGGATCACCGTTACTTCGAAGCCGAAGGTCGGGTCGTAGCTGCGCACGTTCGGAATGCCACCGGCCACCAGATGGCTGAAGCCATCTTCGTGCTGCAGGCCTTCACCGTTCAGCGTGGTGCGGCCGGCGGTGCCGCCCAGCAGGAAGCCGCGGGTACGCATGTCGGCGGCCTGCCAGGCAATGTCGCCCACGCGCTGGAAGCCGAACATGCTGTAGTAGATGTAGAACGGCAGCATCGGCACGTTGCTGACCGAGTAGCTGGTACCGGCGGCCATCCACGAGCTGATCGCGCCCGGCTCGCTGATACCCTGCTGCAGCACCTGGCCGCTCTGGTCTTCGCGGTAGAACATCAGCTGGTCGGCGTCGACCGGCTTGTACTTCTGGCCGAACGGCGCGTAGATGCCGATCTGGCGGAACAGGCCTTCCATGCCGAAGGTACGGGCTTCGTCGGCCACGATCGGCACGATGTGCGGGCCCAGTTCCTTGTCACGCAGGGTGATGTTCAGGCTCTGCACGAAGGCCATGGTGGTGGAATAACTGCGCTCGCCGCTGCTCTTCAGCAGGCGCTCGTAGGTTTCCAGCTTCGGTGCGTTGAAGCTCTTTTCGGCCTTGCGGCGGCGCTGCGGCAGGTAACCACCCAGCGCGGCACGGCGTTCCTGCAGGTACTGCACTTCCGGCGAATCCGGGCCCGGGTGGTAGAACGGCACCTGGCCGTCGGCCAGCTGCGCGTCGGTCACCGGAATGTTGAAGCGGTCGCGGAAGTGGCGCACCGCTTCGTCGTCCAGCTTCTTGGTCTGGTGGGTCGGGTTCAGCGCTTCACCGGCGCTGCCCATGCCGTAACCCTTCACGGTCTTGGCCAGGATGACGGTCGGCATGCCCTTGGTGTTCACGGCCTGGTGGTAGGCGGCGTACACCTTGTGCGGGTCGTGGCCACCACGGTTCAGGCGCCAGATGTCGTCGTCGGAAAGACCGGCCACCATGGCGGCGGTTTCCGGGTACTTGCCGAAGAAGTGTTCGCGGGTATACGCGCCACCGAAGGCCTTGCAGTTCTGGTATTCGCCGTCGACGGTTTCCATCATCAGCTTCTTCAGAACACCGTCGGTGTCCTTGGCCAGCAGGGCATCCCAGTAACCGCCCCACAGCAGCTTGATCACGTTCCAGCCGCCGCCACGGAACACGCCTTCCAGTTCCTGGATGATCTTGCCGTTGCCGCGCACCGGGCCGTCCAGGCGCTGCAGGTTGCAGTTCACCACGAAGATCAGGTTGTCCAGGCCTTCACGGCCGGCCAACGCAATGGCGCCCAGGGTTTCCGGCTCGTCGCTCTCGCCGTCGCCGATGAAGCACCACACCTTGCGGTCGCTCTTTTCGATCAGGCCACGGTTTTCCAGGTAGCGCATGAACTGCGCCTGGTAGATGGCGGCCAGCGGGCCCAGGCCCATCGACACGGTGGGGGTCTGCCAGTAATCGGGCATCAGCCACGGGTGCGGGTACGACGACAGACCGCCGCCGTCCACTTCCATGCGGAACTTGTCCAGCTGCTCTTCGCTGATGCGGCCTTCCAGGAAGGAACGCGCGTAGATGCCCGGGGCGCTGTGGCCCTGGATGAACAGCAGGTCGCCCGGGTGGCTGTCGCTGGGGGCGCGCCAGAAGTGGTTGAAGCCCACGTCGTACAGGGTGGCACCGGACGCGAACGAGGCGATGTGGCCGCCCAGGTCACCCGGCTTGCGGTTGGCGCGCACCACGGTGGCCATCGCATTCCAGCGGATGATGGAACGGATGCGCCATTCCAGCTCGGCATTGCCGGGGCTCTTGGCCTCCAGCTGCGGCTCGATGGTGTTCACGTATTCGGTAGTGGGAGAGAACGGCAGGTACGCACCCGAACGACGGGTCAGTTCCACCATGCCTTCCAGCAGCTGATGCGCGCGCTCGGGGCCCTCGACATCAATGACGGCCTTCAACGACTCGATCCACTCCTGGGTTTCAACAGGATTGGTGTCGTTGTTCAGCACTTCGTTCAACCAGTTCATTAGCGCTCCCATTACCGCACGCACGCGCGCGACTGTTGTATAGATTTCTAGACCGCAAAGTGTAGCGCACCAAGGGCTTTCGTCACTTCGCTACGCTGCCGTATGGAGGCGTTTGGCCTGTGTCCGCAAGGCCTGTCCCGGGCTGTCCCGGCGCCGGACAGTCTGGTTTTTCAGGCACCTGCGGGCGGCAGGCCCCTGCCCCGGTGTCGCTTCTGCACCGCTGGGTGCATCGGCAGGACGCAGTGTTACCGCTGGCGATGACCGTTGTAGGGCAAGGCCTGCGCCGTTGTAGGGGGGTTCTGGCGGCTGGCGATGAACCAGCGCCAACATGTCGCAACTGCCTCTGGATTGCCCGTAGGCGGGGCGGGAAGCTGCACGGCGCAGGCAGCCCCTTCCCCTGCGGCGCCCGCCACCTGGCGCCGCAGCTGCTTCGCCCAGAACCCACCGCAGCTTTGCGGTGGGTTCTCTCGTTGGGGCCGCCGTGGCCTGAATGCAGCATGGGTTTGGCCCGAATCTGGACTTGTCCGGTCCGGCTTATCGATATATCGTTTGCGCACTCGTTACCGATATATCGAAATGAGCCGATCCGCTACCCTGCGGGCCCGCCCGGCCCCATCCCCCGAAGTGCCACGCCGCAATGGCCAGCCGCGCGTTCTGAGCCGCGGCGACCTGCGCCTGCTGGTACTGGCCCTGATTGGCGAACAGCCGCGCCACGGCTACGAGCTGATCCAGCACATCAGCGGCTTGTTCATGCAGGCCTACACGCCCAGCGCCGGCACCATGTACCCGCTGCTGGCCAGCTTCGAGCAGGCCGGCTGGGTGGAATCGCACGAAGAAGACGGCCGCCGCGTGTTCCGCATCACCGCCGCTGGCGAATTCGAACTGAAGGTGCAGCGGCCGCAGGTGCGGTTGGCCCAGCGCCGCGCGTTCGACCGTGCCCGCGAGATCACCAAGGCCTCGCTGCCGGCACCGCTGGCTTCGGCCCTGCGCGAGTTCAAGCAGGCGCTGGTGCGCCACCACGGCCGCTGGAGCGAGGGCGAGGCCGAACAGGTGGCCGCCCACCTGCAGCACGCCGCCGCGTTGTTGAACGGATCGCTGGGCGATGGACCGCTACCGATCACCCCGACCGAGCCAGACTGACGCCCGCCAGGTCTTCCCCCTTTGCCGCGCGCCCCGCGCGACCTTACCGCTACAGGTACTGACATGACCGACCATGAAAACAAGCGACTGCGCCTGGATGTGCGCTTCCGCCAGCTGACCGTGCTGCGCACCGAAACCGTAACCCCGCACATGCGTCGCGTGGTGCTGGGCGGTGCCGACCTGGCTGGCTTCGATTCGCCCGGCGCCGACGACCACATCAAGCTGTTCTTCCCCAACAGCAGTGGCGAGATGGTGCTGCCCACCATGACCGCCGAGGGCCCGCGCTACCCCGAGGGCAAGGAACATTCGCCGGCGCGCGATTACACCCCGCGCTGGTGGGACCACGAAACTGGCGAGCTGGCCATCGACTTCGTGCTGCACGACCAGGGCATTGCCGGGCCGTGGGCACAGCGCGCGCAGCCGGGCGACACCCTGGCCATCGGCGGCCCGCGCGGCTCGTTCGTGGTGGCCGACACCTACGATGCCTACGTGCTGATTGGCGATGAAACCGCGCTGCCGGCCATCGCCCGCTGGCTGGACGTGCTGCCCGAACATGCCGAAGTGCAGGCGTGGATTGAAGTGAGCGACGAAGACGAGCGCCAGGACCTGCCGCAGTACGAGAACGTGCGCATCCACTGGCTGGAGCGCAACGGCTTCCCGGCCGCCACCAGCACCCTGCTGGAAGACCAGTTCACCGATTTCGAAGCCCCCGACGGTGACACCTTCTACTGGATCGCCACCGAATCGCGCCGCGCGCGCATGATGCGCAAGTTCCTGGAAGGCCACCTGGGCGTACCGCGCGACTGGATTCGTTCCACCGGCTACTGGAAGGCCCACCCGGACGAAACCGACGGCGATTGACCCCGCCGTTCTGTAGAGTCGAGCCATGCTCGACTGCTGTTCGACGGAGTCGAGCACGGCTCGACTCTACAGAAACGCATCGCCACGATCTCTGCCACAATCGCGCTCCTTTCCCGCACCTGTGAGGCCCACCATGGGCAAACTGACCCTGGCCGGCATCGACAAGCTGCGTACCCGTTTCGCTGATGACACCGCCTGCGATACCGCCCTGGCCGCCTTCGCCGACGCCGCCGCCCTGCGCGCGCCGCTGCGCGAACTGCTGGATGCCGAGCACCGCTACCTGCAGGCCGAATTCGAAGTGGCCCAGGTGGCCGATGTACTGCGCCGCGACCAGAAGTACGCACCGGTGGGCCGCCCGTCGGTGCATATCGTGCAGCTGCGCAAGCAGCAGGCCGCCACCAAGCAGGCCGCACTGATCGCCCGCCAGGTGGTGGCGCAGGCCGCGCAGACCTTCGTGCGGGTAAGCGGAATGGCCGTGAAGGCCAAGCAGAGCCCCAGCGACGCATGCGCCGCATGGTTGATCGCGCAGCGGTGATTGCAGGGGTACGGTGGCCATGACATGGCGCGCGTGCCAAAGCAAATTCCGGCGGCCATGACCCGGTAGTGGCCAACCTTGGTTGGCCTGCGGGATTACCGGCGTGCCAACCAAGGTTGGCACCTACCAAAGCGGTTCCCCCAAAAAAGAAGGCCCGCTTTTCAGCGGGCCTTCTGCCTTCTCACGACGAGTGAGCGGGTTACATCAAGCCGCCGGCTTTTCGCCGGTGGCTTCGGTGGTGATGCGGATCTTCACTTCATCGCTCACGTTCGGGGCGTACGCGCCCACGCCGAAGTCGCTGCGCTTCAGGGTGGTGGTGGCGTCGAAGCCCGCCGCCGGCACCTTGGCCATCGGGTGCTCGCCACCGCCGTTGATGGTCACGTCCAGGGTGACCGGCTTGGTGATGCCCTTGATGGTCAGGTCGCCGGTAACGGTCAGCTTGTTGGTGCCGGCCGCTTCAACCTTGGTGCTCTTGAAGGTGGCATCGGCGAACTTGGCGGCGTCGAAGAAATCGGCGCTCTTCAGGTGTTCGTCGAACTTGGCGGTGAAGCTGTTCAGGCCGCTCAGCGGCAGCTTCACTTCCACGGTGCTCTTGGTCACGTCGGCGGCGTCGTACACCAGGGTGCCTTCCACGTTGCCGAAGTGGGCGCTGGGGTTGGAGAAGCCGAAGTGGCTCCACTGGGCCAGCACGTCGGTGTGGCTCGGGTCCAGCTTGTAGGTGCCCGAGGCGATCTGGATCGCTTCGGCAGCCGGGGCAGCAGCAGCAGCGTCGGCGGCCGGGGTGGCAGCCTGTTCGGTGGTGGCCGGGGCGGCGGCATCGGCGGCCGGGGCAGCGGTGTCGGCCGGCTTCGAGCAGGCGGCAATGGCCAGGGTCAGGGCCAGCGGCAGCAGCAGTTTACGGGTGGCGCTCATCAGGAAACTCTCCGGATCGTAGGGTGGGTACACGGTGCAGCTGGGGCCCGCCAAGGTGGCTGGGCCGAAACCGAGACAGCGACTTACGCGATGCGCGCCGCTTCGTCGAACGACAGACGCGGCAGACGGGGGAACAGGCCCGAGGGGTCACCGTAACCCAGGTTGACCAGGAAATTCGACTTGATGCTGGTGCCGGCGAAGAACGCTTCGTCCACCTTGGCATTGTCGAAGCCGGACATCGGGCCGGCATCCAGGCCCAGCGCGCGTGCGGCCAGGATCAGGTACGCACCCTGCAGGCTGCCGTTGCGGAACGCGCCTTCGTGGCGGCCTTCACGCGGGCCGTCGAACCAGGCCTTGGCATCGGTGTGCGGGAACAGGTAGGGCAGCTTTTCGTGGAAATCTTCGTCGAAGGCCACGATGACGGTGACCGGCGCGGCCAGGGTCTTGTCATGGTTGCCTTCGGACAGCGCCGGGGCCAGTTTGGCCTTGGCTTCGGCCGACTTCACGAAGACGAAACGCGCCGGGCTGCCGTTGGCGGCGGTGGGGCCCCACTTCAGCAGTTCGTACAGCGCGTGCAGCTGGCTGTCGTCCACCGGCGTGTCGGTGAATGCGTTCTGGGTGCGGGCGGTGCGGAACAGCTGGTCCAGTGCAGCAGCGTCAAGCGCGTGGGACATCGTGGATCTCCAGGGCAGCAACAGGGAAAGGGGCGAAGCAGCGCAGGGGCTGCGGCGCGAAACAATGAGCCGCAGTGTAGAGTGTCGCGACTGTTGCAACACCCAGCAGGGCTGAAACGAATTAATGCCAATGGTGAAACGATCGAGCGCGCCGTGGACGATCACGGACGGCCGTGCAGGCAATGTGCGCCAAGCCGTGGCGCTGGCCTCGGCGCTGCGCCTGGGCACCCACCGCCCGATGGTAGTGCAGCCGCGCGCACCGTGGCGCTGGCTGTCGCCGCGCCGCCTGCCCGGGGATGTACGCGGTTACGGTGAGGCATTGGCGACACTGGCCGCTGAGCCGCCGCCCCTGGCGATCGGCTGTGGCCGCCAGGCCGCCGGCGCGCTGCGTGTGCTGCGTGCACGGGGCAGCAAGGTGGTGCAGATCCTGGACCCGCGCATTGCCGCCCGCCATTGGGACCTGCTGGTGGTGCCCGAACACGATGCCCTGCGCGGCAGCAATGTGCTGACCCTGCTGGGTAGCCTGAACCCGGTGGACGATGACTGGCTGAGCCTGGGCCGCGCCGCCTTCGCCGATTTCCATGCCCTGCCCGGCCCGCGCACCGCGCTGCTGGTGGGCGGGCCGACGCCGCTGGCGCCGTGGGACGAAGCCGGCATGGTGCGCGTGTTCCAGGCCCTGGCCGAACAGCTGCGCAGCGAAGGCGGCAGCCTGCTGGCCACCACCTCGCGGCGCACACCGCCGGCGCTGGCCGAGACCCTGCGCGCGATCTTCGCCGACCTGCCGCATGTGATCTGGGGCGACGGCGGCGATGGCGTGAACCCCTATGCCGGCCTGCTGGGCTGGGCACAACGGGTGGTGGTGTCGCCCGATTCGGTGAACCTGCTCTCTGAGGCCTGCGCCACGCGGCTGCCGGTGGCGGTGGCGCTGGCCGATACCACGCAGGGCCGGTTGGCGCGCTTCCAGCAGCAACTGCGCGAACGCGGGCGGCTGCAACCGCGCTGGCTGGACTGGCAGTGCGCGGCCATCGAGCCGCTGCGCGAAACCACGCGGGTGGCGGCCGAAGTGAAGGCCCGGCTGGGGCTGGGCTGACCCCCGGGCGTGCCCGTGCCGGCCGCACAACGCCGCCACAGGCATTGGGTATGATCGGCCACGCGGGGCCACCCCGCGCCCGCTCGCTCCATGGAGGAACAGACGATGCGTACCCTGCCCTGCACTGCCGCCGCCCTGGCACTGGCCATGGGCCTGTTGGCCACCGCCCCTGCCGATGCGCGGCGCGTTTACCGCATCGTGGAAAACACGCCGGAGCCGGTACGCCTGGATGTTTCGCCCGGCTTGGTGGCCAGCATGGCCGCCGCCGACGAAGCCGCACGCAACCCGCCGCCGGGCCAGGCGCCCACGGCACCGTCCAATGGCGCGCCGCCGCCGATGCAGGTGGTGTCCATCGGCACCAACGTGGATGGCGAACGCGAGGTGCTGCTGCAGCAGCCGGGGCAGCCGGGCAACACCGCCGCGGTGCGCTGGCCGAACCAGGCAGGTGACCCGTCGGTGCTGTTCCATGTGGGGCAACAGGTGCAGTTCGACCACACCCCGTCCGAAGGCCGCAAGGGGCTGATGGCGCGTGATGCGCAGGGCCGGCCGCTGACCCATATTCCCGAACCGGCGCCGGCATCGCAGGGCTGGAACACGCAGTATTGAGCCCGCAGTACCGAGGCTGCCGCGCCGCCTGAACGGCGGTTTTTGGCGTTGCGTGGGTACGGGGGGATAATGGCCGATTCCTTTTTCCTTCCCGCCCGCCATGTCCGTGCGTCCTGCCCCCGTGTTTGCTCCCCTGACCCCGCGCGCCCTGGTGCTGGCCGTGCTGGCCATGGGCGCGGTGGTGCTGCTGTCCAACGTACTGGTGCAGTACCCCATCAATGACTGGCTGACCTGGGGTGCCTTCAGCTACCCGGTGGCGTTCCTGGTCAGCAACCTGATCAACCGCCGCTTCGGCCCCGGCCCGGCGCGCCGCGTGGCGTGGATCGGTTTCCTGGTGGCGGTGGTGCTGTCGGTGTGGGTGGCCACCCCGCGCATTGCCATTGCCTCGTGCTCGGCGTTCATCGTGGCGCAGCTGCTGGACATCACCGTGTTCGACCGCCTGCGCCGTGGCAGCTGGTGGCGCGCCCCGATGGTGGCCACCACCTGCAGCGCCACCGTGGACACCACCATTTTCTGGTCGATCGCCTTCGCCGGTTCCGCCCTGCCGTGGGTGAGCTGGGCCGCCGGCGACCTGGCCGTGAAGCTGGCCATCGGCGTGTGCCTGCTGGCCCCGTTCCGCGCGTTGCTGTGGAAGATGGCGCCGCTGCGCAGCGAGCTGCGCTGAGCGCGGGTTCCCGGCCGGCCACATGACCCGGTAGTGGCCAACCTTGGTTGGCCTGCGGGATCCGTGCGTGCCAACCAAGGCTGGCACCTACCAAGAGCGCATTCCTGGCCTGCCACATGACCCGGTAGTGGCCAACCTTGATTGGCCTGCGCGGTCTCTGCGTGCCAACCAAGGTTGGCACCTACCAAAAGCGCATTCCTGGCCGGCCACATGACCCGGTAGTGGCCAACCTTGGTTGGCCTGCGGGGTCTCCGTGTGCCAACCAAGGTTGGCACCTACCAAGAGCGCATTCCCGGCCGGTCGCATGACCCGGTAGTGGCCAACCTTGGTTGGCCTGCGGGATCCGTGCGTGCCAACCAAGGTTGGCACCTACCAAGAGCGCATTCCCGGCCGGTCGCATGACCTGGTAGTGGCCAACCTTGGCTGGCCTGCGGGGTCTCTGCGTGCCAACCAAGGTTGGCACCTACCAAAAGCGCATTCCCGGCCGGCCACATGACCCGGTAGTGGCCAACCTTGGTTGGCCTGCGGGATCCGTGCGTGCCAACCAAGGTTGGCACCTACCAAAAGCGCATTCCCGGCCGGCCACATGACCCGGTAGTGGCCAACCTTGGTTGGCCTGCGGGTTGCGTGCGTGCCAACCAAGGTTGGCACCTACCAAGCGCGGGTTCCCAAGAGCGGGCTCCCGGCCGGCCGCGCATCACGCGAACGGCAACCCAGCGGCCACGCACGCGGCGGTAATCACGCTGCAGGCGTCTTCTATCGCGGGGGTGGGCGGGGCCAGACGCGGGCGGCGATCCAGCGTGCAGGCCAGGCCGACATCCAGCAGCGCGGCATGCGCGCCCTGCAGTTGCTGCGCGGTAACGGCAGGCAGGAATTCCGCCGCGGCCAGTGCATCAATCAGCGAGGGCGTGTCGCGCGGCTGCAGCAGCGCGGGCTGCTGTGCGCTGCGCGCCAGTACCCCGGTCTGCAGCAGGAATTCCAGATCCACCACGCCACCGCGCCCCTGCTTCAGGTCGAAGCGGCCGGCATCGCTGCGGTCCAGTTCACTGCGCATGCGTCCACGCATTTTCAGCACGTCGGCATACAGGGTGTCCGGGTCGCGCGCGCGGCCCAGCGTCTGTGTGCGCACCTGTTCGAAATCGGCCAGCAGGCTGGCATCGCCGGCCACGCCGCGCGCACGCACCAGGGCTTGGTGTTCCCAGGTCCACGCGCGTTCGCGCTGGTATTCGGTGTAGCTGGCCAGCGAGGACACCAGTGAGCCTTTGCCGCCATCGGGGCGCAGGCGCACGTCGATGTCGTACAGGCGGCCGGCGGCGGTGACCGCCCCCAGCAGCGCCATCACCTTCTGCGCCAGGCGCGCATACCAGCGCCCCGGTTCCAGCGGGCGCGGGCCATCGCTGGCTTCCACGCCGGCCGGGTGGTCGTGCAGGAACACCAGGTCCAGATCGGAACCGAAGCCCAGTTCCAGCCCACCCAGACTGCCGTAGCCGATGATGGCAAAGCGCCCACCGGGCACCTGTCCGTGCGCGGCGTGCATGTCCGCCTCGGCCAGGGCCAGCACGGTCATCACTACTGCCTGCGCCAGTTCGGCCAGTTGCCGGGTGCTGTCCACCGCGCCCTGGCGGCCATCCAGCGTGGCCATGGCCATGCGGAAGCTGAGCGCCAGGCGCGTTTCGTTCAACCAGCGCAGCTGCGATTCGGGGTCTTCCACCGGCAGCACCTGCCAGCATTCGGCCAGCATGCCGGTGAAGGCCGGCATCGGCCCGGACACGCGCACATCCAGCAGTTCGTCCAGCAGCAGCGGATAGGCGGCCAGGCGTTCGGCCAGCAGCGCGCTGCGTGCCAGCACGTCTACCAGGCGTGCCAGCGCGCTGGGTTGTTCGTCCAGCAGCGCCAGGTAGCTGGTGCGGCGCAGGACCGCCTGCAGCAGGCCAAGCACGCGCTTCAGCGCGGCATCGGGCTGCGGCGAACGGGTGGCGGCATGCAGCAGCGCCGGCAGCACGCGATCCAGGCGCGCACGGGCGTTGTCAGAGAGCGCCTTCACTCCGGTGCTCTGGGCGAAATCGCGCAGCGACTGGTCGGCGCCGTTGGCGTCGAAGAAGCCGGCCTCGGCCAGCAGTTCCGCATTGCTGCCCTCGGGCAGGCTGCGCCAGTAGCTGGCCAGTGCATCGGGCGCGGCCTGGCCCTGGCGCGGCGCCAGCAACGCAGCGAATTCGGTACTGACCCGCTGCTGCTGTTCGGCCAGCGCAGCGCGCAGTGCGTCCCAGTGCGGGTAGCCCAGGCCCGTGGCGATGCGCTGGCGATCCAGCGGGTCGCTGGGCAGCACGTGGGTCTGGGCATCGCGCAGCATCTGCAGGCGGTTTTCCAGCCGGCGCAGGAACAGGTAGGCCTCGCGCAGCGCCGCGCCATCGTCCGGGGCAATCTGCCCGGCGTTCACCAGCGCCTGCAGCGCCACCAGCAGGCGACGCTCGCGCAGCACCGGTTCGCGGCCACCGCGGATCAACTGCAGTGCCTGGCACAGGAATTCGATTTCGCGGATGCCACCGGCGCCGCGCTTGATGTCTTCGTGCAGCTCGCGCCGGGCGACTTCGGCGGTGATCGCCGCCTTCATCTCGCGCAGGCCGTCCAGCGCGGTGAAATCCAGGTAACGCCGGTACACGAACGGGCGCAGGCTCTGCAGCCAGGCTTCGCCGGCGGCGATATCGCCGGCCACGGTGCGCGCCTTCAGCCAGGCGTAGCGTTCCCAGTCGCGGCCTTCGCGCTGGAAATACTGGTCCATGGCAGCGAATGACAGCGCGACCCGGCCTGCACTGCCGAACGGGCGCAGGCGCAGGTCCACGCGGTGGCTGAAGCCATCGACGGTGGTGTCGTCCAGCAGCTTGGCCAGGCGCTGGCCGAGGCGGGCGAAGTATTCCTCGGCGGCCAGCGGCCGCGGGCCGTCCGATTCGCCGCCGTGCGGGTAGGCGTAGACCAGGTCGATATCGGAACTGAAGTTGAGTTCGCCACCACCCAGCTTGCCCAGGCCGAACACCACCAACTGCAGCGGCTGCCCATCGCCACCGCGCACCACGCCGTGGCGCTGGGCGAATTCCTGCTGCAGCGCCTGCAGGGCCAGCCGCAGGCAGTCTTCGGCCAGCACGGTGGCGCCGGCCAGGGTCTGCGGCACGTCGTCCAGGCCGGCCAGGTCGCGCCAGATCAGCCGGGTGGACATGGCGGTGCGCCAACGGCGCAGCTGCGCTGGCCAGTCGCTGGGCTGCAGCGGGTCGAGCACCGGCGCCGGCACCGGCGGGCAACCCGGCGCGGCCAGCTGGGCCAGCAGGCTGGGTTGGCGCACCAGGGTATCCAGGGCGAAATCGCTGGCCACGGCCAGCTGCGCCAGGAACGGCAGCCGTTCAGCGGCGATGGGCTCGGGCACGGCCTGGGCCAGGCGCGCCAGGGCGCGGTCTACCAGGGGCTGCAGGGAAGCGGGCACTTCGGCGGGGGCAACGGTCATGGCCCGATTCTCGCGGGGTCGGATGTCTTTGCCAACGGCTGGCATGGCGGCGGGGTCGGATCCCTTTGCCAGCGGCAAAGGGCTCTGACCCCAAGGGGCCGAGGGTTGCGGTGGGGTCGGAGCCGTTTGCCGTTGGCAAAAGGATCCGACCCCTGCTCCTGCGTATTCAGCTTGGGCGCGAGGCAATAAAAAAGCCCGCTTGCAGCGAACTGCCAGCGGGCTCTGCTCCCTCCCCCACGTCGGGATGCAGGGCCATCGTGCGGGCTGCGGGCGGACAATGCACGCTGCACTGCAAAACAAAACTGCTGGGTATGGTAGCCACGGCCCCGGAAAAGCCATTCCACGAAGGTAGAACGCCCCGTACCGGGGGGGATGGCCGATAATCGAGCTTTCCCCCCAGAAACACTGTCGTCATGTCTGTTGATCGCATCGCCAACGCGCGTCTTCGTGACCGCGTGGTCTCTGCCGAGGCCGCAGCCGCGCTGATCCAGCCCGGTGAAACCGTGGCCATGAGCGGCTTCACCGGCTCCGGTTACCCCAAGGCCGTTCCCGTGGAACTGGCCCGCCGCATCGAAGCGGTGCACGCCCAGGGCAATCCCTTCCAGATCAAGCTGATGACCGGCGCCTCCACCGCACCGGAACTGGATGGCGCGCTGGCCAAGGCCGATGGCATCGCCATGCGCATGCCCTTCCAGAGCGACCCGGATGCGCGCAACCGCATCAACGAGGGCAAGCTGGATTACATCGACATCCACCTGAGCCACGTGGCCCAGCACGTGTGGTTCGGTTTCTACGGCGAGATCGATACCGCGGTGATCGAAGTGTCGGCCATCCGCGAAGACGGTTCGCTGGTGCCGTCCACTTCGGTGGGCAACAACAAGACCTGGCTGGACCTGGCGAAGAAGGTGATCGTCGAGGTGAACGAGTGGCAGCCGGCCGGCGTGGATGGCATGCATGACATCTACTACGGCACCGCCCTGCCGCCGCACCGCAAGCCGATTCCGCTGGTGAACGCCAACGACCGCATTGGCGATACCGCGCTGCGCTGCGACCCGGACAAAATCGTGGCCGTGGTGCGCACCAACGGCCCGGACCGCAACAGCCCGTTCAGCCCGATCGATGCCACCAGCGAACAGATCGCCTCGCACCTGATCGAATTCCTGAAGCACGAAGTGAAGAAGGGCCGGCTGCCGCCGAACCTGCTGCCGCTGCAGTCGGGCGTGGGCAATATTCCCAACGCCGTGCTGGCCGGCCTGGCCAAGAGCGGTTTCCGCGATCTGGCCGCGTTCACCGAAGTGATCCAGGACGGCATGCTGGACCTGCTGCGCGACGGCGTGCTGAGCTATGCCTCGTGCACCGGCTTCGCACTCAGCCCGCAGGCCAACGAAACGTTCAAGGAACACATCGATTTCTACCGCGAGCGCATCATCATGCGCACGCAGGAAATCTCCAACCACCCCGAACTGGTGCGCCGCCTGGGCTGCATCGGCATGAACGGCATGATCGAGGTGGATATCTACGGCAACGTCAATTCCACCCACGTGATGGGCACGCGCATCATGAACGGTATTGGCGGTTCGGGTGATTTCGCCCGCAATGGCTTCCTGTCGGCGTTCCTGAGCCCGTCCACGGCGAAGAACGGCAGCATTTCGGCGATCGTGCCGATGGCCAGCCACGTGGACCACACCGAACACGACGTGTCGGTGATCGTGACCGAACAGGGCCTGGCCGACCTGCGTGGGCTGACCCCGCGCAAGCGCGCGCAGGTGCTGATCGACAACTGCGCGCACCCGGATTTCCGCCCGCAGCTGCAGGATTACTTCGACCGCGCCAGCCGCGAAAGCTACGGCAAGCACACCCCGCACCTGCTGCCCGAGGCGCTGTCGTGGCACCAGCGCTGGCTGGATACCGGCACGATGAAGGGCTGATTGCTGTCGGGGTCAGAGCCCTTTTCTGCCGAAAAGGGATCTGACGCCGGTCATGGCGCGCGTCGGGGTCGGATCCCTTTCCGACGGAAAGGGCTCTGACCCCACCTCTGCATCAACCGCGCAGCGCCGCCAGTGATTCGGCCTGCAGCCGCTCGTAGATCTCGAACTCGTCATTCACCGCCACGCCCAGCGCCTGCTCGAAGGCCTCGCGGTTGGCGTGCGCGGCATAGGCGCGCTGTTCTTCGCCGCCCAGGTTCGACTGGAAGATGCCTGCGGCACTGACCGGCAGGAAATCTTCGTAGACGATCGGGTCGGCGGTGGCCAGGCCCGCCGCCACCAGCACTTCGGCCGGTAGATCGGCCACCCGTTCCGGCGCGGCACGCCCGGCCTCGGTCAGCTGGTAACGGTAGTAGCCCAGGCCTTCCTGGCGCAGCGTGTCATGGTCATCGGGGAAGCTGGCGAACACCGCCTGCAGGCGCTGGCCGTAGTCGCCGCCGGTGCTGCCGGCACCGCCGGCGTCGCGCGCCTGCGCCAGCAGCTGGTCGTACAGCGCGCGGCCCTTCGGGGTCAGCGCCAGGCCGCGCTGTTCGATCTCGCCGAAGCGCGCGGTATGGGTGCCGGCATCGCCGCCTTCCGCATCCGGGAAATGCACGGCCTCTTCCAGTGCCTTGAAGCTGGTCTGCCGCAGCAGAATCGGGCAGGCGCGGCGCGGCGGGCCCTCGATCACCGCCTTGGCGGCCATGCCTTGTTCGATCATCGCGCCCTGTGCTGCATCGATATCCAGCGTGCGCGGGGTCAGGTGGTTGATGTGCGGGCCACGGAAGCTGACCACGTCGGCCACCAGCCGGTGCGCGTTGTGCAGGGCGTGGTAGGTGGGCAGATCCACGGTGGCATCGCCGTGCCAGCGGAAGGTTTCCAGCGCTTCGGCCACAAAGCGTTCGGCATCGGCCTGCGACAGGCCACCGTCACGCTCGGCCTGGTCGATCAGCGCCAGCGCGCCGTCGGTGAAGATGCGGCGGCGTTCGAGGATGCGCGCGGATTCGGCGCGCAGGGTTGCGTCCTCGATCAGTTCCAGCCGCAGCAGCGAGGTGAACACGCGGAACGGGTTCTGCGCCAGCGCGGCAGCGGTCAGCGGGCGGAAGGCGGTGGAATGCACCGGCACGCCGGCCACCGACAGGTCGTAGTAGCCCACCGGGTACATGCCCATGACCGCGAACAGGCGGCGCAGGGTGGCCAGTTCGTGCACGGTGCCGACGCGGATGGCGCCATGGCGCTCTTCGTCCAGGCGCGCACGTTCATCGTTGCGCTGCAGCTGCGCGGCCAGGGCCGGGTCTTCTTCCAGAACCTGCGTGTTGATGCGCTCTACCAGGTCCACCAGTGCGCCATACAGCGGCACTTCGGTGCGGTACATGCGGGACATGGCCTGGGCGAACAGGCGGCGGATCAGATCAGGCGAAACGAAAGAGGCGCTCATCGGTTACTCGATCACGGGAACGGGGAACAACGCGAATGCCTATTGTCGCCGCAGCGCGCGGCCGCGGCGAGACGCACAGCAGCATGACGGATATCGGTAGCGCCTGGGACTGCTTTGGTGGGTGCGAACCTTGGTTCGCACTGATCTGGCAGCAGCCGGGGCAAAGACGTGCGAACCAAGGTTCGCACCTACCAGACCCCCGCCGGGCACGGCAGCAGCCGTGGACTGCTTTGGTAGGTGCGAACCTTGGTTCGCACCGATCTGGCAGGGGCCGGGGCAAAGACGTGCGAACCAAGGTTCGCACCTACCAGATCCCCGCCGGGCATGGCAGTAGGCGTGGATTGCTTTGGTGGGTGCGAACCTTGGTTCGCACCGATCTGGCAGGGGCCGGGGCAAAGACGTGCGAACCAAGGTTCGCACCTACCAGATCCCCGCCGGGCATGGCAGTAGGCGTGGATTGCTTTGGTGGGTGCGAACCTTGGTTCGCACCGATCTGGCAGGGGCCGGCGCAAAGACGTGCGAACCAAGGTTCGCACCTACCGGGCCCCCGCCGGGCATGGCCCGGCGCTACCGGCCCAGCTGGCGCTTCAGGGTGGCATCGAGGGTGATCGGCCGGTCCCAGTGCTCGAAGCTGGCCACCACGGCGTGGCGCACGGCGCGCACGTGCAGGTTGGTGGGCTTCACCGGCATGCGCTCGACCACCGCTTCCCAACCGCCTTCCGGGTTCTGGCTGAAGGCGCGCACGCTGTCGCGGCAGGTCTGGCCGCTGGCCTTGGCCCAGAAGCAGGCGAAATAGATGTCGCCGGCCTGCCAGCCGTGGGCGGTGAACAGCGCGCTGACATACGCGCGCGGCACGTCGGCATAGCGCGAGACTTCGTCCAGGAAGGCGTCGGGGTAGCGCTCGGCGTAGTGGTTGATGTCCTGCAACTGGGCATCCAGCCAGCTGTCGCCGCTGTTCACTTCATAGGCCGCCGAACGTTCGGCGGTCTGCTGGGCCAGCACGGTGGCCGGCACCAGCAGCAGGATCGACAGCAGCGCGCGCAGGATCAGGTTCATGCCCCGATTCTGCCGCAGCCGCTGCGCCCTGTCAGGCCGCGGTGGCCTTGGCCTCGATGGCGGCCAGCGCGGCCGGCCAGTCCCAGGCCGTATCGGCAGTGACCATGCGCGGCTCGTCCTCGGCCACGCCGTGCTCGGTTTCGTGGGCCCAGGTGACTGCGTACGGGGTATGGATGCCCCAGCCACCCAGGGTGACCACCGGCTCGATATCCGAACGCAACGAGTTGCCAACCATCACGAACTGCGAGATCGGCAGTTCGAATTCGGCCAGCACGCGCGCGTAAGTCTGCGGGTCCTTCTCGGACACGATCTCGATGCGCGGGAACAGGTCGTGCAGGCGCGCAACATCGATCTTCGCTTCCTGGTGGAACAGATCGCCCTTGGTGATCAGCACCACCGGGTAGTGCTCGGCGATGGCCGCCACCGATTCGCGTACGCCGTCGATCAGTTCGACCGGGTGGCGCAGGGTGTCATGGCCGATGTCCAGGATGCGCTGGATATCCTTGGCTTCGATGCGCTGGCCGGTGATGTCGATGGCCGCTTCGATCATCGACAGCGCCATGCCCTTCACCCCGTAACCGAACACGCCCAGGTTGCGCTGCTGTACTTCCAGCAGGTGGCGCGCGGTGCGGGTGTCGTGCACGTCGATGTAGCGCGACAGCAGATCCAGATAATCCTGCTCGGCCTTGCGGTAGTAGTCCTCGCTCTTCCACAGCGTATCGTCACCGTCAAAACCGACCAGGCCGATGGCGCGCGACGGCGCGGGCATGGAGGAGTTCATCACACAAGGATACAGGCCCCCGGCACGCAGAAAAAACCCAGGCGGCCGAAGCCGCCCGGGTCCCCATGCACCGGTTGTCCCGACGGTGTTGGATCAGCGGCCCGGCGCGGCGTTGCCGCCGGCTGCGGCACCCTGCTGGGCCGCCACGTAGGCCTTGTACTCATCGGGGCTCAGTTCCCCGTCCTTGTTGGCATCGGCCTGGTCGAACACCTGGGCCAGGCCCGCGTTCACCTGTGCCTCGGCCTTGCTGATGGTGCCGTTGCCATCGGTATCGATGCTGGCCCAGGTCTGGCCGCCGCCACCGCCACCGCTGGCCTGCGCCGACGCTGCGGCCGCCGCGTTGCTGGCCTGGTCAGCCGCCTGGCCGGCCTGTGCCGCCGACTGCTGGGCCTGCGCGGCCTGGTTCTGTGCCTGCGCGGCCTGCTGCTGGGCGGACTGCGCCATGGCCGGAAGGGTGAGCAGGCTGCCAGCAGCAACGACCAGGGCGATCAGGGGCTTACGGTTGCGAATCGTCATAGGGAATGTCTCCTTTGGGTGGTGTTGCGCGGCCTGTTGTTTCCGCACGGCACCTACCCTGCCACCCCGTTTGTGAATCGATTTTGCGCCGCGACCGGCGCCACCACGCGGCATTAACCACTCGGCCACGCGCATGCTTTAGCACGGTGGTTAGCGCCAAGTGAGCGGCTCATAAGGCACGCATTCAGCGCGCGCGGATTTAACCTGCAGGCAACGAAAAACCTGCGTCAGTCGACGTTCTGCACGGATGACCGCGAACTGAACACAATCCATCCCAGCGCCACACCGGCGAGCGCGCCGGCGATTTCCAGCACCACCCGGCTGCCCAGTTCGTTGGGATCGTGGATGGTTGACAGGAAGATGCGCGCATACAGCGGCGACTCCAGCCGCACGATGCCCATGTAGAACAGCTTCCAGATGTCGATGCCGGCGCCGATGATCACCGCCAGCACGCACGAAGCACCGATGGCCTGGTTCACCGAACCGCCCAGCCCGCGCACCACGCGCAGCATCAGCAGGTACATCAGCAGGCCGACCAGCAGGGCGATGCCGCCGGCTTCCAGGGTGCCAAGCAAGCCGAAGTGCAGCGGAAGGTTCATGCGGGCGCGCGTGCGGGGAGAGGCGGCCAGTGTAGATCCACGCCATGCGTGGATGAAATCCTGGGCGGCCATCGAACACCATCCACGCGTGGCGTGGATCTACTGCACGGGGACGTCGTAGGCGGTGCTGGGGTCCGGTTCGGGCTGCAGGGTGTAATGCCACCATTCCTGCGGGTAGTTGGCGAACCCGCGCCGGGCCATGGCCTGCAGCAGCTGCTGGCGGTTGCCGCGCTGCACCGACGTCAGCCCGGGCGTCTCGGTATGGGCGCGCACGCCGAAGAAATCGAAATCGGTGCCCATGTCCATCACCACGCACGCGCCCGTGCGGCAATCCAGCAGGCCCAGGTCGACGGTGGCGCCACGGCTGTGGCCCGAACGCTCGGCGATGTAGCCGTCGGCCAGCAGCTGCGGCTTGTCCAGGTCTGGATACTGCAGGACCTTGCGCGATTGCTCACGCGGATCGTGTACCCAGGCCATGAACGCCTGTACCGCGCGCACGGGCCGGTAGCAGTCGTACACGCGCAGGCCATAACCGGCCCCGCGCAGGTCGGCTTCCACCTTCGCCAGCGCCTGCGCCACCGGTGCCAGCAGATAGCAGGCCGGCGCCTGATAGCCCGGCACGGGGGCGCCGGTGAAGTTGTTGGCTCCGGCGTAACGGATGTCGAGCTGGATCTGCGGCGACAGGGTGCGGATGTCCACCAACCCGGCCGCCGTGGCATCGGTGGCCGTGGAAACACGCGGCGGCTCAGCCGCGCGGGACGTCGCCGCCGCTGTCAGTGCAATCGCCAGTGCGAGTGAAATGCAGATCCTGGAAGTCATAGCTGAAGTCGATCTCGGGGTCGATGGCACGCAGGTCCAGCGTTGGCGGCGCGCCGTCGCCCGGCTGCAGCCATGCCTGTGCCTGCTCGCCCAGCGTATCCCAGTGCAGCAGCCAGCGCCCCTGCACCTGCTGCACGCTGGCCTGCAGCTTCGGTGATTTTTCCACGGCAAAACGCAGCCCCTTCGGCCCGGAGCAGAGCGACGCATTGCCCAGCCAGGGATCACGATAGCGGCCCTGCCAGCGCGCCAGGTCGTCAGAAGTGGCCGCGCGCGCCCCGGCGGTGGAAGGGCGCCCGCCAGCGCTGGCCGCACGCACTGCGCGATCGGCGGCCAGTTCGGCCAGGTAGCTCATGGCAGAGGCGGCCTGCTCTGGCGCGGTGTAGCCCTTCAACATCGACTGCATCAGCGCGGTGCGTGCATCCTCGCCTTCACCATTGATCAGCATCACCACGCCCACCTTGCGGTCGGGCAGCAGCGCCAGCGAAGAATACATGCCCGACAGCGTGCCGGTGTGCGCCACCTTCCACTGCCCGTCCATGTCTGACACCCGCCAGCCATAGCCATAACCGTAGAAGTGCGCGTTGTCCCAACGGCGCTGGCGTTCGCCCAGCGGCATGGGCATGTGCAGGGTCCACAATGTGCGCCGCTGCTCGCTGCCCAGCCAATCGGGCACCAGCGCCGGGTCCAGCAGCACCTGCATCCAGCGGGTCATGTCAGCCAGCGAACAGCGGATGCCACCGGCGGCCATCGAGGTCAGGTCAGGGCTGCGCGCGCCATCGGCGTTGACCACCACCGGTTGCCCATCGCGAACGGTATGCGGCTGCGCCACGTTGCCCACGCGCTTCACCGACCACGCGCCCACTTGGCAGCGCCGCATGCCCAGCGGCTGGAACACCTGTTCGCGCAGCAGCTGGTCATAGGGCTTGCCGCCGGCGGCGGCGGCCACTTCGCCAGCCACCACATACATCAGGTTGTCGTAGGCATAGCCACTGCGGAAGCTGCTGACCGGCTTCAGGTGGGCCAGCCCGGCGATGATGTCGGCGCGGGTGTAGGCATTGGGCTCAGGCCACAGCATCAGGTCGCCCGCGCCCAAACCAAGGCCGCTGTTGTGGATCAGCAGGTCGCGCACCTGCATGTGCTCGCCTACCCAAGGGTCATGCATGCGGAAAGCAGGCAGGTAGTTGCGCACCGGGTCATCCCAGCGCAGTTTTTCCTGCTCCACCAAGCGGGCCAGCAGGGCGGCGGTCATGGCTTTGCTGTTGGACGCGATCTTGAACAGCGTGTCTTCGTCGATGCGTCCACCATCGCCGCGTGCGCCCTGGACGTAGCGGTAGGCCACGCGGCCGTCTTCCACCACGGCCAGGGCGATGCCCGGCAGGTGCTCGTGCTGGACCACGGCGGCTACATCGGCATCGATGGATGCGGTGCTGGTGGCCTGTGCGTGGACCGCCGGCGCCAGCGCCAACAGGGCCATGCCGGCGTAACACCGGTAACGGCCACGCACGCGGCGGTAAAGTCGAGCTTGCTCGACTGAACCGCGCGAAGAGCAGTCGAGCGAGCTCGACGCTACGGGGCTCTTCGCGGCGCCGGCGGGGCGGCTCAGAAGTTCCACGTCACCACCAGCTGGGTGTAGCGCGGGGCCTGCCAGCGCGTGCCCGTGCCGAAGGTGGCTTCGCGGTACACGCCCGGCTGCGCTTCGTAGCGCTGGTGCACGTTGATGATTTCCTGATTGTTGAACAGGTTGTACACCGACAACCGCGCGCTCAGGTCGATGCCCTCCACCGGCAAACGCCAGGTCACGTTGGCACCCAGCGTCCAGGTCCACGGCAGGCGGCCGAACGCACCGCGCGGGCTGTACTCGAACTGGCGCTGGTCATACGGCCCGGAACAGTTGGCCACGCACAGCCAGCCGGTGCCGCCGCCGCTGCCCTCGCTGGAGGTACTGCCGCCGGCGATGCTGTCGTTGGGCCACATCACGCCATAGGCGGTGATCGGGCCACCAGACTGCACCTGCAACGTGGTGCCGAACGACCACTGCTTGTTCAGCGCATATGCCGCGCGCAGCTTGAACTGGTGGCGGAAATCGTTGAACAGCACGCCATAGCGTTCGTTGGTGGCCGGGTGGTCCCAGAACTGCACCATGCCGGTGTCGCCGTAGTTGGTGTCCGAGTTCACGGGGCCTTCGAAGTTGCCTTCGCTCTTGGACCACAGGTAGGAGGCGTTGAACAACCACTTCTCATCCCAGGCGCGGTCGATCTGGAATTCCAGCCCCTTGTAGGTGCGCTTGGGCTTGGAATAGCCGATCACTTCGCCGCTGCCGCCCTTGCGGTAGCCGCTGTTGGCGGTATCGATGGTGATCCAGCCTTCCTGCGCGCAGCCAATGCTGGAATCGCCCCAGATCGTCAGCGATTCGCCGGGGTTGGCGATCGGCCACAGGGTGCTGGGGGTCGGCCCGCACGGGGTGTAGTTGATGCGGATGTCATCCAGTGCGCGGGTCATGCGCCGGTAGGTGGCATTCACGCCCCACGACCAGGCCTGGTTGATCATGCTCTGGAAGCCCAGGATGTACTCGTCCTGGTAGACCGCCTTCAGGTCCTTGTCCACGCTCTGCCGCAGGTCGGCGCCGCCGGTGTTCATGCGCGTATCGGTCGGGCCGATCTGTTGGCCGATGATCGGCGCCATGTACGCCGAGCCGGTGGGCGAAGTCTGCTGCTGCCAGCCTTCCAGCACGTAGTAGCTGTATTCGTCGGTCAGGCCGCCGGCGAAGTTGACGTTGATGTTGTTGGTGACCGGCAGGTAGTAGCGGCCGGCGTTGCCGAACAGCTTGGTGCTGCCATCACCGCGCATGTCCCACGAGAAGCCCACGCGCGGCGCCACCAGGTCGTCCATCTTGATGAAGGCGTTGCCCTGCGCGGTGCGGTTCTCGAAGCGGTCCCAGCGCACGCCCAGGTTCAGCATCAGGTTCGGGGTGACGTTCCAGATGTCTTCCAGGTAGAAGGCATTCGCTTCGGTTTCGAACGTGCCACCGGACTGGCGGTTGCGTGCACGCAGCATTTCGGTCACGCCGGCCGGTACGTAGGCATTGGCGCCGTCCCACACTTCATCGCCGGGGCGCGCCACGTAGGCGGTATAGCTCAGCGCGGTGGGGCCGGGGTAGCGGGTGGACTGGTCGGTGGTCATCAATTCGCGGTCCACGCCGAAGCGCAACAGGTGGTCGCCCAGTTGCCATTCGAAATCCAGGCGCGCCACGTCGCGGGTGTCATCACGCTCGGCCACCGCGGTACCGGTGGGATGGCAACCGGCGCGCAGGCCCTGCAGCTTGTACAGGCGGGTGCCGTAGGTGCTGTCGGTGAACACCGGGCTGCAGGCCTGGTCCAGCGACGAATTGGTGAACGCACGCTGGTTGTTCTGCCCCACCATGGCGCGGGCGGTGAAGTTCTGGCCGAAGTGGCCGGTATAGGTGGCCGACCAGTTCTTGCCACCGGTTTCGGTTACCGAATCGCCGCCCCAGGCGCCGATCTCGTCCTCGTCCCAGTCATAGCCATAGGACGCGTTGGTCACATCGCCTTCGTCGGAAAACGCCAGCAGGGCCAGGCTGTGGTTGTCGTTGATGTTCCAGTCCAGCTTGGCGCCCCAGAAGCCGTTGCCGGAGTCATTCTTGAACCACGTACTGCCATCGGACGAGGTGTTGTGGCCCTTGTCGCTGCGGTCTTCGTACATGGCGAACAGGAACAGCTTGTCCTTGATGATCGGGCCCGAGCCCCAGACGTTGGTCTTCAGGAACGAGTTGTTGTCACGGCTGCCATAGGAATGCGCACTGCCATCGCGGTGGAAGTGGTCGCCTGCGCTGGAGCGCCAGGCGCTGGGTTCGGCGGTCACTTCCACGCCGCCCTTGAATTCGTTGCTGCCCGAGCGGGTGACGGCGTTGATGACACCGCCGGTGGAACGGCCGAACTCCACCGAATAGCCGCCGGTCTTGACCTGGAATTCGTTGAAGAACGCGAACGGCGCGGTGCTGAAGCCGCGCCGGGTGTACATGTCGGTCACGTTCAGGCCGTTGATGAACACCGCGTTTTCGGCCACCGACGAACCGGCGAAGGACAGGCCACCGAACGAGGAATTGCCGCCCACCACGCCCGGCGCCATCAGCGCCACCGCCGACAGGTCCTGCGCCACCGGCAGCCGCGAGATCTCCTGGCGGTTGATGTTGAACGAGGTTTCGGTGGAATAGACATCCACGCGATTGATCACGCGCGTGCCGCGCACCTGCAGTGCATCCAGGTTGGTCACGCCGCCACCGCTGGCCAGGTTCACCGTGGTGGTGCCGCCCACCGCCACGCTCACCGCCACCTGCTCGCCCAGGGTCTGCCCATCGCGGCTCAACTGCAGCTGGTAGTCGCCCACCGGCAGTTGGCCCAGGCGGTAGCTGCCATCGGCGCCCACGGTCACCGTGCGGGTCAGGCCGGTGCTGCTGCTGACCACGGTGACCTGGTCACCGGCGGTGGCCCGGCCGGCCACCGCGCCGGTCACGTTCTGTGCGAATGCAATGCCCGGCGCGATCACGCCCAGACACGCGCCCAGGGCGACGCTCAACGCCGCCCGCTTGATGCTGTAAGCCTTCATCCCCTGCTCTCTCCTGCAAGAATTGAATGGTGTGGAATGGATCTAGCGGATGTCGCGCTGGGGTTGCCTGGCGGGCAGTACCTGCCACTGGAGGTCATAGCTCCACTGGTCGAAGTACAGGTTGCCGCCTGCCCACTCGGCCTCGCCGCGCTGCGAGTCGACCGTTTCCGAGCGGTAATGCTGTTTGGCCGGCACCAGGGGCTGGCCGAAATCATCGTTGAAGGCGATGCGGTAGCCGTCCAGGCCCCCCAGGTAGAAGTCGCGCAGCGCAGGCACATCGCTGGCCAGCGCGCCGGTGGTCACGTCCATGGGCAGCCAGCCATACGGCGCCAGGTACACCTGCCCCCAATCGTGCAGGTTGTTGTAGCCGCTGCCATCGTCTGAAAACACCATGCCCGACTGCCAGCGCGCGGGAATGCCGTTCATGCGCAGCAGGGCGATCAGCAGCAGCGTCTGCTGGCCGCAGTCGGCATGGCCCGCGCGCAGCGCGTAGTCGCTGATGTTGCTGAGCGTGGAATACTCGCGCGCACCGGCCCAGGGAATGCGATCGACCGCGGCGAACAGCCTGCGCACCATGTGATACGGCCGCGATTCGCCCTGCAGCACCTGGTCGGAGAACAGCTTCAGCGCCGGGGTGAACTGCACATGCGGCACCTGCTCGGCCAGGTACGGCTGCAACGCGGGGTCGGCAGGCGTGGCCTGCACGCGCGCCGGATCGATGGCCGTATGCCGCGCGAAGATCGTCAGCGCGTAGCGGATTTCGAAGCGGGTCGGCTGCCCGGCCACCGCCGTGGCTTCCATATATGCCGTGCGCTGCAGGGTGGCGGCTGGCGCTACCTGCGCGTTGCCCGGGGTGCTGCCCAGCCACTGCAGCTGTTCCTGCTGGCCGGCAATCTCGCGCGGGTACGGAATCCACGCGCGCACGGTTTCCCCGGCCGGCACTGCATCGGCCTTCACCGTCAGCGACTGGGTGAATGCAATGCGCTGCGGCAGCACCGAGGCATTGCCGGTGCGTGCGGCCGCAGCCAGCACCTGCTGGTGATGCGCGTTCAGCACTTCGTTGGGGCCGGGCGCTGGCCGCGGTGCATCGGCACGGCGGCGCGCACGCGCCTCGTCACTGAGCAGGAACAGGTTCGACGGCGCGCGCTTGAAGTACCAGCGGGTGCCGTCGATATCCATGTGTTCCATCAGGCCGCGCTGGTCCCAGCGCGCGAATTCTTCGTCGGTCAGGTCGGGAATCCAACGGCGCACGGCCGCCTGTGCGGCCGCGCGGTCCAGGCTGAAATCCAGACGGATGCGGCGCATGCGTTCGCTCTGGAACTGCAGTTCGGCGGTGCCGGGCGCTTGTGCGATCAACGCCTGCGCCTGCGCGAAGTGGCCGGCGTCGACGGCATCGATCACCTGCAACAGGCGGGCGCCAGACGACGGTGCCGCCGCCGCCGCGCACGCCCACAGCAGCAGCGCGGCACCCAGGCCGGCGGCAACAGGCAGACGCGGTTTGCGAACGACGGATTCCACAGCGACACTTCCCCAGCGCGGGTGGTAACGGCTGTGTAACACGGGCGGCAGGGGTGGTCAATAATTTATTCTTGCTTTCGCCGTCGAAAGGAATAAATATTCCTACAGGCATTCGAGGAGGGTGTGCAGCGCATGATCCTGGCTTCCCGCAAACCGCGCCGTGGCACCTGGCGCCGCTGGTCCCTGGCCCTGTGCCTGCTGGCCACCCCGGTCTTCGCACAGGCCGCACCCGAGCCCGGCGCAGCGCTGCCGTATGTGATCGGGCTGCACGAGGCCTACCTGACCCCGGACTACTGGGCCGCGCGGCTGGACAACGCCGATACGCCGATCCTGGACCGCGCGCAGATCCAGGCGCAGAACGCGCGCATGCGCGCGCAGGATGCCCACATCCAGGATATCGCCGCGCTGCCCGCACAGCTTTCGGCGCAGCAGGTGCGCGCCAGCATCACCGCGCTGTCGCAGTGGCCGACGCGTGCGCTGTACAACGACGCCGGCCAGGACATCGCCCCGGCCCAGCGCAGCGCGATCGAAGCCAACCTGGGCCTGCAGGGCGTGCCGGCGCAGGTCAGCCCGGCCTATGGCCTGGTGGTGAAGCGCGCCGCGCTGCGCACCTTCCCCACCCGCCAGCGCGTTTTCAGCAGCCGCGGCGATACCGATATCGATCGCTTCCAGGAATCGGCGCTGTTCCCCGGTGACAAGGTGGCCGTCGTGCACCGCAGTGCCGATGGCCGCTGGTTGTTCGTGCACAGCGAACGCTACAGCGCCTGGATCGAAGCCGAAGCCGTGGCCACCGGCGAGAAAGCCAGCGTGCTCGGCTACGCCACGCAGGGCCCCTACCGCATCGTGACCGGTGCGGTCGCCCACACCGCCTACACCCCGGAAGAACCGCGCCTATCGCGCCTGCAGCTGGACATGGGCGTGCGCCTGCCGGTGCTGGCCGACTGGCCAGCCGCCACCGCGGTGAACGGCCAGCAGGCGCATGCCGCGTGGGTGGTGCAGCTGCCGGTGCGCGAAGCCGACGGTAGCCTGAAGCTGGTGCCTGCCCTGCTGCCGCGCTCGCAGGACACCGCCGCCGACTACCTGCCGCTGACCCCGCGCCTGCTGCTGCAGCAGGCCTTCAAATTCCTGGGCGAACGCTACGGCTGGGGCCACGACTACGACACCCGCGACTGCAGCGGCTTCGTTTCGGAAATCTACCGCAGCTTCGGCGTGCTGCTGCCGCGCAATACCAGCGCGCAGGCGGTCAGCCCGGCGCTGGACCGCCTGCCGTTCACCGACAAGGACAGCAAGGCGGTGCGCGACCGCGCGGTGGCCAACCTGCAGGTGGGCGACCTGGTCTACATTCCCGGCCACGTGATGATGGCCATCGGCCACGTCGACAGCCGCACCTGGGTCATCCACGATACCGCCGGCGGCAGCTGGTTCGGCGCCGACGGCAAGCGCGTGCAGGCCCATCTGAATGGTGTTTCGGTCACCCCGCTGGAGCCGATGATGGCCAGCGACACCGTCCGCTACATCGACCGCATCACCAACATCCAACGCCTGCGCACCAAGACCCCTGAATGAAGATCACCGCCATCGAACTGGGCATGCTGCGCGTGCCGCTGAAAACGCCGTTCAAGACCGCCCTGCGCACGGTGGAAACCGTGGAGGACGTGGTGGTGCTGGTGCGCACCGATACCGGCCACACCGGCTACGGTGAAGCACCGGCCACCGCGGTGATCACCGGCGATACCCACGGCTCGATCATCGAAGCGATCCGCCACTTCATCGCCCCGCGCCTGATCGGCCAGGAAGTGGTCAACCTCAACCGCCTGTGCGGCCTGGTGCAGACCGCCATGGAGCGCAACACCAGCGCCAAGGCGGCCGTGGAGATCGCCCTGTACGACCTGTGGGCGCAGCTGCACGGCGCACCGCTGTACCAGATGCTGGGCGGCGGCGACCCGGTCATCACCACCGATATCACCATCAGCGTGGACTACATCGACAAGATGGTGGCCGATTCGCTGTCAGCCATCGATCGCGGTTTCGAATCGCTGAAGATCAAGGTGGGCAAGGACATCGGCCTGGACATCGAGCGGGTAAAGGCGATCCATACCGCCGTGCAGGGCCGCGCCCTGCTGCGCCTGGATGCCAACCAGGGCTGGACCGCCAAGCAGGCCGTGCACGCCATGCGCACGTTGGAAGAGGCCGGCGTGGTGCTGGAACTGCTGGAACAGCCCGTGAAGGCCGCCGACATCGACGGCCTGAAGTACGTGACCGACCGGGTGAACACCCCGGTGATGGCCGACGAAAGCGTGTTCAGCCCAAGCCAGGTGATGGACCTGATCCAGCAGCGCGCGGCGGACATCATCAACATCAAGCTGATGAAGACCGGCGGCCTGTCCAACGCGATCCGCATTGCCGACATTGCCGGCATCTACGGCGTGCCGTGCATGATCGGCTGCATGATCGAATCGAGCATCAGCGTGGCCGCCGCCGTGCACCTGGCCGTGGCCAAGAGCGATGTGATCACCAAGGTCGACCTGGACGGCCCCTCGCTGGGCCAGTTCGACCCGGTCAGCGGCGGGGTGCATTTCAACGAATCGGAGATCAGCATTGCCGATGTCCCCGGGCTGGGCATCACCGAAGTGCGTGGGCTGGAGATGCTGGGTTGATTCATGCCTTGCGGCTGGATTGGCGTACAACTGACGCTGGGTCGGGCGTTACTTTTCTTTGCGCGCAAAGAAAAGTAACCAAAAGAAACGCTCCGCCGTCCGCGAGCCGACGTGCTGCGCACGCCGGTGCCCTGCGCTCCTCGGTCCGCCGAGGGACGGCGCGGAACTCGCTGCGCTCAGACACCCGCGCCTCTTCGCCCTCGCCGGACCTGCGGTGCTCGGCTCGCTACAAGGCGGATTCAAAATCCAAGGCAACAGCCGCCAGTAGATCCACGCCATGCGTGGATGCTCTTACCTTTGCCTTTGCCCTACCCCATATCCCCTTCGCGGCTGGCACGCGCGCGATCTGTCCGGGGTCAGGCGGGTGGGGCTTGCAGGGGTGTCCGCGCCATGGATGGCGCGGCCAAGCCTCCATGGACGGATTCACGGCGTCCCCCGCAAACCCCAACCGCCCGCCCCACCCCATGACCCGCTCTACGCGACCCACCGCAACGCCTTTGATAACCCCCGGACGCCCCCCATGCCGCCCCTGCTGAAAATCCGCGCCGAGCGTGGGCAGATGTCGGCCATCGAACGCCGCATCGCCGATTTCATCCTGGACAACGCCCACCTGCTGCGCGATTACTCCTCGCAGCAGCTGGCCAGCGCGCTGGGCATCAGCCAGTCCAGCGTGGTGAAGTTCAGCCAGAAGCTGGGCTTCAAGGGCTACCCGGACCTGAAGTACTCCATCGGCCAGGACGTGGCCCGCGCCGGCAGCGCTGCGCCGCAGGCCCCGCATGAGCCCGAAGGCGGCGACGACTACCAGCGGCTGGACGATGCCCTGCAGCGCAGCAAGGCGCAGGCCGAGGAAGAAACCCGCGCGGCCAACCCACGCGAGGAAATCGAACGCATCGTGCAGATGCTCGATGGCGCGCCCAAGCTGTTCGTGTACGGCCTGGGCGACGACGGCCTGTACGCACGCGAGTTCGCCATGCGCCTTTCGCTGCTGGGCCTGCTGGTGGTACCCCACACCGACCCGGTGCTGCTGCTGGCCAACCTGTCCGCCGCGCGGCCCGGCGATGTGCTGCTGGTGTTTTCCGAATTCGGCCACCTGCCGCAGCTTTCGCACCTGTCGCGGCAGTTCCAGGACATGGGCGGCAAGGTCGTATCGATCACCCGCCACACCGCCAACCCGCTGCGCGCGCACGCCGCCGCGTCGCTGGTGGTGTGCGCGCACGACCGCGCGCCGCAGGTGGCGCAGCTGCTGTACCGTAGTGCCATGCACGCGCTGCTGGATTTCCTGTTCGTGCTGCTGTGCCATGCCAATCCGGATCGCAAGCGCCAGCTGGCGGTGAACCTGGAGCGGATCGACCACCTGTTGGATTCCTGACCGGAGTGCCTGCATGAACCGCTTGTTCCGTCGTGCTGTCAGCGTGGGTCTGTTGATCCTGCTGCCGCAGTTGCCCGCCGCCGCCCTCAGCCCGCTGCCGCCGCCCCTGGCGCACAGCAACCAGCTGGTGGTGGTGGTGACTGACGACTGGGATGCCACGCAGGGCAAGCTGCAGGCCTACACCCGCGGCGCCAAGGGCTGGCAGCCGCAGGGCCCGGCATTCGACGTGGCGATCGGGCGCAAGGGCAGCGCCTGGGGCCTGGGCCTGGCCGGCGCACCGATGGACGGCCCGCAGAAGCAGGAAGGCGATGGCCGCAGCCCGGCCGGTGTCTTCGCCATCGGCAGTGCCTTCGGCTACGCGGCCAAGGCCAGCACCGGGCTGACCTATCTGCCGATGCAGCAAAGCAGTTACTGCATGGATGTACCGGCATCGCCGTACTACAACCAGGTGGTGGATGCGCGCGAAGTGGGTGCCGAGGCGGTGAAGGATTCCACCGAGCCGATGCGGCTGGACCTGCACAACAAGGGCGACGTGCGCTATCAACAGGGCTTCATCATTGCTCACAACGCCGGCAATGAACCCGGCCGCGGCAGTTGCATCTTCGCCCATCTGTGGCGCCAGCCCGCCGAAGCCACCGCCGGCTGCACCGCCATGACCGCCGCCCACATGGGCACCCTGCTGGCCTGGCTGAAAGATGACGCGCAACCACGCTTCGTGCTGCTGCCGCGCGCGCAGTACCTGCATTACCAGGACCGCTGGCAACTGCCCGTACTGACGGGGGCACTGCGTTGAGCGCACAGGACGAACCGCAGCTGCAGCGCGCGGTCAGCCGCTGGCAGATCGTCGGGCTGTCGATCAACGATGTGATCGGCAGCGGCATCTACCTACTGCCGGCGGCCACGGTCGCCCTGCTCGGCCCCTTCAGCCTGTGGGGCGTGGTCGCCGCCGGCATCGTGGTGGCCCTGCTGGTGCTGTGCTATGCGCAGGCCGCCAGCTACTTCGATGAACCCGGTGGCAGTTACCTGTACGCGCGCGAAGCCTTCGGCCGTTTCGCCGGCTTCGAGATCGGCTGGATGATCTGGCTGACCCGCATCAGTTCCGCCGCCGCACTCAGCAATGCGCTGGCCGATGCCGTGGCGCGCTTCTGGCCGTGGGCCGGTGCCGGCGTCGGCCGGCTTGCGGTCATCGTGCTGTCGCTGGGCTTCCTGACGGGGGTAAACATCATCGGCGTGCGCTCGGCCGCGCGCACCGGCATCGTGCTGGTGATCGGCAAGATGCTGCCGCTGCTGCTGTTCGTGGCCATCGGCGCCTTCTACATCGATCCGCAGTTGGCCTTCTCCGGCCAGCGCCCCGACCCGCACGACCTGCAACGCATGGGCGAAGCAGCCCTGCTGCTGCTGTACGCCTATGCCGGGTTCGAGAACATTCCGGCCGCCGCCGGTGAGTACCGCAACCCGCGCCGCGATATTCCCTTCGCGCTGATCACCATGATCGTCACCGTCACCGTGATCTACGGTGCGGTGCAGCTGGTCGCGCAGGGCACCCTGGCCGGCCTGGCCAGTTCGGCCACGCCGCTGGCCGATGCCGCCGCCGGCTTCGGTGGCGAGGCGCTGGCCCTGATCCTGACCGTGGGCGCCACGATCTCCATTCTGGGCACCAACAGCAACACCATGATGATGGGCCCGCGCTTCCTGTTCGCCCTGGCCCGCGATGGCTACGGGCCGAAGGTGCTGGCGCAGGTGCATCCGCGCTTCCGCACGCCGGCCGCCGCCATTCTGTGCCAGGGCGTGATCGCACTGGGCCTGGCGCTGTCCGGTTCGTTCGTGCAGTTGGCCCTGCTGTCGATGACCACGCGCCTGTTCGCCTACATCGGCACGGCGGCGGCGGTGCTGGTGCTGGCCAAGCGTTTCGCCGACCGGCCCGGTGCGTTGAAGCTGCCTGGCGGCCCGCTGATTCCGGTGCTTGCGCTGCTGCTGTGCCTGGCCTTGTTCATCAGCGCCAGCTGGCAGAACATCGCCGCCGCGCTGATCGCCTTTGCCATCGGCGCGGTGATCTACAAGCTGCCGCGCAAACCCGACATGTAGAGTCGAGCCATGCTCGACTGGATTTAACGGCCGTCGAGCATGGCTCGACGCTACAGAACAGGGATACCTGCCCTTCACGCAACCGGCCCGGGCTGTTAACCGCCGCCCGGGCACGATCAGGCTTCGTCCACCACGGAGCCCGAGCGATGAGCCCCGACTATCAGATTCCCGGCCGCGTGCCGGAAGACAGCACCCCGCGCCAGGCCGTTTCCGACTACTGGCGCGACCGTTACACGGCCGAGCCGTACTACGACGAAAGCCTGTACTTCGACGACTATGAACCGGCCTATCAGTTGGGCCATTCCGCGCGTGCGCAGGACATCATCCGCGCCTACGAGGAGGTCGAGCGCGAGCTGGAAGGCCGCTGGGCGCAGGAGCGCGGCAAGAGCCGGCTGGAATGGGCGCAGGCGCGCAACGCGGTGCGCCGTGGCTGGGAAGAATCCGAGCGCGTGCCACGCAATCGCTGAACACGGCTGCGCATCGGTGGCGCCGGATAGGCTCGGCGCCACCGCTCACCCGTCATTCCTGTTCCGGCAGCGGCGGAATGGCCGTCCCACGCGGCGCTTCACCCGCACCTGCCGCGATCAGGTCGCGGGTGTTCTTCTGCACCGCCACCGCACCAAACAGCGACAGCGCGAAGGCCATGCCGTAGAAGCCCTTCTCGCTCAGCGCCAGGGTGGCGTTCCACAAGCCCACCAGCAACAACAGCAGCGCCGACAGCAGCGCAAACCAGCACAGCGCGTAGTACAGCCCGCTCACCGGGATGCCTTCCACCCGGTCGCGCACGCTTTTCTGCAGGGAAACGGCGGCAAACAGGCCGAACAGCAGCAGGGTCAGGTAGTAGCCTTTCTCGTTCAGCGCCATCTGCGCGTTGAACAGGCCGATCAGGTAGGCCACCGCCCCCAGCAGCAGGGCCACCCACGAGGCGGCGATGAAAGCGGGGGACGGTCGTGCGGTAACGGGGGTGTGCATTGCAGATCCTTGCAGACTGGCGGGCATGCATTGCCCGGGCACGGCCACCCTAGACCATTGGCGAAGCGCCGCACAGGGGGCAGCAGGACCTTCGGGCCACGACCGTCACCCCCACGGTGGTATACAACACAGAGCCTGGCCATCCGCATCCCCGTTGGAGATACCCATGACCCGCACGCCCCTGCTGCTCGCCCTCGGCCTGTTGCCGATCCTTGCCACCACCGCCTGCAGCGCCGCCGGCCCGGACACGGCAGCCACCTCCGCAGCCGCCGCAGCGCCGGCCAGCACTGGCGAGCGCCCGTTCACCGCCACCGAAGTCAGCCGCTTCGACCAGCCCTGGGCGATGACCTTCCTGCCCGACGGCAGCCTGCTGGTGACCGAAAAGCGCGGCAAGCTGCAGCACTTCGATATCGCCAGCGGCGCCAAGCATGAGATCCGCGGCGTGCCGAAGGTGGCCTATGGCGGCCAGGGTGGCTTCGGCGATGTAATCCTGCATCCGGACTTCGCCCGCAACAATGTCGTTTACGTCAGTTATGCCGAAGAAGGCACGCTGGACACGCGCGGCGCGGCCGTGGCCCGTGCCACCCTGGCCTTGGACGCGCAGGGCGGCGGCGAGCTGAAGGACCTGCAGGTGATCTGGCGGCAGACGCCGAAGGTCAGCGGCCAGGGCCACTACGGCCACCGCCTGGTGTTCGGCCCCGATGGCAAGCTGTGGATCGGTTCCAGCGAGCGGCAGAAGTTCGATCCGGCGCAGGACATGGGCAGCAACCTGGGCAAGATCGTGCGCCTGAACGACGACGGCACGCTGCCGGCCGACAATCCGTTCGCATCGCAGGGCGGCGTGGCGGCGCAGGTCTGGTCGCTGGGCCACCGCAACATCCTGGGCATCGCCTTCGACGGCAACGGCAAGCTGTGGGCGCAGGAAATGGGCCCGGCCGGCGGTGACGAGCTGAACCTGATCCAGCGCGGCTCCAACTACGGCTATCCCATCGTGTCCAACGGCGACCACTACGATGGCCGCCCGATTCCCGACCACGACACGCGCCCGGAATTTGCCGCGCCGAAGGTCACCTGGAACCCGGTGATTTCCCCGGCCGGGTTGATCTTCTACAACGGCGCGCTGTTCCCGCAGTGGAAGGGCAGCGCCTTCATCGGCGGCCTGTCGTCCACCTCGCTGGTGCGCGTGGCCTTCGACGGCGACAGCGCCCGCGAGGCCGAGCGCTTCAACATGGGTGAGCGCATCCGCGAAGTGGAACAGGGCCCGGACGGTGCGCTGTGGCTGCTGGAAGATGGCAGCAAGGCACGCCTGCTGAAGCTCACGCCGAAGGCCTGATCACCCGGCAATGCGCAGCTGGAACGGCCCCGCATGCGGGGCCGTTTCGTTTTCCACTTACTGGATGGTGATGACCTTCACTTCGCTGCGCGTGCATGCCGCATCCAGGCACGTGCCGTTCAACCAGACCTGGCCATCGCCGATCATCACGCCCTGCTGGTTCACGAAGACCTTGCCGAAATCCTGTTCGGACACGGCCTTGACCACCGCCGGGGTGATGATGGTTTCGTAGTTGCGCTGGAATTCACCCGGGCCGGTGATCTTCTTGCCGCCGGCGATATTCAGCGGGAAGCGCACTTCCTCCACCACTGCCGCACGGTCGCCACCGACCACGGCGGTCTTGAACGCGTTGAACACCTTTTCGTACTGCGCCGCGTCGCCCAGCACGCTGTCGATGCGGGCACGCGCGTCATCGGCTTCGGGCCCTGCCTGCTCGGCAGCCGCCTGCGGCGCGGCGGCCGCATCGGGCGTGGTGCTCGCCGCCGCTTCGGCAGGCGTGGCGCCGGTCATCGGCGGCGGTGCGTCGGCCGCAGGTTCGGACGGCGCGGGCGGCTGCGAACAGGCCGCCAGCAGCAGGGCCGGTATCAGGAAAGCGATCTTGCGCATGCGCGGACTCCATCGGATCGAAAGCCCGATGGTAGCGCCGGGCCACGCCCGGCGTGTTCGCGCATCGTGAGCAAGGCAACGCCGGGTGTTGCCCGGCGCTACCGCTTGCCGTAGATCCACGCCATGCGTGGATCAGGGCGCAATCAGCCCTTCAACAACTCGAACTGCACCGCTTCACCGGCCGCCGACGAGGCACACACCCACACGTCGAACTGGCCCGGCTCGGCACGCAGCACGCCGTCGCGGCCGGTGAACGCCAGCTGCTCGCGGGTCAGGGTGAACACCACCTCGGTCGATTCACCCGGTTGCAGTGCCACCTTGCGGAAGTCCTTCAGTTCACGCACCGGGCGCACGCGGCTGGCCACGCGGTCGTGGATGTACAGCTGCACCACTTCTTCGCCGGCCACGCGGCCGGTGTTGGTCAGGGTGGTGGTCACGGTGAGGGTGTCATCCCAGCCCAGCTGCGCGGCGCTGAGCTGCGGCACGCCGTAGGCGAAGGTGGCGTAGCCGATGCCGTGGCCGAACGGGTACAGCGGCTCGTTCGGAATCTCGCGCCAGCGCGCCTTGAATTCCGACATGGTCGGCAGTTCCGGGCGGCCGGTGCGCGGGTGGTTGTAGAAGTACGGCTGCTGGCCGGACACCTGCGGGAAGCTGACCGGCAGGCGGCCGGACGGGCTGTAATCGCCGAACAGCACATCGGCCACGGCATGGCCGGTCTGCGTGCCCAGGTACCAGGTAACCGCCACGGCGTGCGCATTGCGCACCGCGCCCTGCAGGGCCAGCGCGCGACCATTGCGCAGCAGCACCACCAGCGGCTTGCCGGTCATCGCCACGGCCTCGGCCAGCGCCTGCTGTGCCGGCGGCAGGGTGATTTCCACGCGCGACTGCGCTTCACCGCTGTAGCGCTGCGGTTCGCCCAGTGCCAGCACCACCACATCGGCGCGCAGCGCAGCGGCCACGGCCGCTTCGGTGCCGCCCGGGATGGCCGCTTCCAGCTCGCAGCCCGGCACGATTTCCAGCAGCGCTGCATCGCCGATGGCCGCGCGCACGCCGGTTTCCAGATCCACGTAGCGCTGCTTGTCGCCGAACAGGGTCCAGCAGCCTTCGATGTTCTCGCGGTCCTGCACGAACGGGCCGATCAGCGCGATCTTCTGCCCGGTCTTCTGCAGCGGCAGCACGTTGTCGCGGTTGTTCAGCAGCACGATGGAACGGCGCGCGGCGTCGCGCGACAGCTCGTCGTGGGCGGCGATGTGCGCGGTGTCTGCTTCGCGCGCCGGGTCCAGCGACCGGTACGGGTCGTCGAACAGGCCGATGGTTTCCTTCAGCCACAGGATGCGGCGCACGCCTTCGTCCAGCACGGCCATCGGCACTTCGCCGCTTTCCACCAGGCCCGGCAGGTGTTCGGCGTAGAAGCCGCTCTGCATGCTCAGGTCCAGGCCGGCGGTGAACGCCTTGGCGGTGGCATCGCGGTCGTCGGCGGCATAGCCGTGGGCGACCAGTTCCATGTCGGCGGTGTAATCGGAAATGACCACGCCCGGGAACTTCCACTCACCGCGCAGGATGTCGGTCAGCAGTTCGGCGTTGGCACTGGCCGGCACGCCGTTGATGTCGTTGAACGAGGACATCACGGTGATCGCGCCGGCATCGAAGGCGGCCTTGAAGGGCGGCAGGTGCACGTCGCGCAGGGTCTGCGGCGAGATGTCCACCATGTTGTATTCCATGCCAGCCATCACCGCACCGTAGGCGGCGAAATGCTTGGGCGTGGCCAGCAGCGAATCGGCGGCGCGCAGGTCGCTGCCCTGGAAGCCACGCACGCGGGCGGCGGCGAACGCACAGCCCAGCACCACGTCCTCACCGGCGCCTTCGGCACCGCGGCCCCAGCGCTGGTCGCGGGCGATATCCACCGCCGGCGCGTAGGTCCAGTGCAGGCCGGCTGCGGTGGCCTCGATGGCGGTGGCACGGGCGGTGCGCTCGGCCAGGTCCGGCTCGAAGCTGGCTGCTTCGCCCAGCGGGATCGGGAACACGGTGCGCATGCCGTGGATCACGTCGGCAGCCAGGATCACCGGAATGCCCAGGCGGCTTTCCTCGGTGGCCACCTGCTGGATGCGGCGGCCCAGTTCGGCGCCCACGCCATTGAACAGCGAGCCGACCTTGCCCTCGCGCACCTGCTGCAGCACCTGGTCGGCGTTGCGCACGTTCGCTTCCGGGTTCACGTCCGGCGCGAACGGACGCACCATGTCGGCGAAGACACCCAGCTGGCCGACCTTTTCCTCGACGGTCATCTGGGCAATGAGGGATTCGATGCGATCGGAGGCCACCAGCTGTCCTTATGAAAACGTTTACAAGCCCGGCATTCTAGCGTTCCCGGGCGGTTTGGCGAGAGGTTTCTACGTTCAGTTTCGTGCGCCCGCCCACAGTCTGGGCGTTCCATACGGGTGCGGACGCGAGGGTGCAGCTTACTCCGAGCCGGCCTGCTGGCGCTGCCCGGCCATCAACATGGCATCGCTGGAGGCCTGGAACACCCGCAGCCCGAAGGCCGGCAGGATGGCCAGCAGGTGGTCGAAGATGTCCGACTGCACCGCTTCGTATTCGGCCCAGGCAGTGCTGCGGGTGAAGCAGTACAGCTCCAGCGGCAGGCCTTCGGTGGTCGGCTGCAGCTGGCGCACCAGCAGGGTCATGTCCTGGTGGATGCCGGGGTGGTTGCGCAGGTAGCGCTCCACGTACACCCGGAAGGTGCCCAGGTTGGTCACCCGGCGGCTGTTCACATCGGCCACGCCCTGCTCGCGCAGGCGCCCGTTCCACTGCCCCAGCTCCTGTTCCTTCTGCTGCAGGTAGTCGCCCAGCAGGGCGAACTGGCCCAGGAACTGCAGGTCGCCGTCATCCAGGAAGCCGACGCTGTGCTGGTCCAGGTACAGCGCGCGCTTGATCCGGCGGCCGCCGGCTTCCTGCATGCCACGCCAGTTCTTGAACGATTCGGTCACCAGCTTCTTGGTCGGAATGGTGGTGATGGTCTTGTCGAAGTTCTGCACGGTGATGGTGTGCAGGGCGATGTCGATCACGTCGCCATCGGCATTCTGGCTGGGCATTTCGATCCAGTCGCCAATGCGCACGCGGCCGTCGCCACTGATCTGCACGCTGGCCACCAGCGACAGGATGGTGTCCTGGAAGATCAGCATCAGCACCGCAGTGGCCGCGCCCAGGCCAGTTACCAGCGGCCCCAGCTTCACCCCCAGCAGGGTGGCCAGGATCGACAGGCCGGCGGCCACGAACACCACGATCTTGACCACCTGCAGGTAGCCCTTGATCGGCTTGTTGCGGGCATCGGGCTTGCGCTCGTACAGGTCGTTGGCCGCGTCCAGCGCGTGCGACACCGCCAGCGCCAGGGTCAGCACCGCCCAGGCGGTACACAGCGCCACTACGCCGCTGACCAGGCGCGGCGGCAGATCGGGAATCAGCGCCACGCCCGAGGCGATCACCTGGCTGGGCACCACGTTGGACAGGCGCGCGATGACCCGCATCAGGTGGCTGCCACGGCCGGTATCGGCGCCGGGCAGGCGGCTGATCAGGCGCCGCAGGCCGCGCAGCAGGATGCGCTTGGTCACCCAGTTGGCCAGGCCGGCGGCGATCAGCAGCGCCGAAATCATCAACGCCAGGTAGGCGCCGGGATAGGGTTTCAGTGTGTTCTGCAGCTGGTCCAGCCACTGTACCGCCACCACCGCGTCCACCATCCGTTGTCTCCTTGTTGTTGTGTCATGCAGGCCGGCCCGCGGCCGGCAGAAAAAACCCGTTTCCGTCAGTCGCGCGAACGCTCGATGATCACACCCACCGCGCGCGCGCCGCGCACCGCACCGGGCTTGCTCAGCTTCAGCCGCAGCCATTTCACCTCGAATTCGTCCAGCACGATCTGCGCGCAGCGCTCGGCCAGCGTTTCCACCAGACCGAACTCCGATTCGCGCACGAACTGTTCCAGGCGTTTGCTGACCGCCTTGTAGTTCAGGGTATGGGCGATGTCATCGCTGGCGGCCGGGCGACGGTTGTCAAAGCCCATTTCCAGATCGAACACCAGGTCCTGGCGGATGCGCCGTTCCCAGTCGTAGATACCGATCAGGGCGTCGATGGTCAGCCCTTCGATGAAAACCTTGTCCATTGCGGTTACCAGCCGAATACAGACGGCCATGGTACCGGCACGGCGGTGAGCCTGCCCGGAACGGGGGGTGGCGGTGGATGCGGCGGAAAAAACAAAGGGCCCTGCTAGCGGGGCCCTTTGGTACCTCTCAACGTCCCCAGGGGAAGCTGGAATCCAGCCGCGAGTCCCGGAGCACACGCCGCAAGGTTAGGAGTGCCACCCAGCCCAGTCAATTGGCAAATGCGACACGGCAGACGACAGGGTGAATGACCGAGCCGATCCACAAAAAACACTGACGATCCTGATGCCGTTTTCTGATGTTCCTGCCTCGTTCCCAAGGTCAATGTGAAGCCACGTTCCCTGGGAGTGAGTTGATGAAGGAAAGCAGGATCCTGCAGGCAGCACTATCCCGGCAGAGATGGTCGACCTACGAACGCATCGCTTCGCGTTGCGTAGCCGAACCCGCCACGCTCTATGCCTGGAACATGCAGATGTGTGCTGCTCTCCTGCCACCGCTGCACATCTGCGAGGTCGTGATCCGCAATGCAGCCGCTACGGCGCTGGCGCATCGCTATGGTCGATGCTGGCCTTGGCATCCAGCGCTGCTGCGCAGTCTTCCTGCCGAAGGCGCGCTTGCATCGCTACGCGATGCCTGCGGCAGCGCCGGAGCTCCCAGGGATGTACCCGAGGTCATCGCCAAGCTGCGATTCGGCTTCTGGCAGCAATTGTTCGCTCGACGGTTCGAGCATTCGATCTGGGCCGGGACCATGAGTCTGGTGCTGCCACACGCACCCTCGGCGCCGCTGTCCGTCCTGCGTCGGTCCATCCATGCCGACCTCGACCGCATCCGCCACCTGCGCAACCGCATCGCCCACCACGAACCCATCCTGGAGCGCGACATCGGTGCCGACCTGGCCGCGATCGGGCGGCTGATCCATGCGCGCTGCCCACATACCCTTGGCTGGCTGCAGCGGCATGAGCGGGCGACGACGGTGCTGGCCGCATCGCCGTTGGGTGCCCGTCCGTAATGCGTCCGCCGGGCATGGCCCGGCGCTACCGGCGCGCGTGGTTTACGCCGCCGGGAAATCGTCGTTCACACCGCCGGCAGGGTCGCCATGTCCCAGCGCGGGGTCACCTCGACCTTCGGCGGGTTGTGCTGCCCGGCCTGCAGCCGCAGCGCGCCGGCGAAGGCGATCATCGCGCCGTTGTCGGTGCACAGCGCCGGGCGCGGGAAGCAGGCACGGCCGCCCAGGCGTTCGGCCATCTGCTGCAGGCGCGCGCGCAGGCGCTTGTTGGCGCCCACGCCGCCGGCCACCACGATCACGTTGGTGCCGGCCGCTTCCAGCGCGCGCTCGCACTTGATGCTCAGCGTTTCCACCACCGCATCTTCGAAGCCACGGGCAATGTCGGCGCGGGTCTGCTCGCTCTGGTCGCTGTCGCGCCAGGCCATCAGGACCTGGGTCTTCAAGCCGGAGAAGCTGAAATCCAGCCCCGGCCGGTCGGTCATCGGCCGCGCGAAGCGGTACACGCCGGGCGTGCCCTGCTCGGCCAGCCTGGCCAGCTGCGGGCCGCCGGGATACGGCAGCCCCATCATCTTGGCGGTCTTGTCGAAGGCCTCGCCGGCCGCGTCGTCCAGGGTTTCGCCCAGCAGGCGGTACTGGCCGATGGCATCCACCGCCACCAGCTGGGTATGGCCGCCGGACACCAGCAGGGCCACGAACGGGGCCTGCGGCGGGTCGTCTTCCATCAACGGCGCCAGCAGGTGGCCTTCCATATGGTGTACGCCCACCGCCGGCACCTCCAGCGCCCAGGCCAGCGAACGGGCCACGCCCGCCCCCACCAGCAGGGCGCCGACCAGGCCGGGGCCGGCCGTGTAGGCCACCCCGTCAATGTCGTCCACGCCCAGCCCGGCCTCGCCCAGGGTCTGGCGGATCAACGGCAGCAGCTTGCGCACGTGGTCACGGCTGGCCAGCTCGGGCACCACACCACCGTATTTGGCGTGCAGGGCGATCTGGCTGTAGACCGCATGGGCGCGCAGGGCCGCGCTGCCGGCCAGGTCGGTGTCATACACCGCCACGCCGGTCTCATCACAGGAAGATTCGATGCCAAGGACTCGCATGCCTGCTATTATGACGCCCCTGCCGGTCCCTCGGGGACTGTGCAGAACCCTCTGCAATCGAACCACCGGCCCGTATTCAGGGTTGGCCGCTTGCAGTTTGTCTTTTCGCCGCTATAATGTGCGGCTCGCCGGGCGTGACCCGGTTCTACTGTGTCCCGGAGATTCCATGCCCAGCGTCAAAGTCCGCGAGAACGAGCCCTTCGAGTTTGCTCTTCGCCGCTTCAAGCGCACTTGCGAAAAGGCCGGTGTGCTGGCCGAAACCCGCAAGCGCGAGTTCTACGAAAAGCCGACCCAGGAGCGCAAGCGCAAGGCCGCCGCTGCTGTGAAGCGTCAGCTGCGCCGCTCGTCGCGCGACGTCACCAAGCGTCAGCGCCTGTACTGATCGGACGCATCTTCATTGCGGCGGGCTCGTCCTTCCGCAGTGGAGTCGAAGCCGGCACGCGCGAGCGTTGCCGGCTTTTTGCGTTTCCGGGCCCGGGCATCCGCCCTGCCCCACCACCATCACCTCGAGGTTCCTCATGAGCATGAAGCAGCAGCTCACCGAAGACATGAAGGCCGCCATGAAGGGCGGCGAGAAGCACAAGCTGGGCGTGATCCGCCTGATCAACGCCGCCATCAAGCAGAAGGAAGTGGACGAGCGCATCGAGCTGGATGACACCGCCGTGATCGCCGTGCTGGACAAGATGGTCAAGCAGCGCAAGGACTCGGTCAGCCAGTACGAAGCGGCCAACCGTGAAGACCTGGCCGAGATCGAGCGCGCCGAGATCGTGGTGATCGAAGCCTACCTGCCGGCCAAGATGGGCGAAGCCGAGATCGTGGCCGCCATCCAGGCCGCCATGGCCGAAACCGGCGCCAGCACCCCGGCCGACATCGGCAAGCTGATGGGCGCGCTGAAGCCGAAGCTGGCTGGCCAGGCCGACATGGGCCTGGTGTCCAAGCTGGTCAAGCAGCAGCTGTCGTAAGCCAGCCCTTGGGGTCAGAGCCCTTTCGCTCGCGAAAGGGATCTGACCCCATCGCAGCATTCCCGGGGTCGGATCCCTTTCGCCACGCGAAAGGGCTCTGACCCCATCGCGGTCCCCGGCGCTTCACCACGCCTTCGACCTCCGGCTGCTACAACAGCCGCATGGTCGAACCGGCACCCCGCGTCCCCGTGAATCTGCAAAAGTACGTCCAGCGCCTGCAGGACAGTTTCCCGATGGCGGTAGGCAAGCGCTTCGTCGACATCGACGTGCTCACCCAGGCCGCCTCGGTCTCCTTCTACGCCCTGCTGTCGATGGCACCGCTGCTGGTGCTGCTGCTGTGGCTGACCGCCTCGCTGTACCCGCCCGCGCAGCAGGCCCTGGTCGAACAGATCAGCTCGGTGGCCGGCAGCAGTGCCGCCACGGTGGCCGAAACCGTGCTGAAGAACGCCGACAACCAGCCCGACGTGGGCTCGCTGGCCGGGCTGTGGAGCACCCTGCTGCTGTTCATCGGCGCGACGGCGGTGTTCGCCCAGCTGCAGAACGCACTGAACCTGATCTTCCGCACCAGCGGCGAACGCCTGGACGGCATCAAGGCCTGGCTGCGCAAGCGCGTGTTCTCCTTCGGCGTGGTGCTGGCGCTGGGCTTCCTGCTGATCCTGTCGATGACCGCCACCACCATGCTGCAGGTCGCATTCGCGCAGCTGCCGTCGGTGCTGCCGGCCATCGGCTACCTGACCAGCCTGCTGCTGTACGCGGCCGGCTTCGCCTTCATGTACCACTACCTGCCGGACCGCCGCGTGGCCTGGCGCCAGGCCTTCATCGGCGGCGTCATCACCTCGGCGCTGTTCGCGCTGGGGCGCTATGGCATCGGCGTGTACATCGCCACCGTCGCACCGGGCAGCGCCTACGGGTCGATGGGCGCGCTGGTCATTTCGCTGGTCTGGATCTACTACGCCACCGTGGTGTTCTTCGTCGGCGCCTTGATGACCGCGGTGATCGACGAACGCCTGCGCGCGCGCAACCATCTGGCGCTGGCCGGCATCGATCCGGCCACGGCGCAGGCAGATGCCCAGCAAGGGGTAAACTAGGGGCACTGACTGTTCCCCTCTGCGTGGCCCTGCCGGCCGCGCCCCTGCCCTGTTGCCCATGGCCCGTATCCCCGACGCATTCATCGACGACCTGCTGGCCCGCTCCGACATCGTCGAGGTGGTCGGCAGCCGCGTGCCGCTGAAGCGCCAGGGCAAGGAATACGCCGCCCGCTGCCCGTTCCACGATGAACGCTCGGCCTCGTTCACCGTCTCGCCCACCAAGCAGTTCTACCACTGCTTCGGCTGCGGCGCGCACGGCACCGCCATCAGCTTCCTGATGAACTACGACCGCCTCGAGTTCCTCGACGCGGTGGACGAACTGGCCAAGCGCGCCGGCATGGAAGTGCCGCGCAGCGAGAACCCGCGCAGCGCGCAGCAGCAGGACGAAGGCCGCGAGTTGTATGCCGCGCTGGATGCGGCCATGAAGTTCTTCCAGAAGAACCTGGAAGGCAGCGACAAGGCGCGTACCTATCTGGACGGCCGTGGCGTGGACGAAGAGAACCGCGCCCGCTTCCAGATCGGCTACGCGCCGGACGGCTACAGCGGGCTGCGCGATGCGCTGGGCAAGGACGAGCGCAAGATGAAGCTGCTCGATCGCGCCGGCCTGTTTTCCAAGAACGACCGCGGCCACGTCTACGACAAGTTCCGCGACCGGGTGATGTTTCCGATCTTCGACCGCCGTGGCCGGGTGATCGCCTTCGGCGGCCGCGTGTTCGAGAAGGACGACGGCCCCAAGTACCTCAACTCGCCGGAAACTGCGCTGTTCCACAAGGGCCGCGAACTGTACGGCCTGTGGCAGGTGCGCCAGGCCAACCAGAAGATCGAGCGGCTGATCGTGGTCGAGGGCTACATGGACGTGGTCTCGCTGTTCCAGTTCGGGGTCACCCAGGCGGTGGCCACGCTGGGCACGGCCACCACGCCCGACCATGCCGAGCTGCTGTTCCGCAACGCGCCGGACGTGTTCTTCTGCTTCGACGGTGACGCCGCCGGCCGCCGTGCCGGCTGGAAGGCGCTGGAATCGGTGCTGCCGCGCATGAAGGATGGCCGCCAGGCCTTCTTCCTGTTCCTGCCCGACGGCGAGGACCCGGACACCATCGTGCGCAAGGAAGGCGCCGAGGTCTTCAACGAACGCCTGAAGCAGGCCACGCCGCTGTCGCAGTTCTTCTTCGATGAACTGACCCGCGAGATCAACCTGGGCACGCTGGACGGCAAGGCCCGCCTGGCCGAACGCGCAAAGCCGATGCTGGCGCAGATTCCCGACGGCGCCTTCGGCGACCTGATGAAGCAGCAGCTGGCGCAGCTGACCGGCCTGGGCGGCGGCAACGCGGCGGCCGCGCGCGCGCCGATGCCGCAGCGCGCGCCGGCCCGGCAGATCCAGCCCATCGCCAAGCGCAGCCTGGTGCGCGGCGCCATTGCCGTACTGCTGCAGCAGCCATCGCTGGCGCTCACGCTGGGCGGCAAGCACCACTTCCAGGGCCTGCGCCTGCCCGGCGTGGAGCTGCTGCTGGAACTGCTGGGGCTGGTCGAACAGCGCCCGGACATCAGCACCGGCGCCCTGCTGCAGCATTTCGACGGCCGCGAAGAGCAGGCCTCGCTGCACACGCTGGCCGCGCAGACCCTGCCCGGCGATGAGGCGGTGTGGACCCAGGAACTGCACGACGCCGTCGCCCAGCTGGAGAAACAACTGCTGGTGCAACGTCTGGACGAGCTGTTGGCAAAGCAGCGCCAACAGGGCCTGGACGATACTGACAAGTACGAACTGCGCGAGCTGCTGAAGGCGCGCGCCACCCTGCGCCTGTAGGGCGGCCACCCACGGAGAGACCATGCTGCTGCGCCTGACCTGCCTGCTGTTGTTGTCGCTCTGCACGCCCCTGGCCGCGCTGGCCGGGGAAAACCCGATCAACGAAGTGCGCCCGGGCCTGCATGCCGGCGGCCAACCCAGTGCCGCGCAGCTGCAGGCGCTGGCCGCGCAGGGCGTGCGCACCGTCATCGACCTGCGCCAGCCCGAAGAAGACCGCGGCTACGACGAAACGGCCCAGGCCGAAGCATTGGGCCTGCGCTACGTGCGCATTCCGGTGGCCGGCGCCGAGGGCCTGGATGCAGCCAACGTGCGCGCCGTGCACCAGGCGCTGCAGCAGAGCCAGGGCCCCGTGCTGCTGCACTGCGCCTCGGGCAACCGCGCCGGCGCCGTGCTCGCCCTGGTCAATGCGCGCTACGAACATGCCAGCCCGGAGCAGGCCCTGCCATTGGGCCAACGAGCCGGCCTGAAATCCCTGGAAGCCGCCACCCGCCAGCGTCTGGCGGAACCGGTCACCTCACCCTGACCCCCACGTACCAAGGAGCCTGTCCACCATGACCCGCTGGTGGTCGCGCCTGCGACCGGACAACTTCACCCTCGCCCTGCTGTGCACCGTGGCCCTGGCCTCGCTGCTGCCGATGAAGGGCGCCGCTGCCATGGTGCTGGACGATGTCACCACCGTGGCCATCGCCGCCCTGTTCTTCCTGCACGGCGCGCGCCTGCCACGCGAATCGATCATCGGCGGCATGCTGCACTGGCGGCTGCACCTGACCATCCTGGCCTGCACCTTCATCCTGTTCCCGCTGCTGGGGCTGATGTTCAAGCCGCTGTCAGGCTGGCTGCTGACCCCCGAGCTGTATCTGGGCGTGCTGTTCCTGTGCACGCTGCCGTCCACCGTGCAGTCGTCCATCGCGTTCACCTCGATGGCGCGCGGCAACGTGCCGGCGGCGGTCTGCAGTGCGTCGCTGTCCAGCATCCTGGGCGTATTCCTCACCCCGCTGCTGCTGACCGCGTTGGCCGGCACCTCCGGCGGCGTGCACGACCCGCTGCATGCGATCGGCGGCATCATGCTGCAGCTGCTGGTGCCGTTCGTGGCCGGCCACCTGCTGCGGCCGTGGATTGCCGGCTGGGTGGAAAAGCAGCGCGCGCTGCTGCGCTACACCGACCAGGCCACCATCCTGCTGGTGGTGTATTCGGCGTTCGGCGAAGCGGTGACCGAAGGGCTTTGGAGCAAGACACCGCTGCTGTCCCTGTTTGCCGTCGCCGTGGTGGCCGCCGTGCTGCTGGGCATCGCCATGCCGCTCATCACCTTCTTGGCGCGCCGCCTGCACTTCAACCGCGAAGACGAGATCGCCATCGTGTTCTGCGGTTCGAAGAAGAGCCTGGCCACCGGCGTACCGATCGCCAAGGTGTTGTTCGCCGGCGGCAGCCTGGGCGCCATCGTGCTGCCGGTGATGATCTACCACCAGATCCAGCTGATCGTCTGCGGCGTGATCGCGCAGCGGTATGCGCGGCGCGCGCCCTGAGTGACGGGAAAACCATCCACGTCATACGTGGATGGATGCGTCATTAACGGGGTCAGATCCCCGAAAGGGCTCTGACCCCGGGGTTCACGGATCAACCAGGGTGCCGACACTCAACTCCGGCATCCACACCCACAGGTCGTACTGCCGGCCGGCTTCGGTATCGACCTGCGGCGCACGTGCAACCTGATCGCGCAGCGGCAGCGCCTTGCAGCGGTCCAGGCAGGCCCAGAACTGCCCGCGCAGCGCCTCCAGGCGCACGCTGTACAGATCCAGATCCCGCAGCAGCGAGGCCATCGGCTGCATCTGCATTTCCGGCGGCGCACCTTCAGGCCGCTGCAGCATCGCGTGGACGTTGCCACTGAGCACCACCAAGCGCGCCGTGTCCGGCAACCCCTGGTAGAGCCGTCGCACTTCAACCGCCATGCCCTCATCGCGCGCCTGGTTGCCGTCGTCACTGCGGTCCAGGTCGTAGCCGACGATCCCGATATCACGCCCCTGTGCCTTCAACGCGCGCAGGCTCTCGATCATCGCCAACATGTCGCGGCTGCGTCGGCCATCATGCTGGTCATCGCGCACAGTCCAGAACGCGCGCTCCTGCAGGCGCTGGCGTGCGGCCGGGCTGCCATCGGAATCCAGGTAATCGCGCAGCGACGGGTTCTCGCCACGTGGCAGTTCCAACGCCAGCAGCACCGGCCTGCCATCGCGGCTGTAGTCATCCATCAGCTGGCGCACCAGCAGCGGCGTCTGCCGGGTGCCGTGGTATTCGCCCAGCACCAGCATGCGATGGTCAGCGGCGTGCTGGCGGATCTGCGCGGCGGTGTCGTCGGCCTGTGCACTGAAGGCCATACCCAGCACCAGCATCAATGCCGCGGTCCAGCGGAAGATCGAATGCATCCCTGCTCCTGCCTTTCCTTGGGGTCAGGAACAGCTATGGCGACGCCACGACCGCGGTTCAAGGTGTGATCCACGCCATGCGTGGATGGATGCACCACGGTGAGGACGGGGTCAGAGCCCCTTCGGGGATCCGACCCCGGGAAGGGTCACATCCAGGGCAGGATCCAGTGGTCCACCAGCAGGAAGGCGAACAGCGCCATCAGGTACACGATGGAGTACTGGAACATCTTCATCGAGAAGAATTCATCCGGCGGGCTCTGCATGCGCCAGGCGTACCAGAGGAACACGGCGTTGAGCACGATCGCCCCGCCCAGGTAGAACGGCCCGCTCATGCCCACCAGGTACGGCACCACGCACACCAGCGCCAGCACCACCGAGTAGGCCAGGATCTGCTTGCGCGTGTGCACCACGCCGTGGGTGACCGGCAGCATCGGGATCTTCGCCTTGGCGTAGTCCTCGCGGCGGAAGATCGCCAGCGCCCAGAAGTGCGGCGGGGTCCAGATGAAGATGATCAGCACCAGCAGCGACGAATACGCCCAGTCCGACGAACCCTGCATGCCGGTAATCGCCGCCCAGCCCAGCATCGGCGGCATCGCGCCGGCCAGGCCGCCAATGACGATGTTCTGCGAGGTCGCACGCTTCAGGTACACGGTGTAGATCACCGCATAGCCGATCAGCGAGGCGAAGGTCAGCACGGCGGTGATCCAGTTCACCCACAGCAGCAGGATCGCCATCGACAGCACGATCAGCACGCCGGCAAACACCAGCACCTGCCACGGCTTGACCTTGCCCACCACCAGCGGGCGCCATGAGGTGCGCGCCATCTGCGCGTCGATATGCGCATCCAGCAGCTGGTTGATGGCAGCGGCCGCCGAAGCGGCCAGCCAGATGCCGAGGAAGCCCAGCGCGCCGGCGCGCACCTGTTCCCAGCTGGGTACGCCCGGAATGGCCAGGACCATGCCGACCAGGGCGGTGAACACGATCAGGGCCACGACCTTGGGCTTGGTCAGGTCCCAGTACTGGCGATAGTTGGAAAACATGCGATCAGTCCGGCGCGCGCAGGCGGGCCAGCAGGCTCACCAGCACGAACAACAGGGCAACGGCCACGCCGTTGTGGGCCACGGCCACCGCCAGCGGCAGGGCCAGCTTCACGTTCAGGATGCCCAGGGTGACCTGCAGCACCAGCAGGGCCACCAGCGCACTGGCCCAGCCGCGCATGCTGGGCAGGCGGAACAGGCGCAGGCCCAGCCACAGCAGGTAGGCCGCCACCACGATGGCGAACAGGCGGTGCGCCATCTGGATGGCGATGCGCGAAGCGCCATCCAGCACGCCCCCTTCGTAATCCACGCCGATGCCGCGCCACAGGGTGAAGCCTTCCACGAAGTTGTGCTGCGGCCACCACTGGTTGGCACAGCGCGGGAAGTTGTCCAGCGAGGCGCTGCCACCACCGCAGGCCAGCGCGGCGTAGTTGGCGCTGACCCAGCCGCCCAGGGCGATCTGGGTGACCAGCACGGCCACACCGATGCGCAGCAGCCACTTCAGTTTCGGCGCTTCGGCCAGGGTGATCGGCAGGTGCGTTGCCCGCCACGCCATCCACACCAGCAGGCCGAACATCAGCATGCCGCCCAGCAGGTGGCCCATCACTACGATGGGTTTCAGCAGCAGGGTGACCGTCCACATACCCAGCAGGGCCTGGAAGATCACCACCGCCAGGGTCAGCAGGGCCGCCCGCGCCAGGTCGATGTTGCCCCAGCGCAGCGCGGCGATCAGCAGGATCGCCTCACCCACCAGGGCCAGGCCGCTGGCCGTGCCATGCCAGCCCATCATGTACAGCGGTATGCCGGCGGCCACCAGCACGCAGGCGGTCACCACCGCCGTGCTGCCGAAGCGGCGCTTGCGGGTGGCCAGCAGGGCCAGGGTCAGGATCTCGATGCCCAGCGCACCGGCCAGGAAGCGGTGCACCTGCTCGCGCCAGGCCTTGTGGGTTTCCAGCGGGCGGATCTCGGTGGCCGGGTGGCCGATGGTTTCTTCCACGTGCTGCGGCCAGGTGGCCTGCCCATAGCAGGTCGGCCAGTCCGGGCAGCTCAGGCCAGCATCGGACAGGCGCACGAAGGCGCCGAACATGATCGTGCTGGCGGTCATGATCATGGCGAACCACGCCAGGCGGTGGAAATTACGGTGCAGCGCCGGACGCGCGGAAAGGCTCATCAAACGGGACTCACTTCAGTTTCAGCAACGTGGCCATGTCCTTGCGCAGGCCCCCCAGGTCACTGCCGGGGGCATGGCGCATGATCACGAAGCCGTTCGGATCGATCACATAGACCGGCAATCCGGCCGGATCGTCGGCACCGGGCAACGCCGCGCGCAGGGCGGGCGACGGCGCCAGTGGCCGCAGCGCGGGCAGTGCGGCGATCGGCGCCGGTGGCGTGCCCAGCCACAGAATCTCCACATTATCGGCGTTATGGCCGAACAGCTGCCACACCTTGCCCAGTCCCTGCGACAAAGTGACGCACTGCGCGTCGCAGGCTCCGGCCGGCGCCACCAGCAGCCGCCAGGTGCGCGCTTCGGGGTTCCATGGGTAGGGCTGGCCGTTGGCCAGGGTCGGCGGCTGCTGGCGCAGGTCCACCGGTGGCTGCAGCAACTGCCCGGCATTGCGGTGCCCGGTGGGCTGCCAGCCGGTGAAGCGCAGCACGGCGGCCAGCGCCATCGCCCCGAAGAACACGGCGAACAGCAGCAGCAGGGTGCGGCGGCCGGAACCGCGTGCCTGCGGGGTGGTGGCGGTGTTCATGCGGGCATTTTCTCATGGTTGGGTGGAAGGAAGCGGTCGGCAGCCACCGGACCGGATCAACGCCGCCGCCGGCGCCATTCCAGCACCAGCGCCACCACCAGCACGGTCAGCGCCAGGCCGAACCACTGCACGGCGTAGCCCAGGTGGCGCTGCGGCGGCAGGGTGTTGGGCAGCAGGTCCAGATCGCGCTCGTCGCCGACTGGCAGCGCCGGGTCCAGCCGCAGCACCCGGTCGGGCAGCGCGGCCAGGCCCAGCGCGCGGGCCAGGCCGTCGGCGGGCAGGCGGCTGGCCAGCCAGCGCCCGGGCTGGCCGGTTTCACTGAACGCCGGGCCCAGCGCCAGGCCGGCAGAGGGCGGCGGCGCCAGCAACCCGCGCACCGCCAGCGACGCCGGCAGCGCGTCCAGCACCGGCAAGGTGCGGTCCGGCGGCAGCGCGCGCCAGCCCAGGTCCACCAGCAGCACGCTGCCACTGTCACTGCGGAACGGCCGGTACACCTTCACCCCGGCGCGGCCGTGGCGCATCTGGTTGTCCAGCAGCACCACGCCGGGCAGGAAGCGGCCATGGTCGGCCACCCCATGCAGTGCGCCGGGCGCCGCCAGTGCCTGCGCCAGCGGCAACGCCTGCGCCACCGCCGGCCCCTGCGCATCCAGCAGCGCCTGCTTGGCGTGCATGCGCTGCAACTGCCACAGGCCCAATGCGGTGAAGCCGGCCATCGCCAGCAGCGCCAACAGCCAGCCGATCCAGCGTGTGTGCTGGCGCATCATGACAAGTCCATGCAAACGCGGTCAGATAGGCGCATCCACCCTGCCCCCGAGCCGCGCATGAGTGATTCGCTGAAGACCCTGCTGGTGATCGCGTTCCTGATCGTCATCGTCTGGAATCTGGGCGCCGGCCTGTACTACCTGCTGGTCGACCGCGGCCAGACCAAGCGCACGGTCAATGCGCTCACCCGCCGCATCGCGGTGTCGGTGGCGCTGATCGCGCTGGTGATCGTCAGCATCTACATGGGCTGGATCAAGCCGCACGGCGTCGGCGGCTGAGGGTACCTGCCGCTGCGCACTCAAAGGACGTAGACGAACAGGAACAGCATCAGCCACACCACGTCCACGAAGTGCCAGTACCACGCGGCGGCTTCGAAGCCGAAGTGGTTGTCGCGGGTGAAGTGGCCCTTGGCCGAGCGCAGCCACATCACGATCAGCATGATCGTGCCCAGCAGCACGTGCGCGCCGTGGAAGCCGGTCAGCATGAAGAACGTGGACCCGTAGATGCCCGAACCCAGGGTCAGGTTCAGTTCCTTGTAGGCGTGGATGTATTCCTCGGCCTGCAGGGTCAGGAAGAACGCGCCCAGCAGCACGGTCAGGCCCAGCCACACCAGCAGCTGGCGGCGGTGGCCGCCCTTCAGCGCGTGGTGGGCGATGGTCAGGGTCACGCCCGAGGTGAGCAGGATCAGCGTATTGATCAGCGGCAGGCCCCAGGCGGGAATGGTCTGGAACGCACCGCCGATCGCCGCCGGCCCATTGGTCGGCCAGCCGGCCGAATAGCCCTGCCACAGCAGCTCGTTGGTCATCACCCCATCGCCTTCGCCGCTCAGCCACGGCAGGCCCAGGTTGCGGGTGTAGAACAGCGCGCCGAAGAAGGCACCGAAGAACATCACTTCGGAAAAGATGAACCAGACCATGCCCATGCGGAACGAGCCATCGACCTGGCGGTTGTAGTGCCCGGCCTGCGATTCGCGCACCACATCGCTGAACCACCAGAACAGGGTCAGCACCAGCATCGCCAGGCCGGCATAGAAGGTCCAGCGGCCCCAGCTGGCGTCGTTCAACCAGCTGGCCACGCCCACCATGGTCACCATCATCGCGATGGAGCCCACGAACGGCCAGCGGCTCTGGGCCGGGACGAAGTACACATTGGCGTCGTGCGGGGTCTGGGCCATGTCGGTTTCCGGGTCAGGGAGCGGCGTGCGCGCCGTTCGAGGTAGCGGCTGCAGCCAGCCGCTCGGACAGCGCATCGTTGCGGTAGAAGGTGTAGGACAGGGTGATCGTCTTGATCTCCGGCGGCAGGTCGGGATCGACGATGAAGCGCACCGGCATGTCGCGCTTTTCACCGGCCTGCAGGGTCTGGGCAGTGAAGCAGAAGCATTCGGTCTTGCTGAAGAACCCCGACGCACGTGCCGGCGCCACCGAGGGCACGGCGCTGCCCACCACCGCGCCTGCACTGTCGTTGCGGGCGAAGTACAGGGCTTCGTTGAGTTCGCCCGGCACCACGTCCATGGTCAGCTGCTCGGGGTGGAACGACCACGGCAGGCGCGAATTCACCCCGCCGTCGAATTCCACGCGCACGGTGCGCTTGCCGGTGGCGGCGCCGGTGCTGGCTTCACTGCCGGGGCCGCGTTCCAGGCGCACGCCGAACACTTTTTCGCAGGCGATGCGGTACAGCGGCACCAGCGAGAACGTAAGCAGGAACACCGCCACCGCCACGCCGATCAGGCGCGGCAGGCCGGCGCTGCGTGAGGTCGCGGTGGCCGGTGCATCGCTCATCGGCCGATCACCCCGCTGAGGATGAAGCCCACGTAGACCAGCACGGCGATGGCGCCCACCCACAGCGCGGTGCGGCGGGCGCGCTGGCGCTGCAGATCGATGTTGTGGCTGTGGCTGTGGTTTTGGTTCTGGCTTTGGTAGAGCCGACCGTTGGTCGGCTGCTCTTCGCGCGTCGACTGACAGTCGACTCTACCCATCGGAAACGGGTTCTCGTTATGCATGGCCCACCTCAATGCGTGATGTCATCGTGGGCCAGGTCGCCCGGGCGCAGGGTCGGCGGCGTGGTGAAGGTGTGCGCCGGTGCCGGCGAGGGCAGCGTCCACTCCAGCCCGCGGGCGCCCTCCCAGGAACGGTCGGCAGCCTTTTCGCCATTGCGCAGCGACGACAGCAGGATCGCCGCCATCATGAACGGCGTGGCGAACATGCCGAACGCACCGATCGAGCTGATCAGGTTCCAGTCGGCGAATGCCACGCTGTAATCGGGAATGCGCCGCGGCATGCCCGCCAGGCCGAGGAAGTGCTGCGGGAAGAACAGCAGGTTCACGAACACGATCGACCACCAGAAGTGCACCTTGGCCCACTTCTCGCTGTACATGCGCCCGGTCCACTTCGGCCACCAGTAGTACACCGCTGCGATCAGCGCGAACACCGCACCGGTCACCAGCACGTAGTGGAAGTGGGCCACCACGAAGTAGGTATCGTGGTACTGGAAGTCGGCGGCCACGATGGCCAGCATCAGGCCGGAGAACCCGCCGATGGTGAACAGGATGACGAAGGCCACCGACCACAGCATCGGCGCTTCGAAGGTAAGCGAGCCGCGCCACATGGTGCTGACCCAGTTGAACACCTTCACCCCGGTGGGGATCGAGATCAGCATGGTGGCGAACATGAAGTAGATCTCGCCGCCCAGCGGCATGCCCACGGTGAACATGTGGTGGGCCCAGACGATGAACGACAGGAAGGCGATCGCCGCCGTGGCATAGACCATCGCCTGGTAGCCGAACAGCGGCTTGCGGCTGAAGGTCGGGATGATCTCGCTGACCACGCCGAAGGCGGGCAGGATCATGATGTAGACCTCGGGGTGCCCGAAGAACCAGAAGATGTGCTGGTACATCACCGGGTCACCGCCACCGGCGGCATTGAAGAAGCTGGTGCCGAAGAACTTGTCGGTCAGCAGCATGGTCACCGCACCGGCCAGCACCGGCATCACCGCAATCAGCAGGAACGCGGTGATCAGCCAGGCCCAGCAGAAGATCGGCATCTTCAGCAGGTCAATGCCCGGCGCGCGCATGTTCAGCACCGTGGCGATGATGTTGATCGCGCCCATGATCGAGCTGATGCCGGCCACGTGGATGGCGAACACGCTGAAGGCCACGTTGTAGCCACCCTGCAGCGACAGCGGCGGGTACAGCGTCCAGCCACCGGCCGGTGCACCGCCGGGCAGGAACAGGGTCAGCAGCAGCAGGCTGAAGGCCACCGGCAGCAGCCAGAACGACCAGTTGTTCATGCGTGGCAGGGCCATGTCCGGCGCGCCGATCTGCAGCGGAATCATCCAGTTGGCCAGGCCCACGAAGGCCGGCATCACGCCACCGAAGATCATCACCAGTGCATGCACGGTGGTCATCTGGTTGAAGAATTCAGGCTTGACGAACTGCAGGCCCGGCTGCGCCAGTTCGGCGCGGATCACCACGCTCATCGCCGCACCGATGATGAACATGATGAAGCTGAAACCCAGGTACAGCGTGCCGATGTCCTTGTGGTTGGTCGAGAAGAACCAACGCTCGAAGAAGCTCTGGTGGTGATGGTGATCGTCGTGCCCAACTGCCGAGTGCGCCATTGCAAAACACCTCTCAGAATCGGTTGTCACCGCGGCCGCAGGCGGCCACGGGTGATGGATCAGGCCCCGTCGGCCGGCGCTGCCGGCGCCGCAGTGGGCGCGGCAGCATCAGGTGCGGCATCGGCTGCTGCCGGTGCAGCAGGCTCGGCAGGCGGCGCCGGCTTGCGCTGCGCCAGCCACTGCCTGAAGTCTTCCTTGGATACCGCCTCGACCACGATCGGCATGAAGCCGTGGTCCTTGCCGCACAGTTCGGCGCACTGGCCGCGGTACACGCCGGGCTGCTCAATGCTGGTCCACGCTTCATTGATGAAGCCGGGAATGGCGTCCTGTTTCCAGCCCAGCGCCGGCACCCACCAGGCATGGATCACATCGTCGGAGGTGATGACGAAGCGCACCTTGGTATCGACCGGCAGTACCAGGCGGTTGTCCACGTCCAGCAGGTAATGCGGGTGGCTTTCGCGGTCGGGCACGATGCCACTCTGCCGCACCCGGTCCGATTCGCGGTCCAGGCGGCTGGTGAAGGTCACGTTCTCGCCCAGGTATTCGTACTTCCACATCCACTGGTAGCCGGTGATCTTCACCGTCATCTCGGCATCGCGGGTGTCGTACATCTTGATCAGGTTGGCCGTGGCCGGCCAGGCCATCACCACCAGGATGATCACCGGAATGACGGTCCAGATGATCTCGGCCTTGGTGTTGTGGCTGAAGGTAGCCGCCACCGCGCCCTTGGACTTGCGGAACTTGAACATCGCATAGCCCATCGCGCCGAACACGATGACCCCGATCACCGTGCAGATGATCAGCGACAGATTGTTCGACTCCCAGGCCAGGCGCGAGGTCTGGGTGACCCCCTTGCCCATGTTCAGCTGCCACGGCTTGGGATCGGCCGCCTGTGCCCAGGCCAGTGCCGGTACCAGTCCCCCGGCCATCACTGCGGCGGCCGCTGCAACGCACTTCGTGCCCCACCTGCTGCTTTGCTTCATTGCCTAGACCCTTAGCGTCGTCGGTTGCCGCCATCGCTGGCGGCGAGCAAGCCTTCAAGCATTTCAGCAAGCGTCTGGCGTTCGGCCGGCGCGAGGAAACTCCCCACCTCCACCTGCCGTCCGCTGGATGCCAGCCGGACCCTCTCATCACCGGTGACCAGGCGTACCCAATGCGGGTGCGCGCGGAACACCGGCGAACCACCGGGCGTGGGGATGACCTCCACACACGCCGGCACTACCCGGATCTCCTCCTGCCGTTCGCCGCTGCGCCACAGGGCGCGCAGGGCGGCTGCCAGCAACAGGCTGTACAGCAGCGCGAACAGGGGGGCGAATACATTGCCAGCCAGCCAACCGACGGCCGAAACCAGCCACATCGCCCCGCCCAACACGGTGAACAACAGGATGAACTGCCGGGCATCGAGCGCCCGTGGGGGACGCAGCCGCAGCTGCGTACCTGACCCATCCGGAGCTGGAAGCACCTCGATCATGTCGCAACCGCGTTCCTGCCGCGGGAAACGTCTCGATGGTAGCCCTGCCCTCTCGCCGGTAGCAAGGGTGCATTCACACTTTTTCCGATGTTGCAATACAGCATGAGCCCGGCGGCGCGAATGACGAATTCGGCACAAATAATCCCGGCTTGGCTGAACAGGCTGAATCCACCGCCATCAGGGGCTATCGCCGTTCATCAGGGGCGCTGGCAGGCCCTTCCCGGCGGCCAAAAAATGATTAAAATCGCCAAGTTTTCCACTGGCCGGACCGGCATGAACGCACCCTCTTCCTCCCCCACCGCCAACGACGCACCGCGTCCGGGCGCGCTGCTGTCGCCGGAACTGCCGGCGCCCCCCAACCCGTTCCGCCAGGCCATCACCGACGCCTGGTTGAAGGACGAGGCCAGCCACGTGCGTGACCTGCTGGCGCAGGCGCGCCTGCCGGCCGAGGAGCAGGCCAGGGTGCAGGCGCTGGCCGCCGACCTGGTCGGCCGGGTGCGCGTGCGCGCCAAGGACCAGGGCGCGATCGAAGCCTTCATGCGCCAGTACGACCTGGGCAGCGAAGAAGGCGTGCTGCTGATGTGCGTGGCCGAGGCGCTGCTGCGCATTCCCGACCAGGACACCGCCGACAAGCTGATCCGCGACAAGCTGGCCGATGCCGACTGGGAAAAGCACCTGGGCGGCAGCGATTCGGTGCTGGTCAACGCCTCCACCTGGGGTCTGATGCTGACCGGCAAGCTGGTGCAGATGAACGACGCCACCCGCGCCGATGCGCCCAGCGCGTTCAAGCGCCTGGTCGGCCGCGTGGGTGAACCGGTGGTGCGCCTGGCCGTGCGCCAGGCGATGAAGATCATGGGCCACCAGTTCGTGATGGGCCGCACCATCAGCGAAGCACTGGCGCGCTCGCACAAGGGCGACAACGCCAGCTACCGCTATTCCTTCGACATGCTGGGCGAAGGCGCGCTGACCATGAAGGACGCGCTGCGCTACCTGGAAGACTACCGTCGAGCGATCCACGCCATTGGCGGTGATCACAAGGCACGCGGCGGCCGCCCCGACGGCGACGTCAACAACGCACCGGGCATCTCGATCAAGCTGTCGGCGCTGTACCCGCGCTACGAACATGCCAAGCGCGCACGCGTGCTGAAGGACCTGGTGCCGGGCGTGCTGGAACTGGCGCAGCTGGCCAAGAGCTACGGCATCGGCTGCACGGTCGACGCCGAAGAATCGGACCGCCTGGAACTGTCGCTGGACATCATCGAACAGGTGTTCTCCGATGCCTCGCTGGCCGGCTGGGATGGCTTCGGCGTGGTCGTGCAGGCGTACCAGAAGCGTACCCCGTACACCATCGACCACCTGGCCGACATGGCGCGCCGCGCCGGTCGCCGCCTGCAGGTGCGCCTGGTGAAGGGCGCCTACTGGGATGCCGAGATCAAGCGCGCACAGATCGAAGGCTATCCGGGCTACCCGGTGTTCACCCGCAAGCAGAACACCGACGTGTCCTACCTGGCCTGCGCCAAGCGTCTGTTCACCCATGCCGACGCGATCTACCCGATGTTCGCCACGCACAACGCGCACACCATCGCCGCGGTGCGCAGCATCGCCAACGGCGGCGTGTACGAGCACCAGAAGCTGCACGGCATGGGCGATGACCTGTACGCCGAAGTGGTGCCGGCCGATCGCCTGGGCCTGCCCTGCCGCGTGTACGCACCGGTAGGTTCGCACGAAGACCTGCTGCCGTACCTGGTGCGCCGCCTGCTGGAAAACGGCGCCAACTCCAGCTTCGTCAACCGCATCACCGACGAGCGCGTGCCGATCGCCGACCTGGTCCGCGACCCGGTCGAGATGGTCGCTTCGTTCGAATCGATTCCGCACCCCAAGATCCCGCTGCCGGTTGACCTGCTGCGCAGCCAGAACCACGACAGGAAGAACTCCATGGGCGCCAACCTCGCCAACGACAACGAACTGCGCGCCCTGGCCGAGCAGATCAACGCTGCAGTAAAGCCGTGGCAGGCCGCGCCGCTGGTGCCGGGTGCGGTCACCACCGGTGCTTCGCTGCCGGTCACCAACCCGGCCGACAGCCGCGACGTGGTGGGCCAGTGGCAGGCCGCCGATGCCGCCACCGTGCAGAAGGCGCTGGCCAATGCCGTGGCCGCGCAGCCGGCCTGGAACCGCACCCCGGCCGCCAGCCGCGCCGCCATCCTGGAACATGCCGCCGACCAGCTGGAAGCGCGCATGCCCGAATTCATGGCGCTGTGCGTGAAGGAAGCCGGCAAGAGCCTGCCCGACGGCATTGCCGAAGTGCGCGAAGCGGTGGATTTCCTGCGCTACTACGCCAAGCAGGCGCGCGAGCAGTTCAGCCACGCCGAGAAGCTGCCCAGCCCGACCGGTGAATCCAACGAGCTGCAGCTGCACGGCCGCGGCGTGTTCGTCTGCATCAGCCCGTGGAACTTCCCGCTGGCGATCTTCCTGGGCCAGGTGGCCGCCGCCCTGGCCGCTGGCAACAGCGTGATCGCCAAGCCGGCCGAGCAGACCAACCTGATCGGCTACTACGCGGTGAAGCTGCTGCACGACGCCGGCGTGCCGGCCGAGGTGGTGCAGTTCCTGCCGGGCGACGGTGCCACCGTCGGCGCCGCCCTGACCGCCGATCCGCGCGTGGCCGGCGTGGCCTTCACCGGCTCCACCGAAACCGCCCGCGCAATCAACCGCGCCATGGCCGCGCGCGATGCCGCCATCGGCGTGCTGATTGCAGAAACCGGCGGCCAGAACGCCTTCATCGCCGACTCTTCGGCGCTACCGGAGCAGCTGGTCAAGGACGCTATCGGTTCGGCCTTCACCTCCGCCGGCCAGCGCTGCTCGGCCGCGCGCGTGCTGTTCGTGCAGGACGACATCGCCGACAAGGTGATGACCATGCTGGCCGGTGCGATGAAGGAACTGAAGGTCGGCAACCCCGGCCTGCTGTCCACCGACGTCGGCCCGGTGATCGACGCCGACGCGCTGAAGATCCTGCAGGACCACGCCGAGCGCATGGACCGCGAAGCGCGCCTGATCGCCGCTGCCGAACTGTCCGCCGAAGCCGCCCATGGCACCTTCTTCGCACCGCGTGCGTACGAACTGAAGGACCTGGGCCAGCTGCAGAAGGAAGTCTTCGGCCCAGTGCTGCACGTGATCCGCTGGAAGGGTGAGCAGCTGGATGCGGTGATCGATCAGATCAACGCCACCGGCTACGGCCTGACCCTGGGCGTGCATTCGCGCATTGACGAAACCGTGGACCGCATCAGCAACGGCGTCCACGTCGGCAACGTCTACGTCAACCGCAACCAGATCGGTGCAGTGGTGGGCGTGCAGCCGTTCGGTGGCCAGGGCCTGTCCGGCACCGGCCCCAAGGCGGGCGGCCCGCACTACCTGCTGCGCTTCGCCACTGAAAAGACGGTGACGGTGAACACCACCGCTGCCGGTGGCAATGCCTCGCTGCTGACCCTGGGCGACTAAGACACCCCTCCCTTCCACGGGTGTGATGGATGCACGGAAAACCCCGCGAAAGCGGGGTTTTTTGTGCCCTTCCGGTTGCGCCAGGCGATACCCTGCGGCGCTTACCCGGCCACCACGCTGAAGCGGTTGTCCGCGCGCGTCGCCAGCGCGGCCTGCACCCGCGCAACCCGCGCGTCCAGATCACCTTCCAGCAGCACATACGGCACCCCGCGCGCCTGCAGCTGCTGCAGGTACCACGCATGCTGCCGAGCGCGGAACTCCACGCCCACGCGCGTGCCATCCTGCACGAAGGGAATGTCCGGCGCGCACAGGAACAGCAGGTCGTAGGGCCGCGATGCGGCGCGCTGCAGTTCCGCTGGCGCGGTCTGGAACATCCAGTCGCTGTAGCCCAGGGTGACCAGCGGCGTGGTATCGCAGAACAGCCAACGGTGCGCGTGCTGCGCCGCCTGCTCTTCATGCTGCGCCTGGGTCGCGGCGATGCGCAGCAGATCCTGCGCGTGCAGCTCGCCGCCCTGCTGTTCCCACAATGTACGGCCGAACTCGGGCACCCAGGCCGTGCCCAGGCGTTCGCCCAGCACCCGCGCCAAGGTGCTCTTGCCGGTGGATTCGCCGCCGATGAAGGCGACGCGCTGCACGTGGTCGGCGTACACCGCCGGCGACAGGCTGCTGCGGTGCGCGTGCGGGTCGGCACGCAGTTGCGTACCACTGGCCTGGCCGATGTCGGTCGCACGCTCCAGCCGATGATGCTGCACCGGTGCAGCGAACTGCTGGGCCAAGGCAGCGGCAAAGCCATCGCCATAGTCTTCGCCGGTGAACACCGCCTGCACCGGGCCACCGAACAGCGCCAGGCACAGCCACGCGGTGAAGGCGCGCTGCACCTGCTCGCTGTCGCTGTCCTGCGGCAGCGCGCGCAGCGGCACGCCATGCGCTCGGCACAGGGCGGCCAGGCGGTCGTCATCCAGCACCGCGACGGTCGCCTGCGGAAAGCGCGCACGCAGCCAGCGCTCGCGCCGCCCGGCGCTGTAACCGGCGAACCCCGGCTGCGACCAGCCGATCACCAGCAGCTGTTGGCAGCGCGCGGCGGCGAATTCGATCAGCCGTTCATGGCCGCGGTGCAGCGGGCAGAACTTGCCCACCACCAACCCACGCGGCACCGTGTCAGGCAGTGGCATCGGCTGCGCCCGCCGCCGCACGGTCGGCGCGCATCAGCGTGCGCCAATGGCGCAGCGCCACCAGCGCATTGATCCAGAAACCGATGTACAGGATCGAGGTCAGGTGCAGGCCGCGGCTGTAGTACAGCGGCACCGCAATGGTGTTCACCAGCAGCCACACCCACCACGATTCCAGCTTGCGCTGCATCATCAGGATCTGCGCGATCACGCTCAGCACCAGCACGGCCGAATCGATGTACGGCGCATAGGCCTGGGTCAGGCGGGTCAGCATCCAGCCATAGCCCAGCGTGCCCACCACCGCCAGCGGCAGCAGCCACGCCCAGGCGCGCGGGCGCAGCGAGGTGATCGGCAACGGCGCGCCGTGGTCGCCCCGCAGCCACTGCCACCAGCCCAGCACGCTGATGACGATGAAGAAGCCCTGCAGCACCATGTCGGCGTACAGGTGCGAACGCTCGAACACCGCAGCGAACAGCGCGCAGCCGACGATGCCCAGCCACCAGGTGTGCACGTTGTTGCGGCCGGCCAGCAGGATCGAGCCGGCCACGGCGATGTTGGCAGCCAGCTCCAGCTGGAAATTGGGATCGGACAGGTTCATGCCGCTATTGTCGTCGATCCACGCACCGCGCGTGGGCGGCGCACCAGTAGATCCACGCCATGCGTGGATGGCCCACAAAAAGAAAGCCCCGCTTGCGCGGGGCTCTCCCTGTACTGCGTCAGGCCGTGGCCTTTATCAGAACTTGTACTGCATCGAAGCGGCCAGCACGTCGCCGGTCACCTTGTACTTGCCGGTCACGGTGTTACCGGTGGCCGAGGTCGAGGTGATGTTCGGATCCTTGGTAAACAGGTGGGTGTAGCCCACGCTGTATTCCATCTTCTCCGACGGGGCCCAGGTCAGACCCAGCGACAGCCACTTGCGGGTGGTGTCCGGCACGCGCACGTCGCGGTGGGCATCGGTGGTCGGGGTCTGGTCGTACGCCAGGCCGCCGCGCAGGGTCAGCTGCTCGTTCAGACGGTACTCGGTACCGATCGAAGCGAAGGTGGTGTCGCGGTAGTGGAACGGCAGCACGCTGTCGGGCTGGTTGGAATCGTAGTCAACCGTGACCTGGTCGAACTTGCTCCACGCGGTGCGCGAAACGTCGGCCATGATCTTCCACTGGTCGTTCACGCGGTGGCTGACGCTGACCGTGGCGCTGGCCGGCAGGGTGATGGTGGCGCGGCCGTTGCTGTCAACGAAGGTGCCCGGGGCAGCGCTGGCCAGGAACGCGGCCGCAGCCGGGGTCATGGTGAAGTCGGCCTTGCCGTCGGTGATCTTGTGTTCCACTTCCGAGCGGTAGCTGAAGGCGATGTTGGTGCCTTCCACCGGGCTGACGGTCATGCCCAGGGTGTAACCCACGGACATTTCGTCGCCCTTGATGCGCAGGTAGCCATCGGCGGTACCCGGGGCGAAGCCCAGCTGGGCAGCCTGGGCAGCGGCCTGACGGGCGGCCGCAGCGGCCTGGGCGGCAGTGCCACCGGCAGCCAGCACGGCGGCCGAAGCACGCTGCTGGGCGCTGGCGTTGATGGCGGTGCCGGCATCGACGGCGCTGGTCAGGTCAACGTCCAGGCGCTCGACGAACACCGACGCACCGAAGGACAGGTACGGGTTCACGTCGTAGGAGAACGCGGCGCCCAGGTCGACGGCCTGCAGTTCGGTCTTCACGCCGTTGTAGCGGCCGACCCAGTCACGGTCGTATTCGGTCTTGAAGCCGAACGGCACCGACAGCGACACACCGAAGTGCATGTTGTCCTTTTCGCCGAACGGCACGTGGAAGTACGCGGCCGGAACCGGGGCGATCATGCCGGCGTCGCCGCCGTTGCCGCCGGAAATCGGGGCGCCGTTGCCGTACTGGCCTTCGCCGCGGAACTTGGCGCCGAAGCTGATGGCGCTCACGTCACCCTGGAACTGGGTGCCGTCGAGCAGGCGCATCGAGGCCGGGTTGGTGGCGACCACCGAGGCATCGCCTTCGGCAGAGGTCGAGCCGGCGAACGCGCGGCCGAGGCCCTTGGCGCTGTTTTCCTTCAGCTGGAAGGCAGCGGCGTTGGCATCGGCGGCGGCCAGCGCACCGGCAACGCCGACGGCCAGCAGGGTCAGTCGGGCAATGGTGGAAGCAGTTTGCATCGTGTTCTCTCTCCGGTAAGCGGTGATGGTGCTCTGAGTGCGCCTGCGCCTACCGGACCCGAGGGCCCGCCAGAACGCGCCGGATTCCCCTCCCGACATACGACGCCGTATGCGAGTATCACTCAGAGACGTTAATGAAACAATAACAGCAGCGGGGCTTTTCCCTTCGCAAAACATGAACAGGCGCCTCCCCGCACAATGCCCGCGCACGCTAGGCTAGCGCCCATGTTCGTCTCGCTCCCCTCACGCAAGAAGGCGGCCCTGCGCTGGGCCACGCCCGTGCTGTTTGCGTCAGTGTGGCTGGCGTTCCTGTGGTCGATCTCGCGCCCGGACGACGCCCGTCGCAGCCTGTGGCTGGACTGGGGCGCCCTGTCCACCGGCCTGACCCACCCGCTGGACTACTGGGCCACCCTGCAGGACGGCAGCGTGCTGCGCCTGTTCACCGCCCTGTTCCTGCACGCGGACTGGTCGCACCTGCTGGGCAACCTGGTGTTCCTGCTGATCTTCGGCCTGCCCGCCGAGCGCGTGCTGGGCCCGTGGCGGTTGCTGCTGCTGTTCCTGCTGGGCGGGGCGGTATCGAACCTGGTGGCGATCTACACCATGGGCAGCCCGGACCAGATCATCATCGGCGCCAGCGGTGCGGTGTCGGCGCTGATCGGCGCCTATCTGGCCCTGTTCCCCGGCGCACGGCTGGGGGTGGTCATTCCGCTGGGCCTGTTCCTAGAATTCGTGCGCGCCCCGGCCTACCTGCTGATCGGCGTATGGGCGGCGCTGCAGGTGGTGTTCGCCTACATCGGCCCGACCTTCGGTATGGTGGCCTGGTGGGCGCACATCGGCGGCTTCCTGTTCGGCCTGCTCTACGGCGTCTACGTACGCGCCGCGATCGCCCGCAAGCTGCGCAAGCGCCACGGCTTCTAGCCATCTGCTTCGTAAGGTCGGGTTGCTCGACTGCTCTGGCCTCTCCGTAGAGTCGAGCTTGCTCGACTGCTCTTGCTCGGTAGAGTCGAGCTTGCTCGACTGCTTCAGGCAACGACAGTCGAGCAAGCTCGACTCTACCTACGGCGCACGGCTGACCAGCAAGGTGTTGTGGTGCGTGTCGAACACCAGCGTCGCGTCCTCATCCAGCACCACGGCGTATTCGAAGAAGGGCAGCTCGCCCAGCAGGGGCACCAGCTCGCTCGCCGGCAATGACCACACCGGCCACGGTCCGGCGCGTTCGTCAGAAACGATCAGCTGGATCTCACTCTGCGCAGGCCCCAGCAGTTCCGCCAGGCGGGCAAGCCCCTGCATGCCATCGTCGTAGCATGCATGCGCCCGTACAGCAGGGACACCGTCCCACCAGAGAATCCGTCCCGGGTCGATGCCATGCCGATGGGCGAGGGCGTGCAGCCAGGCGCCGGCGACGCCGGGCGCCCAAGGCTCGCGCGCCAGCAGTTCGCCGATGCGGGAAGCGAGCGTGGAATCGTCCATGGGCGAGCATCGCATCGCCGGGCATGGCCCGGCGCTACCGTCAGGGCTTGGTCGGGGCCGGGGCGGGCTTTGCTTCCGGCTTTGCTTCCGGCTTCGCTTCAGCCTTCGCCGGCGGCTTGGCTGCGGCAGCCTTGGCGAACTCGGCCTTCAGCCGCGCGGCCACCGAACCGGGGCTCTTCAGTTCGGCCAGGGCATCGTCAATCGGGCCATCGCCCGGCAGCACGGCGCCGGCGCTGTAACCCTCGGTGCCTTCGTCGTCACCGCGCAGGTGGCCCGGCAGGGTCGCCTCGCTGTAGTCGCTCAGGCTGGCCGGCAGCGCGTCTTCTTCCGGCGTGGGCGCCGGCTTCAGTTCCACGTCCGGCACGATGCCGGTGGCCTGGATCGATTTGCCGCTGGGCGTGTAGTAGCGCGCGGTGGTCAGCTTCACCGAATCACCATTGTCCAGCGGCAGCACAGTCTGCACCGAGCCCTTGCCGAAGGTGCGGCTGCCGACCACGCGTGCACGCTGGTTGTCGCGCAGCGCACCGGCCAGCACTTCCGACGCACTGGCCGAACCGGCATCGACCAGCACCACCACCGGCGCGCCCTTCAGCAGGTCGCCCGGGGTGGCGTCGAAGCGTGCGTCGCTGATGCGGATGCGGCCGCGCGTGCTGACGATGTTGCCCTTTTCCAGCAGATCGTCGGCCACCTGCACGGCGGCCGTCAGCAGGCCACCGGGGTTGCTGCGCAGATCCAGCACCAGGCCCTTCAGGCTGCCGCCGGACTGCTTCTGCAGCTGCTGCACGTGCTTCTGGAAATCGGCGCCGGTATCGGCCTGGAACGTGGCCAGGCGGATGTAGCCGTAACCCGGTTCCAGCAGGCGGCTGCGCACGCTGGTCACGCGGATGGTCTGCCGGGTGAGCGGCACATCGAACGGCTTGGGCTTGCCGTCGCGCACGATGGTCAGCACCACCTTGCTGCCGGCCGGGCCGCGCAGCGGTTCGCTGGCATCGATGGCACTGATCGGCTTGCCGTCGATGGCGATGATCAGATCGCCCGCCAGGATGCCGGCCTTGGCCGCAGGCGTATCGTCAATCGGCGAAATCACCTTCATCGAAGCGTTGTCGGGCTGCTGCTGCAGCTCCACGCCAATGCCTTCATAGGCGCCGTTGGCCTGTTCGTCGAAGGCCTCGGCGTCTTCCTTGTTGAAGTAGGTGCTGTGCGGATCCAGGTCCAGCAGCAGGCCACGCACCGCCGACTGCATCAGCTTGTTGTCGTCCACCGGGTCCACGTAGGCCGCACGCACGGCGTTGTAGACCGCCACGAAGCGCCGGATATCTTCCAGCGGTACCTTCGATGTCACCGCCTCTTCGTTGCTGGCGGCCTGCGCCGGGGTTTCGGCAGCGGCCGCAGGCGCGGTCTGCTGCGCCCAGGACAACGCTGGCAACAAGGCCAGCAAGAGGGTGGCGGTACGGGCTGCGCGCATGGATCACTCCTGTCGACGGTGGCATCGTGCCCAAGGCACATGCACCGATTATGCGCGAAGCGTGGGTAAATTCCCGTTGAATCCCGCGGCCATGCGGCCGCCAGGATTCAGCGGCGCTGCAGCCAGCTGTCCGGATTGACCGGTTGGCCACCGCGGCGCAGTTCGAAGTACAGCGCGGTGACGCCCTGGCCGCCGGAGTTGCCAACCTTGGCCACCGCATCGCCGCGGCTGACGCGCGCGCCGGCATCCTTCAGCAGGGTGTCGTTGTGCGCGTACAGGCTCATGTAGCCATTGCCATGGTCGACGATCAGGATCATGCCGTAGCCGGTCATCCAGTCGGAGAACACCACGGTGCCATCGGCCACCGCCGTGACCGTGCTGCCGGCCGGCGCACCGATCAGCACGCCGCTGCTGGTACGGCCATCGGGCAGCTTGCCGCCGTAGCGGGCCAGCAGATTGCCCGACAGCGGCCAGCCCAGGCCGCCGACCTTCGGCGCGGGCGCCGAGGCCACTGCCGGCGGTACCTTGGTGGGCGGCGCCGGGCGGCCTTCGGCCTTGGCTTGGCGGGCGGCCTTTTCGGCGGCGGCCTTTTCCGCCGCCGCCTTGCGTGCAGCGGCGCGGCGCTCGGCTTCGGCGCGGGCGGCAGCCGCGCGCAGGTTGGCCAGCAGGGTTTCCAGCGCCTTGGCATCCTGGCCCAGCGCCTGTTCCTTCTCGCGCCGGTCCTTGAAGCGTTCTTCCAGCGATGCCACCGTCTGCGCCCGTTCGCGGCGGTCGGCGGCCAGGGTTGCGGCCTGCTGCTTCTGGTCGCGCTGGGCGCCCTGAAGATGCTGCTGGCGCTCGGCGATCTGGGCCTGCAGCGTCTCCAGTTCCTGCAGATCCGCGGTGAGGTTGGCGATGCGCTCGGCGCGCTCGCGCTGCAGGTAGCGGTGGTAGGCCAGGGCGCGGTTGGCATCGGCCACCGTGTCCTGCGACAGCAGCAGCTTCAGCGGCGCGTGATTGCCCAGCTGGTAGGCCGCGCGCAGCAGGCCGGCCAGTTCGCGGTGCTGCTTGGCCAGGGTGGCCTGCAGTTCGTTGCGGCGCTGCTCGGCCTGGGCCAGGGCCTGGGCCTGTTCGCGCAGCGCGCTTTCAGTCTGGGCCAGGCTGCGGCCACTGCGGGCTACTTTTTCGTCGGCCTCGCGCAGCTGCCGCGATGCCTGGCCACGCTGGCCCTCGATCTGCCGGCGCTCCTGCGCCACGTCCTTCAGCTCGCTGCGCAGCTTCTGCAGCTTGCGCTCAGCTTCGCGGGTGGACGCAGTCTGCGCCCCGCCCGGCACCGGCAGTGCCAGCGCCAAGGCCAGCCCCAGCAACAGGCAACGCGCGCCGCGGGCGGCGATGTGATGCTGGCGTGAGGGGAAGACGTTGTGGCGCAAGGGCTTTCCAGTGACTTCAGGCAGTTGCAGGGGGTGCCGGGGAATGGTGACATCTCCGCACGCGGCCTGCCAGCCGCACAACAACGAGGTCCCCATGAAAACCCATTCCATTCCGCTGCTGTTGGGCCTGCTGCTGGCCGCCGCGCCGCTGGCGGCGCAGGAAAACATCAGCAAGGTCAACGGCAGCATCGGCGCCGATCCGGGCCAGCGCTACGGCAAGCTGGACACCGTCAATGGCAGCATCCGCGTGGGCGAAGGCGTGGAAACCGGCAGCATCGACACCGTCAACGGCGGGGTGACCGTGGCCGACCGCGCACGCACCGGCAGCATCGAGACGGTGAACGGTGGCGTTCGCCTGGGCCGCGAAGTGATCGCCCACGGCGATGTCAGCACGGTCAACGGCAGCATCTTCAGCGATGCCGGCAGCCAGATCGAAGGCGGCGTGGAAACGGTCAACGGTGGCATCGGCCTGGTCAACAGCCGGGTGCGCAAGGACGTGGAAACGGTGAACGGTGACATTACCGTCGGCATCGGTTCGCAGGTGTCCGGTGGCGTACACGTGCGCAAGCCGAACTTCAGCGTCTCGCTCACCACCAGCCGCAAGCCGCGCATCATCATCGGCCCCAATGCCGTGGTCAGTGGCCCGCTGGAATTCGAGCGCGAGGTGGTGCTGTACGTGCACCGCAGCGCCCGCATCGGTCCGGTCACCGGCGCCGACGCCATCCCGTTCGACACCGATACCGCCCCGGCGGATTGACGTCGTGCTGCACCGGGGACTGATCCCCGTTCCCTGGCCGTGCCTGGCGCGGCCCCCATCTGTATCCAGGATACCGACGATGCCCCGTAAACTCCTTCTGTGCCTGGCCGCTGCGGCCGCGCTCAGCGCCTGCAAGGGCGAAGACACGCCCGCCGCCGCGCCGGCCACCGACACCGCTGCGGCGGCCAAGCCGGCCAGCCACGCGTTCTCGCCGGACATCAACGCCGCCGACTTCAGCGAGATGGTGAAGACCCTGGCCTCGGATGAGTTCGAAGGCCGCGCCCCCGGCAGCAAGGGCGAAGAGCTGACGGTCAACTACATCCGCGACCAGATGCAGCGCATCGGCCTGCAGCCGGGCAACGGTGACAGCTGGTTCCAGGACGTGCCGATGACCGAGACCACGGCCGACGAGTCGACCGTGCTGAAGATCGAGCAGGGCGGCAAGACCACCGAACTGAAGTTCGGCACCGACATGGTGGTCGGCACCCGTACCGGCCAAACCGAAGTGAAGCTGGATGCCAGCAACCTGGTGTTCGTCGGCTACGGCGTGGACGCGCCGGAGCAGAAGTGGAACGACTACCAGGGCCAGGACTGGAAGGGCAAGACGGTAGTCATGTTCGTCAATGACCCGGGCTTCCACGTCGACGACCAGACCCTGTTCGACGGCAAGCGCATGACCTATTACGGCCGCTGGACGTACAAGTTCGAAGAGGCCGCGCGCAAGGGCGCCGCCGGCGCACTGATCGTGCATGACACCGCCGGTGCCTCCTATGGCTGGGATGTGGTGAAGAACTCCTGGGCCGGCCCGCAGTACGACCTGCCGGCCAAGGATGATCCGGAGCGCCGCCTGCCGGTGCAGGGCTGGCTGAGTGCCGAGGCTGCCAAGGCGCTGTTCGCCGGTGCCGGCCTGGACCTGGCCCAGGCCTACAAGGACGCCAGCAAGCGCGGCTTCAAGCCGGTACCGCTGCAGGCCACCGCCTCGGTCGACCTGAAGAGCCAGGTCGCGCAGAAGCAGTCGCGCAACGTGGTGGGCGTGCTGCCGGGCAGCAAGCGTGCCGACGAAGCGGTGCTGTACATGGCCCACTGGGACCATCTGGGCAAGCATGAGGGCGAGGAAGGCGACAACATCTACAACGGTGCTGTGGACAACGCCACCGGCGTAGCGGGCATCCTGGAAGTGGCCGAAGCCATGGCCCACCAGGACCCGAAGCCGGAGCGCTCGGTGGTGTTCCTGGCGGTCACCCTGGAAGAGTCGGGCCTGCTGGGTTCGAAGTACTACGTGGCCCACCCGACCTTCCCGCTGGACAAGATTGCCGGGGTGATCAACATCGACGCGATGTCGGTGGCCGGCCGTGCCAAGGACGTGACCGTGACCGGCTTCGGCAGTTCCGAGCTTGAAGACATCCTGAAGCCGCTGGCGGCCGCACAGGACCGTACCCTGCACGGTGAAACCTCGGTGCAGAGCGGCTTCTACTTCCGTTCCGACCACTTCAACTTCGCCAAGGCCGGTGTGCCGGCCCTGTATGCCGATGGCGGTGAGGACCTGCGCGACGGCGGCGTTGACGCCGGCCGCAAGGCGGCGACCGACTACGGCAACAACCGCTACCACGGCCCGAAGGATGAATTCGACGCGGCCACCTGGAAGCTGGATGGCACCGTGGAAGACCTGCAGCTGATGTACGGCGTGGGCAAGGAACTGGCGGGCGGCGATCGCTGGCCGAACTGGTACGACGGCAATCCCTTCAAGGCCGCCCGCGACACCATGATGAAGAACAAGGCCTCGGCCCCGTAGAGTCGAGCTTGCTCGACTGATCTACCTGGACCAGAAAGTGGCGCCCCACGGGGCGCCGCTTTTTTTGTGCCGCCGCCAGGGGGGGGCCAACCTTGGTTGGCACTGCTTTCCATCCACGCGTGGCGTGGATCTACCGGGCGCTTGGTTTCGCGCAAAGAAAAACCCCGCTGCGTGAGCAGCGGGGTTTTGGGTGTAAACCCTGGCGATGACCTACTCTCGCATGGCTTGAGCCACACTACCATCGGCGCAGCTGCGTTTCACTTCCGAGTTCGGGATGGGATCGGGTGGTTCCACAGCGCTAATTTCACCAGGGAGACGGTTGCAGCAGCGCTTGCAGCGCCAGCTCGCGATCTTGCCCTTGGGCCGGAAGGTACCCGGAAAAAGCAGTGCCTTCACTTAATAAGAAAAAACCCCGCTGCATGAGCAGCGGGGTTTTCGGGTGTAAACCCTGGCGATGACCTACTCTCGCATGGCTTGAGCCACACTACCATCGGCGCAGCTGCGTTTCACTTCCGAGTTCGGGATGGGATCGGGTGGTTCCACAGCG
>NZ_CP025997.1:390000-392520 GCF_003086815.1 Stenotrophomonas sp. YAU14D1_LEIMI4_1 | reverse complement strand
TGAGCAGCGGGGTTTTCGGGTGTAAACCCTGGCGATGACCTACTCTCGCATGGCTTGAGCCACACTACCATCGGCGCAGCTGCGTTTCACTTCCGAGTTCGGGATGGGATCGGGTGGTTCCACAGCGCTAATTTCACCAGGGAGGCTTTTGGAGAGTCGCACTCGTCCCGATGGGACAAGGCGCCAGCCTCGCATAGTTCTTGTGACGTAGCGTGCACTTGGATGCTCTTACGACGTTGTCGTAAAGCCAAGGCAACTTGAGGTTATATGGTCAAGCCGCACGGATCATTAGTATCAGTTAGCTCAATGCATTGCTGCGCTTACACACCTGACCTATCAACCACGTAGTCTACATGGTTCCTTCAGGGGGCTTGTGCCCCGGGAGATCTCATCTTGAGGCGCGCTTCCCGCTTAGATGCTTTCAGCGGTTATCGCTTCCGAACATAGCTACCCGGCAATGCCACTGGCGTGACAACCGGAACACCAGAGGTTCGTCCACTCCGGTCCTCTCGTACTAGGAGCAGCCCCTCTCAAATCTCCAACGCCCATGGCAGATAGGGACCGAACTGTCTCACGACGTTCTGAACCCAGCTCGCGTACCACTTTAAATGGCGAACAGCCATACCCTTGGGACCGACTACAGCCCCAGGATGTGATGAGCCGACATCGAGGTGCCAAACACCGCCGTCGATATGAACTCTTGGGCGGTATCAGCCTGTTATCCCCGGAGTACCTTTTATCCGTTGAGCGATGGCCCTTCCATACAGAACCACCGGATCACTAAGTCCTAGTTTCCTACCTGCTTGATCCGTCGATCTTGCAGTCAAGCACGCTTATGCCTTTGCACACAGTGCGCGATGTCCGACCGCGCTGAGCGTACCTTCGAGCTCCTCCGTTACTCTTTAGGAGGAGACCGCCCCAGTCAAACTACCCACCATACACGGTCCCCGACCCAGATAATGGGCCCAGGTTAGAACGTCAAGCACGACAGGGTGGTATTTCAAGGATGGCTCCACTGCAGCTAGCGCCACAGTTTCATAGCCTCCCACCTATCCTACACAGACGAACTCAACGTTCAGTGTAAAGCTATAGTAAAGGTTCACGGGGTCTTTCCGTCTTGCCACGGGAACGCTGCATCTTCACAGCGATTTCAATTTCACTGAGTCTCGGGTGGAGACAGCGCCGCTGTCGTTACGCCATTCGTGCAGGTCGGAACTTACCCGACAAGGAATTTCGCTACCTTAGGACCGTTATAGTTACGGCCGCCGTTTACTGGGGCTTCGATCAAGAGCTTCGCCTTGCGGCTGACCCCATCAATTAACCTTCCAGCACCGGGCAGGCGTCACACCCTATACGTCCACTTTCGTGTTTGCAGAGTGCTGTGTTTTTGATAAACAGTCGCAGCGGCCTGGTTACTGCGACCCTCGGTAGCTTGTGCTCGCATGAGCCACCACCAAGGGTGCACCTTCTCCCGAAGTTACGGTGCCATGTTGCCTAGTTCCTTCACCCGAGTTCTCTCAAGCGCCTGAGAATTCTCATCCTACCCACCTGTGTCGGTTTACGGTACGGTCTGCGTAAGCTGAAGCTTAGGAGCTTTTCCTGGAAGCGTGGTATCAGTGACTTCGCCATAAAGGCTCGTCTCGGTGCTCGGTCTTAAAGGATCCCGGATTTGCCAAAGATCCAAACCTACCGCCTTTCCCCAGGACAACCAACGCCTGGTACACCTAACCTTCTCCGTCCCTCCATCGCACTTACGCGAGGTGCAGGAATATTAACCTGCTTCCCATCGACTACGACTTTCGTCCTCGCCTTAGGGGCCGACTCACCCTGCGCCGATTAACGTTGCGCAAGGAAACCTTGGGCTTTCGGCGTGCGGGTTTTTCACCCGCATTATCGTTACTCATGTCAGCATTCGCACTTCCGATACCTCCAGCAGACTTCTCAATCCACCTTCAACGGCTTACGGAACGCTCCTCTACCGCGCATAACAAAGTTATGCACCCCAAGCTTCGGTTCTGTGCTTAGCCCCGTTAAATCTTCCCCGCAGACCGACTCGACCAGTGAGCTATTACGCTTTCTTTAAAGGGTGGCTGCTTCTAAGCCAACCTCCTGGCTGTCTGTGCCTTTCCACATGGTTTTCCACTTAGCACAAAATTTGGGACCTTAGCTGTGGGTCTGGGTTGTTTCCCTTTTCACGACGGACGTTAGCACCCGCCGTGTGTCTCCCATACAGTCCGTCTCGGTATTCGGAGTTTGCAATGGTTTGGTAAGTCGCGATGACCCCCTAGCCATAACAGTGCTCTACCCCCGAGAGGATACATATGAGGCGCTACCTAAATAGCTTTCGAGGAGAACCAGCTATCTCCGGGTTCGATTAGCTTTTCACTCCTAATCACACCTCATCCCCTACCTTTGCAACGGGAGTGGGTTCGGGCCTCCAGTGCGTGTTACCGCACCTTCACCCTGGGCATGACTAGATCACCCGGTTTCGGGTCTACTGCCCGCGACTATGCGCCCTTA
>NZ_CP025997.1:0-385000 GCF_003086815.1 Stenotrophomonas sp. YAU14D1_LEIMI4_1 | reverse complement strand
ACCGCGATGGCGAGCACCGGGTGGAGCTGAGCCTGGCCGGCAATGACATCAAGGAAAAGGTGACCCAGCGCGAGACGTCCACGCGCACGGTGGTCACCAGTGGCGAGATCACCAGTTCGCTGTATGCCGCGGCACGCCGTGCCGGGCTGTCGCCGTCGGCGATCGCGACGATGACCGACGACATCTTCAAGTACGACATCGATTTCTCGAAGGACCTGCAGCCGGGCGACCGCTTCAGCGTGGTGATGGACGAGACCTGGCGCGAAGGCGAGAAGGTCGACACCAGCAAGATCCTGGCGGCCACCTTCACCACCGGCGGCAAGACCTATTCGGGCTTCCGCTTCGAGCGCAACGGCAAGTCGGAGTACTACGACCTCAACGGCCGTTCGCTGAAGAAGAGCTTCATCCGCATGCCGATTCCCTTCGCGCGCCTGAGCTCGACCTTCGGGGCGCGCAAGCACCCGGTGCTGGGCAAGATGCGCATGCACAAGGGCGTGGACTACGCCGCCCGTACCGGTACGCCGATCATGGCCGCCGGTGATGCACGCGTGCAGTTCGTGGGCGTGCAGCGTGGCTACGGCAACGTGGTGATCCTGGACCATGGCCGCGGCCACACCACCCTGTACGGACACATGTCGCGCTTTGCCGGCATCAAGAACGGCCAGCGCGTGGCCCAGGGCACGGTGATCGGCTACGTGGGCTCCACCGGCCTGGCCACCGGCCCGCACCTGCACTACGAATTCCGCGTGAATGGCCAGCACCGCAACCCGCTGACGGTGACCATGCCGCCGCCGGAACCGCTGAAGGGTGCCGAACTGGTCGCTTTCCGCGCGCAGACCGCACCGGCCATGGCGCGTATCCAGGGCATGGAGAAGCTGATCTATGCCGAGGCCAGCCCGGCCCCCGCCAGCCGCGAGGCCGATGCCACCGAGGTGGCCAGCGCCAAGGACGCCAAGGCGCCGGCCCGCAAGCGCGGCTGAGCCCCTGCGTTGACGAACAAGGACGTGGCAGCACAAGCTTGCCACGTCCTTTTTTTATGCCCGCCATGAACGCCGCCGCCGACCCGAACGCCCCCCTGTACCTTGGCCTGATGTCGGGCACCAGCGCCGATGGCATCGACGCCGCCCTGGTGCAGTTCCCCGCTGCCGGCGGCTGCCACTTCGTACATGGACTGACCGCCCGGTGGGAACCGGTGCTGCGTGCCCGGCTGGTGGCGCTGGGCGAAGGCGGTCCGCTGCAGTCGCTGGAAGCGCTGGGCGAGCTGGATGCGCGGATCGCGATCGCCTTCGCCGCCGCGGCCAACCAACTGCTGGACGAGGCTGGGGTGGATCGCGCGCAGGTGCGGGCGATCGGCTCGCACGGGCAGACCGTGCGCCACCGGCCGCTGGCCGACCCGGCCTTCACGGTGCAGCTGGGCGATGGCAACCGGATTGCCGAGCTGACCGGCATCACCACCGTGTGCGACTTCCGCCGCCGCGACGTGGCGGCCGGCGGCCATGGCGCACCGCTGATGCCCGCCTTCCACCTGGCCATGCTGGGCGCTGCCGATGAAGACCGCGCGGTGCTGAACCTGGGCGGGATCGGCAACCTGACCCTGATTCCCCAGCAGGGGGCGGTGCGCGGCTTCGACACCGGCCCGGCCAATGCACTGATGGATGCGTGGTGCCAGCGCCATACCGGCCGCAGCTTCGATGCCGATGGCGCGTTTGCCGCCAGCGGTGCGGTGGATGACAGCCTGCTGGCTGCCTGGCGGGCCGAACCGTGGTTCGATCTGCCGCCGCCCAAGAGCACCGGGCGTGAACAGTTCCACCTGGCCTGGGCTGAAGCGCACTTGGGCGAGGGCCAGTTCAGTGCCGCCGATGTTCAGGCCACCCTGTTGGAGCTGACCGCGATGACCGTGGCCGATGCGCTGCTGGCACAGCAGCCGGGCACGCGGCGGGTGCTGGTCTGCGGTGGCGGTGTACACAACGCGCAGCTGATGCGGCGGTTGGCGGCGCGCCTGCCGGGCGTGCAGGTTGAATCCAGCGCGCGGCATGGGCTGGACCCGGAGTACGTGGAAGCGATGGGCTTTGCCTGGCTGGCCCAGCGCACGATGGACGGGTTGCCGGGCAACCTGCCGGCGGTGACCGGGGCGCAGGGGTCGCGGATCCTGGGAGCGATCCACCTGGCGTGACGCCGGCGGCATCCGGCGACGGCAGTCGAACATGGCTCGACTCTACAAGGACGCTAATCGAACCCCTGGCCGGCCGGCATGGCCTGCAGCGCGGCGATGGCCGCCGCCAGCGCATCCACTTCGGGATCGCCAAAGCCCGAGCGCACTTCCAGTTCACTGCTCAACAGCCCCTGCTCCAGCACCGCGTGGCAGGTCTGTTCGTGGGTCCAGCCGCGCGCGACCGCCACCCGCCGGATACGTTCCAGCAGCAGCGGATCGACGTCGCGCAGCACTATGTCGGCCATGCTCACTCCCCGTTCGCAAGGCACCGCCCCCCCGGCGCACGTAGCGATCATCCCGCAGCCGGGGCCTGCAGGCAATCAGGGGGCGGCCGGCGGCCCGCGATCCAGGATGCGCGGCCACAGCCAGGCCAGCAGCAGCAGGGTCGGCACCACGGTGACCGCGCTGAGCATGAAGAAGGTGCTGTATGAGCTGGCTTCGACGATGTAACCAGACACGCCACCGACGAACTTGCCCGGCAGGTTGGCCAGCGACACCAGCAGCGCGTACTGCGTAGCGGTGAAATTGCGGTCGGTGAGCGAGGACATGAAGGCCACCAGCACGGTGCCGGCGAAGCCCTGGAACAGGTTGTCGGCGCTGAGCGCGGCATAGAACGCCCACAGCTGGCCGGGGTTGTGCGCCATCAGCAGGAAGGCCAGGTTGGACAGGGCCACGCCCAGCGCGGCGACCAGCAGCATGCGCCGGAAACCGAACGCGGCCACCGCGATACCGCCGAGGAAGGCGCCGCCAATGCCCATCCACACACCGAACAGCTTGGACACGGTGGCGATGTCGGCCTTGTCGAAGCCCGAATCCAGATAGAACGGGCCGGCCATGACCCCGATCACCTGGTCGGGGAACTTGAACAGACCCACGAAGGCCAGCAGCCCCAGGGCCAGGGCGATGCCGTTGCGGCTGAAGAAGCTGGTGATCGGCTGTACGAAGGCTTCGGCCACGTCGATGCGGCGCTGCACCGCGTTGGCCGGGCGATCGGGCTCGCGGCAGAACAGGGTGGCCAGGATCGGCAGCAGCATCAGCGCGGCCATGGCCAGGTAGGCCACGATCCAGCCTTCGAACTGGGCCAGGTACAGCGCGCCGGCGCCGGCCAGGATCAGGCCGATGCGGTAGCCCAGCGTATAGGTGGCCGCCAGGGCCGCCTGCGCGGTCTGCGGGGCGATCTCGATGCGGTAGGCATCGACCACCGAATCCTGAGTGGCGCCGGCAAAGGACGCGGCCAGCACCCAGCCCACCAGCGGCCACACGCCCTGTTCGGGGCGCACGAAGGCCAGCGCCACCAGGCCGACCAGCACCGCTACCTGCGACACCAGCAGCCAGGAGCGGCGACGGCCGAGCCGGCCCAGCAGCGGGAAGGCGTACCGGTCCAGCAGCGGCGCCCACACGAACTTCAGCAGGTAGAAGAAGCTGGCCAGGCTGATCAGGCCGATGCTGCCCAAATCCAGGCCGACATCGCGCAGGCGGGTGGACAGGGTCTGCGAGGCGATCAGCAGGAACGGCAGGCCGCTGCCGAAGCCCAGCAGGGCCATGGTCAGCGCCGACGGCGTGCCGAAGGCGCGCTTGATGCCGGCCCAACCCTTGTAGCTGGGCGCCGCAGCGGCCTCGGTCACAGGTCGTAGTCCACGGTGAACGGGGCGTGGTCGGAGAAGCGCTCGTCGCGGTAGATCGAGCAGCTGCGCAGGCGGTCACGCAGGCCCGGGGTGATGAACTGGTAATCGATGCGCCAACCGACGTTGTTGGCCCGGGCCGCGCCGCGGTTGCTCCACCAGGTGTAATCCTCGCCGGTGGGGTTGAGCAGGCGGTAGGCATCGGCCCAGCCGCGGCCGGAAGCGACATCGGTAGCCTGGCCGTGGTCGGCGCACAGGGCATTCAGCCAGTCGCGCTCTTCGGGCAGGCAGCCGGAATTCTTCTGGTTGGATTTCCAGTTCTTGATGTCCAGCGCCGAACGCACGATGTTCCAGTCGCCACACAGCACGTAGTCGCGGCCACTGCGCGCCCACTCTTCCAGGATCGGCCGCAGCCACTCCATCACTTCGAACTTGAAGCCCTGGCGCAGGTCGCCCGAACTGCCGGAGGGAATATAGAAGGAGACCACGCTGAGATTGCCGAAGCGGGCCTCGATGTAGCGGCCTTCGTCGTCGAACGGGGCCCAGCCCAGCGAGGTGATGACCTGGTCGGGCTCGCGCTTGCTGTAGATGGCCACGCCGCTGTAGCCCCTCTTGGTGATGGCATCGCGGTAGAAGCAGTGGTGGCCATCGGGGCGGAACATCGGGTCAGTCAGCTGGTCCTCCTGCGCCTTGGTTTCCTGGATGCACAGAACGTCGGCGTCCTGGGCGCGGAACCAGTCGAGGAAGCCCTTGGTGGCGGCCGAGCGGATGCCATTGGCGTTGAAGCTGATGATGCGCATGCAGAAGAACCTACGGCGGGAAACCGGGCAAGCATACCGGTTGCCCATGGGGCTGCGCAGTCCGCCGGCGCGCCCCGGGCGGGCCTTCACGGCGGACCGGACGAGCGCGAAAGGCCCAGCTGGATTAGGATTTATGCTCCAAATGATGATGAACAGAGTTTTGATGAGCGACCATCGCCACCGTTTCCTGCAGCTGGCCCTGACCGCCGACGCCCTGCGCTTCGGCCAGTTCACCCTGAAGTCCGGCCGCCTGAGCCCCTATTTCTTCAATGCCGGCCGGTTCGATTCCGGTTCGCTGCTGGCCCAGCTGGGCGCCTGCTACGCCGATGCCATCGACGCCAGCGGGATCAAGTACGACGTGGTCTTCGGCCCGGCCTACAAGGGCATTCCGCTGGCCACCGCGATGGCCTGCGAACTGGCCCAGCGCGGCCGCGACCTGCCGCTGTCGTTCAACCGCAAGGAAGTGAAGGACCACGGTGAAGGCGGTCAGCTGATCGGCGCCGACCTGACCGGCAAGCGCGTGCTGATCGTGGACGATGTGATTACCGCCGGCACCGCGATCCGCGAAGCCATGGCCATCATCCGCGCCGCCGGTGGCACCCCGGCCGGCATCGTGGTGGCCCTGGACCGCCAGGAGATCGCCTCGGAAAGCGACCACCGTTCGGCCGCACAGGCCGTGGCCGAAGAAGCCGGCATTCCGGTGATCGCCGTGGCCACCCTGGCCGATCTGCTTGATTTCGCCTCCGGAAACCCGGAACTTGTGGGCTACCGGCAGCCGCTGGAAGCCTATCGGGCCCAGTACGGCGTCCGCTCCGCACGCTGACCCAGGGGAAGGTCGCATGTTCCGAGTTCCTGCCATTGTTGCCGCCAGCCTGCTGCTGGCGGTTCCGGCCACCGCCCTGGCGCAGTCCAGCGGCAAGGCGGAAAAGAAGCTGTACTGCTGGAACCAGGGCAAGGAACGGATCTGCAGCGATGCGCTGCCGGCCGACGCGGTGAACAACGCGCGCGAGGAATTCAACGTGAACAGCGGCCTGCGCAATGCCCAGGTCGAGCGCGCGTTGAACGATGAGGAACGTGCCGCCGCGTCCACGGCGGCGGCGCAGACCCAGCTGGACAAGATGGCCGAGCTGACCCGCCAGCGCACCGAGCAGGCCATGCTGGTGACCTATTCCGACGAAGACGCGCTGCGGCGCGTGTTCAGCGAACGCCAGGAAGTGCTGGACAACAACCTGAAGACCGCCCGCTACAACGTGGCCAGCCTGCGTGATTCGCTTGTGGCGCTGTTGGGCGCGGCCGGTGATCGCGAACTGGCCGGCGCTGCGGTGGCTGACAAGCAGGCCGACCTGATCCGCCAGCGGCATGCGCAGCTGCGCTCGCAGCAGCGCCTGCAGGCCAGTTTCGAACAGCAGCAGGTGGCACTGAAGGCCGAGATCGAAACCACCCTGCAGCGCTACCGTGAACTGAAAGGGCTGGCGCCCGCAGGCTGAAGCGCGTGGCGGCCCCGACGGCCGCGCGCCCAGCGGTGACCATGACAGCGGCCCGAACCCCTGATGCGCGTACCCGCCAGGCCGATGCGCTGGTGCACGGCCTGCAGCGCGAAGCCGGCGGAAAGCTGACCGTTTTCCTCGGCGCAGCGCCGGGCGTGGGCAAGACCTACGCCATGCTGGCCCGTGCACAGGAACAGCGCCGCCGTGGCGTGGACCTGGTGGTGGGGCTGGTGGAAACCCACGGCCGCGCCGAAACCCAGGCCCTGCTGGACGGCCTGCCGCAGCTGCCGCTGAAGGACGTGGACTACCGCGGCCACGCCTTGCACGAGATGGACCTGGATGCGCTGCTGGCACGCCGGCCGGCGCTGGCGCTGGTGGATGAACTGGCGCATCGCAACGTGCCCGGCAGCCGCCACGAACGGCGCTGGCAGGATGTGATGGAACTGCTGGATGCCGGCATCGACGTCTGGACCACGGTGAACATCCAGCACCTGGAAAGCCTGAACGATGTGGTGATGCGGATCACCGGTGTGCGGGTGAGCGAGACCGTGCCCGACGTGGTGCTGGACCGCCTGCACGACATCGTGCTGGTGGACCTGCCGCCGCGCGAACTGATCGCGCGCCTGCAGCAGGGCAAGGTGTACGTACCCGAGCAGGCCGCGCAGGCACTGCAGGCGTTCTTTTCACCGGCCAACTTGACCGCGCTGCGCGAACTGGCCATGCAGGAAGCCGCCGACCGCGTGGACAGCAGCCTGCGCGAGACCCGGGCCGCGCGTGGCGAGGTGAACCTGCCGTTGCGCCGCGGCGTGCTGGTGGCCATTGATGGCGGTGGCCAGAGCGAATACCTGGTGCGGGTGGCGCGGCGCATTGCCGAACGCCGCGACGCACCGTGGACGGTGGTGACCGTGCAGGGCCGGCGCCAGGACGATGCCACCCGCCGCGAGATCGATGCGGCATTCGCGCTGGCACGGCGCCTGGGTGGCGAGGCCGAGCTGCTGCACGGGTCCAGCATTGCCGATGCCCTGCTGGACCATGCCGCGCACAATGGCATTTCGACGCTGGTGCTGGGCCGTACCCGCGAACGTCCCTTGGCCCGCATGTTCAACCGCACCCTGACCCAACAGCTGATCCAGCGCGGGGCGCATTACGAGATCACCATCATCAGCACGCCGCAGGCCCGCGCCCGTTCGCGCCGCGAAGGCCTGCTGCCGCCGATGCGCGGCATCAGCTACGAGCCGGTGCAGGCGCTGGTTGCCACCGCGCTGGCCTGCGCGGTGGCGTGGCTGGGCGAACGCTGGGTGGGCATGGCCGACCTGTCGATGGTGTTCATCGTGGCGGTGGTGCTGGTGGCCGCGCGTACCCGCGCCAGCGTGGCCGCAATGGCCGCGATCCTGTGCTTCCTGGCCTACAACTTCCTGTTCATCGCGCCGCGCTTCACCTTCGCCATCAGCGCGCGGCAAGGGGTGATCACCGTCTTCCTGTTCCTGGCCGCAGCGCTGGTGGCCGGGCGCCTGGCATCGCGGCTGCGCATGCAGGTGATTGCCCTGCGCGCGGCCAACCGCCATGCGCGCGCGCGCCAGCAGCTGGGCCGGCAGCTGGCCTGCGCGGCCGGGCCGGGCGAGGTGGCGCAGGCCGGGCGCCAGGCCCTGCAGCAGGCCCTGGATGTGCCGGCATGGCTGCGCATCGGCAGCGACACGGCCACCGGCGGCCGCGTGCTGCCCGGCGACACCGACCTGGCGGCGGCCGACTGGGCGCAGCGCCACGGCCAGCCCGGTGGACGCTTCACCGATACGCTGGCCGGTGCGCAGTGGTGGTTCCTGCCGCTGCTGGATGGCGATGCCCGCGCCCTTGGCGTGGCCGGCCTGTACCTGCCCGACGCCCGGCTGTTGCCCGAGCAGCGGCAACTGGCCGAAGCCATGGTGGATGACATCGCCCAGGCCGTGCTGCGCACGCGCCTGGTGGCCGAGCTGGAACAGGCCCACGTGAGCAACGAGACCGAACGCCTGCGCTCTGCCCTGCTGTCTTCGGTATCGCACGACCTGCGCTCGCCGCTGGCGGCGATGATCGGCTCGGCCGACAGCTTGGCCAGCTATGGCGATGCGATGGACGGCACCGACCGGCGTGCCCTGCTGGACACCATCCAGGTGGAGGGCGAACGGCTGGACCGCTACATCCAGAACCTGCTGGACATGACCCGCCTGGGCCATGAAGGGCTGCAGATCAACCGCGACTGGATCGGCGTGGACGAGCTGGTCGGTTCGGCGGCACGGCGCCTGCAGCGGTATCAGCCGCAGGTGCGCCTGGAGCTGGACATCCCGGCCACGCTGGCGCCGATCTGGGTACACCCGGCGCTGGTGGAACAGGCCGTGTTCAACGTGATGGAGAACGCGGCGAAGTTCTCGCCCCCCGGCGCCGCCGTGCAGGTGCAGGCACGGTTGGCCGACGGCCAGCTGCAGATCGATGTGATCGATGCCGGCCCGGGCATTCCCGATGACGAACGCGCGCGCATCTTCGACATGTTCTACAGCGTGGAACGCGGCGACCGCGGCCGCCATGGCACCGGCCTGGGCCTGACCATCTGCCAAGGCATGATCGGCGCCCACGGCGGCAGCGTGCAGGCGCTGCCCGGGCGCGACGGCCGCGGTACCCTGATCCGCATCACCCTGCCCTTGCTGAGACCTGCTGACCACGATGAGCCCGATGCCGACTGACGCCAGCGTGCCGGCCGCACGCGTGCTGGTGATCGACGATGAAACCCAGATCCGCCGTTTCCTGGACATCAGCCTGCGTGCGCAGGGCTATCAGGTGCGTCAGGCCGCCAGTGGCGAGGAAGGCCTGCAACTGGCGGCCAGCGAGGACATGGACCTGGTGATCCTGGATATCGGCCTGCCGGACATGGAAGGGCACGAGGTGCTGCAGCAGCTGCGGCAGTGGAGCCAGGTGCCGGTGATCATGCTGACCGTGCGCGCCGGCGAGGCCGAGAAGGTGCGGGCGCTGGACAACGGCGCCAACGACTACGTGACCAAGCCGTTCGGCACCCAGGAACTGATGGCGCGGGTCCGCGCGCTGCTGCGCACGCGCAGCGTGCCCAGCGATGGCGCGCCGCCCGTGTTCGACGATGGCCACCTGCATGTGGACCTGGTGCGCCGCGAAGTGGCGCTGGACGGCGAGCCGGTGGCCTTGACCCGCAAGGAGTACGCACTGCTGTCACTGCTGCTGCGCAACGCCGGGCGGGTGGTGACCCAGCCGCAGATCCTGCAGGAGATCTGGGGGCCGACGCACCAGCACGACACCCACTACCTGCGCATCCTGGTGGGCAAGCTGCGGCACAAGCTGGGCGATTCGGCGCTGGATTCGCGTTACCTGTTCACCGAACCGGGCGTGGGGCTGAGGTTCAAGGGGTGAAGCGTGCCGACCAAGGTCGGCACCTACCAGGTAGATCCACGCCATGCGTGGATGGGCCGGTCCCCAGGTTCGGTCAGAACCCCAGCGGGGTGTCGCCCAGTACCGTCTGCAGCTGGCTGCGGAACAGCGCCTGGATGCGCTCCAGGGCGGCTTCATCGTTGCCTTCAAAGCGCAGCACCAGCACCGGGGTGGTGTTGGATGCCCGTACCAGGCCCCAGCCGTCGGGGAAGTCCACGCGCAGGCCATCGATGGTCGACAGGCGCCCGCCCGTATACGGCGACTCCGCCGACTGTGCCGCATCGACCAGCATCGCCACCAGTGCGTGCGGCGTGCCATCGGCCACCGGCACCTTCAGTTCCGGCGTGGCCACGGTCTCGGGCAGCTCGGCCAGCACTTCGTCCGGGGTTTCCTCGCGCTGGGCCAGGATTTCCAGCAGGCGCGCGGCGGCGTACAGGCCATCGTCGAAACCGAACCAGCGTTCCTTGAAGAAGAAGTGGCCGCTCATCTCGCCGGCCAGTTCGGCGTCGGTCTCGCGCATCTTGGCCTTCATCAGCGAATGCCCGGTTTTCCACATCAACGGGCTGCCGCCATTGCGCAGCACGTGATCGGACAGCTTGCCGGTGCATTTCACGTCGTAGATGACCATCGCGCCGGGGTTGCGCATCAGCACATCGGCGGCAAACAGCATCAGCAGGCGGTCGGCGTAGATGATGCGCCCTTCGCCGGTGACCACGCCCAGGCGGTCGCCATCGCCATCGAAGGCCACGCCCAGGTCGGCACCGAAGCGCTTGACCGTCTGCACCAGGTCTTCCAGGTTGGCCGGTTCGCTCGGATCGGGATGATGGTTGGGGAAGGTGCCATCGACATCGCAGTACAGCGGAATGACCTCGGCGCCGATGGCTTCCAGCAACTGCGGGGCGAACGCACCGGCCACGCCGTTGCCGGCATCGGCGACGACCTTCAGCGGGCGGTCCAGCTGCACGTCGTCGGCGATGCGCTGGATGTAGTCGGCCGCAACGTCGCGCTGCTGGTAGTCGCCCGGGGTGGCGGCCTGCTGCAGGCGGCCTTCGCTGATGCGCTGGCAGAGGTCGGTGATCGCATCGCCGGACAGGGTTTCACCGCCGATGACGATCTTGAAGCCGTTGTACTCGGGCGGGTTGTGGCTGCCGGTCACGGCCACGCAGGTACCGGTGCGCAGGTGGAAGGCGGCGAAGTAGACCACTGGCGTGGCGGCCAGGCCGATATCGATGACCGAGCAGCCGGCGCGGCGCAGGCCCTCGGCCAGGGCGGCGGCCAGTTCCGGGCCGGACAGGCGCCCATCCCGGCCGATCACCACCTCGCGCAGGCCCTGTTCCAGCGCCACGGTACCGATGGCCTGGCCGATCAGGGCCGCGGTCTTCGGGTTCAGTTCGCTGCCGACCACGCCACGGATGTCGTAGGCGCGGAAGATGCCCGGGGCCAGCGCCACCGGCGGGACCGGCGGCGGCGCGACGGCGTCACCTTCATCGCCGCTGGCCAGCAACGGCGGCGGGGTGGACATCTGCAGGCTCTCGCGCAGGGTCGGGCCCTGGTCGCCCTCGCTGGCGGCGGTGCGGCGCAGCGGCAGCGACTTCGGCAGGCGGTTGCGACCGACCACCAGCAATACGGCGATGAACAACAGCAGCAGCGCGACGATGGCGCTGCCCAGCGCGCCCAGGCCCAGTGGGCCGGCCTCGATGTTGGGCACCGCCGCGGCCAACCGCAGGGGGGTACCGGCCACCGGGCGCGCCAGCGCTTCGGCGCTCTCGCGCAGGCCGGCATCGCCCTGCGCCACGATGTCATGGCCGCCCTGGCGCAGGGCCAGGAAGCCGTCGGCGGGGGTACGCACCTGGTCCAGCGGCGCGGTCAGGCGCAGCAGCGGCTGGCGCACATAGGCCACGGCCGGGCCGGCGCTGCCCAGCTCGACGGCGGCGGCCAGGCCCAGGCGGTTGCCGCCCGCATCGCGCACCACGCGCAGGGCCGGCTTGCCGTCGGCCAGCGCCGATTCCAGCAGGGCCAGCCGCGAGTAACCGAACGCCGGCATGTCGGCATAGGCGGCGGCAAGGTCGGCGCCGAGCACGTCCACCTGCTCCACGCCGGTCCAGCTTTCACGCAGGGCCAGAGCCGCGGCGGCGGCATCGCCGGCACGCAGCGCCTGCTGCACGCGATCGCTCTGCAGATGCTTCTGCAACTGCTGCAACTGGCCGGCAGCGGCCTGCTGAAGCCCTTGCACGGCCTGGTCGCGAGCTGCTTCCAGTGCCTCGCCGTTGGCCGCCTGTCGCCACTGCTGCACCGCGCTCCAGCCGAACCACCCGGCCAGCAGTACCAGCAGCACACCCAGCAGCGGTGCCCCCCGACCCAACGACTTCGCCTGCTTCGCTTCCCCGTTGCCGCTCATTGATCTCCCCCGTCAACGCACCCCGGTATGGCCGAATCCACCCGTTCCCCGCACGCTGTCGGTGAAAGTATCCACCACCTGCAGGCTGACGCGGGCAATCGGAACGACGACCAGCTGGGCGATGCGATCGCCCGGTTCGATAGTGAAGGCTTCGCGGCCGCGGTTCCAGACGCTGATCAGCAGCGGGCCCTGGTAATCGGCATCGATCAGGCCGGTGCCGTTGCCCAGCACGATGCCGTGGCGGTGGCCCAGGCCCGAGCGGGGCAGGATGACCGCGCACAGGCCGGGATCGGCGATGTGGATGGCCAGGCCGCTGGGCACCAGCGCGGTATCGCCGGGCTGCAGGGTCAATGCGGTTTCCAGCGCCGCGCGCAGGTCCATGCCGGCGCTGGCTTCGGTGGCGTAGGCCGGCAGCGGCCAGCTGTCACCGAAACGCGGGTCGAGCAGCTTCACCTGCAGCGGCTGCGGGGAAAACGTCTGGGTCATGCCGTAAGCCTCCGCGCGATCAGCGCCAGCAGTTGTTCGGCCAGTTCGCGCTTGCTGGTGGCCGGGAATACCTGTTCGCCGTCCTGCCAGAAGGCGGTGGCCGCATTGTTGTCACTTTCGAAGCCGCCGCCGCTGATGCCCACCTGATTGGCGATCACCAGGTCCAGCCGCTTGTCGACCAGCTTGCCGCGCGCGTACTTCTCCACATCGTGGGTTTCGGCAGCGAAGCCGACCACCAGCTTCAGGGCCTGGGTCTGCGCGGCCACCTCGGCCAGGATGTCCGGGGTGCGCACCAGCTCGATCACCAGCGACTGGCTGTCGGCGGTCTTCTTCAGCTTCTGCGCGGCCACCTGGCGCGGGGTGTAGTCGGACACGGCGGCGGCACCGATGTAGATGTCTGCCGGCAACGCGTCCAGCACGGCCTGGCGCATCTGCGCGGCCGAGCGCACATCCACGCGCTGCACGCCGGCCGGCGTGGGCAGCTGCACCGGCCCGCTGACCAGCACCACCTGCGCGCCCATCGTGGCGGCCGCTGCGGCCAGGGCGAAGCCCATCTTGCCGCTGCTGCGGTTGCCGACATAGCGCACCGGGTCGATGTCTTCATAGGTCGGGCCGGCACTGATGAGCAGGCGCAGGCCCTGCAGCGCGCGGGTTTCCGGCGCGGCCTCGGCCACCGGCGGAGCACCCACGGCGGCCAGCGCGGCCACGATGTCGCCCGGTTCGGCCAGCCGGCCGGGGCCCGATTCGCCTTCGGCCAGCGGGCCATCCACCGGGCCGATCACCTGCGCACCGCGCTGGCGCAGCAGGGCGATGTTGGCCTGGGTGGCCGGGTGCAGCCACATGCGGTGGTTCATGGCCGGGCACACGGTCAGCGGCGCGGTGCTGGCCAGGCACAGCGTGCTGACCAGGTCGTCGGCGTGGCCGTGGGCCAGGCGGGCAAGCAGATCGGCGGTGCCGGGGGCGACCACGATACGGTCGGCCCAGCGCGCCAGTTCGATATGGCCCATGGCCTGCTCGGCCGCGCTGTCCCACAGCGTGGTGCGGGTCGGCTGGCCGGACAGCGCCTGGAAGCTGAGCGGGGTGACGAACTGCTGCGCACCGGCGGTCATGGCCACCTGCACCAGGGCGCCGGCATCACGCAGGCGCCGCACCAGTTCCAGGGCCTTGTACGCAGCGATGCCACCGCCCACGCACAACAGCAGTTTCTGGCCCGCCAGCGCGCGGGCCGGCGCGGGGGAGGCGTTGGGAGAATCAGCCACCTGGAATTCCTGTGCAAACGAGGGCGCTAGCTTACCCGAAGGGCGGTGGCGTCCCGGTGCATGGCGCACATAGCGGGCCGCTATCAGCACATAGGGTTATGACCACATGAAGTTCCGCATGGACCATTGTTCGATTCGGAACTTTCCTATACCTGTGCGGCCGCGCTGTTTGCAGAATCATAGGTGGCCACGCCGCGTGTGCCGTCTGTTTTCCCAGGAGCATGCCGTGCACCCGCGCATCATCATTGCCGACGACCACCCGGTGGTCCTGCACGGCATACGCATCGTGCTCGAACGCCACCGTCTGGATGTCGCCGGTGCCGCCTGCGATGGCGCCGGCCTGCTGCGCCTGGTGGACGAGCGCCGCTGCCATGCGGTGCTGACCGACCTGGCCATGCCCGGCCCCGGTCCGGATGGCCCGGAACTGGTGGCGACCCTGCGCGAACGGCACCCACAGCTGCCCGTGGTGGTGCTGACCGGCGCGCGCCATCCCGGCCTGCTGGATGGGCTGCTGCGTGATGGCGTGCATGGCCTGGTCGACAAGGCCGCCGATTTCGCCGAGCTGCCGCAGGCGCTGCATGCGGCCATGGGCGGGCAGGTGTTCGTTTCCCAGCAGCTCCGCCGGCACCTGCAGTCACGCGACCTGATGTTCCAGCGCGAGCCCTCGCCGCTGTCGGCGCGCGAACAGGAAGTGATGCAGCTGCTGGCCGAGGGTCTGAGCGTGAACGCGATCGCCGACCACAGCGGCCGCAGCGCCAAGACCATCAGCCGGCAGAAGGCCGAAGCCAAGCGCAAGCTGGGCCTGCACAGCAACCAGGAACTGTACGAGTACCTGAAGCGCCAGCGCGATTGAGGGCTTGCCCCACCGCAGGGCGCGGCAAGCGCCGATGCCTGCGACGATCGCGGGCGGTCACGATGGGCCATGACCATCCTCGACTGGCCCGAAAACGAACGCCCCCGCGAGAAGCTGCTGGCCCGCGGCCCGGCCGCACTGTCCGATGCCGAACTGCTCGCCCTGTTCCTGGGCTCGGGCTTCGGCGGGCGCGACGCCGTGCAGACCGCGCGCGATCTGCTGCAGGCCCACGGCCCGTTACGGGTGCTGCTGGACCGCCCACCCGCCGAACTGACCCGCCTGCCCGGGCTGGGCCCGGCGCGCAGTTGTACCCTGGCCGCGGGTCTGGAGCTGGCCCAGCGCTACCTGGCCGCCGAGCTGCAGCAGGGCGACTGCGTGGGCGAAAACCCCAGCGCCGTGGGCCGCTACCTGCAGCACCGGCTGCGCGGCCAGCCCCGGGAAATCTTCATGGCCCTGTTCCTGGACAACCGCCACCGCCTGCTGGCCTGCGAGGAGCTGTTCCACGGCACGATCAACGCCGCCCCGGTCTACCCGCGCGAAGTGGTGCGCCGGGCCCTGCTGCACAACGCCGCCGCGGTCATCCTCAGCCACAACCACCCTTCCGGCGATCCTGAACCGTCGGCCGCCGATACCCGCATCACCCGCGAGCTGCAGCAGGCCCTGGCCATGGTGGATGTGCGCCTGCTGGACCACTTCGTCGTAGGCGAAGGGCGCCCGGTGTCGTTTGCTGAACGGGGTCTGCTGCCGAAGGTGGGCGCGCGCCTGCCCGGCTGAACCGGCCACGGGGCGGGCCCCGGCCGCAGGCGCCCGGTCAGCGGGTTGACCGGTATCTGCGCTAAAATGGGCGATTCCGCCGCTCATTCTCACAGCAGGCCTCGTGAAAAATCTCCTCCGCGCCCTGATCAACCAAGGCATCGAAGCCTTGCGCGCCAATGGCACCCTGCCCGCCGACACCCTGACGCCGGACTTCGTGGTCGAACGCCCGAAGACCCGCGAGCATGGCGACTTCGCCACCAACGCCGCCATGCTGCTGGCCAAGGCCGCGCGCAGCAACCCGCGTGCCGTGGCGCAGGCGCTCGTGGACGCACTGCCGCGCAGCGAGGACGTCAGCAAGGTCGAGATCGCCGGCCCGGGCTTCATCAATTTCCACCTGGCCCCGGCCGCCTACCAGCGCGAAGCCGCGCTGGTGCTGAAGGAAGCCCACGACTACGGCCGCAACCTGTCCGGCAATGGCCGCACGGTGGGCGTGGAGTATGTGTCGGCCAACCCGACCGGCCCGCTGCATGTCGGCCACGGCCGCGCGGCGGCCATCGGCGACTGCATTGCCCGCGTGCTGGATGCCAACGGCTGGAACGCCAAGCGCGAGTTCTACTACAACGACGCCGGCGTGCAGATCGAAAACCTGGCGCTGTCCACCCAGGCCCGCGTGAAGGGTATCGCTCCCGACCAGGACGGTTGGCCCGAAGGCGGCTACCGCGGTGAATACATTGCCGATGTGGGCCGTGCCTACATGGCCGGCGCCAGCGTGGACCTGGAAGGCACCACCGTGGTCGGCGCCAAGGACCCGGACGACCTGCAGGCCATCCGTCGCTTCGCCGTGGCCTACCTGCGCAACGAGCAGAACCTGGATCTGGCCGCGTTCGGCGTGGATTTCGACATCTACTTCCTGGAAAGCTCGCTGTACGCCGACGGCAAGGTAGCCGAAGCAGTAGCCAAGCTGCAGGCCTCGGGCCACACCTACGAGGAAGGCGGCGCACTGTGGCTGCGCAGCACCGACTTCGGTGACGACAAGGACCGCGTGATGCGCAAGTCCGACGGCACCTTCACCTACTTCGTGCCGGACGTGGCCTACCACCTGTCCAAGTGGCAGCGTGGCTACGAGCGCGCGATCACCGAACTGGGTGCCGACCACCACGGTTCGCTCGCCCGCGTGCGCGCCGGCCTGCAGGCCATGGAAGTGGGTATCCCGCAGGGCTGGCCCGAATACGTGCTGCACCAGATGGTGACGGTGATGCGTGGCGGCGAAGAAGTGAAGCTGTCCAAGCGTGCCGGCAGCTACTTCACCCTGCGCGACCTGATCGACGAAGCCGGCCGTGATGCCACCCGTTGGTTCCTGATCGCGCGCAAGCCCGATTCGCAGCTGACCTTCGACATCGACCTGGCCCGCCAGCAGAGCAACGACAACCCGGTGTTCTACGTGCAGTACGCGCATGCACGCGTGTGCAGCCTGCTGCGCCAGGCCCAGGAAAAGGGCATCACCCATTCGCCCAGCGCCGGTCTGGCCGGTCTGACCACGCTGGACGACGAAGCCTCGCTGTGGCTGATGGTGGAAATGTCGCGCTACCCGGAAGTGGTGGAATCGGCCGGCATGCTGATGGAACCGCACCTGGTGGCGCAGTACCTGCGCGAACTGGCACACGCCTTCCACACGTGGTATCAGAGCAAGAAGATCCTCGAACTGGATCAGTCCGAGCTGGATGCACGCCTGGCCCTGGCCAACGCGGCACGGCAGGTGCTGGCCAACGGCCTCGACCTCCTGGGCGTCAGCGCCCCGGAAAAAATGTAATTCCCCGGAGAAGCAGTAGACATGGCAGCACGACGCGGCAAGACACAGGCCAGGCGCAACAGCAGCAGCCAGGGCACGCCCGGATGGGTGTGGCTGGTGGCCGGTGTGGCCATTGCCGCCGTGGTGTTTCTGGCGGCGCCCAATCTGTTCAAGGGCGAAGGCGATGGTTTCCTGCGTGCCGGGCCGCAGCCGAATCCGAACGCGCAGCCGGCCCCGGTGGCCGACGCCGATGCCGATGTCGGCAGCCAGCCGGCCACGCCGGCCGCTGCCGCCAAGCCGGCTGAACCGGAAAAGCCGGCCGCCACCCAGTACGACTTCTACACCCTGCTGCCGGGCAAGGAAGTGGAGATGTCCGACGCCGAACTGGCCGCCAGCGCGCGCGCAGAGGAACTGCGCCGGGCCAAGGCCGAGGCGCAGCGCGCGCAGGCGGCACTGGAAGGCAAGCCGGTTCCGGCTGCGCCGGCTGCAACGCCGGCTGCCGCCCCGGCAGCAACGGCCAGCGTGGCCAGCACCGCTGCGGTGACCGCCAGCGAACGCCCGTTGCCGGCGCCGTTGAGTGAACGCCCCGCGGCGGCAGCGGCGACCCCGCCGGCCACCGCACCGGTACGCACCGAAACCGCGGCGGCGCCGCAGGCTTCGGCGGCACCGGCGGCCGCCGCTGACAACACGCGCTACATCCTGCAGGCCGGCGCCTTTGGTGCGTCTGGCGATGCCGAAGCGACCAAGGCCAAGCTGGCCATGATGGGGCTGGCCGCACGCGTGGAATCGGCGCAGATCAATGGCAAGACCGTCTACCGCGTGCGCATGGGGCCCTACGGCAGTGCCGGTGAGCTGGCCGAAGCCAAGCAGAAGCTGGATGGCACCGGCTTGCAGGCGATGGCGATCAAGGCGCAGTAAATGAAAAAGCCGGGCAATGCCCGGCTTTTTGCTTTCGTAGCGTCGAGCTTGCTCGACTGCCGTTGAAATCAGTCGAGCAAGCTCGACTCTACATGGCACCGGCTTGCAGGCGATGGCGATCAAGGCGCAGTAAATGAAAAAGCCGGGCAATGCCCGGCTTTCTGCTTTCGTAGCGTCGAGCTTGCTCGACTGCCGTTGAAATCAGTCGAGCAAGCTCGACTCTACGACGGCAATGGCGCAGTCGAGCATGGCTCGACTCTACCCGCGGGCGACCTGGAAGCCGGCGAACGACTGGCTGACCGGCATCAGCTCCAGGCGATTGATGTTCAGGTGCGGCGGCAGCGTGGCCACCCAGAAGATCTGTTCGGCGATGTCTTCGGCGGTCATCGGGTTGGCGCCGGTGTACAGCTTGTCCGAGGCGGCCTGGTCGCCATGGGTGCGCACCACGGTGAACTCGGTTTCGGCCATGCCCGGCTCGATGGTGGTCACGCGCACGCCGGTGCCGTGCAGGTCCGAACGCAGGCCCAGCGAGAACTGGCTGACGAAGGCCTTGGTGCCGCCGTAGGCGTTGCCGCCCGGGTACGGGTAGACGCCGGCCACCGAGGAAATGTTGATGATCGCGCCCTTGCGCTCCACCAGCAGCGGCAGCAGGCGGTGGGTCAGCGTGACCAGCGCGGTGATGTTGGTGTCGATCATGGTGGTCCAGTCCTGCAAGCTGGCGCTCTGTGCCGGCGCGGTGCCCTGCGCCAGGCCGGCGTTGTTCACCAGCAGATCGATATCGCCAAAGGCCGGCGGCAGGGCCAGCAGCGCGGCCTCCATCGCCACCGGATCGCGCACGTCGAACACCGCCGCGTGCACCACGTCCTTGCCGTAGCGGTCAACCAGCGGCTGCAGGCGCTCACCACGGCGGCCGGTGGCGATCACCTTCCACCCGGCCTGGGCGAAGCGATGGACGGCGGCGGCGCCGAAGCCGGACGTGGCGCCGGTAATCAGGACGGTGCGGGTCATGCAGACAACTCCGTGGGGAACCAGACCCCCATTCTGGCACCGTCGGCCGCCGCCTGCGTTTGCCATATCGGGCCGGGGTGTCCTGCCAGGGTGCACGGGCTGGGGTCAGAGCCCGGTGCCGGTGGCACCGGGATCCGACCCCGGGGTCGTTCAGCGCAGGCGGAACACCCGCGCCTTGGGCAGGTCTTCATCGACCTGCAGGAACCAGCGCCCTGCAATGCCCGGTATCACTTCGATCTGCGGCGCCTGCAGCGGTGCGCGCAACGTCATCTGGCCCTTCATGACCTGCCACTGCTGTCCGTTGTCCAGGGTGAACACGGTGCCCGGCGCCCAGCCGGCCACCTCGCCCACCAGCCGCGCACTCACCGGGCCCTCTTCCAGCCCCAGGTGCATGGCGGCCGGCGCGGGGACGCCCGCCGGCACCGGCGCGGCGGCGGTGCGGGTTTCCGGCCCCGGCCCTTCGGCCTGGCGCAGCGCGCGGTTCAGCGCCTGCAGCTGTGCCGGGCTGAGCCCGACCTCGGCCAGCTGCGCCGCGCTCAGCCGCTGTTCCAGCGGTACGTACGGGGCCTGCGCACTGGCGCTGAAGCTGCTGGCCAGCAGCAGGGCGGAAAAGACGAACCGGCGCATCGCGAGGACCTGAGCGGGAGAGCGCCCACGATGCTGCAATCCGGTGACAGTCCGGTGACAGCGGCCGGGCCGGTACAATGGGCCATGATCAACAACGATGTCCTGCGCAGCGTGCGCTATTCCCTGGATCTGGGTGACCACCACGTGGTGACCCTGTGCCAGATGGCCGACCCGGCATTCGCCGTGGATAACGAGCAGGTGAAAGCCTGGCTGCTGCGCGAGGATGAGCCCGGCTTCCAGGCGATGAGCGACGGTGCCCTGGCGCATTTCCTGGATGGCCTGATCGTGCACCTGCGCGGTCGCGACGAAAGCCAGCCGCTGCGCCCGGTGGAAACCCGCATCGACAACAACCTGGTGCTGAAGAAGCTGCGCGTGGCCTTCCAGCTGCGCGATGTGGACCTGATGGAGATCTTCGCCAGTGCCGGCTTCCGTGTGTCCAAGTCGGAAGTGGGCGCGCTGTTCCGCCAGCCCGGCCACACCAACTACCGGCGCTGCCTGGACCAGATGCTGCGCAACTTCCTCAAGGGCCTGAGCCTGCGCCTGCGCGGCTGAGCACGGCCTGCACGAAGGCACGCGCGGCCGGCGTCGGCAGGCGCTGCCAGACCAGGTGCACGCGGCGCGTGGGCGTGGGCTGCAGCGGCACCTGCTGCACGTGCTGGAAGCCGGCGGCGATCGACACCGGCACGATGCCGATCGCCAGGCCCTGGCGCACGAAGCGTTCCACCAGTTCCATGAGGTTGACCTCGAAGCGCACCGCATGCGGCAGCCCGGCCGCAGCGAAGGCATCGTCGGTCTGGCGCCGCGCACCGGTGCCGCGCGGGAAATCCACCAGCGCTTCGTCCTGCAGATCGGCCAGGGCCAACCGCCGCCGGCCTGCCAGCCGATGGCCCGGCGCCAGCACCGCCACCAGGTCCTCTTCCAGCAGCACCTGCTGGCACACCCCATCGAGCTGCGCTGACGGGGCCAACCCGACCAGGGCCACGTCCAGCACGCGCGCCTGCACCTGCTCGATCAGGGTCTCGCTCTTGTCCACCCGCAGCTGGAATTCCACCTGCGGGTGCGCCTGCTGGAACGCGGCCAGCAGCGCGACCACGTCGATATCGGTGAGTGAGGAGATCTGGCCGATGGCCAGCATGCCGCGCACTTCACCGCTGACCGCCGCAACATCGGCGCGCAGGTGGCGCAGGCTGGCCAGCACCTGCCGCGCATGCACCAGCAGCGCTTCACCGGCCGCAGTGGTGCGCACCTGGCGCGGCAGGCGCTCGAACAGCGGCGTGCCCAGTTCCTGTTCCAGATGCGCGATCTGGTGGCTCAGCGCCGACTGCACCACGTGGCAGCGCGCGGCGGCACGGGTGAAGTTGCCTTCTTCGGCCAGGGCCACGGCAAACTCAAGCTGCTTCAGGTTCACCCATGTATCTCGATTTCAGATGACAGGGATGATGATGATTCATTTCCATCATGGGCGCAGCAGGCGGACACTGTGCGCCCCTGCACTACGGAACAACGCGTGAGCCCTGCCCTTCCCCCCCTGCACCGCTGGCAGGTGCTGCTGATGTCGGTGGCAACCGGCGTAGCGGTGGCCAGCAACTATTACGCCCAGCCGCTGCTGCATACCATCGCCGATGCCTTCGGCGTGCCGTTCGGGCAGGTGGGCATGGTGGTGACCGCCGCGCAGCTGAGCTATGCCGCCGGCCTGATCCTGCTGGTGCCGCTGGGCGATCTGTTCGAGCGGCGGCGCCTGATCGTGGTGATGAGCCTGCTGTCGGCCGGCGGCCTGGTGATCAGCGCCTGCGCGCCCAGCCTGACCTGGCTGCTGGTGGGCACGGCCATCACCGGTCTGTTCTCGGTGGTGGCGCAGGTGCTGGTGCCCTTCGCCGCCACCCTGGCCGCGCCGGAACACCGCGGTCGCGTGGTGGGCACGCTGATGAGCGGCCTGCTGCTGGGCATCCTGCTGGCACGCACGGTGGCCGGGCTGCTGTCCAGCCTGGGCGACTGGCGCCTGGTCTATGCCATCGCCGCCGGCGTGCTGGTGCTGACCGCCGCCGCGCTGCAGCGCGGCCTGCCCCGCTTCCATCACTCGGCCGGGCTGGGCTACTTCGCCCTGCTGCGTTCGATCGGCACGCTGTTCGTGCAGGAACCGGTGCTGCGCCAGCGCACCCTGCTGGGGGCCTGCAGCTTTGCCATGTTCGCCATCTTCTGGACGCCGCTGGCGTTCCTGCTGGCGCAGCCGCCGTACGCCTACAGCGACGCCACCATCGGTCTGTTCGGCCTGGTCGGCGCCGCCGGTACGCTGGCGGCGGGTCTGGCCGGGCGCATGGCTGACCGCGGCCAGGCCGGCCGCGCAACCGCCATCGCACTGCTGATGCTGCTGCTGTCCTGGCTGCCGCTGGGGTTGTCGGCGCATTCTCTGCTGGCGCTGCTGGTGGGCGTGGTGGTGCTGGACCTGGCCGCACAGCTGCTGCATGTCAGCAACCAGAACCTGATCTACGCCCTGCAGCCAGAAGCGCGCAACCGCCTCAACGCCGGTTACATGACCGGCTACTTCATCGGCGGCTCGCTGGGCTCGCTGCTGTCTGCGCAGGTGTACCAGCACTTTGGCTGGACCGGCGTGTGCGTGGCCGGTGCCAGCGTGGCAGTGCTGGCCCTGCTGCTGTGGCTGCCGGGCGCCCTGCGCGCCCGCCCGGCCTAGCGGCGGTGCGTGGGCGATGACAGGGAACAGGCGCGCTATCATGGCCGCCTGTTTCCAGGAAGTAGTCGCGTGGACGCCATTCTCACCCCGGTATCGATCGGCGAGCTGATCGACAAGATCACCATTCTCGAGATCAAGGCCGAACGCATCACCGATGCGGCCAAGGTCGCCAACGTGCGCACCGAACTGGAAGGCCTGCTGCCGCTGCTGCAGCAACAATTGCAGGCCCAGCCGGCGCTGCAGGCACTGAAGGTGCAGCTGAAGGAGATCAACGAGCGCATGTGGGACATCCAGGACCAGCTGCGCGACAAGGAAGCGGCACAGGTGTTCGACGATGCCTTCGTGCAGTTGGCACGCGGCGTGTACGGCACCAACGGCGAACGCATCGTGGTGAAGAACGAGATCAACCGCGTGGCCGGTTCGGCGCTGGTGGAAGAGAAGCAGTACCAGGGGCAGTAAGCCAGCCTCAGCTGCATTCCAGCAGGTGGCGGATGCGGAACAGTTCGCCATCGCTGCGGATGCCCAGCTTCTGGTAGGCGGTTTTCTTCTGGGTACTGATGGTGCTGGCCGCACGCTGGAAGCGCTGGGCCATTTCGCCGGTGCTGCAGCCCTGCAGCACCAGCCGCAGGACTTCGCGTTCGCGGCGGCTGAGCGGCGCCAGGCTGGGCGCGACCGCAAGCAGGGTGCGCGACCGGCTGAGCTGGGCGCGCAGGTCGGGCGGCACGAAGCGCCCGCCGCGAGATACCACATCCACCGCGCGCAGCAGCACGTCGGGCGGGGTGGCCTTGGACAGGAAACCACGCGCGCCGGCCTGCATGGCCGTGGTGACCGTGCTGGCGTTGCAGTGCGCCGACAGCACCAGCACCGGCAGCTGCGGCCACTGGCGGGACAACCGGCGCAGCAGCGCCATCCCATCCCCCAGATCGCCCAGTGGCAGTGCATCGATCAACAGCAGATCGATACCGCCGGGCTCGCGACGCAGCCGCTGCAGCAGTTCGCCCTCATCGGCGTAGCTGCCACAGACTTCCACGCCGCTGTGCTGCCGCAACAGCACTTCCACGCCCAGCCGCAGCACCGGGTGCGGATCCAACAGTGCCAGCCGGCGTGGCCGGTCGGGTAGCAGGGGCGGAAGGACGGGCATCGCTGCATATCCGGCATTTCGGGAATGCCACCGTAGGCCGCCGCCGCCCGCTGCGGAATCCAATTCGTTGCAATGCAATACACGTGTCGCGCCGCGGTCATGCGCGGTTTCGATAGCTGAAACAGAACAGGCCCGGTCAAGACCGGGCCTGTTGGTGCGTTGCCGGCGCGATGCGCGCGGCGCGGCGATTACCAGCTGAAGCGCGGGCCGACGGTGTATTCCTTGTCGCCGTGGCGGTTCATCTTCAGTTCGCCGTTCACGCCCCAATTCTGGTTCAGCTTCACCTGACCACCCAGGCGGCCGTACCACTGACCGTCGATATCGACGCCGTGCTTCTTCGAATAATCTTCGTAGCCGACCAGGCCATAGACTTCAGCGTGGGCGCCGAAGGCAGTGCGGATACCGGCTTCAGCGCTGTAGCCGTTGAAGTCCAGGCCGTGCTTCTGGTCGAACTTCTGGTAGGCCACGCGGGCGACGAAATCGCTGGACGGTGCGATTTCAACGTTGTAACCGGCACCGACCTTCCACTGGTCGACCTTGATGTTGGTGTGGTCCACTTCCTGGCGGCTGTATTCACCGAAGGCATGGAAGTTCGGCAGGAAGCCGTAGGAACCCTTGACGCCGTAACCGTCGGCCTTCACGCCATCAACGTCGGTCTTGGCGTAGTCAGCCTCGGCGTAGTTGTAGGACAGGTTTTCAGCGGCCGAAGCGGTGAACGGCAGGGCAGCGGCCAGCGCCAGGGCAATCAGCGAATTCTTCATGGGGGTACACCTTTACTTTCTTATGGTGTGCAGCAGCGCCAGGGCGCCATCGCATCGGGAATGTAAATTCTCCGTTATTCGACACAACGCTCCCTGAAAACCGCGGTCTTCGCATTGCTGAATTTTCTGGCTTGATTCAGGCAGTTTCTGGCATACGCGCGCGCTGCGTGCACATGCACTGCATTCCAATGGGCGCCTGCGTGTCGATTGCACGCGCACTGATTCGTCGAACCAGCAAGACCGTGCATCCGCCACGGTCCACCACGGAGGCAAGTGATGAGCTACATCGATGGTTTCGTCCTGGCGGTGCCCACCGCCAACAAGGAAAAATTCCTGGCCCACGCCCGCATGGGCGACGTCGTGTTCATCGAATACGGCGCGCTGCGCGTGGTTGAGTGCTGGGGCGATGATGTACCGCCAGGCAAGACCACCGACTTCTTCGGCGCGGTGAAGGCCACGCCGGATGAGACGGTGGTGTTTTCCTGGATTGAATGGCCCGACAAGGCCACCCGCGATGCGGGCATGCAGAAGATGATGGAAGACCCGCGCATGGATCCGTCGAAGAATCCGATGCCCTTCGATGGCGCACGGATGATCTATGGCGGCTTCGTGCCGATCCTCGATCTGTTGCCCTGACTGACCCGACGCGAAGCGCCTCAGCGCGCGCTGGGGTCGTCTTCGCTGGCATGGCCGGCGCCCAGCGCGGCGCCGGCCCCCAGGCCCAGGCCGCCCATGCCGGCGCCCGCTCCACCGCCGCCGCCACCACCGCGACCGCCCTTGGTCTCGCCCTCGCCGCCTCGCGCTTTGTTGCCGCCGGCGCCGCCACTGGCCGGACGGGTCGGGCCCTGCGGTGGAATCTGCAGGTCGGCCGGCACCGGTGCCAGGTCCAGGGCCTGCCGCACGAAGTCACGCAGCGACACCACCAGGTCATGGGTATGCACCGGCCGGCCCTGCGCCAGTTCGGTGGCGGCACGCGCGGCCAGCCGCACCTGTTCGTCGGTGCCCAGCAGCAGGATGTCCGACAACGCCGCCTCCACCGCATCGCGGATGCGCCGCGCACGCTCCGAGCCGGGCTCGGCGCTGCCGCTTTCATGGGCGCGCTGGCGCAGTTCGCGCAGATGGGTGGGGTCCACGCCCAGATCGCCGGTGAATGACCCGCCCAACGTTTTGTAGGCGGCCATCAGCGTGCGCAGGCGTTCGTTGATCTGCCGGTTCTCGCGCTCGCGGCGCTGCTGCAGGGTCTGCATCACCAGCAGGCGGATGCCCACGCCCAGCAGGGTGATCAGCACCAACCCGGCCAGCGTGGACAGCACCCCCTGCCAGGAACTGAAGTCGATACCGCGCATGCGCAGGCCTCCCATGGAAGACCTGCATGGTGGCCTACTTCAGGTGCAGGGATCGAGAGGATTGCCGCGGGCCACGATCAGCGGGTCGCGCGCGGTGGCCGGCAGCACCGGCATGCGCTCCACCGGTACGCCGAAGGTCGCGGCCAGGGTGGCCGGTGGCAGCGCCGCGCCACACAGGCGGTAGCCGATATCGGCGGGCATCGGCCGGTCGAAGAACACCAGGAAATGGATGTCCTGCCCCAGTGCTTCAATCTGGTGTGGGTAGGCCGGGGGAATGAAGTACACATCGCCCGGTGACAACAGGTAGGTGTCGGTGCTGCCGTCGGGGTCGAGCACGGTCATGCGCGCATGGCCGCGGTGCACGTAGCCCATTTCGGCGGTATCGGGGTGCCAGTGCGGTTCGCGCATGCCGTCTTCGCCGATCTGCAGCGAGTACATGGCCAGATGGCGCAGGGCGGGCCAGAACTGGCTGCGGGCGACCCGTGCGTGGCCATACGGGAAAGTCACCGGTGCCGACTGCGCTTCCACGTCGAAGCGCAGCGGCTGCGCGTGATCGGGCGACGCAGGCGGCAGACCCCGCGGGCGCGGTACCAGGTAGCGGGTGCGGGTATCGCGTGGCAGCGCCGCGAAGGCGCTGGCGGGCAGGTCGAAGGTGTTGCCCAGCACCGCGTCACTCATCGCACCGAAGGCCGCCTGCAGCGAGAAATCCTGCGGATGGGCATGGCTGAAGGCGATGATCAGTTCGGCGCGGCCGGGGCCCAGGTTTTCAATCAGATGCAGGGCACCGCTGGGAACATGGAACATCTGCCCTTCTGACACGACAAACGCACTCACCTGGTCACCGTTGTCGATCACCTGCACGCGCACCTGGCCCTGGCAGACGTAGGCCAGTTCATCGGCATTGGCATGCCAGTGCGCTTCGCGCATGGCGTCGGCTTCCAGCCGCAGGCGCTTGATCGACAGCCCCTGCAGCAGCGGGAACGCGGTTCCGTCCAGGCGGCGGACTTCGCCCAGCGCACTGGCATGGGCCAGTTCTGCGTGGGCCAGCGAACGGACGTGACGGGACAGGGGCATGGCAGAAACAGACATGACGTTCTCCGCAGGGATCAGGCGATCGTGCTGGGCAGGGCCAGCAGGAAGCAGGTGCCGCGGCGTGGCGAGGACTGCACATCCACGAAGCCACCGCTGGCTTCCACCGCGGCGCGCACCTGGGCCAGGCCGAGGCCGCGCCCCGGGCCGCGGCTGCTGGCGCCGGGCTCGAACATGCGCGCGGACACCGCCGGATCGATGCCCGGGCCGTTGTCGGCCACGCGCACGATGCCGTAGCGGCCCGGTGTCCGCCCGGGGCCGGCGACCACCAGGGTGCAGGTGTCGGTGCTGATGCGCATGCGCGCGCCTGGCGCGCAGGCCTCGCGCGCGTTCAGGGCCAGGTTCACCAGCGCACGCTGCAGGGCACTGCGGTCCACCTGCACGCGTCCGGACAGCGCGCACGCATCCAGTTCCAGCTGCATGGCCGGGGCGATGGCGTGCTGGAGCAGCGGCGCCATTTCCTGCACCAGCTCGGCCAGATCCACGCCATCACTGCTGCACGGGCGCGGAATGTCCTGGCCCAGGAACAGCCGGGCCATGCCGGCGCCCTGTTGCAGGGCCTGCCCGGCCACGTCCAGCAGCGCGCTGTCGGCCGGGCCCAGGCGGCCGCCCTGCAGCGCCAGCCCGATCGCGGCGGCGGCCGCCTGCAGCACGTTGTTCAGATCATGGCCCAGCATGGCCAGGCGGCTGGCGGGGGACGGTTCGGCGGGGGCCACTGCCAATGGGGTGTGCATTACCGCTCTCCTTGCAATGCGGACGGGTCGGTGATCAGCGGGTTTCGCGGCAGGCGCCCAGGAACCAGCTGCGGCGTTCGGCCTCGTCGATCCAGGTTTCGATCAGGCTGGTGCTGGCCACGTCGCCGTACTCGCTGCACACGCCATGGGTGGCACGCAGGAAGCCGGCCAGGCGGCGGTTGTCGTCGGCCAGTTCGGCCAGCATGTCCTGCGCGGTGACATAGTCGGCATCGTTGTCCAGCAGGCGCTGGATGCGCTGGATGTGGCCGATTGAACGCAGGGTGGTGCCGCCGACCTTGCGCGCGCGCTCGGCAATGGCATCGGTGGTGGCCAGCACCTGCGCGGACTGCTCGTCCAGCATCAGGTGGTAATCGCGGAAGTGCGGACCGCTCATGTGCCAATGGAAGTTCTTGGTCTTCAGGTACAGGGCGAACATGTCGGCCAGCAGCGCGGTCAGCGCCGGGGCCAGATCGGCGGCGGCCTGCGCGCCCAGGTCGTTGCGTACGCGCAGGGCGCTGGAAAAGGTGGGAGCGGTCATGGCGGCGGTTCCAGTGGGGGACGGATCCAGCGTAGGCAGCGCGCGGGCCGGCGCCCATTGCACCTGGGTATCGTCCGGGGCATACCTTGGTTTGCCCGGCCGGCTGCGCACATCCGTGCAAGACGCCGCGCCGGTTCCTTGCCCAGCATGGGCGGGCAAGGGACCGTAGCAGCGGTCTTTCGGCGTGGCCGACAGGCGGCGCCCCACCCTGGCACAGGAGGCCCGATGCCAACGCCGCGCACCCCATCCCCCTGGACCCCGGCACCGCACCCCAGTGGCGGCGGCGACGTGGTGTTCCCACACCGGATCATCCCCCCGATGGCGCTGCGTGCGGTGGCCTGCGTGGTGGTGCTGGCCATCGCCCTGTTCGATACGCTGTCCACGCTGGAAGGTGCGGTGGCGGTGCTGTACGTGCTGCCGGTGCTGCTGGTGGCGCGCACCGGCCGCCGCGGCGACATCATCGCCGTGGCCGTGGCCGGCGCCGGGCTGACCCTGTGCGCCTACCTGGATACCCACGGCATCGACCACGTGGGGCCGCAGACCGTGCGCGCACTGGTCAGCCTGGTGGCGATCGCGATCGCGGCCGTGCTGGCCCTGCAGAACCAGCGTTCCATGCGCACCCTGGCCGACCAGGCCGTGCTGCTGGACCTGTCGCACGACATGATCTTCGTGCGCGACCCGGCGGGGGTGATCGGCTTCTGGAACCTGACCGCCGAGCAGGTCTACGGCTGGAGCCGCGAAGAAGCCGCCGGCCAACCCGCCGACCGCCTGCTGCAGACCCGCTACCCGGCGCCGCGCTCGCAGATTGAAGCGGACCTGCTGCAGCACGACCGCTGGGAAGGCCTGCTGGCGCAGCGCACCCGCGACGGCCGCACGCTGTGGCTGGAAAGCCGCTGGGTGTTGCAGCGTGATCGCCAGGGGCGGCCGCTGCGGGTGCTGGAAACGCATACCGATGTAAGCGAACGGCAGGCCGCACACGCGGCGCTGGTGCGCAGCGAACAGCGCTACCGCCGCATGTTCGACGGCAGCCGCATCGGCGTGGTGGAACAGGACTGGAGCGAGGTGCAGGCCGAACTGTCGCGGCATGGGGTGGGTGACCGCACGCAGCTGCAGGCCTATCTGCAGGCGTCCCCGCAGGCGCTCACCCGCTTCCGGCAACGGGCGCGCCTGGTGGGCCTGAACCCGGCCTTCCGCCGCCTGATCGGCGAAGGCGCACCACCGGCGACGGTCGATGCGGTGCTGGCCGACGACGACCGCACCTTCGCCGCATCGCTGGCCGCCTTCGTTGCCGGCGCGCCGCACTGCGAAGGCGAGACATCCATCGTGCGCGCCGACGGCAGCACGGTGCCGGTGCTGTTCACCATCACCTTCCCCGACCGCCGCGAAGGCGATGGCACGGTGCTGGTGTTCGTGGTCGACATCCACGAGCGCAAGCAGGCCGAGGCCCGCGCCTTGGCCGCGCAGGCCGAACTGGCCCATGCCAGCCGCGTGGCCACCCTGGGTGAACTGACCGCATCGCTGGCGCACGAGGTGAACCAGCCGCTGATGGCCGTGGTGACCAATGGCGAGGCCGGGCTGCGCTGGCTGCGCCGGCCGCAGCCAGAACTGCACGAAGTGGAACTGGCGATCGAACGCACCATTGCCGAAGGGCGCCGTGCCAGCGGCATCGTCAAGAACGTGCGCGACTTCCTGGGCAAGACGCCGCCCGCGCACGAAGTGCTGGCCCCGGCCGTGCTGGTGGACGATGCCCTGCGCCTGCTGCAGCATGAGCTGCAGCGCGAGCAGGTGCAGGTACAGGTGGATCAGGTGGCCGCGCTGCCGGACGTGCCGGGCCAACGCATCCAGCTGCAGCAGGTGCTGGTGAACCTGCTGTTGAATGCCTGCCAGGCCATGAGCGGCCAGCCCGGCGTGCGCGCCCTGCACATCGAACTGCAGGCGATCGACGGCCATGTGCGCATCGACGTGAGCGACACCGGCCCGGGCATCGCCGCCGAACACGTGGCGCGCCTGTTCGAGCCCTTCTTCACCACCAAGCCGCAGGGCATGGGCATGGGCCTGCCGATCTGCCGCACCACCGTGGAAGCCCACGGCGGCCAGCTGCAGGTGCGCAGCACGCCCGGCACCGGCACCTGCTTTACCCTGCTGCTGGCCACTGCACCGGAGACCGCCTGACATGCATCGTTCCGCGCCCCCACCCGCTGCGCCGCCATTGGTGGTGATCGTGGATGACGATCCGTCCGTGCGCACCTCGCTGGACAGCCTGCTGCGCTCGGTCGGGCTGCAGACGCGCTTGTACGCGGCCCCTGGCGAACTGGGCGCGCAGCCGCTGCCCGATGTGCCCGGCTGTATCGTGCTGGACGTGCGCCTGCAGGGCGTGAGCGGTCTGGATGTGCAGGCCCAGCTGGCCGCCCAGGGCGTGGCCCTGCCGGTGGTGTTCATGACCGGCCATGGCGACATTCCGATGACGGTGAAGGCGATGAAGGCCGGCGCGGTGGATTTCCTGGCCAAGCCCTTCCGCGACCAGGACATGCTGGACGCGGTGACCGCGGCCATCGAGCGCGACCGCCAGCGCCGCCAGAGCGATGGCGCGCTGGACGGCGTGCGCGCGCACTACGCCACCCTGACCAGCCGCGAGCGCGAGGTGATGGCGCTGGTGGTGTCGGGCCTGATGAACAAGCAGGTGGCCGCCGAACTGCAGTTGAGCGAGATCACGGTGAAGATCCACCGCGGCAACGTGATGCGCAAGATGGGCGTGCGCTCGCTGGCCGAGCTGGTGCGCCAGGCCGAAGCCCTGGGCATCGGCCACTGAGCACAGGCCGCGCCCGGGCCGCTACCCACACCTGCGTATGATGGTGGCGGCCGCGCGACTGCGGCATAAAGGACACCAGCCAAGCCCGGACCCGTTGCGTCCGGGGTGGCATGAAGGAGTCCCACATGTTTCCGCCCCCCCTCATCGCGATCGTGGACGACGATGCCGGCGTCCGCGCGTCGCTGTCCAGCCTGATGCGCGCGCTGGGCTATGCCGTGCGTGCCTACGCCCACGGCCAGGCGCTGCTGGATGACAGCACGCTGCCCACGCCGGCCTGCATCATCAGCGATGTGCAGATGCCCGTACTCGATGGCGAACAACTGCAGGCGCGCCTGCACGCGCGCGGCGCGGTACCGCCGATGATCTTCCTGACCGCCTTCCCCACCGCGGCCGTGGAACAGCGCGTGCGGGCGTCCGGCGCGGCGGCGTTCCTGCGCAAGCCGGTGGACGCCGATGCCCTGGCCGACTGCCTGCAGCGGCTGTTCGACGAAGGCGATCACACCAAGGTATGCCCCGGCGAACCGAGCGTGTGATGTTGCGCCGAGCACCCCAGGCGTAGCGTGGACCTCGTTCCCACCCACCCCTGAGGAGTTACCCGGATGAGCACTGTCACCACCCCCGATGGCGTCGAGATCTTCTACAAGGACTGGGGCCCGAAGGAGGCCCAACCGATCGTCTTCCACCATGGCTGGCCGCTGTCCAGCGATGACTGGGACACGCAGATGCTGTTCTTCCTGGCCAAGGGCTTCCGCGTGATCGCCCATGACCGCCGCGGCCACGGCCGTTCGGCGCAGGTGAGCGAAGGCCACGACGTGGACCACTACGCCGCCGATGCCGCGGTGGTCATGCAGCACCTGGACCTGCGCAACGCGGTGCATATCGGCCATTCCACCGGCGGTGGCGAAGTGGCGCGCTACGTGGCCCGCTACGGCCAGCCGCAGGGCCGCGTGGCCAAGGCCGTGCTGGTCAGCGCGGTGCCGCCGATCATGCTGCGCACCGCGGCCTACCCCAAGGGCCTGCCGATCGATGTGTTCGACGGTTTGCGTGCAGCACTGGCGGCCAACCGCTCGCAGTTCTTCCTGGACCTGCCCGGCGGCCCGTTCTACGGCTTCAACCGCGAAGGCGCACAGATCGTTCCCGGTGCCATCCAGAACTGGTGGCGGCAGGGCATGGCCGGCAGCGCCAAGGCCCATTACGAAGGCATCAAGGCCTTCTCCGAAACCGACTTCACCGAAGATCTGAAGGCGATCACCGTACCGACCCTGGTGCTGCATGGTGACGACGACCAGATCGTGCCGATCGATGCGGCCGCGCGTGAGTCGATCAAGCTGCTGGCCAACGGCACGCTGAAGGTCTACCCGGGGTATCCGCACGGCATGCTGACCACCCACGCCGACGTGATCAATCCGGACCTGCTGGCCTTCGTGCAAGGCTGAGGTCTGCCCGCGCGCGGGCACTGCAGCACGCCCGCGCGTTTTTCCGCCAGGAGCCGTGTCATGTCTTCCTCCCCCACTGCGGTCGGCGCCACGCGCGCCGCACCGTTGTTCGCCATGGCCGTGGCCGCCGGCCTGGGCGTGGCCAACATCTACTACAACCAGCCGATGCTGGCGGCCATGGCCCATGACCTGGGCGATGTGCGGGTAAGCAGCTGGATACCTGCGCTGACCCAGCTCGGCTACGCCGCCGGCCTGCTCCTGCTGCTGCCGCTGGGCGACCGCCACGAACGGCGGCGGCTGATCGTGCTGCAGTTCCTGGCGGTGGCGGTGGCTCTGGTGGTGTCGGCACTGGCGCCAGGGCTGGCCACCTTGGCGATCGGCGCGATCCTGCTGGGGGCGGCCGCCACCGTCGCCCAGCAGATCGTGCCGTTCACTGCGCTGCTGGTGGCGCCGGAGCGCCGCGGTGCGGCCATCGGCACGGTGATGAGCGGCCTGCTGGCCGGCATCCTGCTCAGCCGTACGCTGGCCGGGCTGGTGTCGAGCGCCAGCAGTTGGCGCGCCATGTTCTGGCTGGGCGTGCCGCTGGCGCTGGGCGCGGCGCTGCTGATGGCGCGTTCACTGCCACGGCACGCACCGCCGGGCCACCCGCCCGGTTACGGCGCCCTGCTGGGGTCGTTGCGCACGCTATGGCGCGACCATCCGCTGCTGCGCCGGGCCACCTGGGCGCAGGCGCTGCTGTTCGCTTCGTTCTCGGTGTTCTGGACCACGCTGTCACTGCACCTGGCCGCGCCGCCGCTGCAGCTGGGTGCTGCCACGGCCGGGCTGTTCGGCATCATCGGCGTGGTGGGCGTGGCGATCGCACCGATGGCCGGGCGCCTGGCCGACCGCCGTGGGCCGGCACCGGTGGTGCGGCTGGGTGTGCTGGCCACGCTGGCATCGTGGCTGCTGCTGGGCCTGTGGCCAGGCCTGGCCGGCCTGGTGCTGGGCGTGGTGGTGCTCGACTTCGGCGTGCAGGTGGCGCTGGTCAGCCACCAGCACCAGGTGTACGGCCTGCACCCGGAGTTCAAGAGCCGGCTCAACACCGTCTTCATGACGGGCATGTTCCTGGGCGGGGCGTTCGGCTCGTGGGCCGGCGCGCTGGCCTGGCATCACTTCGGCTGGACCGGCGTGGCGATGTTCGGCGGTGCCTTGCCGCTGGCCGCGCTGGCGGTGCTGCAGTGGCGGCCGACGGTGCAGCTGGCGCGCCACTGACAGGCAAAAAAAACCCTTCCGCCCGGACCGGGCGGAAGGGTTGATGGCGCCGGCGCGGATTACTTGCGCTTGGCAGCCTTGCGCACTGCCTTTTTGGCCGGCGCCTTCTTGGCGACAACCTTCTTGGCCGGTGCCTTCTTGGCAGCGACCTTCTTCAGCGGTGCAGCCTTCTTGGCCACGGTCTTGCGGGTGGCGGCGACCTTCTTGCCGACAACCTTCTTGGCGGCCGCAGTCTTCTTGGTGGCGACCTTCTTGGTGGCGGCAACCTTCTTGCCGACGGCCTTCTTGGCCACGGCGGTCTTCTTGGTGGCGACCTTCTTGCCGGCCGCAACCTTCTTGCCGACAACCTTCTTCGCAGCCACGGCCTTCTTGCCGGCAACCTTCTTGGCAGCAACGGTCTTCTTGGCCACAGCCTTCTTGGCGGTCGCGACCTTCTTGCCGACAACCTTCTTGGCAGCGGCGGTCTTCTTGGTGACGGTCTTCTTGGCCACGGCAGCCTTCTTGGTGGCGGCCTTCTTCACGGTGGCGACCTTCTTGCCGGCAGCCTTGGTGGCAGCCTTGGTGGTCTTCTTGGCAGCGGCGGCCTTCTTGGTCACGGCCTTGCCGGCAGCCGCCTTCTTCTTGGCCACTTCCTTCTTCAGGGCAGCGGCTTCGGCCTTGGCATTCTTCTTGGCGGTTTCCAGCTTCTTCTTCGCCTTGGCAACGGTCTTGCCAACCGACTTGGCAGCCTTCTCGGCCTTCTTGGCAACGGTCTTTTCGACCTTGGCCACGGCCTTCTTGGCCTTGGCAACGCGGGTACCGGCAGCCTTGGTGGCGCGCTTGACGGTCTTCTTGACCGACTTCACGGCGTCTTCGGCGGCGTGGGCGATGGTCTCGCCGACGTTGGTGGCGGTTTCTTTCACGTTCTCGACGGCGTCGGTCACGACCGACACACCATTACCGTTGCTCATGTTGCCCTCCTGGGGGCCTGGATTGTCAAAACGGGGCGATGCTATACCGACAATCGCCATCGTGGAACGGGTCACGCTTCTGCAATCGCATCCTGTGCGACGGTACTAAGGTAAGCGAACCGGGTCGTTACGCCGTGCAGGATCCGGCAAACCCCTTTTTTTCAGCGGTGCGCGAACATTGCAGGCAAGTGGCTGCATACGCTGGAACGTGCGCCGGTCGCGCGTTGCGGCGGTTGCGGCCAAGCGGCATCGTGCTGCCCATATGCGCGGAACTGCGCAAGTATCGCGCTGTGTCCATGTGTCGCCTGCTGCCTGCATACGTGCCGGCGCGGGGCGCGTGGACGCCGCCGGCGCCCTGGTTTTTCATGGGCCATTTATCCGGATCGCGACACACTCATTCAGCTTGTTCTACCGTATAGGCCTACGGCCCCCACCCACGCCAACAATTTGACTGCCATGCGACCGCTACCCACCCTGCTCACGCTCGCCATTGCCGCAGCCTTCGGCGGCTTCGTTGCCACCGGCCTCAACGCGCACCTGGACAACCGTGCCGATGCAGCACCGTTGCCGGCCGCACTGCCCACCACTGCGGCACTGCCGGCATCGGTGGCCGGACAGGCGGTGCCCTCGCTGGCGCCGATGCTGGAAAAGGCCATGCCTGCGGTGGTCAGCGTCAACACCAAGCAGGTGGTGCGCGTACGCAACCCCTTCTTCAACGACCCGTTCTTCCGCCGCCTGTTCCCGGATATTCCGCAGGAACGCATCAATGAATCGCTGGGCTCGGGCGTGATCATCGATGCCAGCGAGGGGCTGGTGCTGACCAACCACCACGTGATCGACAACGCCGACGACGTGCAGGTCACCCTGGCCGACGGGCGCACGGTGAAGGCCGAATTCCTCGGCTCGGACCGCGACACCGATATCGCACTGATCCGCATTCCGGCGCAGAACCTGACCGACATCAAGCTGGCCGACAGCAACCAGCTGCGCGTGGGTGACTTCGTGGTGGCCATCGGCAACCCGTTCGGTTTCAGCCAGACGGTCACCTCGGGCATCGTCTCGGCGGTCGGCCGCAGCGGCATCCGCGGGCTGGGCTACCAGAACTTCATCCAGACCGATGCGTCCATCAACCCCGGCAATTCCGGTGGCGCGCTGGTCAACCTGCAGGGCCAGCTGGTGGGCATCAACACCGCCAGCTACAACCCGCAGGGCAGCATGGCCGGCAACATCGGCCTGGGCCTGGCCATTCCATCCAACCTGGCCCGCAGCGTGGTGGACCAGCTGGTGAAGCATGGCGTGGTGGTGCGCGGCACGCTGGGCATCGAAAGCCAGAACCTGAGTGCGCAGATCGCCCAGGGGCTGGGTCTTGGTGAAACGCGCGGCGCGCTGGTCACCCGCGTGCTGGCCGGTTCGGCCGGCGCCAGCGCCGGGCTGAAGCCGGGCGATGTGGTGGTGTCGGCCAACGGCCAGCGGGTGGACAGTGCCGAAGCGCTGCACAACGTGGAAGGCCTGGCCGCGGTGGGCAGCGTGCTGACCCTGGATGTGCGCCGCGAAGGCAAGCCGCTGCAGATCAAGGCCACGCTGAAAGAGCAGGCGCGTGCGGTGACCGGTGACAGCCTGGACCCGCGCCTGGGCGGGGCCACCTTCGTCGATCTGCCCGAATCGCTGCGCCAGTCCGGCGTGGGCGGCGTGCTGGTCAGCGAGGTCAAGCGCGGCAGCCGCGCGGCCAGCAACGGCCTGCAGCAGGGCGACATCATCGCCGAGGCCACGGTGGGTGAATTCGCCGATCTGGCCAGCTGGCGCGCCAATTTCCAGCAGCGCCCGCCCACCCTGGTGCTGCGCATCCTGCGCAACAATGGCCAGCAGCAGGGCCAGTTGGTGATGCGCTGATCGCCCCGCCGTAACACCCCCTATACCCGGCCGATGCTATTGCTACCCGTCCCATCGGCCGAACATCCGTTCGTCCCCCCATCGCAACAGGAGTGATTCGATGAGCCCCACCAATACCGAGAACCTGAAGGAACACCTGGGTGAAGCCGGTTCCCACCTGAAGCAGGCCGCCAGCGCTGCCGGCGGTGCGATCAAGGGTGCGACCGGTGCAGCGACCGACGAGCTGCGCATCGGCAAGGCCAACGTGAAGGCCGAACTGTCCGACAGCGCGCTGTCCGGCCTGGCCGCTGCCGAATTCGGCGGTGCCGCCGCCAAGGAACAGGTCGATGCGCTGATGGACAAGGGCAAGGATCTGGTGGACAGCGCCGCCGAGCTGATCCGTGAACGTCCGCTGGCCTCGTTCGGCGTTGCCTTCGCCGCCGGCTGGCTGATTGCCAAGCTGGCCAGCAGCAACAACAAGTAAGCCGCGGCGTGAGCGAGGACACCACGCAGGCTCCCGATCCGGCGGCGACCCCGCCGCTGGACGAGAGCATCCGCCAGGTCGGCGCGGCCGGCAAAGCCGCCGCCGATTCGGCCAAGCATTCGCTGCGTTCGCTGCGGCGCCTGGCCTCGGCCGACTTCGCCCTGGCCCGCAGTGCGTTCGGCCGTGCGCTGGCGTGGGCCGGGGTCGGCATCGTGTTCGGTGCCTCGGCCTGGCTGCTGATGGCGGCCACCCTCATCGCCCTGCTGCAGAGCTGGGGCCTGAGCTGGCTGCAGGCACTGCTGATCACCTCCCTGCTCAGCCTGGCCGTTACCGGCTACGCGATCTGGCGGGTGTCCTACTTCTTCCACCACACCGGCATGCATGCCACCCGGCGTCAGTTGTCACGCCTGGGCCTGTTCGATGAGCCCAGCGAGGATGACCCGGACGCCGATGTGCAGATTCCGGAGGGCAAGCCATGAAATTCGGCGCACTGCAGCGGCGGGTGAAGCGCTGCGAACAGGTGGTGGCCGTGCGCATGGCCGAAACCCAGGACAACTGGGGCGTGCTCAGCCAGGTCTGGCGCCGCGGCTGGTCGCCGCTGCGCATCGTGGTGGTCGGCCTGGCCGGCGGCTTCGTGGCCGGCAAGCTGGAAGTGCCTGGAAAGGTGAATGGCGCGCGCTGGCTGCAGATGATCGGCTCGGTGTCCAACCTGATGGCCAGTGGCCAGGCGGCGTTCGCCGCGGCGATGGCGGCCCATGCCGCCGATACCGCCGACGAGGCCGCCGAGACCGCGGATGCCGCCGCCGACACCGCTGCGGATACGGCCGCCGGGCAGGCCACGCCGCCACCGGCTTCTGCGCCTGCGGCCCCGCGTGCGGCCGACGAGCTGCGCGTACCGCAGCCGGCCGAGGCCGCTACCGACGTCTCTGAACGTTGACACCGTGAACCCGCCGCGTTGATCGCGGCGGGACGATAATGCGCTTCCCTTCCCGGTCGGTGCGCCGATGAGCGAGCCCCTGTTGTCCCCCTCTTCGCCCGCGCCCGACGCGCCGCTGCCGCCGCCGTCACGCCCGCGCGGGCCGATGTCGCTGGTGATCCTGGCCACCCTGGCCGTGGCGTACACGCTGTGGGCGGCGCAGGACATCTTCCTGCCCATCCTGCTGGCCATGTTCTTCGCCCTGGTAGGCAACCCGATCCTGCGCCTGCTGCAGAAACTGTGGATTCCGCGCGCACTTGGCGCGCTGTTGATCCTGGGCGCCGGGCTGGGGGTGACCACCGCGCTGGCGGTGCAGCTGGTGGGCCCGGCCATGGACTGGGCGCAGGAAGCACCGCAGCAGCTGCGCAAGGTGGCGCGCCAGGTGCAGGACCTGACCAAGCCGGTGCAGCAGGCCAACCAGGCCGCGGAAAACTTCGCCCGCGTGGCCGGCGGTGAAAGCAGCCGCCGCGTGCAGGTCATCCGCACCCAGCTGGACGATCCCTACCGCATGCTGACCCGCGCCCCGCGCCTGGCCGCCTCGGTACTGGCGGTGGTGCTGCTCACCCTGTTCTTCATGATCTACGGGCAGAGCCTGCAGCGCGCGGCCATCGCCTTGTTCCCCAACCGCCAGCAGCAACGCTTCACCAGTGACATCCTGCGTTCGATCGAACGCGAAGTATCGCGCTACGTGTTGACCATCACCGTCATCAACACCCTGGTCGGCCTGCTGTTTGCCGGCGTGCTGATGCTGCTGGGCATCGGCCTGCAGGAAGCGCTGCTGTGGGGCACGGTGGCGGCGCTGCTGAATTTCGCACCGTACGTGGGCCCGCTGATCGGCGTGGCGCTGATGCTGCTGATGGGCTTTGTCGAATTCCGCGATCCGCTGCAGGCACTGCTGCCGGCCGCCGCCTACCTGGCCCTGCATACCCTGGAAGGCCAGATGGTGACCCCGATCGTGCTGGGCCGACGCATGAAGCTGTCGCCGCTGGTGCTGATCCTGGCGCTGATGGTGTTCGGCTGGGCCTGGGGCATGATCGGCCTGCTGCTGGCGGTGCCGCTGCTGGTCTGCATCAAATTGGTGCTGGCACGGCTGGAAGGCATGCAGGGCTGGGCGCGGCTGCTGGAATGAAAGCCCGGCCGCGCGGGCGTAGAATGGCGGGGTGAACTTCCCTGTCCTTGCCATCACCCTCGACCTCGACGACACGCTGTGGCCGTTTGCTCCCATCGGCGCCCGCATCGACCAGGTCCTGTACGACTGGATGCGTGAACACAGCCCCGCCACCGCCGCGATGTATCCGGTGGCGGCCATGCGCGAACTGCGCGAGCGCGCGTTCCGCGACAACCCGCAGCTGCATTTCGACCTGAGCGCGCTGCGCCGGCTGACCCTGCAGGAGGCGCTGCAGAACAGCGGTGCCAGCCTGGACCTGCTGGAGCCGGCCTACGAGGCGTTCTACGCCGCGCGCAACCAGGTGGAGTGCTATCCGGATGCGCTGGATGCGCTGGCCCGCATTGCCGCACGCGTACCGGTGGCCGCACTCAGCAACGGCAACGCCGATCTTGAGCGCATCGGCCTGGCCCATCATTTCGCCTTCCAGCTGGGTGCCCGCGAACACGGTGCGGCCAAGCCGGAACCGAGCATTTTCCATGCCGCCTGCGAACGCCTGGGCGTGGCCCCGGCGCAGGTGCTGCACGTGGGCGACCACATTGAAATGGACGTGGCCGGCGCGATTGCCGCAGGCCTGCGCGGTTGCTGGATCAACCGTGAAGCGGCCACCTGGAATCATCCGCAGCTGCAGCCTGACCTGCAGTTCGACACCCTTACCGGCCTGGCCGATTGGCTGGATGCCAACCTCGACGCCGCCGCACCCCGGAGTAGCTGACGCATGAGCGAGATCACTGGTTTCACCGCTTCCACCACCACCGCCCTGCCGCTGTACGTGCTCGACCGCAGCCAGTTCGAGGCGTGGAAGGCGACCCAGCCGGCGGCCACCCAGGCCTGGCTGGGCGCGCAGGGCTTCAATGCCGCCGCGCACAGCGTGGCCCTGCTGCCGGGCAGCGATGGCCTGGCCGGTGCGGTGATCGGCGTGGGCGACCGTGCCGATGCCTACAGCTATGCCCATGCCCCGCACGCCCTGCCCGAAGGCAGCGTGTGGCAGCTGGCCAGCGAACTGAGCGCCGACGAACAGGCCCTGCTGCAACTGGGCTGGGGCCTGGGCAGCTACCGCTTCGACCGCTACCGCAAGCGCAACCGCGCACCGGCACAGCTGGTGGCCGCGCCGCAGGGTGAAGTGGCCGACCTGATCGCCGCCAGCCTGCGCGTGCGCGACTGGGTGAACACCCCCACCGAAGACATGGGCCCGCAGCAGCTGGAAGATGTGGCGCGCGCGTTGGCCGACGCCCACGGTGCGCAGGTTGAAGCGATCACCGGCGATGCCCTGCTGCAGCAGAACTTCCCGGCCATCCACGCCGTCGGCCGTGCTTCGCACCGCGCACCGCGCCTGGTGGTGCTGCGCTGGGGCAAGGAAAGCGACCCGGCGCTGGTGGTGGTCGGCAAGGGCGTGTGCTTCGACACCGGCGGCCTGGACATCAAGCCCGCCGATGGCATGCGCAACATGAAGAAGGACATGGGCGGCGCCGCCCACGCCCTGGCCCTGGCCGGGCTGGTGATGGCGCAGCAGCTGCCGGTGCGGCTGACCCTGCTGGTACCGGCGGTGGAGAACGCGATCGGCCCCGATGCGTTCCGCCCCGGCGAAGTCATCGCCACCCGCAAGGGCCTGAGCGTGGAGATCGACAACACCGACGCCGAAGGCCGGGTGATCCTGTGCGATGCCCTCACCTACGCCAGCGAACAGCAGCCGGACCTGGTGCTGGATTTCGCCACCCTGACCGGTGCGGCGCGCATCGCGCTGGGCCCGGACCTGCCGGCGCTGTTCAGCAACGATGACAGCGTGGCCCAGCAGTGGCTGCAGGCCGGCGATGCCACCCGTGACCCGGTGTGGCGCATGCCGCTGTGGCGCCCGTACCTGCGCTATCTGTCCAGCGGCGTGGCCGACCTGGCCAACGCTGGTTCGCGCATGGCCGGTTCGGTCACCGCCGCGCTGTACCTGGAACGCTTCCTGGCCGAGGGCCAGCGCTGGGCGCATCTGGACGTGTACGCCTGGAACGACGGCGAACGCCCGGGCCGCCCGGCCGGTGGCGAAGCGCTGGCGCTGCGTTCGGCCTGGGCCATGCTGAAGGCGCGCTACGGCTGAGCCACGCAGGCGCACGCACGGGGACGGCTGCGGTCTGGGGTCTGGGGTCTGGGGTCTGGGGTCTGGGGTCGGCGGTCGGCGGTCGGCGGTCGGCGGTAGAGTCGACTGTTAGTCGACTGCTCTTCAACGGGCCGTGGAAAATCCCGCGCTGCGCGCGGTAGTCGACTAACAGTCGACTCTACCGGTCGGCCTTCCCGCTCGGCGGCATTGGCCAGCCTGGCAAATCTGACGAAAAATTGAATACCGGGCCTGGAAGGGTTCTGCGAGGATGTGCGGGTCGACCACCCACACGTCCAGTGAAGGCAGGAACCCGACCATGCCCTTGTTCCGCTTTACCCGCGCCGGCCAGGGGCCGCGCTCGCCCCGCCCGCACACGCCCCTGCCCTGGATCGCCCTGATCGCGCTGATATTGGGCGGCGTTGCGCTCCTCTTCGCCTGGCTGGCCGGCTGGATCGGCGACCGCCTCACCGCGCAGCGCTTCACCGACACCATCGAAGCCACTGGCCCGGCCCATCCCGGCTTCCGCCGTGCACACAGCAAGGGCATCTGCGTGAGCGGCTGGTTCGAACCCAGCGCACAGGCCCGCACCCTGTCCAGCGCACGGGTGTTCTCGCAGCCACGCGTGCCGGTGATGGGCCGCCTGTCGATCGGCGGTGGCGATCCCTATGGCGCCGACAACACCGCGCGCGTGCGCAGCCTGGCCGTGCAGATGGTGAGCGATGACGGCCAGGAATGGCGGATGGCGATGAACAGCTTCCCGTTCTTCGCCGTACCCAGCGCCGAGGCCTTCTTCGAACAGACCCGCGCCGGCATTCCCGACCCGGCCACCGGCAAGCCCGACCCGGCGAAGATGGCCGCCGTGCTGGCGAAGTACCCCAGCGCGCAGGCGTTCCAGCAGTGGGCCAAGACCGCCCCGTGGACCAGCAGCTGGGCCGATACCACCTACAACAGCGTGAACAGCTTCTGGTTCACCAACGCCCAGGGCCAGAAACGCGCGGTGCGCTGGCGCTGGCAGCCGCAGGCGCCGGTGGTGGTCATGGATGCCGAGGCGCGCAAGCAGGCCAGCGTCGATTTCCTCAGCCAGGAACTGCGCCAGCGCCTGGCCAGCGGCCCGGTGCGCTGGAACCTGGTGGTCAGCACCGCCGCCGCCGGCGATGCCATCGACGACCCGTCGGTGCCGTGGCCCGAATCCCGCGAACAGGTAGTGGCCGGCGTGCTCAGCCTGGACCGCATGCAATCGCAGGAAGAAGGCGCCTGCGGGCAGATCAACTTCGATCCGCTGATCCTGCCCAGCGGCGTGCGTGGCAGCGATGATCCGATCCTGGCCGCCCGTTCGGCGGTGTACTCGCAGTCCTTCAACCGCCGCGAACGCGAACGCGCCGCCGGCAACGTCGAACAACCGAAGGAGGCCGCACGATGAACACCGGCAACGGCCACTTCAACCTGCTGGCGCGGGTGCTGCACTGGACCATGGCGGTGATGATCGTGGCCATGCTGTTCATCGGCGTGACCATGGTCGCTTCGTTGCACCTGCGGCCAATGCTGATCGACCTGCACCGGCCGCTGGGCGTGGCGATCTTCGTGCTGGTGCTGCTGCGCCTGTACAACCGCCTGCGCCACCGGCCGCCACCGCTGCCGGCCGATCTGCCGGCCTGGCAGGTGCTGGCCGCCACGGCGTCGCACTGGCTGCTGTACGGGCTGATGCTGGCGATGCCGCTGATCGGCTGGGCGATGCTGTCGGCCGGTGGTTACCCGATCACCCTGTGGGGCGGCGTGCACCTGCCGGCCCTGGTGCCGCACAGCCCGGCGCTTTATGCCGCCCTGCGCAATGCGCACAGCCTGCTGGCCTACGTGCTGTTCGCTACGGTGCTGATGCACGTGGGCGCAGCGCTGTTCCACCTGTGGGTGCGCCGCGACGGCGTGTTCCAGGCCATGGCCCGCGGCAAGGATTGAAGGGGTAGCGCCGGGCCCTGCCCGGCGGATCGTTTCCGGTCCTGCGGGAAGGTGTCACTTTCTTTGCGCGCAAAGAAAGTAACCAAAGAAACGCTCCGCCATCCGCGAGCCGGCGCTGCGCGCCGGTACCCTGCGCTACAAGGCGGCAACATCAACAGCCACAGCCGCGAGTGCCGGCATGTAGCGGAAGCCGCGCAAAGCACTTCGCTTTCTGTAGAGCCGAGCCATGCTCGGCTGCTTTCCACCCCCGCAGAAGCCGGCGGCCGGGCATTGCCCGGCGCTACCGCTGCCTACAGCCAGCCCTTCTGCCGCGCCAGCCGGTACGCTTCGATGCGGTTGGCCACGCCCAGCTTGCCGATGCATTCGGACAGGTAGTTGCGCACGGTGCCGTGCGACAGGCCCAGCTGTTCGGCAATCTCGCTGGCGCTGCGGCCCTCGCCAGCCAGGCGCAGCACGCGGCGCTCGCGGTCGGTCAGCGGGTCGGCCTGCGACCAGGCATCCAGCGCCAGTTGCGGGTCGATCGCACGAACGCCCTGCTGCACCTTGCGCAGGGCCTCGGCCAGGTTCTCCGCCGGCGCGTCCTTCAACAGATAGCCCAGCACGCCCGCTTCCAGCGCGCGGCGCAGGAATCCGGCACGGGCGAAGGTGGTCACGATCACCACCTTGATCGGCAGCTCCTGCCGCGCGATGCGCTGGGCCAGTTCCAGGCCGGTCAGGCCCGGCATCTCGATGTCGGTCACCAGGATGTCCGGCTGCAACTGCTGCAGCATCCGCCACGCGGTTTCACCATCGGCCGCACTGCCCAGCACCTCGATATCCGGTTCCAGGCCCAGCAGCGCCGACAAGGCGCCGCGCACCATGGCCTGGTCTTCGGCCAGCAGGATGCGGATCATGCCGCGCCCTCCTGCGGCAGTGATGCCGGGGCCACCACCACCGTGGCCGCCGCCAGCGGCACGCGCACGGTCAGCACGGTGCCCTCCCCACGCGGCGACTGCACGGCCAGCACACCGGCCAGCGCAGCCACCCGTTCGCGCATGCCGCACAAGCCATTGCCTTCGGCCTGTACCCCGCCGCGGCCGTCATCGCGTATCTGCATCACCAGTTGTCGTCCTTCCAGCATGAAGTCCACCTGCGCCTGCGTGGCCTTCGCATGGCGCACGATATTGGTGGCCGCTTCGCGCAGCACCAGCGCCAGGCCGCGTTCCACGTCCACCGGCATCGGCGGCGGCACGCTGTACTGCAGATGCACCTGCTGGCATTCCAGCAGCAAGCGCGCCGAGGCCAGCTCACCGGCCAGGTCGCTGGCGCGGATGCCAGTCACCGCGCTGCGTACCTGCGCCAGCGCTTCGCGGGCAATCGCTTCGGCCTCGCCGATCTCCTGCCGCGCACGTTCGTCCTGGCGGTCGTACAGCTTGCGCGCCAGTTCCAGTTTCAGCGTGATCAGCGAAAGGGTGTGGCCCAGCAGATCGTGCAGGTCGCGGCCGATGCGCTCGCGCTCGGCGGTGGTGGCCAGCCGCCGTACTTCGTCCTGGGAAAGCTGCAGCGCCACGTCGCGCTGGTGGCTGAGCGATTCCACGTTCACCACCAGGCCGACGATGAAAGAGACCGCCGGCATCCACACCAGCGCCTGCCACGGGTAGCCGAAGTACAGCGCCACCGCGCCGAACAGCAGGTTCAGGCCGGTCAGCTGCAGCAGGTACACCCACCAGCCGCCGCGCCCGCTCATGCGCAGCAGCACGCAGCCGAACACGAAGTAGCTCAGGCCCGAGGGATACCAGGGCAGCAGCACCAGTGCCATGGCGATCATGGCCAGCGCGTAGCACCAGGCATGGTGGCGCGGCGCCAGCATCACCCGTGCGTACAGCAGCAGGAACAGCGGATAGCTGGCCAGGGTGATGAACAGCCAGCGCAGGGTGAAGCCATTGCCCAGCACCGGGGTCAGGAAGATCCAGACCGACCACAGCAGATGGATGGCGCCGCTCCACGGCGACTTGCCACGCCGCAGCAGATCGGCCACCGATGAATCCGGCGCAGGGCGCAGCAGCGACGCAAGCCAGTTCGATGGCACGGGTGAATCCAGGCGGGGATGATCGCTGTCGATCATGCCAGTTCAGCCGATCCGACGCAGGCGGCGGCGTGCCAGCAGCAAGGCTGCAGCAGCCACCAGCAGCAGCGCCAGCAGATGGCCCAGCGTACTGCCGTCCGCGGGCTGCCCCACGACCGGCAGCGCCAGCTGCGCCAGGTGCCAAGTCGGCCACAACGGCGCCACCGTGGAAAACACCTTCGGCAGGGCCGCCAACGGCAGCCACAGGCCGGACAGCAGGGCCAGCGGCAGGTACACCAGGTTCACCACCGCCGGCGCCGCGCTGGCGCTCACGTGGCTGCCGATCAGCAGACCGATGGCCCCCAGCGGCACCGCGGCCAGCGCCGCCACGGCCAGCAGCTGCAGAATCTGCAGCGGCTGCAGGCGCACGCCACCGAAGGCATGCGCCACGGCAACCAGCAGCGCGGCAACCAACGTGGCAAACAGCACCGCCATCGCCAGCCGTGCCAGCAACGGCGCCGCCGGGGGCAGCGGCAGCGCGCGCTTGAGGGTCAGCAGGCCGCCTTCGCGGTCGAGCGCCAGCTGCACACCGAAGCCGAACAGGGCCGGCGCCATCGCACCAAACACGCAGTAGGTGGCCAGCAGGTACAGCGGCGCATGGCCGCGCCCCAGCAGCACGCCAAACAGCAGGTAGAACAGCACCGGGAACAACAGCGACGGCAGCACGAAGGCCGGCGTCCGCCAGGCGCGGCGCAGCTCGGCCAGCAGTTCGGCGGCATAGGGGCGCAGCGCGGCACGGCAACGGCCTGCGCGGCTGGATTCAAGGTGGACGAGGGTGTTCATGCAGCCTCCCGGGTCAGGTCAAGGAACGCGTCAGCCAGGGCGGCGCCCTGCACTTCCAGTTCCTGCAGTTGCGCATCGGCGGCCAGCAGGCGTGCCACCACCGGTTCGGCAGGGCTGGCCAACACCTGCAGATGCGCGCCGTCGCGCTGCACCTGCTGCACGCCCGCCCAGTGCTGCACGTCCTCGACAGCCAGCGCGCTGCGGCAGCGTATGCGGCGCGGCCGGTCGGCCAGGCGCAGCTCGGCCAAGGGTGCGTCGGCCAGTACCCGGCCGCCTTCCAGCACCACCACGCGCTGCGCCAGCGCCTCGGCCTCTTCCAGATAGTGTGTCGTAAGCAGCACGCCGCAGCCTTCGGCCACCAACTGCCGCACCGCCTGCCACATGCCCTGGCGGGCCTGGATATCCAGGCCAGTGGTGGGTTCATCCAGGAACAGCACGCGCGGCCGGCCGCAGATGGCAATGGCGAACTGCACGCGGCGCTGCTGGCCGCCGGACAACTGGCCATAGCGGCGCCGTGCCACGTCCTGCAGGCCGGCGCGCTGCAGCACTTCGGGCAGCGGCCATGGGTCGGGATAGCAGGCACGGGCCTGCTGCACCAGTTCGTCCACGCGCAGCATCGGCGGCAGGTTGGTGCTCTGCAGCATCACGCCCAGGCCAAGGCGGCTGGCGCGCTGCTGCGGATCACCGCCCAGCAGCTCCACCTGGCCGGCGTCGGCGCGGCGCAGGCCCAACAGCACGCTGATCGCGGTACTCTTGCCGGCACCGTTGCGGCCCAGCAGCGCCAGCACCTGGCCAGCGCGCACCTGCAGGTCGATACCGTGCAGCGCGGTGTGGTTGCCGTAGTGCACCTGCACCTGCTGCAGGCGGGCCAGCGACGGGGGAATCGGATCCATGGGCAGTGCCGGTAGCGGGGACGTTGCCATCCTGTGCCGCCGTGGTCACATCCGGCAGTTGCCGCCGTCAGGAACTTCCAATGACAGCTGTCACTGCCCCTGCCGCCGTGCCTGCCGTCATGCTGTGCCGCACGCTCCACCGCCGGAACCGCCGCTGTCCGCGCTTCCGGTCACACCCGCCCGAACGCCTGTGATGGAACGCAATGAACGCTTCTGCCGAATTGTTGAAAGAACTCCGTATCGACCGCGGCGCGCCGCCGCCCCCGCGCGGTGGCGGTGGTTCGCGCCGCTGGCTGTGGATCGTGCTGGCGCTGCTGGTGCTGCTGCTCGGGGGCGCGGCCTTCCTGCTGTTCGGCCGCGAACCGGCGGTGGAAGTGAGCACCGCCCCGGCCGTGGCCATCCAGCAGGGCAATGCCAGCAGTTCGGTGCTCGATGCCAGCGGCTACGTGGTGGCCCGGCGCATGGCCACGGTGTCGGCCAAGATCACCGGCAAGGTGCGCGAGGTCATGATCGAAGAAGGCATGCGGGTGGAGGCCGGGCAGATCATGGCCACCCTGGACCCGATCGATGCCGATGCGCAGCGCAGCTTGTCGGCGTCACAGGTGCAGGCGGCGCGTGCGCAGGTGGCCGGGCTTGAGGCGCAACAGCGCCAGGCCACCGCCGAAGCCAGCCGCCTGCAGGCCCTGGTGGGCCAGCAGCTGGTCTCGCGTTCGCAGTACGACCAGGCCGTGGCCCAGCGTGACAGCCTGCGCGCGCAGCTGGAAACGGCCCAGCGCAACGTCAAGGTCGCCAGCGACCAGTTGGCCATTGCCGATCTGGGCGTGGACAACAACATCGTGCGCGCGCCGTTTTCCGGCGTGGTGACCGCCAAGGCGGCGCAGCCGGGCGAAATCGTCTCGCCGCTGTCGGCGGGCGGTGGCTTCACCCGCACCGGCATCGGCACCATCGTCGACATGGATTCGCTGGAAATCGAAGTGGAAGTGGGCGAGGCCTTCATCGGCCGCGTGCAGCCGAAGATGCCGGTGGAAGCCACGCTCAATGCCTACCCGGAATGGAAGATTCCGGGCGAGGTGATCGCCATCATTCCCACCGCCGACCGCGGCAAGGCCACGGTGAAGGTACGGGTGGCGCTGAAGGTGAAGGACCCGCGCATCGTGCCGGAAATGGGCGTGCGGGTCAGCTTCCTGGAACAGGCGCAGCCGCAGGCCGCCGCCAGCACGGCGCAGGGTGTGCGCGTGCCGGACAACGCCGTGGTGCAGCGCGACGGCGCGTCGGTGGCGTTCGTACTGGGCGATGACAACCGCGTGCAGCAGCGCAGCGTGCAGGCCGGCCAGGCCATGGGCAAGGACCGCCAGCTGCTGAAGGGCGTGAGCGCCGGTGAAGCGGTGGTGCTGAGCCCGCCCGACACCCTGCACGACGGCAGCAAGGTGCAGCAGAAACAAGCGCAGTAACGGCCTGGCGCCCGCGTGGCGCCGCCGGCAACACCGCTCGACGCCTGCCCTCCGGCCTGCAGCCGGCGCGCATTCCTGTTTCCCGCCTCTGTGGAGAATCCCCGATGTCGACCCTGGTTTCACTGCGCAACATCACCAAGACCTACCAACGCGGCCCGGAAAAGGTGCAGGTGCTGCACGGCATCGACCTGGACATCGCCCGCGGTGACTTCGTTGCCCTGATGGGCCCGTCTGGTTCGGGCAAGACCACCCTGCTGAACCTGATCGGCGGGCTGGACAACCCCAGTGGCGGCGAGATCAGCATCGAGGGTGAACGCATCGACCAGATGAGCGGCGGCCAGCTGTCCACCTGGCGCAGCCACCACGTCGGCTTCGTGTTCCAGTTCTACAACCTGATGCCGATGCTGACCGCGCAGAAGAACGTGGAACTGCCGCTGCTGCTGACCCACCTCAGCGCGGCCCAGCGCAGGCGCAACGCCGAAATCGCGCTGACCCTGGTCGGCCTGGCCGACCGCCGCAGCCATCGCCCCAACGAACTGTCCGGTGGCCAGCAGCAGCGCGTGGCGATCGCCCGCGCCATCGTTTCCGACCCCACCTTCCTGATCTGCGACGAACCCACCGGCGATCTGGACCGGCAGTCGGCCGAGGAGATCCTGGGCCTGCTGCAGCAGCTCAACCGCGAACACGGCAAGACCATCATCATGGTCACCCATGACCCGAAGGCCGCCGAGTACGCCACCCACACGGTGCACCTGGACAAGGGCGAGCTGGCCGACGCCCCGCTGGCCCACTGACGGAGGCTGCGGCGATGAAATACTTCTCCCTGGTGTGGGCACAGCTGTTCCGCAGCCGTACCCGCACCCTGCTGACCCTGCTGTCGGTGGTGGCCGCGTTCCTGCTGTTCGGCATGCTCGATTCGGTGCGCGTGGCCTTCAATTCCGGCGGCAGCGTGGAAGGTGCCAACCGCCTGATCGTCGCCTCGCGCCTGTCCATCACCCAGTCGCTGCCGATCCGCCTGGAAACCCAGGTGCGGCAGGTGGCCGGCGTGCGCGACGTGGCCTATGGCATGTGGTTCGGCGGCATCTACCAGGACCCGAAGAACTTCTTCCCCAACTTCTCGGTGTCGCCCAACTACTTCGATGTGTACCGCGAACTGCAGATCGACCCGGCGCAGCTGGAAGACTGGAAGCAGACGCGCACCGGCGCCATCGTCGGCGAAACGCTGGCCAATCAGTTCGGCTGGAAGATCGGCGACACCATTCCGCTGCAGGCCACCATCTTCCCGCGCGGCGGCAGCAACGACTGGCCGCTGGAACTGAAGGGCATCTACCGTTCCAAGGACCGCGCACAGGCCGGCAACGAAGAACGCCAGTTGATGATGAACTGGAAGTACTTCGACGAATCCAACGACTACATCAAGAACCAGGTGAGCTGGTACACGGTCACCCTGGACAACCCGGACCATGCCTCGCGCGTGGCCCAGGCCATCGATGCGATCTCGGCCAACTCCGACCACGAGACCAAGACCCAGACCGAATCGGCGTTCCAGCAGGCCTTCGTCAAGCAGTTTGCTGACATCGGCATGATCGTGACCTCGATCATGGGCGCGGTGTTCTTCACCCTGCTGCTGCTGACCGGCAACACCATGGCCCAGGCCGTGCGCGAACGCGTGCCGGAACTGGCCACGCTGAAGACGCTGGGCTTCAAGGACAGCACCGTGCTGGCGCTGGTGATGGTGGAATCGGTGCTGCTGATCGGCCTGGGCGGCCTGATCGGCATGGGCCTGGCCGCGCTGATCCTGCCGGCCATCGGCCCGAAGAGCATGGGCCTGCTGCCGCCCCACGTCCCCACGCCCACCTGGCTGGTGGGGCTGGGCCTGATCGTGGTGATCGGCATCATCGTCGGCCTGCTGCCGGCGTTGCGCGCCAAGCGCCTGAAGATCGTCGACGCACTGGCCGGCCGCTGAGGAGGACACCCCATGAACAAGCTCAAGAAGTGGTTCGCCAACGCCTTCACCGTGCTGCTGCTGGCGGTGGGCCTGGTGCTGTGGATCGGCCTGCCCTGGTTCGGCGTGCTCGCCGTGGCGGTGCTGCTGGCGCTGTGGCTGCTGCTGACCCGTGGCGGACGGCTGGCGCTGGCCGCCACCCGCATCGGCGTGGCCAGCCTGCCGCAGCGCTGGGGCGCGTCCTCGGTGATCGTGGTCGGCATTGCCGGCGTGGTCGGCGTGCTGGTGGCCATGCTGGCCATGGGCGAAGGCTTCCAGGCCACGCTCAGCAACACCGGCGATGACACCACCGCCATCGTGCTGCGCGGCGGTTCGCAGGCGGAAACCAACTCGGTCATCACCCGCGAACAGGTGCCCACCCTGTCCACCCTGCCCGGCGTGGCGCGCGACGGCGAAGGCCGCCCGCTGCTGTCGCCGGAACTGTCGCAGGTGGTGAACCTGGTCTCGCGCGCCGACGGCACCGACGTCAACGCGCAGTTCCGCGGCGTTGGCCCGCAGGCCTGGGCCGTGCATGACAAGGTGAAGATCGTGCAGGGCCGCAAGTTCAGCGCCGGCCTGCGCGAAATCGTGGTCGGCCAGGGTGCGCAGGGCCAGTTCCGCGATATGGAAGTGGGCAAGACCCTCACCCTGGGCAACCAGAGCTGGACCGTGGTGGGTGTGTTCGCCACCGGCGATGCGCACGACTCGGAGCTGTGGACCGACGCCGATACGCTGGCCACCACTTACCAGCGCAGTGCCTGGCAGTCGATCAGCGTGCGTACCGAAGGCAAGCCCGGCTTCGAGCAGTTCAAGGCCGCCGTTGCCGCCGATCCGCGCCTGAAGCTGGATGTGGAAACCACCCGTGCGTACTACAGCAAGCAGGGCGGTGGCCTGACCAAGCTGATCGACATCCTTGGCAAGGTGATCGGCACCATCATGGCGGTGGGCGCGGTGTTCGGCGCGCTCAACACCATGTATGCAGCAGTGGCTACGCGTGCGCGCGAGATCGCCACCATGCGCGCGATCGGCTTCCGCAGCCTGCCGGTGGTGACCGCAGTAATGCTGGAAACCATGCTGCTGGCGCTGCTGGGCGGCCTGCTCGGCTGCGCCGTGGCGTGGCTGGTCTTCAATGGCTACAGCGTGTCCACGATCGGCAGCAACTTCAGCGCGGTGGTGTTCAAGTTCCACGTGTCGCCGGAACTGCTGTGGACCGGGTTGAAGTGGGCGCTGGGCATCGGTCTGGTCGGCGGCTTGTTCCCGGCGCTGCGCGCGGCGCGGTTGCCGATCACCACGGCGCTGCGCGAGACCTGATCAACGCACGGGTGTAGGTAGTGATGGATGTGAGCGGGCGAAGCGAAGGCTTCGCCCGTTTTTTTGGCGCGCCATCCACGCATGGCGTGGATCTACCGTTGCACACGCCATGCGTGGATGAACCACCGCACACCACGCACATTACAGATCACCCAACACCTGCCGCTATCGATGCCTCTGCGCATGCAAAACAGCGCGCGCGTGATGCTGCGCACATCCAGCCTGTGGATTGTTGGTTGCGATTCATCTTCGCGCGCATGTGACACGCCGGGACAAACAGTTACGAATGAAAACACTCTAGAATCGCGCCCCCCACGTTGGTTTGCAGCACCCTCCGCGCCCACAGAACGGGCGCATGTTTTTTTCTGAAACACGAGATTTCACGGATGTTCCTGAAGACCACCCCGCTGCGCAACGCGATCACCCTCGCGCTGGCCGCCAGCTGCACCACCCCCGCCTTTGCACAGGATGCAGGCGACAACACCACCAACCTCGACCGCATCGAGATCACCGGCTCGCGCATCCGCCAGGCCAGTGTCGAAACCGCCCAGCCGGTGGTTGCGCTGAACCGCGCCGAGATCGAGAAGAAGGGCTACGTCAACGTTGCCGACATCCTGCAGGACGTGACCGCTGCCGGTTCGCCGAGCATGAGCCGCGCCTCCTCGCTGACCTCCTCGCGCGACTTCGGCGGCATGTATGTCAGCCTGCGCAACCTGGGCCCGGAACGCAGCCTGGTGCTGATCGACGGCCGCCGCATGGGCGTCAGCGCCGGCGGTTATTCGGACCTGGCCTCCATTCCTTCGGCCATCGTCGAGCGCGTGGAAGTGCTGACCGACGGCGCTTCGGCGCTGTACGGCTCGGACGCCATCGCCGGTGTGGTCAACATCATCACCCGCAAGAACTTCGACGGTGGCGAAGCCAGCGTCTACGTCGGCCAGTACGGTGAAGGCGACGGCCAGAAGCGCTCCTACAGCGCTACCTTCGGCAAGACCTTCGACCGCGGCTGGTTCAGCGTGGGTGCCGAGCGCACCAAGGAAGACGAAGTGATGGGCGGCGCGCGCGAGTTCAGCCGCTACGTCAACGGCCCGCGCCACCCCAATGACGGTCTGAACGGCACCACGCCGTGGGGCAGCGTCACCGTCGGTGGCAAGGCACTGACCGTCGGCCCGGGCGGTGACCCGACCGATTCGGCGAACTTCCACACGCCGAACCCGGCCGATGGTGCCAACACCAAGACCAACATGAGCCTGCTGACCGGCCTGGAGCGCACCTCGGTGTTCGCCAACGGTGGCTTCTCGTTCACCGACAACCTGCGCCTGGTTGCCGATGCGATGTACAGCAAGCGCGAATCGACCAAGCACCTGGCCGGCTACCCGTACTCGGTCACCGCCGCGCAGTCGCGCAATGGCACCCGTGCCGCCCTGTCCAAGGACAGCGCGTTCAACCTGTGGGGCCAGGACGTGCTGTTCTCGCACCGCACCGAAGAGATGCTGCGCGGCACCGAAAACACCCTGGAAACCAAGCGCGGCAGCCTGGGCCTGGAAGGCAGCTTCGAAACCGGTTCGCGTTACTGGGACTGGAACGTCAGCTACACCTACAACCGCAATGAAGGCGAGCGCGTCGGCACCGGCAGCATGTACCAGCCGAACGTGAACCTGGCCGTGGGCCCGTCGTTCATCGAAAACGGCGTTGCCTACTGCGGCACCCGCGATGCGGTGATCGCCGGCTGCGTGCCGTGGAACCCGGCCGCGCCGATGGGCTACACCGGCCCGGGCTCGCTCAGCAACCAGGACGTGCAGGACTACCTGTTCGCCCGCTTCGTGGACAAGAGCCAGACCACCACCAAGGTGGCCAGCGCCAACATCTCCGGCTCGCTGTTCTCGCTGCCGGCCGGTGACATCATGGCCGCCATGGGCTTCGAGCACCGCACCGAAGAAGCACGCTACACCCCGGACCTGATGGTGCAGAACGGCCAGATTGCCGGCACCAGCGGCCAGCCGACCCAGGGCGACTACTCGCTCAACGAGGTCTACCTGGAACTGCAGGTGCCGCTGCTGGCCGACATGGCCTTCGCCCGTGAACTGTCGCTGGACGTGGCCGGTCGCTATTCGGACTACAACAACTTCGGTTCCACCACCAACAGCAAGTTCGGCCTGAAGTGGAAGCCGATCGACAGCCTGCTGGTGCGCGCCACCTACGGCACCGGCTTCCGTGCGCCGACCGTTGACGACCTGTACGGCGGCACCGTCAGCAGCCGCGATTCGTTCACCGATCCGTGCGATACCTCCTTCGGCACCGCCGCCACCAGCGCCACCGTGGCTGCACGCTGCAAGGCCCTGAACGTGCCGGCCAACTTCCGCCAGCTCAACAGCGATGGCAGCGTGGCCAGCAAGCCGGGCCAGCAGGCCACCACCGATTTCAATTCGGGTTCCAACCCGAACCTGAAGCCGGAAACCGCCAAGACCTGGACCGTCGGCCTGGTCTACAGCCCCGACTTCGTGCAGGGCCTGGACCTGAGCCTGGACTGGTGGAAGATCCGCATCGACAACGCCATCGTTGGCGAGTCGGCCACCAACATCCTGGAACAGTGCTACGTGCAGGGTTCGGACGCTGCGTGCGGCCGCTTCACCCGCGGCAGCAACGGCCAGGTCAATGCGCTGGACCGTTCGCTGGTCAACGCCGGCTACCGCGAAACCGCCGGCTATGACATCAGCGCGCGCTACCGTCTGCCGGAAACCGCGTTCGGCAAGTTCGCCGTCACCTGGAACACCACCTACACCGACTACCTGGAGCAGCGTAACGACAACGCTGCGACCACCCCGGTGGAACAGCTGACCAGCTGGGGCGGCAACTTCCGCGTGCGTTCGACCTTCAACCTGGACTGGCAGTACGGCAACCTGGGCATCGGTTGGACCGCGCGTTACTACTCCAGCATGAAGGAGAAGTGCTCCTACATGGACGAGTGCAACATGCCGGGCTTCAGCTCGGCCTACACCGATGCCTCGCCGACCAACAAGGTGGGTTCGAACACCTTCCACGACCTGCAGGTGCGTTACGCCCTGCCGTGGGATGGCACCGTTTCGCTGGGCCTGAACAACGTGTTCGACCACCAGGGTCCGATCATGTACAGCCAGCCGAACAGCAGCTTCGTCTACTACGGCGGCTTCGACATCGGTCGTTTCATGTACATGAAGTACCAGCAGCGCTTCTAAGCCTGCACCCGCGTTCCCGTTCCGGCCAACTCTCTCCTGGCCGGAGATGGAAGCAGAGCGGCGCCCCTCGGGGCGCCGTTCTTTTTTCCGCGGTCCCGGGGTCGGATCCCTTCGCCAAGCGAAGGGCTCTGACCCCATCGCTTTCCCAGGGTCCCGGGGTCAGAGCCCTTCGCGCTGCGAAGGGATCCGACCCCGCGCTGCGCGCATCGCCCGCACGTTCTCGGCCACGAACAGCACCAGCCCGGCCCAGATCACCGCAAAGCCGATCGCCTTGCCGGTATCGAACGCTTCATGGAAGAAGAACACGCCCAGCAGCAGCTGCAGGCTGGGCGCGATGTACTGCAGGATGCCGACCAGCGACAGCGGAATGCGCTTCACCCCGTAGGCAAAGCCGATCAGCGGCACCGCAGTGACCACGCCACCGAACACCAGCAGCAGATCGTTGCGCCAGCCCCAGCCGTGGAAGAATGCGCCGCCGTGGCCGTTCTCGGCCCAGATCGCAAAGGCCAGCGCCGGCAGGAACAGGTACAGGCTCTCCACGCCCAGGCCGGCCACCGGATCGACCGACACCAGCTTGCGCAGCAGCCCGTACAAGCCAAACGAGCAGGCCAGGCCCAGCGCGATCCAGGGCGGCGTGCCCGCATCGATGGTCAGCCAGGCCACGCCCACCGCAGCCATGCCCACCGCCACCCACTGCAGGCGGCGCAGCCGTTCCTTCAGCACCAGCACGCCCAGCAACACGTTCACCAACGGATTGATGAAGTAGCCCAGGCTGGTTTCGATCACATGGCCAGCGTTCACCGCCCAGATGTACAGGCCCCAGTTGAAGGCGATGGTCAGGCTGGACACGGCAAGGATCGGCAGCGCGCGCGGCTGCGCGGCGATCTTCTGCCACCAGCCCAGGCGTGCGCTCAGCAGCAGCCAGGCCACCACCAGCACGGTGGACCAGATGATGCGGTGGGCGATGATCTGGAACGAAGGCACCTCGTTGAGCAGGTGCCAGTACACCGGCACCAGCCCCCACAGCACGAAAGTGGAGGCGGTGACCAGCAGGCCGCGGCGTTGTTCTTTTTCGTCCATGCTCACTTCTTCATGCTCACTTCGTCAGTTCACTTGTTTCGGGTCCGGGCCATGGTCAGCACCACCACGCCCAGCAGGATGACCGCCATCGCCAGGAAATCGCGCCAGCCGAAGCGCTCGCCATTCAATGCCGCGCCCAGCAGCACCGCGATCACCGGGTTCACGTAGGCGTAGCTGCCGGCCAGCGCCGGGCGCACGTTGTGCAGCAGCCAGACATAGGCAGTGAAGGCCACGATGGAGCCGAACACGCACAGGTAAGCCATCGCCAGCAGGCCACCGGTATCGGGCAGGGTGGTCGGGCGTTCGCCCACGGCCAGGCCGATCAGCACCAGCAGCACGCCACCGCACAGCATCTGCCCGGCGGCGGTCATGAACGGGCCGGGCAGATCCAGCCCGCGCGCCCAGACCGAGCCGAACGCCCAGCCGATGGGCGCGATCAGCAGCAGCACCAGCCCTGTGGGCGAAGCGGTCAGGCTGCTGCCCGCGTTCAGCCACACCACGCCAACGAAGCCCACCGCGATGCCCAGCCACTCGCCGCGGCTGGCGTGCTGGCCACGCAGCGCGGAAAACAGCGCCATCCACAGCGGCACCGAGGCCACCGCCGTGGCCGCCAGGCCCGACGACACCTCGCGTTCGGCCAGCACCACCATGCCGTTGCCCAACACCAGCATGGTCACGCCCATGATGACCAGGTTGCGCCACTGCCGCAGGGTCGGCCGGGGCAGCTTCCAGAATACCCGCAAGGCCAGGTACATCAGCCCGCCGGCAATGATGAATCGGCTGCCAGAGACCATGGTGAGCGGCAGCGCGCCGCCGTGCAGGGCCTTGGCGATGCCAAGGTAGGTAGACCCCCAGACCACGTAGACCAGCAGCAACGCCAACGCAACAAGGCCGCCCCGGGGGGCAGCCGCAGAAGAAACAGGGGGAGCCGACATGACGCACCAGAAAGCCGGGGGAAGCCGGATTCTAGAGGGTTCGGCTGACGGAAATCACCCTGATCGTGGACCTGCGTATGTACGCCTACCAATCAGGCGGATTTTCCCGCGCCGGAGGTCTGAAGAAACCTGAAGCCTGACGCCGCTTCAGGGGACGGCACCGACACTGCGTGTGACGCATTGGAGCGCACCGAACGCAAATGCGACGGAGGTCAAGGAAGCAACATCGCTCAGTCACTGAAAACGGACATGCCCAGCGTGTGCTGGGCCAATGACCCAAAAAGGAGAATCATCATGATCTGTACACCTCCACCGCTTGCAATGCCGGTGGGGATCGCTGGCGCTTCCCTGCTGTACTCCCCAATCGAACCCGTTGTGATTGCCGTGGCAATCGTCATCGCTGTCATACCTGTCTGAGGAAAAGCCCATGCAACCGAAAGTACTGCCCATGCAGGCAAGGTCGGTGGGAATGCACGGTTCCTGCATCCTGATCGAAACATCAGGTACAGGCTGCGCGGCGGTCGGCATCGTTGTCGGCATCCTTATCAACCGGGGCATCCATCCGAACTGAACTACCACTCAGGGTGGGTCGGAGCGTCTGACCCACTCTCCGGAGACCACATGAGAAATCCTGGTCGAATGTTGAGCCTCGCTGATGATCCTTCAGCACTATCCGCACTGACTGGCATATTCAGAGAAAGGACGTCACTCCTAGATGTGCTGCGCGCCACAGGGCGTGCAGCTCGTATCCGACACTTTGGATCGCTTATCGAAGGAACCGGTGACGCGTCGACCAACCTTCGATTGATGCATTCAATATGCCGTCAGTTCGACGAAGAAATTCTGCATGACTTCTTCAAGAAGGAGTGTCGAAATCACATTGGCAGCCCCTTGTATGGCACCCCGGGAAGATTCTTCATAAAACCGCCACTTGCCGGCATGGTCATCTACAAGGACGAGTTCGTAGATGTGCACTACATAAGGAGCATGCCGCTGCTTGCCGTTGCGGAATCCCAACCCGGGGCAGAGACGGGAATCACCATCAATGGCGCGGACTCGCTAGTACTGTTCCTGGACACATGCAGTGTCGAACATCAGGTATACGACGCACGTGTCGGTGATGGCCTGGAAGCGCGGCTACACCCGCTGGCTCGCAGAAGATCGGCTTCTGGCGAACATCTATTTCTGGAAGGGGGAAGGCAGGGAATGCACCTGCTGCCCGGCTCGGGTTCAACATCCATGATCGTCTGTCTCTCCGCCGCGCCGAGGCCCGAGGTTACGCAGCACTTCTCGATACGCACCGGGCGACTGGCGGGTTACACAGCGGCGAACGTGACCGACTCGCGCCTGCAGATCATCGCGACCGCGCTGTCCAACATTCCCGGGGTGGGAAACAGCACCTCATTGCTGGACCTGTCACGTCATCCGACAACATTTGTTCGTTGGGGTGCAATCAGATCTCTCTACCAGATCGATCCCCGTGCAGCATACGCTCGACTGCGGGAGATGAGAGAAGGCGACGAGAACGAAGAGATAAGGACGCTCGCCACACGCTCACTGGAACAAGGATGAACAATCATGCCAATCCGAATTGAAGACCCTTCCCAGGATCGGATCAGTCTCTTGGATCTGGTTGACTACCTTGACGGCTCAGGGTTTGACCCGCGCGATCAGGAATCCATGGCTTCAATTTCCCCCATGCTCAGGAAGCTTGGAAACAACGAAACGTTTCTGAGCGAAATGATCTGCAATGAACTCAAGGACGCAAAGAACCTTCAGATCAATAACGACTATACACCACAGGTCCTGATGCTTCATGCCCCGCAGGCTTCTGGCCAGAGCTACTTCATTCGCGCCTGCTTCTGGCCAGGTCGCAATGACGAAGTGCTTGGTGCCAGCGGGGACCGAACGTTCTTCTACGGAGTCCCGCACGACCACAATTTCAACTTCTTGACGATCGGATATCAGGGACCGGGATACGAAAGTGACTACTTTGAGTACGACTATGCGTCGGTTTGCGGGATACCCGGTGAAAAGGTCGACCTGAAATTCATGGAGCGATCCCAGCTGCAGAAAGGCAGCATGATGCTGTACAGAGCATTCCAGGATGTTCACCAGCAGATGGCACCTGAGCGCTTCTCCGTCAGTCTCAACATCATGGAGCACTCTTTGAGAAGTGTGACGATGGATCAGTACGAGTTCGAGCCGACAACCGGCACGATCTCCCAGATCATCAACCGCTCCAGCGCTGCAGCCGTCTTCATGATTGCGGCGTCAGAGAAGAATGGGGAGTCGCAACAGCTGCTGCGGGACATTTTCAGAGGTCACGCGATAGATCGGGTAAGAATGGCTGCACTTGAGGCCCTTATCGCGAACTCGCCTTCTCGCGACGCTGCCAAGCGGCTGACGTCCATGGTGCAGACCAGGCATAGCGCATTCATGCGCTCCAGGGCCCGCCAACTTGCTGCCGATCTGGAACAAGGAGCAGGCGATGCTTCACGCTGAGCAACTGTGCAAGCAGTATGGCCAGAGGACAGTGTTGCGGAACCTCGATCTTAGCGTCCCCTCGGGAGAGATCGTTGGCATCATCGGAGCGAACGGCGTTGGCAAGACAACTCTGTTTCGTGTTCTCTGTGATCTTATCCCAGCCGACTCGGGGACCATCGTCCTTGGATCCGGAACACGAATGAACGGCGCTCCGTGCGCGGACCTGGGCTACCTGCCAGAGTCACGCAGTCTCTTCTCCGATGTCACCGTCGGAGCGACACTCGATTTTTGGGCGCGCCTGCGGGGTATACCAGGAAGATCGGTGGCAGGCGTCCGCAACTTTTGGCTTCAAAAAATAGGACTTCTAGACCGGTCATCTCATCGAGTTTCCAGCTTGTCCAAAGGAAATCTGCAGAAACTCCAACTCGCCGCGAGCATGCTCCATGAGCCGGCTGTTCTGATACTCGATGAGCCATTCTCAGGACTGGACCCCGTGAACCAGATTGCAGTTGCTGACCTGCTCATCCGTGCATCAGATCAAGGCGCGGCAGTTGTTCTCTCGGCACATCACATTGAGTTGCTTCAACGCCTAGCCAGCAGAATCTTGGTGCTGAGAGAAGGAAGGCTTCACCCTGCAACCTCTCGGGACCTTCATCCCCCTCGAGCCGACGCGTCTGGTCAAACGCAGCACTGCGAACCTCATCCGCATGGCCGCCGATCGGAGGGCAGCATATGCGGTTAGGAACGTTTTTCACGATCAGCCTGTTCGAGTTCAGGAGACACTTGGACGTCCGTGGCGAAATTGCAGGTCTGCTTCTACTCGCAGTGATCTCGCTGGTGAAGCTGGGTGGGGACGCAATTGTTGCCAGGGAATCTGCGGTCCCCATCCAAATTCACGCGGGGGGAACTCCAGCAGCGGGGCTGGGTGAGGGCCGTTTCCACTTCAATGACACGCGAGGAGATGCAGGGTCAGGAGAATATCCGGTACTTTCTTATGCTGCAGGCAACTACACCCTGCACATCGATCGACCGCCCGCATGGTTTGGCGAACTGCAACGAACTCTGGATACGTTGCATCGGCAGCGTTCAATGTCTCTACTGGGCGTCACCGGCGATCAGCTTCGCTGGGTGGACTCGCCAGTGTCGTTGCGAATCCAGGATTCCCAGGGAAACCCAATCCTCGCATCGACCTCCCTGACTGCGATCTCAATTGCAATGGTTGTACTTACAACGCTCGCCATTCTTGGCTGCCTTGGCATGATCTTCCAGGGCCTCTTGGGGGAGCGCTTTGGTCACGCTACGGAAATGATTCTTGGTGCTGCACCACCTGAGCTCTGGCTCGACTGCAAGGTTGCCGCGTCCATCCTCCACGGGTTGAAGACAGTAGCCGTCTATGGCACCTACGCTGCAATCGGGTGGATACTGATGTCAGGCTCGATAGGCGGAATCGCGGCGTTTCGTGAAGACGGTTGGAAGGTGATTCTCTGCCTGCTGGTGTTCTGCTTTCTAGGCTTGGCGCTCTGGAACTGGTTCTTCGCTGCCTGCGCTACTGCCATCCGTTCGCCCCATTCAGCATTCCGCAATACGCTCCCCGCGTTCCCGCTCACGATGATCATGATCGGATTTGCTGGACTGCGGACGCCAGAGGGCGCATTCATGCATGCAATGTCCCTGTTTCCATTTACGTCGATGGCAGCGATGCCGGTCCGGTTGATGTACGTGAATGTTCCGTTCTGGGAGATCGTTCTGTCTCTCATGCTTTTGGCCATCACAGCGGTGATATTGCGGCTCTGGGCAGGCAGAAACTTCAGAACTGCAATTGTTTGTCCGGCTGAGCCAACGCCTGCCACGATCGACTGACTCCGCCAGGATCCCCGTTACGCATCGCATACGACGATCTAGCTATGGTCCCTCCCCCCCGCCGCTGTCATCCTGTGCGGTCCCATGCCCTGCCCCGCCTGTTCCGGCACCTGGCGTTGACATGGGATGCAGTACCCAGGAGGCTGACCGCCAGCGCCCCGCGCGCGGCTGGCACCGATCTTTCCCGCACGGAAGCGCCGCATCGAGGATCCCCAACCGGATGAGCACCACGTCCCATTCCGCTGTCCCCAGCACCGACGGCGCCGCGCTGCGCCGGTCGATCTCCAATACCCTCAAAGGCTCCGCCGGCAATCTGGTGGAGTGGTATGACGTCTACGTGTACTCGGTGTTCGCCGTGTACTTCGAATCGCAGTTCTTCTCGCCCGAAGACAAGAACTCCACGATGTACGTGTGGGCGATCTTCGCCGCCACGTTCCTGATGCGCCCCATCGGTGCCTGGTTCTTCGGCCGCTTCGCCGACCGCCATGGCCGCCGCCTGGCGCTGACCGTGTCGGTCACGCTGATGGCCGTCTGCTCGTTCCTGATCGCCATTACCCCCACCGCGGCCAGCATCGGCATCTGGGCGGCGATCATCCTGCTGTTCGCGCGCCTGCTGCAGGGCTTCGCCACCGGTGGTGAGTACGGCGCCAGCGCCACCTACATGTCCGAGGCCGCCATTCCCGGCCGCCGCGGCTTCCTGTCCTCGTTCCACTACGTCACCCTGGTCGGTGGCCATGTGCTGGCCCAGCTCACCCTGTTCCTGATGCTGAGCGTCTGGGGCAAGCCGGAAATCTCGGAGTTCGGCTGGCGCATCGCCTTCGGCATCGGCGGTATCGCTGCCGTGGTGGTCTTCTGGCTGCGCCGTGGCATGGACGAGACGATGGAAGAATCGTCGATCGAGGCCGCGCGCGAAGGCAAGGCGAAGAAGTCCGGTTCGATGTACGAACTGTTCGTGCACCAGTGGCGCCCGCTGCTGCTGTGCTTCCTGATCACCGCCGGCGGCACCATTGCCTTCTACACCTACTCGGTGAACGGCCCGAAGATGATCCAGAGCGCGTTCGCCGCCGACGACCCGATGACCGCCACCCTGGTCAACCTGGGCGTGCTGACGTTCCTGATGGTGCTGCAGCCGGTGGGCGGCTGGCTGTCGGACATCATCGGCCGCAAGAGCCTGCTGGTGTTCTTCGGCGTGGGCGGTGTGCTGTACAGCTGGTACCTGATCACCCAGCTGCCGCACCAGCATGATGCCACCCTCGCCTTCCTGACCCTGGCGCTGGGCTTCGTCATCCTCACCGGCTACACCTCCATCAACGCCGTGGTGAAGGCCGAACTGTTCCCCGCCCACATCCGTGCACTGGGCGTGGGCCTGGGCTACGCGCTGGCCAATTCGCTGTTCGGTGGTACCGCGCCGCTGCTGTACCAGGGCGCGCTGAAGACCGGCCACGTGGACTGGTTCGCCATCTACGTGACCGCCACGATCGCGGTATCGTTGGTGGTCTATGTGTTCTTCCTTACCAACAAGGGCCCGAACTGGCTCGACGGCACCCGCAAGTAACGGTGCGGTTCTGATGGCAGCCACCGGTGCAATGCCGGTGGCTGCGGTTTACCCGGCCACCCCACTGATGTGGGTGGCCCTGGGTACGGCCCTGGCCACGACGGTGGCCTGGCTGCTGCGACGCCCACCCGCGCAGGCCCAATGGCCGCGTATCGGTTTCGGCATCGCCCTGCTGCTGTTCTGCCTTGCCCTGCTGGTGGCGCTGGCCACGGTGCTGGGCGGTGATGCCACGCCCATGAACCTGCAACTGCATCGCGGTGAGAATCCCGGCCGCGCGCTTGCGTCCGGTCCGCGGGCCGGCCTGTATGTAGTTGCCCTGTTCGCCAGCGCCTGGTGCGCATGGCGGCTGCTTCGCGGCCGCCGGTAACGGCGACGCGATTGATGGCGGCTGGGTAGAGTCGACTGGGTAGAGTCGACTGTTAGTCGACTGCCTTCCCGTCCGACGCATGAAACCCGCGCTTCGCGCGAAGTCGACTAACAGTCGACTCTACCGCAGGCGTCATTGCGCCGTTGCCGTATCACCGACGTCATGGCGCCGATGCCATATCGCCGACGACATGACGCCGATCCCATTTCACCGCCGTCATGGCGACGTGGTCATACCCACATCGCCACCGCCCATGCCCCGACCCATCAGCGGCGGGCGGCTTCGCTCTTCTCGCGGGCGCCGCGGAATTCGGACGCTTCTTCCCAGGTCGGCCAGCGGCGGCTGTTGGCCAGTTCGGCGCCTAGGTCGTACACCAACAGGGTATCGGCGGCGTGGCCGGCCGGGTCCCAGCTGGGGGTCCAGGCATCGCAGGCCTGGTGGTAGCAGTCGGCGAAGTACTTCTCGCGCAGCGCGCGGCCGGCTTCCACGCCGCCTTCCAGCTTGTCCAGGCCCGGGCCGATGGTGATGGCCGGCACGCCCAGGCGGGCGAAGGCGAAGTGGTCAGCGCGGTAGAAGAAGCCGGCTTCCAGATTGGGGTCCGGGCTGTAGCTGCGGCCGCGGGCCTTGGCGACGCGTTCCAGATCCCCTTCCAGCGACACGCGGCCCTTGCCCCACGAGGCAATATCGCGGGTGGCGCCATCGGGGCTGAACATTTCGATGTTCAGCACGGCGGCGGTCTTTTCCAGCGGTGCCAGCGGGTGCGCCGCGTAGTAGCTGGCGCCCAGCAGGCCCTTTTCTTCAGCAGTAAGGGCCACGAAGAACAGCGTGCGCTGCGGCTGCGGGCCGGCGGCGAACACCCGGCCCAGTTCCAGCACGGTGGCGACGCCGGTGGCGTTGTCGATTGCACCACGGCGGATGCGGTCGCCCTTGGCGTCGGGCTGGCCAATGCCGAAGGCATCCCAGTGCGCCGAGAAGATCACGGCTTCATCGCCGTGCTCGCCACCGGGCAGCTTGGCCACCACGTTGCGGGTCACCACCTGCTCGCGCTTCAGCGCGAATTCCGCGCTGAGACGGGCGTTGTCCAGCAGCACCGGGCGGAAGTCGGCCTGCATGGCCTTGCGCTTCTCGGCGTCGAAATCCAGGCCGGCGTCAGCGAAGATCGCCTCGGCCAGCGAGCGCTGCATCCAGCCGCGCAGCGGCGTGTGCTGGGCCATCGCTTCGGCGTTGCTGCGCTCGATGTCGAACAGCGGCGAGGTGCCCGAACTCTTCACCGTGGCCCAGCCGTAGGCGGCCGGCGCGGTCTCGTGCACGATCAGCACACCCTCGGCGCCTCGGCGCGCGGCTTCTTCGAACTTGTAGGTCCAGCGGCCGTAGTAGGTCACCGCCTTGCCGTCGAACGCACCCGGCGCATCGGCTTCGAAGTCGGCATCGTTGATCAGCACCACGGCGATCTTGCCGTGCAGATCCACATCCTTGTAATCGTTCCAGTGGCGTTCCGGCGCATCGATACCGTAGCCGACGAACACCAGCGGTGCGTTCTTGATCTGCACGCGCTTGCGCGGCTGCAGGCTCTGCAGGGTCACGTCTTCGCCGTTCACCAGCGCGCGGGTGCCGCCCTTCAGGGCCAGGCTGGCGTTGGCCGCGCCATCCAGCTGCGCACGCACCAGCGGTACCGGCTGCACCCAGCTGCCATCGGCGCCACCGGGCTGCAGGCCATAGCTGCGGAACTGTTCAATCAGGTACTGCACGGTGCGCTCTTCGCCTGCCGTGGCCGGCGCGCGGCCTTCGAACTCGTCCGAGGCCAACACACGCACGTGGCGCGACAGCGCCTGCGGATCGATGCCGCCACCGGGAAGATCATTGGCCGCATGGGCCAGGCCCCCGACAAACAGGCAGGATGACAGCAGCAACACGCGCATCGGATTCACGGCAATACCACGGCAGGAAGGGATGCCCTGAAGTGTAGCGTGACAGTGCGACGACGGCGTGCGTTGCGTTCAGCGACGCACGCGGTCCAGCCAGCAGGCCAGGCCCTGCGCGTTCAATTCGATATCCATGGCCAGCACCTCGGCCACCGCAGCCTGGTCCAGTGCGCAGCCATGCGCCTGCGCGCGTTCCAGGTACAGCGCCTGCAATGCCGCCAGCAGGCAGCGGTGGCGATCGGGCCGTCCATCGCATTGGCGGCCGATGGTGGCCATGGCATCGATCTGCTCGATCAGATCGGCGGCCAGCGCCGGCACCTGCTGCACCCGCCCGTAGTGGGTCAGGTACATCGCCTGCGGGTCGTAAGCCAGCATGCGCTGGATCGACGCCTTCATGGCCTCGGGATCGAACTGCACCGGCGAGGACGTCGGGAAGATGAAGGCGCCTTTGGCGCTGTCCAGTTCGCGGTAGGAAATACCGAAGGTATCGCCAGTGAACCAGCTGCGGCTGCGCGCATCCCACACACAATAGTGGTGCAGCGCATGGCCGGGGGTGTGCAGCAGCAACAGCTCGCGGCCGGCCAGATCGATGCGGTGGCCGTCGTCGGCCACCACCACGCGATGTTCGGCAATGGGCTCGATGCGGCCATAGCTGCGTGCGATTTCCTCGGCGCCGTACACCGCGGTGGCGCCGGCAATCAGCCGGGTGGGGTCGATCATGTGCGGCGCGCCGCGCGGGTGCAGCACGGCACGGGCATTGGGCAACTGCTGCATCAGCAGGCCGGCGCCGCCGGCGTGGTCCAGGTGCACGTGGGTCAGCAGCAGCCAGTCCACCGCTTCCGGACCCAAGCCGGCATCGGCCAACGCCTGCAGCATCGCCGGCACCGACAGTCCGGTACCGCAATCGACGAAGGCGGCGCGACCGTTTTCCTCGATCAGGTAGGCAGCATCGAACTGCGCCCGCTGGAAACCGGTATCGATGGTGTGGATGCTGGGGTCGGCGGTCATCGGCACGCACCTGGCAGAAGGCGGAACAGATGCCCATGGTAGGCCGCCGCGGGGGCGCGGTTCGATGCGGCTTTGGTCGGAGGGGTACGGGGGCCGGGGGTAGAGTCGACTGTCAGTCGACTTCGCGCGAAGCGCGGATATTTGGCAATGCCCTGCAGGAGCGCAGTCGACCAACGGTCGACGCTACCTTTCCAGGAACCTCGGCCGCAGCAGCAGTGCCAGCCCCAGCACTGCCAGGAACGCGCCGTAGGCGTACAGCACGGCCAGCACCTGCGGCCAGATCGGGCCGGCACCGGCCTGCACCAGGCCGATATGGTGGCCCCACAACATGGCCACGATGCTCAACAGGAAGGCCAGCACCAGGCTGGCGCTTTCGAACACGCGCCGCCGCAGGGTGCGCGGCTGGCGCGGGAAGAGCCAGTACAGGCTGCCCAGCAGCAGGAACCAGGGCAGGAACAGCAGCAGCGACAACCAGGCCATTGCAGACTCCCCCTATGTTTGCGTGTGGTACGTAGCGTTGAGCTTGTTCGACGGCCCTTCTGTAGAGTCGAGCCATGCTCGACTGGCGGATCAACAGCAGTCGAGCATGGCTCGACTCTACATCAGGGCGAAGTCGAGCATGGCTCGACTCTACATCAGGGCGAAGTCGAGCAAGCTCGACGCTACAAGGGCCACGTTACTCGTCGCGCAGCGCCGCCAGTGCGGCCAGCACGGCCTCTACGTCGGCTTCCAGCTTGAACAGCTCGCTCTGCAGTGCGTCGCCCTGCTCGGCCTGCTTCAGCACGGCAATCAGCTGGCCGGCATCACGCGGCGAATCGAAGCCTTCGCTCTGGATCAGCAGCGTGCCGTCGCCGGCGGTCAGCTTGAAGTAGAAGCGGCCGTCCTTCTCACGGTACTGCTTGAACAGCGGCGGGGCCACGCGGGCCACGCCGGCGTCTTCGCTGGCGATATCGCCGGCGCTGGACAGATCGCGCAGGCCCACGGCGTGGCGCAGTTCGTCCAGCAGCGGCATGGCCAGCTGTTCGCGCAGCTGCTGGCCACGGCGCTTCAGCAGCGCTTCGATCTTTTCCGGCTCGGCCATCAGCGCGTTGTAGCGCTCGCGCAGCGGCGACAGTTCGCTGTCGATGCGCTCGAACAGCTGCTGCTTGGCATCGCCCCAGCTGATGCCCTCGGCGAAGGCCTGCGCAAACGCGGCGGTCTGCTGGGCGCTGGCGAACGCCTGGTACATCTGGAACAGCGCCGAACCTTCGGTGTCCTTCGGTTCGCCCGGTGCGCGCGAATCGGTCAGGATCGAGAACACCAGCTTCTTCAGCTCTTCGCGCGGGGCGAACAGCGGAATGGTGTTGTGGTAGCTCTTGCTCATCTTGCGGCCGTCCAGGCCGGCCAGAGTGGCCACCTGCTCGTCGATCACCACCTCGGGCAACGGGAAGTACTCCTTGCCGTACACGTGGTTGAAGCGCTGGGCGAAGTCGCGCGCCATTTCGATGTGCTGGATCTGGTCACGGCCCACCGGCACCTGGTTGGCCTTGAAGATAAGGATGTCGGCGGCCATCAGCACCGGGTACATGAACAGACCGGCGCTCACGCCGGCATCTTCGTCCACGCCTTCCTCGCGGTTCTTGTCCACCGCCGCCTTGTAGGCATGGGCACGGTTGAGGATGCCCTTGCTGGCGATGGCGGTCAGGAACCACATCAGTTCGGTGGTTTCGCGGATATCGCTCTGCCGGTAGAACCACACATGTTCCGGGTCCAGGCCGCAGGCCAGCCAGCTGGCGGCGATTTCCAGGGTCGCGCGCTGGGTGCGCTGCGGGTCCTGGGCCTTGATCAGGCTGTGCAGGTCGGCCAGGAAGAAGAAGCTTTCGATATCCGGCGCGCGGCTGGCGGCGATCGCCGGGCGGATGGCGCCAACGTAGTTGCCCAGGTGGGGCGTGCCGGAGGGGGTGATGCCGGTAAGGACTCGGGTCGTCATGACTGCGTGCGGAAACCTTCGATGAACGGGGCCAGTTTACCGCGTGCCGGGCCAACCCCGTCGGGGCCGGCCGTGCGTTTGTTCACTCGAGCCCACCGGAGACCTGCCATGAAGCGCCTGCTGCCCCTGCTGCTGATCCTGCCCCTGGCCGGCTTCCGGCCTGCCCCGCCGCCGTCGGCCCCCTACCCGCAACAGCCGGTGCGGATGGTGCTGGTGGACCGCGACCGCGATACCGAACTGCGCAGCTATGCCGCCGACGGCCAGCAGTGGGTGGCCGGGGAACGCGGCCACCGCTACGCCGTGCGCCTGTACAACGACAGCCCGCGGCGGGTGCTGGTGGTGCTGTCGGTGGACGGCATCAATGCCATTTCCGGCGAAGATGCCGATCCGTCGCAGACCGGCTACGTGCTCGACCCGGGCCAGAGCGCGGACATCACCGGCTGGCGCAAGAGCCAGGACGAAGTGGCCCAGTTCGTCTTCAGCAGCCCCGGCGGCAGCTACGCCAGCCGCACCGGACGGCCGGACAACATCGGCGTGGTCGGCATGGCGGTGTTCAACGAGGCCTACCGCTGGCGGCCCACCCCGCGTCCGCCGCTGCGCCATCTGCCGCCGCCGGCACCGGCCGCGCCGGCCCCCGCCGCCGAATCCGCCGCGGCCGATGCCAGTGCCAGCCGCATGGAAAGCACCAGCGCCAGCAAGGCGCGCAGCCAGGCGTCGGCGCTGGGCACCGGCCATGGCGAGCGCGAGTACTCGCAGGTGCGCGATACCCAGTTCGAGCGCGCCAGCCGCACGCCCACCCAGGTGGTGCAGCTACGCTACGACAGCGCCCGCAACCTGCGCGCACGTGGCATCCGCCTGGATGCCCCATCGCGCCTGGTGCAGGAACCGCAGGCCTTCCCCAACCGCTACGTGCCCGATCCGCCGGCGCGCTGAGCGCACACAGCACGACGCCCGCACCATTTTGGCGCGGGCGTCGGGCTGTGGGGGACGCTCAGGTGTCTGAGCGCCGGACTTACCTGAAGTCCGGGTAATCCTTGCGCACGCTGTCCGAGAACTCGCTGACTTCCTTCTCGGCACGGTCCTTCGCCCAGCCATAGCGTTCCTGCAGACGGCCGGCCAGATACTCGGCGTTGCCTTCTGCCACATCGAAATCATCGTTGGTCAGATCGCCCCACTTGGCCTGGGCCTTGCCCTTCAGCTGCGACCACTTGCCGGAAATGATGTCTTTGTTCATTGCTGGAATCCTTGGTTGCAACGGCGTTCTTACCGTGGTTCCAGCTTCGCGCACTGCCTGTTGAACAGCGGTCAACCCACCATGAAAAGCATGCTCACCTGCTTGAATGGTTCACTACCCGGCGCGTTGCACGCCGCCTGTACGCGCGCACGAAAAAGGCCGGGACATGCCCGGCCTTTCCGTGTGTCGCACCACCGCAGGCTCAGTTGCCCTTGGCGGCATCCTCGACCTTTTCGCCAGCCTTCTGCACATCCTTGCCGGCGCCGGCAACGGTATTGCAGCCGGACAGCATGGCCACCGAGAACATCGACAACAGCATCAGGGCAACTACACGCTTCATGAGCTTCTCCTTGGGTTGGCCGCTACACCGCGCACATCGCGGGTCGGATTCTGTCGGTTGGCGGCGGTACCCGAAGGCACCGCCGTCGCTTGACGTGCAATCTGGCGGCAACGGCGTGGAGCGAGTGTGAACGGCGCAGCGGGCCATTCAGACTGCGGCAGGCAGGCTCAGTCGCGCATCAGGGTGGATTTGCCGAACAGGCTCTCCACCAGGTCCACGGCCAGCTCGGCAGTGGTGTTGTGGTTGTCCAGCAGCGGGTTCAGTTCCACGATGTCCAGCGAGCCCATGCGGCCGCTGTCGGCAATCATTTCCATCACCAGCTGCGCCTCGCGGTAGTTCACCCCGCCCGGCACGGTGGTGCCCACGCCGGGGGCGATGCTGGGGTCCAGGAAATCCACGTCGAAGCTGACATGCAGGTGGGTGTTTTCATCCACACCGGCCAGCGCGGCTTCCACCGTGCGCTTCATGCCGTTCTCATCGATGTAGCGCATGTCGTACACATCAACCCGGTGGGTCTTGATTAGGCGCTTCTCGTCCGGGTCCACCGAACGGATGCCGATCTGGTGCACCTGGGTGGGGGCGATGGCCGGGGCGCTGCCGCCCAGCCGGGTCAGTTCGTCCGGGCCCAGGCCGCACAGGCAGGCCACCGGCATGCCGTGGATGTTGCCCGACGGGGTGACATCGCTGGTGTTGAAATCCGAATGCGCATCCAGCCACAGCACGCGCAGGGTCTTGCCCTGCTCCCGGCACCAGCGCGCCACGGCGGTGATCGAACCGATGCCCAGGCAATGGTCGCCGCCCAGCATGATCGGCATGCGCCCGGCCTGCAGCTCGGCGTAGCTGGCCTCCATCAGTGCACGGTTCCAGGCCACCACTTCATCCAGGTGGCGGTAGCCGGCCACCGGCGCCGTCCACGGGTTGCGCGGGCCGTCCAGGTTGCCCAGGTCGCGCACGTCCACGCCACGCGCGGCCAGCGCCTCGGGCAGGCCGGCCACGCGCAGGGCTTCCGGCCCCAGCCGCGCCCCGCGATGGCCCGCGCCCACGTCGGTCGGCACGCCAATCAGGGTGACGGAAATGGGATGGGCCATGGGTGCCTCCTGCGAACGAAAAAGAAGCACAGTCTAGCCAGAGGCGTGTGACACCACTCGCGGCGGTGCAGCAGCGGGGGTCAGCGCCGGCGCACCGGGGTGAGGCTCTGCACCTGGCCGTTGTTGCGCAGCATGCACAGGAAGCGGCCATCGGCATATTCGATGATCAGTTCCTGGTAATCGCTGCCCACCGGCACCTGGGTGACCAGCGTGCCCTGGTCGCCCTTGCGCGCATTGCACGATCCCAGCGCGGCATCACCGGCGGGTGCGGCGCGGGGTGCGCTGGATGTGTTACGGAACACCGCCCGGCAGCCGCCACTTACCCAGACCGAATGCCGCGACAGGCCCCAGTTCACGCCCTGCTCGCAGCGGGTGCGGCTGAGCTGACGGCTCACTTCCACGGCGCCACGGGTGTTCATGTCGCAGGACACCTGGCGCTGGTCGGTGGATTCGCAGGTGACCTCGTTGGGCAACGCGGCATCGCCGTCGTTGTCGTGCCGGTGCGTGGGCGACGGCGGCGATGCTGCCGCGCTGTCGCTGACCTGGCAGATGCCGTTGGCCCCATTGCGGCCGGTGTAGCTGACCTGCGGCGTGCCATCGTCGCCGGTGCTGATGGACACCGTCAGCCCGCTCTGTGCATCGCGCGCTTCGGCGTAGCGGTCATTCACATGCTTCAGGGTGGTCTGCCGCCCCTGCACATAGACCGGCCCGCCCGCGTCGGCATGCACGTCGATGCCACCGGGGCAGCGGGCATTGAGGAAGGGCACGGCGGCCAGCGCCGGCGTCGTGAGCGCAACACCCAGCACAGCGGCAACAACAGACAGCGTCTTCAGGCGCATGGTCGGCTCCCGAGCGGGCCCGGAACGGGCAGATGGGCGGAGTATGCGGTGCAGGTGTCGGTGCGGATGTGAGTGCCCGCGTTTCGGCCCTCGGCGTCGGTCGCCGGCGCTGACGTGTCTCGCCTGCTGGCGGGGCCAGCGTTCGCCATCGCTGCGGTGTAGGGGAAAGCTGATCCTTGTAGAGGAGAAACTACGTTGTGCGACCCAGTTCTCGTACATGTCGACTTTCCCTCTTACCGGCCTTGCATCGCCGCGTGATCGTCCCGCTCACGGTAGCTACGGCGCACACCACAGGCATGCGCCGTGTCTTGCAGATGAAAGGAGATGCGCCATGCGCAAGCGACAGACCATGCACGGTAATCGGGTACTTCTAACCACGCTGCTGATTTTTGCGTGGTCCAGCGGGGTTTGGATGATGGCGGGGCTTCGCAGCCCCGCGCGTTTGGAAGGCTGGGTAGCCGGTTCCTACCTGCTGCTGTCGCTGGCGTTCATCGCCGCCATTCTTTGCTACAGGTCACGGCTTCGCAGAGCACCGCCTTTCACCAACCAGTCCTATGCGACGCGGCTGCTCACGCTGTCCTGGATGGCCTGCGCGGTGGGCGGCGCGGCAGCCATCGTAGCCAGGTGACCCTGGCTTCTGAGACCGAAGAAGAAGTCGGGTCGTCGATCACGGCTGCCCGCGCGTCCATCATTGGACGCGCGGGCCTGCATGTGGTGGTATGAAGGCACGCCCGCAGGGTTAAGTAATCTTTACACGCTCCCGGGTGCGATGCGCATCAGGCGTTTGATACGGCACGCCATTCAACGCATTCCTGAGCAGCGCGCATTCTGTCGTTTTTGCCTTGTAATCAGCGCTTTTAGCCAAAAACGTCAATTCAACTTTCCGATCAGAACGTGCGATTGCATCGTGAGAATCAATTGGCGCAGCCTCTTCCCGCGTGGGCTTCAACGAGGTGGCCGACAGCGAGGGCTTCATCGTGGTGTACCCGCGGCAGAACGTGACCGCCAATGGCGGGCGCTGCTGGAATTGGCAGTTGCCAGTGAACCAGGCGCGCGGCAGCGGCGAGGCGTCGATCCTGGCCGGCATTGTGGGCGCGGTGAAATCCGCTTACAGCGTCGACCCGCGACGGGTCTATGTGACCGGCATTTCCGCCGGCGGTGCGATGACCTCGATCATGCTGGCCTGCTATTCGGATGTGTTCGCCGCCGGTGCGGTGCATGCCGGTGGCATGTACAAGGGCGCGACCACGGTATCGGGCAGTGCCTATGCGCTGCTGGCCGGCAGCATCTACTCACCAGACAGCAACGGGCGGCTGGCGTGGCAGTGTTCGCGATCGCCGTCGCCGCGACCGCTGCCGGTGCTGGCATTCCATGGCAGCGCCGATACCACGGTGAACCCAGTGAACGGCCAGCAGGCGGTACGCCAGTTCCTGCAGACCAACGATCTGGCCGACGACGGCCTGGACAACGATTCGGTGGGCACCACGCCAACCAGCATCTTCAATGGGCAGGTACCGGGCGGGCATGCCTATACGGTCTACAGCTACCAGTACGGCGGCCGCACGCTGGTGCAGCACTACGTGGTGCAGGGCATGGGGCATGCGTGGAGCGGCAGCACGTCGGGGCTGCCGTTCACCGATCCGCAGGGACCGGATGCAACGTTGATTACCTGGTTGTTCCTGAGGGATCAGCAGCGTTGAGGCAACGCAACCGCTTGCGCTGCACACGCTGCGCCGGCGCGATTCATCACAGTGCACTCGCGTGCAATTGCACACCGAGTGCGCGTGTCACCTTGAGGATCGTGGCGAAGTCCGGGCTGCGCTCGCCCGACAGAGCGCGGTACAGACTCTCACGGGACAGGCCTGCGTCGCGGGCGACCTTGCTCATTCCCTGGGCACGGGCGATATCGCCAAGTGCCTTGGCGATGAATGCGGAATCGCCATCACTTTCGGCGATGCATGCGTCAAGGTAAGCAGCCATCTCTTCGGGCGTACGAAGGTGCTCGGCAACGTCGAACGTCGCCACTGCGGTCTTCTTGCTGGAACTCATGGTGTAGTGCTCCTGTCCGGCCTCGCCGGGCTCTACGGTTGTTCCGGTCGCAGCGCCTACGCCTTAAAGGTCGAGGGCCAGCGCCTTCGCTTTCAGAATGTCCCGCTGTTGGGAATTTTTGTCTCCGCCAACCAGCAGGATGACCAACGTCTTACCGCGCTGCGTGTAATACACCCTGTAGCCGGGTCCTACATCGATGCGCAACTCGGAGATACCGTCTGTCAGATTCCGGTGGTCCCCAGGGTTCCCCTCGCCCAGCCTGCGGATCCGGGCCAGAATTCGAGCACGTCCGGCCACGTCTTTCAGGTCGTCGATCCATGTCGCGAACTGGGAAGTGCGCTTGATCTCCACGGCAGAACTGTAGCCCATAGGCTACATGCGGTCAAGAGTCCTGCAATCGTCCCGTTGTCTCTTAAACTCGAGGACCGCCGGTGTGTTGATCACTGAACGTCGAGCGTGGACACGGAAATGACAAGTCGGTTGATTCACCGGAGCGAGCACGTCAGTCCCCGCTTTCATGCGGAGACGGAATGCACAGGATCGCAAGTTTGTTGCTCGGCATCTGCGCCATGGGTCTTGCAGGCTGCGCGACCACCACGCTGCCCAAGGGCGTTGCTTCATCGGGTTGTACCGACGTTGTTTCGGTACCTGTCGGTCCTCTCCGCTATTTCCACACCGCGTTCCTGCTGCCGGGTCGAACCGCTGTAGTCACCCCTCATCTGCACCGCCGTGCGCACACTGAGCGGAGCATCAGCCTGCAGATCGCGGCGGGGCTTGTGATCAGTGCTGACGCTGCTGGTGGACGGCACCATCCGGCTTGGAACGCCTTCCGGCGCGTCGATGCTGCAACGGTGCCAGCAGATCGGAAACGAGCTGATTCGGCTGCAGTAGGCCTAGGTGCGAAAAAGCCAGCGCACTGCGCTGGCTTTTGTGGCTGCCCCCGCTTCCGGTGCACATGGGCAACCCCAGGTGGTGCCGCTTATCCGAATCGAACGGATGACCTACTGTTTACAAGACAGTTGCTCTACCAACTGAGCTAAAGCGGCATGGGGTGCTGGGTGCTACGCCGGCGGCGCTTGGCGCGGCCGGGACCCGATTCTAGCGCAGTCGCGTGCAGTCCAGCGACCGTTGCTGTGCGGCGGCGCTGCGCTGCTGCACCTGGCCCGGCTCGCTGCCGCTGGCCAACTGCCCTTCCAGCCACCACTGCCCGGCTTCGCCACTGGCCACCAGGCGCGGCTGGAAGCCGACGGCCTGCACGGCAGCCATGCGGCGTTCGGCGCCTTCGCGGTTGCGGTACTGGCCCAGGGCAATGGCATTGGCCTCTTCGCCCTGGCCGATGATGTAGTAGTCGCTCAGCCCGGCGGCAACGATGCGCTTGACCGTGGCCTGTGCGTCATCGCGGCTGGCCGCGGCAGGCAGCAGTACGCGGTAACGGGCACTGCCGCTGGCGGCCGGCTGTTCGCGCAGGCGGGCGGGCGCCAGCAGGGAGCCGGCGCGGCCCTGCGCGGCCACGGCAGCGGCGCGGTCGGCAAACGGCCCCAGCGCGATGCAGCGTGGCGGCGCGGCCGGCTTTTCAGGCGCAAGCTTTTCCGGCGCAGGGGTTTCGGCGACCGGCGGGGTCGGTGCGGCGGGCTTGGCCACAGCGGCCAGCGGCACGGCGGCGGTTGGCTGCGGCTGCGGCGCGGCGGTCGGAGTGGGCGCAGCAGCCGGTGCGTCAGCAGGCGCCAGCGCGGCGCCCGGCGCGGCTTCGCGCGCTACCAGCGCTTCGGTCGGCGCGGCAGCGGTCTGTGCCACGGCCACCGCGTCGGTGCCGCCGGGCAGCCAGCGCAGTTCGGCCACGCCGCTGGGCGGCGTTGGCGCAGGTGCGCGCGTGGGTTCGGTTCGCAGCAGCCACCAGCTGGCGACCCCCAGGTTGAGGATGGCCAGTACGACAATCAGGGCACGGGTCAGCATGCGCCGATACTAGCCTGCTGCCGGGTGCACCGCCCAGCGGGCCAGGCCATCGAGCACCAGCGAGGGGTGGTAGTCGGCGCCCGGCAGCAACGGCATCAGTGCCGGTGCGCCGCCGCCATGCACCAGCAGCGCCGGCGGCATGCCCAGCAGCGCCTGTGCCTGCTGCGCACTGCGTTCGATCAGCGCAACCGCTGCGCCATCGCAACCCGACGCCAGCGCATCGGCGGTGTCGTTGGCGAATTCGCTGTAGTCGCCGCCGGTGGCCGGCAACTGCACGGCCCGCGCATGCAGGGCTTCGCGCATGGTGGTGGGCGATGCGGAAATGCGCCCGCCGTGGTGCTGGCCGTTGCCATCCAGCAGGTCCAGGGTGAGTGCGGTTCCTACGCCAACCACCAGCACCGGCCGTTGCGCGGTGGCCGCCGCCAGCAGGGCCAGGAAGCGGTCCACGCCGAACTTTTCCGGCTTCGCATAGGCAATGCGCACGCCCGCGCATTCGGCGCTGGTGCGCACCACACGCACTTCGTCGAAGCGGCGCTGCAATTGGTCCAGCATCGCAGCGGTGAGCGACGGTGCGGCCACGCTGGCAACGAAGGCGACGCGGCCGCTGGGCAGGCTGTGTTCGGGTTGCGCGGCCATGCCTTCTGCGCCGTGCGCCCAGGCCTGCACATCGCCGGCACGGTTGCCCTGCAGCGGCGCGAACTTGAAACGCGAATTGCCCAGATCGAACAACCAATCGCTCATGCCGCCCTCACGCTGACTTCGCCGGCGTGCAGCAGGCGCTCGCGGCCATCGATGCGCACGCGCAGGGCGCCATCGTCGGCCAGGCCCAGCGCGGTGCCGTACTGCCATTGGCCATCCAGTTCCACGCGCACTTCCTGGCCGGCCAGCATGTCCAGCGCGGCATAGCGCGGCAGGAACGGCGCCAGGCCATCGCGGTCGAAGGTTTCCAGCGCCGGCAGCAGGCGCGCCAGTACGGCGGCCACCACCTGGTTGCGGTCCACCACGGTGCCGGCCAGCGTATCCAGGTCCACCCACGGCTGGGTGATCTCGTTCCCGAAGGCAGGCGGCATATGCACGTTGATGCCGATGCCGATGACCGCGCGCGCCGGGCCGGCGTACTCGCCACCGCCTTCGGCCAACAGGCCGACCAGCTTGCGGCCGTCCACCAGCACGTCGTTGGGCCACTTCAGCTGCGCCTGGGTGAAGCCCAGATCGTGCAGCGCTTCGGCCACGGCCACGCCGGCCACCAGGCTCAACCCGGCCAGACGGCCCAGGCCACCTTCGAACAGGCGCAGCACCGACAGGTAGACATGGGCGGCCAGCGGCGAGGCCCAGCTGCGGCCACGACGGCCGCGGCCACCGGTCTGGCGCTCGGCCAGCAGCACGCTGACCCCGCGCACTGGCGCGCTGCAGCGCAGCAATTCGGCGTTGGTGGAGTCCACCGTCCAGGCCACCTGCAGGTCGTGCAGCAGGGCCTGGGCTTCGGCGGGCAGGCGGCTGCGGATGGCCTGGGGGTCGAGCAGCTCCAGCGCCCGGGTCAGGCCGTAGCCCTCGCCCGCGCGCCCCTGGATATCCACACCAGCGGCCCTAAGTCCTTGAATCCGCTTCCAAATGGCGGCCCGGGTCTGGCCCAGCTCACGGGCCAGGGCATCGCCGGACAGGCGACCGGCAGCGAGTTTGGCCAGCAGTTGGCGATCGTCCACGGCAGTTTCCGTCAGGTCAGGCAGGAATTATGCGGGAAAGGCCGGGCAGGCGCCCGCCGGGGGGCTTCCACGGCGGGGCCTGGTTCGGGCTATGATCGGGAACTCACCTCCCCTTAACGTGGATGTCGTCAATGCGCCGTTATGCCCATTGCCTGATCCTGCTGACGATGCCCTTCGCGGCGTCTGCAACGGCAGCGCTCGATGACAGCCGGGGTGCCTGTGTGTATTCGGCCGGGGATGCCGCTTCGCAGCGCGCGCCCAGCGCCGCACCCACCAGCGCGGCGGCCAAGCCGGCGCCGGTACGCCCTGCGGCCAGCACCACCACCGGTGGCGGCGGCGATGACGATGTGCTGCCGCGCATCCGCGCACCGAAGTGGCACAGCTACCTGCCGGGCATGTTCCGCTGATCAGGTCGTTGTTGCAGTGGCTGCGGCCGACGCCGCGGCCGATCGAAGATGCCCATTGGGATGATGCCTGCCAGCGCGCGGCCTGGCTGCGCGGTCTGGATGATGCGCGGCGCGCGCGCCTGCGCGTACTGGCCACGCGCTTCCTGCACGAAAAGACCCTGACCCCGGTCGGCGGGCTGCAGCTGCAGGTGACCGACGGCGTGCTGCTGGCGGCGCTTTGCTGCCTGCCGCTGCTGGAATTTGGCGAGGTGGGACTGCAGGGCTGGTCGCAGCTGATCATCTACCCCGATGCGTTCCGCGTGCACCGCAGCCACATGGATGCGGCCGGCGTGCTGCACGAATGGGATGACGAGCTGATTGGCGAAGCCTGGGACAGCGGTCCGCTGATCCTGTCGTGGGCCGATGTGCAGGCCGACCTAGCCGCGCCGCACGACGGCTTCTGCGTGGCGGTGCACGAGATGGTGCACAAGCTGGATGCGCTGGACGGGGCGATGGATGGCACCCCGCCTTTGCCGCGCGACTGGCAGCGCGAATGGGCGGCCACGTTCCAGCAGGCCTACGATGCCTTCTGCGCGCAGGTGGATGCAGGCGGGGAAACGTTGATCGACCCGTATGCGGCCGAGGCGCCGGAAGAGTTCTTCGCGGTGGCCAGTGAGTACCATTTTTCCGCGCCGGATCTGTTGGCCGAGGCACTGCCCGCGGTCGCCGCGCATCTGCGGCGGTTGTATGGCGCGCCGCCGGCGATGGTCGGGTGAACCATCGCCCAGCCGACGCGCGGGCCGCCGTGGGTAGAGTCGAGCTTGCTCGACTGCGTTGCCAGGAACAGTCGAGCAAGCTCGACTCTACGGGTGCCCAGGCCAAAGTCAGTCGAGCATGGCTCGACTCTACGAAGAAGCGGTAGCGGCGGGGATCACGGGCCCGGCGGCAGGCGTGCTTCGAAGCGGGCGCCGCCCAGTTCGCTGGAACGGGCCACCAGCAGCTCGCCGCGGTAATCCTTGATCAGGTCCTGCACGATCGACAGGCCGATGCCGTGGCCCTGCACGCGCTCATCGCCGCGCACACCACGCTGCAGCACCTTGCCGATGTCATCCGGGGCAATGCCGGGGCCATCGTCGTCCACCGCCAGCAGCAGGCCGGCGCGGCGCGCGTTCGGCGCCGGCAACGGCTGGGCGGTCAGCAGCACGCGGCGCTTGGCCCACTTGAAGGCGTTTTCCAGCAGATTGCCCAGCAGCTCCTGCAGGTCGCCCGGTTCGCCGTGGAAGCGCGCTGCCGGGTCGATGTCGAATTCGCACAGCACGCCCTTGGCGGCGTAGACCTTTTCCAGGCCACGCACGATTTCTTCGGCGTTGGGTTCGATCGGCAGCGGCGCAGAAAACAGCTTGTGCCCCGACGATGCCGCACGCGCAAGCTGGTAGGACACCAGGTTGTTCATGCGCTGCAGCTGCACGTCCAGTTCCTCACGCAGCGCATTGTCGCCGGCACCGCTGTCCATCTGCGTGCGCAGCACGGCAATGGGTGTCTTCAGGCTGTGCGCCAGGTCGGCCAGGGTATTGCGCTGGCGCTCGAGGTTCTCGCGCTCGCTTTCAATGAAGGCGTTGATGCTGTCGGTCAGCGGCTCCAGCTCGCGCGGGTGGCGTTCGCTCATGCGCTCGGTCTCGCCGCGCTGCACCTTGGTCAGCTCGGTGATCACCCGCCGCAGCGGGCGCAGGCTCCACTGCAGGATGACCGTCTGCAGCAGCAGCAGGATCAGGCCGATGCCGCCCAGGTAGAACCAGACGCGGCTGCGGAACACGCGCAGCTGCGCACCCAGCGCGCGCGAGTCTTCCATCACGTAGATGGTGTACGGGAACTCGGTGGCCGGGTCGGCGTCGGCGTCCCACACCAGGCCCAGGCCATAGCGGTACACCGAACCTTGGCTGCCATCGATCTGGATCATCGGCAGCGGGCCTTCGAACACTTCCTGGCGCGGCGCCAGCAGGCCACCGCCCACGGTGGGCAGCATGGGGCCTTCGGCGGACATGGAATTGCCCTTGCCGTCGGGCATCACCACCTGCAGGTACAGACCACTGCCGGGCACGTCGAAGCGCGGATCCGGCGGCTGTTCGCGGATGTACAGCGAACGGTCGCGGGTGAAGTCGATGCCGGCCGCATAGGCGGTAGCGTAGTTCTTCAGGCGCTCACGCAGGTTCGCCTTCGCCGTATCGGCGAAGGCGGCATCGAGCGCGTAACCGGCCAGGGCCAGGAACGCGACCAGCCCCACGGACGCGGCAAACGTCTGGCGCGCCTGCAGTGAGCGCGGCCGCCAGCGTCGGAAGAACCACAGACGGCCGGACATCATGCTATCGCCAGGGTGAGCCGGCTCAGCCCTCGTTGCGCGGAATCGCGAAACGGTAGCCGCGGCCGCGCACGGTCTCGATCGGCTTCAGTTCGCCGTCCGGGTCCAGCTTCTTGCGCAGGCGGCCGATGAACACTTCCAGCACGTTGGAGTCGCGGTCGAAATCCTGCTGGTAGATGTGTTCGGTGAGGTCGGCCTTGGAGACCAGTTCACCGGCATGCATCATCAGGTATTCCAGCACCTTGTACTCGTAGCTGGTCAGGTCCACGTTGCTGCCGCTCACGCTGACCGTCTGTGCCGCCAGGTCCAGGGCCACCGGGCCGCATTCCAGGGTGGGCTTGCTCCAGCCAGCGGCGCGGCGCAGCAGCGCGTTGACGCGGGCCAGCAGCTCTTCCACGTGGAACGGCTTGACCAGGTAATCGTCGGCGCCCTGCTTCAGGCCTTCGACCTTGTCCTGCCAGCTGGAACGGGCGGTCAGGATCAGGACCGGGAACTTCTTGCCTTCATCGCGCAGGGCCTTGATCAGCTCCATGCCCGACATCTTGGGCAGGCCCAGGTCGATGATGCCGACGTCGAACGGCACTTCGCGGCCCATGTAGAGGCCTTCTTCGCCGTCCTGTGCTGCATCGACGGCAAAACCTTCGCGCTTGAGCCGGGCTGCCAGGGTCTCACGCAGCGGGGCTTCGTCTTCGACCAGAAGGATACGCATGAACTCTCCCTAGTGTGCTGGGTGTGGCCCGCAGGCCTGTGGGTACGGGGTGATGCGGCAACTATCCCTGTTCAGGGGTTATCGCCGCGTAGTGATGACATATCCGACCGCGGCGTGCGCGGCTGTGAACGTGCCGGGGCGGGGTCGTCCATGTAGCGGACCCGGCCCCGGTCGTCCATGTATTTCACCCGGTTGATGTCACGACCATCGAACGGCACCCGCTCGGCGCCCAGGATGTGGCCGCCGGTGGTGCGCTGCACCCGGCGCACGGCGTCGGACAACGAGCGTTCGTCGCCACGGCCACCGCGGTCGCTGCGGTCCATCATCTCCGCCCGCCCCTGGTCGCCGCGCGGCGGCTGTTGCGCCAGCGCCGAAGACAGCGGCGCAGCAGCCAGCACCACGAAGGTGGCCAGGGCAAAACGGCGGTGGAAGGGAGCGGAAGACATCGAAGCGATCCTAGCCGAGCACGGCAATTTGTTCAAAAGTCGTAAATCCGGGGATCGGGCACCAGGCCCGACATTTACAAATCTTTTGCAAATTCTTGGTTTTGCGCAGTGAATCCGGTCTGAACTTTTCCGGGACCGCCTCCGCTTCGTTCATCTAAGTGAACATTCGGGACGAATCAACTCCGCTTGTCAAGTCAGGAATGTGACTGCAATCACGCTGCGGCGCGGTCGGCCTCGCGCTCGGTCACCGCCAGCGCCTGCTCGATCAGCGCCCAGTCGGCGCCGGGGCGGTGTGCGCCCTCGCTCAGCACCTGGCGGAACGCGCGGCCGCCGGGCTGGCCGTGGAACAGGCCCAGCAGGTGGCGGGTGATGTGCTTCAGCGCCAGGCCTTCGTCCAGGCGTGCCTGCACGTAGGGGCGCAGCGCGCGCAGCAGTTCGCCGCGCGGGCGCAGCGGCGCGCCGGTGTGCAGCGCCTCCAGCTGATGCAGCAGGTAGGGGTCGTGGTAGGCCGCGCGGCCCAGCATCACGCCATCGACGTGTGCGGCCTGGGCCTGCACCGCGTCCACCGTTGCCAAGCCGCCGTTGATGACCACCGGCAGCGCCGGGCGCTCCTGCTTCAAGCGGTAGGCCCAGTCGTACTTCAGCGGCGGCACTTCGCGGTTTTCCTTCGGCGAAAGGCCCTTCAACCAGGCGTTGCGCGCGTGCACCACCACCATCGCTGCACCGGCCTGCACCTGGCGATCGACGAACGCGGCGAACACCGCGTAGTCGTTGTCCTCGTCCACGCCCAGCCGGCACTTCACCGTCACCGGAATGTCCACCGCCGCGACCATGGCCGCCACGCACTCGGCCACCAGCTCCGGTTCGCGCATCAGGCAGGCACCGAAACGGCCGGCCTGCACGCGGTCGGACGGGCAGCCGCAGTTGAGGTTCACTTCGTCGTAGCCCCAGTCGGCGGCGATGCGCGCGGCCTGCGCCAGCAGGGCCGGATCGCTGCCGCCGAGCTGCAGGGCCAGCGGCTGTTCGCTGCCGTCGAAGCCGAGCAGGCGCTCGCGATCGCCGTGGATGACGGCGTTGGCGTGCACCATTTCCGTGTACAGCCGCGCGCCGGGCGCCAGCACGCGGTGGAACACGCGGCAATGGCGATCGGTCCAGTCCATCATGGGGGCGACGGACAGGCGGATGTCACTCAAATTCAACGATTTCATATACTTACCATCAATGCTGGCACCCGGAAGCGCCTCAAATTTCCCGATACTTCCCGTGTTTTCCCGCTCATCTGCACCATTGGTGTGCCAGGCACGCCTTGGCACAACACGGGCTGGCACACCGATGTCGACACTGCAGAACCGCAATGGCCCCTTGCGCGCTATGGTGCGCCGCAAGGGCCACAAAGACCAAACCTGGACCTTCCCTACCAAGACGGCCGACAAGACCTGGGCGGACCGCGTGAAGCGGGAACGCGCCTGCAGGAGAGCCTTTGCCAGATCCCGGCCAGGCAGCGCATCGGCGGCGACCACATGTCCGGCAAAGGGTCATTATCCCTGCTTGTTCGCCCGCGACCATGAACGTAGCGCTGGGCTACCTGTCGGAGCTGCTGAAACGGGCTGCCCACAAGAAGGGCGCGAAGCTGCTCGCGGACCCCGTCCCCGAGGCTCGGCCCGAGTCGTTGCACCGCGCGGTACTACAACCTGAGAAATCACCCGAGGACTCTGTAGCGCCGGTTGCTTGAGTGCCCAGTGCCGCGTCTGACTCTTCAGCGCACCGCCCAGCTCAGTAGCATGCGCGCCCTCAAAGAGGCCATCACATGGAACGGGACCGGTACTACTCGCTGCAGATCCTGCGCGGCCTGGCGGCCATGGCCGTCGTGGCTTTTTATTTGAGGGGGGCGATATCCAGTATCTGCCGGGGCCGGGGCTGCTTGACGGAATTGCCCTGTACACCGATGCCGGCGCGGATCTCCTTTTTTGTACTTTCCGGCTTCGTCTTGACCACCATCACCGCTGGCCACCGTCATGGGGCAACGGCGGCCGATGCACTCAGACATATCCACCTTGACGTAATGAATCTTGTCTTTGCTTGCGCGAAAAATGCACAACATGTTTAGATCGCGGCTCATGGATGGACACAAGAGAGTCGTTGTTGACATGTCACCCAGGAAGCCACGCCAACCGGTATTCAAGGCAATGGCAATGGCAGCTCTTTTCGTCATCACCCTTCCCGCATGCTCAGGAGCAAGGATGAATCCGGTTTATCCGCAATCGATGGTCGAGCCCATCAGCGTTCAAGCGCGCTCAGCAACCGAGATCGCACTGCGTTACAAGGTCCGGCCTGAGAGCAGCCACTACTCCGGCGGCGTGGATTACGAACGCGTCGGCGACACGTTACGCGTGGTCATTGGACGCTGCGCAGTGGGTGCCCCCTGCGAACCCATGGCCAGATCGGTGATCCCACTGGATGACACGTGGCAGGCGGAGGTACACCTCCCCTACGATGGATCACGGGTGGTCGTTGTGCATTCCGACGGTGAGAAACAGGTCTATCCCTGATCACCGTGCACACGCAGGAGGATACGGATGTCTGATCAAGAGAAGCAGCCGCAAGAGCGCGTGGTACTGGGCATCCATACGAACACGAAGCCCGGTGCGCCCCTGATTGATGGGCACGCCTGGCTCACCATCACCCGTGACGGCAAGACCGAGGCCTACGGGCTGTAGCCCGCAAACCATCCGCGCTTCGGTAATGAGACGACGCCGCCCGCCACCGACATCCGTCGCGGCATCGAGAACAACTTCGACGCAACAGCCAGCCGATATTACGCTTTGTCCTCCGAACAGTTGCGCGAGTTCGAGGCAGCATCGCGTGAAAAGGTAACCTGGGGTTATTCGAATACCTGCGCATCATGGGCCAGCGATACGGTGTATCGCGTTACCGGCGAGCGCGTAATCGCGTCCGAGATTGGTGGGTTGACCGACACCCCGCGGGAAATCCGCGAAAGCATCGACGCACTTGAGCGCCAGCAAAACACGTCCCGTGATGCCCCCCCGTGAACCTGTCGACGCACCGAAGGAACGCGGCTCGTCATCCAGCTCCCTTTCCATGGAAGGAGATCGAGAGATACTGCAGTCCATCCGCAAGGGCGTTGCTGGCATCGACCAGCAGCACGGCCGTGAGTTTGATCCAACCAGCGAACGCCTCTCCGCCAGCCTGCTGGCAACGGCCAAGAGCAACGGCCTGGAACGCGTCGATCACGTCGTGCTGGGTAATCCGCCTACCAACGGCTCTGGGCAGCGCATGTTCGTCGTGCAGGGCGAGCTCGACAACCCGGCACATCAGCGCGCATCGGTTGCGATCAGCGAAGCGATCAACACACCCGTGGAGCAGTCGCTCGCCAAGGCCGAGCAGATTTCGCAGGGACAGCAACAGATTGCCCAGCAAGAGCATGCCCAAGAGCAGACGCGAGCCGCGATGCGCATGGGGTAGGAGCAGTCCACCACTCATGCAGATGGCTGCCCTTTCCTTGCTTTCTGCGATTACGGCAGCAGCCTGGTTCGCGGCGTCTGCCGGTGGCTGCCCACGGCCGGCGCCAACCGGCCGTACCCAGCATTCGCCGCGGCCCCTCTACCCTATTGCACACGCCCCTTCACCTGCTCCTGCTGCTGGTCCTGCGCGCGCTGGTTGAACTGGCTGTCCAGTTCCGCGCTCTGCCGGGTGCTGGCTTCCACCGACTGGGAAACGGCCTGCTGGCGATCAACGAAGGCGCGCTGTGCGGCCGGGTCGCCCAATGCGCCCTGCACCGCGAACAGGCCGCTGCCATCGGGGCGCGCGACCACATGGTCGATCTGGCCCATGCCGGCCACCTTGCTCTCGTAGGCCAACTGGCCGGCGGCACGTTCGGTTTCCTGTGCGCTGCCGAACAGCGGGCACAGCCCGGCCTGCGCGCGTTGCTGCTGCAGCGCCTGCAGCTTTTCCAGGGCCTGGCTGAAACGCGGGTTCTCGGCATGGCCAGCGTCGCGCATGCTGGGCGCGGCCGGCGCAGCGGCAGGTTCGGTACGTGCCGGTTCGCTGCGCGCCGGATCGGGGGCGGCATGCGCCCCCGCCTTCACCGCAGCCGGGTCGGCCAGGCGGGCGAGGGTCAGGCGCCCTGCCTTGCCGTCGTCGTCCAGGCCGTTGCTGGCCTGGAACTGCTTCACCGCCGCCAGGGTGTCCTTGCCGAAGATGCCATCCACGCCCAGTGCCGTGCCGTCGGCCGCGGTGTAACCCAGCGCCGCCAGCTTGCCCTGCAGCGCCTTGACCTCATCGCCGCGTTCGCCCTTCACCAGCATGCCGTCGGCCATCGCCGCCGGCGCCGTGCTGCGTGCGGCCTGCGCGGCGTCGGGGCCCTGCGCATGCACCTTGCCGCCCAGGGTGATGCGGTCGTTGAGCATGTCGCCCAGGTAGCGGCGGAACTGCTCGGGTTCCACTTCGATGTGCGCGTGCACGGCCTTGGTGCCTGCGTTCGACTGCTTCACCAGCGGCGCGCCGTACTCGACGAAGTCGCCGTTCTTGTACGGCGAGGATGCCACTGCGCCGTGCAGCACCTGGCCAACCAGTTCGCGCCGTGGATCGCCGGCGGGGTGGCTGTAGATGGCGATGCCGTTGGTCGGGTCCTTCAGGAACTGCACGTAACCGGCCACCGGGTTGGGAATCATCACGTCGCGGTTGGCCAGGCGGTCGGTCAGGATCAGGTCCTTGCGCACCAGCGGAATACCGTTCCTGTCGCCGCTGGTGCGGATGTTCTCCATTTCGCCTTCCACCATGCCCGATTGGCGGTCGGCCTTGCTGGCATCGCCGGTACGCACGGCTTCGGCATTGGTGTTGGGATGGTGGATCTTCAGCAGGCGATAGGCCGCCTCCCCGCTCATGCCGTGTTCCAGCGTGCGGTTGCTGGTGACATTGCCGTACGGCTCGACCACCGTGATGCGGCCACCCCCAGGGGCAGCGGCCACGGCAGCAGCAGGGGCGGGTGCCTGCGCGTGGCTGCGCTCGGCTGCCGGCGCACGCGTCTGCGTACCCGCGCCCAGCGCAGCCAGCGTATCGCGGCCGGCCTTGCCATCTTCCTCAAGCCCGTGCGCCTTCTGGAACTGGCGCACCGCATGTTCGGTGTTGCCGCCGAAATCGCCATCGGGGTTCAGCGCCTTGCCGTCCTTGCCGGTGTAGCCGGCCTGCGCCAGCTTCTGCTGCAGGGCCTGCACTTCGGCACCACGCTCGCCCTGTACCAGCACGCCGTCGGCCATGGCTGCGCGCGCGGCATGGCCGCCACGTGGGCGATGCAGCGGCTCACCGAACGCCTGTTCGTAGGTCTTGCCCTGGTAGTCCTGCGGGTGGCGATTGACCTGCTCGTACCGCGCCAGCCCGACCAGATCCGCCTTTTCATTGAGCGTGCGTTCGCGCAGCGCAGGCCATTGCGTGGGTGAGCTTTCAAAGTGCCTTTGCACATTGTCGTGCTTGTAGTCCTGCACCGCGCGTACGATCTGTTCGTCGCTCAGTTCGGACAGCTTGTAATCGTCACCGTAGGCCGCCTTCAGGCCGTTGACGAACACACCGCGGGTCATGTTGCGGTACTGCACCGAGGTGCTCCACAGCGCGTCCTGCACCGCCGGGCCACGACCCTGCAGATCCACGCCCGCGTCCTTCAGGCGACCCAGCTGCTTGTCGTAGTACTGGTGCTGGATGAAGTCGTGCTGGTCACTGGCGAAGGCCCCCTTGTCGCGCTCGGCGACCTCTTTCCAGCGATCGTTGAAGGCCTGGGTGGCCGGCGTCAGGCCACGGAACTCTGCACCGTAGCGCGAGCCCGCCAGGTATTCGTCCACCCCGCCCACCGCGCTGGCGAACTGGTAGGTGCCATAGGACACGCCGCCGTGGTCGCCCCTGCCGGAGGAGATCCAGCCGGGCCCGCGATTGCTGGTTTCATAGCTGGCAGAGGTCTGGCCGCGATGCCAGCCGTCGATCGCCTTCTTTGCGTCGGTCACCACGTCCATGCTGCAGGTCTCCTTACGGTAAGCGGTTCGATGGGATCAGCTCAGGGCTGGTGGGTCGCAGCGTTCAACTGGTCCACGCGGTTGGCCACGCGGTTGATGCGGCAGGACTGTGCATCCAGCATCTGGCCCTGGCCGTCGGTAAGCGGGTCCCAGCTGCAGTGGCGATCGGTGTCGGACCACCAGGCGGCCTGCGCGTCCATCCAGTCGTCTTTTTCCTTGCTGTCAGGGCTGGCGACCTTCGTTGCGACGATCTGCGCCAGCCGGTCTTCCTGGTAGCGCAGTTCTTCATCGCCGCAGGCCTGCAGGGCCGGCGTCACGCCGTCGGAGGCATCCACGCAGGCGGTGTACTGCGGACGCAGCGTGGCCTTGTTGTACGAGTCATCCGGGCGCGCGGCCGGGAAGTCATCATCATCGGCATCCGCCGACGTGGTGGTGCCGGGTGCAGCGGGCGCTGACTGCGGGGCCGTGGCGGGTGCGCTGGTTGTCGCGGCCGTGGCCACGGGGGCAGCGGGCACGGCCGCGTCCGCACTGGTGTCCTTGCACGCCGCCAGGCCCGTGCCGACCGCCAGGGCGAGCACGAGCGCACCGGCATTGGCGGACAGCGCGCGACCGATGCACGGGAAAAGCGTCATTGCCTTCATTGCTCATTTCTCCTTGAAAACGGGATCACTGAAGACCCGGTGCCAGCGTGTGCGTCTGCAGCTCGACAACACGGTTGGCGTAGCGATTGATGCGGCACGACTGCGCGTCCAGCAGCGCACCCGCATGGTCACTGATGGGTGCGCAGCGCTTGTCGGTGTCTTGGGCCCAAAAGGCCTGCTCGTTCATCCAGCGGTCCTTGACCGGGCTGTGCGGGCTGGCCATCAGACGCGCCACCTGCAGGTCCAACTGCTTTTGTTGGTACGAAAACTCGGCGGCATCGCACGCCTCGAGCGTGTCATCCCTGCCGCGGGCATCCTGCACACAGCGGGTGTACTGCGGGCGCAGCGAGGCCTGGGTGAAGGAGGCATCGCGTGGGCGGATGTGCGCCAGCAGGGCATCGGCGCGGTAGGCCACGCGGGACAGCCGGCACTCCTGCGCGGCCTGCAGCGCAGGCACTGCGGCGTTGGCGGCCGCGGTGCAATAGTGGTCGGTATCGCGGCGCCACGCCGCTTCGGTGGCCGCGAAGGCCGCGTTGGCCTCGCCATCCAATCCCGCCACGAGGGTGCCGGTCGTCTCCTGCAGATGCTTCTGATGGTAGGCCAGTTCTTCCCTGCCACAGGCCTGCAGGGTGCCCGCGTGCTGCACGCCTTCCACGCAGCGGAAGTAGGCCGGCCGCAGGCGCCCGGCGCTGTAGGACGCATCGGGATAACGGGCGGCGGCGGGTGCCTGCGCGGGGGGCGACGCGGACGCTGCAGCCGACGCCGTGGGCGCTGCGGGTTGGCAGGCACCCAGTGCCGCGCACAGCAGCAGCGATGCCACGCGCCGGCCGAGCAGCACCTGTTCGTAGCCCGTGCGGAGTGTCGTTGCCAGCATCACCTGCGTCTCCCTGCGAGTGGACGGCAGCTGCCGTACCGGGCTGGGCCGTCCGTCCGCCCCATCACCCAGCCATGCTAAGGCAGCCTCCGCAGCAGATGCCTGACTGGATTCATGTTGCGTGAGGGCGGTCGCAGATCCCGGTTACAGGGGCAGCCGTGGCGGCGGTCGTCCCGCGTTGACGACCCGCTCCCCCCCCGGCCAGCCGGTATAGTTCGGCGCTCGCCATGGACTGGATGCGTAGAACAGATGAAGCAGCGCACGCGGATGAGCATGCCCCTGACCGCCCTGATGGTGGCCGCCCTGGCCATCGGCACGGCAAGCGCGGCACCGGCCGCCACCGGCCTGAGCCCGACCTTCACCGCCTGCCGCGACAGCGCTCAGGGTGCGATTGAACAGGCGGCGTGCCTGTCGGCGGAAAGCACCCGCCAGGACCAGCGCTTGAACCAGGCCTACACGCAGCTGCAGGCCCGCCTGAGCGGCGACAACCGCACCATGCTGGTGAATGCACAGCGCGCATGGCTGCAGTCGCGCAGCCGCGACAGCGAGCTGGATACCGCCCTGTATGACAGCTCGCAGGTGGGCAACCTGCAGGGTGAACTGAACGATGTGATGCGCCTGAGCGCACGCGCAGACCAGCTGCAGACGTACCTGCAACTGCTGGACTGAACCGTTGGCGGGCACGCCCTTCCCGATGCACACGGAAGTAAGGGGTGCCGGCAGCCGCCACGCGATCACCACCTTCCAGCAGCAAGGCCTGCCCGCCACTGGCATTGCCGATGCAGACCGTGCAGGCCAATGCACTGCACGACGAAAGCGCGTTGAACCGCAACACCGCACCGGTGTCCACCGCCGATGCCATGGGCCAGAGCGTGCAGGAAAACAGCGAGCGTGCACTGCAGGCAGGCGATCAGCAGCGCGAGCAGCAGAAGATCGACCAGCAGACCCAGCAGCACGGCCCGCGGGCCATGATGGCCTGAGCAACACCCGCACCGGGGGTTGCCCGGGGCGGATGCGGGTGGTCAGAAGAACGACCCGGCTTCTATCAGTTAGAGTTCCTGGGGGCGTTCCGGCTCCACAATTGGCGCGTGCTGCTCATAGTCCGTCTGCTTCCAGCCGCCGCCATCACCTGCCACCCACTGGAAGGTCCAGGTCTCAATGAAGCCGCCAGGGAGTTCGTTGGTGATGGTGTAGCGCTCCCCGGGTGCACCCGCCGGCGGCAGTGCGACCGGCGGGGCTGCGGCCGACACTGCCAAGGCGCCATTACCGACTTTCCGATGGCTCACGGTCAGCACGCCCAGATCCATTACGCGGCGTTCTGCATCAGGCATGTTGTCCAACCAATGTGCGATCGCCATCGCTTCGCTGGAGCCCGCACGATAATGCGAAACCTGTTCGATCACGAAGGAGGCAGGCGCCGCGCCTGCAACTGCTGACATTGCAGCCAAGCCAAGAGACAGTAGCGCAGAAGAGAAGTATGTTGCTTTTTTATGTGCGGTCATTGCTCGTTCCTTGATGGCGTGCATCATTGCACCGGCCCAGCGTGTGCTGGGCCCGCACGTTCCTCCATCAGAAAATTTGCAAACGCATGTCCCCGACTGCTTCGGGGGCGGATGCGGGGGTCAGCGCTTCCGCTGGGGCGCGGGCCCGACGCCCCGGCCGTGCCACTCGTAGTGGGTCTGCTTCCAGCGGCCGCCCTCGGTCGCCACCCACTGCAGTGTCCAGGTTTCGACCTGGCCCCCCTGCCGTTCATGGGTCAGCGTGACCTGCTCGCCGGGCGCACCCGACGCGGGCAGCGGAAACGGCGCGCCTTCCACCCACCGTGCGGTGTAGGTCGCCCCGTCCTGGCGCTGGCGCAGGGTCAGCGTTTCCGGGTCCATCATGCGGCGATTGGCGTCGGGCACACGGTCCAGCCAGTCAAGAATCGCCTTCGCCTCGGGCGTTCCCGCACGATGGTGGGACACGTGTTCGACAATGGTGGTCGTGGTGGCGGCGTCGGGCGCGGCGGCAACCGTGGCCGGCAGTGTGGCCAGGCCGAGGGCCAGCAGCAGTGGCAGCGAAGCGGTGTAAGCCTTGCGTGCAGTCATGGGTCGTCCTTGAAGGTGTGCGTGATGGCACACACCGATCATGGCCGCGGCGACGCCGGGTTTCAATCGGGGAGATTGCAGGTGCCCGCCGGCCGGGCCGCCGTCAGTGCGCGCCGCCGCGACCGCCCACCTGTTCGATCAGGGTCTGGCTGGCGGCGTTGAGGCCCACCACCGTTACCTGCGCGCCATGCGCGGCCAGCTTCTCCTGCGCGCGTTCCAGCGCCGCCACCGCGGTCAGGTCCCACAGGTGGGCCTCGCACAGGTCGATCTGCACCTTCGGCGCCACGTGCTGGTAATCGAAGGCCGCACCCAGCTGGCCGGCCGAGGCGAAGAACACCTGGCCGCGCACGCGGTAGACCTGTTCGTCGCCCACGGTTTCGTGCTGCACGTCCAGCATGCGGCCGACCTTGCGTGCGAAGAACAGCGCCGACAGCAGCACACCGCTGAGCACGCCCTTGGCCAGATCATGCGTGGCCACGGTGACCACCACGGTCAGCAGCATCACCGCCGACGAACTGCGCGGGTGCGTGCGCAGGTCGCGCAGCGAGCGCCAGCTGAAGGTGCCGATGCTGACCATGATCATCACCGCCACCAGCGCGGCCATCGGAATCTGCCGCACCAGGTCGCTGCCGTACACCACCAGCAGCAGCAACAGCACGCCGGCCACCAGGCACGACAGACGGCCGCGCCCGCCGGAGGTCACGTTGATGACCGACTGGCCGATCATCGCGCAGCCGGCCATGCCGCCGAGGAAACCGGTGAGCGTGTTGGCCACGCCCTGGCCGACGCATTCGCGGTTGCGCTCGCTGGGCGTTTCGGTGACGTCCTCGACGATCTGCAGGGTCATCATCGATTCCAACAGCCCCACCACCGCCAGGGTGGCCGACACCGGCAGCAGGATGCGCAGGGTTTCCCAGGTGAACGGCACATCGGGCATGAGGAAGTGCGGCAGGCTGTCGGGCAGCTGGCCCATGTCGCCCACGCTGCGCACGTCAATGCCGAAGCCGATGACCGCTGCGGTAAGCACCACGATCGCCACCAGCGGCGAGGGCACCGCGCGGGTGATGCGCGGCAGCAGGTAGATGATGGCCAGCGCTGCGGCGCACAGCACGTACACGGTGGGGCCACGGCCGATCAGTTCCGGCATCTGCGCCAGGAAGATCAGGATGGCCAGTGCGTTGACGAAGCCGGTGATGACCGAGCGCGATACGAAGCGCATCAGCGAACCCAGCTTGAACACGCCGGCCAGCACCTGCAGCACGCCGGCCAGGATGCTGGCGGCGAACAGGTACTGCAGGCCGTGGTCCTTCACCAGATCGACCATGACCAGGGCCATGGCGCCGGTGGCGGCGGAGATCATGCCCGGGCGGCCACCGGCAATGGCGGTGACCACGGCGATGGAGAACGCCGCGTACAGGCCCACCTTGGGGTCGACCCCGGCAATGAGCGAGAACGCGATGGCCTCGGGAATCAGGGCCAGGGCGACGACCATGCCGGACAGCAGGTCACCACGGATGTTGCCGAGCCATTGCTGGCGCAGGGGATAGGACGTTTGCATGGGAAAACTCCGCGCGCACGCGGGCGTGGCCACGTGGCGCTGCAGTGGAAAGACACGGGTTCCTGAGCCGGGCGCGCCGGCTGCCGAGGTGCGGCAAGGGTCAGGGTGGCGTGATCACTGCGGGCGCGGTCGATGCGTGGGAAGGGCCGCAGTCTACGGGAAGCGGCGCGGCGGGGATAGCGCGGGCGTGGCGGCAACGCGGCCGGGCATGGCCCGGCTCTACAATGGAAGCATGGCCGCCGACCGCCCACAGTTCTTCGATCCCAGCAGCGAACAGGGCGTGCTGCGCCTGTCCATCGCCGCCTCGCTGCTGCTGGCCGCGGCCGCCGTGGTGTTCGGGCTGCTGGCCAATTCCTCGCTGATCATCTTCGACGGCATCTACGGTCTGATCGACGTGGTGATGACCTGGCTGTCACTGCTGGTGACCCGGCTGATCGCCCTGTCCACCAATACCGATGCCCTGCAGTCGCGGTTGAACCAGCGCTTCACCATGGGCTTCTGGCACCTGGAGCCGATCGTGCTGGGGGTCAGTGGCACGCTGATGATCGGCGCGGCGCTGTACGCACTGGTCAATGCGGTGGATGCGCTGATGTCCGGTGGGCGGCATATCGCGCTGGGCCCGGCCATCATCTTCGCCGGCCTGTCCATCGTGGCCGAGGGCACGCTGGCGTGGTTCATCGTGCGCGCCAACCGTCGCATCGGTTCGGAATTCATTGCGCTGGACGCAAAGAACTGGGTGATCGCCGCCAGCATGTCGGCCTGCTACCTGGTCGCGTTCCTGGGCGGGGTGCTGGTGCGCGGCACCTCGCTGGCGTGGGTGGGGCCGTATATCGATCCGGCCATCCTGGCCTTCGTCTGCGTGCTGGTGATGATCGCCCCGCTGGGCACGGTGCGGCGGGCGCTGGCCGGCATCCTGCTGGTCACCCCGCCGGAATTGCAGGCGCACGTGGATGCGGTGGCGCGCGATGTGGTGGCCCGGCATGGCTTCGTCGAACACCGCAGCTACGTGGCCCAGGTGGGGCGTGGCGAGCAGATCGAGCTGTTCTTCGTGGTGCGCGAGGACGACCCGCCGCGGGCGCTGCTGGAATGGGACCGGCTGCGCGACGAGATCGGCGATGCGCTGGGCGATGCCTCGCCGGACCGCTGGCTGACCATCATGTTCACCACCGACCGCGAATGGACGATCTAGCACCGCAGGACGATCTATCAATATTTGCGGACGATTTGTCACCAAGCGTCCATGAAAAGCCGGCAAAGTAGCTCCATCGAAGCACCCACCCACTGACCAGGAGCATCCCATGTCCATCGAAAAGGTTCTGTACACCGCCCAGGCCACCTCCACCGGCGGCCGTGAAGGCCGTTCGGTCTCGTCCGACAACGTGCTGGACATCCAGCTGTCCACCCCGCGCGAGCTGGGCGGCGCCGGCGGCTCGGGCACCAATCCGGAACAGCTGTTCGCAGCCGGCTATTCGGCCTGTTTCCTGGGCGCACTGAAGTTCGTGGCCGGCCAGGCCAAGGTCGCCCTGCCCGCCGACACCACCGTGACCGGCAAGGTCGGCATCGGCCAGATCCCGACCGGTTTCGGCATTGAAGCCGAGCTGACCATCAACGTACCGGGCGTGCCGCGCGAGCAGGTGGAAGAACTGGTGCAGAAGGCCCACATCGTCTGCCCGTACTCCAATGCCACCCGCGGCAACATCGACGTGACCCTGATCGTTGCCTGATGCAACGCAGGGGTCGGATCCCTTTGCCACCGGCAAAGGGCTCTGACCCCAGCGCAGGACCTCAGGGGTCAGAGCCCTTTCGCGTTGCGAAAGGGATCCGACCCCGCAACAAAAAATGGGCGGATGCCGGTCGAAACCGGGCATCCGCCCATCCCACCTCGGGTGGGCCCCGGCACAGGGCCGGGGACGCATTCGCTTATTTATCGCTGGTAATGAGCTGCACCACGCTGGAGAAATCCAGCTTGCCGCGGCCGGCCTGGTGGTTCATCGAGTACAGGTTGCGGGCCACTTCGCCCAGCGGGATCGAGGCGCCAACGCTCATCGCCGCTTCCACGGCCAGGCCCATGTCCTTCAGCATCAGGTCGCTGCCGAAGCCGCCGCTGTAACCGCGCGACGCCGGCGCATTTTCCAGCACGCCCGGCCACGGGTTGCACACTTCGGTGGCCCAGCTGCGGCCGGTGCTGACCGCCATCATCTGCGACAGCACCTTCGGGTCCAGACCGTGCGCCACGCCCAGCGCGATGGCTTCACCGGTCACCGCCATGATCACGCCCAGCGCCATGTTGTTGCACAGCTTGGCGACCTGGCCGGCACCGCTGGCGCCCACGTGGAAGATGTTCTTGCCCATCGCCTGCAGCACCGGGCGGGCGCGCTCCAGCGCGTCCTCTTCGCCACCGACGATGAAGGTAAGGGTGCCGGCCTGGGCACCGGCGGTACCGCCGGAAACCGGCGCATCGAGCATCTGCAGGCCACGCGCGGCGGCGGCTTCAGAGACCTTGCGCGCACTGGCCGGGGCAATGGTGCTGCAGTCGATGACCAGCGCGCCGGCCGGAATGGCGGCCAGGATGCCATCGTCACCCAGGTACACGCCTTCGACGTGGCGGCTGGCCGGCAGCATCGAGATCACGACCTCGGCATCGGCCAGGGTCTCGCGCGCCGACGCGGCGGCACTGGCGCCGGCATCGACCGCCGCCTGCACGGCGGCCGGCACCAGATCGAACACACGTACGCTGTGGCCGTTCTTGACCAGGTTGGCGGCCATCGGGCCACCCATGTTGCCCAACCCGATGAATGCAATGCGGCTCATGCAAGGCTCCTTTCAGCCATGGGGGTACCCAGATCGGCCAGCGGATGCGCGGCGTTGGCCCAGGGGGAAACGAAGAAGGTGTCGGCCCAGGCGGTGGTGGCCTCGGCCAGGGTGGCCGGGTTCCACTGCGGGTTGCGATCCTTGTCGATCAGCAGCGCGCGGATGCCTTCGGCGAAATCGCCATGGGCGGCGCAGTGCAGTGCGGTGATGTATTCCAGGCGATAGACGCTGGCCAGGTCCTGGCCGGCGCTGTGCCGCTGCAGTTCGAAGGCCAGCCGCGCCGAACCGGGTGCACCGGCGGCCAGCGTCTTCTGCGCCGTCTGCAACCAGGCATCGTCGGTCTGCAGCGTGCGGATGCGATTGATGATCACGGGCAGATCATCGCCTTCGCACAGCGCATCGACCGTCGCGGCATTGGCCAGCAGCGGGCCAGTAGCGGCATCGCTGGCATGCGCCTGCAGCAGCTGGCTCAGGCGTTCGTGGTTGTGCGCGGCATCGGTCGACCATGCGACCTGCAGCAGCGCATCGAACACCGCATTGCGGCGTTCTTCGGCCACATGCACGTCGGCCAGGCCGGCATAGATGGCATCACCCGGATTCAGCAGCGCGCCGGTCAACGCCAGGAACAGCCCTGCCCTGCCCGGCACGCGCGGCAGCAACCAGCTGCCACCCACATCGGGGAACAGGCCGACGGTGATTTCCGGGAAGGCCAGCTTGGAACGCTCGCTGACCACGCGGTGGCTGGCGCCGGACATCAGGCCGATGCCACCGCCCATCACGATGCCATGGCCCCAGCACAGGATCGGCTTGGGATAGGTGTGGATGAGGTAATCGACGCGGTATTCGACGTCGAAGAATTCGGCGGCGTAGCCGTTGTCGCGGATATCGCGGTGGCCGGCGTCGCGGAAGGCAGCCATGCTCTTGTGCAGGCTGTGCAGGTCACCACCGGCGCAGAAGGCCTTCTCACCCGCACCCTGCAGCACCACCATCGCGATGCCATCATCCTCGGCCCAGGCGTTCAGCTGCTTCAGCAGCAGGTGCGCCATCGGCAGCGAGAAGCCATTGAGCGTGCGCGGTGCGTTGAGCGTGGCGAGGCCGATGCGCGTGCCATTGCCCGCCACTCGCTCCTCGAACAGCACCGGTGCTTCGTCGGCAGCGGTGTCGGTGCTCATGCGTTCTTCCACTGCGCGGCGCGCTTTTCCAGAAAGGCGCTCACGCCCTCGACCTGGTCGGCGGTGTCGAACAGATCGACGAAGGCTTCGCGCTCGGCCACCAGCGCCGCGGCGTGGGTGCCGGTGCGGGTGGACTGCACCAGGGTCTTGCAGGCGGCGATGCTGGTCGGGCTCTGCTTGCCGGCCTTCTTCGCCCAGTCCAGGGCCAGTGCCTTGGCTTCGCCCTTGCCGACCTTTTCTTCGGCCAGGCCAATCCGCAGCGCGGTCTCGGCGTTGATACGTTCACCCAGCAGGATCATGCGCTTGGCCCAGCCTTCGCCAACCAGGCGCGGCAGGTTCTGGGTACCGCCCGCGCACGGCAGCAGGCCCACGGTCGCTTCCGGCAATGCCACCTGGGCATGCTCTTCGATGATGCGCAGGTCGCAGGCCAGCGCGCACTCCAGGCCACCGCCCATGGCGTAGCCGTTGATGGCGGCAATCGACACGCCACGGAAGGCCGACAGCGCTTCGAAGGCTTCGCCAAAACGACGCGCGGCTTCGCGTGCAGCGGCCTTGTCGCCCGATGCGAACTGGTTGAGGTCGGCACCGGCGGAGAAGAACTTCTCGCCGTCACCGGTGATCACCAGGGCGTAGATCTCGCGGTCTGCGTTGAGCGCGCCCACCAGGTCGCGCAGCGCAGCCAGGCTGTGCACGGTCCAGGTGTGCGCCGGCGGGTTGTGCAGGGTCACCACGACGGTGTGGCCATCGGCCTCGACCTTCAGGCCCACGTGTTCCTGGGTACGCCAATCCTTCATCGCAGTTCCTCTTCGGTGTTGAGCAGGTGGCGGGCCACGATCACCCGCATGATCTCGTTGGTGCCTTCCAGGATCTGGTGCACGCGGCTGTCGCGCAGCAGGCGCTCGATCGGGTATTCGCGGATGTAGCCGTAACCGCCGTGGATCTGCAGCGCTTCGTTGCAGATTTTGAAACCAGCATCGGTGGCGAAGCGCTTGGCCATCGCACACCACACGTTGGCATCGCTGGCGCCGGCATCGAGCTTGCGTGCGGCCGAATGCACCATCTGCCGCGCGGCCACCAGTTCAATGGCCATGTCGGCCAGCTTGAACTGCAGGGCCTGGAAATCGGCCAGGGCCTTGCCGAACTGGCGGCGCTCGCCCATGTAGCGGCGTGCGGCATCCAGTGCGCCCTGCGCCGCACCCAGCGAGCAGGCGGCGATGTTGATGCGGCCGCCGTCCAGCCCCTTCATCGCCAGCTTGAAGCCGCCGCCTTCCTCTCCCAGAAGGTGGCTGACCGGCACGCGCACGTTTTCGAAGGTGATGCCGCGGGTGGGCTGGCTGTTCCAGCCCATCTTCTCTTCCTTGCGGCCATAGCTGATGCCCGGCAGATCGGCCGGCACCGCGATGGCACTGACGCCGCCAGCACCGGCACCGCCGGTACGCGCCATCACCACCAGCAGTTCGGTGGCACCGGCGCCGGAAATGAAGGCCTTGGAACCGTTCAGCACATAGTCGTCGCCATCGCGCACGGCGGTGGTCTTCAGTGAGGCAGCGTCGGAGCCGGCGCCCGGCTCGGTCAAGCAGTACGAGGCCAGCTTGCTGCCCGAGGACAGATCGGTGCCCCACGCATCGCGCAGCGCGTCCTGGCCCCACTTGGACACCATCCACGAGGCCATGTTGTGGATGCTGATGTACGCCGCGGTCGACGGATCGACGTTGGCGAGCTCCTCGATGACGACGGCGGCGTCCAGACGGCTCAGGCCGCTGCCGCCCACTTCCGGGTCCATGTACAGACCGCAGAAGCCCAGTTCACCGGCCTTGGCGACCGCCTCGCGCGGAAAGATGCCCTCCGCATCCCATCGCGCGGCGTGCGGTGCCAGTTCGGCCTGTGCGAAGTCACGCGCGGCTTCGCGGTACGCCTGCTGCGCTTCTTCCTGGTCCGTCGTCATCGAGTGGCTCATGGCTGCTCCCGCCCTTACTTCAGGCTGATGGTGGTGTTGACGCCGTGGCTCAGCGTCTCGTCATCGAACCAGCGTGCGGTGACGGTCTTGGTCTGGGTGTAGAACAGCACCACCTGCTTGCCGTACGGGCCCAGGTCGCCCAGCTTGGACGCGCGCGAACCGGTGAACGAGAACAGCGGCACCGGCACCGGAATCGGCACGTTGATGCCGACCTGGCCCACGTCGATGTCTTCCTGGAACTTGCGCGCGGCCGCGCCGGACTGGGTGAACAGTGCGGTGCCGTTTCCGTTGGGGTTGCCGTTGACCATCGCGATGGCGTCTTCCAGCGTTTCCGCTTCCAGGATCACCAGCACCGGCCCGAAGATTTCTTCCTGGTAGATGCGCATGTCGGTGGTGACACCGGCAAAGATGGTCGGGCCGACGAAGTTGCCCTTCTCAAAGCCATCCACCTGCGGCTTGCGGCCATCGAGCACCAGCTTGGCACCCTGCTCCACGCCCGAGGCGATCAGGCCTTCCACGCGCTCGCGGGCGCTGCAGGAAATGACCGGGCCGACATCGGTGCCGGCCACGGTGCCGCCGCTGACCTTCAGGGTCTGCGCCTTGGCCACCAGGTCCTGCACCCAGCCGCGTGCCTCACCCACCAGTACCAGGGTGGAGGCGGCCATGCAGCGCTGGCCGGCCGCACCGAAGGCGGCGCCGACCATCGCGTTGAGGGTCTGTTCCTTGTTGGCGTCCGGCAGCACCACGGCGTGGTTCTTGGCGCCCATCATGCACTGCACGCGCTTGCCGGCCAGCGAGGCACGGTTGTAGACGTGGGTGCCGACGCGGGTGGAACCAACGAACGACACGGCCTTGATGTCCGGGTGGTCGCAGATCGCATTGACCACTTCTTCGCCGCCGTGGACGACGTTCAGCACGCCCTTGGGAATGCCGGCTTCCAGCGCCAGTTCCACCAGGCGCATGGTTACCATCGGGTCCTGCTCCGACGGCTTGAGGATGAAGGTGTTGCCCGTTGCAATCGCCATCGGGAACATCCACAGCGGAATCATCGCCGGGAAGTTGAACGGGGTGATGCCGGCGCACACGCCCAGCGGCTGCATGATCGTGTAGGTATCCACGCCATTGGCCACGTTGTTGGCCAGCTCGCCCAGCTGCAGGTTGCCGATGGCGGCGGCGTGCTCGACCACTTCCAGGCCGCGGAACACATCACCTTCGGCGTCGGGCAGGGTCTTGCCCTGTTCGGCGGTGAGGATGTGGGCCAGCTCGCTCATGTTTTCGCGGATCAGCTGCTGGTACTTCAGGAAGATGCGCGCGCGGGTACCGATCGGGGTCTTGCGCCAGGTCTTGAAGGCTTCCTTGGCGGCGGCCACAGCGGCATCCACTTCGCTGGTGGTGGCGAACGGCACCTGCGCCAGCACGTCCTGGGTGGCCGGGTTGACCACGTCCTGCCAGTGGGAGGTGGCCGATTCGATGAACTGGCCATCGATCAGCATGCGGATACGGGGCGCTGCAACAGTCATGACGACAATCCCACGGGCTCGAAAGATGCTTGGCATTATTCACAGCACCCACCTCGATTTCCGGCCTGAATCCGCTTAATCTGGCCAACACGCCAGACGATTCCTGTTAATTCTGTGAATTTCCAGCCTTCCCAGCGCCAATTGGGCCTGCGCCTGTTGCGGCTGCGCGAGCAGCGCGGCTACAGCCAGGTGGATCTGGCCCGTGCCTTGGGCCTGTCGGCCAGCTACCTGAACCAGATCGAGCGCAACAAGCGCCCGCTGACGCCGGCCGTACAGCAGAAGCTGGGCGAGGTGTTGGGCGATGTTTCCGCCCTGTTCGACGACGATGAGCCCGCTGCACTGCAGGAGTCGCTGGGCGAGACCCTGCGCGATCTGGGCTTGGCCGATGTCAGTGCCACCGAGCTGCGGGCCCTGGCCGGCAACCTGCCGCAGGTCAGCCGCGCCCTGCTGGACCTGCACCGCCGCCACCTGGCCCTGCGCGAGCATGCCGCCGCGCTGGAATTCCAGCTGGGTGAACCCGGCGCCGGCAGCACCCTGCCGGCCGGCGACCAGGTGCGCGAGTTCTTCAACCGCATGCACAACCACATTCCCGAACTGGACGAACTGGCCGAGCGCCTGTTCGCCGAATGGGGGCTGGCACCGGGCCACGTGGCACCGCGCCTGCGCCAGCTGCTGGCCGACCGCCACGGCGTGCTGGTGGAAGTGGCCGCGCTGCAGGCCGGGCGCGAGAAGCGCCAATACGACGCCAGCAGCCGCACGCTGTGGCTGCCGGATTATCTGGAACCGGGCCAGCAGGCCTTCCAGATGGCGGCCGAGCTGGCCCTGCGCGGCTACCTGCCGCAGATTGATGCGGTGGTGGCGCGCGCAGGCTTCCACGATGACGCGCGTATCGCGCAGGCGCGGATCGGCCTTTCCAACTACTTCGCCGGTGCGCTGGTGATGCCCTACATGCGGTTCCTGCGCGCGGCCGAGGCCAGCAGCTACGACATTGAACTGCTGGCACACCAGTTCGGCGTGGGGTTCGAAGCGGTCTGCCACCGGCTGAGCACGCTGGCGCGGCGCAGTGCGCCCGGGCTGCCGTTCTTCTTCATCCGCGTGGACCGTGCCGGCAATGTGTCCAAGCGCCATTCGGCCACCGATTTCCATTTCTCGCAGGTGGGCGGTTCGTGCCCCTTGTGGATCGTCTACGAGGCGTTCAACCAGCCCGGGCGCATCCTTACGCAGACCGCGCGCATGCCCGATGGACGTCGCCATTTCTGGTTGGCACGGCAGGTCAGCAGCGGGCCGGTGGGGCATGGCCAGCCGCGCAAGACCTTCGCGGTGGCGCTGGGCTGCGACCTGCAGCATGCCGAGCGGCTGGTGTACTCGCTGGGGCTGGATGTGCAGAGCCCGGGCAATTCGGTGTCGATCGGGCCGGGCTGCCGGGTGTGCCCGCGCGAGGACTGCATGCAGCGCGCGTTCGTGCAGTTGCCGGGTAGGTGAAGAATGTCGCCGTTGGTAGGTGCCCACCTTGGTGGGCACGCTCTGGCCGTGCGCGAAATGCATCCACGCGTGGCGTGGATCTACTAATCCCAATACACGGTCAGCACGCGATGGCCGTCCGAGGGTACGGGGGCGTCGATGTGCTGGCCGTAGGGCCAGCCTTCGCCCACGCCGTCGCATTCCAGACCCTGCAGCCAGCCTTCTACGGTCTCGACGTCGGCGCGGGTGAGCACATGCACGTTCTCTGCGGCAGGCCATTCGCTGTCGTCTTCCAATGCGCTGCCCCAGTCCTGGTGCAGGCCTACATACACGCCTTCCACTTCGGGCTTTTCGGCAATCGCGGCCAGGCGCGCGTACAGTTCGGCAATCGGCGGACGGCCGAAACCCCATTGGTTGGGCGCGATGCATTCTTCGAAATCATTGCCTTCGAAGTACGCGGCCAGTGGCACCACCGGCAGGTGCTCCGGGTCGCGGGCATCAAGGCGTTCAAGCAGTTCCAGCAGTTCCTGGCGGGCAGACATCCAATGCTCCTTGCAGCATGAAGCACGATTGTATCGATCGCGCTCAGTAGATCGGTGTCACCTTCATCTGCGGCAGCGGGCGCGGTGCGCCGTCGGTCAAGTCCGGGCCCAGGTCTTCCCAGGTGCGGCCCTGTTCCACCATCAGCCCCCACAACTGCTGCGACGCCTGGCGCTTGTCTTCCGAACCCAGCTTGTACGACGGCGGCACCGGCTCACCCACGGCAACGGTGGAATACGCGGCGCGGTAGGCCAGCACCTGCTGCGCCGGATCGTCGGTGCGCGCCACTTCCAGCGTGTAGCGCTGGTAGGCCGAAGCCAGGTTGCGCCAGCGGATCCAGTAGTGGTTCTCGAACGAGAATGCGCAGAAGCGCGCGCCAGCCAGGCTGCCCTTGTCGGCAATGCGGGTCAGCACGTCCTGCGGCATGTCCAGGTTCATGCCGCCTTCGTCGCCTTGCAGGCTGACGTGCACGATGCGGTCGCGGTAGCCCGGCGCGCGCGCCTGCAGCAGGTCGCGCCAGTTCTGCATGGTGGCCACCACGGCGAACAGGAAGCGACCCAGCTCGCCGGCTGCCAGCGGCGTGGCGATGGACTGGTAGTGGCGCTGCCACCCATGGCGGTTGCCGGTGGGCAGGAACACCGACTTTTCCAGGGCTGCACGCGTGCTGCCGCCGTGGCTCACTTCTTCGGCGTGCTGCGGGTACACCAGGTTGATGGCGAACGTGGGCCAGCGCGGCATTGCCGCGTCGAACAGGTGGATGGGGAAGTTGCTGCTGATGCCGCCATCGGAGAACCAGCACACGCGGAAGGCGGTGATCACCGGGTCGCATGCCTGGCCGGCGCTGGTCAGCCCTTCCATGCTGTCGGCCACGTTGTGCTCCTGCGTGGCCGGCGCTGCCGCCGGTTCGCAGCGGCGCTCGCGGCGGGCCGGTTCGTGCAGCGGCACGGCGCTGATCAGCAGCGGGAAGCTGAGGCTCATGCGTGTGGCCACCAGCACCGGCAACTGCGCGCCCTGCGGCAGATGGTAGTACTGGCGCCCGTCCACCTGCAGCGACGCACCGGCCTGCTGCACCAGCCAATCCACCACGCTGGCCGGGAACAACTGGGCGAATTCCTCGCGCAGGAACCAGAACTGCGCCCCGCCCAACGGCAGGGTGCGCGGTTCGTTGTGGGACACGCAGGTGGTGATCATCTGCAGGCTGATGGCCTGCGGGCTTTGCGGTTCGCCGGCATAACGCGGTGCATCGTGCAGATCGGCGAAGGTGAGTGGGGCATCCAGCGGCTTGCCCGCCAACTGCTGCAGGCGCGCGTGCAGCCAGTCGGTCAGCGCCGGGGTCTGCGGATCGCGGCCCAGCCCGCTGCACAGGCCCAGCAGATTGCGCCGGGCGACACGGGCCACGCGCAGCGCTGCACCGGCCACACCGGCACCATAGGCGCACAGCAGCGACGGCAGCAGGGTGGCCGCAACACCGCTCCAACCACCGCCCCAGCCGCCCAGCGCCAGCAGCAGGGCCAGCGACACCAGCACTTCCAGCGGCGCGATGGTGAACACGGCCACGGCCAGGCACAGCAGCTTGCGCGGCCAGCGCGCCTTGCCGGTCAGCACCACCAGCAACCGGTACGCCGAACGCGCGCCGCGCGCCGGCTGGAACAACCCGTAGATGAAACCGCGCCGCGACAGCTGTGCCGACACCGCCGACAGCCCACCGTAGCCCGTCTCACCGGGCAGCGTTTCGCCGGCCTGCTGGCGGCGGTCGCCATACGCGGCCGCTGCAGCCACCGCCGCGGCAATCGCCCCGGCCGAGGTGCCGCCGATGCTCTTGAAGCGGTACTGCTGGGCCAGCGCCAGCACCGCGTTGGGATACACGATGCCGCTGGTGATGCCGCCTTTCATGACCAGATCGCAATATTTGTCCGCCACTGCCCTGCCCCCATGCATGCCGTCCGCCGCGTGGGTTCCAGTATGGCGCAGGGGCTTCTCAGGGCCTGAGAACCGCTGCGCAGTCAGCGCGATTCCCCCCTTGGCCGGGCGCCGTGCCGCATGCACACTGCGGCCAGGAAGCGGACTGCAGGGACTGCCCATGACCACCCGACGCGCCTTCATTGCCGGCTGCGGCGCCGCTGCGGCGGCCACCGCCTGTTCACCCGGGCAGGCACCCACTGGCAACGACATCAGCCAGCTCGAGCCCACCCCGCTGGCGGGCATCACCCGCATCGACGGACAGCGCTCACTGATAGACGCCCTGCAGCGCCACCGTGGCCCGGTCTGCGTGGCCGGTGGCCGCTTCAGCATGGGCGGGCAGACCAGCGCCAGCGGCGCCCTGCAACTGGACATGACCGGCCACAACCGGCTGCTGCGGCTGGATGTGCCGGGCAAGGTGGTGCGTGTGCAGGCCGGCATGCGCTGGCGCGACCTGCAGGCGCTGCTGGACCCGCACGACCTGTCGGTGAAGGTGATGCAGAGTTTCAGCAGCTTCACCGTGGGCGGCTCGGTGGGCGTGAACTGCCATGGCCGCTACGTCGGCAACGGCAGCCTGGCCGCGACGATCCGCGCATTGCAGGTGGTACTGCGTTCGGGCGAGGTACTGGAAACATCGCGCAGCCAGCATCCGGACCTGTTCGCGGCGGTGATCGGCGGCTACGGGCTGCTTGCCGTGGTGAGCGAGGTGGAACTGGACCTGGCCGACAACACACGCATGGCGCGGCACATGCAGCGCGTTGCGCTGGCGGACTACCCGCAGTGGTTCGCCGACAACGTGCCGTCGCGCGCCGATGCATTGATGCACAATGCCGATCTGCTGCCGCCACGTTTCGATGCCCCGGTAACGGTGACCTGGCGCCGCAGCAGCGCCGCGTTGACCGACACCCGTCGGCTGGTGCCGGTGGGCGACCGCTATGCCTACGAGCAGAACATGATCTGGGCAGTGTCCGAACTGCCGGGCGGCGCGCAGCTGCGCGACAGTTCGGTGGTGCAGAAGCAGCTGCAGCAGCCGCGGGTGATCCACCGCAACCTGGAAGCGAGCCTGGACGTGGCCTCGCTGGAGCCACGCACGCGCGCGATGTCCACCTACCTGCTGCAGGAGTACTTCATTCCGGTGCGGCAGTTCCAGGCGTTCGCCACGCGCATGGCGGCGATCCTGCAGCACCACCACGTGGACGCACTGAACGTGTCGATCCGGCACGCGCCGGCCGATACCACTTCGCTGCTGGCGTGGGCGCGCCAGGAGGTGTTCTGCTTCGTGCTGTACCACAAGCAGCGGCGGTTCCCCTGGAGCGACACCCTGGCCACCGGCTGGACGCGGGCGCTGATCGATGCCGCGCTGGACTGCGGCGGCAGCTACTACCTGCCCTATCGCCCGCATGCCAGCCGCGAACAGTTCCGCCGCGCCTACCCACAGTGGCAACGGTTCGTTGAAGCCAAGCGCCAGTACGACCCACAGATGCAGTTGGTGAATCATCTTTGGCAGCGCTACCTAGCGGCGCCGTAGCAACGGGGTCAGAGCCCGTTGCCTGGCAACGGGCTCTGACCCCAACCCCCTTGACCGGCGCCGCCAACGCGTCCACCGTGGGCGCGCCGAAGGTATCCCTCCAGGCGCTCACGCGCAGGGAGGGATTGAAACGGGAATCCGGTGAAGGCGCCTGACGCGCCCATTCCGGAGCTGCCCCGCAGCGGTGAATGGAAACGAAGCCTGCCAACAGCACTGGGCGCATGCCTGGGAAGCGGCAGGGAGTAGGTGGGCTGCGGCCCGTGTCCATCAGCCCGAATACCGGCCCCGGCCGGGGGACACGACCGTCCCCTGATTCGACCTGGACTCTCCGCGGGGAGGGTGCCGGGGCCATCGTCGTCCTGCGCGCGCGGGCGCTGTGGCCGCGTGCGTCCTGTTCACGGTGTCCGGCCCGATCCGTTCCCCACGCTGCCACGCACCCGACGATGACCGAGCTTCAACGCCCCACCCTGACCCTGCCCGCCGACGGCAAGCGCCTGCTGCTGCATTCCTGCTGTGCCCCGTGTTCGGGTGAAGTGATGGAGGCGATCACCGCCTCCGGGATCGATTACGCGATCTTCTTCTACAACCCCAACATCCACCCGGTGAAGGAATACGAGCTGCGCAAGCAGGAGAACATCCGCTTCGCCGAGCAGCACGGCATTCCGTTCATCGACTGCGACTACGACACCGACAACTGGTTCAGCCGCGCGCGTGGCATGGAAAACGAGCCCGAGCGCGGTATCCGCTGCACCATGTGCTTCGACATGCGCTTCGAACGCACGGCGCTGTACGCGCATGAGCACGGCTACGACACCATCAGTTCGTCGCTGGGCATTTCGCGCTGGAAGAACATGGCGCAGATCAATGACTGCGGCATCCGCGCCGCGTCGCGCTACGAGGGCCTGCAGTACTGGGACTACAACTGGCGCAAGGGTGGCGGCGCCAGCCGCATGGTGGAAATCAGCAAGCGCGAGCAGTTCTACCAGCAGGAATACTGCGGCTGCGTGTACTCGCTGCGCGATGCCAACCGCCACCGCCGCGAAACCGGCCGCGAGCGCATCAAGATCGGCCTGCTGTACTACGGGCAGGATGCGGAAGCGCCCAAGGGCGATTGACGCGCGCTTACGGGGCGGCCACGCTGGTCGCCCCCTTCTGTTGTAGTGGAACTGCCATGACCGCCCTGCCCGCCGATGTCGCCCTGCTGGTGATCGACCTGCAGCCGGACTTCATGCCCGGTGGTGCGCTGGCCTGCGCCGACGGCGATGCGCTGGTGGCACCGATTGCCGAGCTGCTGGCGCAGCGCCGCTACCGTACGGTGGTGGCCACCCAGGACTGGCACCCGGCCGGGCATGCCTCGTTTGCCAGCCAGCACCCGGGCACGCGTCCGTTCGAGACCATCCTGCTGCACGCGCAGCCGCAGACGCTGTGGCCCGACCACTGCGTACAGGGCAGCGACGGCGCCGCGCTGCACCCGGGCGTGGACTGGAACGTGGCCGACCTGGTCCTGCGCAAGGGCACCCGCCCGAAGGTGGATTCGTACAGCGCCTTCCGCGAAAACCACGGGCCCGATGGTGATCGCCCGGCCACGGGCCTGGCCGGCTGGCTGCATGAGCGGCGTATCCGCGAAGTGCACGTGTGCGGCCTGGCGCGCGACTACTGCGTGCTGTGGAGCGCACAAGATGCGGCCAAGGCCGGATTCCGGGTGAAGTTCCTGTGGGAGTTGACCAAGCCGGTGACCGATGCCAACGACGCGATGGTGCGCGAGGCCTTGGGCAAGGCGGGGATTGCTGCCATCTGAGGTGCGCCCGCCGGGCATGGCCCGGCGCTACCTGATCGTTCCGGTCGCCGTGTCGGATCTGCCGCTTGCGCGCCGCTTCCCACGGCAACACAATGAACCATCCAGCCCCTCCAGTACGCCCCCCTACAGATCGCGGGACGGCCGAACCAGGGGCTTTTCATTGGATGAAAGCGGGAAGGCAACGGCATGCCAACGGCAGTTCTCATAGATGGCGGCTACTTCGTCAAGCGATTCCGCCGCATTGAACCTCATAACGCCTACAACCCTGAACGTGCCGCCGAACTGGCACACCGTTGGGCGCTGGCGCATCTCACATCCTCGGGTTGCGACAGGCGCGATCTCTACCGCATCTTCTTCTACGATTGCCCACCCTTACGGAAACGGATGCACAACCCGATATCGGGCGCCTGCATTGATTACGCGCGATCACCCGAAGCACTGTTCAGGGTCGCCCTGCATGACGCCCTGAAGCAGAAGCGGAAAGTGGCCTTGCGACTTGGCCATCTCGCAGACTCTAACGCGTGGACGACCGACTCCAGAACGCTCGATGCCCTGCTGAAGGGCAAGCGCACATTCTCCGCGCTCCTGCCGAGCGAACTGCATCCGGAAGTTCGGCAGAAGGGGGTGGATATGCGTATCGGCTTGGATATTTCCTCGCTGTCGTTGAAACGACAGGTACGTCAGATCGTGCTTGTCGCTGGTGATTCCGACTTCATTCCAGCCGCCAAGCTCGCGCGGCGGGAGGGCGTGGATTTCGTGCTGGACCCGATGTGGTCATCGATTCCACCGGGTCTCCTGGAGCACATCGATGACGTTCGATCCACATGCCCCAGACCTGCCGTCAGGCACGACACATGGGGTGCGAAGACCTCTGCTGCGGGAAGCGATTAACCACATCGCCGGGCATGGCCCGGCGCTACCCAAGGTGACGGTCGGTAGCGCCGGGCCATGCCCGGCGGCCACGCAACCCGCTGTCAGCGGAACACCACCGTGCGGTGCCCGTTGAGCAGGATGCGGTGTTCGACATGGCGGCGCACGGCACGCGCCAGCACCTGCGATTCGGTATCGCTGCCCAGCCGCACCAGGTCGCGCGGGGTCATGGCGTGGTCCACGCGGGCCACGTCCTGTTCGATGATCGGGCCTTCGTCCAGGTCTTCGGTCACGTAGTGCGCGGTGGCGCCGATGATCTTGACCCCTCGCGCGTGCGCCTGGTGGTACGGCTGCGCGCCCTTGAAGCTGGGCAGGAAGCTGTGGTGGATGTTGATCGCACGGCCGGCCAGCGCGCGGCACAGCGTGGGCGACAGAATCTGCATGTAGCGCGCCAGCACCACCAGGTCGATGCGCTCGCGCTCGACCAGATCGATGATCTGCTGTTCCTGCACCGCGCGTGTTTCCGCGTTCACCGGCAAATGGTGGAACGGCACCTGGTAGGACGCGGCCAGCGGCGCGAAGTCGGCGTGGTTGGACGCCACCGCGGCGATATCCACCTTCAGCTGCCCGCTGTGCGCGCGGAACAGCAGGTCGTTCAGGCAATGCCCCTGCTTGCTGACCAGCACCAGCAGGCGCGCACGGCGGCGGCCGTCGTGCAGCTGCCAGTCCATGCCGAAATCGGCGGCGAGCGCGGCCATGGCGCCATGCACCGTGTCCAGCGGCAGGCCGGCGTCGCGGTCGAAGTGCACGCGCAGGAAGAAACGGCCGCTCTCTTCATCGCCGAACTGCTGGGCGTCGAGGATGTTGCAGCCGTGGTCGAACAGCAGCCCCGACACGCGATAGACGATGCCGGTGCGGTCGGGACAGGACAGGGTAAGAATGGAATCGGGTCGCATGGCCCAAGTTTAGGGCAGCACCCTGCGGCGGTGCACAATGCTGTCAGATGCAACCGATCTTCAGTGCGGATGCACCGTCAACGCCACCAGGCGCACCACCAGCGGGCGCACCAGCAGCACACCACAGAACGCCACCGGCATGGCCATCTGGTAGGCCGCCAGCACCCGCGCCAGATAGCCGCTGCCCAGACCGGCGTTGGCCGCGGTGATGACCAGGCACATCAGCAGCGCCATCAGGCTGGCCATGAAGAAGGCGAACACGAACGGGGTACTGCGGGCGTGCAGCTTCCCGCGGAAAGATCGGGGGTGGGCCATCGCACATCGCATCGGGTGAAGTGGGCCGGCAGGCTAGCGGTGCGACCGCCTGTGCACAGCCCCGCCGCGCTTGGTGCAGACCCAAGCCACGCTTGCTGGTTTCCGTGGCAAGCTGGCCGGTCATGAACCTGTTGCAGCTCATCCGCAGCTTCACCCGCACCGCGCAGACCGGCAGCATTGCCGCGGCCGCGCGCAGCCTGGGCATCAGTGCCACCGCCGTGGGGCAGAACATCCAGCGCCTGGAAACCCACCTGGGCGTGCGCCTGCTCAACCGCAGTACGCGGCAACTGGCTCTGAGCGAGGCCGGGGCGCTGTACCTGGCCCAGGTGCAGCACATCGAGGCCGACCTGGCCCGTGCGCAGGCGCTGGTGACCGCCGACGACATCGTGCCCAGTGGGCCGCTGCGCATTGCCAGCAGCCGCGCCTTCGGCCGCCATGTGCTGGCGCCGCTGCTGCCGTCGCTGCAGCAGCGCTACCCGCAACTGCAGCTGGAACTGCGCCTGAGCGATCGCGCGGTACAGCACGGTCCGGAAACGGTGGATGTCAGCCTGCGCATCGGCGCGCAGCTGGAAGATGGGCTGGTGGCGCGGCCGCTGGCGCGCATTCCATTCCTGTTCTGCGCCGCCCCGGCCTACCTGGCCGCGCACGGCATGCCGCAGGAACCGGCCGAGCTGCAGCAGCATCGCGGCCTGCTGCACCGCTTCCCCACCGATGGCCGGCCGCTGCGCTGGGGCCTGCGGCGTGGCGATGCGCGGGTGGACGCGGCGCTGCCGCCCAGCATGGTCTGCGATGACATCGACGCGCTGGCCGAGCTGGCCGCCGCCGGTGCCGGCATCACCCGGCTGGCCGCCTTCGTGGCCGACCCGTACCTGCGCGATGGCCGGCTGCAGACGGTGTTCGGTCCAGCCAGCGCGTGGCAACCGGAGCCGATGGAGGTGTTCTTCTGCGTAAGCGACCGGCGCGACTTCACCGCGCGCATCCGCGCCCTGTTCGAGCACCTGCAGGCCGGCCTGCCGCCGGCCTGGCAGGTATGACCGGCCTCAGCGCGGGCGGAACACGTTGCGTGCTTCGCGCGGTTCGCAGCGCAGGTACTGCGGCGCCGGTGCCACGCTGTCGCCCAGCGCGGCAGCGGCATGCCACGGCCAGCGCGGGTCGTACAGGATGCCGCGGGCCAGGGCGATGGCATCGGCCTGGTTGTGGCGCAGGATCGATTCGGCCTGTTCCGGCTCGGTGATCAGGCCCACCGCGATGACCGGCATGCGCAGCTTCTTGGCCTTGATGGCCGCGGCGAACGGCACCTGGTAGCCCGGGCCCACGCTGATCTTCTGGCGCTCGTCCAGGCCGCCGCTGGACACGTGCAGGAAGTTGCAGCCGCGCGCGTCCAGCACCTGTGCCAGGGCTTCGCTCTGCACCACGTCCCAGCCGCCTTCGACCCAGTCGTTGGCGGAAATGCGCACGCCCACCGACACCTTGTCCGACACCGCTTCACGCACCGCGTCGAACACTTCCACCAGCAGGCGCAGGCGGTTCGGCAGCGAGCCGCCGTAGCCATCGGTGCGGCGGTTGCTGAGCGGCGACAGGAACTGGTGCAGCAGGTAGCCGTGGGCGGCGTGGATTTCGATCAGCTCGAAGCCCAGGCGCTCGGCGCGCACGGCGCTGGCGGCGAAGGCGGCCACCACTTCGGCAATGCCGGCTTCATCCAGCGCCTGCGGGGCCGGGTCGTTGGCATGGAACGGCAGCGGCGACGGTGCCACGGTGGGCCAGCCACGGGCATCGTCGGCCGGCAGCTGGCGGCCGCCGTCCCACGGGCGAGCGGTGGAGGCCTTGCGGCCGGCGTGGCCCAGCTGGATGCCCAGCGGCATCGGCGACCAGCGCCGCACGCTGGCCAGCACCTGCGCCAGCGCTGCTTCGGTACCGTCGTCCCACAGCCCCAGGTCGGCATAGCTGATGCGCCCGCGCGGTTCCACCGCGGTCGCTTCCAGGATCAGCAGGCCGGCGCCGGACTGCGCCAGGTTGCCCAGATGCTGGGCATGCCAGTCGCTGGCTCGGCCATCTTCGGCGGAGTACTGGCACATCGGCGCGATCACGATGCGGTTGGACAGGGTAAGCGGGCCGAGGGTAACCGGCGAGAACAACTGGCTCAAGGCGATAGCGACATGCGGAGGGGGTGCGTATTGCACCGCTGCACGGCCTGCGGATCAACCGTCTGGATGGATCGCTGTTTCGCGGGGGGCGTGTGGTCGGTAGAGTCGACTGTCAGTCGACTGCTCTTGGCGCCGTGGCTGAACAGCCCGCGCTGCGCGCGGTAGTCGACTGTCAATCGACTGCTCCTGGCGCCGTGGCTGAACAGCCCGCGCTGCGCGCGGTAGTCGACTGACAGTCGACTCTACCGGGCCGGATGGCTGAATAGCCCGCGCTGCGCGCGGTAGTCGACTGACAGTCGACTCTACCGGGCCGGATACCCGCTGACGAAGCCGGCCAGGGCCTCGGCGCAGTCGCGTTCATCCTTGAACTGCAGCAGGTCGTCGGCGCGGGTACGACCGCGGTTCAGCGCCGCCACCGGCAGGCCGGCCTTGGCCGCGGCCTGCACGAAGCGGAAGCCGGAATAGACCATCAGCGAGGAGCCCACCACCAGCAGCGCATCGGCCTGCTGCAGGTGCTCATGCACCGCCGCTACCCGTTCGCGCGGCACGTTTTCGCCGAAGAAGACGACATCTGGCTTCAGCAGGCCGCCGCAGTACGGGCAGTCCGGCACCACGAACGCGGAAAAATCAGTCTCCAGATCCGCATCGCCATCGGGGGCGATACCGGCCTCCAGCGCGTCCCAGCCGGGGTTGGCCTCCAACAGGCGCTGCTGGAAATCCTCGCGCCCGCTGCGGCGTTCGCAGCCCATGCAGCGCACCAGGTCCAGGCGCCCGTGCAGATCGATCACGTTCGTGCTGCCGGCACGCTGGTGCAGGCCATCCACGTTCTGGGTCAGCAGCACCTGCAGGGTGCCGCGTGCTTCCAGCGCGGCCAGCGCCTGGTGGGTGCCGTTGGGCAGGGCCAGGCCGAAGCGCGGCCAGCCCAGCAGGCTGCGCGCCCAATAGCGCTGGCGGGTGGCCGCCTCGCCCATGAAGGCCTGGTAGGTCACCGGCGGGGTGCGCTTCCACTGGCCGTCGGTATCCCGGTAATCGGGAATGCCCGAGGCGGTGCTGCAACCGGCGCCGGTGAGCACGAACAGGCGCTGGGCGCGGTCGATGAAGTCGGTCAGCGGCGGGGTCATGCCGACCAGATGGGGGCGCGGCGGCGCCCCCGCAAGCGCCGGTTCAGACGGCCTCGGGCAGGCGCGGCACGGCGGTCGGCTGGCCGTCTTCGCCCAGCGCGATCATCACGAAGTGGCCGCGGGTACACAGCTTGCGCTCGCCGCTGTGCAGGTCTTCGGCAATCAGCTCCACTTCCACCTTCATCGAACTGCGGCCCACTTCCACGATGCGACCGATGGTTTCCACCATCTGGCCGATGCGGATGGGCAGCTTGAAATCGACCTGGTCGCTGCGCGCGGTCACCACCGTGCGGCGCGAATAGCGGGCGGCGGCCAGGAATGCGGCCTTGTCCATCCAGGCCAGCGCCTGGCCGCCGAACAGGGTGCCCATGTGGTTGGTGTGGTTGGGGAAGACGATTTCGGCCATGCGCACTTCGATGGGCGGCACAGTCTCGGGGATCGGGGTCATGGCGGGGATGTCGGTGTGTGATGCGGCAATTTTAAGCCAGGCCCCGTGCAGGCGGCGCTACACTTCGCCACGCCCACTGCCAGGACTGACCATGCCAGCCCCCTCCGACCTTGCGGCCTTCGCCCTCATCTCGCTGGGCATGGTGGTTACACCCGGGCCGAACATGATCTACCTGGTCTCGCGCTCGATCTGCCAGGGCCGCACCGCCGGCTTGATTTCGCTGGGCGGGGTGGCGCTGGGCTTCGTGTTCTACATGCTGTGCGCGGCGCTGGGCATCACCGCCCTGCTGATGACCGTGCCGCTGGCCTACGACACCCTGCGCATCGTTGGTGCGCTGTACCTGCTGTACCTGGTCTGGCAGGCGCTCAAGCCCGGTGGCCGGTCGCCGTTCGCGGTACGTGACCTGCCGCTGGACAGCCCACGCAGGCTGTTCGCCATGGGCTTTCTGACCAATCTGCTGAACCCGAAGATCGCGGTGATGTACCTGTCACTGCTGCCGCAGTTCCTGCACCCGGAAGGCCATGGCGGCGTGCTGATGCAGTCGCTGGTGCTGGGCTTCACCCAGATCGTGGTCAGTGTCAGCGTCAACGCCGTGATCGCGGTGATGGCCGGCAGCATCGCCGGCTTCCTGGCCGCGCGCCCGACCTGGCAGGCGGTGCAGCGCTGGCTGATGGGCACGGTGCTGGCCGGGCTGGCGGTGCGCATGGCGGTGGAAGGGCGGCGGTAGCCACACTTTGTAAAGTCGAGGACGCTGTGATGCCAAAGCAGGGGACCTTTTTAGAGGCTCCCTACTCGAAACTCCGTAGACCCTCGTGGGTTCGGAACAACGCCAACGCCTTGGAAAGCCCGCCCCTACTTGGCAAATTCGCCTCTGGGGTCGGCAACGACCCATTCAGCCAGTTGACGCCCCCACTCCGCGCGCCGCGGGCAAACAAGCGTCTGCTCAGCACGGCGAACGTTGAAGCGACAAAGGCGGAATCCCCCGATAGTCCTAGCCAGATCATCCTTCTCCGATTCACTACCTACCTCACCACGAATGTGTACGGACATCTCTGACTTCCGCGGGGATTTGATGTACACGTTGTAGCGCGTGGTCGATCCCACAGTGTCGCGGAACCCCTGCAAACGATAACCGTTGCTTATCAGCTCAATCTCGGGAGACGCACCAGATGGAACGCGCTCGGGCGCATCACCTTCGTAAATCGTCAGTATTTCCCGCCCGTCTCGCCTGACATCGTGAAGGCTAAAGTCAGCGGGCACAACATGGCCAGCTGATGTGCCGTTTGGCAAGCGCAGGCAGGCACCAAAAAGGAAATGATCGCAGCTATAGCTCCATAGATCGCGATCCTGGGCAGAGGCGGTGAAGGAAAGGACCAACAGGAAGATCATCATGTGCCAAATACCGCGCATCGCCTTACTTCTCCCGTCTGCGAACGTTTGATCCCGAGTCGATCATTCCATTGATGACATGATCATCAACCATCCCCGGAACCTTGTTCATGATCCCGTCGCCACGAGCGGGATCCGGCAAGCCGGTTTGCTTGTTGTAAAGATCGTCCACACCTGCCAGATGCGGCATTTCATGTTTGACAATACCTCGATCAAAGCGATCCTGGACGTTTATCTCACTCTTCTTACCCCCAAGCTCCGCCCCGTTGGATGAGAGGTTTCCCCCACTACCAGCTTCACCTCATTCCTCGCTGCACGTGGTGTGCTCCTGGAAATATCCGTAGCCTCCACCTTTACCTGGGTTTCGCGTCCTCCGACGTTGTAGGTTCCACTCATCGAGGCAACCTGATCTTTGAAGGTCGAGATGTTTTCGGGTGTAGCACCTGCGCCACTGAACTTGACGGGAAAACTGATCGTCACCGAGCCATCCTTCATACGGGTGACGATAGCTGTTCTGCCATCAGGATCCACGAACGAGTAAGGATTACTATTGGCATACCGATACCGGTTGAACTGCCCAACAGGCTGCTCATACGCCGTCACCGGATCCACCGACAGGAACACACCCAACTGCGGATCCATGTAACGCTGCTGCATGTAGCTCAGCCCGGTGGCCGCATCGCTCACATGTCCCGTATACCCCGGTCCGTCACTGACCTGCCCACCGACCACAGCACCGTAGGGCTCGTAGTCGTAGCGTTTGATCACGTTGCCGCTGGCATCGGATTCGGCAACAACAGAGCCCAATGCATCGGTGTGGATGTAGGTAACAGTCTGCGCGACTGCCGATGGTGAAAAACCAAAGCCGATCAGCAACACACAGCACAGCCGTGCGCTTGCAGCGCGCAGCTTTCGAGCTCGATTTTCAGGCTCCCTGTGGCGAGCCAATACACCACCTGCCGCTTTATCCAACCTTCGCATCTTTCCAATCCCTGAAAGAACCTTGAAGCAAGGTATGACATTCGGGAAACTCGAACAACCGATGATTTGGATCGTGATGCACGCTTGAGGCCTCAGCCGGCAGTCGATCTTCGGCTCCGCAAGTTGCTCAGATCGTGATTTGCCGCCGGCCGGGGCCCATGGCCGCCGAACAACCCTCATACAGCCGCGATCCCTCTGTGTTGCAGCCGGGCCAGCCGCATCAGGTTGTGGCTGGTCACCTTCAGCCCGATCACCACGTTGGCACGTACCAGGCCGATCGTACGCAAGCGAAGCAGTTTCGTGCGCACTCTACTTTCTGTTAGAACATCTGCAATCCGCAACGGGAACGCAGAGAATCTGAGATCCTCAAATCACGGTACCTTGGCGAGAGCAGAACAGGAGGTGGCGGCGATCGCAAAGCCCGCACGGCGTACGGATGCAGCATCCATTGCGTCATATCTCCCTGATGAGAGAAAAGTATTCCAATGCTGGCCATGTCCTTCACGTGATCAGCCGATACCTCTCACTCCCGCCATCTGACGATGGAATTTCATAACTTCTCTGTCAGCTCTGAGAAGGTTTGAACCAGAATCGAGATCAGAACCAGTACAGCAGGCAAAGAAAACCGCGATCCGTCAGGGATCGCGGCGACTTTGTTCAGTGATCGGCATTGCCGGGGTTTTTCGTTGCAACCGGGGTGACTGCTTCGATCAGAAGTTCATGTCGAAGGCGACTTCGCCCTGCACGCCCACCTGGTAGGCGGACACGCGGCGTTCGAAGAAGTTGGTCAGTTCCTGCACGTCCTGCAGTTCCATGAACGGCAGCGGGTTGCGCACGTTGTACTTCTTTTCCATGCCCAGCTTGGCGAAGTGCTGGTCGGCACAATGCTGCAGGTACTGGCGCATGTCGCGGGTGGAAATGCCCGCCACGCCGCCGGACAGCACGTCCTCGGCGAACTGCACTTCGCATTCGATGGCTTCGGCCAGCATGTCATAGACCTGCTGCTTCATTTCCTCGTCGAACAGGTCCGGCTCTTCCTCACGCACCACGCGCACCGATTCGAACGCGAAGTCCATGTGCGCGCTCTCGTCGCGGAACACCCAGTTGGTGCCCGAGGCCAGGCCCGGCAGCAGGCCGCGCGAACGGAAGTAGTACACGTAGGCGAAGGCGGCGAAGAAGAACAGGCCTTCGATGCACGCGGCAAAGCAGATCTGGTTCAGCAGGAACTGGCGGCGCTCGGCACGGGTCTCGATGCGCTTGAGGTCCTGGATCGAGTCGATCCACTTGAAGCAGAAGTCGGCCTTCTTCTTGATCGAGTCGATGTTTTCCACCGCGGCGAAGGCTTTGACGCGCTCTTCCGGGTCCGGCAAGTAGTTGTCGAGCAGGGTCAGGTAGAACTGCACGTGCAGCGCTTCTTCGTACAGCTGGCGCGACAGGTACATGCGCGCTTCGGGCGCGTTCAAGTGCTGGTACAGGTTCAGCACCAGGTTGTTGGACACGATCGAATCGCCGGTGGCGAAGAACGCCACCAGGCGGTGGATCAGGTGGCGCTCACCCGGCGACATCTTGCTGTGCAGGTCGGTGATGTCGATCTGGAAGTTGATCTCTTCCACCGTCCAGGTGTTCTTGATCGCGTTCCGGTACATGTCATAGAACTGCGGGTAGCGCATCGGGCGCAGGGTCAGTTCGAAACCGGGATCGAGCAGCATCTGCTTGGGCTTGTCGGCCATGGGTGTTTCCTTGAATTCTCGGGTCAAAACGCCGGGCATGGCCCGGCGCTACCTTGGTGTTTCCGTGGTGCAGCCGAGCATGAGTGCCGACCAACGGTCGGCACCTACGGCGCGGTGTGTTATTGGCACGCCTCGCAGGCTTCCGGGTTTTCCAGCGAGCAGGCCACCGCTTCGGTCGGGGTGTAGGTGCTGACCGTGGTCTTGGCGATCTTGGTGGCCGGACGCGAGCGCAGATAATAGGTGGTCTTGACGCCCTGCTTCCACGCGTACATGTACATGGACGACATCGCACCGATGTTCGGGCTTTCCATGAACAGGTTGAGCGAGGCCGACTGGTCGATGAAGGCGCCACGCTCGGCGGCCATGTCGATCAGCGAACGCATCGGCAGTTCCCATGCGGTGCGGTAGACCTGGCGCAGGGCTTCGGGAATCTGCGCCACGCCGGCGATGGAACCTTCGGCCAGCTTGATGGCATCGCGCATGTCGGCGGTCCACAGGCCCAGCTTCTTCAGCTCGTTCACCAGATAGCGGTTGACCTGCAGGAAGTCACCGGACAGGGTTTCGCGCTTGAACAGGTTGGACACCTGCGGTTCCACGCACTCGTAGCAACCGGCGATGGAGGCAATGGTGGCGGTCGGGGCAATCGCGATCATCAGCGAGTTGCGCAGGCCGTGTTCCTTGATGCGCTCGCGCAGGGCGTCCCAGCGCGCGGTGTCTTCGGGCACCACGTTCCAGGCGTCGAACTGCAGTTCGCCGCTGGCGGCACGGGTGTCGTTGAACGACGGGTGCTTGCCGCGTTCCTGGGCCAGCTCCGAGGAGGTTTCCAGGGCGTGGAAGTAGATCGTTTCGGCGATCTTCTTCGACAGGGCGCGGGCTTCGGCGCTGTCGAACGGCAGGCGCTTGCGGAAGAACACGTCCTGCAGGCCCATGCAGCCCAGGCCGACCGGACGCCAGCGCAGGTTGGCGCGGCGGGCGGTTTCGATCGGGTAGAAGTTCAGGTCGATCACGCGGTCGAGCTGGCGCACGGCCAGGCGCACGGTCTCGGCCAGCTTCTCGAAGTCGAACTCGTTGTGCTCGTCGAAGTGGTTGCCCAGGTTGATCGAACCCAGGTTGCACACTGCGGTTTCATCGTTGGACGTGACTTCCAGGATTTCCGTGCACAGGTTGGACAGGTGGATCACGTTGCCCGGACGCAGGGTCTGGTTGCTGGCGCGGTTGCACTTGTCCTTGAAGGTCATCCAGCCGTTGCCGGTCTCGGCCAGGGTACGCATCATGCGGGCGTACAGCTTGCGCGCCGAGATGGTGCGGTTGGCCTTGCCCTGCGCTTCGGCCTGCACGTAGGCCTGTTCGAAGGCTTCGCCGAACAGGTCGGTGAACTCGGGCACGACGCGCGGATCGAACAGCGACCATTCCTGGTCGGCCTCGACGCGCTTCATGAACAGGTCCGGCACCCAGTTGGCCAGGTTCAGGTTGTGGGTACGACGGGCTTCGTCACCGGTGTTGTCACGCAGCTCCAGGAAGTCCTCGATGTCGGCGTGCCAGGTTTCCAGGTACACGCAGGCCGCGCCCTTGCGCTTGCCGCCCTGGTTCACCGCAGCCACGGACGAATCCATGGTCTTCAGCCACGGCACGATGCCGTTGGAATGGCCGTTGGTGGACTTGATGAGCGAACCACGCGAACGCACGCGGGTGTAGCTGACGCCGATGCCGCCGGAGAACTTGGACAGCTGGGCGATGTCGCCGTACTTGGAGTAGATCGATTCCAGCGAATCCTGCGGCGAATCCAGCAGGAAGCACGAGGACAGCTGCTCGTGGGTGGTGCCGGAATTGAACAGGGTCGGGCTGGACGGCAGGTAGTCCAGGTTGCCCATGCGCTTGTACAGCGCCAGGGTTTCGGACACGTCCTCGCTCAGCGCGCTGGCGATGCGCAGGAAGAACTGCTGCGGGGTCTCGATCACCTTGCGGGTGTGCGGGTGGCGCAGCAGATAGCGGTCGTACAGGGTACGCAGGCCGAAGTAATCGAAGTTCAGGTCCAGCGAGATGTCGATGGCATCGTTGAGCTTGCGCGCGTTGGTCTGCACGAAGTTCAGCAGGCGGTCGTTGATCAGGCCCACTTCGTGGCCACGGCTGACCGACTGCGAGAAGGCGTAGATTTCCTGGCCCGACACTTCCTTGGCGATGTAGTTGGCCAGCAGGCGCGCCGCAAGGCGGCCGTACTCGGGCTCTTCACCGATCAGCAGGGCGGCGGTGCGGATGGACAGTTCGTCCAGTTCGCGGGTGGTGGCGCCGTTGTACAGGCCGGAAATGGTACGGGTGGCCACGCGCATCGGATCGACCGCGTGCAGGCCTTCGGAGGAACGCTGCACCGCGCGCACGATCTTGTTCAGATCCACCAGCTCGGTCGTGCCATTGCGCTTGGTCACGCTCATCGCGTTGGACGTCGGCGGCGACGTCAACAGGAATTCGCTTTCCTTTTCGATGGTGGCGCTGGATTCGGTGGTCACGGCGTATGTCCTCTTGGCGTGATTGGGGGTGCTCGATGCATCGGGGTGACGCGACCTGGGACCTGACGCCCCAGAGTGGCAGGAGGGCGTCGCAGGGATTGAGACCCTGCGCCTGCCACTGCCGGTGACGGTCGCGGAACGGTACTGCCGGGGACCCCGGCACTTGGGGTCGCTGCGACCGACGGCCACAAGATAGTGGGGGTAGAGGGGGCCGTCAACGCCAAATGTAGTGAAATCTGGTAATCCCTTGCGGCGCAAGGATCATGCCATCGGCGGCGCGTTTGGACGCTTCAGACCTGCTGGAACCGGCTGCGCAGTCAAGACCGAAAGGCGTCACAAGCGCGGTACAACGTGCTGCGGAAACGGAACAATGACAGCTTCACATGACAGTGATGAAGCTGGCTAGGGGCAACCCTGTGGATAGGTGGTGGGCAAGCCGGTATGGGGCGGCGGGAACCGTAGAGTCGAGCTTGCTCGACTGCTTTCCGCGCGGTGCCAAGAGCAGTCGAGCAAGCTCGACTCTACGATGCCGCGGCGGCCGGCGATGCCAGGACCGGGCGACCGGAGGCCGGCCAGCGGCACGGCCCTTACGCCCGGTGAGGGGTGCCCAGGTACTCGGCGCTCTGCATTTCGATCAGGCGCGAGGCGGTGCGCTCGAAGGCGCCCTGCAGGCGCTGGCCGCTGTACAGCTCGATGGGCGAGGTGCTGGCGGTGCAGACCAGGTTGACGTGGCGGTCGTACAGCTCGTCGATCAGGTTCACGAAGCGGCGCGCGGCATCTTCGTTCAGGCGGTCGAAGGCGGGAATGCCGCCCAGCAGCACCGTATTGAACTCGTGCGCGATCTCGATGTAATCCGACGGGCCGCGGGGGCCCTCGCACAGGGCGGCGAAATCGAACCAGGCAATGCTCTTGCCGCGGGCCCGCACCGGAATCTTGCGGCCCTCGATCTCGATGTTGCCGGCCTTGGCCGCCTGCCCACCGCTCAGCTCGGCCCAGCGGCTGCCCAGCCAGCCGTCGCTGTCGGCGGCCAGCGGCGCGCGGTACACCGGCGAACGGGTCAGCGCGCGCATGCGGTAGTCCTCGGTGCCTTCGGCATACAGCTCCACGCAGAAGCGCTGCAGCAGGCCGATGGCCGGCATGAAGCTCTCGCGCTGCAGCCCGTTCAGGTACAGGTTCTCCACCGCCGTGTTGGAGGTGGTGACCAGGGTAACGCCCTCGGCGAACAGGCGCTCCAGCAGCCGCGCCAGCAGCATGGCATCACCGATGTCGGTCACGAAGAACTCGTCCAGCACCAGCACGCGCAGGTTGCTGCGCCATTCCTGGGCGATCTTCGCCAGCGGGTCGCTCTGCCCTTGGTGCTCGCGCAGGCGCTCGTGCACGCTGCGCATGAAGCGGTGGAAGTGGGTGCGGTACTTCTGCTTGATCGGCAGGCCGTCGTAGAACAGGTCCACCAGAAAGGTCTTGCCGCGCCCCACCCCGCCCCAGAAATACAGGCCCTTTACCGGCTCGGGCTTCTTCCAGAACGAGGACAGGCGGTCCAGCCAGCCGTCTTCGGCGCTGTCCACCAGTCCCAGGTGGATGCGGTCCAGCTCGGCCAGGGCCGCGTGCTGGGCCGGGTCGTTCTGCCAGTCGCCGCGGGCCACGCCGGCGGCATAGCGCTGCGAGGGGGTCTGCACCGCCTCGTTCATGCCGCCGCGCCCAGCCAGTGCTTCACACCGTGGGTGAGTGCGCCGCGCAGGTCGATCAGCTTGCGGTGGAAGAAGTGGCTGGTGTCGGGCATGCGCACCAGCTCGTGCGGCGCGCCCAGGGTGTCCAGCCACTGGTAGACCGCCTGCGGATCGACGATTTCATCCTGTTCGCCCTGGATGACCAGCCAGCGGGCCGGCGGCTGCACGCCGTCGAAATCCCAGCGGCCGGCCGGCGGCGCGATCGAGATCAGCGCTTCCGGCTGCAGTTCAGCGGCCGCCTTCAGCGAAACGAACGACCCGAAGCTGAAGCCGGCCAGCCACAGGCGATCCTGCGGGCGCTGGCTGCGCACCCAGGCGGCCACGGCCTTCAGATCGTCCTGTTCGCCGTTGCCATGGTCGAAGTCGCCGGCCGAACCGCCCACGCTGCGGAAGTTGAAGCGCACCGTGGCGATGCCCTGCTCGCGCAGGGTGGTGGCGGTCATGGTCACCACCTTGTTGTGCAGGGTGCCGCCTTCGGTGGACAGCGGGTGGCAGACGATGGCCACGATCGGCTGCGCCGGCACGTCGGCCTTGGGCAGATCGACCACCACTTCCAGCGGACCGGCCGGGCCGTCCAGTTCAAGACAGGCGGTTTCGCCGGGAGCAACGGGGAACGAGGGATTGCGCATGGCAACATGATACCGTCCCCCGCCCCTGCCCTGTGCCTGCCCCATGCTCTATCTGTCCCTGGCTGTGATCTGCAGCGTGCTGGTGTCGGTGCTGTTGAAGCTGGCCGGGCGGCGCGCACTGGACGTGCCGCAGATGGTGACCTGGAACTACCTGGTGGCCGCCACCCTGACCGCCGCAGTGCTGCAGCCGCCGCTGGATGCGCTGCGCGCGCCGCATGCGCCGTGGGCCGCGCTGCTGGCGCTGGCGGTGGTGCTGCCGACCATTTTCCTGGTGCTGGGGCGCGCGGTGGCGGTGGCCGGCATCGTGCGCAGCGATGTGGCCCAGCGCCTGTCGCTGCTGCTGTCACTGGCCGCGGCCTTCCTGTTCTTCGGCCAGACCGCCACGCCGTGGAAGCTGGCCGGGCTGGCGCTGGGCCTGGTGGCCATGGTGGCGATCAGCCTGCGCCCGCGCGGGCCGGCCGTGGCCGCCTCGCCCGGCGGCTGGGGCTGGCTGCTGGGGGTGTGGGGCGGGTTTGCGGTGGTGGACGTGCTGCTGAAGCAGGTGGCGCTGTCCGGTACGCCGTCGATGGCGGCGGTGCTGGCCAGTTTCAGCGTGGCCTTCGTGCTGATGCTGGCGCTGCAGCTGTGGCGGCACTTCAGCGGGCGCAGCCGGCTGGCCTGGCGCAACCTGGGCGCCGGCGCACTGCTGGGCCTGCTCAACGGCGGCAACATTCTCTTCTATGTGCACGCGCACCAGTCGATGCCGGACAGCCCGGCCACCGTGTTCGCCGGCATGAACATCGGCGTGGTGGTGCTGGGCGCGTTGGTGGGCGTGTTCGCCTTCGGCGAGGCCACCACGAAGTGGAACCGCGCCGGCCTGGCGCTGGCGGTGCTGGCGATCGGCTTGATCGCCTGGGGTTAGGCGTGCCCGGGGTCGGATCCCATTCCAACGGAATGGGCTCTGACCCCTGCATCCTCCCAACAGCAGTCGAGCATGGCTCGACTCTACGGAAAGCCGCCGGGCGTGCCCCGGCGAATCCTTATTTGTCGAAGCCCAGCAGCAGCGGGTCGTGGTCGGAACTGCGCCACGGGCCCTGCACGTTGCGGCCCTGATAGCCGCTGGCGTCCTGTTCGTCGGCATTGCTGTGCCATTCGGCGGCGCCGGCCAAGCGCTGGGCCATGCTGGCGCTCAGCAGTGCGTGGTCAAGGCGACCGCTGTAGCCGTTGTAGACATAGCTGTAGGGGTGCTCGACCTTGGCCACCTTGAACGCATCCTGCCAGCCCAGGTCGTGCAGGGTGCGGATCGGGTCTTCCATCGCGTAGGCATTGAAGTCGCCCAGCAGCACGATGTCCTTCACCTTCAGGCGCGCGGCTTCGGCCTTCACCCACTGGTTGAGCTGACGCGCCGATTCCACGCGGGTGGCGTTCCAGCAGCCCTGCCCGTCGTTCTGGTCGGCGTCGGCACCACTGGCGTCGCGGCAGCCCTTCGACTTGAAGTGGTTGGCCACCACCATGAACGGTGCGCCCTTGCCCTGGAACGCCTGCGCCAGCGGCGCGCGGCTGTGTTCGGCGAACGGGCCATCGAGCTTGGTCAGCGGCCGGCCCAGCGGCTTGAACGCACCGCGCTTGTAGATGATGCCGACCCGGATCGGATTGGTGCCCGGGCCTTCGCCGGCGTCAACGAACGCCCAGTGCTGCGTGGCGGGCAGGCCGGCATTGAGCGCGCCGACCAGTTCGGCGATGGCCGACTGCGGACCGTAGCCGTCGTTTTCCAGTTCCATCAGCGCGGCGATATCGGTATCCAGGGCGCTGATGGTGGCCACCAGCTTGGCCACCTGTGCCTTGTGTTCGTCCAGCGTGCGCGCGCCGCGCAGGGTCGGGAAGCCGCCGCCCTGACCGTCGCCGTTGAAGAAGTTTTCCAGGTTGAACGCCGCGATCTGCAGGCTGCCGGGCACCTTCGGCACCGCCGGGCGCTGCAGCTCCGGCAGCTGCAAGGCGCCGTCCACCTGCAGGCGGGCACGGCCCTGCGCGTCGACGCGCACGGTGCCTTCCACGTTGCGCAGCTGCATGCCGGTGCGCAGCACCGGGTTGCCCGGCAGGTAGGCCACGCTGCCGGGGTCGCGGGCGTCGCTGCCGTCGTCCAGCAGCAGGCGGCGGCGCTGGTTGTCGGCCATCACCTGTTCACTGCCAGCGGTCCCCGGGGCGGCCACTTCGCTGGGCTGCCACAGGCGGCCATCGAAGGCCACGGTCAGCTCGCCGAAGCGTTCCAGGCCGTCGGTGCCAGCCAGGGTGAGCGGCGCGGCGATGCGCACGTGCTGGCCCTGCAGGGTGCGCCAGTCGGCCGGGGCCGCGGTAAGCACCACGGTGGCGCTGCTGCGCGGGGCCGGGCTGGCGGCCGGGGCCGGCGTGGCCTGCGGCTGGGCCTGGGCGAACACAGCGGCCGGCAGCAACAGGGACAGAGCAAGGGCGAGGGAACGGCGGCGCATCGACTCACGACTCCATGAATTGAGGCGCACAGACTAACCCTGAAATGCGAAACCCCCGCGACGCGGGCGGTTTTGGCCTTGGCCGGCAAAGCCGCTGGGGGGCGCGACAGGGGCAACCCGGGAAACCGGGGCAACCCGGGAAACCGGGGCAACCGGGGCAACCGGCGGGTAGAGTCGACTGTCAGTCGACTATCGCGCGCAGCGCGGGCGTTTCGGTGGCATTGGGAAGAGCAGTCGACCAACGGTCGACTCTACCGGGCGTTCCCCCGTTCGCCCATCCGGCCGTTATTTCAGGTTGCCCAGCATCCAGTCCACGGTGGCGTGGATCTGCTCTTCGGTCAGCGCCGGGTTGCCGCCCTTGGGCGGCATGATGCCGCCATCGGGGCCGGTGTAGCCCTCGATGGCGTGCTTGTAGAGGGTGTCCTTGCCCTGTGCCAGGCGCTGGTCCCAATGCGCGTGGTCCAGGGTGGGGGCCTGGCCGACACCGGTGGTGTGGCAGGCGGTGCACAGGTTGTCGAAGATGACCTTGCCATCGGTGGTGCCGCCATAGGCCACCTGGGCGGCGGCCTTGGCCAGCGCGGCAGCCTTGGCTGCGGCCTGCGCGGCCGCGCCGGTGCTGCCGGCGTACACCGCACCGGTGGGCGCGATGCGCTGCTCGGTGCGCTTGGCCGCCGTAGGCGACACTTCAGGCGGAACACGCGTGTGGATGTACGCGGCCAGCAGGATCAGGCCAAGGGTGATGGCGGCCAACAGGGCGATCACCATGGAAAAGCGTTTCAGGAACTCCAGATCGTAATTCCGCACTCTTCGTTACCCCTGGCTGGTAGTCGTAGGACCACGGCTGAGCGACTGCGTGTAGGGGCGAGTATAGAACGCGCTTTGCGCGCGACAACAGGCGCCCGTGCTGGTGCGGCGCAGCATGCGGCCGCACGCGGGTAGCGCCGGGCCATGCCCGGCGAACAGAAACCGTCGAGCAAGCTCGACGCTACGAAAGCGGGGCGCCGACGGCGCGCAGGCAGAAGCTGCAGATCGCGTCCACCAGCGCGTCTTCGTCGCGGTGTGCTTCTCGGCTGGGCGCGGTGGGGCCCACCATCGCTTCGGTGAACGCCCCCACCAGGCACGCGGCGGCGGCATGGGTGTCCTGCGCCGGCAGTTCGCCGCTGGCCACGCCTTCTTCCAGCAGGCGCAGGAACACATCGCCGAAGGCGCGGCGCCCGCGCATGCGCTCGGCTTCCACGTCCGGGTCCACCGGCTCGACGATGAAGGCATGGGCCAGCCCCGGCCCGGCCAGGGCGCGGCGCACGAAGGCGGAGATGGCCAGGCGCAGGCGCTCGCCCACCGGCCCCGGCGCGGCAGCAATGCGCTCCATGATCGCCACTTCATGGGCCACGGCCGCGTTCAGCACCTCCACGAACAGCTCGGCCTTGGACGGGAAATGCCGGTAGATCAGCCCGGTGGACATGCCGGCCTGGGTGGCCACGGCGGTCACCGGGGCGTTGCGCCAGCCGCCAGCGGCCACCAGCGCACGGGTGGCCAGCAGGATCCGTTCACGGGCCCCGGCCAGGCGTTCTTCCATCAATGCAGAGCGTTTGTAGGCCATGTTCTGATTCTAGTTTCAATTTTTGAATTTGTATTCACTTCTTCATCGAACCCCGCTACGCTGGGCCCGAATCGCCCGTGCGGGGCCTGCCTTCAACAGGCCCCGCTCCCCCTTCACGGGTGCGTCCATTCCCCACCTTCCCTCGTGGAGCCACCGCAATGCACGTGCCATCCCTGAACTTCGATCTTGGCGAAGAGATCGACCTGCTGCGCCAGAGCGTGGCCCATTTTGCCGCCGCCGAGGTCGCTCCGCTCGCTGCCGAGGCCGATGCCAGCAACCAGTTCCCGCTGGCGCTGTGGCCGAAGCTGGGCGAACAGGGCCTGCTGGGCCTGACCGTGGAAGAAGAATACGGTGGCACCGGCATGGGCTACCTGGCCCACGTGGTGGCGATGGAAGAGATCTCGCGCGCTTCGGGTGGCATCGGCCTGTCCTACGGCGCGCACTCCAACCTGTGCGTGAACCAGCTGCGCAAGAACGGCAGCGAGGAACAGAAGCAGCGCTTCCTGCCCGACCTGTGCAGCGGTGCGAAGGTGGGTGCACTGGCGATGAGCGAGCCGGGCGCCGGTTCGGACGTGGTGTCGATGAAGCTGCGCGCGGACAAGCGCGGCGACCGCTACGTACTGAACGGCAACAAGATGTGGATCACCAACGGCCCCGACGCCGACGTGCTGGTGGTCTACGCCAAGACCGACATGGACGCCGGTGCCAAGGGCATCACCGCCTTCCTGGTGGAAAAGGGCATGAAGGGCTTTTCCACCGCGCAGAAGCTGGACAAGCTGGGCATGCGCTCCTCGCCCACCTGTGAACTGGTATTCCAGGACTGCGAAGTGCCCGAAGAAAACGTGCTGGGTGCCATCGGCGGCGGCGTGCGCGTGCTGATGTCCGGCCTGGATTACGAGCGCGTGGTGCTGTCGGGCGGTCCGCTGGGCCTGATGGCCGCGGCCATGGACGTGGTGATGCCCTACGTGCACGAACGCCACCAGTTCGGCGAGGCGATCGGCAGCTTCCAGCTGATCCAGGCCAAGATTGCCGATATGTACGTGGGCCTGGGCGCCTGCCGCGCCTACGTCTACGCGGTGGCGCGCGCCTGCGACCAGGGCCGCACCACCCGCCAGGACGCCGCCGGCGCCATTCTGTATGCCGCCGAAAAAGCCACCTGGCTGACCGGCCAGGCGATCCAGATCCTGGGCGGCAACGGCTACATCAACGAATACCCGACCGGCCGCCTGTGGCGCGACGCCAAGCTGTACGAAATCGGCGCCGGCACCTCGGAAATCCGCCGCATGCTGATCGGCCGCGAACTGTTCCAGCGCACCCTGTAAGGCCACTGCGATGACCGTATTGAACACCCAGCTGCAACCGGGCAGCGACACGTTTGAAAGCAACCGCGCGGCCATGCAGGCCGTGGTCGACGATCTGCACGCCACCCTGGCACGCACCGCGCTGGGTGGCAGCGAGGCGGCACGCGCCAAGCACACCGCGCGCGGCAAGCTGCTGGTACGCGACCGCATCGACGCCCTGCTCGACCCGGGCAGCGCCTTCCTGGAAATCGCGCCGCTGGCCGCGCACGGCATGTATGAAGATGCGGTGCCCGCAGCGGGCGTGGTGGCCGGCATCGGCCGGGTAAGCGGCGTGGAGTGCGTGATCGTGGCCAACGATGCCACGGTGAAGGGCGGCACCTACTACCCGGTCACGGTGAAGAAGCACCTGCGCGCGCAGGAAGTGGCCGAGCAGAACCGCCTGCCCTGCATCTACCTGGTCGATTCGGGCGGCGCCTTCCTGCCCCTGCAGGACGAGGTCTTCCCCGACCGCGATCATTTCGGCCGCATCTTCTACAATCAGGCCAACCTGTCGGCGCAGGGCATTCCGCAGATCGCCTGCGTGATGGGCAGCTGCACCGCCGGTGGCGCCTACGTACCGGCCATGAGCGATGAAACGGTGATCGTGCGTGAACAGGGCACGATCTTCCTGGGCGGCCCGCCGCTGGTGAAGGCCGCCACCGGCGAAGTGGTAACTGCCGAAGAGCTGGGCGGCGCCGACGTGCACACGCGCATTTCCGGCGTGGCCGACCACATGGCCGACAACGACCTGCAGGCACTGGCGCGGGTGCGCGCGATCATCGCCCAGCTGAACTGGCGCAAGCCGGAACCGGCGATGGCCGTGCAGGCACCCGAAGAGCCGCTGCTGCCGGCGCATGAGCTGTATGGCGTGATTCCCGCCGACACGCGCAAGCCCTACGACGTGCGCGAAGTGATCGCGCGCCTGGTGGACGGCTCGCGTTTCGATGAATTCAAGCCGCGCTATGGCGCGACCCTGGTCACCGGTTTTGCCCATCTGAACGGCTACCCGATCGGCATCATCGCCAACAACGGCATCCTGTTCTCCGAATCGGCCCTGAAAGGCGCGCACTTCATCGAACTGTGCACCCAGCGCAACATCCCGCTGGTGTTCCTGCAGAACATCACCGGCTTCATGGTCGGCCGCAAGTACGAACAGGGCGGCATCGCCAAGGATGGGGCCAAGCTGGTGATGGCCGTGGCCTGCGCCAAGGTGCCCAAGTTCACCGTGGTCATCGGCGGCTCGTTCGGCGCCGGCAACTACGGCATGTGCGGCCGCGCCTATTCGCCCAACTTCCTGTGGATGTGGCCCAACGCACGCATCGGCGTGATGGGCGGCGAGCAGGCCGCCAGCGTGCTGGCCACGGTGAAGCGCGATGGCATCGAGGCCAAGGGCGGCCAGTGGCCGGCCGAAGAAGAAGATGCATTCAAGGCGCCCATCCGCGAGCAGTTCGAACAGCAGGGCCACCCCTACTACGCCAGTGCCCGCCTGTGGGATGACGGCGTGATCGATCCGGTCGATACCCGCCGAGTACTGGCCCTGGCGCTGTCGGCCAGCCTGAACGCCGCCCCGCAGCAGACGCGCTTCGGCGTGTTCCGCATGTAACCCATGCCATGACCGAGCACGCTCCCATGAAGCCCGTTGCCATGTTCACCAAGATCCTGATCGCCAACCGTGGCGAAATCGCCTGCCGCGTGATTGCCACCTGCCGTCGCCTGGGCATCGCCACCGTGGCGGTGTATTCCGATGCCGACCGCACCGCGCGCCACGTGCGCCTGGCCGACGAAGCCGTGCATATCGGCCCGCCCGCCGCCCGCGACAGCTACCTGCGCGCCGACGTGCTACTGGACGCGGCGCGGCGCACGGGTGCACAGGCCATCCACCCCGGTTATGGCTTCCTGTCCGAGAATGCGGACTTCGCCGATGCGTGTGCCGCTGCGGGCATCACCTTCATTGGCCCGCCGGCCAGCGCCATCCGCGCGATGGGCGACAAGAGCGCGGCCAAGGCGCTGATGGCCCAGGCCGGCGTACCGCTGACCCCGGGCTACCACGGCGACCAGCAGGCACCGGCCTTCCTGCGCGAACAGGCCGATGCCATCGGCTACCCGGTACTGATCAAGGCCAGCGCCGGCGGCGGTGGCAAGGGCATGCGCAAGGTTGAACGCAGCGACGATTTCGTCGATGCGCTGGCCAGCTGCCAGCGCGAGGCCGCATCGGCCTTCGGCAACGACCATGTGCTGGTCGAAAAGTATGTCGAGCGCCCGCGCCACATCGAGATCCAGGTGTTCGGCGATACCCACGGTGATGCGGTCTACCTGTTCGAGCGCGACTGCTCGGTGCAGCGCCGCCACCAGAAGGTGCTGGAAGAAGCACCGGCGCCGGGCATGAGCGCCGAGCGCCGCGCGGCCATGGGCAAGGCGGCCGTCGATGCCGCGCGCGCGGTGGGCTACGTGGGCGCCGGCACGGTGGAGTTCATTGCCGGTCCGGATGGCGATTTCTACTTCATGGAAATGAACACCCGCCTGCAGGTGGAACATCCGGTGACCGAGTTCATCACCGGCACCGATCTGGTGGAGTGGCAGCTGCGTGTTGCGGCTGGCCAGCCGATGCCGCTGCGCCAGGAGCAATTGGCCATCCACGGCCACGCCATCGAAGCGCGGCTGTATGCCGAAGATGCCGACCGCGGCTTCCTGCCGTCCACCGGCACCCTGCGCCGCCTGCGACTGCCGACGCCGTCGGCGAACGTGCGCGTGGATACCGGCGTAGAGGAAGGCGACAGCATCACCCCGTACTACGACCCGATGATTGCCAAGCTGATCGTCTGGGACGTGGACCGCGATGCCGCGCTGCGCCGCATGAGCCAGGCCCTGGCCGACTGCCAGGTAGTGGGCGTGACCACCAATGCCGGCTTCCTGCGCCGGCTGGTGAACACCGATTCGTTTGCCAACGCGAAGCTGGATACCGCGCTGATCGAACGCGAGCAGACCGCACTGAATGCAGTGGGCGATGCCGATGACGATCTGTGGCAGCTGGCGGCCGTCGCGGCCGTGGCCAGCGCCGCGCGTGCCGGCAGCGATGCGCGCGATCCGCATTCACCCTGGCAGGCGCAGGATGGCTGGCGCCTGGGTGCCGCCGCAGCGCGCGTGCTGCCGCTGCAGCAGGGCGAGCGCACGCGCACCCTGAAGGTGTGGGCGCAGGCCGACGGCTGGCGCGTGCAGTGCGATGACGCGGCGCCGGCAACGCTGATCGGCACCGCCGATGCACAGCAGCTGACGCTGCAGGTAGGTGGTCGGCGCCGGTCGGCGCAGCTGCTGCGCGACGGCGGCCAGCTGTTCCTGTTCGATGCAGCGGGCCAGCACCGCTTCACCCTGCACGATCCGGTTGCCGAATCGGACACTGCAAGCACCGATGCCGGCAGCCTGCTGGCACCGATGCCGGGCAGGATCGTGGCCACCCTGGTCCAGGCGGGCACCCAGGTGAAGCGCGGCACGCCGCTGGTCGTGCTGGAGGCCATGAAGATGGAGCACACCCTGCAGGCACCGGCCGATGGCACGGTGAAGGGGTACCGCGCCAAGGCGGGCGACCAGGTGGGGGATGGCGCGGTGCTGGTGGATTTCGAGGTGGGTTGAGGTTGGGTGGGCGCGTGCTCAGCTGGCCATGTTCAGCTGGGCCGACTGCCGTGCCCGCCGATCAGCTACTCCGCGTGCGGCGTAACCAGTGCTAACGTACTGGTCGGCCGGCCAGTCGGCCACCTTCCCATCAACAGCCAGAATGGAAGCACCCATGCCATTGCCAGCCTTGGAAGCCGACGTCGTGCGTCGTTTGATCGACCGACTGTCACACGACGATCTCTTTCGCGCCCAGTTCGTGCGGGATCCGGGTGATGCGCTGGTACAGGTAGGGTTTGATGCAGCACGCAACCCAGACGACTGGAAGGCCCTGAGCATGTGCTTCCTCGTTGGCGAGCTTGCGCCGAAGGAATCCATTCTTGCGGCCAGAGACGAGATCCATGCGTTGCTGACGTCTGCAATCAACCAGATCGTTCCGGCACTGGATGCGAATCCTGGACGCGCGCACGTTCTGAAGCCGTGGTCGTCCCGGACGCGAGCCGCCTGATTGTCGCGCAGGAAGCGCGACATACCGGCACGATGAGGTCAGTCGACCCGTTGCCAGACCGACTGCCGCGGATCCAGCTCGGCAGTCTGCATGGACGGTCCACGCCAACCAAATCCGGATACGGCCAACACCCCCTGACGGGAGCTGTCCAGGTCCAGTGCCTGCTCGATGCTGCGCTCATTGATCGCACCGGTAATGAACGCGGCCGCGCCACACTCGGTGGCTGCCAGATACAGCATCTGCGAAAGATGCCCGGCCTCCAGCGCAACCACGCGGTAGCCCTTGGCATGACGCCGATACTTCCAGAACGTGCGGTCGAAATCGGCGACGGTCAGTACCAGGCAGTGCGCATCCGCGAACCAATGTTGCTGGGCCACGCATTGCATCGAGAATGCATGCAGATCGCCCCCCGGCGCGGGCAGCGGCATCAGCTGGTTGCGGATCCCGTGGTAGCGGTACAGCCCTGCGGGAATGCCTTCCACGTTCTGCACCACCAGATACGCGTGGCAAGGGTGAAGACCGCCACCAGAAGGACTGTTGCGCTTCTCGAATGACAGCTCATCGCTGACATCCACAACGGCCTGCGCGCCAAACGTGCGGTGCAGCACCTGGGTGAACACCTCCAGGGTCAAGGGACGCGCGCTGTCGAAATTGCGGCAGGTAGCCCGTCGAGCCAGCAGATCATCCAGTGCTGTCCGTTCCGGCGCTGGCAGATCGATGGTCGACCCAGCGGGTTCTACTGCCTGGTGAATGGGTGGCGGGCCCAACACATCCAGCATGCCCGTTGCCGTGCCCACACCGGCGTCCTCGGTGTTCTTTACCGCATCGACGCCCTCCCAGCGAGTGAATGCATGCATCACGGCATTGAGCGGGTGCCAGTAGCTCTGGCGTATGGCCTCATCGCGCTGCCGATGCTCGACCAGGGTTGCGTCCGAGCACTGCCGGGTGATCACAAGCCCTCGTTCTACCAGGCCACGCAGCAACGGCTCATCCAGCGCGTGCTCGGCCCATTGCACTGGACTCAGCGTACCGAGCAGTTCCCGTTCTGCGGCCGAGACCGTGGTGGGTTCTGCCAGGTGCGGCGCCAGCGCAACCCAGTGCTGCTCGCGCAGCAAGCCATTGCCGCCAGCCAGCAAGCCCTCCAGGGCGAAGCGCACAACCTCGCGCGGCTCGAAGAAGAGGATTTCACAACGACGGATCTGATCAACAAGTGGCATGGACAAGAGCGAGGCGCAATCAATCCCCTTCTTTACCATTGCCTGCGGCCGGTGACTATACTGCCGGCCAACTTCGAACAAGGAATGGTGACATGGCCCTACCCTCGCTGGACATTGGCGTTGCACGTCGCTTGGTCGATCTACTGGCCACCGATGACGCGTTCCGCGCGCAGTTCTCTGCAAACCCGGGTGAAGCCTTGCTGGCAGTCGGATTCGATGCGCAGCGCCAGCCGGCTGAGTGGGAGGTGCTGCGCGTTTGTTTCGCTGTGCGCGAGCTGGCGTCGAAGGAAGTGATCGCCGCCGCACGCGATGAGATCAACCTGATGCTGACCTCGGGTATGGCCCAGTTGGTACCGGCACTGGATGCCGGCCTGGGAGGCGTCCACGTTCTGAGGCAGCCTGCACCGGGTTCCAAGGCCCGGGCTGCCTGATTCCGCACCAATGGGCCGGTGCCCGATGGACAGCGCGTCGTCGGGCGTCCAGGTCGGAAGCGGGTTGGCGCCAAGCATTTCGCGCCGTATGTAACCCCACCCGGACTTGAGGTGGGCGATACCCGTCCCCATCCCGGTTTCCCATCTGCTCGTGCGGCGGCGCGGTTGATCGATCAGAGTGGGGACTTATGTTCATTCCAGATCTGCTACAGCGGCTCGGAATCGTTGGTCGCTCGAGTCTGGGCCCGCCACCTCAAGCCACACCTGATGACCGATTGGTTTCGAGGCCGTCATGTGTTATCTCCTCTGGTGAGTGCGAGGTACAGCAACGTCGAATGTCCGCGCCGTCAATGTTGATCCGATCCGTGTGACGACCACCCCAAATTCAGACCACAAAGCAGGAAATTCCAATGACTCATAAGCGCCCCTTGACCGCCACCAGTGCAGTCCAATTGCTTGACCTTCTCTGCGCTGACGACACGTTCCGGACCCACTTTGCTGCGGATCCGACTGCTGCTCTCGCCGAGTACGGCCTGCAGAACATGACTGTCCCAGGCGCTTGCGCACTGCCGGGTGAGCTGGCGTCAAAGGAAGAATTTCTTGCGATCCGCCTGCAACTGCAGCAAGCCGTATCCCAGCGGGCAATTTTCAGCTTGCCACACTACTTCGAAGCTCGCCAAGGCCAGGCGTTGCTGGCCAACGTGGATCCGACACAAGCCGCCTGAATGGCGGAATCAGTGTCTCTGCCTTTCGCTTCCAAGTTGCGACAACAACGCAGCAGCACCAGGCGCATGGGTACTGCCCAGCAGTCTTCGCTCCTGGGAGGAACTCACTGAAATCCACGAACAATAAGCAGCCGTTACTAACTGCTACTCGGTCGCCATGAGTCCTCACTCGCTCCGTGCTGGAACCACTCAGAGGCGGTCAGTGCGTCGGACATTCGGAGTTCCGATGCACAAAGAAGGGGGCCGGCAATGCCGGCCCCTTTCTTTGTGTCACTGCGTCTTGTTGTACCAGACGTCCTGGCGGGTATCAGGACCAGCATTTTCATTCGCTCCAGATCCGCGCCAGCGGGTCGAATTCACTGGTGGCCTGACTCTGCGCACGCCACCCCAAGCCGCACATCATTATGGGACTTGACTCGATGCCATCCACCCCCAGCAACTCCTCCAAATCGATCTCATTGATGCCTGCAGTGACATAAGCCGCCAAGCCAAGCTCAGTGGCCGAGAGCATCCACTGCTGCGACAGATGACCTGCATCAAGCAAGACAGCACGATAGGCCTTGGAATGGTTCCGATATTTCCAGAAGCTGCGCGAGAATCGAGCGACCTGCACGATATGCACTGACGCATCGACGAACCAGTGCTGGCCGGACAAATAGCCGAGGACGGATTCACGAAGGCCTTCTCTATGGCTGGCGATTTCGCGCAATGAGTGCTCCACAGAATGATAGTGATACACTCCAGCCGCCAGACCTTCTACATCCAGTGAGATCACGTAGGTCTCCAATGGATGCAAACCACCTCCGGAAGGTATGTTCTTCTTCAGGAATTCAATCCCCGGACCTGGCCGAACCACCGCATGAGCCTTCATAGTCCGCTTCATCACCTGCGATAGCATTGGCAATGGCAATGCCCTGCTGCTATCGAAATTTCGGCAGGTAACGCGCAAACCCAGCAGTTCATCGCGCGCATCGGAGATCGTATCTGGCAGCCGGATGGCCGATGCGTCAGGCGCTGCTACCGAAGGTGGCGGTGGTCCAAACTTCATCAGAAGATCATCTGCGGTCACCAACTTGCTTTCGTGCATCTCCTTCGCGCTGTCGACGCCAGCCCAGCGCCCCATCCGATGAGCCAGTGCAGCCAACGGCCACCAGTTGGTTGACCGAACGTCTTCATCGCGCCCCTTGTGAGATTCCCACGCTGGATCGTCACTAATCAATATCCCGAGTTCGACCAATCGCATCATTTGGCTCTGATCCACGTGCACCTCAGTCACATCCACCCAGCGATCGGGCTCGAATTGGCCCAGAAGAATCAATTCTTCAGACGAGATATCAATCGGCGCGTCGAGATGGCCAGCCAGTGCATACCACTGCATTGTGGTCGCCAAACCAGCGCCTCCACTCATCAATAGCGGCATATCCAATGACAGTTCTGCCTTGGATTCGAACATGATGATGGAGCAACGGCGAACCTTCATATGAGAGTCCAATTAGCTCATGCGGAAATGCAGGCAGTATGGAGCTCCTCGACTACTAGTTCCATGACCCTCGGCCCCACACAAAGCAGTGCCGCGAGGAGGACTCCACTGCAGATCAACAGTGCAAAGAGCGAGTCGAGCGATGGCTTGATCGCCTAGTCCGCTTCCGGCGCCCCTTTCCAGATGTGACCGGCAGGATCAAGTTCCGTTGTTTCCATCGTGGAGGCACGCCAACCGAATCCGCAGACCGCCAGCACCCCTTCTCGCATGGGGTCCAATGAAAAGGCACGCTCGATTGCCTTCTCGTTGATTGCCGCTGTGATGAAGGCCCCCAGCCCCGCGTCTGTGGCGGCCAGATAGAGGGTCTGCGACAGGTGGCCGGCTTCCAGAGCAACAACCCTGTAGCTCTTGGCATGCTGGCGGTACTTCCAGAACGTACGGTCGAAGCGTGGCGCCAGCGCGATCAGCACATGAGCATCGGCGAACCAATGTTGCTGGCCGAGCACTCCCATCACGAACTGCCGATCAACGGTGATGTCCGTTGCTATCGGTTCCAGATGGTGGGTGTCGCCACGATAGTGGTACAGGCCTGGAGGCAAGCCTTCGACATTCTGGACGATCAGATAGGCCTCAACCGGGTGCAGTCCCCCACCCGACGGCACATTCTTCTTCAGGAACACCAGATCGTCGCTGACACGCTGTTCTCCGGTACTGCCAAAGACACGCTGCAGCATGCGCGACAGGGTCTGCAACGGAAGAAGACGCCCTGCATCAAAGTTTCGGCAGGTGGTTCGTCGCGCTAATAGCCCGTCGAATGCATCCGGTTCAGCACGGGGAAGGCGGATAGCTCCGGTCAAGCATCGCGATATGGTGGTGGACGGCGGTGCACCCAGGGTCTGTCGCATTTGTACCGCGGTCTCGGTTCGCGACTCACGCATGTTACTGACGGCATCAACACCATCCCAGCGCGAGAACGCATGCATCACGGCCGCAAGCGGGTGCCAATAGGTCGCGCGCAGCGCCTCGTCGGCACGACCCACCGCATTTTCAGGCTGGTCCTGCAGGAAAGCCAGGCCCGCTTGCACAAGTTCGCGCGCAACCGATGCATCTTCGCTGTCGTCATCGACGGACTGCCATGCGTTCGGGCTCAACTGCCCGAGCCAGTGCTGCTGCGCGCGACTGATTTCGACCGGCTCTGGCAAGTGCGGCGCCAGCGCGAACCAGGCGCGCGAACGGCGGAGGCCGTCCCCTCCACGAATCAGGTCTTCGAAATGGAACGTCGTCGTCTCCCGCGGTTCCATCATGACGATTGCGCAACGCCGGATCTGCATGGACTTTCCTGTTGGACACATCTGCCTTGTTATCGAACAGAACCGTCATTCCTTGATGGCCGTCTCAAATTCCTCAAGAAAGTCTTAAGGAGGCCGTCACTATGGAGGAGCTCCTCCTCACTCGAGATCCAACATGCCTTCCCTGAAGCTTGAACCTGCCGTCGCTTCTCATCTCGTCAACCTGCTCGCCACCGATGACGATTTCCGGGCTCGCTTCACCGCATCGCCGGAAGCGGCACTACTGGAAGCCGGCCATGTTCCGGCAGATCCGGCCGAACTGACCCAATTCGTCAACGAGTGCTGCTGCAACATCCACTTGGCAGACAAGAATGTCATCGTGCACGCGCTGCCGGAGATCGTCGGCATGCTCACTTCAGGCACTGCCTTCAACGTGCCTATGCTTGAGAATGGCTACAACGGCTCAGCGCCGCGCACGCTTCGCTGAGCGACGTCAACCAGAAGAAGGGGAGGCCGCAGCCCTCGGAAGCTGCGGCTTTTCAATGTCTTTGGCACGTTGAGCATCCCGCACGTCGAGGATGTTCAGACCCTGCAGACAGAACGCGCACTCAATCTCAGCGTAAGCCAGCCCAGGCCGGGCCCGTAACCAGCTCAGCTGCTGCTGCGCCAGGGTATCGAGCCGTGCCGCGCGCGCCGCGTGCAACGCGGCAACTCGAGTCTGCACTCTTGAACTCTTTCCCATGAAAGGATCAAGCACCTTCAGCGCCTCCAGCGGCTTGTTCTGATGGCGCAGATCTTCTGCGGCGATCACTGCATTGAACTCATGCACGACCAAGCTGTCCGGACGATTCCTCACTGCTGCAATGCGCGACTGCACGCGGTGAGCGATTGAGGTGTTTCCCAGCCTCAGAGCGACCAGAGCGGCAGCCTGCGCTGTCACGATGCGATCAATGACTTCTACCGCCGGCTGACCATCGATGCCGTCGAACGCGAGGCGACAGACTTCTTCCAGCAATGGGATCGCGCGCTGGCCTTTGCCCTCCTTGAGGTAGCTGACTGCCAGCGGGAGGTGGTACATGCTTCGTTCGAGTCCAGCCTTTTGCTGGCTTCGTTCCAAGCCGCGCGCTGCGGCGGCCAATGCGGCGCCGGTGTCACCCTGATCCAGGGCGACCGATGTGCGGGAGATATCGGCGTGGTAGTTGCCCGCATCGACTCGGTCCAGCAACTGGGTTGCCTTGCGGAAGTCGCCCCGCGCTGCAGCGACGGTGGCCTGCCGAGTCAGCGCCCCCTGCCACCCTCCGGCGGCCGCCAGTGCGAGCGCTCGGTCCGCCTCTTCGTAGCGACCAAGCCCGAGAAGGATGCGGCCGTACTGGTCCTGGCCAACTGCAAGCAGGTCGACCTGACTGGTTGCCACCCGCTGGGCCAAAGGCAAGGCGTCCTGCAGTCGGTTTTCGTTGTACAAGTTCATCGCAGCGTTGTTGCTGGCCGGCAGGTAATCCGGGTACATCTCCGCCATACGCAACCACGAATCTGTTGCGCGGTCTGGATCATTGATCTGCAACATCCAAGCACGAACGTAGAACGTTTCGCGGGCAGGCAGGTGGACCGTCCGTTCCGCGGCTTTTGCGAGCGCAGCGCCTGCTGAAGCAAAATCAGGAGTGGCGAAATGGCTGCGACTCTGACCCAGCCACGCAAGTGCGAACTGCGGATCAATGTCAGTTGCCTGGCGGTAGAATGCCAACGCCCCCTTGTAGTCGCCACGGACATAGCGCTTCTGCCCAAGGGCGAACGCACGCAATGCATCCATGCTGCCGGTGGTTACTTCAGGCAGGGCATGACTGTCGCGCTGGATCAGCGTCGTTTCTTCGCCCAGTGTGTCGCGCAGCTTTCGCGACACGTCATCCACTGCCGCCAGTACTGCACCTGGACGGGCATCAGCAGACACTACGGTAAGTGTTCGGAGGGTCGACGGCTCAACCACTTCAACGCTGAAGCGCGTACGCCCGCCCACATCGGTGGCTGATGGTACGAACAGCAGCCGAGCCCCGGCACGCATCGCTACGGCGGCGGCATCGCTGCGCTCGCGCACGCCGCCTTCCAGCGGCTTACGCATCATCTCCAACGTCCGTACGATGCGGTCATCACTGACGATATTGACGTAGCGCGACTGCTCCAGACTGATCCGGAATGCTTGGTCCAGCGCATCATCCAGCATTGGATTGCTGGTCAGGTTGCGCAGCCCAGCGAGCACCACCCAATCGCGCTCCGCGAACGCGATGGCCGGCTGCGGACGGGTCAGGAACCAGCCTCCGACCAGCAGGGCGGCAACCACTCCCACCTGCGCCGTCATCACCAGCGGCTGCCGCCAGAGCGGTATGTCCCGCGTTGCCTTGCCACTTTGCCGCGGGCGGCCGGGCGCCACCGTGGTCGGGTCCTGCAGGCCGAACACTTCCATCGACTGCGCCACGCCCTTGAAGCGCCAGCGCCCGTACGACTTCCACTTCAGGCCCTGCCCGGCGTCGCCCAGTTCGTGCACGGCACGGCGCGCCATCGATTCGGCGGCGGCCGACAGCAGCAATTGCCCGGGGCGTGCCAGCTGCATCAGGCGCGCGGCCATGGGCTTGGCCAGTCCTTCCACTTCCACCGGTTTGGCGCCCAACGCGATCGACTCGGCGCTGTTGTTCCACAACAGCACTTCGCCCACGTGCAGGCCCATGCGCGCGCGCAGCAGGATGGAGCGCTTGCCGCCCAGCGCCTGCAGCCCGCGCTGGTAATCCAGGGCGAAGCCCAGCGCATCCACCGGCCGTTCGAACAGCATGAACAAGCCGTCGGAGCGATCGATCTGCTGGCCGTTCCAGCGCTGCTGCAGGGCCATCACCAAGCGGTCGTGGTCCTGGAACAATTCGGCGGCGGCGGTATCGCCCATCCGCTCCACCAGCTGGGTGGAATCGCACAGATCAGTGAACAGCAGTGCCCGCAGTTGCGTGGTGTGCGGGGTCGACGTTCCGGTGTCGCCGTTCATCACCTGGGTCTCCGCTCATTGTCCGTCCGGGCCGTGGGCCCATCGCAGGCAGTTTCCGCCGGCGCGCTTGGCTTCGTAAAGCGCCCGATCGGCACCGGCATACCATTCGCTCCAGTCGGCCTCCGGTACCAGCATGCTGACGCCGATGCTGGCCAGGCTGACGTGCGGGGTGCCGTGGCCGCGTTCCAGCAGGCCGTGCACGGCGCTGAGGATGAACTCGGCGGCATGCTGGGCGGCCTCGCGGTCGGCGCGGCGCAGGATCAGGCAGAACTCATCGCCGCCCAGGCGGCAGGCCAGATCGTGCTCGCCGGCCATTGAACGCAGGATGTTGCCCATGCTCTGCAGCACCCGGTCGCCGGCCTGGTGGCCATGGCGGTCGTTGATCTGCTTGAAGTGGTCGCAGTCGATCAGCAGCAACGCCTGCGGCGGGCCGTCGGGGTGCGCGCGCGATTCCTTCAGGTACAGGGTCAGGCCGCGGCGGTTGTGCAGCCCGGTCAGTTCATCGGTACGCACCAGCTCGCGCGTATGGGTGAGCTGGTGGGTGGTGATGTACAGGTTGTCCAGCGCGGTTTCCAGGTCGTGGTTGCGCCGCCGCAGCTGGCTGATCAGCGCCTGTTCGTTGGCCAGTACACGCATGATCGTGCGGCGCAGGAACTGCGCCACCAGGCCGGGGTCGGCATCGACCAGGCGCTGGAAGGCATCCGGGCCCAGTTCCAGCACCGTGCAGTCGCTCATGGCGCGGGCGCCGGCGCTGCGGGCGTGGTTGCCCATCAGCAGGCCCAGTTCGCCGAAGAACTCGTGGCGGCCCAGGGTCTTCACCAGCAGGTCTTCGCCGAAGTCCAGTTCGACCTGGCCTTCCAGGATGACGTACATGCTCTGTCCCGGGTGCCCGCGCAGGAACAACCACTGGCCGGCCGGCAGCGGACGCGGCTGGGCAAACTGCGCGAACAGGGCCACTTCAGCGTCGGAAAGCACGGCATGCGTCATCCCGGCCATCGCCGCTGTGGCGATACCGGATGTCATGTCTGATGTCTCGGCTGAACCCCTGCCGGTCATTCCCTGCCGCCAGCGTCCCCTGGTGAGCAGCGGAGCATAGCACCGCTTGAAACTGTGCGCCGCTTCTCATTTTGCGTCAAATCGCCGCAGATCCCGGTGGGTTGCCCCGCGCAGCGCCTATTCAGCTGACGCAGTGCTCAGTTCGCTTACAACAACGCCGGCAGGTCCCCCGACCTGCCGGCGTCGTCTGGCCCTTCCCTGGCCACCCTGATCGGGGGTCGTTGGCGGGTGCCGGCCGGATTGCGCCAGTCGAGCAAGCTCGACTCTACGGACAGGGGCCGGCCGGATTCGGCTCAGGCCGCGCGCTCGCTGCGCCCGCCGTGGAACTGTTCTTCCTCGGTCGAGCCGGTCAGCGCGGTGGTCGAGGACTGCCCCTGCTGGATCGCCTGGGTCACTGCATCGAAATACCCAGTGCCCACTTCGCGCTGGTGCTTCACGGCGGTGAAACCACGCTCGGCGGCTTCGAATTCGGCCTCCTGCAGTTCCACGAAGGCGCTCATCTGGCGGCGCGCGTAGCCGTGGGCCAGGTTGAACATGCCGTAGTTCAGTGCGTGGAAGCCGGCCAGGGTGATGAACTGGAACTTGTAGCCATAGCTGCCCAGCTCGCGCTGGAACTTGGCGATGGTCGCGTCGTCCAGGTTCTTCTTCCAGTTGAAGCTGGGCGAGCAGTTGTAGGCCAGCAGCTTGCCGGGGAACTTCGCGTGGATCGCTTCGGCGAATTTCCGTGCGAATTCCAGGTCCGGCTTGCCGGTCTCGCACCACACCAGATCAGCGTACGGGGCGTAGGCCAGGCCGCGGCTGATCGCCTGGTCCAGACCGTTGCGGGTCTTGTAGAAGCCTTCCACGGTGCGCTCGCCGGTGGTGAACGGGCGGTCGTTGGCATCGATGTCGCTGGTCAGCAGATCGGCCGCCTCGGCATCGGTGCGCGCCACCAGCAGGGTCGGCACGCCCAGCACGTCAGCGGCCAGGCGCGCGGCGTTGAGCTTCTCGATCGCCTCGCGGGTCGGCACCAGCACCTTGCCGCCCATGTGCCCGCACTTCTTCACCGACGCCAGCTGGTCTTCGAAGTGCACACCGGCCGCACCGGCTTCGATCATCGCCTTCATCAGCTCGAAGGCATTGAGCACGCCGCCGAATCCGGCCTCGGCATCGGCCACGATGGGCTGCAGGAAATCGATCTCGTCCTTGCCTTCGGCATGGTGCAGCTGGTCGGCGCGCAGCAGGGTGTTGTTGATGCGCTTGACCACCGCCGGCACCGAATCGGCCGGGTACAGCGACTGGTCCGGGTACATCTGCCCGGCCAGGTTGGCATCGGCGGCCACCTGCCAGCCCGACAGATAGATCGCCTTCAGCCCGGCCTTGACCTGCTGCATGGCCTGGTTGCCGGTCAGCGCGCCCAGCGCATTGACGAACTCACGCTCGTGCAGCGAGGCCCACAGCTTTTCCGTGCCCAGCCGGGCCAGCGAATGCTCGATGTGGACCGTGCCGCGCAGGCGCACCACGTCGGCGGCGCTGTAGTTGCGCTGGATGCCTTCCCAGCGCGGGTGGGTGTCCCAGTCGTGCTGGATCTGTTCGGCAGTGGGCAGCGTGCTCATGTCTTTCTCCAGTTCGGTTCGTGCAGCGGGTGCAGCGGGGAAGGAAGCGGCGTGGGAGCGCGTGCAGCAGTCAGTCGATGCGCGCGTAGGCCGGCAGGGTCAGGAAATCGGTCAGGTCGTTGCTGCGGCTCAGTTCGCCCAGCAGGGTGATGGCTTCGGCAATGCGGCTGCCGCCGGGCAGCGCGCTGGTGTCGCCCAGTCGTGCCGGCAGCTGCGCCAGGGTGCTGTCGAGCAGGCCCAGGTCGATGGCGGTGCCATCGTCCAGCTGCTGCCCCGGCGTGTGCAGCCACTGCCACAGCTGGCTGCGGCTGATCTCGGCGGTGGCCGCGTCTTCCATCAGGTGATGGATCGGCACGCAGCCGTTGCCGTCCAGCCAGGCGGCCAGGTAGCGCACGCAGACTTCCACGTTGCCCTCGAAACCGGCGCGGGTGATGCTGCCCGGCGGCCGTGCGATCAGCTCGTCGCGGCCCACGCGCACGTCCTGGCGCAGCACGCTGTGCTGGTTCGGGCCGGGCATGTGTTCGTCGAAGATCGCCTGCGCCACCGGAATCAGCGCCGGGTGTGCGACCCAGGTGCCATCGTGGCCGGCGCTGACTTCGCGCAGCTTGTCGGCGCGCACGCGGGCCATGGCCTGCTCGTTGGCCGCGGCATCGTGGTTGATCGGAATCTGTGCGGCCATGCCACCCATCGCATGCGCACCGCGGCGGTGGCAGGTCTGGATCAGCAGTTCCGAATAGGCCTTCAGGAACGGCTGGGTCATGGTCACCTGGCCACGCTCGGGCAGCACCCGGTCGGCGTGGCGGCGGAAGGTCTTCAGGTAGGAGAAGATGTAATCCCAGCGGCCGCAGTTCAGGCCGACGATGCGGTCACGCAGCGCGTGCAGGATCTCGTCCATCTCGAACACGGCCGGCAGCGTTTCGATCAGCACGGTCACCTTGATCTGCCCGTGCGGCAGGCCCAGCATCCCTTCGATGTGCGACAGCGCGGTTTCCCACAGCGCGGCCTCTTCCATGCTCTGCAGCTTGGGCAGGTAGAAGTACGGGCCGCGATCCTTGGCCTGCAGCGCGCGGGCGTTGTGGAAGGCGAACACGGCCGCGTCGAACAGGCCACCGGCCAGCGGCTGGCCGTCCACGGCCACGTGCTTTTCGTCCAGGTGCCAGCCGCGCGGGCGCACGATCAGCACCGCCTGTTCCTCAAAGGGGCGCAGGGTGTAGTGCTTGCCGTTGGCGGCGGTGAATTGCAGATCGCCACGCACGGCGGCGGCCAGCGACTGCTGCCCGGCCAGCAGGTTGCGCCAGGTGGGCGAGGTGGAATCCTCGAAGTCGGCCATGAACACCTTGGCGCCGGAGTTCAACGCGTTGATGACCATCTTCGGGTCGGTCGGGCCGGTGATCTCCACGCGGCGGTCCTGCAGCGCGGCCGGCAGCGGGGCCACGGTCCAGTCGCCACTGCGGATCGCGGCGGTGTCGCTGCGGAAGTCCGGCAGGCCGCCCTGGTCGAAGAACGCCTGGCGCTCGCGACGGGCCTGCAGCCGCGCCTGCCGACCCGGTTCCACCGCGCGGTGCAGCGACACCAGCAGGGCCAGCAGCGGCGCCGGCAGCACGGTGTCCTGGCCCGCCACACGGGTCGCCAGGGCGATGCCGGGGGTGGCCTTGGCCGGGGTGGAGGGAACGGCGGAAGCGACGGCGGACATGGGGCAACTCCAGCGGTGGGGGAACGCCCCCAAAGTGCCGCCGCACCCCAGTATTTGGCAAAACAGTTTTTGCAATGCTTTACATAAAACGTGCTAATACTTGTGACGCCATGCCCACACGCAGCCCGCCAAGTCCGCGTTTTTCCTACAAATCCGACCGGCTGAAGCCACTGCGCGCGTTCTGCCAGACGGTGCGCCTGGGCTCGGTCTCACGGGCAGCTGAGGCGCTGTTCGTCAGCCAGCCGGCCATCAGCCTGCAGTTGCAGGCGCTGGAACGCGAGCTGGGGGTGCCGCTGTTCGAGCGCAGTGGGCGGCGCCTGGTGCCCAGCCGCGAGGGCCAGCTGCTGTACGAGATGGCGCAGCCGCTGGTGGAAAGCCTGGACGGGCTGGAGGCACGCTTCCGCGACAAGGTGCGCGGGATGGATGCGGGCGAACTGAACATCGCCGCCAACAGTTCCACCATCCTGTACCTGCTGCCGAAGATCGTTGAACGCTTCCGCCAGCACCATCCCGATGTGCGCCTGACCCTGCACAACGCGATCAGCGCCGACGGCACCGACCTGTTGCGCGAGGATGCGGCCGACCTGGCCATTGGTTCGATGACCGACGTGCCGGCCGACCTGACCTATGCGCCGGCCTACCGCTTCGAGCAGGTGCTGATTGCCCCGCACGACCATCCGCTAGCCAGCGGCGGCGAGCTGGAACTGGCCGACATCGCGCGCTACCCCTTGGTGCTGCCACCGAAGCGGCAGATCACCTACCGGCTGGTGGACCAGGTCTTCCAGCGCCACCGCATTGCGTACACGGTGGCGCTGGAAGTGGGTGGCTGGGAAGTGATCAAGCAGTACGTGGCGATGGGTATGGGCATTTCCATTGTGCCGGCACTGTGCCTGCACGAAAGCGATGGCGAGCGGCTGGCGGCGCGGTCGATGAAGCGCTGGTTCCCCGAGCGCAGCTACGGGGTGATCGTGCGCCGGGGCAAGGCGTTGTCGGCGCAGGCGCGGGCGTTCATCGACCTGGTGCAGCCGGAGTTGTTCAGCCCGCGCGATTACGACCAGAGCGGGCATTCGGAGCGGTAGGTTCTGCTCTTGGTAGGTGTCGACCTTGGTCGACACGGTAGATCCACGCCATGCGTGGATACGCTTGACCTACCGGGGGTCAGCGCCCGCCGCTGCGCGACGGGATCTGACCCCATGTATAGACTGGGCCGATGTCCATCGAACTCCGCCACCTGCGCTACTTCCTGGCCGTTGCCGATACGCTGCACTTCGGCCAGGCGGCCGAGCGGCTGGGCATGTCGCAGCCGCCGCTCAGCCAGCAGATCCGGCAGCTGGAAGAACTGATCGGGGCACGTCTGTTCGTGCGCAGCCATCGCCGGGTGCAGCTGACCCCTGCCGGCGAGCTGCTGCAGGAACGCGCGCGGGCCATCGTGCAGCAGGTGGAAAGCGCGGTGGAGGAGGTGCAGCGTGCGCAGCGCGGCGAGCAGGGGGAACTACATATCGGCCTGACCCGGGCCACGCCGCTGTCGCCGCAGATTCCGCGTTCGATCCTGCACTACCGCCAGCAGTACCCGCAGGTGCGGCTGCAGCTGAGTGAGATGAACACCCTGCAGCAGATCGATGCGCTGCTGGACGGCAGCCTGGACGTGGGCATCATCCGCAAGCGCACCTTGCCGCCGGAGCTGGTGGCGCACAGCCTGTTCGTCGATCCGTTGGCGCTGATCGTGCATGCCGACCACCCTGCCCTGCGCCGGCTGTCGGCCAGCGGCGCGCTGTCGCTGCGCGATTTCGCCCAAGAGCCCTTCGTGGCCTTCCGCCGCAGCGCCGGTGCCGGTATCCACGACCACATGATCGCGCTGTGCGCGGCGGCGGGGTTCACCCCGCGCATCGTGCAGGAGGCGGGCGAGGCGTCGACCTTGATCAGCCTGGCCGCTGCGGGTCTGGGGCGGCAATCCTGCCGGCGTCGTGCGATCACATCCGCGTGGAAGGCGCACGCTTCGTGGCGATGGCCGACGCCGGCGCGCATTCGGAAGTGCAGCTGGCGTGGCGCCGCGAAGGAGTGACGCCGTTGATCCGCAATTTCGCCGGCTTGCTGCGTGGCGCCTTCGCGGCGGAATGACCGCGGCCACCTTGTAGTGGTAGTGGCCAACCTTGATTGGCCCGCGCCAGAGTGCCGACCAAGGTCGGCACCTACCAGAGCGGACGCGCGCGGAACCCCGCTGGGGTTCAGGCGATCACCGGCTGCGGGGACGCCTTGTAGTGGTAGTGGCCAACCTTGGTTGGCCCGCGCCAGAGTGCCGACCAAGGTCGGCACCTACCAGAGCGGACGCACGTGGAACCTGGCGGGGGTTCAGGCGGTCACCGGCTGCGGGGCACGCTGCTGCAGCGCCCAGATGATGCCGCCGCCGAGCAGGGTCAGCACGCCGGTGAACAGGCACACGCCCAGCCAATCCCATGCGGCGTAGGCCAGCCCGCCCACGGCGCCCAGCACGCTGCTGCCCAGGTAGTAGGCAAACAGGTACAGCGCCGAGGCTTCGGCACGCATCGAACCGGCGCGGCTGCCGACCCAGCTGCTGGCCACCGAATGCCCGCCGAAGAAACCGAAGGTGACCAGCGCGATGCCCAGTGCCATGGTGGCCAGCCACGGCAGCATCAGCAGCACGATGCCGGCGCCGATCAGGCCGAAGGAAATGGTCAGGATGCGGCCCCGCCCATGCCGCATCGCCAGCTGGCCCATCCATGCCGAGCTGAAGGTCCCCACCAGGTAGACGCTGAAGATCAGCCCGACCACGGTCTGGCTGAGGTGGTATGGCGGCGCCAGCAGGTGGTAGCCCAGGTAGTTGTACAGGGTGACGAACACGCCCATCAGCACGAACGAGGTGGCGAACAGCCATGGCAGGCCGGGGTCGGCGAACAGCGTGCGCCAGCGCGACGGCAACTGGCGCAGGCCGCCGCGACGGGCCTGGAAGTGCCGCGACGGCGGTAGCTGCAGCCACAGCAGCACGGTGCTGGCCACCGCAATGATCGACACCGCGCCGATGCCCCAGCGCCAGCCCCAATGGTCGGCAATGATGCCGGCCAGCAGGCGCCCGCTCATGCCGCCAATGGCATTGCCGCCGATGTACAGGCCCATGGCCAGGCCCAGCGCGCGGCTGTCCATCTCCTCCACCAGGTAGGTCATGGCCACCGCCGGCACGCCGCTCAGGGCCAGGCCCAGCAGGGTGCGCAGCACCAGCATCGTGGTCCAGTCGTCCACCAGCGCGGTGCACAGCGACAGCAGCGCCGAGGCCATCAGCGCCGCGATCATCAACGGCCGGCGGCCCACCGCATCGGACAGCAGGCCGGCCAGCAGCATGGCCACCGCCAGCGTGCCGGTACTCAGCGACAGCGACATCGCGCTGCCGGCGGCGGACACGCCGAAGTGGCGGCTGAACTCGGGCAGCAGCGGCTGCACCGTGTACAGCAGGCCGAAGGTGGAAAAGCCGGCCAGGAACAGCGCCACCGCGGTACGGCGGAACGCCGGGGTGCCCTGCTGGATGCGGGTGTCAGTGCCGGAATCGAGGGTACGGGGGCGGGCGCTGTCGGCCGCCGCGGTTTCGCCAGTCATGGAATCGGGTGGCCGTGGGGGCGGCCAAGGTGGGGGTCAGGCGGCCAGCGTAGGCCGCCTCATCCAGTCGATCCATAACCTGATGGGTCAGGATTGATATGTGAAACGTATCAATTCAGCTTACAGCCGCTGCCACTCGAAGCCGTCGCCGCGGCGGTAGTACACCGATACCGCACGCCCGTAGAGGGCATCGGCATCGACGAAACCGAAGAAGCGGCCGTCGAAGCTGTTGCCGCGGTGGTCGCCCAGCACCAGCACCTTGCCGGCCGGCACCTGCAGGTCGGCGATGTCCGGGCCACCGCCCATGTCCAGGTCCAGCTGCGCCTGGCGCGGACCGAAGGCTTCGGTATCGGCCAGCCCGGCGATCTGCAGCGGATGGCCGTTGATGGTCAGGTGGCCGCCGTGCAGTTGCACATTGTCACCGGCCACGGCCACCACGCGCTTGATCAGTCGGGTGCCGTCGGCCGGCGAATCGAACACGGCCACTTCGCCGCGCTGCGGGGTGCCGGTGGCCAGCAGTTGCTGGTGGGTAAAGGGCAGGCGCAGGCCGTAGGCGCGCATGTCCACCACCACGCGGTCGCCGGGCTGCAGGGTGGGCTGCATCGAGCCGCTGGGCACCACGTAGTGGTTGGCCAGGGTGTCGCGGGCGGCGGCCAGCAGGCCCAGCATCACCAGCAGGGGCAGGGCTTCTTTCTTCAGCCAGACCAGTGCGCGTTGGGAAAAGGGAGGGCGGGCGACAGCATCCATGACAGGCTCCGGGTGGGTGGTAGGTGGATCAGACCACAAGCCGGCGGGAGAGGTTCCCGGTCGGGTCGGGCAAGGGGGTCGGATCCCTTTCCGCAGTGCGGAAAGGGATCCGACCCCGGTGCGGCGCAATAAAAAACGGCGGGGTTGCCCCCGCCGTTTTCTGTTTCTTATTTCAGCCCGCGGAACTTCAGCAGCGGTTCCACCGACGGGTCCTTGCCGCGGAAATCGCGGTACAGGGTCGACAATTCCACGCTGTTGCCGCGCGAGAGGATCTTGTCGCGGAACTCCTGGCCGTTGGCCGCGGTCAGGCCACCGTGTTCGGTGAACCACTGGAACGCGTCGTGGTCCAGCACTTCGGCCCAGAAGTAGGCGTAATAGCCGGCCGAATAGCCGCCGCCCCAGATGTGGTCGAAGTAGGTGGTGCGGTAACGCGGCGGCACCTGCGGCAGGTCCACCTTGAACTTCTTCAGCGCGCTGGCTTCGAAGGCGCCCACATCCTGCAGCGGGGCATCGGCCTTCTGGGTGTGCCAGGCCAGGTCCAGCAGCGCCGCCGACAGGTATTCGGTGGTGGCGTAGCCCTGGTTGAAGCTGCGTGCCTTCAGGATCTTGTCCACCAGCTCCTGCGGCATCGGCTCGCCGGTCTTGTAGTTCTTGGCGTAGTTGGCGAACACCTTCGGGTCCAGCGCCCAGTGTTCGTTGAACTGCGAGGGGAACTCGACGAAGTCGCGCGAGGTGGCGGTGCCGGCGATCGACGGGTACTTCACGTTGGAGAACATGCCGTGCAGCGCGTGGCCGAACTCATGGAACAGCGTGGTGACGTCGTCGAAGCTGAGCAGCGCCGGCTGGCCTGCGGCCGGCTTGGTGAAGTTGCAGACGTTGTAGACCACCGGCTTGGCACCGGTCAGGCCATCCTGTTCAACGAACACGTCCATCCAGGCGCCGCCGGATTTGGTGTCACGCTTGAAGTAGTCGGTGTAGAACAGGGCCAGCGAGGTGCCGTCCTTGTCGAACACTTCGTACACCTTCATGTCCGGGTTGTAGGTCGGAATGTCGGTGCGCGGTTTGAAGGTGATGCCGTACAGCTGGGTGGCGGCGTAGAAGACGCCGTTCTGCAGCACGTTGTCCAGTTCGAAGTACGGCTTGATCTGCGATTCGTCCAGATCGTACTTGGCCTTGCGCACCTGTTCGGCGTAGAAGTCCCAGTCCGAAGCGGCCAGCTTGAAGCCGCCGTTCTGCGCGTCGATCACCTTCTGGATGTCGGCCGCTTCCTCGCGCGCCTTGGCGGTGGCCGCCGGCACGGTATCGGTCAGCAGCTTCAGCGCCGCGGCCGGAGTCTTGGCCATCTGGTCGCCCAGGTTGTAATCGGCGTAGGTGTCAAAGCCCAGCAGCTTGGCCTTCTGCGCACGCAGCTGGGCCAGGCGCTGCACGGTCTGCCGGGTGTCGTTGGCATCGCCGCGCTCGGCGCGGGTTTCCGAAGCCTTCAGCACGGCGGCGCGCTGGTCGCGATCGCTCAGCGAACCCAGCACCGGCTGCTGCGTGGTGTTCTGCAGCGGCAGCAGGAACTTGCCGTCCAGCTTGCGGGCGCTGGCGTCGTTGGCCGCGGTGTTGATCGCGTTCTCGTCCAGACCGGCCAGCTTGGCCTTGTCGTCCACCACAACGGCGGCGGCGGCGGTGGCCGCAACCAGACGGGTGTGGAACTGGGTGGACAGCGTGGTCTCTTCCACGTTCAGCTTGCGCAGGCTGGCCTTGTCGGCGTCGGACAGCTGGGCGCCAGCGCGCACCAGACCGTCGTAGTAATGCTCGACCAGGCGCTTCTGCACGGGGTCAAGCTCCAGTGTGTCGCGCTGGTCGTACAGCGACTTCACGCGGGCGAAGAGCTTCGGATCGAGGTTGATCTCATCCTGGTGCGCGGCCAGCTTCGGTGCGATCTCTTCCTGGATCTTCTGGCGCGCGTCGGTGCCATCGGCCTGGACCAGGCCGAAGAAGATGCGCGACACGCGGGTGAGGGTTTCACCGCTGCGCTCCATCGCCACCAGGGTGTTGTCGAAGGTGGCCGGCTCGGGGTTGTCGGCGATCTTGCGCACGTCGGCCAGGTGCTGGCGCATGCCTTCTTCGAAGGCCGGCAGGTAATCGCTGTCCTTGATCTTGTCGAACTGCGGCGCCTGGAACGGCAGCGTGCTGGCGCTCAGCAGCGGATTGGTGGAGGCATCGGCCGGCTGCTGGGCCGGGGTCTGCTGGGCTTCGGACACGGGGGTGGACTCCTTGCCGGAACAGGCCGCCAGCGCCAGGCTGATGGCGGCGGCCAGGACTACGGTACGCGACATGTAGAACGCTCCTTGGGCGGGCGGTAGGGAATGACAGCCCTCCACCCTACTCCTGTCGCGGCCGCCCGGCATGTGCCGGACGTGGCGTGTATGCGGCCGCTGCGGGGCGTTTCAGACCGTGCCGCGGGTCTTGCCCATCCACGGGCGGTAGAACTCACGGATGGCCGCCATGTCGGCCGCATCATCGCCGGTGGGGGTGAACAGCGGGCCGATGCCGATGGTCTTTTCCGGGTAGTGGAAGTACGCCGCCAGGACCGGCACGTCGGCCATCCGCGCGATCTTCAGGAAACCGGCCTTCCAGTCCTTCACCGCCTTGCGGGTGCCTTCGGGGGTGATGGCAAACCACATTTTTTCGTTGTTGCGCAGCAGGTCCACGGCCTGGCCGACCGTGCCCTGCGGCGCACTGCGGTCCAGCGGGATCACCCCCAGCCGGTGCAGCAGCGGGCCCAGCGGCCACCAGAACAGCGAGGCCTTGCCCAGCACCTTCACCTTCATGCCCAGCGCGATCTTGGCCGCCATGCCCCACAGCCCGTCCCAGTTGGACGAATGCGGGGCGATGATGAAGACCAGGCGCGGAATGTCCGGCAGCGTGCCGGTCACCTTCCAGCCGCCCAGGCGCAGGGTGCAGCGCGCCAGCCAGCGCAGGAAGGCGTTGGGTTTGACCTGCGGCATGTTCGGCGGCACGGCCGGCAGCAACGGCGTCGGGTTGTTCAAGCAATCACTCCCAGTCACGTGATGAGCGCCCGCGCTTGATCTGCGCGCGCCCGCGTTTGGCGTCCAGACGACGCAGTTTCGAGCCCAGGGACGGCTTGGTGGCCTTGCGCGGCTTGGGCACGTTCAGCCCAGCCTGGATGAAGGCCGCCAGCCGCTCGCGCGCATCCTCGCGATTGCGATCCTGGGTGCGGAACCGTTGCGCATCGATGACAAGCACGCCTTCGCCGGTCATGCGCCGGTCGCGGCGCGCCAGCAGGCGCTCGCGCAGCGGCTCGGGCAACGAGGGCGAGCCGGCCACATCGAAACGCAGTTCCACCGCGGTGGAGACCTTGTTGACGTTCTGCCCGCCGGCACCGCTGGCACGCACGAACCGCTCGACGATCTCGCCGTCGGGGATTTCAAGCTGCGCGCTGATGGTGACCGGTCCACTGCCCATGCGCGCATTGTAGCGGCACCGGCGCCGCCGTGGCCGCCATCGCGCACCGTATGCCGCCGATCAGGTACCGAACACGCCGCCTTCGCCTGCGCAGCAGGTATGCTGGGTCTTCCATGTACCGCAGGAAGCTTCGCATGACCCGCCTTGTTCCCGCCCTGCCCGCGCGCCTGCGCCGCGTTGCCCTGCTGCTGGCCTTGGCCGCGTGCAGCAGCCCGGTCTGGGCCGCGCCGCCGACCGACAGCGACATCAACCGCCTGCTGGCCGCCTCGCGCGCGCAGACCATGCTCGACGCGGCGCTGCCGCAGATCGAAGCGATGCAGCAGCAGCAGTTCCAGCAGGCCACCGCGCAGCGCCAACTGACCGCCCAGCAGCAGGAACAGCTGCAGCGCATCCAGGCGCGCACCAACCAGACCCTGCGCCAGGCGCTGTCGTGGCAGCAGCTGCGCCCGATGTATGTCGATCTCTACAAGAAGACCTTCAGCAAGGAAGACGTGCTGGCCATGGCCGAGTTCTACGAGAGCCCGGCCGGCCAGAGCCTGCTGGACAAGACCCCGGCACTGATGCAGAACGTGATGGTGGCCATCCAGACCCGCATGCAGCCGCTGATCACCGATCTGCAGAAGGACCTGGAAGCGATCGTGAACGAGCCGGAAAAGAAATAACCCCATCGGGGTCGGATCCCTTTCCCAACGGGAAAGGGCACTGACCCCGGGGTACCACGCCGGGCATGGCCCGGCGCTACCTTCAGTCCACCTGCCAGCCGAACAGGTCCAGCGCCTTCTGGAAACCGGCATCCACCGGCGCACGCACATCCAACATGCCGCCATCGGGGTGCGGGAAACGCAGGCGCTCGGCGTGCAGCAGCATGCGATGCACGCCCTGCATGCGGAAGTTGCGGTTGTGGCGGCCGTCACCGTGGCTGGTATCGCCAATCAGGTGGTGCGACAGGTGCTTCAGGTGCCGGCGGATCTGCCGGAAGCGACCGGTCAGCGGCTGGCAGCGCAGCAGCGCATAGCGCGAACTGGCGAATTCGCCCACCGGCACGCAGAGCTCGCCGGTGGCCAGGCGCTGGAAATCGGTCACCGCCGGCTTCTTCACCGGCTTGCCAGGCCCACCATCCAGATCGTGGTCCACCTGCCAGGCCTCCTCGGCCGGCCAGCCGCGGCAGATGGCCAGGTAATCCTTGCTCACTTCACCGCCCATCAGCGCCTTGCCCAGCGCACTGGCGGTATCGCGGTCGAAGGCCAGCAGCAGGCAGCCACTGGTGGCGCGGTCCAGGCGATGCACCAGGAAAATAGGGCGACCCAGCTGCTCGCGCAGGCGGTCGGCCAGGAAATCATCTTCGCCGCGGGCCAGCTTGCTGTCATGGACCATCAGCCCGGCCGGCTTGTTGACCACGGCCAGCCGTTCATCCAGATGCAGCAGCTGCAGGGGGGCGGTTTCGGGGGCGGTTTCGGGGGCGGTTTCGGTATCGGTACTCACCGCCGGATTATACGGGGGCGCTCGCGTGGGGTCGGATCCCTTTTCCTGCGGAAAAGGGCTCTGACCCCATACCACGGCGGCAAGAGCCATCAGCCGTTGCGCACCGCCAGCAGTTCACCATTGCCCACCGGCACCAAGCTGGTACTGAAATCCGCATCCGCATCCAGCAACGCGCGCAGCGGCTGCATCTGTGCGGCGTGCGAGGTGGCGTTGTCCACCACCAGCAGGCCGCCGGGGCGCAGCACGCGGCGCAGCTGCGGCCACCAGCCGGCGTACTGTTCGCGGTCCGAATCAAGGAACAGCAGGTCCACGCTGGCGTCGTCCGCCGCGGCCAGCCAGACCCCGGCATCGTCCTGCACCAGGGTGATGCGCCCGCCCAGCCCGCTGCGAGCGAAGTTCGCGCGCGCCATCGCCACCTTGTCCGCAGCGTATTCCAGCGTGGTCACGTGGCCATCGATCGCTGCGGCGGCCTCGGCCAGCCACAGGGTGGAATAGCCATTGGACGTGCCGATTTCCAGCACGCGCCGGGCCTGGCCGAAACGCACCAGCACCGACAGCAGTTCACCGGTGTCGGCGGTGATGTTCAGCATGCGCCGGCCACGTTCGCTTTCGCGCGCATCGTTGTCGGCGCCGTGGCGCGCCAGTTCGTCCTTCAGTGCTGCCAGATCCATGTCTCGTCCTGCAGGGCGTGCCGCATTCGGCACGTTCAGATGATTGTCGCGCGAACGCAGCAGCAGCAGCGAGTGGCGCACCCCACGCGGTTTCTGCCACCGCGCTGTGATCCTGCGCGCTTTTCGGAAATGTTGCATGGATCGCCCGCATCTGCGCTGCGATAGTCCCGGCCCTCTCGGCGCACGCCCCGGCACACGCGCCTGTTTCCCGAATCCCGCAAGGACCCCGCCATGCCCCTGGATATTCTGGCGATCGGCGCCCACCCCGATGACATTGAACTGGGCTGCGGTGGCAGCCTGGCCAAACTGGCCCGCGACGGCGCGCGCGTGCATGCACTGGTGCTGAGCCGTGGCGGCCGCGGCTGCCACGACGGCGCCGATCGCAGCGGCGAATCGCATCGCGCCCTGCAGCAGCTGGGCGCCCTGCACGTGCAGCAGTGCGACTTTCCCGATACCTGCTTCCCGGCCTGCCGCAACGAGCTGATCGCGACCATCGAACGTGCCTGCGCCACCGTGGCACCGCAGCGCGTCTACACCATGTGCGGCCAGGACCACCACCAGGACCATCGCACCGTGCATGAGTGCTCGATCATCGCCTGCCGCGGCGTGGGCCAGGTGCTGTGCTACGAAAGCCCGAGCACGCTGCCGCAGTTCGCGCCACAGGTGTTCGAAGACATCAGCGCCCAACTGGAGCAGAAGATCCTGGCGCTGCGCGAACATGCCAGCCAGGGCGAACGCCAGTACATGCAGGAAAGCCATCTGCGCTGCCATGCGCAGTTCCGTGGCCAGCAGATCGGCCTGGGGCCGTGCGAAGGCTTCCTGGCCCACCGGATGGTGCTGTGATGAAGACGCTGCTGTTCCTGGCCATGTGCGTCTTCATTGGCGTGCGCCTGCTGGTGCATGCCGCGCGCCGGCCCAGCGCGCGGCTGCACAGCATCGACGCCATCGTGCCCGCCTACAACGAAGCGCCGTGCCTGGCGCGCTCGCTCACCGACCTGCTGCACAACCGCTACGTGGCGCGGGTGATCTGCGTGAACGATGGTTCCACCGATACCACCGCGCAGGTGCTGGACGCGCTGCAGGCGCAGTGGCCCGGGCGCCTGCTTGCGGTACACCAGGCCAACACGGGCAAGGGTGGTGCGTTGATGCACGGCCTGCAGCATGTCACCGCCGAACAGGTGTTCCTGACCGATGCCGATACACGCATCGACCCCCAGGGCGATGGCCTGGGCCACCTGCTGGCCGAGATCGAACGCGGCGCCGATGCTGTGGGCGGCGTACCTTCCTCCTGCCTGCGCGGCGCCGGCTTCCTGCCCCATGTGCGCGCCAGCCTGAAGCTGCCGATGATCGTGATCAAGCGCAGCTTCCAGCAGTGGCTGGGCGGCGCGCCCTTCATCGTCTCCGGTTCGTGCGGGCTGTTCCGCACCGCCGTGCTGCGCAAGGTGGGGTTTTCCGACCGCACCCGCGTGGAAGACCTGGACATGTCGTGGTCGCTGGTGGCGCAGGGCTTCCGCGTGCGGCAGAGCATCCGCTGCGTGGTCTACCCGCAGGAATGCAACACGCTGCGCGAGGAATGGCGACGCTGGCGGCGCTGGATCGTGGGCTATGCGGTCTGCATGCGCCTGCACCGCGGCCTGCTGCTCAGCCGCTTCGGGGTGTTCAGCATCCTGCCGATGCTCCTGCTGGCACTGCTGGGCGTGGCTGCTTCGCTGCATGTGTGGTTCGGTGCCGCGCAGGTGCACGGCCCGGGTGGGCTGGTGCTGGCGGTGATGCCGCTGGTGTGGATCGGCATCGTGATGTCACTGGCGGTGGTCAGCGCGGTGCACCACCGCAGCGCCTGGCTGGTGCCCGCCGCCGCGTTTTCCATGCTGTACGTGCTGCTGGCCTACGCCATCTGGCTGGTGCACGGGCTGAAGGGGCTGTGCACCGGGCGCGAGCCGGCACGCGACAAGCCGACGAGGTACCCGCATGTGGTGGAATGACCTGCAGGCGATGGCCACCGCGTTGGCCGCGATGTCACCTGCCATCGACCCGCAGGCACAGGTCTCGCCGCGTGCCATCGTGCAGGGTGCGGTGCGCATCGGCGCCGGTACACGCGTCTGCGATGGCGCCCATATCCAGGGCCCGGTAATGATCGGCCGCGACTGCGTGATCGGCAACCACGCGCTGCTGCGCGGGCCGTTGCAGATTGGCGATGGAACGCGCATCGGCTTCGCCAGCGAACTGAAGCACGCGCTGATCGGCCAGCAGGTCAGCATCGGCCCGCAGTGCTTCATCGGTGACAGCCGCATTGACGACCACGCCTATCTGGGCGCACTGGTGCGCACCAGCAACCATCGCCTGGATGGCGCCCACATCCGCGTGCATGTGGACGGCAACGTGCACGACAGCCAGCGCGGCAAGCTGGGCGCATGGATCGGCGCACGCGCCGCGCTGGGCGTCGGCGTGATCATCCTGCCCGGGCGCATCGTCGCTGCGGGCAGCCAGTTCGGCCCACGCATCACCGTGGAACGAAACCTGCCGCCGGGCCGCTACCGGCTGGCGCAGCAGCTGCATTCCCAACCCCTGGAGTAACCACCATGCGATTGATCTTCCGTGGCGCACTGCCGTGCGCTCTGCTGCTGGCCGTGTCCAGCGCCCACGCCGGCATCGACCGGGTTGCGCTGCAACTGGACCACGCCGACTACACCGATGGCTTCGGCCACCGCGATGTGCAGACCCTGGACGTGGCCGGGCGCAGTGGCGACAGCCGTTGGCACCTGGGCCTGGCCCATGGCGAGCGTGACTACGGCAGTGCCCGTTTCGGCGGCAACCGGGTGCAGGGCTCGCTGCACCACACCTGGTCGCCGCGGTTTTCCACCCGCACCGCGGCCACGGCGTCCAACGACGATCCGGTGTTCGTGAACCGGCAGATCCAGCAGGACCTGCAATGGAAGGTAACGCCGCAGACCGTGCTGAGCGTGGGCGGCAAGTACGCCGAATACCACGCCGGCGCCTACGTCAGCGGCTGGTCGATCGGGGCGTCGCACTACTTCCCGCGGGTGACCGCCTCGCTGCGGCATGAGCGCCACCGCCAGTCGAACGGCCCCGATGGCCACGGCACCACGGTGTCGCTGCGGCTGAAGGACAGCAGTGGGCGCGGCTCCACCCAGCTGTGGCTGGGCCAGGGTACCTCCGGGTATACCGCCGATGCGGACCCGCTGCTGCTGCGCGAACACGACAGCAAGCGCGTCTTCCTGCGCCGCAACCAGCCGCTGGGCCAGCATCTGATGCTGGAAGCCGGGCTGGGCAAGACCTGGCATTCAACGCGTCTGGATCGCTTCCAGAGCGTGCAGTCGCACCTGGGCCTGGGCTACCACTGGTAGCCACAGGGGGTTGGCAGCGTGCGCGCTGCCAGCCGATCAGCCATGCGGGCTCAGCGCCACCAGGCGCGGACCAGCGCAACCGCGCCCAGCACCGCCGCACCCAGCCCCAGCATGGGCAGGTCGCCCCAGTACCAGCCCGGCGGCCGCAGCACGTACAGCAGCGCGGCAATGGCCAGCAGGCCCACGCCGGTGATCGCCCCGACCGCGCGCTTCTGCAGCTTCTGCAGGCTGGCGTCCAGCGCCACCAGATCGCGCGAACGCATGGCCAGTTCGTGGCGGCCTTCCACCTGCTGGCTCAGCCAGGCATGCACCAGGCGCGGCATGTCCGGCGCGTGGGTCATGATTTCCGGCAGGCGCTTGCCGATCTCGCGCACCACCCGGCGCGGGCTGTAGCGCTCGCGCAGGATCTTCGCCAGCACCGGCTTGGCCACGGCCCAGATGTCGATCTGCGGGTCCAGCTGGCGGCCCACGCCTTCGATGTTCAGCAGGGTCTTCTGCAGCAGAATCAGCTGCGGCTGCAGGGTCAGCTGGTAGCGCTGGGCCACCCGGAACAGCTTCAGCAGCACTTCGGCCAGCGAAATCTGCGACAGCGGCCGGGTGAAGTACGGTTCGCACACCGAACGCACCGCCGCTTCCAGATCATCGATGCGCACGTTGTCCGGCATCCAGCGTGCCTGCACGTGCAGTTCGGCAATGCGGCGGTAGTCGCGGTTGAAGATGGCCATGAAGTTCTCGGCCAGGTAGTACTGATCTTCCTGCGAGAGCTGGCCCATGATGCCGAAGTCCAGCGCGATGAAGCGCGGGTTGTCGCGGCGCGCCGGATCGGTGTCGACCCAGATGTTGCCGGCGTGCGCGTCGGCGTGGAAGAAGTTGTCGCGGAACACCTGGGTGTAGAACACCCGCACGCCCTTGGCGGCCAGCGCCTTGCGGTCGATGCCGGCCTGGTCCAGGGCGACGATGTCGTCGGACGGAATGCCCCACACCCGTTCCAGGGTCAGCGCGCGTTCGGCGGTGTGGCTCCAGATCACTTCCGGCACGTACAGATCGTCGCTGTTTTCCCAGAAGCGGCGCAGCACGCTGGCATTGGCGCCTTCGCGCTGCAGGTCCAGCTCGGCGGCCAGGGTGTTTTCCACCTCGGCCACCACTTCGCGTGGACGGATCTTGTCGGCGCGCGGGTGGGTGCGCTCGACCAGGCTGGCCAGCGAGCTCAACAGCGCGATGTCGGCGTCGATCTGCTTCTCGATGCCCGGGCGCAGCACCTTCACCACCACCTGGCGGCCATCGGCCAGGGTGGCGGCGTGCACCTGCGCGATCGAGGCCGAGGCCAGCGGTTCGGTATCGAAGCTGGCAAAGGCCTCGCTGACCGGCAGGCCCAGCGCTTCTTCCACGATGCGGCGCGCGGTATCGCCGTCGAACGGCTTGACCCGGTCCTGCAGCAGGGTCAGTTCATTGGCCACGTCCGGCGGCACCAGGTCCCGGCGGGTCGACAGGATCTGGCCGAACTTGACGAAGATCGGGCCCAGGTCCTGCAGCGCCAGGCGCAGGCGTGCGCCACGCGACTGAGCGGCAATGGCGGCCGGTGCGCGCGGCACGAACGGCTTGGCCAGGCGCAGCCAGCGCTCGGCCGCGGTGCCCTGCAGCAGGTCGTCCAGGCGGTAACGCAGAATGACACGGCCGATGCGGTTGGCCCGCATCAGGGCCTTCATGCGGCACCCCGCAGGCGCTGCACGCGCACCTGCAATCGTTCAACGTCGTCGCGCAGCACGTCCACGTCATCGTGGAAGGCGTCCAGTTCGCCACGCGGCACCACGTCACGCGATTCTTCGGTGACGAATTCGGCGGCACTGTGGGCCAGGTCGATGGCGCCCTGGCGCGCGTGCTGCAAGGCGCTGCGCAGGGTGTTGGCCACCTGCACGCCCAGCACGTCGCCGAACACGCTCACGAACGGCTGCTGCCAGTCCGGATCGAAGCCCTTGGCCAGCTGCTGCAGGCGGCGCGCCAGTTCGGCATCGCCGGCCACGCGTACGCGGCCCTTGCCGGCGTCGTCGCCACGCCGCGCGTTGGCCAGCAGCGGCAACTGCGCCAGCACCCCGGCCAGGCTGCTGCGCACGGCCAGGTCGGCTTCCTGGGCGTCCACCGGGCCGACCCGCAGCTGGTCGCCGTCCACGCTGATGCGCATGGCCAGCGCCGGCGCTTCCAGGGTCAGGTCGATGTGCCGGCCGTGCAGGCTGGCCAGGGCGTGGCGGGTGTCCAGATCCAGCGCCAGGGCGCGGTTCAGGGCGATCTGCAGGGCGCGGCCAGCGACCGGCTTGAGGGACTTGAGCAGGGAAAGAGCCATCTGCGCATTCTACCTGCGCTGGTGGCGGGCTTGGGCCGGGCTGCCGCCCGGCGCCCTCGTAGAGTCGAGCCATGCTCGACTGAAGCAACTGCACATTGCGTGGGGAGTCGGGCCGGGGTGGGCAGGCGGGACACGCCGTCAACCCATCCATGGGGGCTCGTAGGCGCCATCCATGGCGCCTGCGGTCCCGCCTGCCCACCCCGGCCCGCCTCTGACAGTCTGCTGCGATCTGTCGGAGCAAGCGGGGTCGGATCCCGTTGCCGCGCAACGGGCTCCGACCCCATGGAGATTCATGTGGACCTCACCTGGTCGGCGCGGGAAGGTTCATGCTGTGGGTCCTTGTTGCACAGGACATCGCATTGCCCATGGCACGTACCCGGGTTGGCATCATTTTCGGCGGCACGTCTTCCGAACACGAAGTTTCGCTGCAGTCGGCGAAGAACATCCTCGATGCGCTGGATCGCCAGCGCTACGAACCGGTGCTGGTCGGCATCGACAAGCGGGGGCAGTGGCACCTGCTGCAGCCCGATGCGTTCCTGCTCAACGCCGATGATCCGGCGCGGATCGCGCTGCGCCCGTCCGGCGCCGCCTCGGCGCTACTGCCGGGTGCAGCACTGGGGCAGATCGACGTGGTGCTGCCGATCGTGCACGGCCCGCTGGGCGAGGACGGTGCGCTGCAGGGTCTGCTGCGCATGGCCGGCCTGCCGTTCGTGGGTTCGTCGGTGCTGGGTTCGGCGGCGGCGATGGACAAGGACGTGGCCAAGCGCCTGCTGCGCGATGCCGGCCTGCCCGTGGCACCGTGGGTGTGCATCCGCCGCCACCAGGCGGCCCAGGTGGATGTGCCCGCACTGATCGCACAGTTGGGCCTGCCCCTGTTCGTGAAACCGGCCAACCAGGGTTCGTCGGTGGGCGTGAGCAAGGTGAAGGATGCGGCCGGCTTCGCGGCGGCGCTGGAACTGGCACTGCGCCACGACCACAAGGTGCTGGTGGAATCGGCCGTGGCCGGTCGCGAGATCGAATGCGCGGTGCTGGGCAACGCGCAGCCGCAGGCCAGTGTGTGTGGCGAGGTGGTGGTGCATGACGAGTTCTACGCCTATGACACCAAGTATCTGAACGCGGCAGGTGCCGATGTAGTGGTGCCGGCGGCGATCGATGCCGACAGCCAGGCGCGTATCCAGCAGATCGCGCTGCAGGCCTATCAGGCGCTGGAGTGCGCGGGCATGGCGCGGGTGGATGTGTTCCTGGGCGCGGATGGGAAGATCACCATCAACGAGATCAACACCTTGCCTGGCTTCACCCGCATCAGCATGTATCCCAAGCTGTGGGGCGCGAGTGGGCTGGGCTACACCGCGCTGATCACGCGGTTGATCGAACTGGCGCTGGAGCGGCACGCGGCCGACAAGGCGCTGGTGTAACCCAGGGAACCCGCTTCTCGCGCTACATGCGGGACCCGCTTCTGTAGAGTCGAGCTTGCTCGACTGCTGTTGGAACAGTCGAGCATGGCTCGACTCTACAAGGATCGGTCGAGCAAGCTCGACTCTACCCGCGCTTGCGGAACATCGAGATCACCGCAAGGATCAGGAACACGACGAACAGGATCCAGGCGATGTTGCTGGCGGCGCCGGCAATGCCGGAGAAGCCGAGCACGGCGGCGATGATGGCGATGACGAAGAAAATAACGGCGTAGTGCAGCATGGCGCTCCTCGCGATGGGTCGGGCCGTGGATGGCGTGGGTCCATCCTCCCGATCCGGCGGTGTGCAACCGGTGACGGCCACTTCTGCGCGCGATGAAGCCTTCAGCGGCGTGATGCCGTCGTCACGAGGCCGCGTGCAGGCGGCGCAGCCCTTCTTCGATGCTGACTTGCGGCACGTAACCGAAATCGCGGCGCGCCGGTTCCATGCTGTACCAGTGCGGCGTGCACAGCTGTTCGGCCAGGAACCGGGTCAACGGCGGTTCGCCGGGCAGGCGCAGCAGCGGCCACAGGCGCTCGCAGACGGCGCCGATGCGGTAGGCGGTCTTGAAGCTGAGGGTTTTCTCCACGGCCGGGGCATTCACCGCCGCCAGCAGCTTGTTCAACAGCTCGCGCATCGGCAGCGGTTCGCCGTTGGAAATGAAATAGGCCTTGCCCGCACAGGCCGCGCCGGGGGCCAGCGCGTCGAACGCCAGGAAGTGCGCCAGCGCGGCGTTGTCGATGTAGGTGGTGTCGACCTTGTTGCTGCCGTCGCCCACCAGGCGCAGGCGGCCCTGGCGGGCACGCTGGGCCAGCCGCGGTACCAGCTGCAGATCACCCGGGCCCCAGATCAAGCGCGGGCGCAGCGCCACCGTGGCCAGGCTGGCATCGTTGGCGGCCAGCACGCGCTGCTCGGCAATCGCCTTGGTTGCCGCGTACGGGGCCTGGAAGTTTTCGCCGTACGGCACTTCGTCGGCGCCCAGCCCTTCCACCGGGTGGGTGGCGCGGTGGGTCACGCTGGGCGTGGAGGTGTAGACCAGGCGGCCGACGCCGTGCGCGCGGCAGGCGGCAATCACGTTGTCGGTGCCCACCACGTTGGCCTGGTGGTAGCTGTCATAGCTGCCCCAGGCGCCGGCCTTGGCGCCGTTGTGGAAGACCGCGTCCACCCCGGCCACCGCATGCAGCACGGCCTGGGGGTCGGCCAGGTCGCCACGGATCTGGCCCACGCCCATCGCCTGCAGCGCCGGGTAATGGCCACGGTTGAGCGCCAGCACCTGATGGCCGCGCTCAAGCAGGCCGCGGCACAGGGCCTGGCCAAGGAAGCCACCACCACCGGTAACCAGGATCTTCATGCACGCTTCTCCAATGCAGCGCTGGCCCAGACGGCCAGCTTTTCGCGGCCTATCTTGGCGTTGTGTCGAATGTCCACCGGGAAGCCCGGGTGGACCAGGAAGTGCTGCACGCCGGCAGCGGGCAAGTGCGTGGCCGCATGGGCGCGCAGCGCCTCCTGCAGGGCCGCGCCATCGCGGGTGCCGCGCTGCAGCTCCACGCACAGCACCGGCACCTGCGCACCGGCCGCGCCCACGCCCACCAGTGCGGTGCGGGCCACGCCGGGCAGCGTGTTGAACACCGGTTCCACCTGTTCGGTGTACAGCGGCCCGCGCGCGGTTTCCACGCGGTGGCTCTTGCGCCCACAGAACCACAGGCGGCCCTGCGCATCGAAGTAGCCGACATCGCCCATGCGGTGCACGATGCGGGTGCTGCCATCGGCCAGGGTTTCGGCAATCTTCGCCGCGGCGGTGGCCTGCGGGCGGTTGAAGTAGCTGTCTGTGGCAGTCGGCCCGGCCACGGTGATCTCGCCCACTTCGCCCACGCCCAGCACACGCGCCTGCGACCAGTCGGGCAGCGGGGCGTCATCGATGGCGATGATGCGCACTTCGTTGGGGGCCACCACGCTGCCCACGCAGGTGCCGGCGCCGGCTTCGGTGGCGGCACGGGTACGCTCCAGCTCGCGCCCTTCCACCACGGCCACCGGCAGGCACTCGGTGGCGCCATAGGGCGTCCAGAACTGCGCATCGCCCGGCAGCAGGCGGCGGATGGTGGCCACCACGTCCGGCGGCACCGGGGCGCCGGCGGAGGTGACCCGGGTGACCGAGGGCAGCGGCCGGCCATGGCGGGCCAACACGCGCATCAAGGCCGGCGAACCGAACAGCTGGGTCACGCCGAAACGCTGGATGGCATCGTGCAGCCGCGCCGGGTCGGCCTGCGCCGGTCGGGTCGGGTCCATGTCCGGAATGACCGAGGTCAGCCCCAGCGCCGGGTCGAACAGCGCGAACGGCGGGAAGGTCGGCAGGTCCACCCCGCCCGCTTCCATGCCGAAGGCGTTGCCCAGCAGTTCGATCTGGCCGACGAAGTGGCGATGGCGGTAGACCACGCCCTTGGGCACGCCGGTGGAGCCGCTGGTGAACAGGATCGCGGCCATGTCCTCGCCGTCGGTGGCGGCCAGCATCGGGCCGCTGGCGGCGCCGGCGCGCTCCAGCGCGGCCAGGGTGGTGCCGCCCCAGCCCAGGCGCTGGCCCACGGTCACCAGACGGGTGGCCGACGGTGCCCAGCGCAGCGCCAGACGGGCCACGTGGGCCAGGGGAATGCCGATGAAGGCCTCCGGCTGCGCTTCGTCCAGGCACTGCTTCAGCGCGCGCTTGTCGATGCCCGGATCGACCAGCACCGGCACCGCGCCCAGCTTGAACAGGGCGAACATCAGCAGGAAGAACTCCGGCGAAGGACGCACCATCACCACCGTGCGCACGCCGCGGCCGATGCCGTAGCCGGCCAGGCCGGCCGCCATGGCATCGCTGCGGGCGTCCAGCTGGCGGTAGTCCAGAGTCACGTCATAGGCAGCCATGCCGTTGCCGGCGCCGCGGCGGCCGGGGCAGCGGATGGCGATCTGGTCGGGGCGTTCACGGGCCAGTTCCGGCAGCCGCGCGGCAATATTGCAGGGTCGGTTCATCCGTTCATTGTCGCCGCTTACGGAATTTCTTGCGCGGCGGCCGACTTCGTGGAAAATCCGCAGCCTCGTCACCCATTCCACTGCCGCCCGAGGCGGCTTGACCATGCAACATCCCTGCATGACCTGCGGCGCCTGCTGCACCCAGTACCGCGTGGCCTTTCACTGGATGGAATCGGACGAGGTTACCCCCGGCGGGGTACCGCACCAGCTGACCGAAACGCTGGACCCGCACCGCCTGTGCATGCGCGGCACCCATTCCAAGCCGGTGCGCTGCGTGGCCCTGGATGCGCAGATCGGCGTGTATTCACGCTGCACCATCCACCCCAACCGGCCCAGCGTGTGCCGCGAGGTCGATGCCTCGTGGGAATACGGCAAGGCCAGCCCGCAGTGCGACAAGGCGCGCATTGCCTATGGCCTGGCCCCGCTGACCCCGGCGGACTGGGAAGGCAGCGACGGGAGCCCGATCGCGGCCTGAGGCCAGGGGTCGGATCCGTTTCGCAGAAACGGCTCTGACCCCGCGCACCGATCAGATCGGGTTGGTGTCCAGGAAGGCGCGGATCTTCGGCACCAGCACTTCGTGCTTGTCTTCCAGCACGTAGTGGTTGGCATCGTCGAACGCATGCACCTGGGCGGCCGGCAGTGCGGCCTGGAAGCCCTTCAGGAAGTGGTGGTCGAACACGATGTCGCGCAGGCCCCAGCCGATGAAGGCCGGGCGATCGGCGAAGGACGGCAGCGCCTGGCCGGCGCGTTCCAACAGCGACCAGCCCTTGTCGGCCGGCGACAGCGGAATGTCCTGCATGAAACGGATCGTGCTGATGCGGTTGGCGTAGCTGTTGTACGGCGCCACGTAGGCGCGGCGCACATCGGCCGGCATCTTCCGCTCCACGCCCAGCCACGAGGCACCGGACGAGAACGCATTGAAGGTGCGGATGATCCACTCACCGATCTTCCAGTGCCGGCCCAGCGCGATCTGCCACGGCATCTTCTTCGCCGCCGGCAGCGGGAAGGCCGCCGTGTTGAGCACCACCAGGCGCTTCACCTGGTCGTGGTGCGACAGCGCCCAGCCGAAGCCGATCATGCCGCCCCAGTCGTGCACGGCCAGGGTGACCGGGCCGGTGATGCCCAGGTGCTTCAGCAGCGCATCCAGGTCGTCCACGCGCGACTGCAGGGTGTACGCGTAGTGGCTGTCATCGGGCTTGTCCGACAGGCCCATGCCGATATGGTCGGGCACGATGCAGCGGTACCTGTCCGACAGGCCAGCCACCAGCGTGCGCCAGTAATAGCTCCACGACGGGTTGCCGTGCACCATCACCACCACCTCGCCATCGCGCGGGCCCTCGTCGAGATAGTTCATCGACAGGCCGGGGCGAACCTCGAAACGCTGCGGGTGGGCGGGGTAACCGGGAAGATCGCGCATGCGGAGCACCTAAGGAGAGTCGCGGCGCACTGTAGAGCCGAGCCATGCTCGGCTGCTTTCTCGTCCGCTGCTGAAGAGCCGCGCTGCGCGCGTGAGCCGAGCAGGGCTCGGCTCTACAGGAGATCGTGCAGCAGGCTGTTTACCAGACCACTTCGGCCATCGAGCAGTTCAGGCCCGAGCCGATGCCCAGAAGCGCGATGCGATCGCCCTTCTTCAGCTTGCCCAGCTGCTTGAGCTTGCTCAGCACGATCGGCACCGAGGCCGGGCCGATGTTGCCGTGCTCGCCGAAGATGGTCATCACCTTCTTCGGGTCGATGCCGAAGTTCTTGATGAACGCGGCGGTGTGCGGCTGGCTGACCTGGTGGATGACGAACTGGTCCAGTTCCTCCACGGCCCAGCCCAGGGCGATCTTGGCGGCGGCGAAGGTCTTCTGCGCCAGCTTGATGCCTTCGATCAGCAGCAGGCGAGTGTCGGTCACCATGCGGTCCAGGTTGCCCAGGCACAGCTGGTTCCACTCGGTGGCCGAACGGGTCACGCCACCCTTGTAGCGCGGGGCGTCGGGCACCAGTTCCGAGCGCGCCATCACCATGGCCGCGGCGCCCGAACCGGTGGTCAGGGCCGCCAGTTCGTTGCGGAAATCGTCGGCGGTGACGTCCGGGGCGGTCATGCGCTCCAGGGTCTTTTCGTAGACCAGGTTGGCGGTTTCGCCATCGACCACCAGCGCGTAGTCGATGTCACCGCGCTCGAGCATGCGCGCGGCGATATCCATGCCGTTGATGAAGGCCAGACACGCATTGGCCACGTCGAAGGTCATGCATTCGTCGCTGACGCCCAGGTTGCCCGACACGATGGAGGCCGTGGACGGCTCCAGGTAGTCGCGGCTGACCGAGGTGTTGACCAGCAGGCCGACCTGGCCGGCGGTGATGCCGGCATCTTCCAGCGCCTTGCGGCCGGCCATGGTGGCCGCGTCCGAGGCCAGCACGCCGGTGTCCCACAGGCGGCGGGCGTGGATGCCGGCGATATCGCCCAGCACGTCGGTGCGGATACCCAGGCGGTCCAGGGTCGGCTGCAGTCGGTCGTTGATTTCCTTGGTCGTCAACGTATGCGGCGCGTCGACGTGTGCGAGGCCGGCGATCGAGACATTCTTGAAGAGCATCGAGGTTAGCGCCAAGGCTCAGGCAAAAGGGGGCGCTATTCTATAACCCCCGCGCCTTCACCGCATCTTTACGAATTCAGCCATCCCCGTATGGTGAAGGATTCAGCGTGGCGGGCACTGGAACGCGGCGAAGCGCTGGCTGCCATCGGCCGGGGCGGCGGCGGCCTGCACGGCGTTGGCGCCGGCACTGGGGGCCTCGTTACGGGCCAGGGTTTCCAGCTCTTCCTGCACGCGCAGCGGGTTGCGGTTGTAGAAGCCGACCTTGCTCTTGACCGTTACCACCACCTCGCCCTTGGTGATGCAGCCGGCCGGAACCGGGCCTGCCGGCAGCACGCGGGTCGCCTTGCCGGCCGGTTCAATCGGCACCCAGGTGCAGGCGGTGACGGTAAGCAGCAGGGAAGAAAGCAGCAGAACGCGCATGGGCAGATCCTGGAAGGGTATGGGGCGATTCTGCCTGAACAGCCTGAATCGGGGGTAGCCGGGGATGGGTTCAGATCCCCCGGCAGGGGGCTCTGACCCCGGATGCACACTGGGGGTCGGAGCCCTCCTTGCAGGAGGGATCCGACCCCTGGCCGGGTCTTGCCTTATTTCTTCACCGGGTTGCCGTCGGCATCGATCACGGTCACCTCGCCCAGGTTCAGCGCGCGCACCGCTGCTTCGGTCTGCTTCAGGTCACCCACCACCACCCAGGTCAGCGCCTGCGGCTTGATCTCGGCCGCTGCCTGCTGCACCTGCGCCGGGGTCATCGCTTCGATCTCGGCCTTGCGGCGCAGCACGTAGTCGTCGGGGCGCTTGAACTGCACGATGTTGCCAATGGTCGAGGCCACGGCCGCGGCGGTTTCATACGCACCCGGCAGGCTCAGGGTCTGGATGTTGCGGATGCGGTTGACCTCTGCCTCGGTGGCCGGCTTGCTGCCATCGGCGAAGCCGGCGATCTCCTTGCGCATTTCCGCCAGCGCCGGGCCGGTCTTGTCGATCTGCACCGGCGCCATCGCCATCCACGGGCGCTGGCCCACGGTGTTGCTGGCCATGGTGCGGGCACCGTAGGACCAGTGCTTATCCTCGCGCAGGTTCATGTTCAGGCGCGAGGTGAAGTCGCCACCGATCACGCCGTTGGCAATGTCGAAGCGGGTCGAGCCGGCATCGCTGGACGGCGGAACCACCTGGCCGGCGAACAGGTTGGCCTGCACCGCACCCGGCTGGTCGATCAGGAACACGCGCGGTGCGCTGGGCACGGCAACGGCGGTGGTGGCCTTGACCGTGGGCGCATCGCCGCTGGCCTTCCAGTCGCCCAGCTGCTTGTCCAGCAGCGGCACGATCTCGGCCAGGGTGGTGTCGCCCACCACAATCAGGGTGCCGTCCTGCGGGCGCAGCCAGTCCCGGTGGAAATCGACCAGGTCCTCGCGGTCCAGGCTGGCGATGGCCGCCTCGTCACCGCTGCCGGTGAACGGAATCGCATAAGGGTGGCCCTTGCCGTACAGCAGCGGCGGCAGCACGCGCATGGCCACCGCATTGGGGTTGACCTTTTCCTGCTGGATGCCGGCGATCCACGAAGCCTTTACGCGGTCGATCTCGCCCTGCTCGAAGCGCGGTTCGCGCAGCAGGCTGGCATACAGCGCCAGCGACGGCACCAGGTTTTCCTTCAGTGCGGACAGTTCAACATCCACCGAATCCAGCCCGGCCGAGGCATCCAGGCTGGCGCCCAGCGCATCGGCGGCATCGGCGAAGGCCAGCGAACCCAGCTTGCCGGCGCCTTCGGTCATCAGGCTCATGGTGAAGTTGGCCGTGCCCGGCTTGCGCCCCTGGTCGGCGGTGAAGCCGCCCGGGAACTGGTAGCTGAACTGCACCACCGGAATCTCGTGGCGCTCGGCCAGCACCACCTGGGTGCCGTTCTTCAGGGTGGCGCGCTGCAGGGCCGGGAACTTCAACTGCGGGAATTCGCGGGTCTGCGGCACGCCTGCCTTGCGGTCGACCTGCTCGGGCAGGGTGCTGTACTTGCTGTCCACGGCCGGCACGTTGAACGGCTTGGGCGTGGCCGAGGCTTCTTCCTTCAGCGCCACGCGCTCGCCCGGTTCCACCACCAGGGTGTGGCTGCCCTTGTCCAGCCACTGTGCCCCCAGGCGCTTCAGATCGGCGGCGGTAGCCTTGTCGATGTTGGCCAGCGAGGTGCGGAAGCAGCCCGGGTCGCCGGTGTAGACCGCGCATTCGGCCAGCGCATCGGCCTTGCCGCCGAAGCCGCCAATGCGCTCGATGCCACGGATGAAGCCGGCGCGGAAGCCGGTCTTGGCGCGCGCCAGTTCATCGGCGGTCGGGCCGTCCTTCAGCAGGCGCTCGATTTCCTCGTCGATGATCTTCTCGATGCGGGCCGGGTCCTGGCCCTTCTTCACCGTGGCCATCACCATGAAGTTGGACCCCAGCTGCGAGGCGTAGGCGCCGGCGCTGATGTTGTCCACCAGCTTGTCCTGGTGCTGCAGGCGCTGGCTCAGGCGCGAGGACTTGGCACCGCCCAGCACTTCGGCCAGCAACTGCAGCTGGTCGATGTCGGCCGTGCCGACCTGGGCCACGTTCCAGGCGCGGTAGATGCGCGCCTGCGGTACCTTGTCGGTCATCACTTCGCGGGTATCGGCATCGCGCTTGGCCACGTCCACCTTCGGCTGCGCCATGGTCGGGCCGGCCGGGATGCTGCCGAAGTAGCGCGCCACCTTTTCCTTGGCGGTGGCCAGGTCGATATCACCGGCCAGCACCAGCACCGCATTGTTCGGGCCGTACCAGGTGCGGAACCAGGTCTTCACGTCATCCAGCGAGGCCGCGTTGAGGTCGTTCATCGACCCGATCACGCTGTGGTGGTACGGGTGGCCGGCCGGATACAGCGCGCGGTTCAGCTTTTCCCAGACCTGGCCATAGGGCTGGTTTTCGCCCTGGCGCTTCTCGTTCTGCACCACGCCGCGCTGCTCGTCCAGCGCGGCCTGGTCGATCGCCCCCACCAGGTGGCCCATGCGGTCCGATTCCATCCACAGCGCCATGTCCAGCGCGGTGGTCGGCACGTTCTCGAAGTAGTTGGTGCGGTCGGTATTGGTGGTGCCGTTCTGGCCGGTGGCACCGACCTGCTTGAACGGCTCGAAGTATTCGCCGTCGTGGTTTTCGCTGCTCTGGAACATCAGGTGTTCAAACAGATGGGCGAAGCCGGTACGGCCGGCCGGCTCGTCCTTGCTGCCCACGTGGTACCAGACGTTCACCGCCACGATCGGCGCCTTGCGGTCGGTGTGCACGATCACGCGCAGGCCGTTGGGCAGGGTGAACTGCTCGAAGGGAATGTCCACCTTGGCCGGCGCGGCCGGCTTGGCCGCCAGGGCGGTGGTCGGCGCAAGCGTGCCGAGGGCGGTGCTGAGGGCAACGGCGAGCAGCGCGGTGCGCGGGCGCAGGGCGAAAGACATTTCCAGATCCTTGGTCACGTTGGTGAATGCCGATCCTAGCGTGTGTCCCGCCCGCCCGGTATCGGCCAGCAGTCACTGCCCTGGGGGCGCCAGACCGCCCCGCCGTTGCGGTCACGTAAGCCGCGCCAGCGCGTCCGGACAGTGTCCACGGCCTGCCGAACGGACAGGTGTCCGCCCCGCGGACACTCCGAATACCGCAAAAAACCCTTTGAAATCAACGCTTGAAAGTTGGCACGGCGATTGCTGTGTAGTTCCTGCGCCAGGAAGGGCTTCAGATCGAAACTGACTGAACGCTGAACAAATAGAGAAAATCGAAAATTTCTCTTGCATGCCCAGAATTGGTGTACTACCTTACTACCACACCACCGCTCAACAACACTAAACAGGCCCCGTCATGAACGCCAAGACCATTGCCATCGCCATCGCCCTGATCGCCGGCACCGCGGTTGTTTCGTCGGTGCAGGCCTCCGAATCCATCAAGACCCTGGACACCGTGCAGGTGCGCCCGGCCGCCGACCAGCTGGCCCAGCAGGCCTGGGAACAGGCCAGCGGCATCCCCACGCTGGCAGCAGTGCAGGTGCGCCCCAGTGCGGACCAGCTGGCCGAACGCAACGGCTACGTGGCTGCCCCGGTCGCCGCTGCAATGCCGATCACCACCCTGGCCGCCGTCGAAGTGCGCCCCAGCCTGGAACAGCGCGTCGCCCTGGCCGCCGAACAGGAAGCACAGCGCTACGCCGCCACCCTGGCTGCCGCTGCCACCTCGGTGGCCAGCCAGGTGATCACCAACCTGCCGACCCTGCAGGTTCGCCCCAGCGCCGCCGATCTGCAGGCCCTGGCCAGCGAAACCGCCCAGGTGCTGCTGCGCCCGTAACCGGTGCCGCCCTGCCCCGCGCAGGGCGTGCGCCGTAGAGGCGGCAGTGGTGGCAGGTACACTGCACCGATGAATGCCGCGCCCCAGTTCCACGTGATCCTGTTCCAACCGGAAATCCCGCCCAACACGGGCAACGTGATCCGGCTCTGTGCCAACACCGGCGCGCAGCTGCACCTGGTCGAACCGCTCGGGTTCGCACTGGAAGACAAGCAGCTCAAGCGCGCCGGGCTGGACTACCACGAGTATTCGCGCCTGCAGGTGCACCCCGACCTGGACACCGCGCTGGCGCGCATCGCGCCGAAACGGTTGTTCGCACTCAGTACCCGGGCCAGCGTGCGCTACGACAGCGTGGCGTTTGAGGACGGCGATGCGTTCCTGTTCGGCCCCGAAAGCCGTGGCCTGCCGCAGGATGTGCTCGACGCCCTGCCCGACGGCCAGCGCCTGCGCCTGCCGATGCAGCCGGGCAACCGCAGCCTCAACCTGTCCAACACCGTGGCCGTACTGATGTACGAAGCCTGGCGCCAGCACGGATTTGCCGGCGGCGCGTGACGCGGCAGACCGATTGTGGTGGGTACGGACCGCCCCTGGTGGGTGCGGAACTTGGTCCGCACCAATGCTTGGTCGCTCGCGGAGAGTCTGTGCCAACCAAGGTTGGCACCTATCACCAAGGTCGGCACCTACCCGGTAGATCCACGCCATGCGTGGATGACGGTCAGAACGCGTTGATACCCGTCAGCTCGCGACCAATCACCAGCTGGTGCACGGTCTCGGTGCCTTCATAGGTAATCACCGATTCCAGGTTCAACGCATGGCGGATCGCCACGTGTTCGGTGGTGATGCCGGCCCCGCCCAGCAGGTCGCGGCATTCGCGGGCGATATCAATCGCCATGCGGCAGTTGTTCCACTTGGCCAGGCTGACCTGCTGCGGCTGCAGCTGGCCAGCTTCCTTCAGGCGCCCCAGCTGCAATGCCAGCAGCTGTGCGGTGGTGATGCGGCGGGCCATTTCGGCCAGCTTGATCTGCGCGCTCTGGGTGGCGGCCAACGGCCGGCCAAACAGCACCCGTTCCTTGGCATAGCCCAGCGCTTCGTCCAGACAGGCAATGGCCGAACCGATCGGGCCCCAGCTGATGCCGAAGCGGGCCTGGGTCAGGCAGCCCAGCGGCCCCTTCAGCCCCTTCACGTTGGGCAGGCGGTGGCTGTCGGGCACGCGCACGTCGTCGAAGTACAGCGCACCGGTCAGCGAGGCGCGCAGGCTCATCTTGTGCTTGATTTCCTGGCTGGTGAAACCGGCCATGCCCTTTTCCAGCACGAAGCCCTGGATGCCGTCCTCGGTCTGCGCCCAGACGATGGCCAGGTCGGCCACCGGGCCGCTGGTGATCCACATCTTGCTGCCGCTGATGCGCCAGTCGCCGCCGTCGCGGACCGCGCGGGTCTTCATCGCGGCCGGGTCCGAACCGCCATGCGCTTCGGTCAGGCCGAAGCAACCGATCAGCTCGCCACGGGCCATCGCCGGCAGCCACTGCCGCCGCTGTTCCTCGCTGCCGTAGGCGTAGATGGGGTACATGCACAGCGAGCTCTGCACGGAAACGAAACTGCGCAGGCCCGAGTCGCCGCGTTCCAGTTCCTGGCAGATCAGCCCGTAACTGACCGCGCCCAGGTCGCCACCGCCATACTCAGACGGCAGCGTCGCGCCCAGCAGGCCCAGTGCGGCGATCTCCGGCACCAGTTCGTCGGGAAAGCGCGCCTGGTCGAAGGCATCGCCGATGATCGGCAGCACCCGTTCGTTGGTGAAACGGGCCACGCTGTCCTGCACCGCGCGTTCTTCCTCGCTGAGCAGGGAACGGACATCGAACAGATCGTACGGATGCAAAGCCATGGCACTCACGCGCAGTCAGGACCGGGCCATTGTCGGTCATCCGCAAGCATCGCGTTTGGTAGCTGTGGACCTTGGTCCACGCGGAAGCGGGGCCGGGCGGTGAAACACTGTGCCAACCGGGGTTGGCACCTGCCCGGCCACGCGGATTACGCTGCACCGCAGCAATCATGACGTGAACATCGGCGATCTAGCTCGATCACGCGCGGCCCGGTACCCTGACACATTCAAACAAGCGTTTCGCACGTGGCAGCACGCGCGATTCCCAGGCACCGCCGGTGGCCCCGATGCCGGCACTACCCACGAGTCATGCATTCGATGAGCGCTGAAGCCAATGCCCTGCCCCCGCGTGAAGTAATGGAATTCGACGTGGTGATCGTCGGCGCCGGTCCTGCCGGCCTGGCCACCGCCATCCGCCTGCGCCAGCGCGCGATCGAAGCTGGCCGTGAACTGTCGGTGTGCGTGCTGGAAAAGGGCTCCGAGCCCGGCGCGCATGTGCTGTCCGGCGCGGTGATGGACCCGCGGGCACTGACCGAACTGTTCCCGGACTGGGCCGAACGCGGCGCACCGCTGAAGCAGAAGGTCACCCGCGATGAATTCCTGTTCCTCAGCGAGACCGGTTCGCGCAGCACGCCCAACGCGCTGCTGCCCGAATGCTTCCACAACGAAGGCAACTACATCATCAGCCTGGGCGAAGTGACCCGCTGGCTGGCACAGCAGGCCGAGGCGCTGGAAGTGGCGATCTTCCCCGGCTTCGCCGCTGCCGAAGTGCTGTACGGCGACAACGGTGAAGTGATCGGCGTGGCTACCGGCGACATGGGCATCGAAAAGGACGGCAGCATCGGTCCGGCCTTCGAGCGCGGCATGGCCCTGCATGCCAAGTACACGATCTTCGGAGAAGGCGCGCGCGGCCACCTCGGCCGCCAGCTGATCGCCCGTTACAAGCTGGATGAAGGCAAGGACCCTCAGGCCTACGGCATCGGCATCAAGGAGCTGTGGCAGATCGACCCGGCCAAGCATGAGCCGGGCCTGGTGGTGCACGCCGCCGGCTGGCCGCTGGACAACGACACCTATGGCGGCGCCTTCCTGTACCACGCCGACGGCGGCAAGGTGGCGGTGGGCTACGTGGTGGGCCTGGACTACAAGAACCCGTGGCTGAGCCCGTTCGAAGAGTTCCAGCGCTTCAAGACCCACCCGCAGATCCGCAAGCACCTGGAAGGCGGCACCCGCATCGGCTACGGCGCGCGCGCCATCACCGCCGGTGGCCTGATGTCACTGCCGAAGACGGTGTTCCCCGGCGGCGCGCTGGTCGGCTGCGAGGCCGGCTACCTCAACGTCAGCCGCATCAAGGGCAGCCACGCGGCCATCAAGACCGGCATGCTGTGCGCCGACGCCGCCTTCGATGCGCTGGTGGCTGACCGCCAGCACGACGAACTGAGCGCCTACCCGCAGGCGTTCGAAGCCAGCTGGCTGTTCACCGAACTGCAGCAGGCCAAGAACTTCAAGCAGTGGTTCAAGAAGGGCCAGACCGTGGCCACCCTGATGACCGGGGTGGAACAGTGGCTGCTGCCCAAGCTGGGCGTGCGCAACCCGCCGTGGACCCTGCGCCACAGCACCCCGGACCATGCCTGCCTGGAACCGGCATCCAAGCACACCCGCATTGCCTATCCCAAGCCCGATGGCGTGCTGACCTTCGACCGTCTCAGCTCGGTGTTCCTGAGCAGCACCAACCACGACGAAAACCAGCCCAGCCACCTGACCCTGAAGGACGCCAGCATTCCGGTGAAGGTGAACCTGGCCGAATACGCCGGCCCCGAGGCGCGCTACTGCCCGGCCGGCGTGTACGAGTTCGTTGGCGAAGCCGACAACGCGCGGCTGCAGATCAACGCGCAGAACTGCGTGCACTGCAAGACCTGCGACATCAAGGACCCGACCCAGAACATCGTCTGGGTGACCCCGCAGGGCGGTGGCGGCCCCAACTACTCGGGCATGTAACTCCCCAGGCTGCGACGGCGTGTCGCAGCCCGCGTCCACGCAGGGGCCGGTATGCTGCGGGGCCATGCGCGCGCTCGTTCTATCTGTTGTATTTGCCATGGCCCTGGCGGCCACCGCCTGCCAGCGCCCGCCGGCCGCGCCGGCCAGCCCCGAACGGGCGCGCCAGCAGGCCATGCAGCGCGCGTTTGAACTGTGCGCCGGCTGCCACACGGTGAAGGCCGGCGGCATCCATCGGTTCGGTCCCAACCTGCATGGGGTGCTCGGCCGGCGTGCCGGCAGCCTGCCCGGTTACGGCTATTCCGACGCCATGCGCCGCGCCGATTTCGTGTGGAGCGCGCAGACCCTGGACACCTTCCTGCAGTCACCCAGCCATATGGTGCCCGGTACGCGCATGTACAACGCGTTCCCCAGCCCGGAACGGCGCGCCCTGGTGATCGCCTACCTGCAGGAGCATGCCCAGTAGGTGCACTGCGTTCACTGAGCCAGCCGCTGCAGCTGCTGTTGCAGCAGGGCCATGAACTCGCTCACCTGCTGCAGCAACGGCCCCATGGGCGCCTCGTCGCCCTGCTGCAGTTGCTCTTCCAGGGCGCCGGCGCGCGCGGCCAGCCCCTGCGCGCCCACCGCACCCAGCGCACCGGCCATGCGGTGCAGGTGCTGCACCATCTGGGCGCGGTCGCCGTCGCGCAGCGCCGCGTGCAGATCGGCCATGTCGCGGGTCGTGGCGGCCAGCAGGCTGTCGCGCAACTGGGTGGCCACCTGCAGCGAACCGAAGCGCTGCTGCAGCGCCGCCAGATCCGGCAGCGCCAGCGATGCATCCACCACCTCACCCGGCGCATGGGTGGCGGCGGCCAGCTCGGCCGCATCCAGCCCGGCCGCCTGTGGCAGCCAGCGCAGCAAGGCCTGGCGCAGCGTGGCCAGCGACAACGGCTTGGCCAGCACATCGTCCATGCCCGCCTCGCGGCAGCGCCGTGCGTCGTCGTCCAGCACGCTCGCGGTCAGCGCCAGCACCGGCAGCCGCGGCTGGCCGTTGCGGCTCTCACGCTCGCGCAGCAGGCGGGCGAAGGCGAAGCCATCCATCACCGGCATGCGGCAGTCGGTGATCACCAGATCGAACGGTTCCTTCGCCAGCCGATCCAGGGCCTGCCGCCCGTCGTCGACCAGCACATGCGGCACGCCCAGCTGCTGCAGGCGCCAGGCCATCATCGCCTGGTTGGTCGGGTGGTCTTCCACCACCAGCACGCGCGCCGCCCGCAACGCCGGCGGCAGCAGCGCGGTCTGTTCCTGCTCGGCCAGCAGCGCAGCCACGTCTTCGGCGCGCGCCTCCACCAGCGCCACCTCCACGTCCACCCGCGTGCCTTCGCCCAGCACACTGTGCAGGCTCAGCTCACCGCCCATCTTGTGCACCAAGCGGCGGCAGATGCTCAACCCCAGCCCGGTGCCGCCATGCTCGCGCTGGATGTAGGCGCCGGCCTGGGTGAAGGGCGCGAACAGGTGCGGAATCTGGTCTTCGGCAATACCAATGCCGGTATCGGACACGGTCAGTCGCAGCGGCTGGCTGCCATCCTCGGCGGTGGCACCCAGCACATCCACCTGCAGGCGCACATGGCCCTGGGGGGTGAACTTGATCGCGTTGCTGAGCAGGTTGAAGACGATCTGCCGCAGGCGCACACCATCGACCTCGTGTGCCTGGGCCAGGCGCGGGTCGATTTCCACCTGCAGCTCCAGGCCCCGGGCCGTGGCCTGCGGCGAAAGCAACCGGCACACGCTGTCCAGCAGCGGGCGCAGCGGCATCGGCACCGGCGCCAGGCGCAGCGCGCCCGCTTCCATGCGCGAGTAATCCAGGATGTCGTCCAGAATCTGCCGCAGCATCTGCGCCGAATCCTCGATCACCGTGATGATGCGCTGCTGCTCCTGGTCCAGCGGCGAATGGGACAGCACTTCCAGCATGCCCAGCACGCCGCTCATGGGCGTGCGGATCTCATGGCTCATCGTGGCCAGGAAGCGCGACTTGGCGTCGGCCGCCTGCTCGGCTTCCACCTTGGCCGCGGCCAGCGCATCGGCCTGCGCGCGCGCCTCGCTTACATCCACCCAGTAGCCGCTCCAGGTCACCGCACCGGCCTCGGCGGCATACGGATGGGCCTGGCTGCGGACCCAGCGCTGACTGTCATCTTCGGTCAGCACGCGGAATTCGAACGACAGTGCAGCGAAGTGACGCGCGGCCTGCGCGGTGGCCTGCAGGATCGCGGCACGATCATCCGGCGCGATACGGCCCAGCAACGCCCCGGTCTCCTCCATCGCCTGCTGCCGCGTAATGCCGAACAGCGCCTGCACATCGCCGGCAATGAACGGGAAGGTGAGCGTGCCGTCGGCCGCGCGGCGGGCCTGGTAGACGATTGCCGGCAGGTTGTCGGTCACCTCGGCCAGGCGCTGCTCCACGTGGCGGCGCCCGGCCATTTCACGGCGCAGGCGCCAGTGGCCCAGGCCATGCACGGTGGCTGCGGTCAGCAGCACCAGCAGCAGCGGAATGATCCAGCGCAGCAACCCGCCCCAGTGCACGCCCTGACGGTATTCCACGGCCAGCCAGTCGCCACGCAGCGATTCGCGTTCGCGCGGGGTCATCTGCAGCAGCAGGCGGTCGAAGGTGGTGGCCAGGGCGGCATGGCGGTGGTTCACCGCCAGCGCCAACTGGTCGTTGAAACCTGCCGGTGCGGCAATCTGCAGGCGGCCGGGGAAGCGGTCGCGCAGCATGTGGTCAACCAGCGCCAGGTTGCCCACGTACGCATCTGCATCACCGTCCAGCAGCCGCTGCAGCGCCTGTTCGGCACTGCGCGCGGGAATGATGCGGGCCTGCGGCGCCTGCTGCAGCACATAGCCACGCACACGTTCGGGATCGGACAGCAGCACGCGCTTGCCCTGCAGGTCGGCCAGCCCCAGCAGCACCGGGCTGCCCTGCGCGGTCACGATCACATTGGGCACGCTGATGAAGGGCTGGCTGAACACCCAGTCGGGCCCCAGGTACTGCGAATCCAGCGGAATGCCCATCACCGCCTGCACCTCGCCGCGCTTGGCCTTGGCCCGCACTTCGAACCAGTCATGGCTGGGTTCGATCTGCAGGTTGGCGCCGGCCTTTACCAGCAGGCGCAGGTATTCGGCGGCCAGGCCCGTGGGCTGGCCGCCCGCGTCGGCGAAGGACAGCGGCGCCGCATTGGGCGGGAAGCCGATCTTCAGCGGCTCCTGCAGCACGCGCTTTTCGGCCTGGCTGAGGGCCAGCTGGGCCGATGCCGACCACTGCAGCGGCGGCAGCCAGCGCTGTAACAGCGCCTCCTGCTGCGAGGCGCTGCTGGCCGCCAGCGCCACATCCAGCGCTTCGGCCAGCGGCTGCTTGCCGTTGGGCACACCGAAATGCAGCCGCTCGGGCGGTAGATCGCTGGGCCGCAGCAGCACCACGCCCTGCAGTTTTTCCTGGGCGATCAGCTCGGTGGCGACATAGGCATTGCCGATGAACACGTCGGCTTTGTCGTCTCTGACCATTTCCAACGCGGCTTGCGTGTTGTTTGCGACAAGCTGTCGGGCACGCGGGAAGCGGGCACGCACCTGCGGCGCGGTCATGAAATCCTGCTCGATCACCACCCGCAGCCCGTCCAGATCCGGCGCCTCGGACGCGCGCAGATCACCCGGTCGGCCCACCATCGCCAGCGGCGCTTCGGCGTAGGCGCGGGTGTAGACCATGCATCGGGTGCGCTCGGCGCTCAGGGCGATGTTCATCACCACATCGATCTCGCCACGGCACGCCGCATCCAGCACTGCGTTCCAGTCCGGGTAGCGACGGAACTCCAGTTTGCTGCCCAGTTGACGGGTCAGAAGCGACAGGTAATCTGGCCCCAGCCCGGCCGGCCGGTCATCCTGCAGGAACTCGTAGGGCGGCCAGCCGCTGTCATACTGGCCGACAACCACCACCGGATGCGCGGCCAGGAACTGGCGCTGCAACGGGGTGAGCGGCAAGGGTCCGGGCTCGGCCTGGGCCAGCAGCGACAAGCCCAGCAAGCCCAGCAACAGGACCCATCCACGAACAGCGCCGTTCCGCATCTGCGACGATCTCCCTTGAACCCGCCGGGTACCGCGCTGCTCGCGGCCGGCACTGCCCGAAGGCCATACTAGAGCATGACCTTGCGCATCATCATCGCAGACGATCACCCCGTGGTCCGCATCGGAACCCGCGCGGTCATCGAATCCAGCGGCGTGGGCCGGGTGGTTGGCGAAGCCGACAATGCCCAGGCCCTGATCGCACTGCTGGCCAGCCAGCCCTGCGACCTGCTGGTCACCGACTATTCCATGCCCGGCAGCGCCCAGGCCGATGGCTTCGCGATGATCGGCATGATCCGCCGTCGCTACCCCGATCTGCCGGTGCTGCTGCTCAGCGTGTCCAACAACCTGGCCATCCTGCGCATGGTGCTGGACAGCGGCGTGCTCGGCCTGGTGGACAAGAGCTCGTCCATGGAAGAGCTGCCGCAGGCGATCCAGGCGGTCTACCGCGGCCAGTCCTACATCAGCCGCAGCCTGCGCGAGCGCGTGGAAGAGGCCGGCAGCTGGCGCATGCGCGAAGGCGACGGCAAGCCGCTGTCGCCGCGCGAAGTGGAAGTGCTGCGCCTGCTCGGCACCGGCATGACCGTGAAGGAAATCTCGCTGCAGCTGCACAAGAGCGTCAGCACCATCAGCCGGCAGAAAGGCGATGCCATGCTGAAGCTGGGGCTGAAGGGCGACGCCGAGCTGTTCGACTACCTGCGCGACGGCAAAATTTGAGAACTGCTTCACGGTTTCGCGGTGGCCGCCCGGTGCTGACACTGTGATCGACGCCACAGCTGTGCCATGATCCGCGCCGATGGGCTCTCCCATGCGAGGTCGAAGGAATCGACCGGCCCATCACCACGCTGCCCGACTGCGGGCGGCGCGCATTCTGCGTTGGCCATCCGGCCCGACGCCCGCACACCATGGAGAGGCGCATGACCCATTCCCCCCGATACGTCCCGGCTCCGGCCCGCCCGCGATTGCGCATGGCGTTGGCTGGCCTGGCCGTTTCGCTGCTGGCCAGCGCCTGCACTCCCTCGACCTCGACCGCGTCACCCCAGGGCGCCGCCGCGCCACGACAGGAAGTTGCCCCCATGCAGAGCTCCGCCACCGCCGCCGCGACCCCCGCCGCCGTTGCCACCCCGCCCGATGCCGGCAGCGTGCTGTACTTCATCTACCAGGTGGATGGCGACGGCGCCGTCTCCTACGAAGTGGCCAATGGCGCCGTGGCGACCTTCTGGTTCGGCCACAGCTACGACGTGGCCGGCACCCGTTACTACACCGGCTTTGCGTGGAACACGCCGCAGAAGTTCGGCAAGCCCGGCGAAGACGACGTGGGCCCGGAAAGCCGTGTCACCCTGTCCGAAGCCACCTTCACCCTGAGCGGTGACAAGCCCGACCGCCCCTGGGTGTTGAAGGGCGTCGAGCCGTGGATCGGTGCGATCGGCGCCTATGGCACCGCCCCGGACGTGGACGGCAAGCGCAAGCCGGTCGAACACCGCACCGCCGCTGGCAAGCTGGTGCTGGCCGTGCCCACCCGCAGCTTCAGCAACGGCACCAGCGTGGAAGGCTACGAGATCCTGGTGTTCAACCCGGACTACGAGACGTCCGAAGATGGCCAGGTCTGGGCCAGTGCCGGCACGGTGAACACCGGCGAAGACAATTCGGCCGCCTGCGACGACGGCGCGGTGATGCCGTGCATCAGCAACCAGGGCACGCTCAGCTTCAGCGCCGTGCCGGGCAGCGACCTGCCGGCCATCACCGTGGCCGCCACCGGCACCACCATCGATGCACCGGGGCAGACCCGTGCACTGGGTGCCGGCGATGCGCGCCGCTACCACTACGACGCGGCCCGCAAGGCCTACGTCGCGCAGTAACCCTGACACGCAGTACCTGTTGACCGACATGTTGATGACTCACGGATGAGTCCGGTTGGCGTAACGCGGCACAGGCCGCTCCATCAACCCCAGAGGAAAACGTCATGGCACAACGTGACTACAGCAGACAGGAAGTTCTCGACATCATCGAACAGGTGGCCCAGCGCAAGGGCATTCCCAGCGAAGACTTCCTGCGCTTTGCCCATATCGAGACCGGCGGTCAGTTCGACGAGCGCGCGCACAACAGCCGCACCGACGCCAAGGGGCTGTTCCAGTTCCTGCCGTCGTCGGCGCGCCAGTACGGCCTGAGTGGCCACGAGTACGACCCGACCCGCAACACCGAAGCGGCCGCGGACATGTTCCAGCGCAACCTGGCCGACATGGAAAAGCGCCACGCGCGTACCGGCCACCCCTACCTGTCCGGCGAAGCATCGCCCACCGGCCTGGACCTGTACCTGGCCCACCAGCAGGGTGCGGCCGGTTACGGCTCCATCCAGACCGCCATCGCCACCGGCACCTTCGGCGTGGTGCGTGATGGCCATGGCGAACCGATCAACATGCGCCCGCGCATCATGGGCCAGATCGGCAGCGACATCGAAGCGCTGACCGGCCACACCCGTGCGGAAATGCGCACGATGAACGACAAGGACCTGGCCAGCACCTTCGCCCAGTACTACGACCGCAAGTACGACGGCATCAGCATTCCGGAAAAGAACATCGCCGCCATCAGCGCCGATGCGCCGGCGCGCAGTGCACCGGTGCAGGCCGCCGCGGGCCCGACCCAGACCGTGCCGGCGCCCACCGCCGCCACCGTGTCGGCTGCCGCCGCTGCCAACCAGGACAAGCCGGGCATCGCCCTGACCGCCGCCTACGATGCCGGCGTGAAGTACGACGATGTGAAGTACGCGATCAACATCGCTTCCAGCCAGTACTACCGTGGCAACGGCATCACCGGCAAGAACGTTGACCAGGGCTACGTGGACTGCTCCGGCTGGGTCGGCACGATGCTGAACAAGACCCAGGACGAGATCAACCAGAAGGCCGGCCACGCCGTCTATGGCGATGCCGACAAGATCAAGCTGGGCTTCGCCGGTTCCGGGGGCATCGTGCAGCAGGCCTACAAGGATTCGGGCGTGCTGCTGCAGCGCGACGACATCCTGAAGCCGGGCGCGCTGCAGGAAGGCATGGTGATCGGCCTGGACACGGCCAAGACCAAGCACGAGCACTGGAACGGCATCGACCACATCGTGATGGTGGTGCGCGACCCCAACACCGACAAGCTGCTGATCAGCCAGTCCACCGGCAAGCTGGGCGTGCACACCATGCCGGTGGAGGACTACCTGAAGCAGGTGGAAAACCACCCGAACTGGAAGCTGTTCGCCTCCGACCCGCTGCACAAGGCGCGCGACCTGCTGGAAAACCGCAGCCAGACCCAGCAGCACGAACAGGGCAAGGAAGCACCCGCACAGGCCACCGCCAGCGCAGCGCGCAGCGAGATCCACCGCAATGGCGACCACAGCGAAGGCGTGCGCAAGGCGCAGGAACAGCTGGGCCACCTGGGCTACGTGGGCGCCGACGGCAAGCCGCTGTTCGAGGATGGCAAGTTCGGCCGCAACACCGAAGCGGCCGTGCGTGAGTTCCAGAAGGACAACGGCCTGGCCGTGGACGGCATCATCGGCCCGAAGACGCTCGATGCCATCAACGATGCGCGCGAACGTCCGCTGCTGAACGACGAACGCCACCCGCGCAACCCGATGTACAACCAGGCCGTGCACGGTCTGGAGCAGTTGCCGCCGGGTACGTTCAAGGACCGCCACGCGCTGGAAGCCACCGCCGCCACGCTCACCCGCGACGCCCATGCCGCCGGTCTGCAGCGCATCGATTCGGTGGTGCCCAGCATGAACGGTGAACGTCTGTTTGCCGTGCAGGGCGCGATGGGCGACCCGGCCGCCGTGCGTGCCTCGGTCGATGCCAAGGCCGCCAGCGAACAGAGCGTGGCCCTGAGCAGCGGTGCCGTGCAGGGCGCACCGAACGTGCTGCAGCAGCAGGACGATCAGCAGCAGGAACAGGTGCGCCAGAACCAGCGCGCGATGGGGCACTGAGGCCGGTGGTGCCGGCTTCGGGTCAGAGCCCTTTCCTGCGGAAAGGGATCTGACCCTGGGGTCGGATCCCGTCCGCCGGACGGGCTCCGACCCTGCTGTTCAGCTTTCTGCTTTCAGGCGGGCTTCATGGCGCATGACGCTAGATGAATGCGCACGCCGACCGGGTGGCCCACGCAATGTTCCGGCAATGTCCGAAGCCCAGCGTGGTACCTGCGGCAGCCACGGCGCCCAAGCGCCTTCCCTGCCACGCGTGGCATGCCCCCAACTGGAGACCCGAACATGTTCAATGCGTCCTCACTCAGCTTCCGCAGCCTCGGCCTCGCCCTGGCGCTGCTGGCCGGCTTGGCCGTGGTCGGCGATGCCAGCGCCCTGTCACGCAAGGACAAGCGCACCGTGGTCGGTGCGGTGGTGGGCGGCGTGGCCGGTCACCTGATCTCCAACGGCGACCCGACCGCCACCGTGGGCGGTGCCGTGGCCGGTGGTGCCATCGGCAACCTGACGACCAAGGATCGCCACGACGATCGTCGCTACGACCGCCGTTATGACCGTCGCTACGGCCATGACCGCGGCCACGACCGCCGTTACTACCGCCACGATGATCGCCGCTACCGCCACGACCGCGGTCGCCACCGCGGCTGGTAAGCACCCTTGGTAACACCCGGAACGCCGGCCGCAGTAACGGCCGGCGTTCTGCTGTTCAGCGCACGTGGTCCAGAAACTGACGGTGGCGGGCGTACTGGTCCAGCACATCGTGGATCAGCTGCACGCGCGTCCAGCCCATCACGTCATAGTCCTGCCCGCCCTCGCGCAGATAGACCTCGGCGCGGAAGTAACGCCCGGCCTTGGCGGCACGGCGCGGGTCCTGCAGGGTGAAGCTGGGCGGCTCGTACGGCTGCGGCCGCACCGAGTAGAAGAAGTCCATTTCCTGGCCATGGCCGACCTGCAGCCAGGCGCGGCCATCCTCGCCCAGGGTCACCTCGACCTCCAGCTCCTGCCGGCGCAGTTCACCGGCCACGTCCTGCAGGGCCGGCATCACCTTCTGGTCGATGAAGCGCAGCACCTCGGCCTGCACCGGGTTGTGCGCCAGCAGCCGCAGGCGCGCGCGCCAGTCATCACTGGTGCCGGGCAGGATGCGTGCGTCGCGGATGATCGAGCGCTTGGTGGCATCCAGGCGCATCGCCTTCAGCAGGCCCCAGCACATCAAGATCATCACCAGGGTGAAGGGGAACGCGCTGGCGATCGTGGCCGCCTGCAGTGATTCCAGGCCACCGGCAAACAGCAGCGCCACCGCCAGCGCACCCACCAGCAAGGCCCAGAAGATGCGCTGCCACAGCGGTGATTCCTCCTCACCCTTGGAGGTGAGCATGTCGATCACCAGTGCACCGGAATCGGCCGAGGTGACAAAGAACAGGCCCACCAGCAGCACCGCCAGGCACGAGGTCGCCATCGTCCACGGCAGGTGGCGCAGGAATTCGAACAGCGCCATCGAGCTGTCGCTGGAAACGGTCTGCACCAGTTCCTGTACCCCTTCGGCGCGCACCATGAACAAGGCGGTGTTGCCGTAGATGGTCATCCACAGGAAGGTGAAGCCTAGCGGCACCAGCAGCACGCCCACCACGAATTCGCGCACGGTGCGGCCACGCGAGATGCGCGCGATGAACATGCCCACGAACGGCGACCAGGCGATCCACCAGCCCCAATAGAACAGCGTCCAGCCGCCCAGCCAGCCGGTGGGCTCGTAGGCGTACAGGTTGAAGGTCATCGAAAACAGCTGCGACACGTACATGCCGGTGTTCTGCACCAGCACCTGCAACAGGTGCACGGTGGGCCCGCAGACCAGCACGAAGGCCAGAAGTGCCGCTGCCAGGATCATGTTCAATTCCGACAACCTGCGCACGCCGCTGTCCAGGCCCGCCACCACCGAACCGGTGGCCACCAGGGTGATGACGGCGATCAGCACCACCTGTACCAGCGTGCTTACTTCCAGCCCGAACAGGTAATTGAGGCCCGAGTTGATCTGCATCACGCCCAGCCCCAGCGAGGTGGCCAGGCCGAAGATGGTGCCCAGCGCAGCGAAGGTATCCACGGTGTGGCCGATCGGCCCGTGGATGCGTTCACCGATGAGCGGGTACAGCGCCGAGCGCACGCGCAGCGGCAGGTTGTGGCGGAAGCCGAAGTACGCCAGCGCCAGCGCCACCACCGCGTAGATCGCCCAGGCATGCACGCCCCAGTGGAAGAAGGTGATGCGCATGGCCTGGCGTGCCGCCGCAGCCGATTCCGGCGTGCCGGTGGGCGGGGTGGCATAGTGCATGATCGGTTCGGCCACGCCGAAGAACATCAGGCCGATGCCCATGCCGGCGGCAAACAACATCGCGAACCACGAGGCATAGCTGTAGTCGGGGCGGCTGTGGTCCGGGCCCAGCTTGATGCGGCCATAGCCGCTGACGGCCACGCCCACCACGAACACCAGGAAGCCGGCGACGGCCAGGATGGTGAACCAGCCGGCATCGTTGGCGGTCCAGGTCTTGGCGGCGGTGAACCAGCGCGTGGCCAGGTCAGGGGCGAACGCGGCCAGGGCCAGCAGGGCGATGACGATCGCCGCGGTGGGAATGAATACCTGCGGCAGGATGCGCTGCCTGACGGGGGTGGGGTGCGGAGCGGAGCTCGGCATGTCGTCCTCCGTGAACGGAAATGCGTGAAGGGAATACGCGGCGGACCGCGATGAAGGGCGTCCTAGAAGTAGAAACCGATATTGAGGTTCAGGCGTGAGTGCCAGCGTGAGGGCCCTTGCGGGTCCAGGCCGATGCCATCGCCGCCGGCGAACCACATGTTCTTGCCGGCGATCCAGTCGATGTAGGTCAGCATCATGCCCTTGCCCAGGCTGCAGCCGGTGACGTTCTGCCACGACGAGCGCATGCCCGTCTGGCGTTGCAGCGGGCGGGTCATGCTCAGGTTGTTGTAGCAGGTGATGTCATCCAGCCAACGCTGTTCGCCAAACGAGTAGGCCACGTTGACGCTGGGCACATCGGCCTTGCGCGCGATCTGGAACGGTGCCTGGAAAGCCGACAACGCGATCGTCGCGCCCGGCACATCGTAGTGGTAGCGCGCCCATTGCAGCTGGGTGGTCCAGCCATCGCGCGACCATTGCGCATGCACGGCCATGCCGTGGTGATCATGATGGCGGCGCGTTTCCACGTTCTGCACCGAACCGCTGAACGCCGACGCACCCAACAGCAGGGTTCCACCGTGCCAGTCACGGTCATGTTCGTAGCGCAGGTTTACCCGATCGCGCTCGCGGTAGGGCAGCTCCGGCGTTCGCGCCACATCGAACGAGTAGCGGTCGTAGCGCGCCGCGTCGCCGTACTCATCGCCGGCAAACCAGCCGACATGCCACAGGTGGTGGCCGCTGCGATGCTGCAGCAGCAGGCCGGGATCGTAGTCATCCTCGATGCCCAGGTAGTAGCCGGAGCCGAACCAGAAACTCTGCGACACCGTGGGCAGCAGGCCGAACGGCACCTGCTGGATACCCGCACGCAGATCGGTGTCTTCGTTGAACTGCCAGCCTGCATAGGCATGGTGGACCGCATCGAAGCCGTCATACCAGCGGTACTGCGCCGAGAAGAACAACGGCCCGGCACCGGCATCGATGTCGGCACGCAGCAGTTCCAGCTGCAGCCCGCTGGTGGGGCCGTAATCCAGCCACCCATAGTTGAAGCGGGCGGCGCCGCCTGCGTCGAACCACGGTTCCGCATTGGGATCGTGGGGCTGTGCCAGCGCCTGGCCGGTCGATACGCACGCCAGTGCGCCAAGAAAAATAGAGAAAAAACATCGCACGATTGCGTCCCGGTGCCTCCCTGTTTCCAGAATGTAAGCCTGCCAGTTTAACCAGCACGGGTATGCGCCCTCTTCACCGGGCCAGCGCAGGAACGCGGCACGGGCGGTACCATGAACGCGCTGTGCTGCTGCCCATCCGATCTGCGAACGCGCCACCATGACCGATACTTCCCGCCGCGTGCAGGGCCTGAACAACGATGAGGTCGCGGCCGACTGGCCGGCGATTTCCGCGCAGGACCTGGCCTGGTTGGGGCAGCGCTATACCCAGCTCGGCCCTACTGCCACGCTGCAATGGCACAGCCCGCGCCCGCTCTCGGCTGCGGCGATCGCGCGCGGCGAACACGGCGCCGTTTTCATCAAGCGCCACCACCACAGCGTGCGCAGTGCCGCCGTGCTGCAGGAAGAACACCGTTTCATTGCCCATCTGGCGGCGCGTGATGTACCGGTGGTGCAGGTGCTTGCTGCAGACAACGGGCAGACCGCGCTGGAGCAGGGCCCCTGGACTTACGAACTGCACGCGGTGGGCGCCGGCGTGGACCTCTATCGCGATGCACCTTCGTGGTCCCTTCTGACCGACATCGCACAGGCGCAGGAAGCCGGCCGCATGCTGGCCCGGCTGCACCATGCCGCGGGCGATTACCAGGCGCCGCAGCGCGCTACCCATATCCTGGTGGCACGCGACGATCTGATCCGCGTACACGATCCCATCGCCGCGCTGCAGGCCAGCCTGCCTGATCGCCCCGGCCTGGCCCGCTACCTGGCGCGCATTCCCTGGCAGGCGCAGCTGCGCGAGCACGTGCTGCCTTGGCATGCCGGCCTGGCCGAGAAGCTGCAGCACGAGCCGCGGCTGTGGGCGCACAACGACTGGCACGTCTCCAACCTGCTGTGGGGCAGCGACGGTCAGATCGCCACCGTGCTCGATTTCGGCCTGGCTTCGCCCACCAGCGCGCTGTTTGACCTGGCCACGGCCATCGAGCGCAATGCGGTGGCTTGGCTGGAGCTGCAGCGCGGCGCCGACGCGGTGCGCAACGATATCGCCCTGGCCCTGCTGGCCGGCTACCGGCAGGTGCTGCCGCTGTCGGCCGAGCGCGTGCACCTGCTGGCCGACCTGCTGCCGATGGTGCATTTCGACTTCGCACTGTCCGAAGTGGAGTACTTCGAAAGCATCACCGGCTCCACTGCCAATGCCGACGTGGCCTGGCAGCCGTTCATGCTGGGCCACCCGGCCTGGTTCCATACGGCGGCCGGGCAAGCCCTGCTGCAGGCGCTGCACGCTGCGGCATAGCGGCCTACAAGCCTGGGGTCGGATCCCTTTCCACGGGAAAGGGCTCTGACCCCCGCCCCGTGCCCGGGCTCGCAAATCCGTACGGTTTGTAGTGAAATGGTCACCTGAAGCGGGGGTGCCTGGATCTGCCAGGCTGAGAGAGTCCCTTGGAACCTGATCCGGTTTGCACCGGCGTAGGGAGCTTTGAGCAGCTGTCGCACCCCCGTTCCCTGGGCCCGTGCGTCCGTGCGCCGTCGCTTCGTCTCCCTTGCTGTCAGAAGACGAACCGAATGAACCGCTGCCTGCGCCCCACCCTGCTCGCCCTGGCCCTGTGTGCCGCCCTGCCGCTGCATGCCAGCGAGGCCGCCACCGATGCCGCCGACACCTCCGATCGTTCGCCCACCGATCTGGCCGCCGTGCGCGTGCAGGCCGGCAAGCCGGCCTCTGCCAGTTCGCACGCCAATGCCTTCGGCGGTGGCAGCTGGAAAGACACCCCGGCATCGGTGAACGTGCTCGACCGCAGCTACCTGGAACAGCGCCAGGTGCGTTCGCTGTCCGAACTGGCCAGCAACGATGCCTCGCTGGGCGATGCCTATGCCCCGGTCGGCTACTACCAGAACGTGGCCATTCGCGGCTTCGCGCTGGATGCGGCCACCGGCTATCGCTTCAACGGCCTGTCGATGGCCGGCGAACAGCGGCTGGCGCTGGAGAACGTGGAATCGGTGGAAATCCTGAAGGGTGAAGCCGGCCTCGCTGCCGGCGTGATGGCCCCGGGCGGCATCATCAACTACGTAGGCAAGCGCCCGGCCGAAGTGCGCACGGTCACCCTGGGCACCGATTCGGAAGGCTCGCGCTACGCCGCCGTGGACGTGGGCCACTGGCTGACCCCGCGCTTCGGCGTGCGCTTCAACGCCGCCTGGGATGCCAGCGATTCGTATATCGAACACCTCGATGGCCGCCGCAATTTCTATTCGCTGGCCGCCGACTGGCTGATCGGCGAACGCGGCAAGCTGGAACTGGATGCCAACTACCAGACCAGTTCGCAGCGCTCGGCATCGGGCTACCAGCTGCTGGGGGCCAGCGAACTGCCGCGCGGCGTGGACCGCGACCACCTGCTGGGCTACCAGCCGTGGCAGATGCCGGTGGGCATTGCCAGCACCAACATCACCGTGCAGCACACCTACGATTTCAGCAGCAGCTGGCAGTCGCGCGTGGCGTTTGGCCACAGCCGCACGGTGATCGATGACAACGTGGCCTTCGCCTACGGCTGCTACTACGCCGCGCAGTGCGCCGACGGCAGCGTGCCGGGCAACTACTTCGCCCCCAATGGCGATTACGATGTCTACGATTACCGCAGCCCCGACGACACCCGCCGCAACCAGCAGGCACGGGCCGAGCTGCGCGGGCGCTTCACTACCGGCAGCGTGGGCCATGAGCTGACCCTGGGCGGCGAGACCTATCGCCGCACCGTGGACCGCCGCCCCAGCGTGAACGAGTACGTGGGCACCACCAACTACCACGACGGCCAGGTGCCGGTGTTCGACCCGTCGCCGTTGCAGCCGGGCCCGTCCGCGCGGCGCCTGGACAGCCGCCAGAACGCCTTCTTCGCGCTGGACCGGCTCAGCTTCGGTGACGACTGGCAGTGGCTGGCCGGTGGCCGCTACGTGCGCCTGGACGAGCGCGCCTACGACAAGCGCGGCAACCCGCAGCGACACAGCCGCCTGTCGCGCTTCCTGCCGCAGACCGCACTGGTGTGGAAGGCCACCGACCAGCTGAATGCCTACGCCAGCTACGTGCGCGGCATTTCGCTGGGGCAGGAAGCGCCGTTCTGGACCAGCAACGCCGACACCTTCCTGCCGGCGGTGGAATCGCGCCAGCTGGAAGCGGGCGTGAAGTACGCGCCGAACGAGGCGCTGAGCGTGGGCGCGGCGGTGTTCCGCATCAGCCAGCCCTACCAGTACGCCAAACCCGACGACAGCGATGTGGGCTTCACCTTCGTGCAGGAAGGCCAGCAGACCCACACCGGGCTGGAGCTGACCGCCAACGGCCAGCTGACCGATGCGCTGCAGGTGGTGGCCAGCGCCAGCGTGCTGCGCGCACGCGCACGCGATGCCGGAACGCCGGCCTATGAAGGGCACCAGCTGGTGAACGTGCCGAAGGTGCGCGCCAGCGTGCACCTGGCCTATGCGCTGCCGTTCGCACAGGGTCTGCAGGTGACCGGGGGCTGGCGCTATGCATCGGCCAACGTGGCCCGTGCCGATGGCGCGGTGCGTGCGCCGGACTATTCGGTGTTCGATGCCGGCCTGCGCTTCCAGCACCGCCTGCACGAACGTGCGGTCACTTGGAACCTGTCGGTGGACAACGTGTTCAACCGCTTCTACTGGCGTGACACCGGCAGCAGCGCCGGTGATTACTACCTGTTCCCCGGTGCGCCGCGGCAGGCGCGCCTGTCGGTGACGTTCGCGCTGTGAACGGGCCCCTGCTCGAGTGGACCGCCGCGCTGTGCAGCGTGCTGGGCGTCTGGCTGATGGCCAGGCGCCGGCTGTCGGCCTGGCCGGTGGGGCTGCTGTCGGTAACGCTGTACGGGCTGGTGTTCGCCGAAGCCAAGCTGTATTCGGACACCCTGCTGCAGGTGATCTTCGGCGGTTTCCTGGTCTACGGCTGGTTGAACTGGCGCCAGCATGCCGCCGATGAAGGCAGCATCCGCATCGTGCCGCTGGCGCGCGGCAAGCTGCTGCGCGACCTGGCCATCGGGGTGTGCGGCGGCGTGGCACTGGGCGCGGTCATGCACAGCTTCACCGATGCCGCACTGCCGTGGCTGGATGCCCTGCTGACCGGACTCAGCCTGGTCGGCCAGTGGTGGCAGGCACGCCGACATGCGGCGTGCTGGTGGGTGTGGATCGGCGTGGACGTGGTGTACGTGGGCACGTACCTGTTCAAGTCGCTGCAGGTGACCGCCGCGCTGTACGTGTTCTTCCTGGGCCTGGCGGTGTTCGGCCTGCGCGCGTGGCAGGCCGCCGCGCGCGCACCGCAGGTCGCCTCGGCCCCGTAGAGTCGAGCTTGCTCGACTGCCCAGGTGCGCCGGGCCGCGCGGCTTCTTCCACGCATGGCGTGGATCTACTCGGCCAGGTCGGCCAACACCTTGCGCGAGGGCGCGAAGAAGGTGACGCCGGTGACCGCCTTGGAGAAATCCAGGATGCGATCGTGCAGCGGCGCCGGATTGCCGATGAACATGCGTTCCAGCATCTGCTCGATCACCCACAGCCGGCGCGTGTAGCCGATGAAGTAGGTGCCGTACTCGTTGTGGCCCGGGCGCGCGAACGGCATGTTGTCGCGCAGGATCTCGTGCTCGCCGTCGGCATCTTCGATGGTGCACAGCGTCTTGTGCGACTTCTGCGCATCGGCCGGCGCATCGTCCAGTTCCATGTTGTCGTGCTTGGTGCGGCCGATGATGGCTTCCTGTGCTTCAGTCTTCTGCGCGCGCCAGGCCTCCAGGTTGTGCAGGTACTTCTGCACCACCACGTAGCTGCCACCAGCATGGTCGGGGTCTTCGTCGCCGACGATGGTGGCCTCCGGCAGCGACAGCCCCTCCGGGTTGGCCGTACCGTCGACGAAGTCGAGCAGGTCGCGGCCGTCGAAGTAACGGAAGCCGGCCACTTCATCCACCGTTTCCACCGCATCGCCGAAGGCCAGCAGCAGGTTGCGCTCGAAGGCCACGATCAGGTCCTGGGTGCGCGCGCGGATGTGGTACAGCAGATCACCCGGGGTGGAAACCGCGGTGTGGGTGGCGCCCTGGATCTGGCGGAACGGCTTCAGCTCGCGCGGCGGCGTGCTGCCCACCAGCGGTTCCCACACGCGGTGGCCGATAGCCACGTTGCAGGTGAATGTGCGCTCGATCTCGCGGATGGCGGTGTTCTTGATCAGATCGTCGGTGCTGCCCAGCACCTGCCGCACCGTGGCGATGGATTCGGCATCGTCCTTCACCTTCAGCACCAGGAAGGCCGCGCAATGGGTCAACGGCGCGGTGATCTGCTGCGGCTCGTTGTCCAGCGTGTGGTTCAGGGCGGTGATCGGGGCGGGCTGGGAATTCATGGAACATCCTGCTGGCTTGAGGCGGCGATGATAGCCGAACCACCCGAGCACAGCTGCAGTAGAGCCACGCCATGCGTGGCTGAGGAGAGCATCCACGCATGGCGTGGATCTACTGCAAAGCATCCACGCATGGCGTGGATCTACCGTTGGGCGACGCGGCGCGTCCAGGCAAAAAAGAAGCCCGGCACAAGGCCGGGCTTCGGATGGCATGCGGGAGAGAGAGAGAGAGTCACATGCCACTTACACGCACTAACGACAGAGCGATGTCTTACCAGCTGAAGCGCGGACCCACGAACCACTCGCGGTCGCCCGCCTTGGCCAGCTTCACTTCGCCGCTCAGGCCCCAGTTCTGGTTGAACTTGGCGGTGGCGCCGACGCGGCCGTAGAACTCGCCTTCCGGATTGATGCCGTGCTTCTTGCTGTAATCCTCGTAACCGGCCAGCGCATAGCCTTCCAGGTACGGGTTGAACGCGGTACGCAGACCCACTTCGGTGGAGTAGCCGTTGAAGTCCAGGCCGTGCTTCAGGTCGAACTTCTGGTACGCAACACGAGCCACCAGGTCGGTGTTCGGTGCGATGCCATAGTTGTAGCCGGCACCGATGCGCCACTGGGCGACATCGTTCTTGAAGGTGTCGGTTTCCTGCTTGCTGTAGTCACCGAAGACCGAGAAGTTCGGGTGCACTGCAACCGAGCCCTTCACGCCCCAGCCATCGGCGTCGCCGCCCTTGGCATCGGTGTTTACGTAACCGCCTTCAACATAGTTGTACGACAGGCCATCGGCAGCCGATGCAGCGAACGGAAGGGCAGCCAGCAGACCCAGGGCAAGCAGCGAATTCTTGATCATCGGGACACACCTTTAATTATTTTTGGTTTCGCCGGCCGCCTCCCGGGAGAGGGAGAGAGGAGGCGGTCGACAGGTGTGAATTATCCGTTTGCTGGTGAAATCGACCCTGAATATTGAACTGACCAGTACATGAATGAGGTTCCCGTTCAGGGAACTTGTGGCGGTTTGGTCGGCCTCGCACGAACTACCTAAAAATCCTCATGAACTTGCGGATTCCATGCAATCCGCAGCGATTTAACGTTAAATCCTCATCAGAGTGAGGATTGCGTGCCGCAGCCAGACTCGACCTTCGAAGACAGAACTGCATGATCGTAAGGACCAAGCGTTGAAGATTCGATTGGAAAACGCCGCTGACCTCGGCCCGTTGGTCAAGGCGGTGCGCGAGCACCAAGGGCTACGCCAAGATGCCACTGCGGAAGGAATCGGGGTGAGCGAGAATTTCCTGAGCAAGATCGAGCGCGGCGGTACCACCGTGCAGTGGGGCAAGCTGTTTACCGTGCTGGATGAGCTGGGCTTGCATGTGGAGATCGACGTGCCGGACGCGGCGCTGTCGCCCGCGGGCAAGCGTCACCAACCGGCAGGACGCACCCGCGACACCGCGGCAACGAGTGATGCACGCAGTGCTCTACGCCGCTTTCCAGGCGCTTGCCCTGTGGCTTCTCTGGACCGGGCAGAAATCAAACGCGAAGGCGCAATGGCGCAAGGTCGGTGTGCTGTTGCTGCTGGTCTTTGCGGGGACCGTGGGCATCAGCGTTCTGCTCAAGTGGATGGCCCAATCGCTGGCGTTGTTCACTGTCGCCACGGCCAAGCAGTACGCCATTGAGGTCTCGATATCGCTGCTGTGTCTATGGGGAATGGCGGTGTTGATCGCGTTGATCAACGTCATCGGTACTTCCATCAAGCGCTTTCATGAAACCTGCAACGCCGACAACTGGAAGAAGGTGGCGCCTGCGGTAGGCGGTGCACAGCCCGGCGTGATGATCGTCGCCCGCTGTCTGCTGTCCTTCGCCAGCGCCCTGATGCTTTCAGGGCTTTGGCTAAGATAGGAACGTTGTCCCCGCTGGCGGCCGACCGGCTTGCCCGGCTGAACCACACGGCTGATCCCCCACGCGCGTACAAGGACGACCCGTGCATCCCCTGTTGCAGTTCCTGCTGAGCGCACTGGCCGGGGTGGTGTTCCTTCACTACCTGGTGGGGCGGGACTACTGGCGTGGCTTTGGCTGGTTGATCGGCCGCTGGGATCCCAACCTGGGCCACGCCAGCGAAGATGCACTGATCACCTCATCCCACCGCATGATGGCGCTGATGGCGGCATTGCTGCTGGGCTGGGCCATCGCCGGGCCTTCCCCGTACCGTGACAACTGGGAAATGGAAGTGATGGGCCTGGCTGCCGGCATGCTGGCGACCTATGTGGTGATCATTGCCAGGGTGTCGGTGCGCGCGGCAGGTTCACGGCGCCAGGCCGCGCGGGGTTCAGTTCAACCCTCGCCTTCCAGCTGTTTCAGATAGCGGTCGGCCCATGCCAAAGGTCAGGCCGGTTAGGCTTGTCGCCCATGCAGACGGAACCGCAGCATCATGCAGATCAAGCCCCTACGCAGCCCCATGGACGTCGTGCGCGACTGGGCAGAGGAACTGTCGATGAAACGCGGGCGTTCAGCGCAGGAGCTGCGCGAGAGCGGTCTGGGCGCGCGTGATTTCAGCCATGCGCGCCGTGTTGAACTGCGAAGTCGCAGTGGCTTCTTCATGGCCGTGCCGCTGTCCTTCTGCGTGATCGAGGAAACGAAGGGCGTGGCCGTCTTCAGCGAACACGATGGCTATCTGGAATTCCGCCTGGACGAGGACGACGAGGTGACCGAGATTGTCGAAGACCGCTACGTGCACGCAGGCTGAGTGCGGCCCAGCCATTCGAACAGCGCCGCTTACAGCCGACCCAACGCGCGGTAGCGGGCTGTTCCCTGCGTAACCAGCTGTGCCAGTTCGTCCATCAGCACCGGATCCCATGTGTCGAAGTCGAAGTTGAAGCAGGACTTGCCCTGCATGCGCTTCTTCAACGCCGGGCTGATGTCGGCCAGCAGCTCGGGAAATTCATAGACCGGCATGAAGTGGAAGGCGTGCTTGCGCCCGGACACTTTCACCGCACCGAAGAACTGCGGCTTGCCCTTGGCATCGGGGTGCGGACCGTTGGCGTAGAAGTGTTCGGGGCTGTCGTGCACCACCTGCAGAGAACCGGCGGCGTCGCGCAGCAGGCCGCGCAGTGCGGCGAACAGGTCGACAGGCGTTGTGGCATCCGTCATGGGTCGAGCCCCTATCGGAACAACGTGGAGGAACGGTGCGGCGGTTGGCGCCCAGCGTAGCACTGCAGAGCTGTCGCAACTGGCACTGGATGGTGCGCAGCACGGGGGCGTGATCAAGACCGTTGTCGCATATCGGCACTGGGCGGCGTTCGCCTGCGTCACTTGTTGCCGCAGGGGTTTGGGCGGCATGGAAGACTACGCAGGCGCGTCGCACCGTGGTGCGATTGCAACTTGTCTGATGGGCGCAGCGCGGCTGCGCGGGTAGACAAGGTGGGCCACCAGCGCACCGGTGGCCGGGCCTCGAAAACCCGTGCTTCTGCTTGATTACGCTTGCCAGCCGGCGTCGCCTAACGTGGCGCCGGCTGGCAATCCGTCTGCCGGCCATGGCGGGCGGAGCGTGGAGGCCTTGTGCCTGCCGGTATAGCAGAAGCCCCGGTTTTCGAGCCACGTCTCCGCCCGCCACCTTTGTGTGGCGGCCACCGTTCGTCCCGCACGGAGCCCCAGCCATGACCACCCCGGAATTCCCCCGCCTGCACCCGCACCGCGCTGCCGCCAGCGCCGACCAACCGGCCACCGCCGACACCGCTGAACTGCCCAGCGCCTTCGTTGCCGCGCTGCGCCGCATCGGCCAGGGCGCGGCCGCCGATGGCCAGCCCTGGCCCGAACGCCAGTTGATGCCCGGCCGGCAGCAGGCACTGGCCGACGCCGAATGCGCGTTGTCCGGCCTGCGTGTGGGCCTGGAAATGCTGTTGGCCGCCGAGCGTATCCGCCAGAACGGCCCGCCCAGCGATCACCCCGGCGACCGCGTGGTGGAAGGACTGATGATGGCCTGCCTGGCGATGACCGCGCAGATCAGCACGCGCCTGCGCCCGGACGCATAGACCGGGCCACCCGCTTACCGGCAGTCCTCGTCCTCGCCGGCCAGGGTTGCCGGGTCCAGCGGCCGCAGGTGGGCGATGCGCTGGCGCTGTTCGTCGTTGGGCGCGCCCAGCCAGCGCACCTTGCAGCGCGCGGCCAGCCGGCCCACCATGCGCCCCTGCTCGGGCGAGTACAGCACCGCCAGCGCGGTACCGGGGCACTGGTGGGCCTGGCAGGCGGTGTAGAACCACCAGGCGCCGTCCTGCAGCTGCACCGGCTGACCCGGTGCGCTGGGCCCACTGAGCAGGCGTTCGCGCAGCGGCGCGATGCCGGGCTCGCTGGATTCGGCATCGGCGGTCTCCTGCATGAGCGCGTCGAACGCCGCCAGCAGCCGGGCGTCCTTGCGCCCGCAGTCGTCCACCGTGTTGCCGCCCACCAGGGTGAAGAAGTAGGTGGCCAGCGGGTTGTCCTGGCAGCTCAGTTCGCCGCCGTGGGTTTCGCCTTCGGGCTCGCCTTCGTTGTCCCACACCGACGGATCCACGCCGTCTTCAATGGACGGTTCGGGCTCGGATGCGGGTGCGGGTGCGGGTTCGGGTGCCATCGGCGTGGGTGCAGGCGCAGACTCTGCCTGCGGTGCCGGTGCAGGCGCCGGCGAACACGCGGCCAACAGCGCGATGAGCCATGAGATGGCGAGATTCCTGGACTTCATTCCCTGTCCGTGTCGTGATGTAAAGCCGCGATTGTAGATCCACGCCATGCGTGGATGGGCCGCGCGCGCCGATGCGCTGTGCCAAGCAAGCTTGGCACCTACCAGGAGCGGGTTCCCGCTCGTTGTAGATCCACGCCATGCGTGGATGGGCCGCGCGCGCCGATGCGCTGTGCCAAGCAAGCTTGGCACCTACCAGGAGCGGGTTCCCGCACGTTGTAGATCCACGCCATGCGTGGATGGGCCGCGCACGGTGATGCACTGTGCCAAGCAAGCTTGGCACCTACCAGGAGCGGGTTCCCGCACGTTGTAGATCCACGCCATGCGTGGATGGGCCGCGCGCGGTGATGCGCTGTGCCAAGCAAGCTTGGCACCTACCAGGAGCGGGTTCGCGCGCGCGACCCAAAAAAAACCCCGGCGCTGGGCCGGGGTTCTTCAGATCACTTGAACAGGGTATCCGGGTATTCCGGTTTCTGTTCCCGCGCCAGCAACGCGCGCAGGCCTTCTTCAGGCGTCTGCTCGCCGTGCAGCACGGCACGCACGCGGTCGGAAATGGGCAGGTCGATGCCATGACGGCGCGCCTGTCGCATCACTTCGTCGGCGGTCTGCACCGATTCAACCACCTGGCCGATTTCGCGCACGGCATCCTGCAGCGTCTGCCCACGGCCCAGGGCCAGGCCCAGGCGGCGGTTGCGCGACAGATCACCCGTGCAGGTCAGCACCAGATCACCCAGACCGGCCAGACCCATCAGGGTTTCCGGCTTGGCACCGATGGCCGCGGCCAGCCGCAGCATTTCGTTCAGGCCGCGGGTGATCAGGCCAGCACGGGCATTCAGGCCCAGCTGCATGCCATCGGCCACGCCGGTGGCCACGGCCAGCACGTTCTTCATGGCGCCACCCAGTTCGGCACCCACCATGTCATCGCCGGTGTAGGCGCGGAACGCCGGGCCATGCATGGCTTCGGCCACCGTCTGCGCGAACTCGGGCACGTCGCCGTGCACGGTGATCGCCGTCGGCAGGCCCTGGGTCACTTCCTTGGCGAACGACGGCCCGGTGACCACGGCCAGCGGCACGTCGTCACCCAGGATCTCACGCGCTACTTCGTGCAGGAAGCGGCCCGAACCCGGTTCGAAGCCCTTGGTGGCCCAGGCCACGCCGGCACCGGCCGGTCGCAGCGGCGCCAGCGCGCGCACGGTTTCATTGAACGCGTGCGACGGGGTCACCACCAGGATCCAGGCGGCATCCTGCAGGGCGGCCGCCATGTCGGTGGTCGCGCGCAGGCTGTCCGGCAGCGGGATGCCCGGCAGGTAGCGGGGGTTTTCATGGCGCTGGTCGATGGCTTCGACCACGGCGGCATCGCGCCCCCACAGCACGGTCGGGTGACCGTGCCGGGCGAGCAGCGTGGCCAGCGCGGTTCCCCAGGAACCGGCGCCAAGCACGGCGACTTTGTCAGCGGTATCGCTCATCCGTGACGTCGTAGCCAAGCTCAGGCGTTGCCGGCCGGCTCGGAATCAGCCAGCGACGGCGCGTCGCCCTGTTCCTGGCGCTGGCGCAGGGTTTCGGCGTACAGGCCTTCGAAGTTGATCGGCTGCAGGAAGAACGGCGGGAAGCCGCCGGCCTGGATCAGGTCGCTGACCAGCTGGCGCACGTACGGGAACAGGATGTTCGGGCACTGGGTGCCCAGCAGCACGTCGATCGACTGCGGGTCCAGGCCGACCAGGCCGAACACGCCGGCCTGCTTCACTTCGGCCACGTAGGCGGTGCGCTCACCGGCCTGGCAGGTCAGGGTCACGGCCAGCACGACTTCGAAGGCGTTTTCGCCCAGACGCTGCACCTGCTGGTTCAGGTTCAGCTGCAGCTCCGGCTGCACCTGGTCATTGAAGATGGTCGGCGCGTTCGGCGACTCGAAGGAAACGTCCTTGACGTAGATCTTCTCGACGGTGAAAGCGGGGCCGGTAGCGGCATCGACCGGCGCAGCGGCGCCGTTGGTGATCTCTTCGGACATTTCCTGTAACTCCAGATGAATGCAATGAAAACGTAGGTCGAACTACAGCGATGGGGGCGACAGGTGGCCCACACAAGGCCAATGCCGCCACCACGTTCGATCAGTTGCGACCCTTGACCAGCGGCAGTTCGGCCTGCTGCCAGGCGGGAATGCCGCCGTCGAGCACGAACACTTTTTCGAAACCGGCCTTCTTCAGCGCCTTGGCGGCGGTTTCCGAAGCGTTGCCGCTGCGGCACACCAGCACCACCGGGCTCTGCTTGGCGTTGGCCACCAGCTTGTGCTCCGGACCGAACGCGCTGGCCTGGGCCTGGCGGCTGCCGGCGATGTGGCCCTTTTCGAAGTCGCCACTGGCCGACAGGTCGACCACCACGGCACCGCCGGCATTCATCAGCTGGGTCAGTTCAGCCGGCTTGATGCCCTTGAAGCCCCGGAACAGGCGGCGGACCTCGGTGACGATGATCGCCACGGTCAGGCCCACCAGGGCTGCGGACAGCATCGGGTTTCGGCCGGCAAAGGCCAGCAGCTCTTCGTAATTCACTCAGATCACGGGTCTATAAGCGGGGGCCGATTGTCGCACAAGCCGCACGCTGGCCGTCACTGCCCCTGCCAGAGGTCCGGCAGGCCGGCCGCCTGCCACCAGCGCTTGGCTTCCGGGTCCCAGCGCCAGCGCTCGGTCACCACCACGGTGCGTTCGGCCTGGGTGTTCTGATTGATCACCCCGATTTCCACCCGGCGCTCGACCTGGCCGCCGTCCAGCGAAGCCGAGCTGCGCTCGCGGTAGGACGACACCCGCAGCTGGGCGTAGCGGTTCAGCTCGAACTGGGTGGGCGGCTTGTCCTTGCGCAGCTGCGGGTCCAGGTAGGCGATGGCGTCGTCCATCGTGCCCCAGCGGATGGTGGCCCCGTAGGCGATCTGGGTTTCTTCCAGCAGCTTGCGCTGCTTGCGGGTCAGGTCGTCGGCGGCGGCGCCGGCAACGGCGCTGACCAGCAGCAACGAACACAACAGGATCTGGATCAAGCGGCGCATCGGTGGGTTCCCCAAGGACGTCAGCCTGACATCCTACCCTTTGGCGAAGGCAACGAAGCGACCACTGAATTCAGCCGCCGGCCGGCCATCGGCGCCGGGCTGGGTGGCGACGATGCTGATGCGTGCCTTGCCGCGCTGGCGGAAGGTGGACAGGAAGGTGTCCCAGGCACTGCTTTCGGCGGCGGCCGCATGGGCGTGCAGGTCCTCGTAGACCGGCGCCAGGTAGCGCAGGTTGCTGTCGGCCACGTAGACCTCGGCGTCGTGCCCGGCCAGGCGCAGGCGCAGGCTGACCAGGGCCCAGCCGGACAGGGTGAGCACCGAGGCCAGGCTGCCGCCGAAGGCATTGCCCTTGTCGTTGACGTTGGCCACCAGCGGCGCGGTGATGCGCAGCACGCCGTCGGCATAGCCATCCAGACGGATCTGCATGGCGCGCACGGCCGGCATGCAGTCGAGCACGTCCTGCAGGGAGGCCAGCGAGGAAGTCAGGGCATCAACGGACATCGGAGCAGCAACCACGACAACGAAGGGCCCGCATAATGACGTCAATGCCCGACCATACGATACCCACTGGCTGGACCCTGATATCCCTGCGCCCGCAGGGGCAGCATGCCGGGTTGCGCCGCGCCGCAGCCCGCTACGGCGGGACCACGCTGGCGTTTTCGCCGTGGCGGCTGCGGCGCTTGCAGGGCGCGGCGGTGGAACAACGGCTGAACCAGGCGCTGGCCTGCCCGCGGGTGGTCTTCACCAGCCCGGCGGCGGTGGCGGCGGCAGCGGCGTGGGTGGACCTGCCCGCCGCGCAGCGCGGCCCGTGGCTGACCGTGGGCGCCTGCACCGCACGTGCATTGCAGGCGCTGGGCGTGGCCGACGTGCAGGCACCGCAGCGGATGGACAGCGAAGGGCTGCTGGGCCTACCCGCCCTGGACAACGTGCAGCGGCTGCAGATCGGCCTGGTGACCGCCCCCGGCGGCCGCGGCCTGATTGCCGCCCAGTTGCAGCAGGCCGGCGCGCAGATCCTGCGTTCGGACGTGTACGAACGCGTGCCGCTGCGTCTGCCGCGCCGTGCCTTGTCGCGCCTGGCCCAGTCGGCGACACCCTGGCTGCTGGCCGTCAGCAGTGGCGAAGCGTTGCAGCGGTTCTGGCAGCAATTACCACCGCACTGGCAGCAGCAACTGCGCCAGCAGGCCACCGTGCTGGCCGCCAGCGAGCGGTTGGCCGCGCAGGCGCAGGCACTGGGCCTGCAGCGCGTGGTGCGCAGCGAAGGCCCCACTGTCGCGCAGATGACCGCTGCCGCACACACCGCACTCACCGCCCCGGCAGCGAACTGAACAGGCGCCGGGCACACGCTTGCTGCGCTGATCGCCAACGGTGATGCTGTGTGCAACGCCGCCGGCCGGGCCCACCCGGGCGCGCCGCCGACAAGGAAGCCTGATGAACGACACTACGCCCCCTGCCGCCCCCCGTTCCCCTGCCCGCTGGCTGCTGGCCAGCGCCGTGGTGGTGGGCCTGGCGGCCGCCGGCTACGGCGCCTGGTACTTCTGGCAGCACCAGCAGCGCGAACAGCAGGCGCAGGCGCAGACCGCCGCCGTGCAGTTGCAGGGCCTGGAAGCAGCGGTGGACGCCCTGCGCCGCGACCAGCGCGCCAGCAGCCAGCGCCTGCAGGATGCGGCGGCCACCAACCGCGTGCTGCGCGACGAGATGCTGGGCCTGTCCCAGCGCAGCGCGCTGCTGGAAGAAAACCTGGCCAAGCTGACCGAGAGCGCCAACCTGGGCCGCCAGGCGGTGCAGCGCGACGAGGCCGAGCTGCTGCTGACCCAGGCCGCGCAGCGCCTGGCCTTCGCCGACGATGTGGATGGCGCGCGCCGCCTGTACGGCCTGGCCGCCACCGCGCTGGCCGAACTGCCCGACAGCGATGGCCTGAACCTGCGCCAGGCGCTGGTGCAGGAACGCGAAGCCCTGGATGCACTGGGCGATGGCCCACGCGTGCTGGCCCTGCAGCGCTTGGATGCGGTCTCGCAGGCGTTGCAGCGCCTGCCTTCGCAGGTGAAGACCACAGCGCCCGTGGCGCCGGTCGCGCGGCCCTGGTGGCAGGCGGCCATCGCGGCCTTCGTGGATATCACCCCCAGCCGCCTGCAGGGGCCGCTGACTGCCGGCGAACGTGCCAGCGCCGAACAGGCACTGGAACTGGAACTGACCCTGGCCCGTGCCGCCATTGAGCGCGGTGATGGCCGCGGCCGCGATGCCGCGCTGGCACGTGTGGACCAGTGGGCGCAGCGCCGCTGGCCGGATTCACCAGCCCTGCGCGCGCAACGTGCTGAACTGCAGGCCCTGCGCCAACTGCCGCTACAGGCCGATGGCAACGTACTTGGCAGCACGCTGCGGCAGCTGCGCACCCAGACCGACCGGAGGTAAGACCGTATGAAGCCCGTGCAATCCCTGGTCGTGCTGTTGCTGGCCGTGGCCATCGGCATCGTTGCCGCGCAATGGCTGGGCGCCGAAGACCTGAACCGCTATGGCGAGGTAATCCTGCGCCACGGTGGCTACGACTACCACAGCAACCTGCCCAAGGTAGCGCTGCTGGCGGTGATCGCCGTGCTGGTGCTGTGGCTGCTGTGGAGCCTGATTGCCGCACCGTTCCGTGCCTGGGGCCGCTACCGCCGCAAGCAGGGCCGGGTGCGCCTGATCGATGGCCTGCAGGCCTATGAACACGGCCAGTGGCAGCGCGCGGAAAAGCTGCTGGACGGTGCCGCGCAGGATTCGGAAGTGACGGCGATCGCGCTGGCCAACGCGGTGCGCAGCGCGCAGGCGCGGGCCGACGGCGCCGGCGGTGAAGCGCTGCTGCAGCGGCTGGGCGAGCGCGATGCCACGCTGCACGCGCTGTTGCGCGCCGAACAGCTGCTGGCCCGCGATCTGCCGGTGGATGCGATCAATGTGCTGGACGTGGCGGCGATCCAGCCGCTGCCGCCGCGTGGCCTGTGGCTGCGCACCGAAGCGCTGGCCCGCTCTGGCCGCGCCCACGAGGCTTACGGCCAGCTGGGCGCGCTGCGCCAGAGCAAGGTGCTGCCCAGCGAGGCCGCCAGCGAACTGGAAGCCCGGCTGGCCGCGCAGGCGCTGCTGGAAGCGGCCGATGTGAACGCGCTGGCCGCGCAGTGGGAAACCACGCCCAAAGCGCTGCGGCCGACGCCCGATGTGGTGGGTGCCTATGCCACCCGCGCGGTGGCGCTGGAATGGGACGAACCCGCCCTGCTGGCGCTGGAACAGGCACTGGACCAGCGCTGGGACGACGAACTGGTGGCGCTGTACGGCCGCCTGCCGGTAGACCGACTGGCCACCCGCCAGGCCAACCTGCAGCGCTGGCGCAACGTGCATGCGGATTCGGCGGCCTTGCGCCTGGCCCAGGGCCGGGTGGCGCTGGCGAAGCAGGATTGGGCGGCGGCGGAAACCTTCCTGCACGAGGCCGTGGCCGCCGGTGCCGGTGCGCCGGCATGGGAAGCACTGGGTGAAGCCTTCGCCCAGCGTGGCGAACCTGCACTGGCCGCGCAGTGCCTGGGCAACGCCCTGCGCCTTCAGCGCGGCGAGGACAGCGTGGCGCTGGCGCGTGACGGCACCGCCGAGGCACCGCTGCGGGCCACGGTGGAAGAGCAGCCTACGGCGGTGCAGCCGCCGGTGTATGACGCGAACGAAGAACGCGACGCGTTCGGCAACCCGCGATTGCCGTGACCATCGACGCATCGCGCAACGAAAACGCCGCCCGATGGGCGGCGTTTTCAATTCCAAGGTTGGATGCGCTCAGCGTTCGACGATCGCCACCACGCCCATGCCGCCGGCGGTGCAGATCGACACCAGGGCACGGCCGCCGCCACGTTCGGCCAACTGCTTGGCGGCGGTGGCGATCACCCGGGCGCCGGTTGCGGCGAACGGGTGGCCGGTGGCCAGCGACGAACCCAGCAGGTTGATCTTGTCCGGATCGATGCGGCCCATCGGTGCATCCAGGCCCAGGCGGTTGCGGCAGTAATCCTCGCTCTCCCACGCGCGCAGGGTGCACAGCACCTGGGCGGCGAAGGCTTCATGGATTTCGTAGATGTCGAAATCCTGCAGGGTCAGGCCATTGCGCTTCAGCATTTCCGGCACGGCCACGGTCGGCGCCATCAGCAGGCCTTCGCCGTGCACGAAATCCACCGCCGATACGTGCGCATCGCGCAGGTAGGCCTGCGGCTCGTGGCCGTGCGCGCGTGCCCATTCTTCGCTGGCCAGCAGCACGGCCGCGGCGCCATCGGTGAGCGGGGTGGAATTGGCTGCGGTGAGCGTGCCACGGCCGGACACCTTGTCGAACGCCGGCTTCAGCGTGGCCAGCTTTTCCAGCGAGGTATCGGCGCGCAGGATGTTGTCGCGCTCCACGCCGCGGAACGGTGCGATCAGATCATTGAAGAAGCCGCGCTCATAGGCGGCGGCCAGCTTCTTGTGCGACGAGACGGCCCACTCGTCCTGCGAATCGCGCGAGATGTTCCATTCCTTGGCCATGTCCTCGCAGTGGTCGCCCATGCTCTTGCCGGTGCGCGGCTCGGCCACACCGGGGAACTCGGGCTTCAGTTCAGAGAACTTGAACCCCGAGGTGAGGGCACGGATCTTGTCGCCGGTGGTCTTGGCCCGGTTGGCGGCCAGCAGGCGCGCGCGCAGCTTCTTGCCGTAGACGATCGGCACGTCGGAGGTGGTATCGGAACCGCCACCGATGCCCGATTCGATCTGCCCCAGGGCGATCTTGTTGGCCACGGTGATGATGCTGTCCAGCGAGGTGCCGCAGGCGCGCTGCAGGGTGATGCCCGGGGTCAAAGGCGACAGGCCCGAGGACAGGGTGGCCTCGCGGCCCAGGTTCCAGTCGCTGGAATGCTTGATGACCGCACCCATGGCCACTTCACCCAGTTGCTGGCCATGCAGGCCGAACCGTTCGACCAGCGCGCCCAGCGTACGTACCGACATGCCAAGGTTGCCGACATCCGAATACGCGGTGTTCTGGCGGCAGAACGGAATGCGGACGCCACCGAGGATGGCGACGGGACGAGCGTTGGGCATGGAGATACCTGGCATGGATGAGGGTGTCTGCAACATGGCCTGCACGACAGAGCAGGCATAATGGGGCCAAGTGTAGCTGCCGCCCTGTGATGGGCCAACCGTGGAACCATGAGCAAAACCGACCCCGCGATGAACGCCCTTGGCGTGCTGGCCCTGGAACTGGCCGGCGGAGAAATTCCTGGCCAGGCGGTCCTCAGCGCCGAACAGGCCGGCGAACTGGCCGAACGTGTCGGCCGCGATCTTTCCAAGCTGGTGCCGCAGGTGGCCGAGCTGGACCTGGTCTTCGCCGCCGCCCATTTCGACCCGGCCGAAGTACTGCGCCCGGGCTGGCCGATCCACCGCCGCCTGGAAGAACTGCAGATGCGTGCGCCCGGCAGCAACCAGGGCCCGCGTCTGCTGGCCTTCGGTGCCGATGCGCAGGGTGATGTGCCGCTGCCGTTCCAGGCCGATGCCACCCTGGTGGGCGGTGGCCTGCGCGTGGTGCCGTTCCTGCTGACCGGCACCGATGCGGCCACCATTGCCGCGGTGGCCAATGCGCTGGAAGAAACGCTGCTGGCCAACGGCATGGCCCATGCCGATACCGCGCTGATGGCGCAGAAGGGCTTCGGCGCCCGGGTCGAGCATGCGCGCTATTTCACGGTGAATGACCTGGCCGCGATGATGTCGATGCAGTACGACAACCAGGGCCTGGCCGCACTGTGGCCGCTGATCGAGACGGCGATCCTGGCCCCGGCCGAGGAAGAGTGGCTGGACGCGGCGCCGGAACCGCTGCTGCGCTATGTGCAGGGCGAGGCGCGCATGGCGCTGTTCGACCCGGCCGGCTGGTGCGCGTACTACAACCATGGCAAGGGCGATTGTGATCGCCTGCAGGGCATCTACGAACAGTTCCTGATGCGCCAGCGGCAGATGGCCGCGGTGCTGGAGGCACACGGCGTGCCGGTGCTGTTCGTGCACTGCGAAGCCGGCCAGGACGCGCGCGCGCTGCTGGCGCGCTGATCTTCGGGGATACCTTCCGCCGGGCATGGCCCGGCGCTACCGTGCCCGGGCGCGTCTGCGCGAAGGGCCAGTCGAGCAAGCTCGACTCTACGGAAGCGGCGTTCCGCCGGGCATGGCCCGGCGCCACATACAGGAGTTCCTGCGATGACCGTTTCTGCTTGCCGACGTGCCGTCTGCCTGCTCGGGCTGGCGCTGAGCGGGTTGGCCCAGGCCAGCGCCCCGGTGCGCACAGGTGATGACAATCTGCCGCTGGAGTACACCAGCGTGGCAGCGTTCGCTGAGAAGCTGCCGCAGCGCAAGGACATCGAGCGACTGCAGGCGCAGACGCCGGCCGGCATGGTCGTGCTGCAGACGAGCAAGGAAACGGTGGAGAACGACCCCGACTACACCGCCACCACCTGGGTGTTGTTCACCGCGCCACATCCATTGGCGCCCTCGGTGGTGCGCATGCGCACGGCGATCGGCTGGGATCGCGAACATCCGTTTCGTCGCACCCGCAAGATGGCCACCCTCTGCGAGGGCAGCACGGCCGCCTGCGATGCAGTGGCGGTGCAGGCCAGGAAGTTGGCCGCGGCGCCGTTGTAAGGCGACCGGATTCAATCCGCCGGGCATGGCCCGGCGCCACCGCAATGAAAAACGCCGGCTTGCGCCGGCGTTTCTGCTTTCTTACGGGGCCTTCTGGATGACCGCGCATGCCAGGCGCGCGCCGGCGTTGCCGGTCGGCTGGGTCTTATAGTCGTCGGCGTCGGCGTGGACGATCAGGCCGCGGCCGATGATGTCGAAGTCATCACCCTTGCCGATGTTGACGTTGCTGGACACCGGGCCATCGATGGTGGCCACGCCCTTGTCGTCGGCCTTGATGTTGGGCATGTCGCCGCCGTGGTGCGGGGCGGCTGCCACACTGCCGTGGTCCTGCTTGCCCGGGTTGAAGTGGCCGCCGGCGCTCATGCCGTCCGGCGCGCTGCAGTCACCCTTTTCATGGATGTGGAAGCCGTGCTCGCTGCCCGGCTTCAGGCCACTGATCTGGCCGCTGACATGCACCTTGCCGTCGACCACCTTGAAGGTGACGCTGCCCTTGGTTTCATTGCCCTGGGTCGGTGCCAGTTCGGCGCTGGCCGTAGCATCGGTGGCGGCGGCAGCAGCCGCGTCGGCAGCCGGGGCACTGGCCGGATCGGCCGGTGCTGCCGAACCTTCGGCCGGGGTGGTGGCCGGTGCTTCGGCTTCCGGCGTGGCCGGCTGGCTGCAGGCCGCCAGGCCCAGGGCGGCGATGGCCGCGAACAGCGAAGTGTGGATCAGACGCATGTGAATCTCCTTGGTGAGGGTGCCGGCGGGCGATCAGCGGGTAACCCGGATCACGCCGCAGGCGATGCGGACGCCGGCATTGCCGGCGGGCTGGCTGCGATAGTCATCGGCGTTGGCATGCACGACCAGTGCACGACCGGCGATATCGGTGGCGGCGCCTCCGCCTAGGGTAACGCCCTTCAGGTGCACATCGACGTTGGCGCGGCCCTGTGCATCGGCCTGCAGGTTGTCGATGTCACCCAGGTGATGCTTGCCACTGCCGGCGCGACCATGCGCGGTGCCGCCGGGGTTGAAATGATTGCCGGCACTGCTGGCATCGACCGCACTGCAGTCGCCGCGTTCGTGGATGTGGAAGCCGGCCTGCTGCATCGGCTGCAGCCCACCGATCAGCCCGGTCAGGTGCACGCCGCTACTCTCCGGCTTCAACACCAGCCGACCGCTGACGATGCTGGCCGAGGCCGGCGCCAGGTTCGCTTCGGCCTGCTGCGCGGTGCTGATCACGTTCGGCGGCGGCGGCGTGGGCTGCGGCTTCTTTGACGCGCTGCCACAGGCAGACAGCAGCACGGCGGCGGACAGCGGCAGAAGGGCATGTGAGAGACGCATCGAAGACTCCTTGCAGGTAACACTACGGACGGCATCGTCCATGACGGATCAACGGTTCGGCAAGCGGGCGCGAGCAGGGTGTGCAGATTCCGTTCAATGGCTGCCGCGGCGGCGGCCGGCACCCAGCTTGCGGGTGAGTGTGTTGCGACCCAGCCCCAGGCGTGCGGCGGCCTCGGCACGGCGGCCGTGGGTGATCTGCAGGGCGGCCTCCAGCAGGGCGTGGTCCACCCGATCGCGCACCTGCGCATGCAGGCCTTCGGCCCCTTCCTGCAACTGCCGGCGCGCCCATTCGGACAGCAGGGTTTCCCATTGCGCCGGATCGGCGCCCGCTGCGTGGCCACTGCCGCGTCGCTGGCGGGTGCGGTTCAGCGCGGTGTCCACGTCGGCCACGCCGATGGTCTCGGCGGCGGCCAGCGCGGCCATGCGCCAGCAGACATTTTCCAGTTCACGCACGTTGCCGGGCCAGTCGTGTTCGCGCAGCGCCTGCACGGCGGCAGCGGTCAGCCGCTTCGGCGGCGTGTCCAGCTTGTGCGCGGCGGCGGCCAGGAAGGTGCTGGCCAGCTGCGCGATGTCTTCGCGGCGCTCGCGCAGCGGTGGCAGCTGCAGCCGCACCACATCCAAACGGTGCAGCAGATCGGCGCGGAACTTGCCCTGCGCGACCAGCCCTTCCAGATCCTGGTGGGTGGCGGCGACCACGCGCACGTCCACATGGATCAACTCGCGGCCGCCGACCCGGAAGAATTCGCCCTGGGCCAGCACACGCAGCAGGCGGGTCTGCAGTGGCAGCGGCATGTCGCCGATTTCATCCAGGAACAGGGTGCCGCCGTTGGCCTGCTCAAAGCGGCCGATATGGCGGCGCTGGGCGCCGGTGAAGGCGCCGGCTTCGTGGCCGAACAGTTCGCTTTCCAGCAGCTCGGCGGGAATGGCGGCGGTGTTGAGCGCCACGAACGGACCCTGCGCACGCGGCGATTCACGGTGCAGCGCGTTGGCCACCAGTTCCTTGCCGGTGCCGGTTTCGCCGGTGATCAGCACCGCCAGCGGTGCCTGCGCCAGGCGGCCGATGGCACGGAACAGCGCGCGCATGGGCGGGGTGTCACCCACCAGCTGCGGCGGCTGGTCGCTGGGCGCTTCGTTCACCGGGGTTGGCGCGGCCAGGGCCGGGGCTACCGCCGGCAGCACGCGCTGGGCCAGCGCCACGGCATCGTCCAGATCGAAGGGCTTGGACAGGAATTCGTGGGCGCCACCGCGGAACGCACCGGCGGTGCTGGCCACATCGGTGTAGGCCGACATCACCACCACCGGCAGCTGCGGCAACGCGGCCTTCAGCTTGTCCAGCAGCACCAGGCCATCGTCGCCGGGCATGCGTACATCGGTGAACAGCAGTGCCGGCGGCGGGTTTTCGGCCAGCGCTTTCAGCGCCGCTGCCGCGCTGTCGAAATCGTCGACCTGGTAGCCGGCTTCACGCAGTGCGGTGCACAGCACGAAGCGCACGGCGCGGTCATCGTCGACCACCCAGATGCGCTGCGCGGAAAGAGAGACGTCAGACATCGCGCGGGGCCTCCTCGGCCGGGGCGGTGCCGTTGCCGATCGGCAGCAGCAGGGTAAACACGGTATGGCCGGGGCGCGAGCGGTAGGTCAGCGTGCCGCGATGCTCGCGGGTGACCTGCTGGGCCAGCGCCAGGCCAAGCCCGGTGCCCTCGGCGCGGCCGCTGACCAGCGGCAGGAACAGGTGCTCGGCCAGTTCTTCGGGCACGCCACGGCCGTCGTCGGCAATTTCCAGGCGCAGCGCCAGCGTGTGCAGTTGTTCGGCAATGCGCACGCCATGTTCAACGCGCGTGCGCAGGGTGATGCCCCCGGCGCCGGCCTGGATGGCGTTGCGCACCAGGTTCCACACGGCCTGGGTGAGACGGTCGGCGTCGCCGGCGAATTCGGGAATGCTGGGGTCGTAGTCGCGCTGCAGGCGCACCGCCCAGCCGGCCTCGCTTTCGGCCAGGCGCAGCACGCGCTCCAGCGAAGCGTGGATGTTCAGCGGCGCGTGCGGCGCGGCCGGTGCCGGCGACAGCAGCTGGTCGAGCAGGCCATTGAGGCGTTCGATTTCCGAGCCGATCAGTTCGATCAGTTCGCGTTCGCTGGCATCGCGCTGGGCCGCGCGGCGCGCCAGCAGCTGGGCGGCGCCCTTCAGCCCGGCCAGCGGGTTGCGCAGTTCGTGGGCCAGGCCCTTCAAGGCGGCGCTGAGCGCGCTGGGCAGGGCCTGGGTCGGGTCCAGCCCGGGAAATTCATCCACCGGGTGCGCTTCCAGCAGCCAGCCGCCGTCATCGCGGCGGCTCATCCAGCCTTCGGCAAAGCGCGCGCCTTCGCCCGGTACCGCCAGCGCCAGCCGGTTCAGGCGCAGGCTGTCGCGCTCGTCGCGGGCCAGGAAATGGGCCAGCGCCTCGCCCTGCACTTCCAGTGCGGCCAGCGGCTGGCCCAGCAGGCGGCGGACGCTGACGCCCAGCCAGCGAGCGAAGGCCGGGTTGCAGCCGATGATGCGGCCATTGGCCCCGGCCCAGGCCAGCGGCGTGCCGAGGGCATCAAGGGACGGCGGGGGTGCGGGGTCGGACATTGCACCAATGTAGTGCAAAACAGAGCCAACCACCGGATTGCACTGAATACGTCACCTGTCGTCATGCATGGGAATTAACAGCGACGCTTGCCGAGCGGATACTAACGCCATACGATACTACCGCAAGACGTTAGTACCATGCCTATCCAATCGTTTGCCTGCAAACGCACGCGGGCACTGTTTGATGGCGAGCGCGTCCCGAGATGGCGCCAGGTCGAAGCCGCCGCTCTGCGCAAGCTGGCCATGCTCCATGTGGCGGCCGACCTGCGGGATCTCCGCATACCGCCCGCCAATCGCCTGGAATCTTTGTGCGGGAACCGTTACGGGCAGTACAGCATCCGTATCAACGATCAGTTCCGATTGTGCTTCGTGTGGACCAGAGAAGGCCCTGCCGAAGTTGAAATTGTCGATTACCACTGAGGAGCCGCGCACATGCGAACCGTCCCCTACCCCGCTCCAGGCGAGATCCTGCTGCACGAGTTCCTGAAGCCACTTGGCATCACCCAGTACCGATTGGCCAAGGCCATTGGCGTGTCGCAGCGCCGGATCGGCGAGATTGTTACGGGCCAGCGCGCCGTAACGGCAGACACTGGCCTGCGCCTGTCGCGCTACTTCGGCGTCTCTGAAAAGTTCTGGATCGGTCTGCAGGCCGACTTCGATGCGGCGATGACCAAGGAGAAGCTGGCTGAGGTCCTGGCGCGGATCGAGCCTTACAACGCGGTGGCATGAACCTGTCCGGGGTCGGATCCCTTTCCGCAGGAAAGGGCTCTGACCCCTGCCGCAGGTCGAGCAAGCTCGACCATTACCGGATGCATGGCCGGGTTACAGCTTCATGTTCAGGCCGACGAAGACGCTGCGGCCGGGCGCGGGCGAGAACATCGGGCGGGCGCTGTCCCAGAAGAAGCTGTCGTACCAGGCGTAGGCGTATTCGCGTCCGGTAACGTTCTTCAGCTGCAGGTCCACGCTCCAGCGCGGGTTGATCTGGTACGCGGCGCTGAGGTCGAGCACGGCGAAGCCACCGAACTTGCCGGCCACGTTGCGCTCTTCCAGGTAGTAGTCGCCCTGCGCGCGTGCCTGCAGGCCCAGCCGCAGTGCGTCGCTGGCCTGGTAATCCACGCCCAGGTTGCTGATGTGGCGTGGCGTGGCGGCCACTTCGCGGCCTTGCAGGGAAACACTGGCATCGCGGTCGTCGCGGGTGATCTTCGCTTCCTGGTAGGCATGCGAGGCCCACACGGTCCAGTCATCGCCCAGCTGCAGGCTCAGCTGCGCATCCACGCCGCGGCGGCGGGTCTTGCCCAGAGTGACCGTGGTACCGGTGGCCGGCATGTTGGACACCTCGTTTTCCGCATCCTGCTGCCACACCGCCAGACGCGCCTGCGCGCCCTGGAACGGCTGGAATTTCAGGCCCAGCTCCATGCCGGTGTTGGTGGACGGCTGCATCGGCGCCTGGCCGGGGGTGAGATAGGCCGGTGCGGTGGACCCGGTGAGCACCTGGAAGGTGCGGCCCCAGTTGGCGTAGACGTGCGTGTTGGCACTCAGGCTGTGGATCACGCTCAGCTTGGGCTGGCCGATACTGCCGTAATCCTGCAAGCGGCCGGTGCTGCCATCCATCAAGCGGGTGCGGCCGCTGAAGCGGTCCACGCGGTAGGCCGGCACGATCTTCCACGCGTCGTGTGGCTGGTAGATGGCCTGCACGTAGGCGCCCCAGTTGTCGAAACTGTGGCGGTCGTTGTTCTGCACCCGCGCCGGCGCCACGCTGAAGTCGGTGGGCTCGGCGTAGCTGTAGCGCTCGCGGATGTAGCCGTTGTCCTGCTGTTCGTAGTTCAGGCCAGCTTCGACGGTGAGCACGGGCGCGGCCTGCCAGGTAAGCGTGCTGATCAGGCCGGCCTGGCGTTCATCCCACACGCGGCGCTGGCGCGGCAGGTTGCCGCTGGGCAGATCGCTGAAGGTGACGCGGCGGTCGTCCTCGTAGCGGTTGTAGTACAGACGGGTGCCGAAGCTGAGCGCGTCGCTGAGCGCCAGATCCAGATGCGCGGCGATCTGCCGCATGTCACGGTCATCGCCATCGTTTGCATTGCGCAGGTCGCTGCCACGACGGTGCGTGCGCAGTTCCTCGGCGGTCATGAAGCCCGGTTCGTCGGCTTCGTGGTGGTAGGCGCGCGCGGTCAAACCCACGCGCAGGCCGTCTTCCAGCGAACCGTAGAACCACTTGCCGCCCAGCGCGTACTTCTTCGAGGTGTCGTGGTCGCGGTAGCCATCGCTGGCCTGCTGGCCGACGAAGTAGTTCTGCGCGAAGCCGTTGCTTTCGCGGCTGATCGCCAGCTGCGCATCGCGGGTGTTGTAGCTGCCGTAGGCGAGCCGCGCGTCGGTGTAGTTGCCGCCCTGACGCGTGCCGAAGTTCACGTTGCCGCCGATGTTGTGCAGCCCGTAGCGCGGGTCGTTGGTGCCGCGCACTACTTCGATGTAGCTGATTTCCAGCGGGAACAGCATGTCGATGAAGCGCTGGTTGCCGCTGTTGACGTTGCTGGGAATGCCGTCGATCAGGGTCTTGATGGCGTTGAGGTAGCCCTCGCCGTTGAAGGCGCGGAAGCTGACCTTGCCCGATTCGGCACCCTGCCGGGTTTCGGTGAGCTGGATGCCGGGCATCTGCCCCAGCAGTTCCCAGCTGTGCGAGACGTTGCGGTCTTCGATCTGGTCTGCGCCCAGCACGTCCACCGAGGTCAGCACCTGGTGGGCGCTCAACTGGCCTTCGCTGTGCTGGTGCACGTCGACCTTGCCCAGGGTGAGCGCGGCGTCGGCCGATTGCGCGAAGGCATCGGGGGCGAAGGGAGCGGCCGCGAGGGCAGCGACCAGGGTGGGGGTCTTCATGGGGGGCGGAAGGGGGCGGGCAAAATGTAATTCTATAACATTTCGCCCACGCTCTTTGTAGAGTCGAGCCATGCTCGACTTCGCACCTGCCGTTGCCGAGAGCAGTCGAGCAAGCTCGACTCTACAAGGGCGGTGGAGCGGGTATCGCGCGGGTGGCTTACACCGGGTAGCCGGTGGCTTCGCGGGCCTTCTTCCAGGCGCTTTCAAATTCACGGGCGCTGATTTCGTCGTCTTCGTCGAAATCCAGGAACGAGACGGGCTGGTCGGCCAGCACGAAGCGGTCGTCGCTCTGGCCGTGCTCGTCGGCCCAGACCAGCTTGGTGCCGTAGATTTCCACCTGGCGCACGATCTTCTCGCCGCGGGCTTCCATCAGCACGTTGCCCTTGCCCAGGCCCGATTCGGCCCAGTGCTTGTAGTACTTCTTGGTGGTGTGGCTTTTGACGTTCTTCATTGCGGGGGCCGGACAGTTCGGATGGCGCCATTATCAGGCATCCGGGGGCAGAGCCCTTTCCTTCGGAAAGGGATCCGACCCCCGCTGGTTCAGTTCGGCAGCGCGGCGCCCTTGGGCCACAGCAGCCAGATGCGGCCCTGCTGCTTCATCTCGCCGGCCAGCTTGCCGGCGGCGTCGCCGCTGCCCCAATAGAGGTCCGCGCGCACCTCGCCGGCAATCGCACCGCCGGTGTCCTGCGCGGCCACCGGCCGCACCACCGGGCTGCCATCCGGGCGCGTGGTGGACAGCCACAGCAGGCTGCCCAGCGGCACCACGCTGCGGTCCACCGCCACGCTGTAGCCAGCGGTGAGCGGAACGTTCAACGAGCCGCGCGGGCCTTCCGGGCTGTCGGGGTTGCGCACGAAGAACACGTAACTGGGGTTGCTGCGCAGCAGCTCGGGCACGCGCGCCGGGTTGGCCCGGGCCCAGGCGCGGATCGCGTCCATGGTCACGTCTTCCTTCTTCAGCGCGCCCTGGTCCACCAGCCAGCGGCCGATGGCGCGGTAGGGGTGGCCGTTCTGTTCGGCGTAGGCCAGCCGCACCTGGCTGCCATCGGCCAGGCGCACCCGGCCCGAGCCCTGGATCTGCAGCAGCTGCAGGTCCATCGGGTCGGTCAGCCAGGCCAGCACCGGGGCCTTGGCGCCCTTGCTGGCGATGGTGCCGGCATCGTCGTAGGGCTTGAGTACCTTGCCGTCCAGGCGGCCGCGCAGGCGCTTGCCCTTCAGTTCCGGGTACAGGCTGTCCAGCTGCACCACCACCAGGTCGTCGGGCGTGCCATACACCGGCACGGTGGCGGTGGCAGTGCGGGTCAGGCTGCCGCTGTAGATGGGTTCGTAGTAGCCGGTGATCAGGCCCTGTTCGCGGTGGCCGCCGGCGCGCAGTGCATACACCTGCAGATCGCGCTGCAGGAAGGCGCGGATCGCGGCCGGGTCCTTGTCGGATACCGTGGCTGCGGTCGTGCAAGGCTGGGCCCAGACCGCATCGTTCTTCAGGCGGCTGCAGCTGCTGCGCCAGGCGCTGAAGCCGGCCAGCAGGTCGGCATCGGAAACGGCCGGCAACGCATTCCAGTCGGCCTTGGCGTAGGTGGCGGCAGCCGGCGGGGCGGCCGGTGCGCCCGGGCCGGTGCCGGTGGTGGCACAACCAGCAAGCAGGGCAACGGCCAGGAGGGTGAGGAGCGCGCGCGGTGACGACGTAACAGTGATCATCGTCGCAATGTAGTGGGCCCGATGGTGGCCCGGCAACCTTGCGCACGGGTAGCGCCGGACCACGCCCGGCGGGTGTTCAGGCTTACGGCGTCTGCAACAGCAGCGAATGCAGGATGCGCGCGTCTTCAGCGTCCAGCGTCTTCGGCAGATCGTCACTGCCACGGAAACGGCGATGGAACGCGGCGACAGCCGCTTCGCGATCATCCAGCGGGTAGCCGAAACGAGCCAGCGCGTTCCACGCATCGAAGCCGCCCGGTGCGGGACCATCGCTGGCGCGCGGCCACACGCCGAAACCGGCGGCGGCCAGCTGCTGCCACGGGAAGAAACGGCTGGGATCGGCCTTGCGCGTGGGTGCCAGATCGGCGTGGCCGATCACCTGCCGCGGCGGAATGTTCAGGCGCGTGGTGAGATCACGCAGCAGGACGATGAGCGCGTCGATCTGCGCTGCGGTGAACGGCGTCTGCCCGTTGTTGTCCAGCTCGATGCCGATCGATGTGGAGTTCAGATCGGTGAGCGTACCCCAGCGGCCTGCGCCGGCATGCCAGGCGCGGCGTGCATCGGCCACCAGCTGGTAGCGATGGCCATCGGCGCCGATCAGGTAGTGCGCGCTGACCGGGCCGCCGCTGTTGGCGGTGCGCAGCGTGTGCAGGCTCTGCTGCACCGATTCCTGGTCGGTGTGGTGGATGACGATGGCCACCGGGCCACGCGCATTCTGGTTGGGTGATGGCACCCACGTAGCCAGCGGGTTGCGGACATCCTGCGGTGTGGATGCGCAGGCGGCCAGCAACAGGCAGGCCGAAAGCAGGAGGGACGGGCGAATCGGGTGCATGCCCCGATTGTGCGTGATCAGGCGCGAGGATGCATGCCCATGGAGTACGCCGTAGATCCACGCCATGCGTGGATGCTGTGGCGGGCGACCTTCGCAGGCCGCCCGCCGTTGCATCAGGCCTCGTAGGCCGATTCACCATGCGAGGTGACATCCAGGCCGGTACGCTCGGCCTCTTCGGTCACGCGCAGGCCGACCACCACCTTCACCAGCAGCAGGATGGCCGCGGTCACCACCGCCGACCAGACCACGGTGAGGCCAACGCTGACCACCTGCACCCAGACCTGGTGGCCGATATCCAGATCGGCCTTGGTGCCGCCCAGCGACTGCGCGCTGAACACACCGGTGAGGATGGCGCCGACGATGCCGCCCACGCCGTGCACACCGAACACATCGGCGGTGTCGTCCACCTTCAGCAGGCGCTTCAGGCCGGTAACGCCCCAGACGCAGACCACGCCGGCCACGAAGCCGATCACGATCGCGCCGAGCGGGCCAACGGTGCCGCAGGCCGGGGTGATGCCGACCAGGCCCGCCACCGCACCCGACGCTGCACCCAGCGCCGACGGCTTGCCCTTGGTGATCGCTTCCACCAGAGTCCAGCCCAGCACTGCTGCCGCGGTGGCCAGCACGGTGTTGAGGAAGGCCAGCGAAGCGACGGTGTCGGCGGCAGCGGCGGAACCGGCGTTGAAGCCGAACCAGCCCACCCACAGCAGCATCGCGCCGATATAGGTGAACGGCACGTTGTGCGGCTTCAGTGCGGTCTGCCCGTAGCCCAGGCGCTTGCCCAGGAACCAAGCGCCGACCAGACCAGCCACGCCGGCGTTGATGTGCACCACGGTGCCACCGGCGAAATCGATTGCGCCCATTTCACCCAGGTAGCCACCACCCCAGACGATGTGCGCCATCGGGATGTAGCTGAGGGTGAACCACAGTGCCGAGAACAGCAGCACCGCGCGGAACTTGATGCGTTCGGCGAAGGCGCCGACGATCAGTGCGGTGGTGATGCCGGCAAAGGTGGACTGGAAGGCGACGAACAGGTAATCGGGCAGGCCCTTGATGGGCGTGTTGCCGACCGAATCCGGGGTGAAGCCCTTCAGGAAGGCGAATTCGGTGAACGAACCGAAGAACGGGTTGCCTGCGCTGAACACCGCGCTGTAGCCGTAGGCCACCCACAGCAGCAGCACCAGCGAGAACACCACCAGGATCTGGCTGAGCACCGACAGCACGTTCTTCGAACGCACCAGGCCGCCGTAGAACAGGGCCAGGCCCGGCACCACCATCAGCAGCACCAGCAGGGTGGAAGTGAGCATCCAGGCCACATCGCCGTGGTCGAACGCCGGCGCAGCCGCTTCGGCGGCCGCCGGTGCGGCCGCAGCCGGGGCCTGCAGCGGTTCAACGGCCACGGTTTCATTGGCCAGCGGGGTAACCTGGGCCTGGGCATGGGCAGCGCCCGGCCAGACGCCAGCGGCCAGTGCGCTGAGCAGCATCAACAGGCACACCAGATGGAACCGGGCTTGCCACCCGGCGAGAAGGCGCATCTTCATGGGGGAATCTCCGGAAGGGGGCTTACAGCGCGTCGGCGCCGATTTCGCCGGTGCGGATACGGATGACCTGCTCGACGGCGGTGACGAAGATCTTGCCGTCGCCGATCTTGCCGGTGCCTGCCGAACTCTGGATCGCTTCGATCACCGCTTCGGCACGCTCGTCGGTAACCACGGTTTCGATCTTGATCTTGGGCAGGAAATCGACGACGTACTCGGCGCCGCGATACAGCTCGGTATGGCCCTTCTGGCGGCCGAAGCCTTTCACTTCGGTCACGGTGATGCCCGACACGCCTGCGTCGGAAAGGGCCTCGCGGACCTCGTCGAGCTTGAACGGTCGGATGATGGCGGAGATCAATTTCATGCGCATGTCCCGATGGTGGATGGGGCCACGGCGCGGTTGCGCGGTGGCATCAGGCAACCACGGGCCATCGATGCGATGGCCGTGGCTGTTGCACCGGACACGAACGGGGCCGGGACGGCCGTGCCTCTCTCCTTGCACGGCCGACACGGGAGGGAGGGCGGCCCATGTCGCGTGTCCGGTCTCTCTTGCCCCTGGATCAGCGGACCAACGGTCCGCTCTACCAAGGCGGGCACGGGGCCCGCCATGCGGCTCCCCAGCCGCGAAGATCGGAGGCGATGGCGACGGGTGGGAGGGGTACCCGCCGCCATCGCCGCCCAATCAGTTGGCGTAGTACATCTGGTATTCCAGCGGGTGGGTGGCCGCGCGGAACTTGGTCACTTCCTGCATCTTCAGCGCGATGTAACCGTCGATGAAGTCATCGCTCATCACGCCGCCGGCCTTCAGGAACTCACGGTCCTTGTCCAGCGCTTCCAGGGCCTGGTCCAGCGAGGAGCAGACCTGCGGGATCAGCTTCTCTTCTTCCGGCGGAAGGTCGTACAGATCCTTGTCGCTCGGTGCGCCCGGGTCGATCTGGTTCTTGATGCCGTCCAGGCCGGCCATCATCAGCGCGGTGAAGGTCAGGTAGCCCGACTGGATCGGATCGGGGAAGCGCATTTCAATGCGGCGCGCCTTCGGGTTGGACACCCACGGAATGCGGCACGAGGCCGAACGGTTGCGGGCCGAGTAGGCCAGCATGACCGGGGCTTCGAAGCCCGGCACCAGGCGCTTGTAGCTGTTGGTGCCCGAGTTGGCGAAGGCGTTGATGGCCTTGGCGTGCTTGAAGATGCCGCCGATGTACCACAGCGCCAGCTGGCTCAGGCCGCCGTAGCCGTCGCCGGAGAACAGGTTGGTGCCGCCCTTGGACAGCGACTGGTGCACGTGCATGCCGCTGCCGTTGTCGCCGACGATCGGCTTGGGCATGAAGGTGACGGTCTTGCCGTTGCGGTGCGCCACGTTCTTGATGACGTACTTCATGCGCAGCAGTTCGTCGGCCTTCTGCACCAGGGTGCTGAACTTGGTGCCGATTTCGCACTGGCCGGCGGTGGCCACTTCGTGGTGCTGCACTTCCACTTCGATGCCGACCTGTTCCAGCGTCTTGCACATTTCAGCGCGCAGGTCGTGCAGCGAATCGGTCGGCGGCACGGGGAAGTAGCCACCCTTCACGCCGGGGCGGTAGCCGCTGTTGGTGCCGTCCATCTTGGCGCCGCTGTTCCAGGCCGCTTCTTCCGATTCCACCTTGAAGAAGGTGTTGCCCATTTCGTTGGCGAAACGCACGGCGTCGAAGATGAAGAATTCCGGCTCCGGGCCGAAGAACGCCGATTCGGCGATGCCCGACGACTTCAGGTAGGCCTCGGCGCGCTTGGCGATGCCGCGCGGGCAGCGGCCGTACGGCTGCATGGTGGCCGGGTCGAGGATGTCGCAGCTGATCACGATGGTCGGATCGGCGTAGAACGGATCGACATAGGCGCTGGCCGGGTCCGGCAGCAGGACCATGTCCGATTCGTTGATGCCCTTCCAGCCAGCGATGGAGCTGCCGTCGAACATCTTGCCCTCTTCGAACAGCGACGGCTCGACGATGCTGACCGGGAAGGTGACGTGCTGTTCGACGCCACGCATATCCACGAAACGCAGATCGACGAATTCGATCTGGTTGTCCTTGATCAGCTTCTCAACGTTTTCCACGGACATCGGTACGACCTCGGGTGGGAATGAATGCCTGCTGAGATACAGCAATGACCGTGCCAACTTTTCCATGGCCGCAACTGCTTGATTTGCAATGGCGCGCCCCAGTGGGGTGCATGACCGCGCGCACCAAAGGGGTGCACGGCGACCCGCACGCACCCGTTTGGTGCGGCAGGGATGGTCTATTCTCTCGGGCTTGTTCCCGCCACCGAACGTGCCTGCCCTGCCCATGTACGACCTGCTCTCCGCCCTGCTGCTGGGCATCCTCGAAGGCCTGACCGAATTCCTGCCGATCTCCAGCACCGGCCACCTGCTGATCGCCCAGCACTGGCTGGGCCCGCGTTCGGATTTCTTCAACATCATCATCCAGGCCGGCGCGATCGTGGCGGTGGTGCTGGTGTTCCGCCAGCGCCTGTGGCAACTGGCCACCGGGCTGGGCCAGCGCGAGAACCGCGACTACGTGTTAAAGCTGGGCGCCGCGTTCCTGGTGACCGCGGTGGTCGGCCTGCCGGTGCGCATGCTGGGCTGGGAGCTGCCGGAAACGGTCAGCCCGGTGGCCTGGGCGCTGATCATCGGTGGCATCTGGATGCTGCTGGTGGAGGCCTACACCACGCGCCTGCCCGACCGCGACCAGGTGACCTGGACCGTCGCCATCGGCGTGGGCCTGGCGCAGGTGGTGGCCGGCGTGTTCCCCGGCACCTCGCGTTCGGCCTCGGCCATCTTCCTGGCCATGCTGCTGGGCCTGAGCCGGCGCGCGGCCGCCGCTGAATTCGTCTTCCTGGTGGGCATTCCCACCATGTTCGCCGCCAGTGCCTACGCGTTCCTGGAACTGGCCAAGGAAGGCAAGCTGGCCAGCGAGAACTGGACCGACGTGGGCGTGGCCTTCGTTGCCGCGGTCATCACCGGCTTCGTCGTAGTGAAGTGGCTGCTGGGCTATATCAAGTCGCACCGCTTCACCGCGTTCGCGTTCTACCGCATCGCGCTGGGCGCGGCGCTGCTGCTGTGGTTGCCGTCCGGCAGCTGAACGGCGCCAAGGCAGGCCAACCCCCTGCCCGGCCGTGATCCGTTTGCATCCGGGTTCCCAAGGAGATCCACCATGAAGCGCACCGTTACCCTGCTCCTGCCGCTGGCCCTGCTGGCCGCCTGCAGCCAGACCCCGACCACCGCACCGGCCGGCACCGGCGGCGATGACCTGGCCCCGGCGGCCGCCAAGGCCGGCGACCAGAAGGCCGTGGCCCATCTGGATGCGCAGCGCCTGCAGAGCCAGCACTGGCGCCTGCAGCAGGCCACTGGCGCCGACGGCGCACGCATCGATGCACTGTTCGCCCGCAGCGACGCGCCGGTCACGCTGGATTTCGCCGACGGCCGCGTGTCGATCAGCAATACCTGCAACCGCATGGGCGGCAGCTACACCCTGGCCGAGGGCAAGCTGACGATCAGCCCGATGGCATCCACCCAGATGGCCTGCACCGACGCCGCAGTGATGGCGCTGGATGAGGCCGTGTCGAGCCGCCTGCAGGGTGAACTGAAGACCGCCCAGGGTGCCGACGGCAGCCTGACCCTGACCACCGCCAAGGGCGACGTGCTGGTGTTCGCGGCCGAACCCACCGCGGAAACGCGCTACGGCGGGCCGGGCGAAACCGTGTTTCTGGAAGTGGCAGCGAAGACCGCCAAGTGCTCGCACCCGCTGATTCCGGACTACCAGTGCCTGCAGGTGCGTGAAGTGAAGTTCGACGACAAGGGCCTGAAGCAGGGCACCCCGGGCGCGTTCGAGAACTTCTACGGCAACATCGAGGGCTACACGCATGAAGACGGCGTGCGCAACGTGGTGCGGGTGAAGCGCTACGCAGTGAAGAACCCGCCGGCCGATGCACCGTCGCAGGCATACGTGCTGGACATGGTGGTCGAGTCGGCCATCGAGAAGAAGTAAGTAGAGTCGAGCTTGCTCGACTGCTTCTCATGCAGTCGAGCATGGCTCGACTCTACAAGGGGCCGAGTCGAGCATGGCTCGACTCTACGGGGGCCCAAGTCGAGCAAGCTCGACTCTACGGGCGCGCGCTCGGGCTTACAGCGCGGGGTTCAGCGTGTAGGTGCCGTGCAGCGCGGCTTCGGCCAGCACGTGGCCGTGCATGCCGCGGTAGGCGTCGGCCGCGGTGAAGCGCTGCGGCAGGTCCAGGGTCGCTACGTCCAGGGCGAACACGCGGAAGAAGTAGCGATGCACGCGCTCGTCGTTGAACGGCGGGTACGGGCCGTCGTAGCCCAGGTAATCGCCGGCCATGTCCGGATTGCCGGCAAACCAGCCGGTGAAATCGTTCACGCCCTGGCGGCTGCCGACCGGGCCGGTGGGCGCGGTCTTGCCCTTCACCACGAAGCCATCGCTGCAGCTGCCTGCGGCGATCTCGTGCACGTCGGCCGGAATATCGGCCATCACCCAATGCACGAAATCGCCGCGCGGCTGGTCGCGCGGCACGGTCATGTCGCTGCGGCCGACGGTTTCCGGCACGGTGGGAACATCCGGGTCCACACACACCAGCAGGAAGGAACGGGTGCCGGCCGGCACCTCGCTCCAGGCCAGGTGCGGGTTGCGGTCCGGCGCAAAACCGTTGGCATCGCCGGCGGCGAATTCGCGCGGCACCGGGGCGCCGTTGACCAGGCTGTGGCTGCTCAGTTGCATCAGGCTCTCCTTATTCTTCCGGGTAACCCAGGCGCACCGCGACCGGGGTGAGCTGTGCGAAGGCGGCGCTCATCACGTCGCGGTAGGCGCGCCAGTGGCCCGGCGGGAAGCGCGGTGCACCCAGCTGCTGGGCCACCGGCATCGGCCGCTCGAACAACTGTTCCAGCATGGCTGCCATCGCGCGCGGATCATTGCCGATGGCATCGATGCGCAGCAGCACGTGCGGGTACAGATCGTCCTCGTGCAGGCTGGCCACCTGGGCCAGCGCACGCGCCAGCCACTCGGCGGCCTCGGCCAGCGAGGTCATCGCCAGCGGCGCGGCCGAGCCGTAGGCCACCCAGTCCAGCAGCATGTCGCGCGGGTCGCGCAGCACCACCAGCAAGCGGCCCTGCGGCAACTGCGGGCGCAGCGACCACAGCAGCGCGTTGTCCCACCACAGCAGCCAGTCGATGATGGTGTCGTCTTCCACGCCACGCGCCGGCAACTGCTCGCGCCAGCGCTGCACCAGGCGTTCCGGGGTCAGCACGCCCGACGCCAGGTCCTGCAGGGTGTGGTAGTTCTGGAAGGCATCGTCGGGCGGGGTGTTGGTGTAGCGATCGCTGCGCAGCACCGGGCTGGCGGCAGCCAGACCCGTGGCAACCCGTTCCACGCCCGAACCCGGTGCGCCCCACAGGAAGATCGGCGCCGAACCGCTCTGGCGCGTTGCCTCGTCAATCTCGGCCAGCGCCGGCCAGCTGGGCGGCGCCTTGGCCTGCGGCGGCAGCGGCAGGCGCTGCGGGGCCTGCTCGGTCTGCAGGGCCAGCCAGGTGCGCAGGGCATCGGCCGGCTTGCCGGCGCGGTCCTGTACTTCGCCCAGCCAGGTACGCAGGTCGCTCTGCGCGCCCTCGCCTGCCTGGCCGATCAGCGCCTGCACACGGGCAATGGCGGCGTCGGGGTCACGCTGCATCAGGCCGTCGATCAGGCGGGTTTCGGCACTCACCCGGCCCGGTTCCAGCGCCACGATGCGTTCGGCCACCGCTTCAGCCTCGGCGTGCTGGCCGGCCATGTCGTGCAGGCGCATGCGTGCTTCCAGTGCCGGCAGGTGCGCAGGCATGGCGGCGATCCAGCGCTCGACCACGGCCACGGCGGCATCGCTGCCCACTTCTTCCACGGCCAGGCGGGCCAGCCACGGGTCGTGCAGCGAAGCATTCGCCTCCAGCACCGCGTCCAGGCGTGCGCGCGCTTCTTCCTCGCGACCCAGTCGCTGCCAGGCCATCAGCAGCAGCTGCAGCACCTGGCGGTCTTCGGGCTGGGAATCCAGCAGCGGCAGCAGGTGTTCCAGTGCCTGCAGCGGCTGGCCGATGCGCAGCGACAGTTCACCGGCCAGGCGGCGCATCGGCGGCACATCCAGCGACGGCTGCTGCAGGGCGACCTGCATGGCTTCGGCGGCGGCGTCCAGGTTGCCCTGGCGCAGCGCCAACTGCACCACCAGGCCATGCAGCGAGGTGATGGCCGGGTTCAGCAGCAGTACGCGGCGGAAGGCCTGTTCGGCGAAGGCCAGCATGTCCTTGCCCAGGTAGGCAAAGCCCAGCGCGTACAGCACGCGCGGGTCATCCGGCAGGGCCTGGCTTGCGGCCGACAGCAGGGCCAGCGCGCGGTCGGCATCGCCGCGGCGCAGCGCCACCATGCCATCGATGGTCAGCAGTTCCGGATGATCCGGCTCCAGCCGGCCGGCCAGGGTGGACAGGCGCTGCGCTTCATCGAAGTCGTTGCGGCTGATGGCCAGGTGGGCCTGCATCAGGTAGGCCGGGAACGCGTTCGGGTTCAGGTCGGTGGTGCGCAGCAGCGCATCGTCAACACCGTCGAACTGGCGCAGGGCCAGCAGCAGCCCGGCCTGCTGCAGGTGCAGCTGGGCGTCGTCGGGGGCCAGTTGCAGTGCCTGCTGCAGCGCGTCCAGCGCGGCCTGCGGCTGGCCCTGCTGCTGCAGCGCAAGCGCCAGCCAGCGGTGGGCCTGGGCCTGGCCCGGTTCGTCGTGGGTCCACGCCTGGGCCAGCTGCACGGCCTGGTCGGCCTGGTTCTGGCGCAGCGCCTGGATGATCTGGTCTTGCATGGCGGTCCGGTTCAAGTGCAAACCCGCATTGTAGCGGGCCGCGCGGTGCTGCCGGTTCAGCCGCCCAGTACCCGGCGCAGGCGTTGGGCCACCCAGCGTTCGGAAAAGCCATCGCCACGCCAGTTTTCCAGGAACCCGCAGTGGCCACCCCAGCACGCGGTTTCCAGCCGGGCCTGCTGCGGCAACTGCCAGTTGCCGAAGGTGGAGTACGGAATGACCGGATCGTCCTGGGCCATCAGGATATCGGCCGGCACCTGCAGCGTGGACAGGCGATCGCCGGCGATGGAATAGCCGTCGAAATAGGCCTGCAGCGAGCCGAAATCGGTATGCCGTTCCACCAGCCAGGCGGTGAGCGCGCGGATGTCCAGCTTCAGCACGCGGTCGTCGCAGTCGCTCAGTTCGGGGAACAGATCGCGCTTGCGGCGCAGCGAGCCGGCCCACTTGCGGCGGAAGTACCAATCGTACATGGCCGGGCCGTTCTCGATGCTTTCCATGGTCAGGGCCGGATCCAGCACCGGACAGACCGAGGCCACCTGCAGCAGCGGCACGCCGGCGGCGGGCGCGCGCAGGGCCAGGCGCAGCACGAAGTTGCCGCCCAGCGAATAGCCGGCCGCCACCAGCGGCAGCCCCGGCCAGCGCCGCGCGATATCGCCGGTGGCCTGCACCACTTCGTCGATGCGGTTGGAATGGAAAATGCCGGGATTGAGGTGGTGGGTGTTGCCGTGGTCGCGGAAGTTCAGCCGCACCACGTCGAAGCCTTCTTCGATCATGCGCGCGGCCGCCATGCGCATGTAGCTGGATTCGGCGCTGCCTTCCCAGCCGTGCAGCAGCAGGGCCATGCCCTTGGGCTCGCGCCCTTCGATGTAGTTGTGCCAGCCCTGCAGGCGCACGCCATCGCCGCCGTCCAGGATCAGTTCTTCACTGACCGCACCGGTGGCGGCCAGCAGCAGCAGGCCGCGCTGCAGGCGCATGCGGCTGGAACTGAGCATGGACTGCAGGTGCGGGTTGCGCAGCCAGCGCGGCGGCTGGTAATCGGCCGCAGTGAGCATCGGCGGTACAGCCGACAGGGACGGTGGCGGGTCTATGGCCACCGCCGCCTTACGCCGTTTCCATGGCCGCGACGATGCGCGCGCGCGAGGTTTCGGCGATGCGCCGGCGGCCTTCCAGGTCCTGCGCACCGATCGGCGCCAGGAAGTGCACTTCCGCGCGCCGCGCCGGTTCACCCAGCAGGCGCAGGAAGTTGGCGAAGAAACTTTCGCCGGGGCCGAATGCCACGATGGTCTGCGCGTTGCCGTGTGCGCCGTAGATCAGCGCCACCGGCTGCACCGGCACGCCGGTTTCGACCGCGGCCTGGAAGATGCGCGCATGGAACGGGCCCACTTCGTGGCCGCCACGGGTACGCCCTTCCGGGAACACACCCACGCCCTTGCCTTCGCGCAGGCGCTCGGCCATCACCTGCATCACGCCACCGAGCGATTCGGTGTTGCCGCGCTGGTGGAAGATGGTCTGGCCACGCGCGGCCAACCAACCCACCACCGGCCAACTGGCGATTTCGCGCTTGGCCACGAAGCCCATCATGCGCTGGCTGTGCAGAATGCTGATATCGACCCAGCTGACGTGGTTGGCGACGAACAGCACGGCGCCGGGCAACGGCTCGCCCACCCGTGACAGGCGGAAGCCGAAGATCCACATCAGGCCGCCCTGCCACAGGTTCACCACCTTGGCGCCCAGCCGGACCTGGCCGACACGGATATCAGACCACGGCGGAAGCATGCCGATCAGGGTCAGCGGCAGGAACACGAAGATATGGACCAACAGCAGCGGTACGCGGTACAGGTAACGGCACACACGCGCCACGCCGCCGCGGGGGGCCGGAGTGGGGGAAGTCATCCGCGAACGATACCGGAGGGCTGCCATCGCTGCCAGCCGATTTTCGGCCATAAGTCCTATTGACGGGGGCCATGGGCAGGAACACGGTGTCCTGTTGACGGCGCCGTATGGCGGTGGGGTGGAGCTTGATCGACGGCTTCTGGCGCGGAATCAACCGGGCCGCGAAGGGCAGTCGAGCAAGCTCGACTCTACAGTCGCGCGCGCGGCCGCCACTGCCCGCAATGCGCCGGCACCAGTTGCAGGTCATCCACCTGCCGGCCGACGTGCTGCAGGCGCTGCAGGGTCTGGCGGTAGGCGCCGGTGTGGCCCAGCAGGGCGGTGACCAGGCGCGGCGGCGGCACGCCATCGGCGATGGCGCCACTGGACCACGCTGCATCGGCCACCAGGAACACCGGGCGGCCGTCGGCCCCTTCAAACAGCAGCCCGTGCTGGCCCACCGCGTGGCCGGGCAGCGGTACTGCCAGCAGGCTGCCATCGCCCAGCACGTCGCGCCCCTTGCCGAAGGCGGCGAACGCAGCAGGCAGGTCCACTTCCGGCAGTTCCTCCAGCCAGCGCATGCGCGGGGCGGCATCGCGGGTCAAGGCGGGCAGCAGGCCCACGCTGAGCGCGCGCAGGCGACCGCGCGCGGCCTGGTCCTGCCAGGCGGCGCGCGAACACAGCAGCGGCACGCCGGGAAAATCGAGCACGCCACCGACGTGGTCGCCATGCAGGTGCGACAGCACCACCTGGTGGATCTGGTCGGTGCCGATGCCACGCTGCTGCAGTTGTGCGCGCACGCTCTGCCCGGGGGCCAGGTGCACCGGCGTAACCCACCGGTACAGGCGCTCGGGAAAGCGCTCAGTGGCCTGCAGGAAGGCGTCGGAATAGCCGGTGTCGAACAACAGGTAGCCGCGCTGCGGGTGGCGCAGCAGTGCCACCAGCGCGGGGAATTCGCAGCGATGCCAGCTGGCCCCTTGGCGCACCGCCCGCTGCCGGTGCACGCAGTGACCCGCTTCCAGCAGTTCCCACTCAAAGCGCAGCATCGCGTCCTCCGCTGCGGTGCCAGTGGTCGGCGAACTGCTGCAATGCGGCCTGCACGCCCACCTGCGGCTGGTAGCCCAGATCACGCCGCGCGGCGCTGATATCCAGGGTCTGCGAATAACCCAGCACGCCCACGCCGTAGCGGGTCAGGCGTGGTTCGGGGCAGCCCGGGCGCAGCCGGGCCAGGGTCTCGGCGACGCCGGCGGCAGCCAGCGCGACGCGGCGCGGCACGTTGCGCAGCTGCACCTGCAGCCCCATCGCCTGGAACAGCCCCTGCACCAGCGCGCGCACGGCCACCGGTTCGCCGGCGCTGATGTTGTAGGCGCGACCGGCGCATGCGTGGCCGGCGCGCAGGGCGCAGCGCACCGCCTGCACGGCATCGTCCACCGGAGTCACGTCGATCATCGCGCGGCCCGCATGGATCAACGGGAAGCGGCCAGCGGCGGCCACGGCCAGCAGGCGCGGCAGGATGGCGCGGTCGCCTGGCCCGAACACCGCGCGCGGGCGCAGGACCACCGTGTGCAGGCCCTGCCCTGCGGCGCTGGCCACGGCCTGTTCCGATTCCCACTTGCTGCGTGCGTAGTCGGTGATCCAGCGCGCCGGCGGCTGGAACGCTTCGCCCACGTTGTACTGGTCGGCGAAGCGGAAATAGATGCTGGGCGAGCCCAGGTGGACGAAGCGGTCCACGCCGGCGGCCTGTGCGGCCTGCAGCAGGCGCTGGGTGGCCAGCACATTGGCACGCTGGAAGTCTGCCGCCGGGCCCCACGGCTGGGACAACGCCGCGCAGTGCACCACGGCCTGGCAGCCCTGCAGCAGGGGCTGCAACGGCGCCTGCGCCAGATCGCCGGGCCAGGCTTCGATGCCCTCCAGTGCAAGCGGCTGCAGGCGGGCCAGATCGCGGCCACTGGCGCGTACCTGCCAGCCGTCGCGGGCCAGCGCGCGTGCCACGTGCTGGCCGATGAAACCGCTGGCGCCGGTGACCAGGACGCACGCCATCAGTAGCGCAGCACCGCGCCGCCCAGGGCCAGGCCGGCCCCGGTACCGATCAGCAGGGCGTGCCCGCCGCGCACCAGGCGGCCATCGAGCAGGGCCTGGTGCAGGGCCATCGGCAGCGATGCCGCCAACTGGTTGCCCTGCTCGGCCAGGATGCGCACCAGCCGCTGCGGCGGCAGGCCCAGCACGCGCTGCAGGTGGTCCAGGGCCTGGCCGCTGGCTTGGTGCGGCACGATCACATCGCAGCCCTGCAGGTCGATGCCGGCGCTGGCCAGCAGGTCCTGCAGGAAGCCCGGCAGGCGCCGCGCCGCCTCGCGGTACAGCGCGCGGCCCTGCATCTGGAAGTAGTGCGCGGCACGGTAGGCCTCAGGCGCATCGTGCAGCCGCATGCCGGTGCCGCAGGTCGGCACCTGGCACAACGCGGCGCCATCGCCGTAACTGCGCAGGCGCGTGGCCAGCAGGGCCGATGCCTGGTCGTCGCTGGCACGTTCGACCAGCACCGCCACGGCACCATCGCCGAACAACGGCGCGGTCAACGGGTCATCGGGGTCGAGCCCGGCACTGGGAACATCACTGCACACGATCAGCACGCGCCGGTAGCGCTGCAGCGCCAGCAGGCTGCCGGCCATTTCCAGCGCCACCACGAAGCCCAGGCAGGTGGCATTCACATCGAACGAAGGCACACCGCTGTCGCCCAGCCCCAGCGCACGCTGGATCAGCACGGCCTGGCAGGGAATGGCCTGTTCCATCACCCCGCACGCGGAAATGATGCAGTCGATGTCGCCCAACCCCAGCCCGGCCCGCTGCAGCGCATCGCGCGTGGCCTGCGCACCCATCCACGAGGCACGCTCGTCTGCCTCGGCATGGGCGCGGCTGGCCACGCCACTGTGGCGTTCGACCCAGCCCGCCGGCTTGTTCCAGCGCTGGTCGAACACGGTCGAGGCGATGCGCCGGCGCGGCAGCCAGGCACCGCTGGACACGATGCGCAGCGGCAAGGCTGCGCTGGAAGGCACCGCGGCCACCGGGTTCAGCCGTGGCCTGCTGCAACCACCGCCAGGGTCAGGCGGGACACACACACCAGCTTGCCCTGCTCGTCTTCAATGCGGATTTCCCACAGCTGGGTGCTGCGGCCCACGTGCAGCGCACGCGCCGTGCCAGTGACGGTGCCCGAGCGCACCGCGCGCACGTGGTTGGCGTTGATTTCCAGGCCCACGCAGATCTGCTTGGCGGTATCCACGCACAGGTTGCCGGCGCTGCTGCCCAGGGTTTCGGCCAGCACTACCGAGGCGCCACCGTGCAGGATGCCGTACGGCTGGCGGGTGCGTTCGTCCACCGGCATGGTGGCCTGCAGCCAGTCCTCACCGGCGGCGCTGAAGACGATGCCCAGCGACTGGATGGCGGTGTTGCGGCTGAGCGCATTCAGCTGGTCGATCGAGACGGCTTCGCGGAACACCTGCGGCATGGGGCACCTTCAGAGAATGGGAACGAGACCGGCGCCGAATGCGGTCAGCATGCGCACCAGCAACCACTTCGGGCCGACGTTGACTTCCGGGAAGTCACCCACGGCCACATAACACGTATGGAAATCCGGGCTCTGCCGCGGCAACGGCTGCGGGCAGTCGGGGCCGGGCTGGAACTCGTAGTCGGTGGCATAGCGCCACGGCCAGAAATCGAGGATCGGCAAGGCTTCGGAGGCCTTGCCCACGCTGTAGTTCAGCCCGGACAACACCGGCGGCTTGGTACGCGGCGCCACCGTCCATGCGTTCTGCGGGTGGGTGTCGCGCAGGATGCTCTGCGCCAGCTGTTCGGCGAACACCGGATCGTCGATGATCACCGCGCCTTCGGTGTTGTAGTTCTCGCTGCGCGGGTCGAAGTTGTGGGTACCGACCACGCCGATGCGGCGGTCGACCACCAGCGACTTCGCGTGCAGGCCCATGCGCGCGCCCTTGCGGGTCACAGGCAGGGGCTTGTTCACGGCCTTGCTGCCCAGGAACGAGGGGCGTGTTTCGGTACGCAGCAGGCGGGTTTCCACCTCGCTGCCGGCGGCGCGACGGCGCGCACGGCCGTTTTCGTAGGCACTGCCCAGCCGCGGGTTGACCCGGCGCACCGGCTCGCTGTCCACCTGCGGCGCCGGCGGCGCATCGTTGCCTCCGGCATTGCTGCCGGCCGCGCTGCCACCGATCAGGGTGCTGCGCCCGCTCGCTTCAGTGCCCGTGCCGGCAATCGGGTCGGGCAGCAGGTTGCGGTAGTCCACCGGCGCGTCCAGCGGGAACGGCTTGTATTCGAAGATGTTGAAGCCCAGTTCGCGCATGTTGCGCCGCTTGTACTTGTATGACAGCGCATAGACGATGGGGTTGTCGGTGGCCGCCAGGCTGTTGCTGGACACCACGATGCGCGGCGGTTCGGGCCGCTTGCGCAGGTCGCGGAACAGCGCCTGCGCCGGCTTGGACAGCACCAGGTACGGGGTCTGCAGGATCACTTCCTTCTGCGCACCGGCAATCAGGCTGTCCAGCTGCGGTTCGGTCACGTGCTGGCCGGCCAAGGGTGCATCGGCGCGCTCGCGGCGGTGCTTGCGCGGCAGGTCGGCCACGTAACGCACCGAGGCCACCGGTAGCGCGGTGTCCACGAAGCTACGGGTGACGAAGCCCTGGTCGTTGGCCTCCTCGCTGACCCGCTCCACCCGCTCGGGGCGGCGGAACTGCGCGGGCGGCAACGTCGGCACGCCCTCGTTGAGCAGGGTACGGCCGACATCGTTCAGGCGCTCGGCCGGCACGCTGCGCGGGGCACGCCAGAACGCATCGAAGTTGGCGGCCATGGCGCGCGCTTCGGGGCCGGCGATCAGCACATCGCGGTCGCGGAAGTTGTATTCGCGGTCCCAGTCGTAATAGTCGTCCTGGTAGTTGCGCCCGCCCACCACACCAATGGCATCGTCGATCACCAGCAGCTTGTTGTGCATGCGCTGGTTGAAGCGGCGGAAGCAGCACAGCACGCTGCCGGCGTAGTCGAAGTAGTTCAGCCGCGCCTTGCCGAAGGTCGGGTTGTACACCCGCAGCTGGAAGTTCTGGTGGGCGCCGGACAGCGCGCCCAGGATCTGCAGGTCGGAGATCGCCGACAGCTGGTCGATCAGCACCCGTACCTTCACCCCGCGCCGGGCGGCGGCCAGCAGTTCGTCGATGACCAGGCGCGCACTGTCGTCCTTGTCGAAGATGTAGGTCTGCAGGTCGATGCTGCGGGTGGCGCTGCGCATCAGGTTCAGGCGCGCCACCAGCGCACCTTCGCCCTCGTCCAGCAGGGTGGCGTAGTGCCGCGGCTGGGTATCGGTGGATTCACTGAAGGCACGGCCGGCCAAGGCGCGCAGCGGTGAATCCTGCGCGCAGCGGTCGGCACGCTGGCAATCAATCTGGGCCGAGCGCGCCTGCACGGCGATGGCTTCGGCACGGTCACGCTGGGCGTGCGACAACGACGCACACCCGCTGCCCAGCAACACCGTTGCCAGCGCTACCACGCGCAACAGGAAATTCACGGTTTGGACGCCTCGCTCAGGCGCGCGCGCAATACGAAAGTCACTCGGTCACTCAAGGCAAGCTGCCAGCTGTCCATGCCGTACCGGCCTCGTTGCACGGTACCGCGGCTGACGACATCGCAATCATAGCCGGGTCGGCCACATTCCGCCTTCTCTACCTGCAGCGATTCAGGATGGCTGACGCCGCGCAGGGTCAGCCGGCCCTGGATCTCACCGCCACGTTCCACCGTCTCCGGCCAGTACGGCAGCGAGTCGAATTCGACGAAGGGATAGCGCCCGGCATCGAAGAATTCCGGCCCGCGCATCCAGCCCGTGTAGCGTTCCTTGCCGGGAATTTCCACGGTGCGGGTGAACATCTTCAGGTGCACCTGGTGGCGACCGTCGGACAGCACGTCCACCCGCCCTTCGAAGTGCGGAAACACCCCTTCGATGCGCTGGCCCAGCCGCGAGCGCACCTCGAAGCCGATCTGCGAGCGTTCCAGGTCCAGCAGCATCGTGCGCCGGGCTTCGCTCACCACCGGCGGCAGGGAGGTGGGGGTGGAGGGCGCCGGGCCCCCGGCCCAGGCTGCGCCGGGGAGCAGCAGCCAGGCCAGCAGGCAGCGGCCCGGTAACGCCAGGCTCATGGTTTCACGGCCACCAGAACGCGTTCAGGCTGGCCACACCGGGCTCGATGCTGGCCTCGCGGGGGAAGCCCAGCACCGCCACGCCCGCCGGCGGCATGCCCCGGTAGTCGCTGCTGGTGCCTTCGGTCATCAGCGCCACCAGCCGTTCCAGGCCGGGGTTGTGGCCGACGATCAGCAGCCGGTCCAGGTCGCGGCGGTCATCCACCAGCGCCGCCAGGGTGCCGGGGGTGGCCTCGTAGACACTGTCTTCCAAGCGCTTTTCGACGTAGCCGATGGCCGCCATCACCGCTTCCAGCGTTTCGCGGGTGCGCCGCGCCGGCGAGCACAGCACACAGTCGGGCAGCAGGTTGTTGTCCTTCAGCCACTTGCCGGCGGCTTCGGCCTCGGCCAGCCCCACCGGCGACAACGGTCGGTCAAGGTCAGCCTGGCCAGGGGTGGCCGGTTCGGCATGGGCATGGCGCAGCAGGATCAGTTCACGCATTGCAGTTTTCCATTGGCCTACGGGAGTGACACAGGAAGGAAGAACACCAGCCTTACAGCTTCAGCCAGGCCAGCAGGGGCTCCCAGTCGGCCTGGTGCTCGCGCACCTGCGCCGAACGGTAGTCGAACAGACTGCGGCCCAGGCCGGTCATCACCACATAACTCTGGCTGTCTCGCAGCTGCGTGACTACCGGGTAGGGCCATTCGGCCAACATCTGCAAGGCCTGCTGCGAGGTCTGGGTCCACGGCTTGGTACGGTTCAGCACCAGCCCCACCGGCAGCTTGCGGCTGTGCACGCGCGGGTTGCCAGCCAGGCTGTTGAGGAAGCCGACGATGGCTTCGATGTCCAGCGCCGAGGGCAGCACCGGCACCACCACGGCATCGGCGGCATCAAGGAAATGGGGGATATCGTCGGCCAGCGCGCCGGCCGGTGCATCGATGATGACGGTATCGGTGCCGTCGGGCAGCTTCTGCGCCCACTGCTTCTTCCGGTACACATCGATCGGCAGCACCGCGCTTTCCAGCCCGGCCCGGCGCTGGGCCCAGCGCGTGCTGGAGCCCTGCGGGTCGGCATCGGCGATTACCGTGGCCCTGCCCTGCAATGCCGCGTATGCGGCCAGGTGGGTGGCGACGGTGGTCTTGCCCACCCCGCCCTTGGAACCGGCCACCAGGATCGTCTTCATGCCAGCCTCGCTTCCGGGTATGTGCCCCGAGCGTACACCGGCGCCCGTGACGGAAGGTAGCGCTGTGCTGAACCCCGGCCCCGGCCTTTGCTATCGTGGCGCCCCCGAAGGATCGAACCCGCATGAGCGAACTGCAGGACCTGAGCGCGCTGATCCGCGCCAACACGCCCCTGATCGTGATCGAGACCCAGGATGAGGGTCGCATCGTCGAACTGTTCCGGCAGACGCTGATGCACGTCTGGCGTGCCCTGCACCGCTGGTCCATCACCGAGGGCCTGCGCCGCATCGACCTGGAACGCGAGGACGAGGCGGTGGGGCCGCCGGACGCCAGTGCGGCGCTGCAGATGATCCGCCAGGCAGAACAGCGCGGCATCTACCTGCTGCTCGATTTCCACCCCTACCTGGGCTATGCCAGCCACCAGCGGGCGTTGCGCGACCTGATCCAGCGCCGCCACAGCCAGCCGCACGTGCTGGTGCTGATCGGTGCGAAGGTGGAACTGCCGGCCGAGCTGGAAGCCCTGGCGGTGCGCTTCAACCCGCGCCTGCCCGACGCCAACGCGCTGCTGAAGATGCTGCGCGAAGAGGCCGATGCCTACGCCCGCGAACACGGCGGCCGCCGCGTGGAAGTGGACAGCGAGGCGGTGAAGAAGATCCTGAAGAACCTGCAGGGGCTGAGCCTGGTCGATGCGCGGCGCATTGCCCGGCAGCTGATCTACGCCGACGGCGCGCTGCGCGACGACGACCTGCCGCAACTGGCGCGACTGAAGTTCGAGCTGCTGAACCGCAGCGGCCACCTGTTCTTCGAACACGACAGTGCGCGCTTCGGCGATGTGGCCGGTGCCAACCGGCTCAAGCGCTGGATCAACCAGCGCCGGGTGGCCTTCATTGCCGGGTCTGCGCCGGCCGGGCTGGACCCGCCGCGCGGCATGCTGCTGCTGGGCGTGCAGGGGTGTGGCAAATCGATGCTGGCCAAGGCCACCGCCGCCGGCTTCGGCGTGCCGCTGCTGCGCCTGGACGTGGGCGCGCTGTACAACAAGTACCACGGCGAAACCGAGGCCAACCTGCGCCAGGCGCTGGCCTCGGCCGAGCAGCTGGCGCCGTGCGTGCTGTGGATGGATGAAATCGAGAAGGGCCTGGCCAGTGGCGGCGAGGACGGCGGCGTATCGCGCCGCGTATTGGGCTACCTGCTGACCTGGATGGCCGAGCGCAAGGCCCCGGTGTTCATCGTGGCCACCGCCAACCAGGTGCACGAACTGCCGGCCGAGCTGCTGCGCAAGGGCCGCTTCGACGAGATCTTCTTCGTCGATCTGCCCGCGCCGGATGTGCGGGTGGAACTGCTGCGCCTGCATCTGGGCCGACGCCAATTGAATCCCGATGATTTCGCGTTGCCGGCGCTGGCCGCAGCCGCGAACGGGTTCTCGGGTGCCGAGATCGAGCAGGCGATCGTGGCCGGCCTCTATTCGGCGCATGCCGAGGGCCGTCCGCTGGATACCGAGCTGCTGATGACCGAGCTGCGGGCCACGCGCCCGTTGTCGGTGCTGATGGCCGAACAGGTGGCGGCATTGCGCGAATGGGCGTCGGGTCGGACGGTGTCTGCGGACGACTGAAGGGTTATCGGCCAACGGCGCAGCCCCTCGTGGCTGGCGGTGGGTCGCCAACGGCGGGTCATGCGTTTGGCCGCGCGGGCAGGCCGCGCGGGGGACGCCGTGAATCCATCCATGGAGGCTTGTCAGCCGCATCCATGCGGCCGACACCCCCGCGCGGCCTACCCGCCCGACCCCTGACACTTTCCGTGTGCTGTCAGCCACGGAGAAGAAAAAGAAGAGCAAGAGCAAAAGCAGAAGCGGGTCGCTTCGCTCGCATCCACGCATGGCGTGGATCTACCGTGTCGACCAAGGTCGACACCTACCAGAGCGGAATGCCGTTCCGGCAGATCACAGGAATCTGTCGAAGGCGGGGTGGGTCCGGTTGCGGGGGTGTCCGCGGCATGGGTCCGAGGCATGCCTCGGGCGGGTTGGGCAGGACGCCCAACCCCGGTCTTGCCGTGTGCGCAGGAAAGCGCAAACGAGCAAGCCGCGGCCAAGGCTGCAGGGACGTACTTGCGCCGTCCCCCGCAACCGGACCCACCCCGCCATCCCACGGATACCCAGCTTTTGCCGTTGCTTCAGTCGAGCATGGCTCGACTCTACAGCGGGTGCAGGGCTGCAAGCCTTGCCGCACAACCTCACCCCAGTGCCCACATCCATGCCGGCAGGGTGACCAGCGACAGCACGATGCCGTAGCCCACCAGCGCGGCCGCCAGCCGCGGCGCCAGGCGGTGCGAGATCGCCAGCGCGGCGGCGGTGATCATGGTCGGCATGGCCGATTCGATTACGTTGGCCTGCAGCATCAGGCCCTGCATGCCCAACAGCCACGACAGCGGCAGGGCCAGTGCCGGCAGCACCATCAGCTTCAGCAGCAGGCCCACAGCCAGCGGCTTCAGCTCTTCGCGGCGCAGGCGCAGTTGGATCGACAGGCCCACCGCCAGCATCACCAGCGGCAGCATCGCATCGGCCAGCTGCTTCAGCGCGGTGCCGATCCAGGCCGGCGGCTGCGCCGGCATCAGCAGCAGGGCGAAGACCAGTGCCCACAGCGGCGGAAAACGTGCGATCCGCCCCAGTACCTGGCGCGCGGAGGGCGGCCGGTCGCCACTGTAGCGAGCCAGCACCAGCAGACCGAACGTCGACAGCAGCAGGAACGTACCGAACTGGTCGTACACCACCGCGTACGGCAGCGCCGCGTCACCCAGCAGCGCGCGCACCATCGGGTAACCAATGAAGCTGGAATTGGCCAGCGCCACGCAGATCAGCAGCACGGCGTGCACATCGCGGGCGAAACCGAACACGCGCGTGGCCAGGCTGACCAGCGCCCAGGTGGCCAGCATCAGCAACCAGGGCGTGGCCATCAGGCCCAGCAGGCTGGCATCCAGGTGCAGGCGCGGCACGTAGGTCAGCACCGCGGCCGGCAGGCAGACGTACAGCACCACCTTGTTCAGCGTTTCCGGCGCGGTTTCCGGCAATGCGCGCAGACGCGCGAACAGCATGCCCAACCCCAGCATCGCCAGGATCAGTGCGAACGCATCAAACGCCATCGGCGGGATTCAGCGGGTTCAGGGCCAGGCCGGCGGTGCGGCGGCCCAGGCCTGCTGCACTTCGGCCAGGCTGGCCCGTTCGTCGTCGCGCCAGCCCGGCAGCAGTTCGGCGTAGCGGCTGCTGTCGCTCCACTGGGTGGGCTCGGTGCGCACGGCAGCGGCATACCACTTCACCGCTTCCTGCTGCTGGCCGGCGCGCCACAGCGCCAACGCGAAGGTGGGCGGCACCCAGCTGGGGTTGGTGTACTGGCTGCTGGTGGCCGACAGCCACTGTTCCAGCGCGCCCAACGGCTGGCCCTGGCGCATCAGGTCCCAACCGTAATTCCAGCGTACGCCCCGGCCTGCAGCGCTCTGCGGCGTGGTGTCGGCCAGCGCGTCGCGATAGAGCTTTTCGCCCAGCTCGGTGCGGCCCATGCCGATCGCCACCGATGCCAGCTGAATGTTGGCTTCCAGCACCTTGCGGCCGCGCTCGCGCTGCTTCATCAGCTGGGCCACCAGTTCGTCACCTTCACCCTGGGCGACCACCATCGGTGCAGCCGCGGCGTCGGTGTCGAAATAGAACTCCTGCGGCGCTGGCAGCGCCGGCGCGGCCCATGCATTGGCCACGCCCAAGGCCAGCACGGCGCTGGCCAGCCACTTCAATGAAACGGACATCAGACTTCCCCCTGGTTGAAACAACAACCCCCCACACCCCGATCCTAACCCCAGCACTGCTGCCGATGCGAGTGCCGGGCCACCACGCCCCCACTGTTACAATCCGCGCCTTTCCCGCCCTGCCCCGCGCAGGGCCGGTGCCAGCCGATCCTCACCGGGCCAGCCATGACCAGTACCGCGCAACTCACTTCGCCCTCTTCCGCCGACCTGATCGACCGTGATTACACGCTCGACCACAAGTACACCCGCAACGAGGGGCGGATCTACCTGAGTGGCGTGCAGGCGCTGGTGCGGCTGCCGCTGATGCAGCGCCTGCGCGATGCCGCCGAAGGCATCGACAGCGCCGGCTTCGTCAGTGGCTACCGCGGCAGCCCGCTGGGCGGCTTCGACCTGGAACTGTGGCGCGCACGCAAGCACCTGGAAGCGGCCAAGGTGAAGTTCACCCCCGGCCTGAACGAAGATCTGGGCGCCACCATGGTCTGGGGCACGCAGCAGACCAACCTGTTCCCCGGCGCCAACGTGCAGGGCGTGTTCGGCATGTGGTACGGCAAGGGGCCGGGCGTGGACCGCTGCGGTGACGTCTTCAAGCACGCCAACGCCGCCGGCACCTCCCGCCATGGTGGCGTGCTGGCGCTGGCTGCCGATGACCATGCCTGCCGCAGCTCGACCCTGCCGCATGGCAGCGAGGACGAGTTCGTCAGCGCGATGATGCCGGTGCTGAACCCGGCGGGCGTGCAGGACATCCTGGACATGGGCCTGCTCGGCTGGGCCATGAGCCGCTATACCGGGCGCTGGGTGGGCTTCAAGACCATCGCCGAGACGGTGGAATCCTCGGCCTCGGTGGAGGTTGATCCGCTGGCCCGGCGCATCGTGCTGCCCGAAGACTTCGACATGCCCAGCGGCGGACTCAACATCCGCTGGCCAGACCCGCCGCTGGACCAAGAGATGCGCCTGCACCGCTATGCGGTGAAGGCCGCGCAGGCCTTTGCCCGCGCCAACGGCATCGACAAGGTGGTGATGGACGCACCGCGCGCGCGGCTGGGCATCGTCACCACCGGCAAGAGCTACCTGGACGTGCTGCAGGCGCTGGAATACCTGGGCCTGGACGAAGCGGCCTGCGCCGACATCGGCATCCGGGTGTACAAGGTCGGCATGACCTGGCCGCTGGAGCCGGAAGGCATCGCGCGCTTCGCACAGGGCCTGGAAGACATCATCGTGGTGGAGGAGAAGCGTGCCTTCATCGAGCGACAGATGAAGGAGCAGTTCTTCAACTGGCCGGCCAGCTGGGGCCAGCGCCCGTCCATCGTCGGCAAGTACGACGAGAGCGGCGAGTGGATCCTGCCGTCCACCGGCGAACTGACCCCGGCGACCATCGCCGGCGTGATCGGTCGCCGCATCCAGAAGTTCTTCAACAACGAATCGATCGAGCAGCGCCTGCAGTGGATGCAGGAAAAGGAAGCCGAGCTTGCGTTGCCGCGCGCCAGCTTCCCGCGCGTGCCGCACTACTGCTCGGGCTGCCCGCACAACACCTCCACCACCGTGCCGGAAGGCTCGCGTGCGCTGGCCGGCATCGGTTGCCATTACATGGTGACCTGGATGGACCGCAGCACCGACACCTTCACCCACATGGGCGGCGAAGGCGTGACCTGGGCCGGGCAGGCGCCGTTCACCGATACCCCGCACGTGTTCCAGAACTTGGGCGATGGCACCTACTTCCACAGCGGCTCGCTGGCGATCCGCCAGGCAGTGGCCGCCGGGGTGAACATCACCTACAAGATCCTCTACAACGATGCGGTGGCCATGACCGGCGGCCAGCCGGTGGACGGCCCGCTGAGCGTGCCCGACATCGCCCGGCAGATGCGCGCCGAAGGCATCCACACCATCGTGGTGCTGTCGGACAACATCGGCAAGTGGACCGGCCAGCGCGAGCATTTCCCCAGCGATGTGGAGTTCCACGACCGCAGTGAACTGGACGCGGTGCAGAAGCGCCTGCGCGAGGTGAAGGGCGTTTCGATCCTGATCTACGAACAGACCTGCGCCACCGAGAAGCGCCGCCGCCGCAAGCGCGGCAAGCTGGAAGATCCGCAGAAGCGGGTGCTGATCAATTCGCTGGTCTGCGAAGGCTGCGGCGACTGCGGCAAGAAGAGCTTCTGCGTGTCGGTGCTGCCGAAGGACACCGAGTTCGGGCGCAAGCGCGAAATCGACCAGTCCAACTGCAACAAGGACTATTCGTGCGTGAACGGCTTCTGCCCCAGCTTCGTGACCGTGCACGGTGGCCAGCCGCGCAAGGGCAGCAAGCGCGATGCCTCCACGCTGCTGGACAACCTGCCGGCGCCGACCGTGCGCGGCACGCTGGAACAGCCCTGGAACATCCTGATCACCGGCGTGGGCGGCACCGGCGTGGTGACCATCGGCGCGCTGCTGGGCATGGCCGGCCACCTGGAAGGCAAGGGTGCTTCGGTGCTGGACCAGACCGGCCTGGCGCAGAAGGGCGGCGCGGTGACCACGCATATCCGCATCGCGCGGCGCCCGGACGATATCCACGCCGTGCGCATTGCCGCCGGCGAGGCCGACCTGGTGCTGGGCTGCGACATGGTGGTGGTGAATGACTACTGGGCGCTGTCGAAGGTGCGCGCCGGCCGCTCGCAGGTGGTATTGAACACCTACGAAGCGATGCCGGGCACCTTCACCACCCGCCCGGACATGCAGTTCCCGGCCGCCGACATCATCGCCGGCGTGCGCGTGGCGCTGGGCGGCCAGAAGCCGCTGCTGCTGGATGCCACCCAGTTGGCCACCGCGCTGCTGGGCGATGCGATCGCCGCCAACCTGTTCATCCTGGGCTACGCCTGGCAGCAGGGCCTGGTGCCGCTGTCGTTCGATTCGCTGATGCGTGCCATCGAACTGAATGGCGCCGCCGTGGCGATGAACCAGCAGGCCTTCGCTTGGGGCCGCCTGGCCGCGGTCGACCCGCAGGCCGTGCAGCAGGCTGCCGGCCTAGTGCGCAACCGCCACACCGACACCGAAGCCACGCCCGGCCCGCTGCACCCGCTGCCGCCGGGCGAATGGGAAGGCAACGAATGGGGCGCCACCGCCGCGCCGCGCAACACCGGCGACGAACGCGAACTGCGTGGCCTGCCCTCGCACGGTGGCGACGTCGCGTTCCTGCCGCTGGACGATGCGCGCCTGTCGCGTTCGCTGGATGAAATGATCGAACGCCGTGCCGCGTTCCTGGTCGACTACCAGGATGCGGCCTATGCCGCGCGCTACCGCGAGCTGGTGGCACGCGTGCGCGCGGCCGAAGGTGAGCGCATCGGCGGCTCCACCGCGCTGACCGAAACCGTGGCCCGCTACCTGTTCAAGCTGATGGCCTACAAGGACGAGTACGAAGTGGCGCGCCTGTATACCAGCGGCGATTTCCAGCGCCGCCTGCAGCAGCAGTTCGAGGGCGACTACCAGCTGCGCTTCCACCTGGCGCCGCCGTTGTTCGCCAAGAAGGACGAACAGGGCCGCCTGCTGAAGAAGGAATACGGCCCGTGGATGTTCAAGGCCTTCGGCCTGCTGGCCAGGCTGAAGTTCCTGCGTGGCGGCCGCTTCGATGTGTTCGGCCGCACCGAAGAGCGCCGCATGGAACGCCAGCTGATTGCGGATTACGAGGCGACGGTGCAGATGCTGCTGGAGGGGCTGGAGGACGACCGCCTGTCGCTGGCGGTGGAGATTGCCAGCGTGCCCGAGCACATCCGCGGCTTCGGCCACGTCAAGGAAGCCCATTTCGCGCAGGCCAAGGCGCGGGAAGCGGCGCTGCTGGCGCAGTGGCGCAACCCGAAGGCGCTGCATATCGTGCAGGTGGCGTAACCGGCAGCAGGGCCCTACCGGCCCTTGGCCGACTGCCCGGAGGGATCTAGAGCCGGAGGCGCTGGCGAGCAATGCCAGCGAACGTCGACATTTCAGAAATTGTCGCCGTTCAATGACATTCTTGAAATGTTATCGAACGGCGACTTTTGATTAAATGTTGCCGAGCGCATACATTCCACCTATGGACATCCTGCGAACGTCCCGAGACCTGGGCTTGGTCATCCGCCAGCGTCGCAAAGCACTCCGTTGGGATCAGGCCCAGTTGGCCGAACGCGTAGGCGTCAGTCGGCAATGGGTCATCGAAATGGAGAAGGGCAAGCCGCGGGTGGAGCTGCAACTGGTGCTGCGGACGCTCAACGTCCTCGGCCTGATACTGGCTACGGGCACTGTCGAGGGAATGGCCTCCTCCGCTGCATCGTCGGAAATGCCTCTGGAACTGCCTGATATCGACACTATCGTGGATGGCAACGGGCTGCGCCCGGATGAGCACCGCGCGACTGCCATGACGTTGGGGCGTAGAAAGCCCCACAAGGCCGTCTGACAGCCCCTTCCTCCCGGACATCGTGCCTCCCGCATGGACCTCAACGTACTCCTTTCCAACAGACTGGCTGGATACCTGGGACAGGATGCACATGGCCATCCGACATTCCGGTATGCAGACAGTTGGCGCCAGACGCCGGGCGCCTATCCCTTGTCACTTGCACTTCCATTGACAGAGAACAGCGCGCCCGCTGCCACGCTCTCTGCGGTCCTGTGGGGGCTGCTGCCCGACAACGAGGCCCTTCTGCAGCGATGGGCTTCCCGGTTCCATGTTTCGTCCCGCAACCCGGTCGCGTTGCTGTCACATGTCGGTGAAGACTGTGCCGGCGCGGTCCAGTTCGTACGAGGCGAACGGCTCGCCGCCGTACTTGCCGGTGAGGACGATCGGCAGGAGCCGCTGTCCCTCCATGAGGTCGCCCAGCGCCTTCAGCGGATCCGAGTGGACCAGATTGCAGCGCGGCAACCCGACGATGTCGGCCAGTTCAGCCTGGCCGGGGCGCAACCCAAGATCGCCCTGATGCAGCGCGACGATGGAGGTTGGGCAATTCCGGCCGGTCGCATCCCCACCACGCATATCCTCAAACCCCCCAGTGGCGACTACGACGGATTCGTGGAGAACGAGGTCTTCTGTCTGCGCCTGGCCAGTCAACTCGGCATGTCGGCTGCGTCCACTGAAATGATGTGCTTGGAGGATGCACAGGCCATTGCGGTGACGCGCTTCGACCGCGTACGAACAGCGCAGGGTTGGCAACGCGTTCACCAGGAAGACTTCTGCCAGGCGCTGGGTGTCATGCCACACATCAAGTACCAGAATCAGGGCGGACCGGGGCCGGCCGATCTGGCGCGCGTGCTTTGGGAACATTCCAGCAAGCCGAGAGCGGATGTCGAAAGACTGCTGCAGGCACTGCAGTTCAACTATCTCATTGGCGGCACTGACGCGCATGCCAAGAACTATTCGCTGCTGATCGGCGCACAAGGAAACGTTCGCCTTGCCCCGCTGTATGACATCTCAAGTGCACTGCCCTATGCACATGTGCAGCAACGCAAGATCAAGATGGCCATGAAGATCGGCAGTCATTACCGCTGGTGGGATGTCCGCTTGGCGGATTGGGAGGCCACCGCTGATGGAATGAAGCTGGACCCGCAGAAATCACTGTCGGGCCTGTTCGACATGGCAACACAGCTGCCCGGCATCGCCCGGGCATTGCTCGCGGGGCTGCAGGCAGAGGGCATGCACCACCCGGTTCTGGAACGTATGGTGGACGGTATCAGTGCAAGCTGCCAGCGCTGCCTGCGGCAATTCGAACAATCCGCTAGCTGATCACCCCAACCGCCACAGCAGCAGTCGGTTGTTGGCCGGCATGGCCACGTCGCGCAGGCGGGTGAAGCCGTTGTCCGCGGCCAGCGCCTGCACGGCTTCCACATCGCGGATGCCGCTGCGCGGGTCGCGCGCCTTCAGCCAAGCATCGAACTGCGCATTGCTGTCGCTGGTGTAGCGGCCGCCGTAATTGAACGGGCCGTACGCCGCAAGCAACGCGCCGTGGCGCAGCAGCGGCGGCAGGGCGGCAAACAGCGCCTGCACATGCTCCCAGCCCATGATGTGCAACGTGTTGGCGCTGAAGGCGGCGTCGAAGGTGCTACCTACGGGCAGTGCCAGACCCGGCGCAGGCGGCAGTTCCACCTGCAGCGCCAGCGGCGGCAGCAGGTTCAGCAACGCGGCCTCGGCGCGCCAGGCCTCGATGCCCGGCAGATGGTCGGGGTGATCGCTCGGCTGCCAGCGCAGCCACGGCCAGCGCTCGGCGAAGAACGCGGCATGCTGGCCCGTACCACTGCCGATCTCCAGCACCCGGTGGCGGTCGCCCATCCACGGGTCGAGCGCCGCGGCGATCGGTTCGCGGTTGCGTTCGCAGGCTTCTGAATACGGCTTGCTCGACATCAGGGCGGGGTCCAAGCGGAGTCGGCCCATTGTGCACGAGGGGGGATTGTTGGGCAGGGCTTGCAGCCCTGCACCTGCTCAACGCAACAGCAACAGCAACAGCCTGCATTCCTTGGGTTGGCGGGGTGGGTCCGGTTGAGGGGGACGCTGCAAGTCCCCCTCCGGGGCCCGGCCCAGCCGCTGGCGGCTGTGCGTTCGGGCGCTTGCGAAGCAGTGCCTCGCAAGCAAAGCGCCCTCACCCATGTAAGCTCGGTCGCCGCATCCATGCGGCTCACGCCCCCTCAACTGGACCCACCCCGCCTTCGACAGTTGGCTGCGTTCTGTCAGGACAGCTCTGGGGGTCAGATCCGTTTTCCGAAGGAAAACGGATCTGACCCCATTTTTATGTATCGATATCTGACAGATTGTGTCGACCAAGGTCGACACCTACCAACAGCCGCGGGGAACTGTCAGAGGCGGGGCGGTGTCGGATTGCGGGGTGTCAGCCGCATGGATGCGGCTGCCAAGCCTCCATGGACGGATTCACGGCGTCCCCGCAATCCGACACCGCCCCGCCCACCCACGAATGCCGCTCTGGCTCTGGCTCTGGCTCTGGCTCTGGCTTTGGCCGTTGCCGTTGCATTGAGCAGTGCAGGGCTGCAAGCCCTGCCCAAACCCTCCCCACCCATGACTGCAGTCACTTGCCGCCATGCCCCGCGCTGGCGAAAGTCGGAGAGTTGACGTGATCGGCCTGGCCCGTTGCCAGCCGCACGGAAGTGAGAGAGAGACGCTGTGCAACGACGTGAGTTCCTGGCATTTTCCGGTCTGGGCCTGGCGGGCCTGGTGCTGCCGCATTCGCGGCTGATCGCGGCCGAGCAGCTGCTGGCCCCGGTTGATACCGCCCAGCGCAGGCGCTTGGCCGAGGTGGCCCTGTCCGCCGCCCGCACGGCCAAGGCCAGCTACTGCGACGTGCGCATCGGCCGCTACCTCAACCAGTCGGTCATCACCCGCGAGCACCAGGTCGGCAACGTGACCAACCGGGAGTCGTCCGGCGTGGGCGTGCGGGTGATCGTCAATGGCGCCTGGGGCTTCGCAGCCACCCACCAGCAGACCGAGGCCGCCGTGCGCGGGGCCGTCGAACAGGCGGCCGCCATCGCCCGCGCCAACGCGACCATCCAGACCCGCCCCGTGCAACTGGCTCCCACCCCGGCCGTGGGCGACGTGCGCTGGCAGACGCCGGTGCGCAGGAACGCCATGGCCGTACCGATCCAGGACAAGGTGGAACTGCTGCTGGCGCTCAACAGCGCCGCGCTGGATGCCGGCGCCGACTTCATCAACTCCACCCTGTTCCTGGTCAACGAGCAGAAGTACTTCGCCTCCAGCGACGGCTCGTTCATCGACCAGGACATCCACCGCATCTGGCTGCCCTTCACCGCCACCGCCATCGACAAGGCCAGCGGCAAGTTCCGCACCCGTGCCGGCCTGTCCTCGCCGATGGGCATGGGCTACGAATTCCTCGATGGCGATGCACGCGGCAAGGTGCAGCTGCCCGGCGGCATCACCGCTTACCGCGATTCCTATGACCCGGTCGAGGACGCCATTGCCGCCGCCCGCCACGCGCGCGAGAAGCTGAAGGCGCCCTCGGTCAAGCCCGGCAAGTACGACCTGGTGCTGGACCCGTCCAACCTGTTCCTGACCATCCACGAAAACGTCGGCCACCCGCTGGAACTGGACCGCGTGCTGGGCTACGAGGCCAACTACGCCGGCACCAGCTTCGCCACGCTGGACAAGCGCGATGCCGGCTTCCGCTGGGGCAGCGACATCGTCACCTTCTTCGCCGACAAGACCCAGCCGGGCAGCCTGGGCGCTGTCGGCTACGACGACGAAGGGGTGAAGACCCAGCGCTGGGACCTGGTGCGCGACGGCGTGCTGATCGATTACCAGGCCACGCGTGACGAGGCCCACATCCTCGGCCGCGAGGCCTCGCACGGCTGCAGCTATGCCGATTCGTGGTCCAGCGTGCAGTTCCAGCGCATGGCCAACGTCTCGCTGGCACCGGGCAAGGCAGCGCTCAGCGTGGAGGACATGATCAAGGACGTGGAGAACGGCATCTGGATCCACGGCCGCGGCTCCTACTCCATCGACCAGCAGCGCTACAACGCGCAGTTTGGTGGCCAGCTGTACTACCAGATCAAGAACGGAAAGATCACCGGCATGGTCGAGGACGCGGCCTACCAGATCCGCACGCCGGAGTTCTGGAATGCCTGCACCGCCATCTGCGATGAACGGGATTTCCGCCTGGGCGGTTCGTTCTTCGATGGCAAGGGCCAGCCCGGCCAGGTCTCGGCGGTCTCGCACGGATCGTCCACCACCCGCTTCAACGGCATCAACATCATCAACACCGCGCGCAGTCTCGGCGCCTGAGTCTTCCCATCCTTCGACGTGGAGAGCAGCCTTGCAAAGACGTGACTTCCTGGCCCTGACCGGGCTTACCGCGGGTGGCCTGATCGTGCCCTCGTTCTTCGGCAAGGCCATTGCCGCCGAGCAGCTGCAGTCCAGCCTGGACCCGGCGCTGAAGAAGCGCCTGGCCGACGCCGCCCTGCAGGCCGCGCGCAGCGCCGGCGCCACCTACTGCGACGTGCGCATCGGCCGCTACCTGCGGCAGTTCGTGATCACCCGCGAAGACAAGGTGCAGAACGTGGTGAACACCGAGTCCACCGGCGTGGGCATCCGCGTGATCGTCAACGGTGCCTGGGGCTTTGCCGCCACCAATGCGCTGGGCACCGCCGACGTGGCCCGCGCCGCGCAGCAGGCCGCCGCCATTGCCAAGGCCAACGCCGGCGTGCAGACCGCACCGGTGCAGCTGGCCAAGGCACCGGGCGTGGGCGAGGTGAGCTGGAGGACGCCGATCCGCAAGAACGCCATGGAGGTGCCGATCAAGGAAAAGGTCGACCTGCTGCTGGACGTCAATGCCGCGGCGATGGGCGCCGGTGCCAGCTTCGTCAATTCGATGCTGTTCCTGGTGAACGAACAGAAGTACTTCGCCTCCACCGATGGTTCCTACATCGACCAGGACGTACACCGCATCTGGGCGCCGATGACAGTGACCGCCATCGACAAGGCCAGCGGCAAGTTCCGCACCCGCGAAGGCCTGTCCGCGCCGATGGGCCTGGGCTACGAGTACCTGGACGGCGCCGCTGCCGGCAAGGTGCTCACCCCCAACGGGGTGGTGAACTACGGTTCGTCCTACGACATGAAGGAAGACGCCATCGCGGCCGCCAGGCAGGCGCAGGAGAAACTGAAGGCGCCGTCGGTGAAGCCCGGCAAGTACGACCTGGTCCTCGACCCGTCGCACACCTGGCTGACCATCCACGAATCGATCGGCCACCCGCTGGAACTGGACCGCGTGCTTGGCTACGAAGCCAACTACGCCGGCACCAGCTTCGCCACCCTGGACAAGCGCGAACAGCACTTCCAGTACGGCAGCGAGCAGGTGAACATCTTCGCCGACAAGACCCAGCCGGGCAGCCTGGGCGCGGTTGCCTATGACGATGAAGGCGTGAAGTGCAAGCGCTGGGACCTGATCAGCAACGGCAAGCTGGTGGACTACCAGACCATCCGCGACCAGGCCCATATCCTGGGCAAGACCGAATCGGACGGCTGCTGCTATGCCGATTCCTGGTCCAGCGTGCAGTTCCAGCGCATGGCCAACGTGTCGATGGCACCGGGCAAGACCCCGCTCAGCGTGGCCGACATGATCAAGGACGTGGAGAACGGCATCTACATCATCGGTGACGGTTCGTTCTCGATCGACCAGCAGCGCTACAACGCGCAGTTCGGTGGCCAGTTGTTCTACGAGATCAAGAACGGGCAGATCACCCGCATGCTGGAAGACGTGGCCTACCAGATCCGCACGCCGGAGTTCTGGAACGCCTGCACCGCCGTGGCCGACGAGCGCGACTACCGCCTGGGCGGGTCGTTCTTCGACGGCAAGGGCCAGCCAGGCCAGGTTTCGGCGGTCTCGCACGGTTCGTCCACCGCGCGCTTCAACGGCATCAACGTCATCAACACCGCACGCAGCCTCGGCTGACCGGTCAGGAGCCCTTACACCATGAGTATCTTCACCGAAGCCCAGGCCAAGGCCATCCTCGACAAGGTCATCGCCCTGTCCAAGGCCGATGAGTGCAGCGCCGTACTGGTCGGTTCGCTCAACGGCAACATCCGTTTCGCGCTGAACAACGTGTCCACCAGCGGCATTGTCGACAACACCGAACTGGCCGTCACCGTGGCCTTCGGCAAGCGCGTGGGTACCGCCTCGATCAACGAGTTCGACGATGCCGCGCTGGAACGCGTGGTGCGCCGCGCCGAAGACCTGGCCCGCCTGGCCCCGGAAAACCCGGAATTCATGCCGGCCATCGGCAAGCAGAGCTACCGCCCCAGCCCGACCTTCAGCGAATCCACCGCGGCCATCGACCCGGCCTTCCGGGCCAAGGTCGCGGCCGATTCGATCGCCCCGTGCCGTGGCAACGGCCTGATCGCCGCTGGCTTCCTGGAAGATGGCCAGGGCTTCTATGCCACGGCCAACAGCAATGGCAACTTCGGCTACCAGCGCACCACCAGCTTCGACTACACCTGCACCGTGCGCACCGAAGACGGCCGCGGTTCGGGCTGGGTCGGCCGCAACCTGAAGGACGCCGCCGACTTCAAGGCCGAGCAGGACATCCGCATCGCCATGCGCAAGGCCACCGAATCGGCCGAGGCCAAGGCGCTGGAACCGGGCAAGTACACGGTCATCCTGGAGCCGGCAGCGGCGGCGGGCCTGATCAGCTTCATGATGAACTTCTTCAGCGCCCGCTCGGCCGACGAAGGCCGCAGCTTCCTGTCGAAGAAGGGCGGCGGCAACAAGCTGGGCGAGCAGGTGTACGACCCGCGCGTGAGCATGTACGCCGACCCCTGGCACCCGGAAGCGCCGGTGCTGCCGTGGGATGGGGAAGGCATGCCGCGCGAGCGCATGGCCATCATCGAGAACGGCAAGGTAGCCAACCTGGACTACTCGCGCTTCTGGGCGCAGAAGCAGGGCAAGACCGCCAAGGCCACGCCGGGCAACCTGCTGATGAGCGGTGGCGAGAAGAGCACCGCCGAGCTGGTGCGCGGCACCCAGAAGGGCATCCTGGTCACCCGCACCTGGTACATCCGCATGGTCGACCCGCAGACCGTGCTGCTGACCGGCCTCACCCGCGACGGCACCTTCTACATCGAGAACGGCCAGATCAAGCACCCGGTGAAGAATTTCCGCTTCAACGAATCGCCGGTGATCATGCTCAACAACATCGAAGAGCTGGGCAAGCCGGTGCGCGTGGCCGGTGATGAATCCAGCTTCGTGATGATGATCCCGCCGATGAAGCTGCGCGATTTCACCTTCACCTCGTTGTCCGACGCGGTCTGATGGATCGCCGGGCCTGCCTGCGCTGGTTGGCCGCTGCCGCTTCAGCGGCGGCGCTGCCAGCGTGGGCGCAGGCGGGCCCGCGCAGTTCCCGCTACGACTTCTGGTTCACCCGCCTGCAGTACGATTCCGGCGATTGGGACGTGGACGCGCGCATGCCGTCCAACCTCATCACCTCGTTGATCGACTACACCTCGTTGCGCGTGGACCCGCAGGAGCACGTGGTGGCCCTGGCCGATCCACGCATGCTGGAAGCCCCCTTCTGCTACCTGGCCGGCCACACCCTGGTGGAGTTCAACGCTGCCGAACGGCAGAACTTCGTGCGCTACGTGCGCAACGGCGGCTTCGTCTTCGTCGATGACTGCAACCATGACATCGATGGCCTGTTCGCCACCTCGTTCGAAGCGCAGATGGCGCGCCTGTTCGGGCCGAAGGCACTGCAGAAGCTGCCCAACAGCCACGCGCTGTACCGCAGTTTCTTCCGTTTCCCCGAAGGCCCACCCGCCACCAGCTTCGAACTGAACGGCTGGGGCGACGACCTGGTGCACGACTACCTGAAGGGCATCGAGGTCGATGGCCGCCTGGGCGTGCTCTACAGCAACAAGGATTACGGCTGCGAGTGGGACTACGACTGGCGCAACAAGCGCTTCCTGGCCGAAGACAACACCCGCTTCGGCGTCAACATCGTGATGTACGCACTGAACAACTGATCGGAACACCGCCATGACCCAGCCCGACCTCGATTCCCTGCTGCCGCGCCTGCATGCGCTGCGCGATGCCCTGGCCCAGGCCGTGGTGGGCCAGAGCGCGGTGGTCGAGCAGCTGCTGATCGGCCTGCTGGCCGGCGGCCACTGCCTGCTGGAAGGCGCGCCCGGGTTGGGCAAGACCCTGCTGGTGCGCTCGCTGGGGCAGGCGCTGGAACTGCAGTTCCGGCGCGTGCAGTTCACCCCCGACCTGATGCCCAGCGACATCCTCGGCACCGAACTGCTGGAGGAAGACCACGGCACCGGCCATCGTCATTTCCGCTTCCAGCAGGGCCCGATCTTCACGAACCTGCTGCTGGCCGACGAACTCAACCGCACCCCGCCCAAGACCCAGGCGGCGCTGCTGGAAGCCATGCAGGAACGCACGGTCAGCTACGCGGGAACGACCTATGCACTGCCCGCGCCGTTCTTCGTGCTGGCCACGCAGAACCCGATCGAGCAGGCCGGCACCTACCCGCTGCCCGAAGCACAGCTGGACCGCTTCCTGCTGCACGTGCTGGTGGATTACCCCAGCGAAGACGAGGAACGGCAGATCCTGGAACAGACCACCGGCGGCGCCAGCGCAGCGGTGCCGAAGGTGATGGATGCCGAGGCGGTGATCGCCCTGCAGGCGGCCGTGCGCCAGGTACACGTGAGCCCCGACGTGCTGGCCTGGATCACCCGCCTGGTACGCGCCAGCCGCCCCGGCGACGGTGCGCCGGCGGCCATCAACCAGTGGGTGAAGTGGGGCGCCGGCCCGCGTGCCGGGCAGTCACTGGTGCTGGCAGCCAAGGCCCGCGCACTGCTGCAGGGCCGTTTCGCCGCCACCCGCGAGGACGTACAGGCGCTGGCCGCACCGGTCATGCGCCATCGCCTGCTGTTGTCCTTCGCCGCCGAAGCCGAACAGAAGCGCGCCGACGACGTGGTTGCAGCGCTGCTGCAGGCCGTACCGTTCCCCGGTTGATCCCCGCGTGAGCGCCGCCATTCCGCTGACCCTGCCGCCGGACCTGCGTGCGCGCCTGCGCACGTTGCGGCTGTCGCCGCGCCTGGCCAGCGGCGCCAGCGGCATCGGCCAGCACGCCAGCCGCAGCCGCGGTGCCGGCCTGGAGTTTGCCCAGTACCGCGCCTACGAGCCGGGCGACGCGCTGCGCCAGATCGACTGGAAGCTGTACGCCCGCTCGGACCGCTTCTTCGTGCGCGAATCCGAACGCGAGAGCCCGATCACGGTCTGGCTGCTGCTGGACGCCACCGCCTCGGCCGGCCAGGCCGACCGCGCCGCGCCACAGCGCACGCGCCTGGACCACATGCGCGGCATTGCCGCGTGTGTGCTGGAACTGGCCCTGCAGCAGGGCGACCGCTTCGGCCTGCTGGCAATCAGCGGCGTTGGCCTGCAGCTGGTGCCGGCCGCCAGCGGTGCACGACAGCGCGATCGCATCCATCTGCAACTGCATGCCCTGCAGGCCCGCGGCGCGTGGCCGGTGGCCGAGCGCCTGCGGCCGCTGTGGGAGCGGGTGCGCCCCGGCGATCTGCTGCTGGCCCTCGGCGACGGCTTCGACGAAGCCGGAATCGCCTTGCTGGAACAACTGGCCGGCGCGCGCCGCGAAGTGATGCTGCTGCAGATCCTGACCGCCGACGAACGCGACTTCCCGTTCGACGTCGGCCATCGCTTTCGCGATCCGGAAACCGGCGACGAACTGCTGGGCGATGGCGCAGCAATCCGCAGCGATTACCTGCAGCGCTTCGCTGCCGCACGCACCGCCCTGCAGTCACGCCTGCAGGCCAGCGGCATCGCCAGCGCCACCGGCTGGCTCGACCAGCCGCTGGACCAGCCACTGCAGGCCCTGTTCGGCCGCCGGGGCAGCGCATGAACCTGCTGTTCCCGCTGGGCCTGGCCGCACTGGCTGCCTGGCTGCTGCCGCTGCTGATCCACCTGGCCCGCCGCCATCCGTACACGCCGCTGGATTTCGCGGCCCTGCGCTGGCTGCGCGCGCAGATCCGCCCGCGCCAGCGCATCCGTTTCGATGACTGGCCGTTGCTGCTGGTGCGCCTGCTGTTGCTGGCCGCGCTGGCCCTGCTGCTGGCGCGGCCGGCGTTGTCCGGCCCTGCGCCGGTGCCCGCCGCCTGGACGGTGGTCGCCCCTGGGTTGGATGCGGGCGCCTTGCGCGGTGGTGCCGACGCTGCGAACTGGCATTGGCTTGCGCCCGGCTTCCCGGCCATCGAACAAGCGCCAGTACCCGGCAACGCCGCCCTGCCCAGCCTGCTGCGCGAACTGGACGCGCAGCTCCCTGCAGGCACCGCGTTGATCGTGCACGTGCCCGATCCGTTGCCCGGCCTGGATGGCGCACGGGTGCAGCTGTCACGCGACGTGCAATGGCATACGCATCCGCTCGCGCTCACCGCGGAGCGGGCCCAGGCAGCGCCACCGCGGCTGCGCGTGCAGGCCGATGCACCCAGCGCGGCGCAGCACTGGTTGAACGCACTGCAGCGCGCGTGGGGCGTGCAGACAGTGCCGGATACGTTGCCTGCCGATGCCCTGCCCGCGCGCGGCGAAACCGCTGTGTGGACCCGGGGCGACGCGCTGCCCGCTCGCTGGCAGGCGTGGCTGGGCGACGGCGGCCAGGTGCTGACTGCCGCCAAGCCGGGCGCAAACGCCAGTGTGCTGTTGCGCGACGCCAGTGGTGCCCCCCTGCTCTGGCAGCAGCGCGTCGGCCGCGGCCGTCTGCTGTCGCTGCCCGCTGACTGGGATGCCGCCAAGACCCAGGCACTGCGCGATCCGCACCTGCCGCGTGCCCTGCTGCTGGCGCTGCAGCCACCGGCGCCACCGCGGCTGGGAAATGCCCTGGACCAGGCGCCACAGCGCGCGGCACTGCCAGCCGCCACAGCGCCAGTGCGCGAGCCCACCGCGTGGCTGTTGCTGGCCATCGTGCTGCTGTTCGCGCTGGAACGCTGCATGGCCAGCAGCGCGCGGCGCAGGACGGCGGCATGAAGACACTTCAACTCGCATGGCGCCGCGCCCGACGCCGACGCGCGCTCATCACCCTGCTGCTGGGACTGCCTTGGGCGTTGGCCGCCGCCACGTTGGCCCTGCGCCTGGGCGGGTTCGACGTCGCCTGCGTGGTCGCCACGGTCGGCCTGCTCGCCTGCGCCGCGCTGGCCACCGCACACGCGCGCCGGCTGGACCGGCACTGGCTACAGCGGCAACTCGACACCAGCGGCAGCAGCGAAGACAGCGCCGACCTGCTGTTTGCCGATGCTGCCACGCTCAATCCGCTGCAGCAGCGCCAGCGCACGCATGTGCTGGCCACCCTGGAACGGGCGATGCCGGAGCTGCGTCCGCGCTGGCCGCGCGGCGCGCTGCTGCTGTGCTGGCTGGGCGGCCTGGCCATCGCGCTGCTGGCGCTGGGCTGGCCGCGTGCCGGCGCGCGCCCGCAGCCTTCGCACGCGCCGGCAGCAGGCCGGCTGGCCCCCGCGGGACCGCTGCACCTGCAGTCCAGCCGCCTGCGCGTGGACGCGCCGGCCTACACCGGGCAACCGACCCTCACCCAGAATGCCCTGGATGCCAAGGTCGCCGCCGACAGCCGGCTGTCCTGGTCACTACGCTTCGATCGCGCCCCGGCCAGGGCTTGGCTGCAGTTCCACGATGGCCGGCAATTGCCGCTGCACGAGCAGGATGGCCACTGGCTGGCGCAGGACGTTGCGCGCGCGCCCGTGCTGTACCGCGTGGTGAGCGAACCGGCGCTGGCCGAAACCCGCCTGCACCGGCTGGACGTGGTGGCCGACCGGGCGCCCAGCGTGCGGGTGCTGGAACCGGCATCCAGCCTGGTGCTCGGCACGCCCGGGCAACGCCAGTGGACGCTGCGCTTCGAAGCCAGCGATGACTATGGCGTCGCTGCGGGGGCAACGTTGTCGATCACCACCACCCAGGGCAGTGGCGAGAACATCACCTTCGCAACACGCCGCGTGGCGCTGACCGGCAGCGGCGAAGCCAGCGCACGGCGCTTCGCCCATACGCTGGATCTGGCTGCATTGGGCGCGCAGCCCGGCGGCGATGTGATCGCGCAGCTGGAAGTCCGCGACAACCATGCACCCCGGCCGCAGACCGCGCGCAGCAGCAGCGTGATCCTGCGCCTGCCGAGTGCGGAGGTGGCACTCACTGCCGAACTGGAAGGCCGCATCAAGAAGACCCTGCCGGCCTACTTCCGCAGCCAGCGGCAGATCATCATCGATGCCGAGGCATTGATCCGCCAGCGGCGCGCCCTCGCTGCCGATGCGTTCGTGACGCGCAGCGATGCCATCGGCGTGGACCAGCGCATCCTGCGCCTGCGCTACGGCCAGTTCCTGGGCGAGGAGAGCGAAGGCGCAGCGAAGCCACCACCGACCAGCGATCTGCCCACCAGCGATGCGCCCACCGCCGACGCGCACGATCACGATGACCACGGCGACGATCACGACCATGGTCACGGCGGCACGGCCAGCACCGCCGATACGCCGCCGGTGTTCGGCAGTGGCACCGACGTGCTTTCCGAATATGGACACACCCACGACCACGCCGAAGCGGCCACCCTGCTGGATCCGCAGACGCGGGCCACGTTGAAGGCCGCGCTGGACCAGATGTGGTCGGCCGAAGGCGAGCTGCGCCAGGGCCGCCCCGAGCAGGCACTGCCCTTCGCCTACAAGGCGTTGGCTTTCATCAAGCAGGTGCAGCAGGCCGAGCGCATCTACCTGGCCCGCGTGGGGCCGGAGCTGCCGCCCATCGATGAAAGCCGCCGGCTGGGCGGTGACCGCGCCGGGCTGGCCAGCCGTGAACTGCCGTTGGCGGCACGCACGCCACCGGACCCGGCCATCGTCGAAGCCTGGCAGCGGCTGGGTGATGGCGATGGCACCGCCGACCTGGATGCACTGGTCAGCTGGCAGCAACGCAATGCCGCTTTCCTGCCCGATGCACTGGACCTGGCCGCCGCCATCGAGCAACTGCGTATCGAGCCAGGCTGCAAGGACTGCCGCCAGCGCCTGCGTGCGCAACTGTGGCGCGCCCTGCAGCGCCCGCTGCCGCAGGTGATGCGGCGCACGGCCACCGATGCGATGGGCCAGCAGTATCTGGATGCACTGGAGGCGCAGCCATGACGGCCACCGCGTTGAACCTGTGGCTGGCCGTCGCCCTGGCCATCATCGTGGTCGTGGCCAGCGTGCAGCAGCTGCGCACGCCCACCGCGCATCGCGGCCTGCGCGCGGTGCGTCTGGGTCTTCAGGGCATTGCCGCAGTGCTGCTTTATCTCTGCCTGTTGCCGCCCAGCGCGCAGCAGCCCGGGGGCGGCCTGGTCGTGCTCACCGCAGATGCCGCCGCCGCGGGTGCCGTGCCGGCCAGTGAAGGTCCAGTGCTGCTGTTACCGGAAGCCGCCGACGTACTGGGTGGCCAGCGTGTGCCCGACCTGGCCACCGCGCTGCGCAGGCATCCTGCCGCCACGCTCACGCTGGTCGGCGCCGGGCTGGCAGCCCGCGATCGCGATGCCGCGCTGCCGGCCAGTGTGACGTGGCGGGCAGCTCCTGCGCCGCGTGGCTGGATCGCGCTGCAGCCCCCGGCCGATGCGGCGCCCGGTGCCCGTTTCGAGGTACACGCGCAGGCGCGCGGCGTCACCGGCGGGCGCGCCGAACTGCTGGACCCGGCCGACACCGTGGTTGATCGAGCGACGTTGGGCGCCGATGGTCGCGTGCGCCTCAGCGGCATCGCCCGTGCGCCCGGCCGCAGCGTGTTCCATCTGCGCCTGCTGGATGCGCAGGCCCATGTGCTGGACAGCGTGCCGGTGCCGCAGCAGACCGTTGCGGCGCCGCCGCTGCGCCTGCGGGTGCGCGCCAGCGCGCCGGGGCCGGAGCTGAAGTATCTGCGCCGCTGGGCGACCGATGCCGGCCTGCAGGTGCAGGTCCAGGCCGACACCGGCGCCGGTCTCAGCGTAGGTGACGGTGCGGTGCCGCTGGACGCCGCCAGTCTGGCGCGCAGCGATCTGTTGCTGCTGGACGAACGCAGCCTGGCAGCGTTGGGCGCCGGGCAGGTGTCCGTGCTGCGCCAGGCCCTGCGCGAGGGGCTGGGCGTACTGGTCCGTAGTAGCGGCGCGCCGTCGGCCAGCGCACGGCAGCGCCTGCGCGATCTCGGCTTGCCGGTGCAGGGTGATGGCGGCAGCCATGCCGTTGCACTGCCCGGCGATGGTGACAGCGCGATGCTGGCCGCGCGCCGGGGTCCATTGGCCGCAGGCACCCTACCCAGTGCCGAAGGCGAGATCGCCGACCGCAGCTCGCACACGGCCGCACTGCCCGCGCTGGAAGCACTGGCCCTGCAGTCGCCCGGCAGCAATGCACTGCTGCACGACGAGGCTGGTGCAGCCATCGGTGGCTGGCGCAGCGTTGGCAAGGGACGCATCGGCCTGTTGCCGCTCACCGATACGTGGCGCTGGGTGCTGGCCGGTCGCGATGATCGCCACGGCGAACTGTGGAGCACGGTGCTGGCCAGCGTGGCCCGCGCGCAGCGTAACGGCGACGCGCTCTGGTCACCGCAGCCGCAGGCCTGGCTGGGCGAGCTCGTCGCCCTGTGCGGCGTGCAGGCACCGCTGCAGGCCTTCGATGCAAAGGATGCAGGCGTGCCACTGGTCGTTGACGCCGCCACAGCGTCGCAGCGCTGCGCCGGCTGGTGGCCGCGTGAAGCAGGCTGGCAGCGGCTGCAGCATGGCGACGCGGCGGTATGGCGCTATGTGTTCGACGCGAAGGACGCCGCCGTCCTGCACCGCCAGGCGATGATCGATGCAACGACGCAGGCACTGGCAACCACCGTGCCGGTCGGCGCGCAGGCGATGCAGCCGGTGGCCGGCCCACGTTGGCCATGGTGGCTGGCGTTCGTCCTGTGCGCTTCGCTGCTGTGGTGGCTTGAACGGCGCAGGTGAACGCCGGGGTCGGATCCCTTTCGCATGCGAAAGGGCTCTGACCCCATCACGTGGATCGCAGACAGCATCCACGCATGGCGTGGATCTACCGGGGCCGGATCCCTCAGCGTTTTCCCGCGCGCCGGTACACCCCGTCGAACCGCACGTTCATGCCGCCACATTCGCTGTTGTCCGACACCACCAGCACATCGCCCAGCAGCTGCGCGTGCACGCTGCAGGTGTCCTCGACGAAATCCACCTGGCTTCCGCGCGGCGTGGCCGACGCGTTCACCGCACCGATGTGCGGCCCACCCGGCCGTTCTTCCAGCGACGGATTGGCCGACGGCCAGTAGGCATCGCCTTCCACCTGCAACTGGCTGCCACGCACGCGGATCTGCAGCCCGTTGTCGCCGTCCTTCCAGTCACCCGCCCATCCCTGCAGGGTCGGCGTCACCTGCGGCACGGGCTGCAGCTTGCTGCGATCCACCCACCCCGCGCTGCCGCCCACCTTGTTGGGGAAGAACGCGCAGCGGTATGCACCCAGGTCGCGGCCGGTCACCACCGTATCGCCACGCACCACGTAGCTGCGCTGGCGGCACGCGGCCTCACCCTTTTCCGGGCAGCCGTCCAGATCGCGCAGCAGGTACAGACGCGGCGTACCCACCACCGTGGCCACGGCGAAGTCCGACTGCTGCGAGGGGAAGGCGCCATTGCGGCATGAACCGTCGTCGGCCAGTTCGCTGGCCAGCGCCAACGACGGGCCGCACAGGGCAATCAGGAAAAGGGAACGCAGCAGCATCCAGGCAGCCTCGGAAAGAAAGACGGCAGGATAGCGCCTAGTCCTGTGGCGGTGCGCCACAGCCGTCCTGCTGCTGGCAGAACTGCAATGCGCGGCGCTGCTGGTCGGCACTCAGTTCCGGCGGTGGCCGTGCAATGGCCGACTGGATCTGGTCCGGGCCGCCGGTCAGCTTGTTCAACCCGCGGCCTGCGGCGAGCACGCCCTTGACCACACCCATCATGATGTAGCCCCCACCCAGGCTGACCTGCTCGGGCGTAGGCGGTTCCTGCCAGTCGCGGCTGAAGCGGTTGTCGCCGAACTTCACCGGGTTCTTGAAGCGGTACAGGTCCAGCGGCTGATCGTCTTCCGGCTTCAGCGCGCGTACTTCGCCCAGCGTGGTCACGCTGTCCTGCGCCGGTGAGGATGCTGGCGTTGTCTGCGCGGTGGTCTCGGCCGGCGGCGCAGGCAGCTGCTGCGCATGCGCGGTGACGGCCAGCATCATGCCGGCCAGAAGTGCTCCCTGCAGTGTCCGTCGTGCCACAGCCATTGCCCTGTCGGATGTGTCCAGTCTGCGAGCATACGCATGGTGGCTTCAGATTTTGTTGGCGAGCCGTGCAGGCGTTCAGTGTCAGGCGCGCTTCCAGGCGCGCTGCGCTGGGCTGGAAGACAGTGGCTGCGGGGCCCCGGCACTGAATGGTTTACTGCATCCCGGCCCGCGGTCTCACACCCTGAGACCCATCTGTGGTGCCATGTGACCCCTCGCAAATCGTCACCCCGCTTCCCATGGCCTACGAACTCGCCAAGCGCACTGCCGATGCCGAGCAGAAGCTCGCCACCCGCGATGGCCTGCCGGCGCGCGATGGCGCGCTGCTCAGCGCCCGCCTGCAGCGCCGCTACCACGACCGCATTACCGGCAGCTTCGCCATTCCCGGCCGCGAGGGCCGCTACGCGCCCATTCCCGAGTCGGTGCCGCCGGCCCTGGCCGCCGCGCTGAAGGCGCGCGGCATCGAGCAGCTGTACAGCCACCAGGCCGAAGCGTGGAATGCCAGCCAGCGCGGCGAACACGTGGCCATCGTCACCCCCACCGCCAGCGGCAAGTCGCTGTGCTACACCCTGCCGGTGGTCAGCGCGGCCATGCAGGACAAGGCCAAGGCGCTGTACCTGTTTCCGACCAAGGCGCTGGCCCAGGACCAGGTGGCCGAACTGCTGGAACTCAACCGCGCCGGCGACCTGGGCGTGAAGGCCTTCACCTTCGACGGCGACACCCCCGGCGATGCGCGCCAGGCCATCCGCCTGCACGGCGACATCGTGGTGTCCAACCCGGACATGCTGCACCAGGCCATCCTGCCGCACCACACCAAGTGGGCGCAGTTCTTCGAGAACCTGCGCTACATCGTCATCGACGAAGTGCACACCTACCGCGGTGTGTTCGGCAGCCACGTGACCAACGTGCTGCGCCGGCTCAAGCGCATCTGCGCGTTCTACGGCGTGCAACCGCAGTTCATCCTGTGCTCGGCCACCATCGGCAACCCGCAGGCGCATGCCGAAGCCCTCATCGAAGCCCCGGTCACCGCCATCACCGAATCGGGCGCGCCCAGCGGGCCCAAGCAGGTGCTGCTGTGGAACCCGCCGGTGATCAACCCGGACCTGGGCCTGCGGGCCTCGGCACGGTCGCAGAGCAACCGCATCGCCCGCATCGCGATCAAATCCGGGCTGAAGACCCTGGTGTTCGCGCAGACCCGGCTGATGGTGGAAGTGCTGACCAAGTACCTGAAGGACATCTTCGACCACGACCCGCGCAAGCCACCGCGCATCCGCGCCTACCGCGGCGGCTACCTGCCCACCGAGCGCCGCGAGACCGAACGGGCCATGCGTGCCGGCAACATCGACGGCATCGTCAGCACCTCGGCGCTGGAACTGGGCGTGGATATCGGCAGCCTGGACGTGGTGATCCTCAATGGCTACCCCGGCAGCGTGGCCGCCACCTGGCAGCGCTTCGGCCGCGCCGGTCGCCGCCAGCAACCCGCACTGGGGGTGATGGTGGCCAGCTCGCAGCCGCTGGACCAGTACGTGGTGCGCCATCCGGACTTCTTCGCCGAAGCCTCGCCCGAACACGCGCGCATCGCCCCGGACCAGCCGCTGATCCTGTTCGACCATATCCGCTGTGCCGCCTTCGAACTGCCGTTCCGGGTCGGCGATGGCTTCGGCCCGATCGATCCGGAAGTGTTCCTGGAAGCGCTGGCCGAAACCGAGGTGATCCACCGCGAAGGCGAGCGCTGGGAATGGATCGCCGACAGCTATCCGGCCAACGCGGTCAGTCTGCGCGCGGTGGCCGATGGCAACTTCGTGGTGGTCGACCGCAGCGATGGCCGCCAGCAGATCATCGCCGAAGTGGATTACTCCGCCGCCGCGCTCACCCTGTACGAAGGCGCCATCCACATGGTGCAGTCCACCCCGTACCAGGTGGAAACGCTGGACTGGGAAGGCCGCAAGGCCTACGTCACCCGCACCCACGTGGACTACTACACCGACAGCATCGACTTCACCAAGCTCAAGGTGCTGGACCGCTTCGACGGTGGCGTGGCCGGCCGCGGCGATTCGCACCATGGCGAAGTTCACGTGGTGCGCCGCGTGGCCGGCTACAAGAAGATCCGCTATTACACCCACGAGAACATCGGCTACGGGCCGGTGAACCTGCCCGACCAGGAACTGCACACCACGGCGGTGTGGTGGCAGTTGCCGCAGGCGCTGCTGCTGCGCGCCTTCGCCAGCAAGCAGGATGCGCTGGATGGTTTCCTCGGCGCGGCCTATGCGCTGCACATCGTCGCCACCGTGGCGGTGATGGCCGATGCGCGCGATCTGCAGAAATCGGTCGGCAATGGCGATGGTGCCTGGTTCGCGATTGCCGACCAGAGCGGCCGTGGCCAGCTGCGCGGCAGCAATGGCGATCCCGGCGTGGTGGAACTGCTGCAGGAATTCGTGCCCACCGTGTACCTGTACGACAACTTCCCCGGCGGCGTTGGCCTGAGTGAGCCGCTGTGGCAGCGCCAGGCCGAGCTGGTGCAGCGCGCGCGCGAACTGGTGCAGCGCTGCGACTGCAAGGCCGGTTGCCCGGCCTGCGTGGGCCCGGTGCTGGCCGCGCAGGAAGAGGACGAAACCTCGCCGCGTGCGCTGGCACTGCGCGTGCTGGACCTGTTCGATGCACACGCCTGCCAGCACGTGCCGGATGTGGTGGTGACCACGCGCGACCCGATGGAGCTGCTGGCGCCGTGAGCCTGAGCCTGGACAAACTGCGCCTGCTGCGCAGACAGGCCGGTGACCCGAAGGCGGGCACGCCGGCCGTGCCCGAGGCACCGCCCGCCGCACCGCCGCCGGTGGCCGCCAACGATGCACGGCAACCTGCGGCCGAACGTTCGGTGTTTGCGTGGGTGGAACAGGAGATCCGCCACAAGCCGACCGGCGCGGCCGCACCTGCCACGGCATCCGCACCGCTGCGTCGTCCGGAGGTGGGCAGCCTGCATCGCCTGCTCGGCCTGCGCACACGCGGGGGGGCTGCGCCAGCGCGCGCCAGCGCGCAGGATCGGCAACTGCCCGGCGAGGAAATCGCGCCGGGCCTGTTCCTGATCGAATCGCTGCAGCCACAGTCGATTCCGGCGCAGCCGCTGTCCTTGGACTTCGCCCGCCGCGATGGCCAGTACGTGGCCGCACGCGACCTGCTGTTCTTCGATACCGAAACCACCGGCCTGGCCGGCGGCACCGGCACCCGCGCCTTCATGATCGGCGCCGCGGACTGGCATGCCTGCCCGCAGCGCGGCGAAGGCCTGCGCATCCGCCAGCTGCTGATGTCCACGATGGCCGCCGAAGAGGCCATGCTGGCCACCTTCGCCGGCTGGCTGCAGCCGTCCACGGTGTTCTGCAGCTACAACGGCCGCAGCTACGACGCACCGCTGCTGAAGGCACGCTATCGCCTGGCCCGGCAGCGCGATCCGATCAGCGCGCTGGACCATGTAGACCTGCTGTATCCCACGCGCCGCCGTTATCGCGGCAGCTGGGAAAACTGCAAGTTGTCCACCATCGAACGCCAGCTGCTGCGGGTGGTGCGCGAGGACGACCTGCCCGGCTCGGAGGCACCCGGTGCGTGGCTGCGCTACCTGCGCGGTGGCGACGCCCTGAACCTGCGCCGGGTGGCCGACCACAACCACCAGGACGTGGTGACCCTGGCCCTGCTGCTGCAGCGGCTGGTGCGCGAGGAACAGCGCGAGCGCGAGACGCTGGCGCTGGTCGGGCAGTAACGCGGCGCGGATTCAGGCAGCGTTGACACAGCTGACACGCGCAGCAGCGACACTGCCGGTTATTCCATCCTGCGGAGTCGTGCCCATGCGTTCTTCTTCCCTGTTGCTGCTGGCCGCCATCCTGCCGTTGGCTGCCTGCAGCCACGCCGGCGGCAACAGCACCACCGATACCGGCAGCCTGCCGGCCAAGGTGTCCGATGGCCCGCAGGAGTGCCGTCCCGAAGCGCTGGAAGCGTTCACCGGCAAGACCGCCGATGAGGCCACCATCAAGAAGCTGGTGGCCGACAGCGGCGCGCGCAACGCGCGGGTGGTGAAGCCGGGCATGGCGGTCACCATGGACTTCCGCCAGGACCGGGTCACCGTGCAGGTGGACGCGCAGAACAGGATCGAGCGCGCCAGCTGCGGTTGATGTAATCGCGCCAGCGCTACCGGACGCGATCGATCCGGTAGCGCCGGGCCATGCCCGGCGAGCGAAGCGGTCCTACAGCTGCTGGGCCTTGCCGCTGGCCATGGCGCGGGCGATCACCTGCTTCACCTGCGCCGACGCCTGCGCCTGCAACTTGGCCTGGCGTTCGCCCAGTTCGGCCTGCTGGCTGCCCAGCGCGGACTGGCGCAGGCCCAGCTGGGCCTGCAGGTCGGCCAGCTCGCTGATGTCGCGGCTGCGTGTGTCCTGCAGGTCCTGCATGGCACGACGCACTTCGGCATCGGCCGCGCGGGCAATCGCGGCATCGTCGGTCACACCGCGTGTCGCCCGTGCCGCCTCGGCCGCAGCCTCACGGTTGATGTCGGTGGCGCGCACGGACTTGCTGGCCGCCTGCGTCGCCACGCGGGCGATTTCACGCGCATGTACCGCCTGCCTGCGGCCCAACTCGCCCTGCTGGCGCCCCAGCGCGCCCTGCTCGCGGCCCAGTTCACCCTGCTGCCGGCCCACTTCCGCCGATTGCGCGTAGACGCGCTGCAGCGGTTGGATCAGCGCCGGGTCACGCACGGCGTAGCGCTTGTTGCCCTCGCGGAACCACAGCACCGGACCTTCGCGGCCGACGTCGCGGCGGGCCTGCTTGATGTCGTCGATGGTGGCGCTGGCGTAGCTGCGGCCGTGGTCGATCAACACGTGGCCACGCTCCATGTCGTTGCCCAGGTGCAGCTGGCCGACGGTGGTGAAGCTGTCGTCATCGTCTTCATCGACCGGCGGGGCCGGCGGTGCGGGCGGCGCGGCGGGAGCGGCCGGCGGTGCCGGCACGGCGGGCAGCGCGCGCGCCGGGGCGGCAGGCGCCTTTGGTGCAGCGGGCGCCACTACCGCAGCCGGCGGCGACGGCGGGGCGGGCGGTGCCGGCGGCACCGGGGCAGCCACCAGCTGCATCGGCGCCACGCTCAGCGCCAGTACCAGGGTGGTCAGCGCGGCCGCCAACACGCGTGGGCAGGACCGGCGCGGCTGCAGCGAAAGCAGGCGGCGCTTCAGGCTGGTGGTGCTGGGTGCAGCGCTGGCCACGCCCAGATGCGGCGCGGGTGCCACACCCAGCTGCAGCAGCAGGCGGCCATAGGCATGGCGGCTGGCACCGTGCTGGCCGACCACCGCCGCATCCACCGCTTCCTCGCGGGCCTGGGCATATTCGCGCACGGCCATGCGCAGCAGCGGATGGAAGAAGAACAGATGCTGGGCCAGGGCCGGCAGCAGCCCCCACTGCAGGTCGCGGCGCTGCAGGTGCTGCAGCTCGTGGGTCAGCGCCAGGTCCAGCGCGTCGCCCTGCAGCGCATTGGCACCGGCGGGCAGCAGCAGCACCGGGCGCAGCGGCCCGACCAGCTGCGGTGCGTCCACCTGCGCGCTCATCCACAGGCGCGGTGCACGGCGCAGGCCATGGGCATCGGCCGCCAGTTGCAGCGCCTGCACCAGGGCGGCGTCTTCGCAGGGGTGCGCGGCGGCCAGCAGCGCGCGGCACTGCCGCCATTCGCCGAAGGTGCGCCACGCCATCAGCAGCACGCCGGACAACCACAGCGCGGCCAGCGCCAGTGCCCACACGGCCAGCGGCGATGCGCCGGTACCGATGGACGCGGCGATGTCGTGGGTCTGGTCGATCGGCGCGGCGGCCAGCAGCTGCGCCGACGCTTCGGGCGCAAGCGGATAGATCGCATCGGCGGCCAGGTCGGTGGTGGTCATCGCCACCCCGGCAGGAGCCGGCAGCCAGGGCAGCTGCAGCGGTTGGCTCCAGGCCAGGCCGAACACGGCCTGCAGCGACACCAGCCACCACAGGCGGCAGCGCGTGGCCGCCGACAGCGACGGCAGCCGCTTGCACACCAGATACACCAGCCCCACCAGCAGGGCAGTCTGCAGGCTGGTCCAGCCCAGCCGTTCCAGCAACGCGATCAGCATCGTGGTATCCATGGCTCAGCCCTCGTGGCGACGCGATTGAAGTTCGGCGACCAGCGCTTCCAGCTCGGCCAGTTCGTTGTCACTGACCTGCTGGCGCTGCGACAGATAGGCCACGAACGGCGACACCGAACCCTGCAGGGTGTTGTCGACGAACTGGGCCACCGCGCCCTGCAGCACGCTTTCCGGGCCACGGGTGGCCTGGTAGCGGTAGACACCGTCCTGTTGTTGGCGCTGAAGATACCCCTTCGCGCGCAGGCGCTCCATCATGGTCAGCACGGTGGAACGGGCCAGCCCGCGGGCCTCGCCGTAACCACTGGCGACCTCGCCGACGCTGGCCGGCGCATGTTCATCGATGTACTGCAGCAGGGCCAGTTCCTGGTCCCCGATGGTCTTGCCGCGCATGACACCACTCCATTGACTACACGTGTAGTTACTGTCGGCGTGACGACACGTGTAGTCAACCCCCCGGAAGTCATGGGCCGACGAACGGTAGGGGGAGTGAGCGGGGTCAGATCCCTTTCGCTTGCAGAAGGGATCTGACCCCATGCGTCAACGTTGGTATTCGCTAGCCGCGCGGCCCGCCCATCACCGGCAGGATCGCGCCGCTGATGTAGCTGGCGCACGCGGGCGACGCCAGAAACACATACGCCGGCGACAGCTCCTCCGGCTGCGCGGGCCGGCCCATGTCGCTGTCCTTGCCGAATTCGGCCACGTCCTGCGCCTGCTTGTCGGCCGGGTTCAGCGGTGTCCACACCGGCCCCGGCGCCACGCAGTTCACCCGGATGCCACGCGGCAGCAGTTGGCTGGCCAACGCCTTGGTGAAGGCATGGATCGCGCCCTTGGTGGCCGAATAGTCGATCAAGGCCTTGCTGCCGAAGATGCCCGTTTCCGAACCCGTATTGATGATGCTGGCGCCTTCGCCCAGGTGCGGCAGCACCGCGCGCGCCATCTGGATGTAACCGCCGATGTTGGTCTGCAGGGTTTCCTGCAGGTGGGCGTCTTCCAGGTCTTCCAGACGCTGGCAATGCAGCTGGAACGCGGCGTTGTTGACCAGGATGTCGATGCCTCCGAAGGCTTTGGCCACCTGCTTCACCGCCTTGTTGCAGAAGCGCGGATCGCGCACGTCGCCGGCGATCACCACACAGCGACCGCCTTCGCGTTCCACATGCTGGCGGGTCACGTCCGCATCCTCGGCCTCGTCCAGATGCAGCACCGCCACATCGGCGCCTTCGCGGGCGAACAGCACCGCCACCGCGCGACCGATGCCGGAGTCACCGCCGGTGATGATCGCGCGCATGCCCTGCAGTTTGCCGCTGCCCACGTAGTCGGGGGCGAGGAAGCGCGGCGCCAGTTCCAGCGCATGTTCGTGGCCGGGCTTGGGCAGATGCTGGGCCGGCATGGTTTCCGGCTGCTTGCGCGTGCCGGCCTGGGTGGCCGTCTTCTTCGCCGCCTTCTTGGTGGCGCGCGCATCCTTGGCCTTCTCCTGGTCCTGCAGCCGCCGCTGCCGCGACGCCACGCGGGCCGCACGCGGATCGCTGGCGGCGGCCTTGCGGGTGGCGGTCTTCACCACGCGCGGGCGATCGCTGTCGGCAACCGGCTTCGTCGCGGTGCTGCCTTTGCGCACTTTGGGCGATGCCTTGCGGCGGGCGGGCAATGTCTTGGTCGTGGCCATGCAGGTCTCCTCGGGAGGGAAAGGGGCCGCCAGCCGAAGGCCGGCGCTACCGGGGGCGGCGGGCGCCGCTCGTGCAGTGTCCCTACCGGGGCGGTTGGGCGCAGTGAGTGCGTTGTATCCATCGCGTGCACGGCTTCATTCCGCCACCACGCCTGTCGTCGCACCCTGCGGCAACGACACACATCAGGAACGTCCCCATGAAGCACGCCATTGCCACCGCCGCCGTCTGCTTCGCCCTGGCGGCCTGCAGCAGCAGTCCGGTCGCCCAGATCCAGCCCATCGACGGCGTGATTTCCGGCCAGTGCCACACCGACATGGTGCGCGGCGCGGTGGGGCTGGCTGCCTCTGACATGACCGTCGAACGCGCCCGCGTGGACAGCGACAGCCTGAACGTGCAGGTCACCCGTGGCAGTCGCGAACACAGCGGCAACACGGCCAGTGGCAATGCCGATCCGGCGGCGGGCGCGGCAAGCGAAGGCGGTGATCGCCTGACCATCGAGACCGGGCGCACCAACAACATCACCGCCATTTATTGCGGGTAACAGCCGTCGAGCAAGCTCGACGCTACGGGGCCCTCGCGCCTCCCCGCCGGGCCAACCGCCGTGCCCGGCGCAGCACTTTCAGCGTGGCCTGTTCCCACTGCCGCGGGCCGCGCAGGCCGGCCAGCGAGGCCAGCTCGCCGCGCTCCCAGCCGGCAAACACGCACGGGTCGATATAGGCCTTGCGGCACACGGCCGGCGTGTTTCCCAGCCGGGCCGCTACCTGGCAGACGACCTCGCGCTGCGCCTTGGCCAGCGCACGCTGGCTGGCCGGTTCGGGCAGTTCGGTGGCGGCGAACGCCTGCACCGCCGCCAGCGTGCCGCCCCAGGTGCGGAAATCCTTGGCGGTGAAGTCTTCGCCCATCACCTCGCGCAGGTAGTCGTTCACCGCGCCGGAATCCACCGGCTGCAGCGCGCCGTCGTCATCGCGGTACTGGAACAGCGCCTGCCCGGGCAGCTGCTGGATGCCGCGCACCAGCGTGCCCAGGCGCCGATCGCCCACCACCACCTCGTGCAACTGCCCCGATTTGCCCCGGAAGCGCATGCGCACGCGGCCACCGCGCAGCAGGTCCAGGTGGCGGTTGCGCAGCGTGGTCAGCCCGTAGGATTTGTTTTCCTGCGCATAGCTTTCGTTGCCCACCCGCACCAAGGTATCGGCCAGCAGGGCCACCACCACCGCCAGCACCTTGTCGCGCGGGAAGCCGGGCTGCTTCAGGTCGCGCGCCAGGCGCCGGCGAAGGGCCGGCAGCGCTTCGCCGAAGGCGATGACGCGGTCGAACTTGCCGGCGTCGCGCACGGCGGCCCAGTCGGCGTGGTAGCGGTATTGCTTGCGGCCGCGCGCATCGCGGCCGGTGGCCTGCAGGTGGCCGTTGGCATGGGCGCAGATCCACACCGCGGTGTAGGCCGGCGGAATGGCCAGCGCGCGGATGCGCTGCAGCGTGGCGGCGTCGCGCAGCGCGTGGCCGTCTGCATCGCGGTAGCTGAAACCCTTGCCGGCGCGGCGCCGGCTGATGCCCGGCTGGGTGTCATCGACATAGCGCAGGCCGGCGGCGCGTGCGGCCTGGCGTTCGGGGGTGGGGGCGTTGGGCATGGCTGGCAGCATGGCCAGCGCCGTGCAGCCGACGCGTCAATAACGCAAGACAAACACGTGAGGGTGGGTTCGCGGCTATGCTCGGGGCATACCCTTCCATCCCTTTCTGGAGTCATTGATGTCGTTCCCGATCCGCGCCCGATCCCTGTCCGCCCTGCTGCTGCCGGCCGTGCTGGCCTTGACCGCCTGCCAGGCGCCGTCGATGGACGAGCAGGATGCGGCGACCGCCCATGCCCAGCAGGCCGCCGAAGCGGCCAAGGCCCCGGCCGATGAAGCCGGCAAGGCCACCGAAGCGCCGCCGGCCGGCACCTGCGATGCCAGCCAGGTGCAGAGCCTGGTCGGCCAGCCCTACACCGATGCGGTGGGCAAGCAGGCCCAGGAAGATGCCGGCGCCAGCCAGGTGCGCGTGCTCAAGCCCAACGACGTGGCCACCATGGAATTCCTGGGTGATCGCCTGAATGTGGAAGTGGACGCCAAGGACGTGGTGAGCGGCGTTCGCTGCGGCTGAAAAACCCCTGCGCTGGCAGGCACTTGCCAGCGCGTTGGTTGCACGCGCAACCGTGTGTTGCGGCGTTGCAGCAGCTGTGATCTAGTCGAGGCATCCGGTGGCCTCACGATGCGCTCCAGGGAATGAGCGGGCACGAGTGTCCCCGCTCATTTCATTTCGCATCGAGGTAGAGATGGCCCCCCGCAACCGCCAAGGGCTTTACGACCCGCGCTCCGAGCGCGATGCCTGTGGATTCGGCATGGTCGCCCAGCTTGACGACCAGCCTTCGCGTCTGCTGGTCGACACCGCCATTGCCGCGCTCTCGCGCATGACCCACCGCGGCGGCGTCGCCGCTGACGGCCTGACCGGCGACGGCTGCGGCCTGCTGCTGCGCCGCCCCGATGCCTTCCTGAAACTGCTGGCCAGCGAGGCCGGCATCGCCATCGGCGCACGCTTCACCGCCGGCCTGGTGTTCCTACCGCACGATGAAGCGGCCGCCCAGGCCTGCCGCGCGCAGCTGCAACAGCAGATCGAAGCGGTGGGCTGCAAGGTGGCCGGCTGGCGCCTGGTGCCAACCGACGACAGCGTGTGCGGCCAGCTGGCGCGCGACACGCTGCCGCGCATCGAACAGGTGTTCGTCGATGCCGGTGTCGGCCAGGACGATGCCGGATTCGCGCTGGCCCTGTTCCTGGCCCGCCGCCGCAGCGAACAGCAGCTGCGCGAGCACGCCGATTTCTACGTCACCACGCTCACCCCGAACGCGATCAGCTACAAGGGGATGGTGCTGCCGGACAAGCTCAGCCGGTTCTACACCGATCTGCAGCGGCGCGAACTGGCCTCCAGCGCGATCGTGTTCCACCAGCGCTTTTCCACCAACACGCTGCCGCGCTGGCCGCTGGCGCACCCGTTCCGCATGCTCGCCCACAACGGCGAGATCAACACCATCGAAGGCAACCGGCGCTGGGCGCAGGCGCGCAGCAAGGTGTGGAAGACCCCGCGCTTTGATATCGCCGAGTTCGATCCGGTCATTTCCATGCACGGCTCGGATTCGCAGAGCCTGGACAACATGCTGGAACTGATGGTGTCCGGAGGCATGGAGCTGATCCAGGCGCTGCGCATCCTGGTGCCGCCGGCCACCCAGTCGCTGGAATTCAAGGACCCGGACCTGGCCGCGTTCTACGAGTTCTACGGCCTGAACAGCGAACCCTGGGACGGCCCGGCCGGCATCGTTGCCTGCGACAGCCGCTACGCGGTCTGTACCCTGGACCGCAACGGCCTGCGCCCGGCGCGCTGGATGCTGACCGCCGACCGCCACTTCCTGGTCGCTTCCGAAGCCGGTGTGTGGGAAGTGCCCACCGAGCGCGTGGTGCGCAAGGGCAAGCTGGGGCCGGGCGAGATGATCGCCATCGACCTCAAGCGCGGCGACCTGCTCGATTCGGAAGCCATCGACCGCATCAACCGCGGCCGCGCGCCGTACAAGCAGTGGCTGCAGCAGGGTGTGACCTACCTGCAGACCGAACTGATCGATCCGTCGCTGGTGGAAGAGCCCTTCGACGAAGGCACCCTGCGCAGCTACCACAAGCTGTACCAGCTCAGCAGCGAAGAAGTGGAGCAGGTGCTGCGGCCGCTGGCCGAAACCGAGCAGGAAGCCACCGGCTCGATGGGCGATGACACGCCGATGGCGGTGCTGAGCCAGCGCAGCCGTCCGCTCTACGACTACTTCCGCCAGGCCTTCGCGCAGGTCACCAACCCGCCCATCGATCCGCTGCGCGAAGACTGCGCGATGTCCCTGTCCACCCAGCTGGGCAAGGAGACCAACATCTTCCATGCCGGCCCGGAGACGGTGAACCACGTCATCCTGAATTCGCCGGTGCTGAGCCAGCGCAAGCTGCGGCAGCTGCTGAAGATGGACCAGTACGTGCAGGCCAACCGCCTGCTGGATCTGTCCTACAGCGAAGACGAGGGCCTGCGCGCCGGCATCGAACGCATCTGCAGCGAGGCCGAACAGGCCGCCCGCGAGGGCATGGTGATGCTGCTGCTGTCCGACCGTTACCCGGTGGCCGGGCGGCCGATGGTGCACGCGCTGCTGGCCACCAGTGCCATCCACCACCACCTCTCGCGCCTGGGCCTGCGCTGCGACGTCAACCTGATCGTCGAAACCGGCACCGCGCGCGACCCGCACCACATGGCCTGCCTGCTCGGCTTCGGCGCCACCGCGGTGTACCCGTATCTGGCCTACCAGACCCTGTTCGACCTGGGCCGGCGCGGCATCCTCAAGCTCAGCAAGGGCGGCGAGCAGTCGCAGATCGGCCGCCGCTACCGCAAGGGCGTCTACAAGGGCCTGTCGAAGATCATTTCGAAGATGGGCATCTGTACCGTGGCCAGTTACCGCGGCGCGCAGCTGTTCGAGATCATCGGCCTGGAACCGGAGGTGGTCGAGCTGTGCTTCCCCGATACCGCCTCGCGCATCGGCGGCGCTGGCTTCGCGCGCCTGGACGCCGACGCCCGCGAGCTGTGCGCGCAGGCCTGGGATGCACAGCAGGGCGTGGATGTAGGCGGCCTGCTGAAGTACGTACACGGCGGCGAGTACCACATGTACAACCCGGACGTGGTGACCACCCTGCAGCGCGCGGCGCGCAGCGGTGACCCACGTGCCTGGCAGCAGTACTGCGATGCGGTGCACGCACGGCCGCCGTCGGCACTGCGCGACCTGCTGGAACTGGTACCGGCTGCTGCGCCGACGCCGCTGGACGAGGTGGCCCCGGCCAGCGAACTGTTCCCGCGCTTCGATACCGCTGCCATCAGCCTGGGCGCACTCTCGCCCGAGGCACACGAAGCGCTGGCCATCGCCATGAACCGCCTCGGCGGCCGCAGCAATTCCGGCGAAGGTGGCGAAGATCCCGCGCGCTACGGCACGCAGCGGCGCAGCAAGATCAAGCAGGTGGCCTCGGGCCGCTTCGGCGTCACCGCCGAATACCTGGTCAATGCCGAGGTGCTGCAGATCAAGGTCGCGCAGGGCGCCAAGCCAGGCGAAGGCGGCCAGTTGCCCGGGCACAAGGTCAACGAACTGATCGCGCGGCTGCGCTACGCCAAGCCGGGTATCGGCCTGATCTCGCCGCCGCCGCACCACGACATCTATTCCATCGAAGACCTGGCCCAGCTGATCTACGACCTGAAGCAGGTGAACCCCACCGCGCTGGTGTCGGTGAAGCTGGTCAGCCATGCCGGCGTGGGCACGATTGCCGCCGGCGTGGTCAAGGCCGGCGCCGACCTGATCACCATTTCCGGCCATGACGGCGGCACCGGTGCATCCCCGGTCAGCTCGATCCGCTATGCCGGCGTGCCGTGGGAACTGGGCGTGGCCGAAGCGCACCAGGCGCTGCTGGCCAACGACCTGCGCGGGCGCACCCTGCTGCAGACCGACGGTGGCCTGAAGACCGGCCTGGACGTGGTGAAGGCCGCACTGCTGGGTGCGGACAGCTTCGGCTTCGGCACCGCGCCGATGATCGTGCTGGGCTGCAAGTACCTGCGCATCTGCCACCTCAACAACTGCGCCACCGGCGTGGCCACCCAGGATGATCGCCTGCGCGAAAACCACTTCACCGGCCAGCCCGAGCGCGTGGAGAACTTCTTCCGCCTGCTGGCCGAGGAAGTGCGTGGCTGGCTGTCCTACCTGGGCGCGCGTTCGCTGGAAGAGATCGTCGGCCGCACCGACCTGCTGCGGCAGATCGACGCGGCACCGCGCGAGGGCGTGCGCGTGGACCTGTCGCGCCTGCTGGCCGACGCCCGTTACGAAGGCAGCCACTGCGCCGCCCAGCGCCTGTACGAATCGCCGGACAGCCTGGCCACGCAGATGGACGGCCTGCTGGCCCAGGCCATCGAAGAGAAGCGCGGCGGCGAACACCGCTTCCTGATCCACAACACCGACCGCAGCATCGGCACCCGCCTGGCCGGCGCGGTGGCACGCGTGCACGGCAACCAGGGCATGGCCGAATCGCCGCTGGAACTGCGCTTCCGCGGCAGTGCCGGGCAGAGCTTCGGTGCGTTCAACGTTGGCGGCCTGCACTTGGAAGTGGAAGGCGAAGCCAACGACTACGTGGGCAAGGGCATGGCCGGCGGCCGCCTGGTAGTGCGCCCGCCGCGCGGCGCGCGCTTCGAGGCACGCAGCACCGCCATCATCGGCAACACCTGCCTGTATGGCGCCACCGGCGGCGAACTGTTTGCTGCTGGCCGCGCCGGCGAACGCTTCGCCGTGCGCAATTCCGGCGCGCTGGCCGTTGTGGAAGGGGCCGGTGACCACTGCTGCGAATACATGACCGACGGCGTGGTGCTGGTACTGGGCAAGGTCGGCCTGAACTTCGGCGCCGGCTTCACCGGCGGCCTGGCCTACGTGCTGGACGTGGATCGCGATTTCGTCGACCGCTACAACCACGAGCTGATCGACATCCACCGCGTGTCCGCCGAAGGCTTCGAGAACTACCGCCAGCACCTGCACCGCCTGATCGGCCGCCACCGCGAGCTGACCGGCAGCATCTGGGCGCAGCAGATCATGGATGAGTTCCGCGATTACATCGGCAAGTTCTGGCTGGTCAAACCCAAGGCCGCCAGCATCGAGTCGCTGACCGAAACCCTGCGCCGCGCCGCCTGAGCGCGCGCACTGCACTGCCGAGACGATCATGAGCCGCAAGCACGCTTTCCAGTTCCTCGACCTGCCCCGCACCATGCCGCAGCGCATTCCCGTGGAACTGCGCACCTCCGGCGACTGGGGTGAGCTGTACGGAAAATTCGGCAAGGAAGACGCCCAGTACCAGGCCGGCCGCTGCCTGGACTGCGGCAACCCCTACTGCAGCTGGAAGTGCCCGGTGCACAACGCCATTCCGCAGTGGCTGCAGCTGGTGCAGGAAAACCGCATCCACGAAGCGGCCACGCTGTGCCACAGCACCAACCCGCTGCCGGAAGTGTGTGGCCGGGTGTGCCCGCAGGACCGCCTGTGCGAAGGCAGCTGCACGCTGGAGGAATTCGGCGCGGTCACCATTGGCGCAGTCGAGAAGTACATCGTCGATACTGCGCTGGCCACCGGCTGGCGCCCCGATCTGGAAGCGGTGCAGCCCACCGGCCACAGCGTGGCGGTGATCGGCGCCGGCCCGGCCGGCCTGGCCTGCGCCGACCGCCTGGCCCGCGCCGGCATTGCCGCGGTGGTCTATGACCGCTACGAGCAGATTGGTGGCCTGCTGCAGTTCGGTATTCCCAGCTTCAAGCTGGACAAGGATGTGATCCACCGCCGCCGCGAAGTGCTGGAGGGCATGGGCGTGCAGTTCCGGCTGGGCGTGGAGATCGGCCGCGATATCAGTGTGCAGCAGCTGCTGGACAGCCATGACGCGGTGTTCGTCGGCACCGGTGCGTACCGCTACACCGACGGTGGCCTGGTCGGCCAGGACCTGAAGGGCGTGCTGCCGGCGCTGCCGTTCCTGGTGCAGAACAGCCGCATTGTCAGCGGCGATGACCCCAAGGGCCGGCCGATTGCCGGCTGGGAAGACACCATTGCCCTGCCCGATCTGAACGGCAAGCGCGTGGTCGTGCTGGGCGGCGGCGATACCGGCATGGACTGCGTGCGCAGTGCCGTGCGCCTGGGTGCGGCCAAGGTCACCTGCGCCTACCGCCGCGACGAAGCGAACATGCCGGGCAGCGCGCGCGAAGTAGCCAATGCACGCGAAGAGGGCGTGCGCTTCCTGTTCAACCGCCAGCCGCTGTCGATCGAAGCCGGTGCCGACGATGAAGTGATCGGCGTGACCGTGGTCGAGACCCGCTTGGGCGAACCCGATGCCAACGGCCGCCAGAATGCGGTGCCGATCGATGGCAGCGAATCGCTGCTGGAAGCGGACGTGGTGATCATCGCGTTCGGCTTCTCGCCGACCCTGCCAGCGTGGCTGTCCGAGCACGGCGTGGAAGGCCAGTCCAACGGCCGCATCGTCGCCGGTGGCAAGCATCGCCTGCCGTACCAGACCGCACACCCGCGCCTGTTCGCCGGTGGCGACGCGGTGCGCGGCGCAGACCTGGTGGTGACCGCCGTGGCCGAAGGGCGCGACGCGGCCGCCAGCATTGTGCGGCTACTGGCCAGCTGAGACCGTCGTGCCAGACTGAAGCGGCGTGGCCAGCAGTTCGGCCACGGCCGCGTGCAGGTCATGCGCCGCCACCGGCTTGGCCAGGAAGCGGTCCATGCCGGCGTCGTGGCAGGCCTGGCGGGTACTGGCCAGCACGCTGGCACTGAGCGCGATGATCGGCACCCGCGCCGCACCCGGGCGGGGGTCGGCGCGGATCGCCCGGGCCAGCGCGAAACCATCCATGCCCGGCATCTGGCAGTCGGTGACGACCAGCGCGAAGGTTTGCGCCTGCCAGGCCCTCCAGGCCTGCGCACCATCGGCCACGGCCTGCACCCGCAACCCGTGGCCGCGCAGGCGGTTCACCAGCAGCTGGCGGTTGGTGGGATGGTCCTCGGCCACCAGCACATCGACGCTGGGCAGCGGCTGCGACGGCTCCGGCAACGCAGGTACCGGCAGCGCTGCGGGCGGCGTGCAGGCGGGCAGCCACAGGTCCAGCCACAGCGTGCTGCCCTGCCCCACGCGGCTGCGCAGCTGCAGCTGCCCCCCCATGGTGGCGGCCAGCTCGTGGCAGATCGCCAGACCCAGACCGCTGCCGCCGAACCGGCGCGAGGTGGACGCATCGGCCTGGGTATAGGCGCTGAACACTGCCTGCTGTCGCGCCGGGCTGATGCCGACCCCGGTGTCGGCCACCTGCAGCCGCACCTGCTGGCCATCGCCCTGCTGCGGTGATGTCCGCGGCAGCACCTGCACGCGCAGTTCCACGCCACCGTGCAGGGTGAACTTCAGCGCGTTGCCGACCAGGTTCATCAGGATCTGGCGCAGGCGCAGCGCATCCACCCACGAACCGGGCTGCAGGGCAGGATCCACTTCGCAGCGCAGGTACAGGCCCTTGCTTGCCGCCAGCGGCGCCAACAGCCGCTGCACGCCCAGCAACAGGGCGCGCAGGTCGGTGGGCTGGGGCGCCAGCGCCGCCGCTTGCGGTTGCAAGCGCTGGCCGTCCAGCACGTCGTCCAGGATCTGCCGCAGCATCGTGGCGGCCTCGTCCAGGCTGCACAGCGCCTGCTGCTGACGACCATCGAGCGCGGTGCTGCCCAGTTGTTCCAGCAGGCCCAGCAAGGTGCTCATCGGCGTGCGGATCTGGTGGCTCATCGTGGCCAGGAAATGGGTCTTGGCCAGCGCGCCCTGCTCGGCCTCCTGGCGTGCGTCTTCCAAGGCACGCGCCCGGTCGTGGGCGTCGGTCACGTCCATCCAGTAGCCGGTCCATTCCATGTCGCCGGTCTGCTCGCCACGCACGGCCATCGGCTGCGCACGCGAGCGCACCCAACGCCAGCCACGCCGGCCGCGGCTGCGGAAGCTGACATCGATCGGGCCACGCACCAGGGCGGCGGCATCGACATGTGCCAGCACCCGCGCACGGTCGTCCGGATGCACGGCGGCCATCAGCTGCGCATGATCGATGCGCGCGGTATCCACGCTGACCCCGAACAGGGCATGCACGTCGCCGGCAATGTGCGGCACGCTGTAGAAACCGCTGCTGCTGCGGCGGGCGCGGAACACCACCGCAGGCAGGCTGGCGGTGACATCCAGCAGCCGCTGTTCCAGCCGCTGCCGTTGCAGCCCTTCGCGGTGCAGGCGCCAGAACCCGTAGGCATGCACCAGCGCCAGGGCCAGTGCAGCCAGCAGCGTAGGCACCAGCCAGCGCAGCGCCCGCTGTGGCGGCGGCCGCGCTTGCGCCTGCAGCGGCGTCCAGCGCGCCAGCGCCTCGGCCTGCGCGGCAGGCGACGGCTCCTGCAGCAGCGGTGCATGGCGGGCCAGCCGCGCTGCGCATTCGGGCACGGTGGCCATGACCAGCGCATCGCTGAAGCCGGCCGGTGCGGCCACCCGCAGCACATCGCCGTAGAACTGCAGTGCGGCGCTGGCTTCGGCCAGGTTCACCACCACCGCATCCACCCGCCCTTCCACCAGCAGGTCGAAGGCCTTGTCCACCGGCGCTGGCGGCAGCAGCAGGGTGTCCGGGGCTTGTTCGCGCAGGTGGCGGGCCAGCGGTTGCCGCTCGGGACTGGCGACCGTGGCGCCCTGCAGATCGCCCAGCCCCAGGACTGGACGCGCACCCCGCAGGCGCACGATTACCTGCGGCACCTGCAGGTAGCTGTGGCTGCTGACCCAGCCTGCCGGCACCTGCGCACGCGGCCAGCCCAGGATGGCTTGGGTACCGGCGGGCAGCTGGCCCGCAGACAGCGCGGCGGCCGGCACCGGCCTGGCCTGCACGCTGGGATCGTGCTGCTGCAGGGCCTGCAGGTACGTGGCCAGCACGCCGGCGGGCTGGCCCTCATGCACCATCGACAGGGGTGGACGATCGGCCGGATAGGCCACTGACCATGGACCCTGGCACGCATCCGTAGCGTAGGCGGCGGGCATCGCGGCCAGCATGGCCAGCATGGCCCGGGCCGCACGGCCGGCAACGATCACGTTGGCATCCTCTCTGGCGCGGGCAAGCAGGCAGCGAAACCGCTCGGTGCCCTGCCGTCACGCTAGCGACTGGGATCGGCATAACAATGAGGAAACTTGCAAAAGCCGCTCTAGCGCGCTGATTGCGACATACACTGCCGCTTCTACCCTCAATCGGAACCCACGATGCGCATCGGCCTGGCCGCCAACCGTCTGCACCACCATGATTCCCGTGCGGCGCTGTTCCGCTGGTTGCGCGCCAGCGAAGCGGGCCTGCGCCAACTGGGCGTGTCGTTGCATGCGGTGGGCCGCACCCACGATGCGATCGAGCGGCATGGCTTCCTGGCCGGTTACGAAGGCCTGCGCCGCTATCCGTACGGTCGCCAGGGCGGACTGATGAAGCTGGTGGCCGAAGTGGTCGGCATGGGCGGCGATCGCGTGCTGGATGGCGCCATCTACCTGATCGATCCGGTCGACCCGTCCTCGGTGTTTCCCGAAGCCACCGCCTTGAAGCGGCAGTGCGTGATCCACGGCAAGCCCTTCATTTCCACGGTGGCCACCGCGCGCGACTGGGTGGAAGTGGAACGCGTGCATGCCGGTCTGGCCGCCGACCCGGGCGCCGATGACCTGCATGCCTTCGGCCAGCAGACGCTGGCGCTGATTGCCCACGATGCGATGAAGCCGGCCATGCTCGCCTTCGCCGATGCGCACTTCGATGTGCTGGCCCGGTTCGGCGAGCGCGTGGCCACCGGCACCACCGGCCAGCGCTTGAACGAACTGGCGTGGAGCCGCGGCTGGCCATCGGATACGCCCTGGGTGACCCGCTACCAGAGCGGGCCGATGGGCGGTGATGCGCAGATTGCCGACCGGGTACTGGAGGGTCTGTGCCAGCGCGCGATCTTCTTCGAGGACCCGCACGTGGCACGCCAGCACGAAGCCGACATCCAGCTGCTGGAACGCGCTGTCACCACCGTGACCGACCAGGCGGTGTGCATCACCGCACCGCAGGTGGCCGCCCGTTGGGCGACCGCAGCCGCAAGGCGCACAGCCCCGTAGAGTCGAGCTTGCTCGACTGGGCGCGGTGTTCGAACCAGGAACCGTCGAGCAAGCTCGACGCTACAACAGCTACATCGCGGTGTTGGAACCAAGAGCCGTCGAGCAAGCTCGACGCTACAACAGCTACATCGCGATGCTTGAACCAGGAGCCGTCGAGCAAGCTCGACGCTACAACAGCAACAGCGCGATGCTTGAACCAGGAGCCGTCGAGCAAGCTCGACGCTACGACAGCAACAGCGCGATGCTTGAACCAGGAGCCGTCGAGCAAGCTCGACGCTACAACAGCTACATCGCGGTGTTGGAACCAAGAGCCGTCGAGCAAGCTCGACGCTACAACAGCTGGCGCAGCATGGCCTTCAACCGGCGGCCTTCCAGCTGGAAGTAGTCGCGCTGCTCGCGCCAGGCCGGGAAGCGCTGTTCTACTTCCTGCCAGAACGCCGGCGAGTGGTTGGCCTGGATCAGGTGGCAGAGCTCGTGCACCAGCACGTACTCGAACGCCGCCGGGCGGCCCAGCACCAGCGCCAGGTCCAGCGCCATGCTGCCATCGGGGGCCAGCGAGCCCCATTGCGAGGACATCACCTTCAGCCGCACGCGGCTGGGCGCGCGCGGCAGGCCCGGCAGGTACTTTGGCAGCCAGCGGCCGACATCGGCGCGGGTCTGCGCCTCGTAGAACTCGCGCAGCAGGCGCCGCAGCGTGGCATCGCCGGCACGGGTCGGCCACTGCACGCAGGCGCCGTGTTCGTCGATCTCCAGCCGGGCGTAGCGGCCTTCCTGCCAGCGTACCGGCAGCAGTTCGCCACGCAGCGGCAACTCGCCGGGCTCACCGGGTTGCAGCGGCGCCGGCAGGCCGTTGTCCTGGTAGACGCGCAGTTGCAGCGCCAGCCAGTCGCGGTGCTGTTCCAGGAAGCGCTCGCCCATCACCAGGCTGGCGCGCGGCGGCAGGGTCAGGCGCGCGCCACGCTCGTCCACGCTCAGCTTGATGCGGCGGGCGCGTGGGTCGCGCACGCGCAGCACCTCGATCTCGGCATCTTCCAGGCGCAGGCGAACGGTATCGCGCTGCACGGTGGCGGGCGGGGTCGTGCCGATCAGGCGGCGCAGCAGGCGGCTCATGTGCCCAGCATAGCGCCGTGCGCGGCCGCCGGATGACCGGCGGCCGACGGGGTGCCTGTTCAGTCAGCCTTGCTGAGCTTGAAGGCCTCTTCCAGCAGCAGGAACAGGCGGCGGATCTCGGCGCTCTGCAGGGCGAAGCGGGCGTCGAACTCGGCGCGGCGGCCGTCTTCGTCGGCGTGCTCCAGCTGGTCCAGGGCGCCGTCGAGGAACTTCAGCTTGCGCACGATCAGATCGTCGCCGATCACGAAGGACAGGTTGTCTTCGAAGATCAGTGCCAGCTTGGTCACCTGCTTGCCGGCATCCAGGTGCTTGTCGATCTCGTCGCAGCGCAGTTCCTGGTGCTGGCACTTCACCACCGCGCCGCCTTCCACCGGGTCCTTCATCTCGCATTCTTCGCCCAGGCTCAGGCCGGTGGGCAGCGGCTCGCCGGCAATCCAGCCGGTCAGGATCGAGCGCGGCGCCACTTCGGCGTTCAGCGGCATGGCCGGGAAGCTGCCCAGCAGGCCGCGGATGTCGGACATGAAGTATTCGCCGGTCTTGCGGCTGGACGTATCCACGACCACGTAGCCGTGCTGCAGATCGATGAACGCGTCATTGCGCGAGGACTTCACGAAGGCGCGCGGCAGCAGTTCGTGCAGCAGGTCGTCCTTCATGCGCTTGCGCTCGCGACCACCCGGGCGGCGGCCTTCCTTCTCTTCGATCTCTTCGAGCTTGCGCTCCAGCAGATCGTTCACCACCGCCGCCGGCAGGATCTTGTCTTCGCCACCCACGGTCAGCCACAGGTGGTCGGCGATGCGGTGCGACAGCTGTTCCTTCTCTTCGCGGCCGAACGGCGAGATGAAGCCACGCGAATTCATTTCCAGCGCGCCCACCGGCTTGAGCAGGGCGTGCGGCAACAGGGTATCGACTTCGGAAAAATCAGTGGCGGTCGGGAAACGGAAGAACGTCAGGTTGCGAAAGAACATGGAATTCCGGAAGGCAAGAGGAAAAAGGACGATTCCGCTCAGGCAGCGGATATCTGTGCGGGTGCGTGGTCATCGGGCGGTGGCGGTGCACTGCCACGGTCCAACGCCATGAAATCAAACAATGCGGGGTCGGCCAGTTGCGAGGGATGCACCTGGCCCATGGCCCGCGCGATCTGGTCGACGCGGCCGGGGTGGTCGATGTCCCACTGCTTCAGCATCAGGCCCACCTGGCGGCGCTGCAGGTTTTCCTGGCTGCCGCACAGGTTGCAGGGAATGATCGGGAACTGGCGTGCCTGTGCATAGGCGACGATGTCGTGCTCGCGCACGTAGGCCAGCGGGCGGATCACCACGTGGCGGCCATCGTCGCTGCGCAGTTTCGGCGGCATGCCGGACAGCTTGGCGTGGTGGAACAGGTTCATGAAGAAGGTGGCTACCATGTCGTCGCGGTGGTGGCCCAGCGCGATGCGGGTGAAGCCGTGCCGTTCGGCATGGGCGTACAGCGCGCCGCGGCGCAGGCGCGAACACAGCGAACACATCGTGCGGCCTTCGGGAATGACCCGGCTGACCACCGAATAGGTGTCCTGTTCGATGATCTGGTACGCCACCCCCAGGCTGGCCAGGTACTGCGGCAGCACGTGTTCGGGGAAGCCCGGCTGCTTCTGGTCCAGGTTCACCGCCACCAGTTCGAACGGCACCGGTGCCTTCTTCTGCAGCTGCAGCAGCAGGTGCAGCAGGGTGTAGCTGTCCTTGCCGCCGGATAGACAGACCATGACCTTGTCGCCGGCGCCGATCATGCCGAAATCGGCGATGGCCTGGCCGACCTGGCGGCGCAGGCGCCGTTCCAGTGCGTCATGCCCGACCGCGCCCACGCGCGCATCGCGCACCGCGCGCGGCACCGGGTCGGGAAGGGAGATCACAGCACTCATGCGCTCCATTCTAACGGCTTGCGGCCGCCCGGACCGGGGGTCGGAATTCCCCTCTCCCGGTCGTCATCATCGCTGTGTATGCTCGCAGACTGTGGACACCTACAGCCCCGCCGAGATCGTCGAACGCCTGGTCGCCCTGCGCGCCGAACACCGCGTGCTGGATGAACAGATCACCCGCATGGCGGCCAATGGCGAGGACGAACTGGAATCCAAGCGCCTGAAGCGGCGCAAGCTGCAGTTGAAAGACTGCATCGCCAAGCTGGAAAGCCTGCAGATTCCCGACGAACCGGCGTAACGGGCCGTTCGGGTTCCCGCCGCTCCTGGTAGGTGCCGACCTTGGTTGGCACGTTACCCATGAGGTTCCCATTCGCCGGGCATGGCCCGGCGCTACCGTCAGGCTTGCGGGGTCGCCTCGTCCGGGCGCGCCGCTTCCGGGCTGACCCGCTCAATGGTGTGGCGCAGCTCGCGGCCCAGGATGAACTTGGCGTCCTTGGCCCAGGCATCCAGCCGCTGGTCGAACACCAGCTTGCTGTTCTCATCCGGCCAGACCAGGCGCAGCTCGCGCAGCTTCTGGATGAAGCCGCGGAACAGGGTCTTGTCGAAGAACTCGGGCGCGGCCGGGGCGTACAGCAGGCTCAGGCGCTGCGCCGCCTGCTGGCACAGGCTTTCCAGTTCCGCAGTACCGAGCACGCCCGGGCCGTTCTTCACCAGCACCGAAATGGTGATGTAGTAGCGCTCGAACGCCTGCTGCAGGGAATGGCCGATCGCGCGCAGGCGGAAGACTTCGTCGGTCTGCCCGGTGTTTCGCGCCAGGATGCCGCCGTCATCGTCATTGATGTTCTGCAGCAGGCCTTCGCGCACGAACACGTCGATGGTCTGTTCGATGCGCCGGGCGAATTCATCTTCGCTCCAGGGCAGGAACAGCTCGGCCTGCAGGAACGGGTACACCGTACGGCCCAGCTGCACCAGGCCGGTGCGGCTCATGCGGCGGTTGTTCTGGAAGCAGCAGGCCACCCACGAGGACGCGGTGAACAGGTGCAGCACGTTGTTGCGGAAGTAGCTGAGCAGCACCGCGGTGTCGCCGCTGACGCTGAGCACGTCACCCAGCGGGTGCTTGATGCGGGTCAGGACGTTGATTTCCTCGGCGTGGGCGATGATGCGCTCCGGCGAGTGCGGGGTCACCGTCACCCGGTCCGAATACGGCATCTCGACCAGCAGGGTCTTGCACAGCTCGATCTGCGCGATCAGGTCGGCCTCGCCCATCGCGTGCTTGGGCGTGGACAGCAGCGCCAACGCCAGCAGGTTGATCGGGTTGACGTCGGCGGCGCCGTTGATGCGCACCTGGATACGCTCGGCCAGGGTATCGACGGTGCTGGACAGCCAGCTCGGCTTCTCGTCTTCCGAGACGGCCTCGCCGTTCCACTCCGGCGCCTTTTCAGCCAGCACGTCGTTCAGCGCGATCGGTTCGCCGAAGTTCACCACCACCTGGCCGTAGTTCTGCTTCAGCACCTTGGGGATGCCCCACAGCAGCTGCCAGATCGATTCCTTTTCCTTCGGCCGCCCGGACAGTTCATCCAGGTAGCTGCCGCCTTCCATCAGCTTTTCATAGCCGATGTAGACCGGCTGGAACAGCACCGGCTTGCGCGGCTGGCGCAGGAAGGCGCGCAGGGTCATGGAGATCATGCCACCCTTGGGCTGCAGCAGGCGCCCGGTACGCGAGCGGCCGCCTTCGACGAAGTATTCGATGGAATAGCCGCCGGCCACCAGCTGCGCCACGTATTCACTCAGCACTGCCGAATACAGCGCGTTGCCGCGGATCGAGCGGCGGATGAAGAACGCACCGCCCTTGCGCAGCAGGGTGCCGACCACCGGCAGGTTCAGGTTGATGCCGGCCACGATGTGCGGCGGCACGATGCCACGGTCGTACAGCAGGTAGGACAGCAGCAGGTAGTCCATGTGGCTGCGGTGGCTGGGCACGTACACCACTTCGTGGCCCGGCGCGGCGGCCTTGAATTTGTCCAGGTGGTGCACCAGCACGCCCGCATAGATGCGGTTCCACACGTGGCTGAGCATGAAGCTGGCCGAGCGCACCACCGGGCTGGAATAGTCCGCGGCGATTTCCCAGGCGTAGGCATGCGCCTTCTTCCAGGCCTCGGCAGGCTTGGAGTTGTCGCGCTTGGCCTGGGCGGCGATGGCTTCGCGCACCGTTTCGGCGGCCAGCACCTGGTCCACCAGCAGACGGCGGGTGGACAGATCCGGGCCGATCACCGATTCACGGATGCGGCGGAAGTGGGTACGCAGCACGCGCTGCAGCTTGCGCACCGTACGCTCGGGCTCCAGGCCCTCGTCCACGGTGGAACGCAGCGAGATCGGCGGGGCGAAGCGCACGATGGTGCTGCGGCCGTTCAGCAGCAGGCCCAGCAGGCGGCGGAAGCGGCCGACCAGCGCCCAGTTTTCCGAGAACAGCACGGCGAACCAGCCGCTCTGCTTGTCCGGCGCGCGGCCGACGAAGATCGAGACCGGCACCAGGTGCACGTCCAGATCGTCGCGCACGCGGTGCGCCTGCAGCACCTTGGCCAGCGAATCGGAATGGGTCTTGGCGCCGCGCTGCTCGGGAATGAGCGAATTGCTGGAGCTGCGCCGCGACAGCGCCAAATAGGCGCGCTTGCGGCCGGTGGGGTCACCGGCCAGCGGCACCAGCGGCGAGGGCAGACCGGCCTGGCGGCAGGCCTTGTCCAGGATCAGCGCGTTGGACAGGCCGTAGTCTTCCAGCACGTAGACCACCGGGCGGCCGTCGTTGTACTGGCCCGGATCTTCCGGTTCGATCTTCAGCGACAGCCACGGTTCCACCAGCCGGCCCAGCAGCCGCGCCCACAACGGGCGGCGGCCCGCGGCACGCGCAGCCGCAGGCGGCGGTACCGGGTTGGGGCCGGTGCCGGTCGAGGGGGACGCCGGCACTGCATCGGCGGGCGTCGTCTGGGATTCTTCGCCGGGGAACGGCAGCGGGTTCTGTTTCGACATCGGCGCCATTATGGCTTAGGCGGCGGTGTTGCCGCTTCCCCGGCCGCGTCCGGGGCCGCCGTGGGTGCCGGTGCGGCGGCCGCGCGCGCGGCATCGGCCTGGCGCAGCAGGGCGTCGGTATCGGCCAGGGTACGGGTCAGGTACCAGTGGCCTTCGCGACGGCTGAGCGGCAACTGCAGGGTCAGGGTGCTGCCGGCCAGTTCGTAGGTCATTCGGACGAGGGCGTTGTCGCCTTGGACCGACAGCAGCTCGCCCTGCAGGCTGCGCAGCGCTTCGTCCACGCCCAGCCCGTAGCTGGCCAGCACGGCCTTCAGGGTGTGGATGAACGGCGCCAGCTGCTGCAGGCTGCCTTCCATGCCGGCCGCACGCAGGCCCTCTTCATCGCCGAAGCCGACCTTGCCGGCGGCACCGACCAGCGCGCTGATGGTGCTGCGCGCCCGCGCACGGTCGCTGATCGGGGCGCTCTGCGCCCACAGAGCCAGGGTCTGCACCAGTTGCACGTAGTGCGCCTGCTGACTGGGCGTGTAGCCCTTCTGGTGCTGCAGGTACTGCACCCCGAAGTTGCCCATCGACTGCGCGGCCTGGCGCACCGCGCTGGCCTGGCCGGCCAGCTGGCGGTCGAAGCTGCGCTGCAGGCGGCTGCCGGCATCGGGCTCGCGCAGGGCCGACAGCATCGGCAGCAACTGGTCACCCAGCGGCAGTTCGGTCAGCGGCCACTGGCTGTGGCCTTCGTCCCAGGCCTGCTGCAGCCGCTGGTATTGGCTGGGCGGTACGGCCAGCTTGGCGTAGCCCACCAGATCATCTTCAGCCAGGCGCTGCGCCATGGCCTGCACCGCAGCGACCGGCTCAGCAGCAGGTGCGACGGCATCTGGGCTGGACTGGCGGCAGGCGGCCACCGCCAGCAGCAGCACGGCCAACAGCCCCCCGTAACGCGCAGACCTTGTTTGCACTGCCCTTGCCACGCTCATGCATTCGGACTCCCCGGACCGGTCCGCATCTTGCGGCCTGCGAGGTGACAGCGGCAAGCCGCACGGTCACGGTTTTCCGCACAGCCCGGGGGCGGATCGCTTCTGCGGGCCGGCAGAAGAGCGCTGACCCCACTGCGCGGGCCTACAAAAAAAGAGCCCGGATCACGGGGATCGCAGGCTCTTCAAGCCGGCACAGGGCCGGAGGACAAGGTGTCGCACGGTTCCGGCACGGAGCCGGATGGCGGGGATGCTACGCCGACCTTCAAGTTCAGGCAATACTTCATGTAACACAAGTTAAATAATTGATTTTATTGACTCAATCCTTCTGCCACACTGCTTCAATGAAATCCACGGCATGTTTTTCGGCGATTCGGGCATAAATGCCGGGATAGTTGGCCAGCGCGCAGCCCTCGCCCCAACTGACGATGCCGAACTGGGTCCAGCCTTCGCGCAGGCGCAGCAGCAACGGTCCGCCGGAATCGCCCTGGCAGCTGTCCATGCCTTCGCGGCCGGCACAGATGACCTTGCCGCGCGACAGCTCGCCGGCGTAGGCCTGCTGGCACTCGGCGAAGGGCACGAACGGCACCTGCACGGTCTGCAGATGGGTGGGGAAGGCGTCGGCGCCGCTTTCGGTGGTGCCCCAGCCGATTACGGTGAAATCGCGGCCGGGCTTGAGGTAGCTGGCATCCGGGCGCAGCCGCAACTGCACCGGTTCGGCGTCGGCCAGTGGCGCGTCCAGCTGGATCAGGGCCACGTCGTGTGCCAGCGCGCTGCCGCTGTTGAACGCCGGGTGCACGTGCAGGGCGCGCACGTTCGAGGGCCGCGGGCTGGCTTCGGTGGACAGCGCGGTGGCGCCGCCCAGCACCGCCAGCGCAGCCGGCTGTGCGCCCTGCACGCAATGGGCGGCGGTCAGGACCCAGGACGGTGAGATCAGCGTGCCGCCGCAGAAGTGACGGTCGTAGTCGGTATCGCCGTAGGACAGCCCCTGCAGGCTGACCATGAACGGGTACTGGCCCGGCTGGGCGCTTTCGCCGCCGATGATGCGCGGCGTTTCGCGTGGTGCTGGCGCCGCGCTGGCGGTGCTGGACGCGGCGAGCAGGCCGGCCAGCAGGAACAGGGTATTGCGATCCATGTAGGTGTACTCCCTTCATCGTGAGTGGGCCGGCAGCGAGAAGCCGTGCCGGTTCACCGATTGGGAAGCACAGCGGCGCGCCGTTGCGCCTACCCGCGCACAGTTTTCGCCGCTGGGGATGCTTGCGACAGGATCATCCGCACAAATGCGAACGCCATCCCACGGTGGATGGGATGGCGTTCGGGGTGCGGCCGTGCGGTACGTCGCCGGCAGGCTCAGCGGGCAGCCAGAGCCGCCACGATTTCCTGCTGGATGGCACGCGCAGCGGCCTGCGGATCGGCCGCCAGCCGGATCGGGCGGCCGACCACGATGGCGTCGGCGCCGTCGGCGAAGGCCTGGGCCACGCCCACCGTGCGCTTCTGGTCATCGCCGACCGGGCCGCCGGGGCGGATGCCCGGGCAGACGATCGAGAACCCGGCACCGGTGGCGGCGCGGATCGGACCGGCTTCCTGGCCCGAGGCGATTACCCCGTCGATGCCGGCTGCCTGGGCGGCCAGCGCGCGCTCGACCACCACGTCCACCGGTTCGCGGTCGATACCCATCTGCGCCAGGTCCGCACGGCCCATCGAGGTCAGCACGGTCACCGCCAGCAGGCGCATGTCGCTGCTGTTGGCGGCCGCGCAGGCTTCCATCATGGCCGGGTGCCAACCGTGGATGGTGGCGTAGCTGACCGGCCACTGCGACAGGCGCTTGATCACCGCAGCGGCGGTGGCCGGAATATCGAAGAACTTCAGGTCGACGAACACGCGCTTGTCGCGGCGGGCCAGTTCGTCGAGCACCTGGAAGTACTCGCCGGAGGCCAGCAGTTCCATGCCGATCTTGTAGAACGCCACGCTGTTGCCCAAGCGGTCCACCCACTCCAGCGCCTGCACGCGGTCGGGCACGTCCAGAGCGAAGATCAGGTGCTCGTCAGCGCGCAGCGGCAGGGGTGCGCGGCTCACGGTGCGTAGTCCAGCGCGGCGCGCTTGGCATCATGGCGGGCCTGGCGCGACTGGCTGTAATCGTTGTTGAACTGGGCCGGCTCGAAACCGCCGTAGGTCGGGTTCGGCAGCATCCACCAGCGCTCGCCGAACCAGTCGTGGTACTGCTGCAGCAGCGCGTCACGGCCTTCGTTGGTGTTGGCGGTCACTTCGACGAAATCGCCCAGCTGGTCGCCGAACTGCATCAGCACGCGGTACTTCTGCCCGGCCAGCCGGCGGCGGCAGTTCTTCTCGCTGCCGGCCTGCTCGCAGCCTTCCACCACGGTGCCCAGGCCCAGGAACACGCTGTCATCGGCCACCGGCAGGCCCTGCTCGCGCAGGTTGGCCAGGGTCGCGTCCTTCAGGTGCACGGCGCGGTTGGAGATGTACAGCAGGGTCACGCCCTTGGCGTTGGCGGCCTTGGCGAAATCGACAACGCCGGGAATGGCCTTGGCCTTCTTTTCGGCCACCCACTGGTCCCAGCTCAGCTCGTCGTACTCCTTGCCATCGCGCACCAGGCGCGCCTGGTAGGGCGAGTTGTCCAGCACGGTTTCATCCAGGTCGAGCACCACCGCCGGCTTCAGGCCCTTGGCATCGTTGCCGCGCTCTTCCGGCACCAGGGCGTCCCAATGGGCTTCCTTCAGCGCCACGTCCAGGTGGTCGGCGGCGGCGCGGTAGGTCTGCTCGGTGATCGCCTTGTATTCCTGCGCACGCTGCATCCACAGCACCGCATTGAGGTTGTCGTTGGCGGTGGCATCGGGCGCGCCTTCTGCCTTGACAGTGGCGGCCGCAGCCTCTGGGGCGGCGGCTTCAGCGGCAGGCGCCTCCACGCGCTTGCAGGCGGACAGGCCGAGCGCCGCAGTGGCGAGCAGGCTCAGGGACAGGGCAACGGGACGACGCATCAGGATTCACCGGCATTCAGATATACCGGCCCATTTTACCGGCAAAGACGCCAACGGGGCCGCTATGCTTCCCGGTTCACCCGTTGCGTGCTGCAGGCTGCCATGACCGATTCCGCCCCGACCCCCGACGTTCCCCTGCTCGACGCCATCCAGGCCCGCCTGCTGGGCTGCCTGGTGGAGAAGGAGGCGACCACGCCGGACACCTATCCGCTGACAGTGAATGCTGCGCAGTCGGCGGCCAACCAGAAGACCGCCCGCGAGCCAGTGATGAACGTCGATGCCGGCAGCGTGCAGCACGCCCTGCGCCAGCTGGAGACGCTGGGCCTGGCCCGCCAGCACTTCTCTTCGCGCGCCGACCGCTACGAGCACCGCCTGCAGGCCGCGCTGGACCTGACCCGCCAGCAGACCGTGCTGCTGGCCATGCTGCTGCTGCGTGGGCCGCAGACCCTGGGTGAACTGGTGACGCGCAGCGAACGCCTGCACCGTTTCGCCGACACCGACGAGGCCCGGCATGCCATCGAACGCCTGCAGCAGCGTGGCCTGCTGCTGGTGCTGCCGCGCGCCAGCGGCCAGCGCGAAGACCGCTACATGCATCTGCTGTGCGGTGAAGTGGATGGCGCGGCACTGGCGGCGAAATACGCCGGCAGCGGCGGTGCCAGCAGTCCCGCCGGCGCCGCCCCGGACCTGCTGGCCCGGGTGGAGCAGCTGGAGGCCACCGTGGCAGAACTGCAGGCGCAGCTGGCGGAACTGCGCGGCTGAGAGGGTGGGTGCCCATACCAGCGAGGGCGGCCTGACCGCCCTCGCCCTGCAGACTCAGGTCGGCGTATCGACGTCGTCCCAGTCGGCCTGTTCAAAGCAGAACAACCAGTTCAGCGCGTAGTGGCGCTCGTAGATCACGCCGCCCTCCAGCGCACCGGGCATCGGTGCACCTTGGCGCTGGGCCTCACGCGCAGCCCAGTGCAGGCGGTAGTGCAGATCCAGCGCATCCAGCAGCTCGGCGGTATCGCGCAGGGCCGCAGGCTCGCTGCCACTGTCAGCCTTCTGCAGCAAGGCGCCCACCACATCCGGCACGGCACAGGTCGCCTGCGGCCACGGCAACACCTCGGACAGGCCCAGCGCCCACAGCAGCACGGCCAGACTCTCGTAGCGCCAGCCAAACGGCAGAGCCGCCTCGGCGTCCCCGTGCGCGATGAAGGCGGCCTCGGCCGGGCTCAGGGCCTCGGGCAACGCCGGCAGACGCTCGGCAAGTTCGGCCAGGCTCAACGGTGGTTCACCGGACTGCAGGGCCTCGGCGCGCAGCGCGCAGGCAAGCAGCGCCTGCGCTCTGGCCCAGACCTGGGCAGGCGCGCGCAGCTGTGCCTCGGCCGCGCCCACCACGGGTGGCAATGACGGCGGGACACGCAGCTCATGGGCCTGCAGCTGCTCTTGGCTGCGCGCACGGCGCTGCCCGGCATCGGCGGGATAGGGCACCTGCGCCTGCGGATCGGGCGCTTCACCCAACAGCACCTTGCCGGCCGGATCGCGGACGCTGCCATCTTCCAGGAAGCACACGGCGTTGGCCTGGAGCAGCCAAGGCTGCAACGCCCCAAGATCGGCTTCGGCCAGCTCGAACAGATAGTGCTGGCGCACGCGCTGCACGTGCCGCATCAGGTGATAGCGCGCGGCGGTCATCTGCCCGTCGCCATGGCCCAGCACGTAGTTGACGAAGCCGCCCAGGTGCGGGGCCAGTGCGGGGTCATCAAGACCACGGACATTGGCAGCGTCGGCCTGGGGTGGCGGTGCCAGTACGTGGCCGAGGGTGGAATACGCGTTGATCAGCATCGGAGCATCCGTGCAGGAAAACAGACCTGCACCTTACCCCACGGGCTCATGCTGGCTGTTGAACCGCCGCCGCCCCCGGGGTGGCGTACAACCGGCTCGCGCTGTCCACGTTCGGCAGCTGGATCACGCCGCGCTCGTGCATGCCCAGTCCCAGCAGGATCCGCCCGGAGGCCACGTTGTCCAGGTCGGTGATGCCGTACAGATCCTCGATGTCCAGCTCCGCACGCGCATGCGTGAACACCGCCCGCGCTGCCTCGCTGGCATAGCCCTGCCCCGCGAATTCCGACAGCACCGCATAGCCAATATCCGGTCCCGGCAGGCCATCACGCCGCACCAGGCCGGCATTGCCCAGCCAGGCGCCATCGGACAGCCGCTCGATGGCGTACATGCCGAACCCGTTCAACGCATAGCTGTGCAGCACCCGCAGCGCGATGTACTCGCGCGACTGTTCCTCACTGCGCACGTTGCGGTCACCGATGAAGCGCAGGAAGCCGGGATCGTTGAGTAGTGCCAGCATCGGCGCCGCATCGCGATCCGGCTCGAGGGCGCGCAGGCGCAGGCGTTCGCTTTCGATGGGGTGCATGCGCAGACCTGTTGAGGGCGAGGCCTGATTGTAGGGCGATGTGCCGGGGTCGGATCCCTTCGCGGAGCGAAGGGCTCTGACCCCTGTCAGGCCGGTGCTGGGGTCAGAGCCCTTCCCTGCGGGAAGGGATCCGACCCCGGGTCAGTCGAACAGCGCCTCGATCGCGGCCAGTCCCGCGCTGGCGCGCTCTTTCTTGCGCGCTGCATCGGCCACCGGATCGGCACCATCGCGCTGGATTTCCTCGGCCGGAATTTCCTCGAAGAACCGGCTCGGCTTCAAGCGCACATGCTCGCCGAACTTGCGGGTCAGTTTGCTGTAACTCATCCACAGCTGGATCTTGGCGCGGGTGATGGCGACGTACAGCAGGCGACGTTCTTCCTGCAGGTTGCCTTCGTCCAGGCTGACCTGGTGCGGCAGCACGCCGTCCTCGCAGCCGACGATGAAGACATAGGGGAATTCCAGGCCCTTGGACGCATGCATGGTCATCATGCGGACCTGGTTGCCGCCCTCGTCCTTGTCGCTGCGCGAGAGCAGCGCCAGCTGGCCGGCCAGGTCGGCGGCGGTGGCACCGCGGGGGCCACCCTCGAACCACTGCGCCAGTTCCTCGATGTTGTTGGCACGGCGCTGGTAGCTGGCCTCTTCCTTGGCCTGCTGGCGCAGTTCGCTCAGCAACCCCGATTCCTTGGCTACCTTGCGGATCATGTCGCCGGAGGTGATCTGGCGGGTCTGCGCACGCAGGTCGCGCAGGATGTCGGTGAAGCGCGCCAGGCTGTTGGCCGCGCGCGGCGGCAACTGCTGCAGCGCGCCGATCGATTCGGCGGCGTGCGCCATCGGGATATCTTTTTCCTGCGCCAGCTCGGCCAGCTTGGCCAGCGTGCCGGCACCGACGTCGCGCTTGGGCGACTGCACCGCGCGCATGAACGCGGTGTCGTCGTCCGGGTTCACCAGCAGCCGCAGCCAGGCCAGCGTGTCCTTCACTTCCTGGCGTTCCAGGAACATGGTGCCACCGGTCAGGTGGTAGGGAATGCGCAGCAGCTGCATCGCCTTTTCCAGCGGACGCGACTGGAAATTGCCGCGGAACAGGATGCAGAAATCACTCCACGGCACCTTGCGCGACTGCGCAACGAAGGCGATCTCTGCGGCGACCTTTTCTGCTTCGTGTTCGCTGTTGCGGCATTCCCATACGCGGATGCGCTCGCCGTCGGCCTGGTCGCTCCACAGCTTCTTCAGGTGTTCGTGCGGGTTGTTGGCAATGAGCGCATTGGCCGCGCGCAGCACGCGGTTGGAGCAGCGGTAGTTCTGCTCCAGCTTGATGATTTCCAGCGCGGGATAGTCGCGCCCCATCTGCTGCAGGTTTTCCGGGTTTGCGCCACGCCAGGCGTAGATCGACTGGTCATCGTCTCCCACGCAGGTGAAGTTGCCCTTTTCGCCGGCCAGCTGCTTCAGCAGCCGGTACTGCGCATCGTTGGTGTCCTGGCATTCGTCCACCAGCAGGTAGCCGATGCGCTCGCGCCAGGCCACAGCGATATCCGGGTTCTCTTCCAGCACCTGCACCGGCAGGCGGATCAGGTCATCGAAGTCCACCGCGTTGAAGGCGGTCAGGCGCAGCTGGTAGCGCTCGTAGACGCTGGCCGCTTCCTTTTCACGGTTGCTGCGTGCGGCGGCCATCGCCTGTTCGGGCGACAGGCCGGCATTCTTCGCGCGCGACACCAGGTTCTTCATGTCCTCGATGTCATCGGGCTTGGCGCCGGACATCAGGTCCTTGATCTGCGCGGCGGCATCGTCGGCGTCGAAGATCGAGAAGCCACGCTTCAGGCCCACCGCCGCGTGTTCGATCTGCAGGAACTTCAGGCCCAGGGCGTGGAAGGTGCAGATGGTCACCTCGTCGGCATCCTGTTCGCGCAGGCGCTTGGCCACGCGCTCGCGCATTTCCTTGGCCGACTTGTTGGTGAAGGTGATCGCCGCGATGCGGCGCGCGGGGTAGCGCCCGCAGCCGATCAGGTGGGCGATCTTTTCGACGATCACGCGCGTCTTGCCACTGCCCGCACCGGCCAGCACCAGCAGGGGGCCTTCGATGTGCAGGACGGCGGCGGCTTGGGGGGGATTGAGACCGTGCATTGGAAGGGGATTGTAGCGGCCCCGGGTGACGGCCACAGCCGCCGACCGGCAGGGATGCTGAACGGCTTCGGCCGGCGGGGGCTGCGGCGTACAATCGGCCGATGGCCAAGCTCTATTTCTATTATTCGGCGATGAACGCCGGCAAGACCACCACCCTGCTGCAGAGCGCGCACAACTACCGCGAGCGCGGCATGCGGGTGGCGATCCTGACCCCGCGCCTGGACGACCGCGCCGGCGCCGGGGTGGTGGCCTCGCGCATCGGCCTGCGTGCCGACGGCATGGCCTTCGAACGCGATACCGACCTGCAGCAGTGGGTGCAGCAGGATCTGGCGGCCAACGGACCTTTGGGATGTGTGCTGGTGGACGAAGCGCAGTTCCTCAGCCGCGCCCAGGTCTGGCAGCTCAGCGAGGTGGTGGACCAGCTGCGCATTCCGGTGCTGTGCTACGGCCTGCGCACCGATTTCCGCGGCGAGCTGTTCGAGGGCAGCCAGTACCTGCTGGCCTGGGCCGACGAGATGCAGGAGATCAAGACGATCTGCCACAGCGGCAAGAAGGCCACGATGACCGTGCGCGTGGACGAACATGGCCACGCGGTGCAGGACGGCCCGCAGGTGGAGATCGGCGGCAACGACCGCTACGTGTCGGTCAGCCGCGCCGAGTTCAAGAAGATCACCCGTGGCGAAGGGCGGATCGAACCGATGCAGGCCCCGCTGCCGTTGTAAGGGGTGGGGTCTTTTGCAGTGCTTGCAGCCCTGCACCTGCTTTGGAGCAACAGCAACAGCAACGGCCAAAGCCAAAGCGGCATTCGGTGGGTTGGCGGGGCGGTGTCGGAGTGCGGGGACGCCGTTAAACCCGTCCATGGGGGCCCTGACAGGTTCACGCGGCTGTTGGTAGGTGTCGACCTTGGTCGACACCCGCCAGAGCAGAACGCCGTTCCGACAGATCGCGGGAAACTGTCGAAGGCGGGGTGGGTTCGGTTGAGGGGGCGTGAGCCGCATGGATGCGGCGACCGAGCTTACAGGGACGTACTTGCAGCGTCCCCCTCAACCGGACCCACCCCGCCATCCCACGGAATGCAGGCCTTTGACGTTGACGTTGATTGAAGCGGGTGCAGGGCTGCAAGCCCTGCAAACCAGCCCCCTCAGTACAGCGTGCGCTCGGGTGCGCCGGCCGGCGGCGGGGTGTACTGGTATAGCCAGGTCTCGGTCAGGGTCTTGCCGCCGCTGCGCAGGTACAGGCGGATGTCGATCTGCTCGCTGCTGCCCTCCGGCGGCACCAGGTCGAACATCGCCCGGTACCCCTTGATCTCGCGCAGCGGGCGCGCCGAAACAATCTCGACCCGACCACGGCTGGTTTCCACCACCGCTTCCACGTCGGCCTTGTCGATCAGCCCAGCCAGTTCGCCGCCTTCGAAATCCACCGCGAAGCGCCAGCTGAAGTACTCGCGCTTCTTGCCGATGATGCCGCCCAGGCCGGTACGGCTGGCCACGCAGTGCGCCACCGGCGGGCGCGCCGGCGGTTCGGCGCCCCAGTACAGACGGTAGCCGATCAGCAGTTCCTGCCCGGCTTGGGGCTTTTCCTTCGGGTTCCAGAACGCGACGATATTGTCGAAGGTTTCATCCACGGTGGGAATTTCCACCAGCTGCACCGAACCTTCGCCCCATTCGCCCTTCGGCTCCACCCACAGGCACGGGCGCTTCTCGTAGAACACGCCGTCGTCCTGGTAATGGTCGAAGTTGCGGTCGCGCTGCAGCAGGCCGAAGCCGCGCGGGTTGCGGTCCACGAACATGTTGAAGCGCAGGTTGCGCGGGTTCAGCAGCGGCCGCCAGATCCATTCGCCCGACCCGGTCCACAGTGACAGGCCGTCGGTATCGTGGATTTCCGGGCGCCAGTCCCAGCCCATGCGGCGGTCGTTCTCGCCCACCTGGTACATGCTGGTGCAGGGCGCGATGCCCAGCCGCTCGATCGCCTTGCGCGGGTACAGGGCGCTGTCGATGTCCATCAGCAACACGTCGCCGTTGGTGATGGCAAAGCGGTAGGCGCCGGTCACGCTGGGCGAATCCAGCAGGCCATACACCACCAGGGTGTTGGAATCGGCCGCCGGCTGTTCCAGGTAGTAGGCGATGAAATCGGGGAATTCTTCCGGCTTGCCCATGCCGGTGTCGATGGCCAGGCCACGCGCGGACTGGCCGTACTGGCCCTCCTTGCCGACGGCGCGGAAGTAGCTGGCGCCGAGAAAGGCGGCGAAATCGCGGTCGGTGTCGGTGCGGGTGTTAAGGCGGAAACCGGCGAACCCCAGGTCGGCGGGCAGTTCACCGTTCTTGATGCCGCTCTTGCCGTAGTTGAACGCCGCGCCGTCGTAGGCCAGTTCCTGTGCCTTGCCATCGACCACGTCGAACATGCGCACCGGCGAATGGAAGTACAGGCCCAGGTGGAAGAACTTGGCCTGGAACCGGCCCGGCTGGTCGGCCCACAGCGCGTGGTCCTGGCGGTAGCCGATCGACTGGTACTGGTCCCAGTCCAGCCCTTCCAGCCGGCCCGGCAGCACGCGCTTGTGGCTCTTGTAGGGGGCCTGGGCCAAGGCACGGGCCTGGCCCTTCAGGGTGGCGAAATCGAACGGCTGCGGCTGGCCCAGGCGACGCAGGCCCAGCTGGCCGCTCTTGCCGGCCGCGCAGGCAGGCAGGGCAGGCAGGCCGAACGCAGCCAGGGCAAGGGAGGCATTGCGGAGGAAATCGCGACGTTGCATGCAGGCGCGGGAGCAAGGGAAAGGTCGGCCATCATAGGCAGACAAACGTTAACGGGCAGCGGAGGTGGCCGGCTGCGGTTCAGTCTGCGCCAGCGCGGCGATGCGAGCCTCCAGCCCGCGCAGGCCCGGCGCCTGCGGGCCGCGCTGGGCCAGCAGCAGCTGCCGCGCTTCAGCCAACACCTCGCGTGCCTGCGCGGGCTGGCCGGCCTGCTGCAGCGCCTGTCCCTGCGCCAGCAGCGCCTGTGGCAGCAGCGCGGTGTGGTCGGGCTGCCGCCACAGCGTGGCCGCGCGCGCGTAGTGGCCCGCCGCGGTAGCCGCATCGCCACTGGCGCTGGCCCACTGGCCCAGGGCGAATTCACCGTGGCCGATCTCGCGATGGCTCGGCCCCAGCGCGGTCATCAGCTGCGCCTGCACGGTCCGCAGCTCCTCGCCGGCCAGCGCCAGTTCGCCCCGCTGCAGCGCCAGCAGCGCGCGCGCCCGGCGCACCACCAGGGCCTCCGGGTGGCGCGGGCCCCAAGCCTCCTGGGCGGCGCTCCAGGCCAGTTCAAGTTCGCTGGCGGCGGCAGCCGTCTGTCCCTGCCGCGCCAGCACATCCCCCAGCTGGCGGTGCAGGGTGATCACCTGTGGGCTGCTGGCATCGCTGGGCTGCTGCAGCAGCGCCAACGCCTGCCGGTAGCCGGCCAGCGCCGCCGGCAGGTCCCCTGCGGCGGCGTCCAGACCGGCCAGGTCGGCCAGCGATTCGGCTCGCCCGAAGCGCTCGCCAATGCCCTGGTGGCGCAGTGCCAGGGCCTGCGTGAAGGATCGCCGTGCCGCCTCGGCATCGCCCAGTTCGGCCTGGCAGCGGCCCAGCTGGCTGTGGAATTCAGCCACCGACGCCGGCAGGGCGCTGGCTTCGGTGGCGGCCAGGGACTGCAGCGGCTGCAGATGGGCCAGGCATTCGCGGTCGCGGCCCAGCATGCGCAGCGCGCGCCCGCGCTGGGTCACCGCCTCCAGCTGCAGCGCGGGCGGCACATCGTCCACCCGCTGCAGCAGTTGGCGCTGCCGGTCCAGCGTCTGCAGGGCCAACTGGTAGTCGCCCATACCGATCCGCAGTCGCCCGATCACGCCCTCCAGCTCGGCCAGTGCCAGCGGCTGGTCGGCCAGCTCGGCTTCGCCACGCTGCTGCCCGGCAGCCAGCAGCTGCGGCACGTCGAAATGCCCGTGGCGCTGGCTGGCCGCCTTGTCGAACAGGCCCACGGTGAAATCCTGCATGGCCTGCGCGCGGGCCATTTCCAGCCGCGCCTGCCGCGCCTGCCACAACGCCATGGACGTGGTGCCCAGCAAGCCCAGCACGGCTACCGACGCCAGCGCCACGCCCCACCGGTGCCGGCCCACGTACTTGCGCACGCGGTAGCCCACGCCGGGCGGACGTGCCTGGATCGGCTGCCCCTGCAGGAAGCGCCGCAGGTCACCGGCCATCGCCTCGGCCGAGGCATAGCGCTGGTCGGGGTCTTTCTGCAGGGCTTTTTCCAGCACGACATCCACATCGCCACGCAGGCGCCGGGCCTGCCGCTGCAGCGCGCGACGCGGCGCGCCGGGCTGGTCGGCCAGCCGCTGCAGCAGCACCGACGCGCGTGGCGCCTGCACGTCCAGGATCGAACGTTCCCATTCAGCATCACTGTGGCGGCGCAGCCGGTAGGGCTTGTGCCCGGTCACCACTTCGAACAGCACCACGCCCAGCGAATAGACGTCGGTGAGCGTAGTGACCAGTTCTCCGCGCACCTGCTCCGGGGCCGCGTAGTGCAGGGTGAACGCACGGATCTCGGTGGCCGGGTGCGGGCTGCTGGTGTCGTCGTGGTCCAGCAGCTTGGCAATGCCAAAGTCCAGCAGCTTCACCGTGCCATCGTCGCGCACCAGGATGTTGGACGGCTTCAGGTCGCGGTGCACCACCAGGTTGGCGTGGGCATGGCTGACCACCGCGCAGACCTGCAGCATCAACTGCAGGCGGGCTTCCAGCGGCGGCTGCACCCTGCGGCAGTAATCGCTGATCGGCTCGCCTTCCACGTAGTCCAGCGCCAGGTACGGCTGGCCGTGCAGATCCACGCCGGCATCCAGCAGCTGCGCCAGGTGCGGGTGCTGCAACCGGGCCAGGATCTGCCGCTCGCGGCCGAAGCGCTGGCGCAGGCCGGGATCGGCCACGCCGCTTCGCAGCAGCTTCAGCGCCACCTGGCGCTGGTACAGGCCATCGCAGCGCTCGGCCAGCCAGACCTCGCCCATGCCACCTTCGCCCAGCGGGCGCAGCAGCCGGTACGGTCCCACTTCGCTGCCGGCGCGGCCCGGTGGCGGCGCCGTCCACAGCGGCTGGGCCATGAAATCCTGGCTGTCCGGTTCCTGCTGCAGCAGCCGCTGCAGTTCGTGGCCCAGCGCCGGATCATGCTCGGTCAGGCGCTGCAGGCGCCGCTGCCGCGCCTCCGGGTCCAGCTCCAGCAACTGGTCCAGCCAGGATGAAAGTTCCTGCCAGCGTGCGCTGTCCATCGGTCGGGCCGTGTCGTTGTGCTCAGTCTTCGCGCATGGCGGCCAGCAGGAACAGGCGCGCCTTCTGCCAGTCGCGGCGGATGCTGCGTTCGGAACGTTGGCTCAGTTCGGCAATCTCCTGTTCGGACAGGCCGGCGAAGTAACGCAGTTCCACCACCCGGCCCAGGTGCGCATCCACCGCCTGCAGGCGTTCCAGGGCTACGTCCAGGGCCAGCAGGTCTTCGTCCAGGCGCACGCCACTGCTGCTGTTCTCGGGAATCTCGGCCACCCGTTTCAGGTCGCCGCCGCGCTTGCGCGCCAGGCGGTTGCGCGCGTAGTCCACCACCACGCTGCGCATGGCCGATGCCGCGTAGGCGAAGAAGTGCGCGCGATCTTCGAAGCGGGCGGCGCCGCGGCTGCCCAGCAGTTTCAGGTACGACTCGTGCACCAGCGACGTGGCATCCAGGGTGCGCCCCTGCTGGCCGGCCAACTGGCGCCGGGCCATGGTGTGCAGTTCCTGGTAGAGCGTGGTCAGCACGCGGTCCAGCGCGGTGCGATCACCGCCACGCGCAGCGTCCAGCCATACGGTGATGTCCGGTCCCTCATCCATCGCCAACGTTCCCCCGCCGGATGTTGGCTGGACTATAGCGCTGCCGGTGTGCAGCGCATGAAGACGTTCAGCGCTGGCAGCGGCTGCACCAGACGCTGGCGCGCTGGCCGATCATGGCATGCTTCAGCGGGCGCCCGCACTGCGGGCACGGCAGGCCATCGCGGCCGTACACCAGCAGTTCCTGCTCGAAGTAACCGGGAGCGCCGTCGGGGCTGATGAAATCGCGCAGGGTGGTGCCGCCGCGGGTGATCGCATAGCCCAGCGTGTCCTTCACTTCGCGCGCCAGCCGCTGGTAGCGCGCGCGGGAGACCTTGCCGGCCTCGCGCAATGGGCTGATGCCGGCCTTGAACAGGCTTTCGGCGGCGTAGATGTTGCCCACCCCCACTACAACGGCCTGGTCCATCAGGAAGGTCTTCACCGGCGCGCTGCGGCCGCGGCTGCGCTCGAACAGGTAGTCGCCGTCGAAGATCTCGTCCAGGGGCTCCGGGCCCAGCCCCTGCAGCAGCGGATGCACTTCACCGGCCGGCTGCCACAGCAGGCTGCCGAAGCGGCGCGGGTCGTTGAAGCGCAGCAGGCGGCCATTGTCCAGGCTGATATCGACGTGGTCGTGCATGCGCAGCGGCGTGTCGCCGGGCAACACGCGCAGGCTGCCGGACATGCCCAGGTGCAGCACGGCGCTGCCCACGGCGGTATCCAGCAACAGGTACTTGGCGCGGCGGCGTACGCTGTCGATGCGCTGCCCCGGCAACTGCTCTGCCACGTCCGGCGGGATGGGCCAGCGCAGGTCGGCGCGGCGCAGGATCACCCCGTGTACGCGGCGGCCTTCCAGATGCGGCGCCAGGCCACGGCGGGTGGTTTCGACTTCGGGCAGTTCAGGCATGGGCTGATTCTACGCCGGGCCATGCGAAGCCGTAGGGCATGGCCCGGCGCTGCCGGACAAGGCGCCCTACGCGTCCGCGGCGGGCGCTTCGACCAGGAAGGCACCTTCCACCAATGCACCCCGCCCACCCAGCCGCCAGAACGCCAGATAGGGCCCGAAGTCGACCGAGGCCGGGGCCAGCGGCTGGGCGATGTACCAGCCCAGGTAGAGATCGGAGGCAAGGTGGTACAGCGCCTCGTCAAGTGCGTTCATCTGCGGGCTGTCGAGCGTGCGCGCCCGGCGCACTTCATCGCAGATGACATCGTGCAGGTAAGCCGCTGGGCCCGAGCCGCTCCAGGCCGACTGCAGACGCTCGGCGGGGGCTTCGACCACCGGCACAGCGCGCAGCGTGGCCTGCAGCGCGGGCTCGCCGGCAGCACCGGCCACCCTGGCCAGCTCATCCAGCCACGCGCGCGCGGCGCGGGCCAGCGCCTGCGTATCGCCCACGTGGGCCGGCTGCAGGTACAGGTGGTCGCCCCAGTGACCGGCACCGAGCACGTCCAGCGCGCGCGCGCGCAGTTCATCGGCATGCGGAAAGGTGGCGAACACCGCGTCCAGCGTGTCCGGCCCGGTCACGCCCTGCAGCAGGCCGGAGAAATACCAGTCCTCCTGGTCGCTGCGTCCGGCACAGAATGCCGTCCACTCCTGCATCAGTTCATCGTCGATGCGGTCATCCATGGTGAGGTTTTCCCTTGCAGCGGTGCGGCCGTCATGATCGCCGATCAGCGTGGCGGTGCGGACAGTTCACGCGCGTCCAGGTAACCATCGCGGCTGGCGTCCTGTTTGTGGAAGCGCTGGATGAGCGTCTGCCGCTGCTGCTCGCGGGTGATCGGTCGGCCCTTGCCGCCCGGCAGCTCGTCGGCCGTCAGTACGCCATCGCCGTTGCGGTCCATGCGGTCGAAGGCGTACAGCATCCATTGCACATACTCCGCTTCGCTCACGCGGCCGTCGCCATCGCTGTCCATGCGCTGCAGGTAGGTGGCGGTGTCGCTCACCTGGGCCTGCGCGCACAGCGGCACCAGCACGGCCAACAATGCTCCTGCAATGCGCTTCATGCGCCCACCAGGGTGTAGCCCTTCAGGCGCGCGGCGTAGGCCTGCAGTGTGGCGATGCCGCTTTCTTCGGCTTCGCGGCACCAGGCCTGCAGCTGGCGCAGGCGCTCGGCCGCGTCGTGGCCGCGGGCTTCCAGCAGCGTGGCCAGGCGCGCGCGGAACTCGACCAGCACACCGATGCGCGGACGCTGCGCGACCCAGGCGCGCAACTGCGCGCGACTGTCCGGGTGCAGCCAGCGGCCGTCGTTCACCAGACCGCGGCGCAGCCGGCGCGGCAGCAGACGGCGCAGCTTCGCCCCGGCGTGGGCGGCCTCTTCGCGCAGTGCCGGCACGAATACGTTGCGCTGGTAGTCGGTCATGGCCTGGAAACGGTGCGACAGCAATGCCCTCAGGGTGTCCGCATCGGGCACGGCAATGTTCGGGCGCACATCCATGGCCGGCGCCACGCGCAGCACCGTGGCCAGGCGCAATGCCTGCAGCAGGCGGATCGCGCTCCAGCCGATATCGAATTCCCAGCGCCGCATCGCAAAGCGCGCCGAACTGGGGAAGGCATGGTGGTTGTTGTGCAGTTCTTCACCGCCGATCCAGAACGCCCACGGCGTCAGGTTGGTGGAGGTATCGGCCGATTCATAGTTGCGGTAGCCCCACCAGTGGCCCAGGCCGTTGACCACGCCGGCCGCCCAGAACGGAATCCAGGTCATCTGGATGGCCCACAGCGCCACGCCCGGCAGGCCGAACAAGGCCGCGTTGATGGCCAGCAGCAGCACCGGGCCCAGGGTGGCGCGCGGCGTATACAGGTGGCGCTCGATGGCGTCGTCCGGAGTGCCACGGCCGTACTGTTCGATGTCCGCGCGCTGGCCGCGGGCCTGCCGGTACAGTTCCACGCCGTGCCAGAACACCTGGCCGATGCCACGGGTGACCGGGCTGTGCGGGTCGTCTTCGGTTTCCACCTTGGCGTGGTGCTTGCGGTGGATGGCCACCCATTCGCGGGTGATCATCGAGGTGGTCAGCCACAGCCAGAAACGGAACAGGTGGGCCAGCACCGGGTGGAAATCCACGCCGCGGTGGGCCTGGCTGCGGTGCAGGTACAGGGTGACCGAGAAGATGGTCAGCTGGGTGAAGACCAGCAGCACCAGCAGCAGCTCCCACCACGCCGGGCCAAGCAGGCCGTGGGCCAGCAGGGAGATCAGGGCATCGGGCATGGCGGCTCTCCAGATCGACGCGGGGATGGCAGACATGATGGGCGCTTGCGTTGCAAACTGCACCCTGCGACGGTGATCGGCACCGTCATTCCGTGGCACCGTTCACACGTTGGGGAACCCCGTTGTCGAGTCCTGAACCACGCACCCACGCCCCGTCGCCGGCCGGCGCCGGCGACGCCCTGCCGCCCCTGATCGAACTGGACCACGCGAGCGTGATGCGTGGCCAGGTGAAGGTGCTGCACGCGCTCAGCCTGCGCATCGCCCAGGGCCAGCACACCGCGCTGCTGGGCCCCAATGGCTGTGGCAAATCCACCTTCATCAAGCTGATTACCCGCGAGCTGTACCCGCTGGCCCAGGCCGATGGCCGAGTGGCGGTGAAAGTGCTGGGGCAGAACCGCTGGCAGGTGGACCGGTTGCGCTCGCAGCTGGGCATCGTCACCGGCGATCTGAGCAGCAACCTGTCCGACATGCCCGGGCTGACCGTGGAACAGGCAGTGCTGTCGGGCTTCTTCGCCAGCTATGTGGTGCCGGCGTTCCGTGAAGTGACCGCCGACATGCGCGAGCGGGTGGGCCAGACCCTGGCCATGACCGGTGCGCTGGGCCTGCGCGAACGCGCGTATGCCGAGCTGTCGGCCGGCGAGACCCGCCGCGTGCTGATCGCCCGTGCGCTGGTGAACCGGCCGCAGGCGCTGCTGCTGGATGAACCGTCCACCGGACTGGACCTGGTGGCGCGGCAGCAGTTGATCGCCACCATGCGCGCCCTGGCCCAACAGGGCATCACCCTGGTGTTGGTGACTCACCACATCGAAGAGGTGATTCCCGAGATCGAGCGGGTGGTGCTGCTGCGCGATGGCCGCGTGCTGGCCGATGGCCCGCGCGATGCACTGCTGCGTGATGAGCCGCTGTCGGCGGTGTTCGGCGGTGCGATCCACGTGGTGGAACACGAAGGCCGATTGAGCGCGTACGCGGGGTGAACCACCGGGTCGAAGCGCACGTGAGACGGATGACGGTAGAGTCGACTGTCAGTCGACTGCTCTTCGTGCGGCCCCCGAAAATCCCGCGCTGCGCGCGTTAGTCGACTGACAGTCGACTCTACCCCCGAGATCGATCCCCATCGCGCGGTTCCCCCGCGATAGATCCCCATCGCGGTGTTGCCCCATCGCGATGTTGCCTCGCCCTTACGCGGTTGCAGCGGGCCGGGTTTACCGGCCCGCTGCTGTTGCTCAGAACCGCAGCGCCTGCGCGCGCGATTCGATCGGTGCCATCCGGCTCTGGTCCTGCAGCTGCAGCTCACGCAGTTCATACGGCGCACCGAAGCCGGCAGGCAGCGGTGCCTGGTCGAACGGCAGCACCAGTGCGCCCTGCCCGGCGCCGTCGAACCACGCTGCGGCATGCGCCTGCGCCACCGGCTTCAACTGGCCGTCGGCGCCGGTGGCGTACAGCGTGCCGCGCGCCTCGTAACGACCGGCGGCCGCCACCTGCAGCGGCAGGCTGACCCGGCGGCTGGCGGTATCCGGGCTGGCCTGGCCGCTGAACCGCGCGGTGGGCTGGGCCACGGCAAAGGCCACCTTGCCATCGCGCAGTACGCCGTCTGCCTGGGCGAACACCTGCAGTTCCCACAACCCCTGCACGGTGCTGGCCTGGGCCGGAATGCGCACCTGCGCACGCAGGCTGCCGTCGGTGGTACGCAGCAGCCGCTGCGGCCAGCTGCGGCCATCGGGCGCCACCAGCAATGCCTCGCCGCCCAGGCTGCCGCGCCGTGCCGCCAGCTGGTTGGCGTTGGCACCGTCTTCCAGCAAGCGCGCCTGCAGCTGCAGGCTGCCACCGGCCAGCACCTGTGCCTGGCTGGCCTGTACTTCCAGGCGCACCGGGCTGTTGGGTTCAAGCACCTGCACCACGTAGCGCCCCTGCGCCTGCGCGCTCTGCAGGCGGTAGGCGCCCACCGCGCTGCTGGCACCGGTGCGCAGCATGCTGCTGCCATCGCTCACCCCCATGCCGGCGTCCTGCAGCTGGCGCGCATCGACACTGCGGGCCACGCTGGTACGGCCAGCGGCATCACGCACCTGCAGTGCGTCGGCGGGCAGTGCGCGTGCGCCGGCACCGGGACTGACCTGGATCACCGCGTCCGGGGCGGTGAGCGGCAGCTCCAGGCCGCGCTGCAGCTCGGCCGCGTCGACCTGTTGCCAGTAGCTGCGGCTGACGGCGGCATACGCGCCCGGCGCCTGCAGGGGCTGCGCCGGGTCCAGCGCCCAGGCGAAGGCCAGCGGCACGCGCTCGCTGTCTTCGCCGGGCAGAGGCGCGGCCACCAGCGCGGCGGGCACCTGGTCAGTGGCCAAGGCAGCACGCAGCGGTTGTGCGGCCAGGGCGGGCCCGGCGGCAAGTGCGGTCAGCACGGCAGCGGCCAGGAAGGTGGAATGGATCTTCATGGTCGTCTCCCTCACTGGGTCAGGTCGTTGCGCAGGATGGTGCCCAGGCCGAAGCATTCGCGCCGGCTCTGGTTGTGGCTCAACGGCTCGGCCCCCTGGGTGCGCGCCTTGTCGGTGAACAGCAGGCTGCCGGCCGCCTTCTGGCTGCTGCATTCCAGGAAACCATCGGAGCAGGACGACAACCAGTTCTGGGTGAATTCCAGGCCGACATTGGCCGCGTAGCCGCCGCAGTAGCTGTTGCTGTCCCAGACTGCCGATTCGACATCGCTGCCGACCACCGCGCGGAACGGCTTGGGCAGCGCCGGGCGGCCGGCAGTGCCATACAGGTTCTGCGCGTTGTAGGTGGCCATGTGGCCGACCTGCTGCATGCGCACGGCATCGTTCTTGTAGCCCAGCAGCCAGCCCAGCGATGTTTCGAACGTATTGCCGTTGAGCACCGCATCGGCCAGCGGCGTGCCGGCTGACGACGGGGCCAGTGCGGTGACCTTGCGGGTACGGCTGATGATCTTCGGGTAGCGGCTGTCGTAGGTGGGGTTGGACAGGATCCAGCGCATCACGTTGCCGCCGTTGGAATGGGTGATGACCACCAGCTGGGTGATGCCGCGGCTGTCGATGAAGCCGGTGAGCTGGCTGGCCAGGCAGCCGGCCGCTTCGGGCTTCCACATGTACTGGGTGAAATCGCAGTTGATGACCACGTAGTTGCCGCTGTTCGGCAGCCCCTGGCGCACGGTGTCGATGATCGCCGGCTGCCAGTAATCCTGGGTGGCGTTGGTCTGCGCGCCGGTGCCATGCACGAAGGCTACGCCGTAGACGTCGGCGGCCTGTGCCGGTGCGGCGGCCAGGCCCACCAGCAGGGCCAGGACGGTACTTCCTGTTGCGGTGCTGCGCATCGCATCTCTCCCTTGTCAGCAGATCCCCCCGGCCCGGCTGTGGGCAGATGCTGGTGCTGAAGGCGTGTGAAAGTCCGTGCGCTGTGACCGGAATCAGGACATTGGCGACAGGACGACCGTGCCGGGTCTGGCCGTATGACCGATGGGCGCTGCGGCACCCGGCGGCGGCTGCGATCATGGCGCCTGTGTTCACAGTCCCGAGTCTGCCCATGTCCCTGATCGCCCGCCCTGCCCGCCCGTTGCTGGGTCTTGCCTTCGCCATGACCCTGGCCAGCTGCGCCGCCACCACCAGCAAGCCCACCGCTGTGGAGGCCAACGTGACCACCCGGGCAGTGGGCTACCTGGATTCGACGGCGGTACCGGCCAGCCTGCTGCTGGTGCCTGCCCCGCCTGCGGCCGGTTCGGCCGGCTTCGCGCTGGACGAACAGGTCAGCCGTGAAGCCCGCGCCCTGCGCGGTACGCCGCGCTTCGCCCAGGCCACGCGTGACGCCGAGCTCGGCTTCCCGGAAGGCGCCAACCAGTTCTCGTGCGCGATCGACGTGGACGTGGATGCAGTGAAGACGCCTGCGCTGTATCGCCTGCTGGAGCGCAGCCGGATCGATGCCAGTGCGGCCACCAAGGCGGCCAAGAACCACTACCAACGCCCGCGCCCGTTCATGGTCAATGGCGAACCCACCTGCACGCCCGACGATGAAGCCGGGCTGCGCAAGAACGGTTCATACCCCTCCGGCCACACCTCGATCGGCTGGGCCTGGGCACTGATCCTTTCCGAGATCGCCCCGGACCGCGCCGATGCCATCCAGGCACGCGGCCGCAACTACGGGGAAAGCCGCCTGGTGTGCAACGTGCATTGGCAGAGCGACATCCTGGAAGGCCGCTTCATGGGTGCCGCCGCCGTTGCGCGCCTGCACGACAATGCGGCGTTCCAGCAGGATCTGCTGGCGGCACGCAGGGAAATTGCTGCTGCGCGTAAGGCGGGGCAGCGCTCGGCCCGCGACTGTGCGGCAGAAGAAGCGGTGTTGAAGGTGCGCCCGCAGAGCGCGCTGTAAGGCACGTCTCCGTAGAGCCGAGCCATGCTCGGCTCACGGCAGTCGAGCATGGCTCGACTCTACAGAAAGCAGAAGGGCCGGCATTTCGCCGGCCCTTCTTCATTGCATCACGCGGTCAACCGCCTCAGAACTTCGCGGTGAATTCCACGCCGAACGTGCGCGGCTCGTTGAGGAAGCCGGTGAGGTTGTTGAAGTCGATCGCACCGACCACGCGGGTCTGGTTGGTCAGGTTGCGGCCGAACACAGCCACGTCGTACTGGCCGTAATCCCAGTTGTAGCCCACGCGCAGGCCACCTTCCAGCGAACTGCGGCTGCGGAACTCCGGCGACTCGTACAGGAAGAAGTTCACCGGGCTCTTGTACGCCCAGTCGGTGTAGACGTAGATCTCGCTGGCGTCGTTCACCGGGAAGCCGGCACGCAGGGTCAGGTTGTGGATCCACTTCGGCGCCTGCGGCAGCGGGTTGCCGTTCACCAGCGCGTAGGTGCCGCCGTTGATGACGGTGGTCGGGTCGGTGATGGTGCAGCCGCCGCCGCAGATCGCCACCGCCAGATCGCGGTCCTTGATCTCGGTGTCGTTGTAGCTGCTGCCCAGGGTCATCAGCACGTGGTCGGTCAGGTAGGCCTCGAAGTCCAGCTCGAAGCCCTGGCCGATGGTCTTGTCGGCGTTGAGCAGGGTGGCGGTGTTGTTGCTGCCACCCACCGCGATCAACTGCTGGCCGTCCACGTTGTAGCGGAACACGTTGAAGCCCAGGCGTGCGCGGCGATCGAACAGGTCGGCCTTGATGCCGGCCTCATACGAGATCACCTTTTCCGAATCGGCCTGGGTGACGCCACCGAAGGCCAGGCGGCCCTGGATGGACGGTGCGCGGAAGCCCTTGGCCACGCGCGCATAGGCGTTGATGTTGTCGGTGATCTGGTAGACGCCGCTCAGGTCCCAGCTGACATCGTCCACATCGCTGTTGGCCAGGTACGGGCCGCTGACCGGCGTACCACCGGACACAGCCTGCAGCACGCTGGCGGTGAAGTCCTTCTTGTCCTGGGTGTAACGCACGCCGGCACGCAGCTTGAAGCGGTCGGTCACGTCCAGGTCGCCCGAAGCGAACGCGGCCCAGGCTTTGTTGCGCTGGCTCTGCACGGCATGGCCGGTCTGCGGATTTCCCGGGGTCAGCGAGTCGTAGTTGAAGCTGTCGATGGTGACGTCTTCATCGAAGTAGAACACGCCGGCCTGCCAGTCGAAGCGGCCCCACTCGTTGGATTCGACGCGGAATTCCTGCGTCCACTGGCGGTGGTGCGGCAGGCCGTCGGCCGATTCGGACGGGAACGGAATGAAGCCCGGGCCGTAGTTGCCGGTACCCAGGAACGATGCGCCGTAGCCGCCGTCCACGTCGCCATGGTTCAGCGATTCGGCAGTTTCATAGCCGGTGATCGAGTGCAGGGTGACCCGGCCCAGATCCCACTTGATGCGCGCGCTGCCGCCCCAGGTTTCCAGGTTGGAGAAGTTCAGGCCGTCGGTGGACACCTTGTCGCGGTCGAAGTTCTCGACCAGTGCGTTGCTGCCAGGCTGGATGATGTTGGCGCGGAACAGGCGTGCGGTGCCGTTGAGCTTGCGCTTGTGCAGGTTGAACAGCGCTTCCACGTCGTCGCCTTCGTACAGGAACTGCACGCGGCCAGCGGCTTCGTCATAGCCTTCGAAGCCCGAGCTGGGCGCACTGGCGATGGTGTTGTCGACGTAGTTGTCGCGGCGCTGGTACAGCGCGGACACGCGGGCCGACCAGCGGCTGGTCAGCGGACCGCCGTAGGCGCCCTGCACGTTCCAGGTGTCATAGCTGCCGTAGGACACCTTCACGTAGCCGTCGGCGTCCTGCGAGGGGCGTGCCGAATCGAACTTCACCACGCCGGCCGGGGTGTTGCGGCCAAACAGGGTGCCCTGCGGGCCGCGCAGCACTTCCACGCCGGCCAGGTCGAACAACGGGAAGCCCTTCAGCAGCGGGCTTTCCTGCACCACGTCGTCGTACACCAGCGACACCGGCTGCGAGGCATTGAGGTCGAAATCGGTGTTGCCCAGGCCGCGGATGTAGAAGCGCGGGAAGGCACGGCCGTAGGACGACTCGATGTTCAGGCTGGGCACGCGTGCGGACAGGAAGCGGATGTCATCGCCGGCCGAGCCGAGCACATCCAGCTTTTCGCCCTGGATGGCGGTGATCGCCACCGGCACGTCCTTGGCATTTTCCACGCGCCGCTGCGCGGTCACCTGCAGGGCGTCGAGGGCAACCGGGTCCTTGGCGGCAGGGGTTTCCTGGGCGGCTGCTACCAGCGGCAACAGGGCGGAAAGAGCGGCAACGAGGGGGCGCGCGACCGGAAGGCGGCCACGGGAAGTGCGGGTCGGAGACATGGCGGTAGGCTGTGTTTGGAGGGGTGGTAAAACGGCGCTACCAGATAATTGTTGCAATACAGCACCCGCGCCGCAAATGCCGATCGTTCATGGCCCTGCCATTTGCCCCGGTGTGATGCGGCTAGACTCGTGGTTTGTTCCCGCAACGGAGCTGCAGCAATGACCCAGTGGTACTTCCATGCCGCCGGCCAGGCCGATCGTGTCGGCCCGCTTGATGACGAGGCCGCGCGCGCCCATGCGCAGGCGTATCCACACGCGCTGGCCTGGTGCCAGGGCATGTCCGGGTGGACACCGGTGTCCGACGTTGCCGCGCTGCGCCAGACGGCCGTGCCCACCCCGCCACCGGATGCATCGCCGCCGCCGGCGGCGCATCGCAGCGTGGAATCGCCGGTCAGCAACAGCGGCGGTCATGGCGACCCGATCGATTTCCGCATCGTGGGCCACGAGATGCAGTTCGTGGAAATCGGCCTGGACCCCGGCGAGAGCGCGATTGCCGAAGCCGGCGCGCTGATGTTCAAGGACGCCTCGGTGCAGATGGACACCGTGTTCGGCGACGGTTCGCAGGCCAGCAGCGGCTTCATGGGCAAGGTGATGGCCGCCGGCCGCCGGGTGGTCACCGGCGAAAGCCTGTTTGCCACGGTCTATACCCAGACCGGCAACGGCCGCGGCACCGTGGCCTTCGCCGCGCCCTACCCCGGCACGGTGCTGCCGATGAAGCTGGACCAGCACGGCGGCCGCCTGATCTGCCAGAAGGACAGCTTTTTGGCCGGCGCCCGCGGGGTACAGATCGGCGTGCAGTTCCAGCGCCGGATCATGACCGGCCTGTTCGGCGGCGAGGGCTTCATCATGCAGAAGCTGGAAGGCGACGGCTGGGTGTTCATCCATGCCGGTGGCTGCGTGGTCGAGCGTGAGCTGGCTGCCGGCGAGCGCTTGGACGTGGATACTGGCTGCGTGGTGGCCTACCACCCCACGGTGGACATGGACGTGCGCCGGGTGAGCGGTATCAAGAGCATGCTGTTCGGTGGCGAGGGCGTGTTCCTGGCCACCCTCACCGGGCCGGGCAAGGTCTGGCTGCAGTCGCTGCCGTTCTCGCGCCTGGCCGGGCGCATGTGGATGGCCGCGCCGCAGGGCGGTGGCAAGAACCGCGGCGAAGGCTCGGTGCTGGGTGGGCTGGGCCGCATGCTGGACGGCGACAACCGCTTCTGACCTTCCACGGTAGCGCCGGGCCACGCCCGGCGAGCGCAGCGGCGACGGCAACGGCACCGCCAGCTGAACCATCGGCCGGGCATCGCCCGGCGCTACCCACGTAAATTGCAGCTTCGGTATGCTGGCGCCCTTTCCTGAACCCGCGCCCCGTGCGCCGCTGCCGATGACCGTGTTCCGCCCCCGCGTGCTGCTCTCCGTCGCCCTGCTCGGCCTGCTGGCCGGTTGCGGTGGCGAAGAGGTGCGGCCCACCCCGCCCCCGCCGCCGACCGTGGTGCCGCAGGCCAAGCCGGTGAAGATCGGCATCGCCCTGGGCGGCGGCGCGGCCAAGGGCTTTGCCCATATCGGCGTGATCAAGATGCTGGAAGCCAACGGCTTCGAGCCGGTAGTGGTGTCCGGCACCAGCGCCGGCAGCGTGGTCGGTGCGTTGTATGCCAGTGGCATGGACGCCTTCCAGATGCAGAGCAAGGCGGTGGCGCTGGACGAAGCCAGCATCCGCGACGTGCGCCTGTTCTCCGGCGGTCTGGTGCAGGGCCAGAAGCTGCAGGACTACGTCAACGAACAGGTGGCCAACCGCCCCGCCGAGAAGTTGAAGAAGCCCTTCGCTGCCGTCGCCACCCAGCTGGAAACCGGCGAGCGTTCGATCTTCGTGCGCGGCAATGTCGGCCAGGCGGTGCGTGCCTCCAGCAGCATTCCCGGTGTGTTCGAGCCGGTGAAGATCGGCGGCCGCAACTACATCGACGGCGGCGTGGTCAGCCCGGTGCCGGTGGACGCCGCGCGCCAGCTCGGCGCCGAGTTCGTGATCGCCGTGGATATTTCCAGCAAGGCCAGCGGCAAGGCGCCGACCGGCATGCTGGGCATCGTCAACCAGTCGATCGCGATCATGGGCCAGCGCCTGGGCGAACAGGAACTGGCCCGCGCCGACATCGTGATCCGGCCGAAGGTGCTGGATATCGGCGCGGCCGATTTCAGCCAGCGCGGCACCGCCATCCTGGAAGGTGAGAAGGCGGCCATGGCGGCCATGCCGCAGATCCGCGCCAAGCTGCAGCAGATGCAGAAGGCACGCGGCGCGGCGCTGGCACCGACCCCGGTCGTGGCACCCAAGTGCGAAGAACCGTCGCGCCTGGGCAAGCTGATGGGCCGCAAGGAAAAGTGCTGAGCTGATGCGAGCGGTAGGCGTGGCCCGCAGGCCCCGCCTACCGCCTACGAAGATGCGCCGGGGCCGGTCAGGCCATGACCGGCGCGCTGCGGGCCTGCTGCAGCTGCTGATCCTGCTCACGCTGCAGCGCCTGTTCCTGCGCCTGGCGCTGATCGTTCACCGCCAGCTGCTGGAAGGACTGCTCCACCGAAGTCGCCAGCGCCTGTGCGACCGGCATCTGCGCGCGCAGATGCGCCGGGTCGGCCGGGTCGCCCTGCACCACGAACAGGTTCGGCCCTTCCTGCCCGGCGGCCGCCCCGCGCCCCATCAGCACGTGGTCCACCCGCTGCAGGTCGGCACCGGCCGCCAGCGTGGTGAGGTTGGCGCTGACGCATTCGCTCTGCGCATCCCACGGCTTGCCCAGCCCCGCCTCGAGATCGCGCAGGCCCGCCGCGCACTGCTGGTAGAGCGCGTGGCGTGCATGCCCGGGCTCGCGCGGATCGATGCCGGCACTCTGCCGTTCCGGCTGCATCTGCAGCGGGGTGGCATCACTCAGCACGAACGGGCTGGCCATGATCGGCCGGTCCTTGTTCTCATCGTCCGCATGGAACTGCCCGCGCAGCGTCTCGCGCAACTGGCGCACATCGCGTGCATCGTCCAGATACCGCAGCGTGGCCGGATCGGTCTCGCGCACGCTGCCCACCGGCACCGAACCGATGGGCAGCGGCAGCACCGGGGCATTCACCGGCACCGAGACTTCGCGGCGCCACTGTCCCTTGGCATCGTCGTGCACATACGTCGCACCGTGGTAGGCAATCCTATCCGGGTCAAGATTGGACACCGGCTGCAGGCCATGCGGTCCACGTGCCTCGGCCATGTTCTTCAGATAGCCGGCCGGATCGTCGATCAGGTTCCGGTACTTGCCGAGCACCAGGTTCGTTGTCTCGGCCGCGCGATCCAGGCCGCGGTTGTTGTTGTCCAGCAGCATGGTCCAGACGGCTTCGGCTTCTGGATCGCCGCCATGCACGCGGGCGGCCATCAGTAGCGTGTAGGGCGTCCAGGCAGAGGGATCGATACCGCGTGCCTTGAAAGCTTCATCGTGCGCTTTCTGGACATCCTTCACTGGAAGATTCAGCGCCATCTCCGGTCTTCCCGCATCGAACTGCGCTGCGCGCAGAGCGAAATCGCGCCGGATCAGATCGACGCCGAATTCCTGCCACTGACCTTCGTTGAAATGCACCCCATCGGCGCGCGCTTGCCGGTCGGCAAAGCTGTTCGCCGTGGCACCGGGGTTGTTGTCGTTGCGCACGACACCGAGTGCCAGCAGGCCGTAGCCATCATTGCCCTGCTTCTGCGCGAGGTAATTGAAATACAACTCGCGGTTGCCCGCCTCTGCGTAAGCCTCGAGAATATCGAGGTCCTGTCTGCTCAGTCCGTCCTTTCCAGTATTCGCTTGCGCTCCTTCGTGATGTTGTCAATCAGCAACGCGCGCGCGCGCGTTGCGATCTGCTTCCATTGCGGCAGCCCCTCGCGGGGATACGTGATGTCAACGATGGTGTTCAGTTCTTCGATGACGAACGTCTGCTGGCATTCGGCGAATCCAATAACGCGCTTCTTCACCATCTTTCCATCACGGTACTCCACGCCCGACTCGGTGATCTCGCGCGGCGTACAGCGAACCAGCTGGTCGACGCGCCCCACGTCGTCGCGCGATACGTACCAGTCGTAGTGATAGTCCGGTTTCATGACCGGTGCTGTTTCGGGCAATCCCCTCGCGCGGTGGTAAGCACGCACGTTGTCCATGTCTACGTAGTAGGGAACCAAGCCATGGACCGCGTCACCCTGGACGCGCCCTTCCAGTGATGCCGCCGGATCATCGCTCCGGCCTGGCTGGGGGGTGTATCTGCGCTGCATCACGTCCCAGAGGTCGGCCCGGCCGATGTACATGTAACTGAGACTTACCGTGCGGATGGATACATCGACCGTGAGGTTCATCCGCTCGCCGGGCTTGAAGGGCTGCAGCGACGGGTACTCCAGCGCCAGCGAGAAGCTGCCATCGTGCTCGGTGCCCATCTGGTTGCTGAAGTAGTTCTGCGGCAGCTCCAGCAGGTACGGGCCCACGCAGGCCTGCTTGATGGGAGCAGGATCGGCGTAAGCGTTCTGCGGACCCAGGCTGCGCTTGCGCGTGCAGCCTTCCTCGTTGGTCTGCGTCGGCGACATATTGCGCGGCGTTTCAGCCTGCGCGCACGCCCCCAGCACGAGCGTGATCAACAGGCCAGCCACGGGCGACTTCAGCAGATGCATGGCAATCCTTGCGGTAAGACACGGCCCAGCATACGTCGCGCCATGAAGGTGCGGCGTGGTCATCGCCCGGTTGTGCGGCCCCGGTCACAGCGCGAACCACCGTCCGGGTGGCCCATCCGCGCAGGAATCAGCGCATGGGCCGATAGCCGCTGGCGTGCTGCCGCTCGCGCTTGCGCGCCTGCCGCGCCTGTTCCTGCAGAGCGGCCGTGTGCTGCAGGTGTTCCATGCCATCGGCAGGCACATGCAGCTGGCGCCGCGCACGGGTCATGGCCAGATAGGCCGCGCGCACCGGGTTGTGCCAGATACGACTACCCTGCCCTGCACTGAAGCAGCTGGGCGACAGTGCAACCACGTCGAACTGCAGGTTCTTCGCATGTTCGGCCAGGCACAGCACCACGCCGCCATCGCTGGCCGCTTCCTGCGCATCCAGCACCTGCAGCAGCGCCTGCACCTGTTCGTTGGACGCCAGCAGTTCCACCAGTGCGCCCTGCCCGTCGTCGGCCAGGGCCGCCAGCACGCGCTGCCACTCCTGGCTGGACCCGCTGTCGCCACGCCGACGCCAGGCGTCCAGCGGGCGCTGCAGTTGGCTGCGCAGCGCGCGCAGTGACGCCGGGTGCAGGTAGGGGCTGAGGCCACGCAGCTGCAGCTGGGCCGCATCCTGGGCCAGAGGGGCCGCGCTGCCGTGGATGCGCAGGCCGGCGATCGGCACCTGCGTCCAGTCGCGGTACTGCAGCACGCCGGTGGCGCGGTCGGTGGCGCCAACGAAGGGCCCGCTGTCCTGACCCAGCCGGTCCAGCGCCAGAGTCTGGTTCACCAGGTCGTCCACCTGATTGCCCTGCCGCACCGACTGGTGCATTTCCAGCACCTTCGATGCAGCCAAGCGCGGCACGGTGCCGGTCAGGCACTGGTGCGGGTCGCCCAGGCTGACCACGCCCGGCGCGTGGGTGGACAGCAGCTGCTTCCACGACGGGCTGAGATCGTGTGCCTCGTCGATCAGCAGCATGCCCAGCTCCAACGGTGGACGCACCCCGCGCAGGGCCAGCCACTTGCCGATGTGCAGCGGGCTCAGGCTCAACAGCGTGCCACGCTGCAACTCGGCGTCGAACATGCAGCGCCAGACATGCTCGGCCGCCTGCCGATAAGGCCCCACGTCGAGCATGGCCGCCGGCACCGAGCGGTCGAAATGCTGGAAGGCCATGCGCGGCGCCGCCGAGGCACACCAGCGGTTGATCGCCTCGAAGGCCGTCATCAGCACCTGTTCCGGCGTACGCGCGCCGATGCCCTGCAGGCCGATGCGCCCGGCAATCTCGCGCGGGGTGCGCGTACTGCGCCGGTAGCTGGCCACGAAGCCGTTGCTCAGGCCACTGCGCGCGGCGTGCTGGGCCAGGCGGTTGGCGAATTCGATCTGGGTCAGCAGGCGCGCTGCAGTACTGCCCGGCACGCGGCTGCGGAATGCTTCCACCTGCGCGCGTGACGGCGCCACGTAGGTATAGCGGCCGGGGCGCGCATCCATCAGCGCCAGCACCAAGTGGCCCTTGCCGGTGCCCGCATAGCCGTCCAGATCGATCAGTTCATCGGGATTGGCCGCGATGGCACGCAGCACGCGCGCCTGCTCGCTGGTGTACAGGCCGTGATGTTCAACTGCGCGCGCGTCTTCGGCGTCGGCCTCGTCCTGTGCAGCATCGTCATCATCGACATCGCTGGCGAAGGTGGCAGGAAAGCGGATGGCATGCTCGGCCAGCGTCTGCTGGCAGGCCTGGTGCAGGGCCAGGCCGGGATAGGCGCGTGGCGACTGCACGATGAAGTCCTGCAGGATCTCCGCCGGGGCCAGCAATACACCGTGCGCGGCCAGTGCGGACAGCCAGGCATCCAGTTCCGGTTGCGCGCCGCCGCCCTGCCCCGCCAGCTGCGCGGCGGCGGCGGCACCGTCGGCGGCGAACAGCGCGCAGGCATCGTGCAGCAGCCGCTCGATCTCCGCCGGTGCGTGCAGGCGTGCGCGGCACAGCTGCGCGGCCATCAGCCCGGCCTGTTCCAGCGCGGTCTGCGGCGGCGTGCCGTGGGCGATGAAGCGCGCCAGCGATTTGCGCTGCAGCGGCAGGAAGGTGGTGGCAAGCACCGGGGGCTGGATATCGGACATGCCTGTTACCGGAAAGGAACGCTGCGGCGGGCGCAGGGCGGTGATGCTCGGCTACCCGCCCGGCGCCGTCAAATCGCAGCGGCCGTTCATTCCAGCTGCGACAGCGGCAGTGCCTGGAACCCCTTGACCGTACGCAGCACGAAGCTGGAATTGGCATCGGCCACGCCGCCGGCGTTCAGCAGCTTGTCCAGCAGGAAGCGCGAGAAATGTTCCAGGTCGCGCACGTAGACGTGCAGCAGGTAGTCCATGTCACCGGTCAGGGCATGGCAGGCCACCACTTCATCCCAGCCCTGCACGCTGTCCACGAAATGGCCGATGGCGGCCTGGTCGTGCTTTTCCAGCTGCACCCGCACGAAGGCCTGCAGGCCCAGGCGCAGCTGGCGTGGCTCCAGCCGTGCGCCATAGCCCACGATCACGCCCTCGCTTTCCAGCCGCTGCAGGCGGCGCAGGCAGGCAGACGGGGACAGGTTCACCCGCGCCGCCAGCTCGGCGTTGGTGGCGCGACCATCACGCTGGATCTCGGCCAACAGGCGTATATCCGTGCGATCGAACTGGACTTCTCCGGCCATTGCTGCCCCGCAACACGGTGAGTACGCAAGGATATTGCGCCATAAGGCCTATTCGGCGCAACTTTTGCAACCCTGTTGCGCGCGCCCTGCCCTAGCATCACCGGTATCCCATCAAGGAGTGCCCCATGGACCTCGCCCAGCCCCGCCGCGTCGAACACCAGCAGACCGACAAGGGCTACGTGCCGGTGTACACCACCGCGCTGGTCGAGCAGCCGTGGGAAACCTACAGCGCCGACGACCACGCCACCTGGAGCACGCTGTACCAGCGTCAGCGCGAGCTGCTGGTCGGCCGCGCCTGCCAGGAATTCCTGGACGCACAGGACGAGATGGGCATGAGCGCGCACATGATTCCGCGCTTCGACCAGTTGAACGAAGTGCTGGGCGCGGCCACCGGCTGGACCCTGGTGGGCGTGGAAGGCCTGCTGCCGGAACTGGATTTCTTCGACCACCTGGCCAACCGCCGTTTCCCGGTTACCTGGTGGATCCGCCGCCCGGACCAGATCGACTACATCGCCGAGCCGGACCTGTTCCACGACCTGTTCGGCCATGTGCCGCTGCTGATGAACCCGGTGTTCGCCGACTACATGGAAGCCTACGGCCGGGGCGGCGTGAAGGCCCACGCGATCGGCCCCGACGCGCTGCAGAACCTCACCCGGCTGTACTGGTACACCGTGGAATTCGGCCTGATCGGCACACCCGAGGGCCTGCGCATCTACGGCGCCGGCATCGTGTCGTCCAAGGGCGAATCGCTGTACTCGCTGGAATCGGCCGCGCCCAACCGCATCGGCTTCGACCTGCAGCGGATCATGCGCACCCGCTACCGCATCGACACGTTCCAGAAGACCTACTTCGTCATTGACAGTTTCGAACAGCTGATGCAGGCGACCTCGCCCGACTTCACCCCGATCTACGCCGCACTGGCCGACCAGGCCCACCTGCCTTCCGGCGATGTGCAGGCCGACGACCGTGTGTTCCAGGCGGGCACCGGTGAGGGCTGGGCGGACGGCGGGGATGTGTGAGGCCAGCGCCTGGCCATTGGGGTCAGATCCCTTTCGCACGAAAGGGCTCTGACCCCGAGCACTGCCGGCTAACCTTCAAAAGCCTCTGCCGCTTTTGAAGGCTATGACGGTCGTCCTATGGCGTCCGCTATCCTGCACGGCATGTCTGACGTATTTGCCTCGCTGCGCGTATCCGATGTCGCCTTCAACGACGACTTCATCCTGCTGACCCTGGCCGATGGCCGCCGCACCCGCCAGCCGCTGCGCTGGGCGCCTGCGCTGTTCGAGGCCACGCCCGAACAGCGCCTGCACTGGGTTGCCACGCCCAATGGCCTGGGAGTGAACTGGCCTGCGCTGCTGCCGCCGCGCGAGGACGGCGTGGTCGATATCCCCAACCAGGTCTGGGATGACCGCTACGAGGCGGCGCTGGCGCGACTGAAGGCGGCGGCATGGAAGCTGGATGCGCTGTCCGATGAGGACCAGCAGCTGGTGGCGCTGTGGCGCATGGAGGCGGACATCAACAACGGCGGCTTCATGCAGTTCCTGTGCAACTGGGGCGACCCCACCTGCCAGTTGGCGCTGCGTGCATTGCAGGCGATGGGTGCGGCGCAGACCCACGCGATCCTGGCCGGCATGCGCGGGCTGCTGGACCGGCTGGAAGATGATCCGGCGATCACCCAGCTGACCGACCTGTACGGCGCGATGACCGAGCAGGAGCAGGAGGCACTGCACGCCTTCGACGAAGCCTATTTCGAGCGCCCTGAAGACCTGGCCCGGCTGGGGTTGACGCACTTCGGTCCGGAGCCAGTTGAACAACGATGACCCAGCCCCCGGTAGAGTCGAGCTTGCTCGACTGACATGGAAGAGCAGTCGAGCAAGCTCGACTCTACGGCGCCGCGCGTCCCTCTGTAGAGTCGAGCCATGCTCGACTGTCGTTCAGTCGCGCGGGTACGCCAGCAACACCACCAGATCCTCGTCGCCCACCTGCTGCAGCGCGTGCGTACTGCCGGTGCGTGTCAGCAGCGCATGGCCGGCACGCACGTCGTGCTGCTTGCCATCCAGCACGTAACTGCCCTGCCCGCTCACGATGTAATAGATCTCATCCTTGTGCTGCGGATGCAGGCCGATGCCGGCGCCTTTGTGCAGTACCCGCTTGCGCAGCACGAACGGCAGATCCGCTGCATCGGCGAAGAACGGATACGCGGTGGTCGGCCCGGCACCGCCATGCGGGCCTGGCTGGGTGCGCTTCACCGCATCTTCGTGCACCACCTGCGAGCCGCGCGCCGCTTCGCCGCCCTGCGCGGGCGCCGTCACATCGCAGTCGATGTCGCGTCTCAGCGCCGGTTTCAGATCGGCAAGCAAGGGCACCGCCTCGCGCAGTACCAGACAGGCCACCGCATTGGCACCGGCCACGCTGAAATGCGTTCCGTCGGCCTTGCCCTGCTCGGGCACGTACAGGAAGTACGGTCGTGCGCCCTGCTCGCCCAGCGCGCGGATCCAGCGCGTGCTGCGGTCGTTCAGATCGATCAACGCGACCTGCTCACGCGCGGCCAAGGCCTTCATCGACTGCGTATAGCGGCCATGCGTGTCCAGCAGCGATCCAAAGTCGTACAGCAGGCGCGCCACCGGGGTGATCAGCACCGGCGTGGCGCCGCGCTCGCGCGCCACCTGCACGTAGCGCATCAGCAGGCGCGGATAGTCACTGTCCGGATCGGTGTAGCGGCTGGCGTCTTCAAACTTCGCATCGTTGTGGCCGAACTGGATCAGCAGCACATCGCCGCGCCGCAGCTCGGCAGCGATTGCGTCCAAGCGTCCTTCGTCGATGAAGCTGCGCGTGCTGCGCCCGCCCTTGGCGTGGTTGTGTACTTCGAAGCGCGCCGGGTCCAGGTAGCTCTGCAGCGCCTGGCCCCAGCCCGCCTGCGGTGCGCGCTCGGGTCCGTATTCGGCAGCGGTGGAATCACCGGCAATGAACACCCGTACGGGGGCCGCCTGCACGGCGGTGCATGACAGCAGCAACAGCAGCAACAGGGTACGCATGGCCAGGCCCTTGTAGAGCCGAGCCCTGCCCGGCTGCGTTGCGGAAGCGGCGCGGACCAAGGTCCGCACCCACCGTTGGTTGCCTTGCCGGGTTACCGCGCCAACCAGCCACCATCGACCGGCAGCACCGCGCCGTTCACGTAGTCCGACGCGGACGACGCCAGGAACACCGCCGCACCAGCCAGGTCATCCGGCGTGCCCCAGCGACCGGCCGGAATGCGGTCCAGGATCGACTGGTTGCGCGCTTCGTCGGCACGCAGCTGGGCGGTGTTGTCGGTGGCCATGTAGCCCGGCGCGATGGCGTTGATGTTCACGCCCTTGCCCGCCCACTCGTTGGCCAGCAGGCGGGTGATGCCGGCGATGCCGCTCTTGCTGGCGGTGTACGACGGCACGCGGATACCGCCCTGGAAGGACAGCATGGAGGCGATGTTGATGATCTTGCCGCGGCCCTGTTCGATGAAGTGGCGACCGGCCGCCTGCGAGATGAAGAACGCCGACTTGATGTTGACGTTCATCACGTCGTCCCAGTCCTGCTCGCTGAAGTCCACCGCATCGGCGCGACGGATCAGGCCGGCGTTGTTGACCAGGATATCCAGGCCACCCAGGCCTTCGATGGTTTCGCGCACCACGCGTTCCACCGGCTCGATGCTGATCAGGTTGGCTTCGATGGCCAGGCAGCGGCGACCCAGCGCGGTGATCTTCTCGATGGTCTCGGTGGGCGGGGCGATGCCGGCCACGGCGACGTCGGCGCCAGCGGCGGCCAGCGCCACTGCGATGCCCTGGCCCAGGCCGGTGTTGCCACCGGTGACCAGAGCGACCTTGCCTTCCAGGCTGAAGGGATTAGCCATTGCGTGTGCGTTCCTTGGTAGGGGCCTGCGTGATGCAGGCCGAAGGCCACCGGCACCGGGTGCGCGGTGGCAGGGCAGGGCTTACTTGAGCTGGCAGATGTCCAGCACGTGCATGTCGGTGTAATCCAGGTTTTCGCCACCCATCGCCCAGATGAAGGCGTAGTTGCTGGTGCCGGCACCCATGTGGATCGACCACGGCGGCGACACCACCGCTTCGTTGTTCTGCATGACGATGTGGCGCTGCGCGTCCGGTTCGCCCATGAAGTGGTACACGCGGTCGTTCTGGCCCAGATCGAAGTAGAAGTAGACCTCGCTGCGGCGGTCGTGCAGGTGCGGCGGCATGGTGTTCCACACGCTGCCCGGCTTCAGCACGGTCAGGCCCAGCAGCAGCTGCGAGGACTGGCAGGTGGCCGGCACGATGTACTGGTAGATGGTTCGTTCGTTGCTGGTTTCCAGCGCGCCGCGGTCCAGCGCCACCGCGTCCTTGATCGACAGCTGCTTGGTTTCAAAACGGGCGTGGGCCGGGGTCGAGGCCAGGTAGAACTGCGCCGGGTTGGCGGCGTCCTGCGAGGCGAACACCACGTCCTTGCTGCCCATGGCCACGTACAGGCCATCCTTCGGGCCCAGCGTGTACACGGTGCCATCGACGGTCACCGTGCCGGTGCCGCTGCCCACGTTGATCACGCCCAGCTCGCGGCGCTCCAGGAACGGGTGACCGGCGGCCGAGGCCGGTTCGGTCTGCGCCGGCAGCGCCAGCGGGGCATCCACCGGGGCGGCACCGCCCAGCACGAAGCGCTCGTAGTGGGTGTACTTCAGGGTCACCTGGCCGGCATTGAACAGGCCGTCGAGCAGGTACAGCTCGCGCAGCTGGTCGTTGCTGGCGCCCTTGATGGCGTCGGGATGGGTGGCGTAGTGGGTCTTGCAGTACATGGCTTCTCCAGAGCAGGGGGCGGGCCGAAGGGTTCGGCCCCGGCGCGGTTCGTGGTCGATTCTAGCGACGCTGGTAACCGGTGTCATTTTGCGTCGCACGATAGAGGTTAGGTGTCGCGACCAACGGTCGCGACCTACAGGATTGAGGCCTACGGCCTCAATCCTCGGGCGGTTGGCAGGAGTCGCGGACGATCAGGTGCGGGCGCACGCTGGCGATCTGCAGCGCGGCCTGGCCTTCGGGCTGGATCAGCATGGCCGCGGCGGTGCGCCCCGTGTCGCGGGTATGGCGGCGCACCGAGGTCAGCGACGGCCACAGCCGCGAGGCCAGCGGGCTGTCGTCGTAGCCGACGATGGACAGCTGGCGCGGAATGTTGATGCCCGCCCGCAGCGCCACCTTGTAGATACCGGCGGCCATTTCATCGTTGCCGGTGAAGATGGCGGTGGGCCGGCGCTTGCCCAGCAGCAGTTTCTCGGCCGCGGCCACACCCGATTCGAAGGTGTAGCCGGCCTCGATGATGCGGTCCTTCGGCAGCTCGATGCCGCGCTGGGACAGCGCGTCGATGAAGCCGGCGGTGCGTTCATGGGCCGAGCGGTAGGCGCTGGGGCCGGTCACCAGGGCAATCTCTCGGTGGCCCAGCGACAGCAGGTAATCGGCCGCTTCGGCGGCGCCGTCGCGGTCGTGGGTCACCACCATCTGCGAACTGTCATCCAGCGGCAGCGCGGCCACGCGGGTGAAGCGGCAGCCGATCTCATCCAGCATGTCGGCCAGCGCCTGGTCTTCGGACGCACGCGGCACCAGGATCACCCCGTGCAGCTTCTGCTGCTGCACGAAGCGGCGCACGCCATCGATGTAGCCCGGGCTGCGGCTGTCGCAGGGGTGCACCACCAGTTCGAAGCTGGAGCCGCGCAGCGCGTCCAGCGCGCCGTACTGCATGTCCACGATGTACTGCGCGGTGGGGTTGTCGTAGACCATGCCGATCAGGAAGGAGCGGCGGAAGGCCAGGCCACGGGCCAGCGGATCGGGCGTGTAGCCGACCTCGCGCATCAGCGCCTCGACCTTGTCACGCGTGTCCTTGCGCACCAGCGGCGAGTTGTTGATGATCCGTGAAACCGTTTTCTTCGATACTCCCGACAGTCGCGCGATGTCGTTGATCGTGGCGGCCTTGCCCTTCGCCAATGCCGGCGTGGCGGCATCGTTCTTGTTGCGCACTGACATGTAGTGAACCCGGTAAGTCTGGGGATTCCAGCGCGCGCTCAGTCCAGCGCGCGATAGCGGAAGCTGCGGAAGGTTACCGCACCGTCGCCGGCCGCATACAGCGCCGGTTTCAGTGCCAGGAACTTGCCCGCCACATTGTGATGGTAACCGGACACTTCCATCTGAACCGGGTACTTCTGCCAGCGCTGGCCGTCGGTGCTGGAGTGGATGGTGACGATGTGGCGGTTGTTGGTCACCCGCAGCCACAGCTTGCCGCCCTTTGCGCTGGGCGCCAAGCGGGTGGGGCGCTCTTCGCCGTAGCGGTGCATGATGAACTTCTCGCCGTTGCTGCCCACGCCCACGTACAGGCGGTCGCTGTAGAACAGCAGGGCGCCGCCCACCGCGCCCGGGGCGATGTCCATCTCCACCTCGAACTGGTAGGCCTTGTCGCCGGCGATGGCGGTCAGCGGCGAGCTGTCGCGCGGGGTCTGGCCCTTGCCCTGCAGCACCAGGCCCTGGCCACTGAAGCCCAGCCGCCGGTACTCGTCCTGGGCCGGGTTGAAGAACGACCACTGCGGGCCAAGCGCCGTGCCGCGGAAATCATCGGACAGGGCCATGCCGTGGCGGCCCACCGTTTCCCCGGAAGGCTTGCGCAGCGGCTGGCCCAGATCGCCGCCCTTGGCCACGAACCAGCCATCGTCGGTCCACTCGATCGGTTCCAGCAGGGCCTGCCGGCCCAGCGTCCAATAGCCGTTCTCGTAGCCGTGGTACATCATCCACCAGCGCCCGTCGGTGCCTTCGATCACCGTGGCATGGCCGCGCGACCACCACGGTTCGGCGGCCGACTGCGTGCGCATGATCGGGTTGTTCGGTGCGTTCACCCACGGCCCATGGATCGAGCGCGAGCGCGCGGTGATCACCATGTGCCCGGTGGGCGGGCCGGCGGTGCCGCCCACGGCGGTGGTCATGTAGTACCAGCCGTCGCGGAAGTGGATCTTCGGGCCTTCCTGCGCATAGGCCTCCACGTCCCAGCTTTCCGGGTACTTCCAGCCGTCGTAGACGTGCTTCGGCGTGCCGACCACGCTCAGGCCGTCGTCGGCCAGCTGCACGTAGTCGCCGCCGCTCAGGAACAGGTAGCGCTTGCCGTCTTCGCCCACCGCATGGCCAGGATCGATGTAGCCGCCCAGGCCGATGTCGATCGGCTCGCTCCACGGGCCCTTGATGCTGTCGGCCCAGACCACGAAGTTACTGCGGTGTTCACCGGTCCGGGCCGGGAAGTAGATGTAGCAGCGGCCCTGGTGTTTGACGATGTCCGGTGCCCAGATCGCGCCCACGTTGCGGGTGATCGCGTGGCCCAGCGGCTGCCAGTTCACCAGGTCGCGCGAGTGCCAGATCGGCAGGCCGGGGTAGGCGTCGAACGAGGACAGGGTGAGGTAGTAGTCCTGGCCGTCCTTCAGCACCGACGGGTCGGGGCGGTCGCCGGCGAACACCGGGTTCAGGAACGTGCCGTCACCCAGGTCGGCCTGGCGCTGGTTCTCGATGCCGCGCTTCCACGCCGTGGACGCTGGCTGGGCCTGCGCCAGCACAGGCGCGGCCAGCAGCAGAGTGGCGGCCAACAGGGACTTCAGAGCGGTGCTGGACAGCATCGGGTTCCTCCGTGGTGCGGATGCGGGTTCAGGGGGCGCGGTGCCCGGTACGCGCGCGCCAGGCCGGCGCGTCGCGGTCAAGCAGGGCCTGCGGCCAGGTGCCGTACCAGTGGTAGCCGGTGCGGCGTTCGCGGCCCACCTGCGCATAGGTCCGCAGGCGCTGGCCCTGGCGGTCGGCCAGCACCACCGTGTTGTCGGCCAGGTCGTGGAAGCGGCCCCACAGCGGCGGCGCGCCGGGGTCGGCCAGCAACTGCCGGTCCTGCGCGCTGCGGTGGTGGGCGAACTGTTCGGCCGGGGCATCCACGGTCTGCAGGCGCAGCCCGTGCAGGGCATTGGCCTGGAACCAGGCAAGCGCGCCTTCGATGGCCTGCACCGTCTGCGGCGACGGATCGGGAATGGACATCAGGTAGCGCACCACGCCCACGCTTTCGTCGGTGACCAGCGCGGCCAGTTCGAACTTCCGCCCCGGTGCGGGCTGCAGCGTGGCGGCGTCGTATTGGCCCGCCCAGATCGTGGGCCGGCCCTGCTGGCGCACCTGCAACTGCAGCAGGCAGGCATCGCCACGCTGCACGGCGCTGGCCACCCGCGCGCGCCGCGCGGCATCGACGAAGCCAAAACGCGGCGCCGTCTTAATCTGCCGCAGGGTGGTCAGCACGCCACTGGTGACATCGTCGGCGAAGGTGATGCGGTCGTGGTAGTCGGTACGCGCCGGCACCGAATGCGGCCAGCCGCCGCAGCTGGCGATCTGCTGGTCCAGGATGAAATCCAGGCCGCGCAGCGCGGCATCGCGATAGCGGCTGTCACCGCTGCGGGCGAAGGCTTCGGCCAGGTAATCCACCTGGGTATAGGTGGTGCGGTTGTCGAAGCTGCCGCCCGGTTCGTCCTGCGCCTTGCGTGCGGCCTCGCGGGCCGCGGCATCCAGCACCCGCAGCGGGTCCTGGTTCACCGGCCAGCCGCCCGAGCGGCGCTGCAGAAGCAGCAGGTTGTCGGAAATCTGCCGGTACTGCTGCGGCTGCAGCCGCGCGTAGCCCTCTGCATGGCCGCTGCGCCAGTGGTTCACGCCATCGTTGAAGCTGGCCACCGGAATCGCCTGTGATGCCGGCGATGCCGGCGGCGGCCCGGCCTGGGCGGCGGTGTTCGCCATGCCCAGGCCCAGCAGCAACGGCAGCGTGTGCCCGCGCATCATGCGCGCAACGCGGCCGGCAGCCACAGCGACAGCTGCGGGAAGAAGGTGACGATCAGCAGCACCGCCAACGCAGCGAACCAGAACGGCCAGATGGTGCGCATGCTCTGGCCCACCGTGATCTTGCCGATGGAGGTACCGATGAACAGCACCGAGCCCACCGGCGGGGTCACCAGGCCCAGGCCACCGGTCAGCACCAGCACCAGGCCGAAGTGGATCGGGTCGATGCCATAGGCCTTGGCCACCGGCAGGAAGATCGGCGTGCAGATCAGGATCATCGGCGCCAGGTCCATGAAGGTACCCAGGAGCAGCAGCATCACCACGATCATCAGCAGCACCATGAACTGGCTGTGCGCGAACGACTGCAGGAAATCCACGGCCGCGGTCGGCACCTGCAGGTAGGCCAGCAGCCAGCCGAACACGGCGGCGGTGGCGATCACGAAAAGGATCACGCCGGTGCTGCGCGCGGCGTGGATCACCGTGTCGAAGAACTCGCGCCAACGCAGCTGCCGGTACAGCACGGTGGTCACCAGCAGGGCGTAGACCACGGCAATGGCCGCGCTTTCCACTGCAGTGAAGATGCCCGCGCGGATACCGACGAAGATCAGCGCCACCAGGCCCAGGCCGGGCAGGGCGGAGACGATGCGCAGCAGCACCGCGCGCCAGCCGGGGAAGGCTTCCACGCCATAGCCACGGCGGCGTGCCACCGCATAGCCGGTCAGCATCAGCGCCAGGGTCATCAGCAGCGCGGGAACAATGCCGGCGGCGAAAAGATCGGCGATGGACAGCCCGCCGCCCGCCGCGGCCGAGAACAGGATCAGGTTGTGCGACGGCGGCACCAGCAGCGCCACCAGCGCTGCGGTGATGCTGACATTCACCGCGAAGTCGCGGTCGTAGCCGCGCTTGACCATCTGCGGAATCATGGTGCCGCCGACGGCCGAGACGTCGGCGATGGCCGAGCCGGACACGCCGCCGAAGAACAGCGAGGACAGGATCGAGACCTGGCCCAGGCCACCGCGCATGCGGCCGACCAGCGACGAGGCCAGTGCGATCAGGCGTTCGGAGATGCCGCCGCGCATCATGATTTCGCCGGCGAAGATGAACAGTGGAATGGCGATCAGCGACGCCGAGCCGGTACCCGCCGAGATCTGCTGCACCAGCACGATGGTGGGAATATCCAGGTACAGCAGCGTGGCCAGCGCCGCGGCCGCCAGCGCGTAGGCCACCGGCACGCCCAACAGCAGCAGCACGGCGAATACGGAGAACAGAATGGTGATGCCCATGGATCAATGATCTCCTTCAGCGTCATCGGCGCCGGTAGCGGCCGCCGTCTGGTGCAGTGCCTTCCACGCACGGTTCAGCGCGAACAGCACCATCAGCGCACCGCCCAGTGCCAGCGGCAGGTAGTTGATGCTCTGCGGCAGGTTGGCGCCGGCCGCCTTGATGTCCAGGCCGTCCAGCAGCAGGTCGGTCGACCAGAACGCGATGAAACCGCCCAGTACCGCCACCACCAGCTGGATCAGCACATCCACGGCGCGGCGCAGGCCGGCGCCCATGTAGGCATGCAGCAGGAAGAAGCCGAAATGGCGGTTGGTATGCACGCCACAGGCAGCACCCAGGCTCATGGCGGTAGCCAGCAGCAGCAGGGTGACCGGCTCGGTCCAGCTGGGCGAATCGTTGATCACGTAGCGGGCGAACACCTGCCAGCCCTGCACCACCACCAGCCCCAGCAGGGCGGCCACGGCGCAGTAGATGGCGATGTCGGCAATGCGGTCCAGCAGGCGCTGTCCAGGCCCGGCGGCGGGCGTCGTCGTCTCGGTCATGGCAGGGTCCTCAGGCAGCGCGGATGCGATCAACCAGCGCGGCGATATCCGGCTGTTGCAGATAGTGCTTCAGCAGTGGCTGTGCGGCCGCGCGGAAGGCCGGCATGTCCACGTCGTTGGCTTTCACGCCGTAATCGAGCACGGCGCGGCGTGCGGCGCTTTCAGAGGCATCCCACTGCTCGCGCATCACCGCCACTGAAGCGCGTGCGGTGTGCAGCAGCAGTTGCCGGTCATCGGGCTGCAGCCGCTCGAAACTGGCTCGCGACATCAGCAGCACGTCCGGCGCATACGAGTGATCGCTCTGCGACCAGTAGTGCGCGGCCTCGAAGTGGCGGCTGGAGTGGAAGCTGCGCATGTTGTTCTCGGCACCGTCGATCATGTGCGTTTCCATGCCCGAGAAGGTGTCGCCCAGCGACATCGGTGTGGGGTTCGCGCCGAGCAGGCGCATCAGCTGGATGAAGATGTCCGACGAGGCCACGCGCAGCTTCAGGCCGTGCAGATCCTTCGGTGCCACGATCGGGTGCTTGGTGTTGTAGAAGCAGCGCGCGCCCGAATCGTAGATCGCCAGGCCGACCAGGTCGCGGCTTTCGAAGCCGCGCAGCACCGCATCGGCCAGGCCATTGTCCAGCGCGGCACGCTGGTGCGCCACCGACTTGAACACGTAGGGCAGGCACAGTGCCTGGGTCAGCGAAAACGCGTTGTTCAGCGCACCGGCATACACGCGGGTGATGTCGATGGCGCCGAAACGGGCCATGTCGATCGCTTCCGATTCGCGGCCGAGCTGGCCCGAGTGGTACTGGCGCAGGCGCAGGCGGCCGTTGGTTTCGCGCTGCAGCGTCTCACCGATCCACTTCACCGCGGTCACGGTGGGGTAGTCGGCCACGTGCACGTCGGTGGCGGTCAGCAGGGCGCCGCCGTCCACGCTGCCCGCCGGCCCACGGCCGCAGGCGGCGAGCATCGGCGTGGCCAGGGCAGCAGCGCCACCGGCCAGGAAATTACGTCGTGTGATCATCTGCGCCCTCCCGCGCGTGTTCACTGGGGCGTGCTGGCGGTTACCCGGCCGGCACGGCCCTGCAGGCAATGTCGCCGAAGCCGGCGAAACGCACCAGCGCGGTCTGCCCGGCGGTGATGTCATGGATGCCGGTCGCGTTGCCGGTGGCGATCAGGTCGCCCTTGCGCAGCGGGCGCCCGCGCAGCGCCGAACGGGACAGCGCGAACGCGTAGGCCGCGCGCAGCCCGCCCGGCAGGCGGGTGGCACCACCGGTGCCGACCACTTCACCTTCGATCATCGTTTCGGCGCGCAGCGCGGTTTCATCGCGCGTGGTCCAGTCCACGATCTCCGGGCCCAGCACCAGGCCGTTGTTGTTGCCGAAGTCGGATACCACCACGCGCGGGCCCAGTTCGTTGATCGTGGCCAGCGGGCTGCTGGCCACTTCCACGCCGATGTACAGGCGGGCGGGCAGGGCTTCAGCCTGCTCGGGCGTCCATTGCACCTGTCCGGCCGGAGCGTCCTCCAACAGCTCCAGCACGTACTCGGCTTCGACTGCAGCGAAGCCGCCGACGAAGATCGGGATGTCCGTTGTTCCACCGGTAGCATTTTTCAGCTGACGGGAAAAAACCGGGCCCAGCAGGCGCTCGTCCCCGGACCCATCGCGGCGCTCGGCGGCGATGTAGCCCACTTTCCAGCCCACCACCTGGTCATCCCAAGCGGCAATGGCCAGGTCCTGTACCTGGTAGGCACTGACCAGGTCGGCCGGGATATTGCCCGGGAACGCGGGCAGGGCCTGCCCGGCGCGGCGCGCCGTGGTGAAGGCGTGGGCGATCGCGGCCGCATCGTCCGGCGGCGGCGTCTGCCCGTGTGTGCCGTGTTCGTTGCTCAAGAACGGTCTCCCTGTGTTTGTTGCACTGCCCATCGACAGCGTCTGCAGGAGGTGTATATGGTAAACCGGTGTCATCGTGCAAGCCGCAGCGCATCAAGTGCACCGGACCTTGCCGTGGGGCACGCTGTTCCCTGCCTTCGGAGCCCTTGCCTGCCATGCGTCTGCGTCCTGTAGTGCTGTTGTTGTGCGCTCTTCTGCTGGCCACGCCATTGAGCGGTGGCGCCACGCCACTGCGCGAGGGCGAACGGCCCGGCCAGGAGCTGGCGGGCGAACAGATCGCGCTGTGGCCGGTCGGACAGGTGCCCGGCGAACAGGGGAAGCCCAAGCCGCCACGGGTGGTCGAGCGCAGCAGCGACCCGGCGCAGCCCGACCGCTACGTCGACCAGGTGGACGCGCCCTACCTGCTGGTGCACACCCCCGCGCGCAGCAACGGTCGTGCCCTGCTGGTGATTCCCGGCGGCGGCTACCAGCGCGTGGTGATCGACAAGGAAGACAGCGCCTTGCTGCCGGAGTGGGTGGACCGAGCGGGCTACACGCTGTTCGTGCTGCGTTACCGCCTGCCGCAGCCGGGCCGCGACCGCCAGGCCGCGCTGGCCGATGCACAGCGTGCGATGCGCGTGGTGCGTGCGCAGGCGGCCCGGCGCGGGCTGGATGCGCGGAGCGTCTCGGTGATGGGCTTTTCCGCCGGCGGCCATGTGGCGGCACGGCTGGCCACCGGCTTCGATGTTCCGGCCTATCCGGCACGCGATGCCATCGATCAGCTGAGCGCGCGGCCGGCACGCGCGGTGCTGGTGTATCCGGTCATCGACATGGGCGCGCACGCCCACAGCGGTTCGCGCAAGCGCCTGCTGGGCGAACAGCCGGATCCGGCGCTGGCAGCGCAATACTCGATGCAGCAGCAGGTGCGCGCAGACATGCCGCCCACCCTGCTGGTGCATGCCAGCGACGATGGCGTGGTGAGCGTGCACAACAGCGCGCTGATGGCGCAGGCACTGGCGGCGGCCGGGGTGGAGCACGAACTGCATCTGTTCGCGCACGGCGGGCATGGTTTCGGTATGCGGGTTGCGCCCGGTTCCACGCTGGCGCTGTGGCCGGCGCTGGCGCAGGCGTGGCTGGCGGCGGGTGAGACGGGGGTAGGGTCAGAGCCCCTCACCGATGGAGAGGGGATCCAACCCCGGGGTGGCCGATGAACACCGCACCGAACGATCTGCAGCGCCGCCGTTTCCTGCGCGACAGTGCGCGCTGGGCGCTGGCCACGGCAACGGTGGCAGCGCTGCCTGCCGCCCTGGCGTCACCCGGCCCGCGCGCAGATACGCAGGTCGTGGCGCGGGTGCGGGGCGGCCGCGTGCGCGGCCAGCGCGAACACGGCGTGCACGTGTTCCGTGGCCTGCGCTACGGCGCCGACACCCGCGCCTACCGCTTCCAGCCGCCGCGGCCGGAGGCGCCGTGGCGCGGCATTGCCGATGCACTGGACTACGGTGCGGCGGCACCGCAGGGCGGCGGTGAAGGTCCTGGCAGCGAAGACTGCCTGTTCCTCAACGTATGGACCCCGGCGCTGAACGACGGCGCGCGCCGTCCGGTGCTGGTCTACATCCACGGCGGCGGTTTCAACAACGGCTCGGGCAGCGACCCGCTGTACGACGGCAGTGCCTTGTGCCGGCGCGGCGATGTGGTGGTGGTCACGCTGAACCACCGATTGAATACCTTCGGCTATCTGTACCTGGGCGCGCTGGGCGACCCGCGCTACGCGATGTCCGGCAACGTGGGCCAGCTGGATCTGGTCCAGGCCCTGCACTGGGTGCGTGCGCATGCGGCCGTGTTCGGCGGCGATGCGGACAACATCACCGTGTTCGGCCAGTCCGGGGGCGGCGCCAAGATCGCCACGCTGATGGCCATGCCGGCCGCGCGCGGCCTGTTCCAGCGCGCGTGGACCATGAGCGGGCAACAGGTGACCGCGGCCGGCCCGCGTGCAGCGGCGCAGCGTGCGGCGCTGGCCATGCAGAGCGTAGGCGCGGCTGACACAACGGCGCTGCTGCGCCTGCCGACCGCCGATCTGCTGGCCGCCACCCGGGCCCGCGATCCGTCACGGGTGGAAGACACCGCGCTGTACTTCGGCCCGGTGCTGGACGAGGTGGTGCTGCCGGTGCATCCGTTCTGGCCGCAGGCGCCGGCACAGTCGGCGGCCATCCCGATGGTGATCGGCAACACCCGCGACGAGACCCGCGCGTTCCTGGGCAATGACCCGGCCAACTTCGCGCTGGACTGGAACACCCTGCCGGCGCAACTGGAAAAACAGCAGTTCGTGGACCTGCTGCCGTCGGTGGTGATCGAGGCGTACCGGCGCATGTACCCGCACTACACGGCGTCGGAGGTGTTCTTCGCCGCCACCACCGCCGGCCGTTCGTGGCGCGGCGCGGTGGAAGAGCTGGAGGCGCGTGCACGGCAGCCGGCCGCTGCAGCGCCCACCTGGGCCTACCAGCTGGACTGGCCCTCGCCGGTGGAAGACGGCCGCCTGCGCGCCTTCCACACGCTGGATATCCCGCTGGTGTTCGACAACGCCGGGCTGCCCAGCGCGCGCACCGGCGGCGGCAGCGAGGCGCGCGCACTGGCGGCGCGCATGAGCGATGCGCTGATCGCCTTTGCCCGCCACGGCGATCCCAACCATGCCGGTCTGCCGGCATGGGCGCCGTACACCCTGCCGCAGCGGCGCACCATGCTGTTCGACGTGCACAGCCGCGGCGCCGATGACCCGCGCGGTGGCGAGCGCGAGCTCTACCAGCGCGTGCCTTTCCTGCAACGAGGAACTGCCTGAGATGCGTTTTCTGACTGTCCTGCTGGCCCTGCTGGCGGCCGGCACCGCGCAGGCCGCGGTGGATCCTTCGATCAGTGACCGCCCACCGCCCACGCCGATCCGCGCCAGCAAGATCGTGCTGGTGGGTGATTCCACCACCGCGGTGCAGGGGGGCTGGGGACCGCGCTTCTGCGCCGACCATGTGACCTCCTTCGCGGCCTGCCTGAACCTGGCGCGTGGCGGCCGCAGTACGTACAACTACCGTGCCGAAGGTTCGTGGGCGCTGGTCGAGGCGGAAATGCGCACGCCGGGCTACGCCGCCACCTGGGTGCTGATCCAGTTCGGCCACAACGACCAGCCGGGCAAGCCGGGGCGGTCCACCGATCTGCAGCATGAGTTCCCCGACAACCTGCGCCGCTACGTGCAGCAGGTACGTGCCGCCGGCGCCACGCCGGTGTTGCTGACCCCGCTCACCCGTCGCCAGTTCGTTGATGGGGCGCTGGTGGATGATCTGGCGCCATGGGCCGACAGCGTGCGCACCGTGGCGCGCGAACTGCAGGTGCCGCTGGTGGACCTGCATGCGTGCAGCCGCGCCCTGGTGCAGGCGCTGGGACCGGTGCCGGCCATGCAGTTGGCGCAGGCGCCGGCCAGCCAGGCGCAGGTGGCCAGCGCCCTGGAGGGCACTACGGTCGGCGCCAGCCCGGCCGCGGCCGGTGCAAGGGCGGCGGCGCAGAACGCCGCGCTGGAACCGATGGGACAGGCCAAGCGGGCCTTCGATTACACCCACCTGGGCCCAGACGGGGCGGCCGTGTTCGCCAGTCTGGTGGCCACCGAACTGGCCCGCGAGGTGCCGGCGCTGCGTCCGTTGCTGCTGCCATGATGTCGTAATTGGCACGCAATTTCGGGTAACGCACAAAAAAAGTGTCGCAATCGACTCTATTTCGCGCGTGCGGTCCGGATGACAACATTCTGTTAACCCCGCTCGCCTAGACTGGCTGTCATGGGAGAGCGATTCACACCACTGCCGTTTGCGGGCCGGGAGCGCCTGCTTGCGGCCATCGACGGCGCCGTCTGCTTGGCCGATCCGCGCGCGATCACTGGCGCCCTGCAGCGTGTGCTGCGCGAGGCCATCGCCGATCCACTCATCCAGTTGCCGCCGTGTGTACGCCGCCCGGTGGAAGGCCACTACGCCCGTCGCGAACTGCACCGCAGCCCGACCCTGGGTTACAGCGTCATCGCCATGTGCTGGGGCCCGGGGCAGGGCACGCCGCTGCACGACCACGATGCCATGTGGTGCGTGGAAGGGGTCTGGCAAGGCGAATTGATCGTTACCCCTTATGCGCTGCTGGAACGCCAGGGCGAACGCCACCGCTTCGCCGCGCAGGAAGCACTGTACGGCTACCGCGGCAGCGCCGGCAGCCTGATTCCACCGCACGAGTACCACACGCTGCGCAACGCCAGCGATGACGACGTGGCCGTGTCGGTGCACGTGTACCAGGGCGTGATGGAACGCAGTGCGGTGTTCGATCCGCTGGGCGAGGGCTGGTACCAGCGCCGTGTGAAGATGATGGAGACCGACGCGGCGTGAGCGCGTGCCGCCGGGCATGGCCCGGCGACCATGTTGTTCAACCGGCTGCGCACTGCCCTGCTTCGTAGAGTCGAGCTTGCTCGACTGTTGTTGGCCGAATGCAAGAAGCCGTCGAGCAAGCTCGACCCTGCGAAAGCCAGGGCGATCAGATCCCCCTCAACGCGGTACGTCGGAACCGCCAGGGCGTTGCCGCGTCCGTGCCCCCTCAACGCGGCACGTCGGCCACGTTGTTCAACCGGGTCACTTCCTCGCCACCATCGGCCAGGGCTACGCGCACTCGCAGGCCGCTGCGGTCGCCGGCCGGCAACGGCAGCGACACCACCACCGTCTTCGGCTGCAGCTCGGCCGGGGCAGCCATGGCCGGCACCTCGCTGCGCGCGATCTCGCGCCCACGCGCGTCTTCCAGCACGGCCACGCCCACGCCGCTGCCCACATGGCCCAGGCTGTGCACGGTCACGTGCACCTGGCGCCCGTCCACGCGCAGATCGCCGCGGCCGATGCCCAGGTCCGGGCGGGTTTCCACTGGCGTACCCGCGCTCACCCGCTCGAACTCGAAGATCTCGGTGCGGCCAGGACGGAACTGCATCGGCACCGCGACGCTGGTTTCCAACTGCACGGTGCGCTCGCGCGGGCTGCCGTCGATGCGGCCATCGCCATCGGTATCCACGCCGCTGCGCACGCGCCAGGTGCCGCTGGCCACGTTCCAGCCGGTCATGTCCGCGGCGATGGTGCGGCTGCCCAAGGTGTAGCTGGTCACCGTGAAGCGCTCGCGCGAGGGCGCATGCACCAGCAGGGCGACCTGCTCGGCGGCGTCGTCGCGGTCGAAGCGCCAGCTGACAGTGTGTCCGGGCCAGCTCTGGTTGCGCTTCAGCGCGATGCCGCCCAGGCGCGCACGCTGCAGGAACTCGCTGGGCGCTTCCACCCGATCGGACCACCAGTGGCCTTCGGTGTTCATGTACTCGCGCTGCGCCTTGGCCTGTACACCGTCGGCATGCAGTGCGTCGATGTACTGCAGGTCGCCGGTGGCCTGCCAGGCCATCAGGCTGGCGAAGCCGGTCTTGCCGGCCTTGGCATCGGCGGTCAGCTGCGGGTACCAGTCCTGCTGGCGGCCCAGCACTTCCACGTAGTTCTCGCCCAGGTTGGCCAGCGCACCCGGGCCGCCGCGGGCCACGCGGTAGTCCAGCGCCTGCAGGTACTTCGCATCGCCGGTCCAGCGCCAGGCGGCCCAGAACGTGTGCATGATGTCGCCGCTGCCGGAACCGTTGTTCAGTTCACCGCCGCGGGTGGCGCCGGTGGCCCAGTTGATTTCGTTGGGCAGGGTGAAGCGGCCCTTGTCGTCGCGGCCGGCGTGGGCCAGGTAGCCGTCGGCCAGGCCGATCACCAGCTTGCGGCCGGTCGGATCGGCGTTGTACTGGCCAAGCAGGAACGCCGGGTGCAGCACCGGGAACGAGTAGGGCTTCTGCCACTGCCAGTTCGGTTCGCGGTAGACCTTGTTGCCGCCGAACCAGTTGCTGGAGAACAGCAGGTGGCCCTGCGGATTGCGCAGGATGATGCGTTCGTCGAACGCCTTCACCGTCTCCATCAGCCGCTCCACCGTCAGCGGGTCGCCCCAGTTGAGGTAGAGCATGGCGCTGTTGGTGTTGATGCCTTCCTCGTAGGAATGCAGTTCGTCGGTTTCGATGGTGCTCAGGCCGTTGCTGAACATGCCATTGCGGTACACCGCATCGGACAAGGCGGTGAGCGAGGCATTCAGCCGGTCCGGCTGCACGCCCATCAGGGCCAGGCCCGGCCACTGCTGGGTCAGGTCGGAATCGTCGGAGATGCCGCCGCCGAAATCACCGTAGGCCACCTGGCGTTCGTCGATCCACCAGTCCACGAAGCGGCGCACGTGGGCCAGGTCCTGCAGCTGGTGGAACGCCCAGGCGGGAACGCCCTTGGGCACCTGCGGGGCGCTGAACGGCGGGCGGCCCTGGCTGTTGTAGCTGATGTAGTTCCAGTACAGCCGGCCCAGTTCGTGGTCGGGGTCGACCCGCAGCAGGTCGCTCAGGTCGGCGTACACGCGCGCGTACAGGCGCTGGCGCTTGGACGTGGTGTGTTCTTCCACCAGGAAGCCCCAGTTGTCACGCACCTGGTTGAAGCGGTCGGCCACGTGTTCCTTCAGCGCTTCGGCACGTGGCTTGAACACCAGCCGCACCTGCGCGCCATCCAGCGCAGCGGCGTCGAAGCCCGGTGCCGCCGAGGCGATGCTCAGCCACAGGCTGTCGGGGGTCAGGATGCGGTCGCGCAGGTCCAGCCACAGCGTGCGCTTCTGCCCAGGCTGCACCGACACCGAGACATCGATCATGTCGCGCGCCGGCCAGATCGGATCCTTGATGCGGATGTTCAGCGGAATCAGGCCGTCCTGCGTGGCCGGCAGATCCAGCGCGGGCAGGTCGATGGCCACGCCGTCCAGGCCGTCGTGCATGTTTTCCCAGCTGTAGGCCCAGCTGCGGATCAACGGCTGGTTGGCCGGCGCATCGCCCACGCCGGAGGGAATGAGCACGTGCACGATCGGGCGCGGCTGCGCCGGCAGCGTGTCGGCGCTGCGGCGGCGTGAGTCGGCGCTGCGGCGGCGTGAGCCGGCGCCCTTGGGCAGGGCCATGACCGTGCTGCGCTCGGCGGCCGGATAGCGGCCGTCGATGTAGCGGCGCAGCGCGTCCAGGTTGGTGTAGTCGGGCAGGGCCTGGCTGTCGATGATGTAGGTCTGCTTCACCGTGCCGTCGGGCTCGGCGCCCTCGCTCACGTGGTAGGCCCAGATTTCCTGGATCGGGGTTTCCTGTTCCACGTTGCTGAAGCGCAACACGCCACCGGACTGCGCGGGAATGTCCTGCACGCTGCGCACCACGCCCTGTTGCCGCGTGGCCAGCACCTGGGTGGCATGCGCGGCATCGGCGCCGTGGGCCAGGGTGCCGAAGGCCGCACCGCGGATCTCCACCCGGTTCACCGTTTCGCCCAGCGGCAGGGTCAGGTCCAAATGCTGGCCGCTCTCAACGTACGTGTTCCAGTCCGGCAACTGGAAGTAGTCGTTGCGGCCGGGCAGGCGCGAACGGTTGTAGACACCGGGCCAGGTGGTTTCGGCGATGCCGTCGGTGGCCTTCCACATCCACGCTTTCAGATCGCGGGTGTCGGCGAACTCGATCTTGCGGATGCGCGTGCCCGCCGCCGACAGCGCAGGCGGGGCGGCGCCTTCCCAGCCGAAGCGATGGCGCCAGGCGCGTTCGTCGGTGGCCGACGCCACCGCGCTGGCCGGCGCCTGGCCGCGCGCCAGTGCGGCCACGGCGGGCCCATCCAGCATGCGGTCGTACACGCGGATGTGCTGGAAATCGCTGCCGCGCAGGAAGTTGTAGCGGCTCTGCACCTGGTAGGGGGCCATCACCCGCCCGGCCAGGCCCAACTGGTCCAGCGCGGCATCGAAATCGCCGGTGGCCTGCGTGCGTGCCACTTCGCGCCCATCCACGAACAGGCGCACGCCCTGGTCTTCGTCCCAGGCGAAGGCCAGGTGCAGCCACTGGTCGGGCCGCGGCGGTGTGTCCATGCGGAACGACACGCGGCTGCGTGCCAGGTTGGCATCGGTCACGAACGCATCGAAGCCGTGGCCGTTCCAGTCGATGCGCAGCCAGGCCATGTCCCAGCTGCTGTGGTCGGCATAGCCCACGCGGAAGATCACGAACGGTGCTTCGCCCACGGCGTAGCGCGGGCGCCAGTCGAAGGCCAGGGTGCCGCGCTGGGCCTGGATGTTGCCGGGTGCATCCCAGGCCAGCACGCCATCGTCTTCCCACTGGATCGCCTTGCCACGTGCGCCGTCGTCCACCACCGCGGCCTTGTCGCGGAAGTTCGGCACCGCTTCGCCCTGCGCCGTCACCGCGGTCAGTCCCTGGTTGGCGTCCACGTGGAACAGCAGCGTGGGCGGGGCGGCGGCGCCCGCGGGCAGGGCAGTGGCCAGCAGCAGCGCGGCCACCAGCAGGCGGCGGCGCGGACGGGACGAAGCAGAAGCGGTGCGGTGCATGGAACCTTCCTTTCAGCAGCATTCGACGGTGCAGCGGTACGGCAGGGCAGGCAGGGGCTCAGAACTTGTAGCGCAGCCCCAGGTAGTACTGGCGACCGGTATGGGTGTAGCGGTCGGGCAGGGACAGGGCCGAGTCCACGTAACGCTCATCGGCGCTGTCCAGCAGGTTGATCGCCTCGAAGCTGACGGTCAGCTGCTTGTTGAACTTCCAGGACATGTTGAAATCCACGTTCTCCACGCTGTACTTGCCGGTCACATCGGCGGTGGCGTACTGGTTGCCGTCCAGGTCCCAGACGTTTTCCTGGGTCAGGATCTGGTTGATGTAGGCGTCGCGGTAGCTGGTGGACACACGCGCACTGAAGCGCCCGTCGTCGTAGTACAGGGTGGCGTTGTACGAATTCGGCGACAGGTTCAGCAGGTCGTTCTCGGTGTAGGTGGTGACGATGGTGTCGCCGCTGCCGGAACTGAAGAGGTATTTGATCTTCGAATCCACGTGGGTGTAGTTCAGCTGGATGCCGAAGTTCTTCCAGAACCCCGGCAGGAAGCTGAAGGGCTGCTGGTAGGTCAGCTCGTAACCCTTCAGCGGGCCGCCCGGCGTGTTGAAGTAGCTCTGCACGTTGAACAGCGAGTTCGGACTGAAACCGGCCGGCAGCAGGTCAAGCGAATAGCCCATGTCCTGCCAGGTGGTCAGCAGGCGGGTGCGCTGCACGTAGGTCTCGATATCCTTGTAGAACACCGCCGCCGACAGCAGCGCGCCTTCCTGGAAGTACCACTCCGCGCTCAGGTCGTAGTTGGTGGAGCGGAACGGGTCGAGCTTGGGGTTGCCCAGGTTGATCGAGTAGTAGCGGTCTTCATCGACGAAGGCGGTCGGGCCACCGCTGACGCTGGGCGACAGGTTGGACAGGGTGGGCCGGGCCATGGTCTTGGCCGCGCCGAAGCGCAGCACGAAGGTGTCGGTCAGGTCCCACGCCAGGTTCAGCGACGGCAGCCAGTCGTCGTAGCGGTGGGCGACGGTGGTGCCGACCAGCAGGCGCTCGCCGGCATCGGCGGTGGCGCTGGCCACGCCCAGGAACGGCTCGCATTGCGACGACAGGTCGTTGCTGTTGGCGGCCTGGCATGGCGCATAGCCACTGGCATCGATCTGCGTGCGCACGTAGCGCAGGCCCAGGTTGCCGCGGAACGGCCGATCCCACAGTTCGGTGTTGAAATCGAGCTGCAGGTAGCTGGCGTAGCTCTTCTCGGTCACGTCGAAGTTGTTGTTCGATGCGCCGTAGTGGCCCACGCCGGCCAGCCGGTAGTCGCCGCCCAGGGTGCCGGTGTTGCAGTTGCAGTAGATATCCAGCAGTTCGGCGATGCGGCTGAAATCGGGAATCAACCACCCGTTCGGCGTGTTGCCGTCCAGGCCCTTGCCGAAACCATCCAGGGTGGTGGACAGATCGCCCACGCCCACGCCGTTGGGCAGCGCCTGCGACATGCGCCCGTAGCTGATGTTGCGGTATTCCTGCGTGCTCATGCCGTAGTCCTTGTAGGCCAGGCCGCCGCGCAGGGTGAAGGTGGGCGAGAGGTTGAAGGTCAGGTCGACCTTGGCGGTGTCGAAGCTGTTGTCGACGTACTGCGGGTTCAGCCGCACTTCGCTGATGTTGCCGCCGCGCGCGGTGCCGTTGGCATTCACAGGCGCAGTGCCATAGCCCAGCCACTGCCACGATGCGGCATCGCCCAGCGCGAACGGGAAGGTCATCGAGGGCATGCTGGCGCCGTTGCGCATGTCCAGCACGAAGCCATCCAGATTGCTGTTGTCGAAGCTGACCATGGAGAACACGGGGCGTTCGAAGCTGGACGAGGAATGGCCGACCAGCGCATCCAGGCGCACCGCGTCGTTGAAGCGGTGCTCGAAGTTCAGGCTGGCCTGCTTGAACTCGGTGGTCTCTTCGATCGAGGTCGATTCGGTGCGGAAATCCACGTTGTCGAACACGCCGTAGACCAGCCGGTTCTGCGCATCCACCTGCGCCTCGCGCACGGCGATCTGGGTCTTGCCGCCGTACTGCGCGGTGCGGTGCAGGTTGGCGCCCAGCGAATCCTCGCGCTGGTCCTTGTCCAAGCGGGAGTACATCAGGTCCAGGTTCAGCAGGCTGTCGGGGCTGAAGCGGAACTGCAGCGCGCCGGTTACGCCCAGCCGTTCGATCTCGTGTTCGGTACGTACGTAGCGCGGGTAGCGGGGAATCCACGCATTGGTCGCGGTCTCGTAGGCGGCGATGTTCTCTGCCGTGGCCGCCGGCCGGTCGATGCCGGTGCCGCAGTGGGTGGCATCGATGCCGTAGCTGCCCCAGCCGTTGTTGCGCGCCTGATTGGCGGCGCTGCCCACGCCCTGCGCGGTTTCATTGCTGGCCGGGTTGCGCGGCGTCTGCGGGTCGTAGCCCACCGGGCTGCAGAAACCGTAGGTGCCGTTGTTGGCGGCGGTGGACTGGTTGGAGTTGCGGTAGTTGCCGTGTTCCCAGCGGACCGGGTTGTAGCCTTCCTCGAAGATGGTGCGCTTGCTCCACGCCACCGACATCAGCGCACCGAAGCGGCCATCGGCCCAGGTGTTGCTCAGCAGCGCCGATACGCGCGGGTCCTTGCTGCGCGACAGTTCGTTGAAGCCATACTGGCCGTTGAGCGAGGCCTGGAAGCCCTCGAAATCGAACGGTCGCGAGGCGCGCAGATCGACGGTGGCGCCCAGCGAGCCTTCATCCATCTGCGCCGACTGGGATTTGTTCACCTTGACCCGGCTGAACAGTTCCGAGGCGAAGGTGTTGAAGTCGAAGCCGCGGCTGCGGTTCACCCCGGTGGTGCCGCTGCCGGCGGTGGACAGCGCTTCCAGGCCGTTGATGCGCACGCGGGTGAAGTCCGATCCCAGGCCGCGCACGGAAATCTGCTGGCCTTCGCCGCCTTCGCGGTCGATCGATACACCGGCAATGCGCTGCATCGATTCGGCCAGGTTCAGATCGGGGAATTTGCCGATGTCCTCGGCGTAGATCGCATCGACCTGCTCGACGCTGTAGCGCTTCTCATCCAGCGACTGCTGCAGGCTTTCGCGGTAGGTGGCCTTTACTTCCACCTTGTCCAGGTCGACCGCATCGGGTGCGGACGCGGCCGCTTCCGGGGTCTGCTGGGCATAGGCAGCCTGGCACAGCACCAGGCCGATCGACAGGGCAAGCACGGTGCGCGGCGCGCGGCCGCGATGAAGCGCGAGCGACGAATCCATCTGAAATCCCCTCCCAGGGTGTCCTCAAGCGTTGCAGGTGCGTTGCTGCGTTCGTGCCGGCCTCCTCCGGCACGACGCGGGTGCAACGACGTGCTGACACCGCGGGTCATGCGTGAACGTAACAAAGCACATGGGACGCGGCATCTTGCGCCGCAGCAGTGCGCCGCAGCGGTATGTCGTTGCACGGGAATGCGGCGGCGTGCGCACACGCCGCCGCGGCTGCATCAGAACTTGTAGCGCACGCCCAGCAGATACTGGCGGCCGGTTTCTGTGTACTGCAGCGGCAGCTGACCGGTGGTGGGCGAGTACACCCACTCGTCGGATGCTTCGTTGGTCAGGTTGATGCCTTCCAGGCTCAGTTCCAGCTGGTCGCTGATGCGGTAGCGGATCGAAGCGTCCAGCACGGTGGTGCCGGTCATGCCGTGGTAGCCATCCAGGTTGAAGCCGGTTTCCTGGCCCGGTGCCTGGGTCAGGTAGTCGCTGCGGTTGGTGGCCGACACGCGGCCGGACCAGACCTCGCCTTCGTAGAACAGCGTGGCGTTCCAGGCGTTCTTCGACGTACCGGTCAGCTGGTTCTTCATCACCGCCACGCCGTTGCCGTTCACGTACTGGATGCTGGTGTCGACCCAGGTGTAGTTCAGCTGCACGCCCAGGTTCGACCACTTGCCGGGCAGGAAGGTGAAGGGCTGGGTGTAGTTGGCTTCCACGCCGTACAGCTCGCCACCCGGGGTGTTCAGCGGAATGCTGAAGGTGAAGTCATCGTTCACCGTTGCACCGGTGCCATCCAGCAGGCTGGCCGGCAGGCCGCTGGTGGAATACGGGCGCACTTCGCGGGTGGTCTGCACGAACGATTCGATGTCCTTGTAGAACAGGCCGATGCCGGCCATCGCGCCTTCGTTGAAGTACCACTCGAAGCTCATGTCCACGTTGGTGGCGCGGAACGGATCCAGGTTCGGGTTGCCGCCGGCCACGGTGCGTGCGCCGCCGGCCACGGCCACGGTCACGCCCGGGGTCAGGTTGCCCAGGCCCGGTCGGCTCATCACCTTGGCCGCGCCCAGGCGGATCAGGAAGTCCGGGGTGATCTCGGCCACCAGGTTGAACGAGGGCAGGATGTCGTTGTACTTGCGGTTGGTGGTGGCCGGCACCAGCACGCCGCCCACGGTGGCCGCGCCACTGGAGGTCTGTTCGGTCTGCACGTAGCGCACGCCGAAGTTGCCCGACAGCGGAATGCTGCCCAGATCGGTGGAGAACTCACCCATCAGCCAGACGCCACGGTCCTTCTCTTCCACGCTGCGGCTGTTGTTGGCACGCGGTGCCAGTGCGAACGTGCCGGTGTTGCTGTAGATGTCCAGCGCGTCGGCCACGGCATCCAGGTTCGGCACCACCCAGCTCGACGGCGAACCGGAGATGCCCTTCAGGCCGGCCTGGCTGGTCAGGTCCACCGGCACGATGCGCGAACCGTTGGCGAAGGTCGGTACCGCGCCTTCGCTGTTGCGGCGCAGCTCCAGCGTGTCGAAGGTGTAGTTCTTGGCCAGCACGCCGCCCTTCAGGCGGAAGCCGGGGCTGATGTTCCAGTTGAAGTTGACTTCGGCGGTGTCGAAGTCGTTGTCCACGTACTGCGGGCGCAGGCGGATCTCGGCCAGCTCCCAGCCATTGGGGTTGGTCGGGTCGATGCCGTAGTTCAGTACCGGCGCACGGCTGTTGCCACGGTAGTCGTAGCTGTAACCATCCACATCGTACTTGTCCATGATGATGGTGGTCTGCACCGGGTTCTCGTGCTTGGAACGCGAGACGCCCAGCTTGCCGTTCAGCGAGAACGCATCGTTGAAGCGATGATCGAAGTTCAGGCTGGCCTGCTTGAACTCGGTGCTCCATTCGTCGTGGCGGTTCTCGCTGCGGATATCGACGTTGTCGAATTCGCCGTAGACCAGCGCGTTGTTGCGAATCTCGCCGTTGCGCACCACCATCACCGGCTTGCCGTCGCGGTCGGGGCGGCGGTTGGCACCGGTGGCGGCATCGCGGTTGCGGCTGAACGAGATCGCTTCGATGTAGTGCTCGTCGCGCGTGGCGTCGATCTTCGAATACAGCGTATCCAGCGATATTTCGGTGCGATCGGTCGGCTTCCACTGCAGCGAACCGGTCACGCCCAGGCGCTTCTGTTCGTGTTCCATCTGCACGTAGCGCGGGAAGCGCGGGTGGTACACATCGGCACTGCGCGCGGCCGGGAACAGCGGGCTGGCGGCGAACCCGCCGTTGCTGGTGCCGTTGGCCCAGCGCCCGGTGTTGGAGCCTTCTTCCAGCGCCTGGCGTTCGGAATAGGCCACCGACAGCAGCGCGCCGAAGGTGCCGTCGGCGAAGGTGTTGGCGATCAGCGCGGCCATGCGCGGGTCGGCCTTTTCAGCCATGGCGTTGAAGCCGGCCTGGCCGCTGGCGGCGAAGGTGAAGCCGTCGTAGTCGAACGGGCGCGCGGTACGCAGGTCCACCGTGGCGCCCAGCGACCCTTCCTCGACATCGGCCGAGGCGGTCTTGCGCACGATCATCTGCGAGAACAGATCCGAGGCGAACACGTTGAAGTCGAAGCCGCGGCCGCGGTTGGTGCCACCGCTCTGGTCGCCGGCGCCCACCGTGGTCAGCGCTTCCATGCCGTTCAAGCGCACGCGGGTGAAATCCGGGCCCAGGCCGCGCACCGAGATGTTGCGGCCTTCGCCGGCTTCGCGGGTGATGACCACGCCGGGAATGCGCTGCAGCGATTCGGCCAGGTTCAGGTCGGGGAACTTGCCCACATCCTCGGCCACGATGGCGTCGACCACGCCGGATTCGCTGCGCTTGATGTCCAGCGCCTTTTCCACACTGGCGCGGTAGCCGGTGACGTTCACCGTGTCCAGGTTGGTGGCGGTGGGCGCTTCACCCTGCTGCTGTGCCGCGGCGCCTGCCGACAGTGCCAGGCCGACGGCCATGGCCAGCAAGGTAACCGGTGTCTTTTTTGCGTGGTTCCGAGAATGCATGCCTTTCCCCTCTCCCAAAGGTCTGGTCTCGCGAGTGTTTCAGCGGAATGACACCGCTGGTCAAGGCGGACGGTAACAGCACCTCCCGGTTCCGGCATCTTGCACCGCAACAGATCTGCAATGTCTCCAAGACGCTTGCGGGACAATGCTTCCGACAGTTTGCTAGGCTGTGCGCACGGCCAGTCGGATCTACAATGACACCGATAGCCAACCGCCACGCGGGTGCGTGGTGCGATTCCACGCCGTGCAGCCGTACGTGCTGGCGGCCAGCGTAAGGGAGCGGAAATGGGTCGTGTTGTGTGTTTCGGGGAACTGCTGCTGCGGATGGGCGCGCCAGGGCGCGAGCTGCTGCTGCAGTCGCCGCAGTTGCAGGTGCATGTGGGCGGTGCGGAAGCGAACGTGGGTGTCTCGTTGTCCTGCTTCGGACATGAGGTGGCCATGGTCAGCACCGTGGCCGGCAATGCGCTGGGCGCGCACGTGCTGGGCGAACTGCGCCGCCATGGCGTGGACACGCGCGGCGTACGCGAGGACCCGGATGGGCGCATGGGCCTGTACTTCCTGACCACCGGTGCGGTGCAGCGGGCCAGCGAAGTGGTCTACGACCGCGCCGATTCGGCCTTCGCCCGCAGCAGCGCTGCCGACTACGACTGGCCGGCACTGCTGCAGGGCGCACAGTGGCTGCACCTGTCCGGGGTCAGCCCAGCGCTGGGCCCGGACGTGGCGCAGGCCACGCTGGAAGCAGCGCGTGCAGCGCGCGCCCTGGGCGTACGCGTTTCCTTCGACGGCAACTTCCGGCCGAAGTTGTGGCAGCGCTGGGGCGGCGATGCGCAAGCGATCCTGCACCAGCTGTTCGCGCAGGCCGACATCGTGTTCGCCGACTACCGCGACATCGAGGTAATCCTCGGCCAGCGGTTCGAGCAGGCCGATGTGGTGGCCAAGGTGGAAGCCGCCGCCGCCGCCGCCTTTGCCGCCTTCCCGCACCTGCAGTGGATGGCCTGCACCCAGCGCCAGGCGATCAGCGTGGACCACCACGCGCTGGGCGCGCTGCTGCTGGGCCGCGATGGCACCCGCGCACAGGCGCCGGTGCGCCAGCTGCAGGGCATCGTCGACCGCATCGGCGGTGGCGACGCCTTCGCCGCCGGCATCCTGCATGGCATCCTGTCCGGTCTGGATGCCGAGGCCACCGTGCGCTTCGGCCTGGCGGCCGGTGGACTGAAGCATTCGATCCCCGGCGATTTCAACCCTGTCAGCGAAGCTGACGTGCTGGCCCTGGTGGGCGAGGAGCGATTCGATGTCCGGCGCTGATCCGCGCGTACGTGCGGTACTGAAACTGGCCCCGGTGATCCCGGTGTTCACTCCCGATGACGTGGACGATGCGGTGCAGGTTGCACAGGCCCTGTTCCGTGGCGGCCTGCCGGTGATCGAAGTGACCCTGCGCACGCCGCGCGCGCTGGAGGCGATCAAGGCGATGGTCGAGGCCGTGCCCGATGCCGTGGTCGGCGCTGGCACGGTGATGACGCCGGCGCAGATGCAGGCCGCGAAGGCGGCCGGTGCGCGCTTCGCGGTGTCGCCCGGCGCAACGCCCACCCTGTATGCCGCCGCCCGCGATGCCGACCTGCCGTACCTGCCGGGCGTGGCCACCGGTTCGGAGCTGATCGTGGGTCTTGAGCACGGGCTGGACACCTTCAAGTTCTTCCCGGCGGTGCAGGCCGGTGGCGCCGCGTTGTTGTCGGCCTGGCACGGCCCGTTCGCCGATGTGCGCTTCTGCCCGACCGGCGGCATCAGCGTGCAGACCGCACCGCAGTTCCTGCACCTGCCCAACGTGCTGTGCGTGGGCGGTTCGTGGCTGACCACCGCCGCCCTGGTGCAGGCGCGCGACTGGCAGGGCATCGAAGACCTGGCACGCCAGGCCTCGGTACTGGCCAGCTGAAGGCCACCGCCGTTGGTAGAGTCGAGCTTGCTCGACTGGCCTTTCCCCGCATTACGCGTAAAGCAGTCGAGCAAGCTCGACGCTACGGGCCGGGTTCGTCGCGCAAGCCCGGCATTGCCCCGCGTTCAACCGCCGCGCGGTGCGCCCAGCCGCCGGTACAGCGTGCTGCGGCTGATTCCCAGCCGCTTGGCCGCTGCGCTTACATTGCCCTCGCACGCGGCCAGCGCCTGGCGCATAGCCGCTTCGGCAATCTCCCCCAGCACTGCAGTGGGCGCCGCCACGGGCGGCAGCGTGTCCGCCGCGCCGTTGCGCACGACATCAGGCAGCAGTTCCGGGCCCACCGGTTGGCCCGGCCCTGCCAACGCCACCAGGGTGCGCAGGCAGGCACTGAGCTGGCGCAGGTTGCCCGGCCACGCACAGGCCACCAGCGCGGCACGCGTGGCGGCGGGCAACACCTGGTCGTGGCCCAGCTGCTGCCACAGCGCATCGACCACCGCGCCACGATCGGGATGCTGGCGCAGCGGTGCCAGGGTCACCACGTGGTCGGCGATGCGGTAGTACAGATCTGCGCGGAAGCGCCCGGCGGCCACCGCCTGCGGCAGGTCGCAGTGGCTGGCGCAGACCAGGGCGAAATCCAGCTTCACCGGCTTGCCACCGCCCAGCGGCGACAGCTCGCGTTCCTGCAGCACGCGCAGCAACCGGGGTTGCAGCGCCAGCGGCATGTCACCGATCTCATCCAGGAACAGCACACCACCTTCGGCCTGGCGCAGCAGCCCGGTACTGCCGTGGCGTCGTGCGCCGGTGAACGCGCCTTCTTCGTAACCGAACAGCTCCGATTCGATCAGGCCTTCGGGCAGTGCGGCACAATTAACCGCAACGAACGGCCGGCCCGCGCGTGCGCTGCGCGCATGCAGTTCACGTGCGAACACTTCCTTGCCGGTTCCGGTTTCACCCTGCAGCAGCACCGGCAGGCCCGCCTGCAGGACCCGCCCGGCCGCGTCGAGCTGCGCCTGCTGGGCGGCATCGAACAACGGCCCGCGCGGAACCGCTGCGACCACCGGCGGCGCCTGCGGCAGGCGCTGCGCGGGGGCGCCCTGCGCGCACCGCGTGCCGCGCGGCTGGCGCAGCCCGTAGAGGCGGCGGCCCTGGCGATCCAGCAGCACGCCATCGTCGGCCAGCCGTGACAGCGGTTGCTCGAACAAGGCTTCGTACGGCGTACGCCCGATGTCGTGGCGCTCCAGCCCGAACAGGGCCAGGCCGGCACGATTGGCTGCGACCAGGCGCCCACCGCGGAAGCCCAGCACGCCCTCCCGCGCGCTGCCCAGCAGCACCGGCTGATGGTGCAGCCGCAACAGCTCGCAGTCGGGCAGCCCGTCGGCAAAACCACGGTGCTCGATCTGGGCCACCGCCTGCCGCACCAGGGCCAGTGCGTGTAGATGGGGCAGGCGCGCGTCGCCGGATACGTCCAGCACCCCCAGGCATTGGCCGTGCGGGTCCATGATCGGCACCGCCGAGCAGGTGAGGATGCCGTGCGGGGCGAAGTAGTGTTCGCCACCGCGTACCTGCAGCGCGCGGCCTTCCACCAGCGCGGTGCCGATCGCGTTGGTGCCCACGCTGGTTTCGTCCCAGCGCACGCCGGGCATCAGCGCCACACGGCCGGCCTTGTCCAGGAAGCCGGTGCTGCCTTCGGCATCCAGGATCCAGCCATCCTCATCGGTCAGCAGCACGATGCTGCCGCTGTGGGTCATCTCCGCCGCCAAGCCTTCCAGTTCGGGCCGGGCCTGCCGCCACAACCGTTCGCGGCGCTGCCGCAGCTCGCGCAGGCGGCCATCGGTCAGCGGTTCGGCATTGGGTTGCGCGTCCACCAGCAGGCCATGGCGCTGGCAGCGCTGCCACGAGTTCAGGATGGCATCGGGCACCGCGCCCACCGGCGCCGCACCGCGTTCGAAGAAACTGCGCCGGGCACTGCCCAGGCGCGGGTCGGGAGCAAGCGGGGACACCGACAGCCTCCTGTGTCGCATTCTGCGACAGTTGTTTCAGGACCTGTTCCGATTAACAGCACATCGCGTGCTCGATCGCAAGGAAGGCGCCTGCTGCAGCGCCGCAGCCGCGCGCCTCACGCGCAGGCTGCGCAGCGCAGGACCTCGTGACGCGCCGCAGCACGCCACAGTTGGCACCGTCCTTGCGCCAGCACGGGCACTACGCCAACCCGTTGGGAGCCCCGCATGAACGCCGTACCGTCCACCCGCCCGCATGCCACCGACCCGCGTTCGATCTTCAAGCCGCGCTACGGCAACTACATCGGTGGCGACTGGGTCGCCCCGCGCAGCGGCCAGTACTTCGACAACACCTCGCCGGTGAACGGGCAGGTGTTCACCGAAGTGGCCCGCTCCAATGCCGAGGATGTCGAGGCGGCGCTGGACGCGGCCCACGCCGCCCGGGAGGGCTGGGGCCGCACCCCGGTGGCCCAGCGCGCGCTGCTGCTGAACCGCATTGCCGACCGCATCGAGCAGAACCTGGAACTGCTGGCGCACGCCGAAACCTGGGACAACGGCAAGCCGATCCGCGAAACGCTCAACGCCGACCTGCCGCTGATGGTCGACCACTTCCGCTACTTCGCCGGTGCGCTGCGCGCGCAGGAAGGCAGCCTGTCCGAGATCGATGCGGACACGGTGGCCTACCACTTCCACGAACCGCTCGGCGTGGTCGGGCAGATCATTCCGTGGAACTTCCCGCTGCTGATGGCGGCGTGGAAGCTGGCCCCGGCGCTGGCCGCCGGCAACTGCGTGGTGCTCAAGCCCGCCGAGCAGACCCCGGCCTCGATCCTGGTGCTGATGGAAGTGATCGGCGATCTGCTGCCGCCGGGCGTGCTGAACGTGGTCAACGGCTTCGGCCTGGAAGCGGGCAAGCCGCTGGCCAGCAACCCGCGCATCGCCAAGATCGCCTTCACCGGTGAAACCACCACCGGCCGCCTGATCATGCAGTACGCCAGCCAGAACCTGATTCCCGTCACCCTGGAGCTGGGCGGCAAGTCGCCCAACATCTTCTTCGCCGATGTGATGGCCGAAGACGATGATTTCCTTGACAAGGCGGTGGAAGGCTTCGTGATGTTCGCGCTCAACCAGGGCGAGGTCTGTACCTGCCCCTCGCGTGCACTGGTGCAGGAATCGATCTACGAGAAGTTCATCGAACGCGTGCTGGCGCGCGTGGCGGCGATCGTCCAGGGTGACCCGCTGGACCCGAACACCATGATCGGCGCGCAGGCATCGAGCGAGCAGTTGGAAAAGATCCTGTCCTACATCGATATCGGCCGCCAGGAGGGCGCCGAAGTGCTGATCGGCGGCGAGCGCAATACGCTGCAGGGTGACCTGGCCGGCGGCTTCTACGTGAAGCCCACCGTGTTCAAGGGCCACAACCGCATGCGCATCTTCCAGGAAGAAATCTTCGGGCCGGTGGTGGCGGTGACCACCTTCAGCACCGAGGAAGAGGCCCTGCAGATCGCCAACGACACGCTGTACGGCTTGGGTGCGGGCGTATGGAGCCGCGATGCGGCGCGCCTGTACCGGGTGGGGCGCGCGATCCAGGCTGGGCGGGTATGGACCAACTGCTACCACGCCTATCCCGCACACGCGGCCTTCGGCGGCTACAAGCAGTCGGGCATCGGCCGCGAAAACCACAAGATGATGCTCGACCACTACCAGCAGACCAAGAACCTGCTGGTGAGCTACGCGCCGAAGAAGCTGGGTTTCTTCTGAAGTTTGATCGTGATCAAGGCGCCGGTTCGCCGCCGGCGCCATTCTGTCCGCAAGCGCACTACGGAGATCCATGCATGAACAGAACCATGAAGGCCGCCGTTGTCCGTGAGTTCGGCAAGCCGCTGGTCATCGAAGAAGTGGTGGTACCGCGCCCGGGGGCGGGCGAGGTACTGGTCAAGATCGAGGCCTGTGGCGTCTGCCATACCGACCTGCACGCCGCCGAGGGCGACTGGCCGGTGAAACCGAACCCGCCGTTCATCCCCGGCCACGAGGGCGTGGGGCACGTCGTGGCCGTGGGCGGCGGGGTCGGCCACATCAAGGAAGGTGACCGGGTCGGCATCCCCTGGTTGTACTCGGCGTGTGGCCATTGCGAACACTGCCTGGGCGGCTGGGAAACGCTGTGCGAAACACAGCGCAACACCGGCTATTCGGTCAACGGCGGCTTCGCCGAGTACGCACTGGCCGATGCCAACTATGTCGGCCTGCTTCCCAAGGGAGTGGGCTTCGTGGAGATCGCACCGGTGCTGTGCGCCGGGGTGACCGTCTACAAGGGCCTGAAAGTGACCGACACCAAGCCCGGCGACTGGGTGGTGATTTCCGGCGTCGGCGGCTTGGGCCACATGGCCGTGCAGTACGCCCGCGCCATGGGCCTGAACGTGGCGGCGGTGGACGTGGACGATGCCAAGCTGAAGCTTGCCGAGCGCCTTGGCGCGCAGGTGACAGTGAATGCGCGCACCACCGATCCGGCTGCATTCCTGAAGAAGGAGATCGGCGGCGCGCACGGTGCACTGGTCACCGCGGTGTCGCCCAAGGCGTTCGAACAGGCACTGGGCATGGTCCGCCGCGGCGGCACGGTGTCGTTGAACGGGCTGCCGCCGGGCAACTTCCCGCTGGATATCTTCGGCATGGTGCTCAACGGGGTGACCGTGCGCGGTTCCATCGTCGGCACCCGCCTGGACCTGCAGGAATCGCTGCTGTTCGCTGCCGAGGGCAAGGTGGCGGCGACGGTCAGCACCGACCGCCTGGAGAACGTCAACGACGTGTTCGCGCGCATGCACGCGGGCACCATTGAAGGCCGCGTGGTGCTGGACTTCGCCGCCTGACCCTCCCGCGCACGGCTGCCGCGCCCGTCCCCCTCTCCCACGGGCGCGGCAGGCGTGCAAAGGGTCAGAGCCCTCTGCCACGGGCAGAGGGCTCTGACCCGCAACGAGGCGCCCATGAACGACCTTCCGCCACAGGTCACCGCCACCCTGGCCGCACTGCAGCTGATCGAGCGGCTGCATGCGCGCCACGGCCCGCTGCTGTTCCATCAATCCGGTGGATGCTGCGATGGCTCTTCGCCGATGTGCTTCGCGCAGGGCGATTTCATCGTGGGCGACCGTGACGTCTGCCTGGGTGAGATCGGGGGTGCGCCGTTCCATATCAGCCCGTCGCAGTTCGAATACTGGAAGCACACACAGCTGATCATCGACGTGGTGCCCGGGCGGGGCGGCATGTTTTCGCTGGAAAACGGCGAAGGTGTGCGCTTCCTGGTGCGCTCGCGCTTGTTCAGCGATGCAGAGTTCGCCGCCTTGCAGGCCGCCGGCAAGGCATGAGCCCGCACGCCTTACAATGCGTGCATGCCTGCCCTGTTCAAATCCATCTTCCTGTCCATCGTCGCCCTGATCGGTGCGCTGCTTGCCCTTACCCTGGTCAGCAGCGCCGGCGGCTGGCTGCCGTCGTTGTTCGGCCTGCATCCCGGCAGTGAAGCGCAGCTGGGCTGGGACCTGGCCTTCAGCGTGCTGGGCGGCATCGCCGCCATTGCCTTCGCGACCTACTACGCGCCGCGCTGGCCGCGCGCGCACGGCACGTCGGTGTGGCTGCTGCTGGTACTCGGTTCCGGTTACGGTCTGTGGCTGATGGGCGGCGATTTCCCGCGCTGGTTCGCGGTTTCCCTGCTGCTGTCACTGCCGGTGCAACTGCTGCTGGGCTGGTGGTTCGGGCGCCGTCCCTCGCGCAGCGCAACACAGGCTTAACAATTCCTCCCTAGGCTCGGTGCCCGCCGAACGTCGGCAACGCGGCGCAGGGGCCTGCACCCACGGATAAAGGGGCAGGCGCGGCGTAAGACACCACAGGGAACCGGGAAATCATCCGATGCGTCACCAGACCCGGGAAGCCGCCGCTGCGGCTCCCCATGCGAAGCTTTTGTCCCGCGCCGTGCATGCGGTGCTGATCGGCGGCCTGGCCGTGCTGCCCATCGACGCGATGGCCGAAGAGGCCGCCGATGGCGATACCCGCGAGCAACTGCAGCAGTTGGACACGGTGACCGTGACCGGCAGCTACGCCAAAAGCCTTGAGAAGGCCGTCGACCTCAAGCGCGCCAACATCGGTTTCTCCGATTCGATCGTGGCCACCGACGTGGCCGATTTCCCCGAACAGAACCTGGCCGAAGCGCTGCAGCGCATGCCCGGTGTCACCATCGAGCGCAACAAGGGCCTGGGCAGCAAGGTCAGCGTGCGTGGCCTGCCCAGCGAGTTCACCCTGGTGTCGATCAACAACCTGGCCACCGCCTCCGGCAGCGGTGGGCGTGATGTGCAGTTCGACATCTTCGCCGCCGATGTGGTGCAGACGGTGACGGTGCAGAAGTCACCGACCGCGGCCGACGAGGAAGGTGGCATCGCCGGTTCGGTCTATATCGAAACCGCCAAGCCGTTCGACTATGCCGAACCCAAGTTCAGTGCCTCGGCCGAAGCCTCGCACAACTCGATCAACGGCAAGATCGATCCGAAGATCTCGTTCCTGGCCAGCGACACCTGGGGCGACTGGGGTGGCCTGGTGTCGTTCTCCAAGGCCAAGCGCACGAACCGTACCGACTCCAACTCGGGCATCAACTTCCGGCCGATGGGGCGCTTCCTGGAGGCGTCCGGCACGCGCGGCGCGCAGGCCGCGGCGGTGCTGGCGCGCGATGCGGGCATCATCGTGCAGGACCGCATGGACAAGGATGAAACCAGCCGCATCATCTTCCAGGACAAGGTCGGCGACCGCGTCTATCTGAACGAGCAGGACCAGTGGGGCGCCACCGCCTCGCTGCAGTTCAAGCCCAGCGATACGTTCTCGCTCAGCTTCGATGCCATGTTCGGTGGCTACGACACGCATGAGGACGAGTACGATGCGGCCGCCTATTCGGCCTCCAGCCGCAGCACGCTCGACACCATCCACGACTACGACAGCGACACCCTGTCGGCCTATGGCATCACCGTGCTGAAGGATGTGTCCTACACCGCCACCCAGCACGAGATCCTCAGCAAGGAGCGCAGCGCCAACACCGACTACCGTCAGTTCAGCAGCAAACTGGACTGGAAGGTGGGCGGCTGGGATATCGACGCGCTGGTCGGCTATTCGGGCGCGCGCAAGGATTCGGACTATGCCAACCTGAAGCATGTGGCCTATGCGCCCTCGCGCACGCGCTGGACTGCCGATGGCGGCGAGACCGTGCCCAGTGCAGCCTCCAACGGTTTCAACATGTATGCCTCGCCGGAAAAGTACCTGTTCGAGGCCTACGAAACCGAAGTGGAGAACGTGAAGGATGACAAGTACGCCGCGCAGCTCGACCTGCGCCGGCAGCTGGAGCTTGCGTTCTTCCCCGCGCTCAACGCCGTGCAGTTCGGCGCGCGCTATACCGACAAGACCAAGGAACGCGCGTTCGGCAGCGGCAAGATCCAGGGCCCCAGCGCCGGCAGCGTGGCCTGGGTGAACACCCGCACCCTGGCCGACAGCAACCCGACCTGGATCAGCCAGCTGGCACCTGGCGGCGGCTATCGCCCCAGCGATCTGGACTGGCAGCAGGTGTCCAACGCCTACGCACGCGCGACGTTCCGCTACCCCGGCTACAGCACGCCGATTGATCCGGGCCAGTACTACGAAGTGAAGGAAAAGACCCTGGCGCTGTACGCCATGGCGGATTTCTACTTCGATATCGGCCGGGTGCCGGTGTATGCCAACCTGGGTGTGCGCTCGATCGACACCGATGTGGATTCGGCCGGCTTCCACCCGGTGCAGAACGCCGATGGCAGCAACGGTTACACGCCCACGCCGATTTCCAGCAGCGGCGATTACAGCGATGTGCTGCCCAGTTTCAACATGACCGCCGAGATTGCCGATGGCCTGGTGCTGCGCGGTGCCGCATCGGAAACGCTGATGCGCCCGTCGCTGACCGACATCGCCTACCGCCGCACGGTCAGCTGGAGCAGCTTCCGCTTCATGGACGGCAACCCGGCACTGAAGCCGACCACCGCCCGGCAGTGGGAAGTGGGCCTTGAGAAGTACCTGCAGAACGGCGGGCTGCTGGCCGCATCGTACTTCTCCAAGAAGATCGATGGCGTGGTGCGGCAGTCGCTGACCGGCATCGTGCCCGGCGTGGAGAAGCTCAACGCCAACGGCTCGCTGGACGGCTACTACGACTTCGATGTCTACCAGCCGGTCAATGCGGACGGTTCCTACAAGGTGACCGGCGTGGAGCTGGTGGCGCAGCTGCCGTTGTCGATGCTGCATCCCGCGCTGGAAGGCTGGGGCATCAATGCCAACTACACCCAGCTGGACAACTCGCTGACCGGCGCGTCGGACCTGGACATTCCCACGCCGCCGGAAGGCCTGGCCGAGAAGGCGTACAACTTCACCCTGTACTACGAGAACGATCGCTTCAGCGCGCGCGCCTCGTACAACTACAAGGACAAGTACGTCGAGTACATCCACCTGAACATGTACCCGGTCTACCGCGATGCCTATGGCCAGCTGGATGCGTCCATCGGCCTGCGCCTGAACGACACCTGGAAGGTGAACCTGGAAGCGATCAACCTGCTGGATGAGAAGACCAGCGGGTATACGATCAACAAGGCCTTCCCGACGCAGTACGAGTTCTCCGGGCGCCGGGTGACCTTCGGCATCCGCGCGGACTTCTGATCGACGCCGCATTGATCTGGTAGCGCCGGGCGTGGCCCGGCGCTACCGATTACCGCGCGGCAATACCTGCTGCAACCGTTCGATGCCCTGCCAGGGGTCGACTTTCAGCCGCTTCGCCCGGGCCAAGGCCTTGGCCATCGGGAAGGCGTCGGCAGCACTCACCCGCGCCAGCTCGTCCCAGCGCAGCGGCACGGCGACGCCGGCGCTGTCGCGTGCCCGCAGCGACCACGAGCACACGCTGGTGGCACCGCGGGTGTTGCGCAGCCAGTCAATGAAGATCACGCCGCTGCGCTTGGCCTTGCTCATCGTGGCCACGTAGCGCTCAGGCTGTTCCAGCACCATCGCCAGCGCGAAGGCCTCGCAGAATGCCTTGGCCTGTTCCCAATCGGCTTTCGGCTGCAATGGCACCACCACGTGCACGCCCTTGCCACCGGACAACCGCACGAAGCTCTGCAGGCCGACCTGCAGCAGGCGGTCGCGCACATCGCGGGCACCCGTCTTTACCTGTGCCCAGGACACACCGTCACCGGGGTCCAGGTCGAACACCAGCCGATCCGGATGCTCGGGATCATCCACCGTCGCGCCCCATGGGTGCAGCTCCAGCGTGTTCATCTGCACCAGCTGCAACAGGCCGCGCGCATCGTCGATGTAAACGTAGTCCTCGCGCCCGCTCTTCTGCTGCAGCGGCACGGCATGCACCGCATCGCCCAGGCCCGGTCCGTGGTGCTTCTGGAAGAAGCAGGCCTTGCCGACGCCGTCCGGGCAACGCAGCAGTGACAGCGGGCGAGTGGCAATCTCCGGCAGGATCCAGCGCGCCATCTGCCGGTAGTAGTCGGCCACATCCCCCTTGCTGAGCTTCTGCCGCGGGTACACCACCCGTTCGGGATGGCTGATGGCCACGGCAGTGTCATCGCGCGCCGCGGCAGGCTGTGCCACGCCCAGGTCCTGCTTTCCCTTGTCACTGCGCAGGCGCTTGAAGCTGGCCTGGCGCAGCAGCCCTTCCTTGCCCCAGCCACGGAAGGCGACCTCGGCCACCACCTGCGGCTTCACCCAGCGCACGCTGGACGCTCGCAACGGGACATGGGCCGGCAGTTCCAGCACCGGCGTCTTCACCGCCAAGGGCGCCAGCACGCTGCCCAGCCTCTTCAGGCTTGCATCGTCGAAACCGGTGCCGACCCGCCCCACATAGCGCAGGCCACCGCCATCGGGCGTGGCCAGCAGCAGCGAACCGAAGCCGACCCGGCTGCCCTTGGGTGCGGTGTGTCCGACGATGACGAACTCGTCGCTGTCTTCATGTTTCACCTTCACCCAGCTGCGCGCGCGGGTGTTCACGTAGGGCGCGTCCACCTGCTTGCTGACGATGCCCTCGAAGCCGGCGTCGCCACTGGCGGCGAACACCGCCGGCCCGTGGTCGAGCACGTGCTCGCTGAAGGCCAGCGTGCCCGGTTCCGGCCCGATCAGCTGCTTCAGCAAGGCCTTGCGTTCGACCAGTGGCGCACGGCTGATGTCCACGCCGGCCACGCCGGGCAGGTCGAACACGATGTAGCGCAGCGGCTGCTTCGAACTGCCATCGATCACCCGCTGCAGGGCGGCGAAGTCGCTGCGTCCCTGTGCATCGAGCACCACCAGCTCGCCATCCAGGCGCGCATCGCGCACCGGCAGCGCGCGCACGGCTTGGGTGACTTCGGGGAAATCGGCGGTCCAGTCCAGGCCATTGCGCGAGCGCAGTTTCACCTCGCCCTCGTGCAGGTCGGCCAGCAGGCGATAGCCATCCCACTTGATCTCATGCAGCCAACGCTCGCCGTCGGGTGCGCTGTCGCGGTGATCGGTCAGCTGGGGCTTGAAGCCGCGCGGGTACGCATGATCACGTGCACCGGGCAGCTTCAGCGCGCGCGCGTGCCAACGTGCATCGGCCTTGCGGGGCGTGGTGCGCTTGCGAGCCACCGCGCGCGATGGCGTGGCTTCCTGCAGCAGATCATCGGCCTCCGCATCGCGTGCCTGCGCATCATCGCGCTTGATCAGCAGCCACTGCACCTGGCGGCCCTTCATGGCCGTGCGCACCAGCTTCCAGCCGCCAGCCAAGCGCTGCCCGTGCAGCACGAAGTCGATCTTGCCGTCGGCCAGGGCCTGCAGCGGGTCGCCTTCGCAGGCCCAACTACCGTGGTCGAATACCTGCACATGGCCCGCGCCATAGTGGCCTTCGGGAATGTCGCCCTCGAAACCGGCATAGGAAAGCGGATGATCTTCCACCTGCACCGCCAGGCGCTTCTCGCCCACGCGCAGCGACGGGCCCTTGGGCACCGCCCAGCTCTTCAGCACGCCATCCATCTCCAGACGGAAGTCGTAGTGGCGGGAGCTGGCGTGATGCAGCTGGATGACGAACTGCGGGCGCCGCTTCGGGTTGCCGGTCGCCGGGGCATCGTCGGGCTCGGGGGTCTGCCCGCTGCCCCCGCCCAGGCGGCGCTTGCGGCGGTACTGGTGCAGGGACACGGCTCAGCCTGCCTTGCGGCGCGGCGCGGCCTTCTTCGTTGCCTTGCCGGTCTTGGCAGCGGCTTTCGCGGTCGCCTTCTTCGCCTTGCTGGCTTTCTTCGCCGGTGCCTTGCGTGCGGCGGTCTTCTTCGCCGGCGTGCGCGTGTTCGCATCCAGGCTCTTCTGCAGCAGCGCCATGAAATCCACCACGTTGGTGGTGGCGTCCTCGCGCGGTTCCGGCTCTTCTTCCACGCGGGTGGTACCGCCCTTGGACTTGATGCGCTTGTTCAATACCTGCTGCAGGCGCTCGCGGAATTCATCGTGGTACTGCGAAGGGTCCCAGTCGGCGGCCATCGATTCGATCAGCTGGCCGGCCATCGCCGTTTCCTTGGCGGTGATGCGGTAGTCGGCCAGGCTGCCGGTGGGCAGCTTGTAATCTTCCGGATCGACCAGTTCCTGCGGGTAGCGCAGGATCATCAGCACCAGCGCATGGCCCTGCGGCATCACCGCGCACAGGTACTCGCGGGTGCGCACCACGACCCGCGCAATGCCGGCCTTGCCGGTGTCGCGCAGGGTTTCACGCAGCAGTACGTAGCCCTTCTCGGCTTTCTTGCCAGGCAGCAGCAGGTAGGGCTTCTCGTAGTAGCGTGGATCGATGGCGTTGGCATCGACGAAGGTTTCCACTTCCACGGTTTCGTGGCTTTCCGGTGCCGCCGAGCGGATATCGCCTTCTTCCAGCACGACATAGCTGCCCTTGTCGTACTCGTAGGCTTTGACGATGTCCTTCCACGGCACTTCTTCGCCGGTATCGGCGTTGACCCGCTCGAAGCGGATCGGCTTTCGATCCCGTGAATCCAGCATGCGGAACTGCAGGTCGACCTTGCGTTCTCCGGACATCAGCGACACCGGCACGTTCAGCAGGCCGAAGGAAAGGGTTCCGGTCCAGATTGGGCGGGCCATGGCGCACACCTGCATAGCGGCGGGGCGCACAGCTTCCGTCGGCCGCAGTGAAACAGCCGTGTCGAGGCCGTGCAGGGCGGGTGGTGCAGGCACGCGTGGGTTCGGTGCTGCATCACTGCAGCAATGGCCGCACCGCTGCCGTCGGAATGTGGTCCAGCGCGCGCCAGGCGTCTTCCACCACCGGGCGCGCCTGCGCCCAACCCATGCGCGACTGCCCGCGCATCTGTTCCCAGTGCTCGGCCAGTTCCTCGCAGGTGTCGGCGGCATCGCCGCGCGGCCAGTCGGCGGCATGGGTGGTCAACGCAAAGGCGTACACCGGGCACAGGTCACGCCAGTTGCGGTGGCCGTGGGCGCGGCGGGTCTCGTAGTCGTTCAGCATGTACTGCAGGTAGTCCTGCGCCACGGCCTGCGGATCTTCATGGCGACGGCTGCGGCGCTGCGCCGGGCGCGGCGCGGCCGGGTCCAGCAGGGCGTTGAACACGGACGGGGCGGGGCGTTCAAGACGGGGCATGGCCGGCTCCTGCAGGAAGGCGGGTGGGCAGGATTACCGGCGGTGCCGTTATCCAGCCGTGACAGATATGTTCATGACGCCGGGTTCGCGGTTCCTTTACCCGCGCGGCGCTGTAGTGGACACCCCGTCCGCGGAGCACGCCCATGTCCAGCCGAGATCCCCTGCGCCAGACCCACACCCCGGTTCCGGGCGAACAACGCGCCAAGCACGATCTGGCCGACGCCGAGGACCGCGGCGCCGGCATGCCTGCCGAGCACGTGGACGCCCTGCCCGTGGTCCACCACCCTGAACAGGCGGCGCAGGACCGCAAGGACTGTGGCGACCGCCACCGGGGCGGGCAGGAGAGTCCGCTCAAGCGCCGCGAGCGCAAGCAGCACGCCAGCGACAACCAGGACCAGGCACTGGAAGAGACCTTCCCGGCCAGCGACCCGACCTCGCCATTCGTACCGGCCAAGGCACCGGATTGACGGGTAGCGTCGAGCTTGCTCGACTGCCGTTGGTAGAGTCGAGCCTGCTCGACTGCTGTTGGTAGAGTCGAGCTTGCTCGACTGCTTCAAGACAGCCGAGCATGGCTCGGCTCTACAGAAGCCAGTCGAGCAAGCTCGACTCTACCCGGGCGCGTGCGGCAAGGTGATGCGCACGCACAGCCCGCGCCCCGCCTCGCCGTCTTCCAGCAGCAGTTCCCCGCCGTGTGCCTGCACCACGGCCACGGCAATGCTCAGGCCCAGCCCCGTACCGCCGTGCCGCGCGCTGCGCGAGGCTTCCAGGCGCTGGAACGGCTGCAGCATGCGTGCGCGCTGTTCGGCAGGAATGCCTGGCCCTTCATCGACAATGCGGATGTGGATGGCCCGAGCATCGCTCCAGGCCTTCACCCAGGCGCCGCCGCCATAGCGCCCGGCGTTGTCCAGCAGGTTGGCCAGCGCGCGCTTCAGGCTGCGCGGGAAGCCGCGGTAGGCCACGCCCACCTGTCCCTGCAGCTGTATCGCATGCCCGGCCTCGCGTGCATCGTCCACCACCGTGCGCAGCAGGGCGTCGATATCCAGCGGCGCGCGTTCGCCGCGCAGCTGGGTGGCGCTGCTGTAGTCCAGGATCGAATCCACCAGCTCCTGCATGTCGTCCAGATCGGCACGCCAGCGCGTGCGCGCGCTTTCATCGGCCAGCAGCTCGGTACGCAGGCGCAGGCGGGTCAACGGCGAACGCAGGTCGTGCGATACCGCGGCCAGCAGTTCCTCGCGCGCCTGTGCAGCCTGCTGCAGCTGCTGCTGCATCTGGTTGAAGGCCTGCGCGGCCTGGCGCACTTCGCGCGGCCCCTCCAGTGGCAGCGGCGGTGCGTGCAGGTTGTGGCCCAGCGCCTGCGCGGCGGCGCCCAGGCGGGTGAGCGGGCGGGTCAGCCAGCGCACCACCAGCAGGGCCAGCAGCACGATCAACAAGGTGCGCAGCCCATAGATGCGCAGCAGGTAGTCGCTCAGGGCGTGGCCCGGCTCCAGCTGCAGGCCGGCCTGGCCTTCGCGTACGTCGAACTGCAGCCAGCGGCCGGTGCTGCTGCGCACCCGCACCTGGAACTGCCCGGCCACGTGGCGGGCCGACAGCGCTTTGTCGTCCTCGCGTCCCTGCCCGTCGTACAGGCGCAGGTGCTGCAGGTGCAGTTCGCGCGGCGCGCCCAGTTCGCTGGCCAGTGCGGCCTGCAGCAGGTGTTCAACCGCCCGGTCGCGCGCGCGTAGCGGCACCGGGCCACCGTCGTCGACCGCGTGCACGGTCAGGTCGGCCGTGGACAGCAACGCGGGGTCGGCACCGGCCAGTGGCGATCCCGGCGCTTCCAGCAGGCGCAGGCTCTGCGCGACGTGGGCGGCGGCCAGCCGCGCGGGAATCTCGGCCACGCGCTCGTAGCGGGCGTCATGCCAGATCGTGCCGGTCAGCAGCTGGGCCAGCAGCATGCCGACCACCAGCACTAGCACCAGGCGGCCGTACAGGGTGCGCGGCCAGCCCTGGCGCGGCTCAGCCATCGGCGTGCACCGGCCCGGCCAGGCAGTAGCCGCGGTGGCGCACGGTACGGATCAGCAGCGGCGCGCGGCTGTCGTGTTCCAGCATCTGCCGCAGCCGGCTGATGCACATGTCGATGCTGCGATCACTGGGCAGGCGGTCGCGCCCGTAGACCTGTTCCACCAGGTAATCGCGTTCCAGCACTTCGTCGGGGTGGCGCAGGAACAGCTGCAGCGCGATGAAATCCGTATCGCCCAGCAGGTGGCGGCGGCCATCGTCGGCCTGCAGCTGGTGGGTGCGCGTGTCCAGGGTCCAGCCGGCAAAGCGCAGCCGCGTGGCCAGCGCCGCCGGTTGCGCCCGGCGCAGCACCGCCTGCAGCCGCAGCAGCAGCTCGCGCGGGTCGAACGGCTTGGCCACATAGTCATCGGCACCGTGTTCCAGCCCCAGGATGCGGTCGGCCGCGCGCCCGCGGGCGGTCAGCATGATCACCGGCAGCGCCGTGCGCGCACGCAACTGCTGGCACAGGGACAGGCCGTCCTCGCCCGGCAGCATCAGGTCCAGCACCACCGCGTCGAAGCGCTGGCGATCCAGGGCTGCCCACATGGCCATCCCTTCGGCGGCAGTATCGGTGTGCAGGCCGTGCCGGCCCAGGTATTCGGCCAGCAGCGCGCCGATTTCCGGATCGTCATCGACGATCAGGATGCGCGCGGTGGCAGCGGCGTTGTCAGTCATTGCTGCATCTTCCCAGAAGCGGCGGCGCCCCGCAGTGCAGGCGCCGCCGTCGGTGGGATCAGAAGCGCGCACGCACGCTGAAGGTGGTGCTGCGCGGCTCGCCGAAGATCAACCCGTCGTAGAAGCCGTACTGGGTGTAGTAGGTCTTGTCGGTCAGGTTGTTCACGTTCACCGCCAGCTGCACGGTATCGGTCAGGGCGTAGCGCGCCATCAGGTTCACCAGGGTATAGCCGCCCATCGGCAGGTTGCTGGCGTCGTAGCGGCCACCGCCCAGCGGGCGGCCGGGGTTGGTCGACATCACCGTGCCGCTCTGCATCGACAGGCCACCGCCAACGGTCAGCTTCGACAGCGCACCGGGCAGGGTCCAGGTGGTGTTCAAGCGCAGCAGGTGGCGCGGGTCCTGCTGGTAGGACAGGCCATCGACCTGCAGCCAGGTGTAGCCGGCATAGACATTCCAGCTCTGGGCCAGGCGGCCGCTGATTTCCAGGTCGGCACCCTTGGACTTCACCCCATCCACCGCGCGGTAGATGGTCAGGCCAGTGTCCGGATGCACCTCGCCGGTGCTTTCGGCCACATTGTTCTGCTCATTGCGGAACAGGGCCAGCGCTGCGTTCAGGGCGCCGTCGGCCCATTCGCCCTTGATGCCGGCCTCGTAGCTCTTGCCGGTCACCGGATCGAGCAGGGTGTCGTTGGCATCGCGCACGTTGCCCTGCGGGCTGAACACATCGGTGTAGCTCACATACGCCGAATAGTTCGCGGCGAAGTCCCAGACCAGGCCGGCATACGGGGTGACCACCTGCTGTTCGCCACTGGCCGCGCCACGGGTGCGCACGGAGGCCTGGGTGTAGGTCTGGGTATAGGTCTTGTAGTTGCTCAGCCGCGTGCCCAGCACCAGCGACAGCGGGTCGGCGAGGCTGAAACGACCGGCCAGGTAGCCGCCCAGGTTCTCGGTGATGGTCTTGCTGCGTGCGGGCGTGCGGAAGGTTTCAAAGCCGGCGTAGCTGCCATCCCAGCTGCGCCAGTCGGCGATCGGCAGGCCCACGGCGCGGTACTGGCAGCCGCTCCACGGCGCCACGCCGGCAATGGTGCAGTTGCCCAGCGCGGCGCTGAAGCTGTAGTCGGTGATCTCGCTGCGGTAGCCGTTGAAGCCCACCATCAGCTGGTGCTCGCGGCCGAACAGCTGCAGCGGGCCGCTGGCGCTGATGTCCAGGTTGTCGCGGCGGGTTTCCGATTCGCTGTGGATGGCGTTGAGGAAGGCGCCGCTGCCGTCCGGGTTCCAGAAGCCGGCGAAGCCCTGATTGCGCGCGGCGTTGTTGACCTTGGCCACGCCGTAGTTGGTGAAGCTTTCACCGCTGTCGTGGGCGAACGCCACGCGCAGCGTCCAGTCCGCGCCCAGCCCCTGTTCCACGCTGCCGAACACGGTGGTGTTGTCCCGCTTGGCCAGGCTCCAGTCGGCGGCAGGGTTGGTGCTGCGCGACAGCTGCGCACGGCTGCCGTCGGCCCACCAGATCGGCACGTTGCTGCCCCACGACGCGCCGCCGTTGCGGGTTTTTTCGTACTGCACGCCCAGGTTCAGCACGGTGGCGCTGCCCAGGTCGGCCTCGAAGCTGGCCAGTCCGGCCAGGCGCTGGATGTCTTCGCGCTGGCGGAAGGTGTCCGAATCTTCGGCACTGACCACGAAGCGGCTGCGCACGCGACCATCGGCGGTCAGCGGCACGTTCACGTCACCCATCAGGCGGCGCTTGTCATGGCTGCCGAGGGTGAGCGCGGCGGCGCCACCGAAGTCGGCGGTCGGCCGCTTGCGTTCCAGGTAGACCGTGGCCGAGGGATCGCCGGTGCCGCCCAGCAGGCCGTTGGCACCGCGCACCACCTGCACGTGGTCGTACAGATCCATGTTCAGCGCCGCGCCGCCGCCACTGAAGCTGCTGGCACCGTTCACCAGCATGCCGTCCACCTTGAAGTTGCCGATGTCGAAGCCGCGCGCGCGGAACGTGGTGCGGCCGGCGTTGTCCAGCGAATAGGTGGTGATGCCGGTGGTGCTGGTCAGCACGTCATCGATGGATTCGATCTGCAGATCGTCCATCTGCTGGCGGGTGACGCTGGTGACCGACTGCGGGGTCTGGCGCACGCTCAGGTCCAGGCCGATGGCGGCGCGGCTGACCGGCAGGGTGTAGCTGTCGGCCTGCGACTGGCGGCGCGCGGTCACTTCCAACCCGTCCAGGGTGGTGGGGTTGGCATCGGCCGGGGCCTCGGCATGGGCGGCCAGCGGCAGCGCCAGCGCGACGGCCAGGGCAAGGGCGCGGCGCAGGCCAGGCGCATGCGGGCACGGCAGAACAGCGCGCGGCAGGCCCGCGCGGGTGAGGGCATCGGCAGTCACAGGGGGAGTCCTTATCGGAGATTCAAATGGGATCGATTCCCATTTGCGTCATGATAGCGACGCCATCCTGTGTTCCTGCGTGTGGGAATGTAAGCGTGTGTAACGGGCTGCGCTGCGCGCTCAGCGCCACGACCACTGCAGGCCGACGCTGGCACGGCGGTCCGGTCCGGGTTCGAAGAAGCGACCGTTGCCATCGTTGACGATCACCGAGCCGATGTAGCGCTGGTCCAGCACGTTGTCCAGGCGGGCGAACGCGCGCAGATCGCCACTGGCCAGCGACCAGCGGTGGCCAGCTTCCAGGTTCAGCACGGCATAGCCGGGCGCGCGTTCGGTGGCCAGATCGTTCACCACCACGTCGCTGCTGGCGGTGCCTTCCAGCGCCCACTGCCAGGCACCGGGCGACCACTGCAGGCGCGCATAGGCCTGCTGGCGGGGCACGCCGGGCAGGCGGCTACCGGCACGCACTTCGGTATCGGGCACGCTGCAGCCGCTGCCGGCACAGGCCAGGTAGCCGGACCGCACCTGCGCCTGCAGCCAGGTCCAGGCCACCTGCAGTTCCAGCTGTTCGGCCAGCGGCTGCCGGTACTGCAGTTCCACGCCCTGGCGGCGGGTGCGGCCGATGTTGCGGTAGGTGCTGCGGCCGTTGGTGTTGCTGGCCACCGCCAGTTCGTCATCGGTGTCGGCGCGGAACACGCTCACGTCGAACTGGGTGCCGTTCTGCGCATGCCACTTGCTGCCCACTTCCAAGTTGCGGCTGCGCGCGGCGGCAAGGTCCAGCGCCAACCCGGCCTGGCCATCGGCGCGGTAGCCCAGTTCGTTGAAGGTGGGCGTTTCGAAACCACGGCCCACCGCCGCGTGCAGGCGCCACTGTGGCGTGGCTTCGAAGCTGACCCCGGCCACCGGGGTGGTGGCCTGGTAGCGGCGGCGGCCGCTGTCGTCGGGATTGCGGCCAACGATGTAATGGTCGTCCGATTCGAAGCGCACCGTGCTGTGGCGCAGCCCGGCCAGCAGCGACCAGCGCGGGCTCCACTGCCACCAGGCCTGGGCGAACTGGTCCACGTTCTGCACGGTGTCGCGCTGGTCGCGGCGCAGCGCACCGCGCACGCCCAGCGTGCTGCCGATGAAGTTCTCGTAACCGGTGCGGTGCTGGCGCTGGCGGTCGGCATTGGCGCCCACCACCACGTCCAGCGGGCGACCGGCCAGATCGCCGCGCCAGCCCCAGCGCGCATCCAGGCCGCCGTAGTTGCCGTCCAGATCGATCACCCCGCCGGCATGCAGCGGGTTGGCCTGCGGGCCCGGCGGAATGGCCAGGTACTGGGTCACCTCGCGCTGCCCGCCGTAGCCCATCAGCTGCCAGCGCTGGGCGCCGGTCTCGCGGGTCCAGCGCAGCCCGGCCTGCTGCTGGCTGACCGATTTGCGGGTGTTGTACTGGGTGGCCACCGCGGTGGCCTGCCGCGGATTGGCGGCCACCTGTGCGCGGGTCAGGCCCAGCGGGTCCTGCGCATCGGGCGCGTCCAGTGCGTTCAGCAGCAGCTCCAGGCGGCCACCGGCCAGCTCGCCGCCAATGCGCGCGTTCAACGATTCGCGCCGGGCCCGGCTGTGGTCGCGCCAGCCGTCGGTACGGAAGTGGTTGGCGGCGATGTTGTAGTCGATGCCGGCACTGGCGCCGCGCAGCTGCGCGCCCACGCTCAGGGTGTTGTCGGCCCCGGCATTGACCCGCAGCCGCCAGGGATCACCGGCCTGGCCCTGCGCGCTCCAGACCTGCAGCACGCCACCGGATGAATTGCCGTACAGCGCCGAGAACGGCCCCCGCAGCACCTCGATGCGCTCGGCACCCAGCAGGCTGGCATGCGACAGCTGGCCCTGCCCGTCGGGCATGGTGGCCGGCACGCCATCCACCACCACGCGCACGCCGCGCACGCCGAAGGTGGAACGGGCGCCGAAGCCGCGGATCGACAGCTGGGTGTCCTGGGCGAAGTTCTGCCGGTCACGTGCCAGCAGCCCTGGCACGCCGGCCAGCGCCTCGGAAAGCTGGGCACTGGCGCCGCTGCGGTCGTCATCCACCCAGACCGTGTCCTGGCTGGCCGGCAGCGCGAACGGGTCGATGCCCTGTACCCGTGCGGCCTGCACCTCCACCGTGGGCAGCGCGGTGGTGGTCTGGGCCTGCGCCACGGCGGCGGCCGGCAGCAGGGCGATCAGCAGGGGCAGGCGGCGACGCGCCACGGGCTCGTTCATTGTTCAGCTTCAACCACGGGGGGAAAACAACACGGCATGGTACGGGCTGCAGCGTGACGATGAGCGCCGCGCCGGTGGCACGCTTTGTTACGATGGGACGGTTGCGGCCGACGGCTGCAACCACGCGACCCGCGCTTCTTCTCCCCCTCATATCGAACGAGTACCGCCGTGTCCTTCTTTGCAAACGTGGAACTGGTCCCGGGCGACCCGATCCTGGGCCTGACCGAGGCGTACAACGCCGACAGCCGCCCGACCAAGGTCAACCTGGGTGTAGGCATCTACTACGACGAAAGCGGCCGCATTCCGCTGCTGCGTGCCGTCAAGCAGATCGAGCAGCAGCTCGCCACCGAAGCAAAACCGCGCGGCTACCTGCCGATCGACGGCCTGCCGGCGTACACCCAGGCCACCCGTGAACTGGTGTTCGGCAAGGACTCGCCGCTGTTGGACGCCGGCCTCGTGGCCACCACCCAGACCGTGGGCGGCAGCGGTGCGCTGCGTGTCGGCGCTGACCTGCTGAAGAAGCTGCTGCCGCACGCCACCATCGCCATCAGCAACCCCAGCTGGGAAAACCACCGCGCAGTGTTCGGCGCCGCCGGTTTCGAGGTGGTGGAATACACCTACTTCGACGCCGCCACCCATGGCGTGAACTTCGACGGCATGCTGGCCGATCTGCAGACGCTGCAGCCGGGCACCGTGGTGCTGCTGCACGCCTGCTGCCACAACCCCACCGGCGCCGACCTCACCGTCAGCCAGTGGAAGCAGGTGGCACAGCTGCTGAAGGACCGCCAGCTGTTCCCCTTCATCGACATGGCCTACCAGGGCTTCGACAAGGGCATCGAGCAGGACGGCGCGGCCGTGCGCATCATCGCCGAAGCCGGCATCGACAGCTTCATCGTCGCCAACTCGTACTCCAAGTCGTTCTCGCTGTACGGCGAACGCGTAGGCGCACTGTCGGTGGTCGCCCCGACCGCCAACGACGCCAAGGCCGTGCAGTCGCAGATCAAGCGCATCATCCGCACCATCTACTCCAGCCCGTCCACCCACGGTGCCGCGCTGGTGGCCGGTGTGCTCAACAGCCCGGAACTGCGCGCGCTGTGGGAACAGGAACTGACCGAGATGCGCGAGCGCATCCACGCCCTGCGTGGCGGTCTGGTGGAAAAGCTGGCCGCCGCCGGCGCGCCGCAGTTCGGTTTCATCAACCAGCAGGCCGGCATGTTCTCCTACTCCGGCCTCAGCCGCGTGCAGGTGGAGCGTCTGCGTGACGAGTTCGGCATCTACGCCGTCGGCACCGGCCGCATCTGCGTGGCCGCACTCAGCCAGAACAACCTGGAATACGTCGCCAAAGCCGTGGCCACCGTCGCCAAGGGCTGAAGCACCGCTGCACATGCTTGAAAACAAAGGCGCCGAAAGGCGCCTTTGTTCTTGCTCTGCCTTTGCTCCTGCTTTTGCCACACCCTCCGCGCTCGCGGCAATGCCTGGATCGCGCGGGCGGGGGAGGCGATGCAGGACCGCAGGCGCCATGGATGGCGCCTACGAGCTTACAGGGATGTACTTGCAGCGTGTCCTGCATCGTCTCCCCCGCCTGCGCGCCTCGAAAACAGGAAGGCGCCGCACAGCGCAACGCTCCTGTAATCGATTTCCCCTCAAACCAATCACGCACGCGCCGCGCGCAGCAGCGACAATAGCCGTTTCCCCGCTGCCAAGGCCCGCCCGCCATGTCCCGTACTTCGCTGACCCGGTACCTGATTCAAGAACAGCACGCCGGCCGCATAAACGCCGACCTGCGCCAGCTGATCGCCGTGGTCGCCCGCGCCTGCACCAGCATCTCCATCGCCGTCAGCAAGGGCGCCTTGGGCGGCGTACTGGGCGATGCCGGCACCGGCAACGTGCAGGGCGAAGCGCAGAAGAAGCTGGACGTGATCAGCAACGAGATCCTGCTGGAAGCCAATGCCTGGGGCGGCCACCTGGCCGCCTGCGCGTCGGAAGAAATGGATCACAGCCAGCCGGTACCGGACATCCATCCGCGTGGCGATTTCCTGCTGCTGTTCGATCCCCTCGACGGCAGCTCGAACATCGACGTCAACGTCTCGGTCGGCACCATCTTCTCGGTGCTGCGCTGCCCCACCAATGTCGAACTGCCGGGTGATGATGCCTTCCTGCAACCGGGCAGCAAGCAGATTGCCGCCGGCTACTGCATCTACGGGCCCAGCACCCAGCTGGTGCTGACCGTCGGCCATGGCACCCACGCCTTCACCCTGGACCGCGAAACCGGTGAGTTCGTGTTGACCACCGCCAACATGCAGATTCCCCCCGCCACCCAGGAATTTGCCATCAACATGTCCAACCAGCGCCACTGGGAAGCCCCCATGCAGGCGTACGTGGGCGATCTGCTGGCCGGCAAGGAAGGCGCGCGCGGCAAGAACTTCAACATGCGCTGGATCGCCAGCATGGTGGCCGACGTGCATCGCATCCTGACCCGCGGCGGCATCTTCATCTACCCGTGGGACAAGAAGGAACCGGGCAAGGCCGGCAAGCTGCGCCTGATGTACGAAGCCAATCCGATGGGCCTGCTGGTGGAACAGGCCGGCGGCGCCGCGTGGACCGGCCGCGAACGCATCGTCGACATCCAGCCCGAGCATCTGCACCAGCGCGTGCCGGTGTTCCTGGGTTCGCGCGAGGAAGTGGCCGAAGCGGTGCGCTATCACCAGGAGCACGACGCAAAGAGCGTCTGACGGCGGCCATCCCTACGGCGGTCATGGCACAACGATGACATGACCGCAGGGTGACAGCAGCGGCGGCAAACGGCACCATCAGGCCCTTGCCGCCGAAGGAATGTACGCATGCACGAGCCGGGTCCGGTCGATTTCATCGAAGTCATCCACAACGCCGTCCCCAGCGACGTCTGCGCCGCCATCGTCGCCCGCATGCGCGCCAGCCAGCACCTGAAACCGGGCGCAGTGGGCAGTGGCGTGTTCCCGGAACTCAAGCGCAGCAAGGATCTGCGCATCAGTGGCGCAGACGGCTGGAAGGATGTGGACAGCGCACTGCAGCAGGCGGTTTTCGCCGGACTGTTGACTTATCTACGCCGTTATCCACAGGCGTTGATCGCACCGCTGATGTTGCAGATCCAGGACAGCAACGGCCAGCCGCGCCGACTGTCGGCCGAGGATTTCCCCGACATGGCGCAGGAACAGCTGGCCGACCTGGCCCGCACGTGCCTGCGCCCGGGCGCCATCAACCTGCAGTGGTACGCGGCGGGCGAGGGCGGTTACCCGTACTGGCACTGCGAGCTGTACCCGAAGGACCCGCAGGCCGAAACCCTGCACCGGCACGTGCTGTGGACGCTGTACCTCAACGATGAGTTCGAGGAAGGCGAGACCGAATTCCTGTTCCAGGGCCGCAAGATCGCACCGCGCACCGGCAGCCTGCTGATCGCGCCGACAGCGTTCACCCATACCCATCGTGGCAATCGACCGCAGGGTGGCGACAAGTTCATCGCGACGAGTTGGATCCTGTTCCAGAGCGCGCAGAAGCTGTTTGGGGGCTGACGACTTCGTAGAGTCGAGCTTACTCGACTGCTCTTTGTCGCGCGCTCAGTCGAGCAAGCTCGACTCTACAGGGCCAGCGCTACGCCCACGGCGATGAGTACGATCACCAGAACGGGCACGACGTAGCGCAGCAGCACGCGGTTGAGGCGCTCGGCCGATCGTTCGTCGTCCTGCACGCGCTGCAGCAACGTCTGCCGGTCCAGGTAGCAGCGGTCGGTCGCTACGACCTCGACCAGGCCGTCATCGATCATGTCGTACAGCACCTCTTCCAGCTCCACGTCGAATGCGGCCAACGGAATCGAGGTCGCCGGCGAAAACGCCTGCCGGTGTTCAAAGTACTCCAGCACCTGGCGATGCTGCGCCTGCATCCAAGGATGGGTGTTGGCAGCGGAAGCGGCGATCGCTGCGGCAAGTGCGCCATCGTTCACGGGCATCTCCTGTCCGGCCCTTCATGGGCCTCGCCCCGATTCTTGGCCGAAGCGGGGCACCGCGTCCACCCCGTAGCGTCGAGCGTGCTCGACTGCCATTGCTTCGTAGAGTCGAGCTTGCTCGACTGCTTCCAACTTCAGTCGAGCAAGCTCGACTCTACCGCGACTGCTTCCAACATCAGTCGAGCAAGCTCGACTCTACTAAAAGAGCGTTCCCTGCGGCGATTCCTTCTGCGGCGGCAACGGCTTCACGAACCGGCTGCAATCCAACTTCGGCCAATGGCTGTTCTGCGCATTGAAACCCAGCCGCTTCCGCGCCAGCTTGAACCGGTTGTTCAACAGGTCCGCATACACGCCCTGGCCACGCATGCGCGTGCCGAACTGGCTGTCGTAATCCTTGCCGCCGCGCAACTGCTGGATGGTGCTCATCACGTGCGCGGCGCGATCGGGGTGGTGGGTTTCCAGCCAATCGCGGAACAGCGGCGCCACTTCCAGCGGCAGGCGCAGCAGCACGTAGCCGGCGGTACTGGCGCCGGCGTCATGGGCGGCCTCCAGCACGGCCTCCAGCTCGCTGTCGTTGATCCACGGGATCACCGGCGCCACCATCACGCCCACCGGAATGCCGGCCTCGTGCAGCCGCTTCATCGCACGCAGGCGTGCATGCGGTGCCGATGCGCGCGGTTCCAGCTTGGCGGACAGGTGCGGGTCCAGCGAGGTGACCGAGAAATGCACGCTGACCAGGCTTTCCGCCGCCAGCGGTGCCAGCAGATCGATGTCGCGCTCCACCAGCGCGTTCTTGGTGATCAGCGAAAACGGATGCTTCGTTTCCAGCATCACCTCGATCAGCTGGCGGGTGAGCTTCAACTTGCGTTCGATCGGCTGGTACGCATCGGTGTTGATGCCCAGCGCGATCGGCTGCGGTACATAGCCCGGTTTCGCCAGTTCCTTGCGCAGCAGCTGCGGCGCGTTGGTCTTGGCGAACAGCTTGGTTTCGAAGTCCAGGCCCGGCGACAGATTCAGATAGGCATGCGAGGGCCGCGCAAAACAGTACGAGCAACCGTGCTCGCAGCCGCGGTAGGGATTCACCGACTGGCTGAAGCCCACATCGGGGGAATTGTTGCGGCTGATGATGCTGCGCGCGGTCTCCGCACGCACTTCGGTGCGCAGGCGGGGGGCGCTGAACTCGTCGCTTTCATCTGGCGCCCAGCCGTCATCGATGGCCTCGCTGACCGTGCTTTCAAAGCGGCCGGCCAGATGCGAGGTGGAGCCGCGACCCTTGATGGCGGCGTGGGCCTTGAGAGGCAGGTGCTGCATGTCGCCCTCCGGCCGTTGCTGGTCCGTTAGTATTATTGCTAACCACAGGCGGCGCAAGCGCCGGGAATTCACGTAGCTGTAGGCGTACAGGCGAATCCGGATGCAGGTTGACCCCAAGGTTATCCACAGGTTCCACGGGGCAGGCGCAGCCGAGCACCGTGGCAATCCAGAAGCCTGGGCCACGGCGGTCTCAATAGCTGCGACGAGGGTTTACAGCAGGGCCAGATAGCCCTTCACGGTGGCGTCCAGGCCGTCGTACAGGGCCTCGCCGATCAGCGCGTGGCCAATGGACACTTCCAGTACCTGCGGCACGGCCGCCAGGAAGTCACGCAGGTTGTCCTGCGACAGGTCATGGCCGGCATTCACCCCCAGGCCGACCGCCTGGGCGCGACGTGCGGCGTTGGCGAACAGCTCCAGCATGGCGCGCGCGTCGCCGGCGGCGTGGGCTTCGGCGTAGGGGCCGGTGTACAGCTCGATGCGATCGGCGCCCACCGCGGCGGCCTGTTCCAGCAAGGGGTTGCCGGCATCCACGAACAGGCTGACCCGGCAGCCCATGGCTTTCAGCTCGGCCACCAGCGGGCGCAGGCGCTCGCCGTCGCGTTCGAAGTCGAAGCCGTGGTCGGAGGTGATCTGGCCATCGCCATCGGGCACCAGGGTGGCCTGCGCCGGCCGGGTCTGCGCACACAGCGGCAGCAGACCCGGGTAACCCTCGCGCGGCGGGGCGAAGGGGTTGCCTTCAATGTTGAACTCGACGCCGCGGGTGCGGGTCAGCGTGGACAATGCCAGGACGTCCTCGGCGGTGATGTGACGGCGGTCGGGGCGCGGGTGCACGGTAATGCCATGCGCACCGGCGTCCAGGCAGGCCTGGGCGGCGCGCACCACGTCCGGTTCGGCACCGCCGCGCGAGTTTCGCAGAACGGCGATCTTGTTGACGTTGACGCTGAGCTGGGTCATGGAACGGAACTACGGGGTCGGGGAAGGGGGATCGTGAGGGTCATGCGGCGCGTGCGCTTGAGTGGCCTGCTCGCGCAGCCGGCGCACCTGTTCGGCGTCGACCAGGGTGGACGGGTCGCGCTGCAGATCGCCGAAGCGGGCCACGTAGCGGCCACGCACCCAGGCCAGCAGGAAGGCCAGCGCCGCCAGCAGGGCCAGCGACATCAGCCCCATGTGCGGGGTCTTCAGGGCGAAGGCGAAGCAGCCCAGCGCCAGCAGCAGGTACAGCCAGTACATGTGCGATCTCCCGCAGGTCAGGCGGCAGTGTAGCGCTGCGTTACAGCAGCGGCGAGGCCAGCCGCGCGAACGCCTCGGGCAGGCGGTGCAGCCACAGCGAACGGGCCGCCTGGTCCTGTACACGGCTCGAGCGGTCGAATTCGGCCTGCAGCAGCTCGGCCAGCGCAGCCACCCGGTCGCGGTCGCTGATCATCATCGACAGTTCGAAATTCAGGCGGAAGCTGCGGTGATCGAAGTTGGCGCTGCCGACGATGCAGACATCATCGTCGGCAATGAAGGCCTTGGTGTGCAGCATGCGCGGGCCGTATTCGTAGATCTTCACCCCGGCATGCAGCAGTTCGTCGAAGTACGAGCGCGCGGCCTGGGTGACGAACCAGGAATCGCTCATCTTCGGCACCAGCAGGCGCACGTCCAGCCCGCCCAGCGCGGCCGAGGTCAGCGCCATGCGCGCCGCTTCGCCGGGCACGAAGTAGGGGGTAACCAGCCAGACCCGCTCGCGTGCTTCCTGGATGGCCGCCACATGCAGGCGGTGGATGGTTTCCCAGCCCGAATCGGGGCCGGATACCAGCACCTGCGCATCGATGCTGCCATCGCCACGCAGCGGCATGTCAGCCGGCCACAGGCGGGCGATGTCGAAGCGGGAGGGTTCCTGGCCGCTGGCGTACAGCCAGTCTTCCACGAACACCAGCTGCAGGCTGCGCACCACGTGGCCGGCAATGCGCATGTGCAGGTCGCGGTACGCGTTGGGGTTGCGGCTCTCGTCTTCTTCGTCGGTGATGTTGATGCCACCGGTGAAGGCCAGGCGTCCATCGACCAGCACCAGCTTGCGGTGGGTACGCAGGTTCAACCACGGCCGTTTGAAGGGTTTCAGCAACTGCCGCGGATGGAACCAGATGGCCTCGCCACCGGCATCCAGCAGCGGTTGCAGGAAGCGCCGCGGCAATGACGAGGAGCCCACCGCATCGAGCAGCAAGCGCACCTGCACGCCGGCCCGCGCACGTTCCACCAAGGCATCGCGCAGCGCGGTACCGGCATGGTCGGGGCTGAAGATGTAGTACTCCAGGTGCACGTGGTCGCGCGCCTCGGCAATGGCCTGCAGCAGGGCTTCATAGGTGGCTGCGCCATCGACCAGCCAGGTGACTTCGGTGGCGGTGCTGGGCGCCAGGCCCGTGGTCGCCTGCGCCACCTTGGCCAGTTCGGTGCAGCCGGCATCGGGCGGGCAGACATCGCTGTAGTGCTCCATGCCCGAGCGTGCGCGGCCACGGCGCAGGCGCTGCCGTTTCACCTTCTGCGGGCCCAGCAGGTAGTAGATGAAGAGGCCCAGGTAGGGCAGCAGGGCCAGCGACAGAATCCAGCTGAGCGTGGCGACCGGTTCGCGCTTCTGCAGCATGATCCAGCCGGCCAGTGCCAGCAGGTAGAGCAGGTAGGCCACGGCCAGGATCGTGCCCAGATGGGCGATGCCATCGAGCCAGACGCGCAGGGAATCGAAGAGGGCGAGCATGCGCCGATGATAGCGGGCGGGTGCGTGGTGATGGGGTCGCGGTGGTGGGGTCAGAGCCCCCGGGGTCGGATCCCTTCCCGCAGGGAAGGGCTCTGACCCCACCCCCGGGCACAAAAAAAAGACGCCCCTGTCTCCAGGGGCGTCTGCAGTCGCGTCATGACTGTTGTGCTGCGGTATTGCGTATTACTGCTGCACGAAGCCGATCTTCTTCATCTGAGCATTCTTCGCGGCGGCCAGAACCTTGGCCATCACGTCGTACTCGGAATCCGGGCTTGCATCGATCCGCAGTTCCGGCTGGTTGGTCGGGTCACGCTGGACCTCCTGTTCCATCCGCTGCTGCAGCTCGTGCGTGCTGATCGGGCTGTTGTTCCACGAGACCTGGTTGCTGGCGTCGATCTTCAGTTCGATCGGCGGCGGCGGTTCGACCAGCTGCGGCGGTGGGTTGAGCACGCGCTGCGGCAGGTCCACGGCGATCGGGTACGTCATGATCGGCGCGGTCACGATGAAGATGATCAGCAGAACCAACATCACGTCCACCAGGGGCGTCACGTTGATGTCAGCCATGGGGCCTTTGCCACCACCACTACTGAATGCCATGGCTTATTGCCCCTTTTCTTTGGTCGCGACGAAGCCGACGTCCAGCATGCCCTGTTCCTGAGCGACCTTGGTCATCTCGTTGATGACACGCATCTTGGTGGTGCGGTCACCACGCAGGTTCAGCGGCGGCTGCGGGGTCTGCTGGGCGGCGGTCGCCAGGCGCGACTCGAGAGTCTGCTTGTCGATTTCCTCGTCGTTCCAGTAGATCGAACCGTCTTCCTTGACTGCCAGGGTGATGGGGCCCTTGCGGTCGTTGGTGTCGTCCGGCTTCTGGACCAGATTGGTCTCCGGCAGATCCACCTTGACCTTGTGGGACATCAGGGGCGCCGTGATGATGAAGATGATCAGCAGCACCAGCATCACGTCCACGAGGGGCGTAACGTTGATGTCGGCCATGGGGCCGCCGCTGTTACCACTACTGAAAGCCATAACGGGCTCCGTCTAGATCGTGTTGACTACGTTCTCGCTGGGTACAGCGCGTCGCAATTAGCGGACGCGCGAACCGGTGGCGAAGAAGTCGTGCAGGTCGTGCGCGAAGGTATCGAACTTGCTGATGGTCGCGCTGTTGATCTTGCTGAAGAAGTTGAAGGCGAACACGGCCGGGATTGCGACGAACAGACCGATGGCGGTCATGATCAGCGCTTCACCCACCGGGCCGGCAACGGCGTCGATCGAAGCGGAGCCGGTGGCACCGATCTTGATCAGCGCGCCGTAGATGCCCCACACGGTACCCAGCAGACCGACGAACGGAGCGGTTGCACCGACGGTGGCCAGCAGGGTCATGCCCGACTGCAGCTTGTTGCTTTCGCGGGTGACGGCCTGGCGCAGAGCGCGGTCGACGAACTCCGAACGGCTCAGGTTTTCACCCAGGCCACCGGTGGCGCCGCCTTCAGCGCGCTGGTGGTGGGCAGCAGCCTGCGCAGCATCCAGGGCGATCTTCGAGAACGGCTCCGAAGCCGGCTGTTCTTCCATCGCACGGATGGCGTCCTGTGCATTCGGGGTATCCCAGAACAGGCTGACGACGCGGTCAGCAGCGCTCTTCAGGCGGGTAGCGCGGAAGATGTTGATGACGGTCCAGTACCAGGACATGGCCGACATGACGACCAGGGTCAGCAGCACGACCCAGGAAACGGCGAAATCACCCGGCTTGGTGGTCATTTCGTGGATCAGGTGCTCGAAGCCCATCTGCGACAGGGCGTTGGACGGATTGCCCCCGGCAGCAGCGGCGATGAAAATTTCCTGCAGCATGACGCTTACCTTTGTTGTGTGTGGTGATAAAGGGTGTAGCTAAGCTAGACAATCGAACCGGAGGAGGGGTGGCCGGCGGCCACCCGCTCGCATCAGTTCAGCGCAAAGTTGACCGGGACGCGGACGCGACCAGCAGCCTTCTTACCGCCAGATTCAGCGGCGTTGAAACGCCACTTGCGCGCGGCTTCCATCGCAGCACGGTCCAGGTCGCGGTTACGGCTGGACTTTTCCACCGTGACATTGGTGACGTTGCCCTGGGCGTCGACATCAATGATCAGGATCACTTCGCCCTGGATACCAGCGCGGAAAGCGGCCGGCGGGTAGCGCGGCGGATTCATGGCCTTCGACGAGATGTCGACGCTGGCCTCGATCGACGCCGGCGGTGCCGGCGGCGCCGGAGGCGACGGCGGGGTGACGATATCGTTCGGGCGCGGTTCCGGCACGTCGACGACCGGCGCCTGCGGCGGCGGCGGGACGGGCGACGGCTTCGGCGGCGACAGATTCTTCACCGGCGGCGGCGGAGTATCCTGCGGCGGCGGCGGCGGCGGCGGCGGCGGCGGTGGCGGCGGCGCGTCGACGATGGTCACCATGACGTTGCGCTCCTTCTCAGCCACGGCCTTGGGGGCCACAGCGGGGATCAGGAGCATCATGAAGGCGGCCAGATGCAGGGCGATTACAAACGCGATGCCGACGATGCGAGGCCAGCTCAGCCCCTTGTCATCGGGTTGTTCGTACCGGTGAACGACTAGTTGTTCCGTCATGCGCCAAGAGCTCAATAGTGGGGCCGGAGTCCCGGGGGGCGGGATCCCTGATCAGCGGTGCATGACACCGCAGGAACCTCCAAGCTTATACCAATCCTGAGCGCCTGCGCATTAATCTCGCAGGCGTTCAGGCGTTATTCCTACTTACTTCAGGTTGATGATTTTCTTGGCATCAGCCTGGTTCTTCACGCCCTTCGCCAGCGCCTGCTGGGCGGCCTGCTTGGCCTCCGGAACGCGACCTTCGGCATGCAGGACGCGTGCCAGGTTCAGGTAGGTCTCACCGTCCTTGGACAGCGGGGCAGCCTTCTGCCACGCCTCGATCGCCTGCGGCACCTGGTCGGAGTAGTAGTAGGACTGGGCCAGGGCCAGGTAAACCTGGTAGTCCGGCTTCAGGATGCCCTTCTGCAACCCTTCGTTGATGACCGCGATGACGTCCTTTTCCTTGTTCTCGGTGTTGGCATAGATCGAGTACAGCTGCTTGTACTCGCGCTCTTCGGTGAGCTGGCCGCTGCTGCGCAGCTTGTCCATCACCGCGGCGGCCTTGGGCATCTGGTCGGCCTGCATGTACATGTTGGCCAGGTTCAGCTGCGCCTTCTTGTCGTTCGGGTTCTTCGCTGCCAGCGCCTCGGCGGTCTTCACCGCTTCACCGGTCTGGCCGGCTTCGGACAGGGCCGCCATCAGCAGCTGGTTCCAGTTGTCCTTCGGCTCGGTGGCGCCGGCGATGGCCTGCTGCAGCACCGGGATGGCTTCCTGGTAGCGTTCCAGCTGGTACAGCGCCTGGCCCTTGGCGATCAGCTCTTCCGGCTTGTTCGACTTGCTCTCGGCGAAGTACTTGTCCAGCGTGGCCAGGCCTTCGGCGGTCTGATCTTCCTGCAGCTGCAGCTGGCCCAGCATCAGCATGGCCTGGAAGTGGCCGTTGTTGTCCAGGCCGTTCAGCTGCAGCGCCTGCTTGAGGTAGGTGATCGCGCCGGCGGTGTCGTCGGTCTGGTAGGCGGCCTGCGAAGCGAGCTGCGCAGCCAGCGACTTGTCGTAGTTGTTCGACGCGCTGTTGCCCAGGATCTCACCGGCAACCTGCAGGGTCTCCGGGAACTTCTGATCGTTGTAGTTGTCAATCAGCTTCTGCAGCTTGCTGCCCATCTTCGAGGATGCCTTTTCCTTCGGCTCCTCACGGGTGGCGTTCGGGTACAGGACTTCGGCCTTGGCCTGCTTGCCGCCGCGGTTGCCACGCTCGGACGAACGCGAGGACTGCGCGAACGCATCGGTGACCACAGCGCCGGTCAGGGCAGTGGCGATCAGGACGGAAAGCACAGCTTTGTGGTTACGGAAAATCATCGTTCACCTCGATCGAACCGCCCGGAGCGGCAAAGTCGGACTGTCAGAAAAATCTGAGCCGCCAAACGTATCAGAAACGGATGGCATGAGAAATCGTTTTATGTGCTGCAGTACAGCATGAATCTGCGCACTCACCCACACTTTGGCCGGCGACCGGCCGCCTGGGCTTGCTGGTAAACCGGCGCCAGGGCAGGGGCGTCACGCTGCAGTTCGCGGATACGGTTGGCCGGATCGGGGTGGGTGGACAGCCATTGCGGGCTGCGTCCGCCACTGGCGGCCATCATGTTCTGCCACAGATCCACGGCCTGGGCGGGGTTGAAACCGGCCTGGGCCATCAGCCGCTGGCCGATCACATCGGCCTCGCTTTCCTGGGTACGTGAACCCGGCAGCAGGAAGGCCGCCTGCGCGCCCATGCCGCCCAGCTGATTGACCGTGCTGGCCGCGCCATCGCCGCCGTAGGCACCGGCCAGCGCTCCCAGCACCGCCAGGCCGGTCTGCGCGCCCATCTGCCGGGTGATGCGCTCTTCGTGGTGGCGGGCGATCACATGGCCGATCTCGTGGCCGATGACCGCCGCCAGCTGGTCCTGGTTCTTGGCCACGGTGAAGATGCCGCTGTTCACCCCCACCTTGCCGCCGGGCAGGGCAAAGGCGTTGGGTTCCTTGTCGACGAACACCGCCGTTTCCCACCGTACGCCACGGTACTGATCGGGAAGCTGGGCCACCAGCGCATTGACCACGCACTGCACGTAGCCGTTCTGGCGGCCGTCGGTGCTGATCTTTTCCTTCTGCTTGGTTTCGGCGAACGCCTGCGCGCCCAGCTGGTCCAGCTGGGCCTGCGACACGCCGCCCACCATCTGCCGGCGGCCGGTGGGCGAGGTGGTGGTCGCGCACGCGGCCACCAGCGACGTAATGAGCAGGGCGAGCAGCAGTGATTTCATGGAATCCCCCGTGTTCATGCAGGCAGTGTGTACCGCGCCTGCTTAATCTTTCGTCAAGCGCGCGTGGCCTTACGTGGCGCCGAAGAACACCAGTGCCGCCAGCGCCACGGCGTTGTTCAGGCCGTGCGCGGCAATGGCGGCCCACAGCGTGCCGGTGCGCTTGTACAGCCAGCAGAACGCGGCGCCCATGCCGCCATAGACCAGCCACAGCTGGGCGATCTCGGCCGGGCCGTTGGCGCTGGTTCCGGGAATTTCATGGATCAGGGCGAAGGCCAGGCTGCTGAGCAGCATGCCCAGCCAGGGACGGCCGGCCTGCCACAGGCGCCCGAACAGCACGCGGCGGAACAGCAGCTCTTCGTAGGCCGGCGCCAGCACCACGGCAAACAGCACCAGGAACACCGGGAACTGGGCAATGGCGTTCTGCATCAGGTGCAGATTGGTGGGCACCGGTTCCACGCCCAGCTGCTTGGCCAGGAACGCGATGCCGTTGCTGCCGATCACGATCAGGGTGGCCACCAGTAGCGTCCAGCCCCAGGTCGCCGGGCGGCGCAGTGCCTGCAGGGAGCGCTGGCGTTCGGCGGCATTGGCCGGCCGGCGCCAGAAATAGACCAGCAACGCGGCCCCACCGGTGGCCACCAGCGCCATCACCACCTGCGCCAGGGCACCGGGTTGGCCGAGCTGGGCGGCCAGCGCGCCGGCATCGGCGGCTTCGCCACCGGCTTTGGCATGGGCCACGCTGATCGCCACGGTACGCGTCAGGCCCCAGACCATGCCGCTGATCAGGCTGAGCCCGAACAGCGCTACCACGGCAATGCCCAGATCGATGAAGAAGCCGGCCAGCGGCGAGGAGGCGCGGGGCGCGGCGGATGCCGGGGGAACCGGCGGCGGTGCGGAAACCGGAGCGGAAGCAGACATCGGGTACCTGTGGTCAAGGGACGACGGCCGGCGCGCCTCCCCGCGCACCGGCCAGCAGTCGAGTGTGTCAGATATCCAGGTTGGCGACCTTCAACGCGTTGTCTTCGATGAAGTCGCGACGCGGTTCGACCACATCGCCCATCAGGGTGCTGAAGATCTGGTCAGCCGCGACCGCGTCCTCGATGCGTACCTGCAGCAGGCGGCGGGTATCGGGGTTCACCGTGGTATCCCACAGCTGTTCCGGGTTCATTTCACCCAGGCCTTTGAAGCGCTGGATCTGGCGGCCGCGCTTGGCTTCGTCCAGCAGCCAGTTCTGTGCCTTGGCGAAGCTGTCCACTTCAATGGACTTCGCGCCGCGGGCAATGGTGGCACCGTCGCGCACCAGACCGTGCAGCAGCTTGGCGGCCTGATGGATGGCGCGCAGCTCGCCGCTTTCAAAGGCCGACAGCGGCAGCACCTGCAGGTGTTCCTCGCCCATGTGGCGGCGGGTGACCAGCACAGCGGCGGAGCGCTCTTCGGTGGCGTCCTGCAGTTCCAGGGTGAAGCGCGGGCTGCCCAGGCTGCCCTGGTTGAGCTGCTTGGCCAGTGCGTCCAGACCTTCGCCGGCCGGCGCATTGCGCAGGCTTTCCAGATCCATCGGCACGAAATCGACCAGCGCTTCCAGCAGCAGGCGATCGTAGCGGTGCGCGTTGCGGGCGATCGCATCCTGCGCGCCGGCGTAGGCCAGCAGCAGCTTTTCCAGCGCCACGCCTTCAATGCCCGGTTCGCCGGACGCCGGCACCAGCGAGGCGTTTTCCACCGCGCTGCTGGCCAGGTAGCTGTCCAGCGCCGGATCGTCCTTCAGGTACAACTCGGTCTTTCCCTGCTTGATCTTGTACAGCGGCGGCAGGCCGATGTAGACGTAACCGCGCTCGATCAGCTCCGGCATCTGACGGTAGAAGAACGTCAGCAGCAGGGTGCGGATGTGCGCGCCGTCGACGTCGGCGTCGGTCATGATGATGATCTTGTGGTAACGCAGCTTGTCCGGGTTGTACTCGTCGCGGCCGATGCCGGTGCCCAGCGCGGTGATCAGCGTACCGACCTGGTCGGAGGACAGCATGCGGTCGAAGCGTGCGCGTTCCACGTTGAGGATCTTGCCGCGCAGCGGCAGCACGGCCTGGTTCTTGCGGTTGCGGCCCTGCTTGGCCGAACCACCTGCCGAGTCACCCTCGACGATGAACAGTTCGGACAGCGCCGGATCCTTCTCCTGGCAATCGGCCAGCTTGCCCGGCAGGCCGGCGATATCCAGCGCGCCCTTGCGGCGGGTCAGGTCGCGGGCCTTGCGTGCCGCTTCACGTGCACGCGCGGCATCGACGATCTTGCCGGCGATGGCCTTGGCTTCGTTCGGGTTTTCCTGCAGGAACTCTTCCAGGCGCGCACCGAAGGCGTTTTCCACCGCCGGACGCACGTCGGAACTGACCAGCTTTTCCTTGGTCTGGCTGGAGAAGCTGGGATCGGGCACCTTCACCGACAGCACGGCAATCATGCCTTCGCGCATGTCGTCGCCGGTCAGGTTGATCTTGGCCTGCTTGGCGATGCCGTTCTGCTCGATGTAGTTGTTGAGCACGCGGGTCAACGCGCCGCGGAAGCCGGCCAGGTGGGTACCGCCGTCCTTCTGCGGAATGTTGTTGGTGAAGCAGTACATCGTCTCCTGGTAGGAGTCGGTCCACTGCAGCGCCACGTCGACCACGATGTTGTTGTGCTCGCCGGTAACAGCGATGACGTTCGGGTGCAGCGGGGTCTTCAGCTGGGCCAGATGCTCCACGAAGCTGCGGATGCCGCCTTCGTAGTGGAAATCATCGCGGCGGCCGTCACCGCGCTCGTCGGCCAGCACGATCTTGACGCCCGAGTTGAGGAACGACAGTTCGCGCAGGCGGCGGGCCAGGACGTCGTAGTGGAATTCCACGTTGTTGTGGAACGCCACCACCGACGGCCAGAAGCGCACGGTGGTACCACGCTTGGTGGTGGTGCCCAGCTGCTTCAGCGGCGTTACCGCGGCGCCATCGCTGAATTCCTGCTGGTAGTGGAAGCCATTCTGGAACACGTCCACCAGCAGCTTCTGCGACAGTGCGTTGACCACGCTGACGCCCACGCCGTGCAGACCGCCGGACACCTTGTAGCTGTTGTCGTCGAACTTGCCGCCGGCGTGCAGCACGGTCATCACCACTTCGGCAGCCGACACTTCGCGGCCGAGCTTGGCGCTCATCTGCTCGTGCTTGCCGGTGGGGATGCCGCGGCCGTTGTCCGACACCGACACCGAGCCGTCGGCGTGGATCGTCACCGCGACGTGGTCGGCATGGCCGGCCAGCGCTTCGTCGATGGAGTTGTCGACAACCTCGAACACCATGTGGTGCAGACCGGTGCCGTCATGGACGTCGCCGATGTACATGCCAGGACGCTTGCGGACAGCCTCGAGCCCTTCCAGGGCGGTGATGCTGTTGGCGTCGTAGTTGCCGTTGTTTACCGGGGTGTTCTGTTCGTCGGTCATTGCGCTTGCCGTAGGCTCCGCAGGTCGGGCACCACGTGGAGCGGTGCGCCGGGTAAGTAGGGGTACAGCGTGAATTATACCAGTCGGGCCTTGCGGGCCCTGATGTTGCCACTATGGCACAGCCACGATCCGTGCATGTTCCACGTGGAACCGGGTGATCTCGGGCAGATCCACCAGCGCCGCCGGTGTTTCGGTGGCGGTGACGAAGATCTGTGCCCGCCCGGCCAGCAAGCGCCGCAGCACGCGGGCCTGGTGGGTGCGATCCAGCTCTGACGCCAGGTCATCCAGCGCGATCACCGGCCATTCGCCACGCTGCTCGGCGTAGTCCTCGGCCTGTGCCAGCAGGCAGGCCAGCGCCGTCAGCTTGGCCTGGCCGCGGGACAAGGCATCGCGACCGGGAATGCTGTGGAACTCCACGCTCCAGTCGGCGCGGTGTGGGCCCACCGAGGTGTAGCCGGCCTGGCGGTCACGTTCGCGGGCCAGCAGCAGCGCATCGGCCAGCGGCAGTTCGTGCCGGCGCCAGCCAGGACTGAGATTCAGGCCCTGAATGCCCAGCTGCGGCGCAAGTTCCGACGCCAGGGCGATCGTCCGCTCCTGCAGCCGCTCCAGGTAGTGCTGGCGCCGGCTGGTCAGCGGTTCGCCGGCTTCAGCCAGCTCGTGGTCCCACGTGTCCAGCATCCGCGAGGGCCCGCCTTGCTTCAACAGCGCATTGCGCTGCTTCAGTGCGCGGGAGTAGCGGCGCCACAGCGAAAGAAAGTCTGGTTCCACGTGGAACAGGCCCCAATCCAGGAAGCGGCGACGCGGTTCACCGCCGCCGCTGACCAGGGCGTGGCTGCCGGGCTCGAACGTCACAACCGCCAAGGCCGCGCAGAGATTCCCGAGCTGGGCCACATCCTCGCCATCCAGGCGGCCTTTCCATTCCTGCCCGCTGTGACGCAGGCCGGCCTTGCGGCGGTGGGGCGGATGGCTGGAACGCTGTTCGTCCCATTCGACGAAGATTTCCAGCGCTTCCTGGCCCTGGCGGACCAGTCCGTCGCGCACGCGCCCGCGGAAGCTGCGGCCATAGGCCATCAGGTGCAGCGCTTCCAGCACACTGGTCTTGCCCGCACCGTTATCGCCTGTCAGCAGGTTCAGCCCCGGCTGGGGCGACAGCTCCACGGCACTGAAGCGGCGCAATTGGTTCAAGACGAGGCGGTGGATCAGCATGGGACGCGGGGGACCAGCCGCGCGGGGCGGCAACAGGGCAGGGAATCCATCAGCTTACTGCATCGGTCAAGGCCGGCACCGCGTTGCGGGGGCATGGCGGGCGACGGCAACGCGCGCTTCGGACACCACATGGGTTCCACGTGCCACCGTGCCGATTGCTGCCGCGCTGGCCGCTGGAACCGCGTGGATTTCTTGAAATCTGCGGGCCTTGGCAGGGCTGGCATGAGCAGAATTCAACAGATTTTCGCCTTCGCCAGGCGCTGTCGCGCAGCGCGGTGCAGGACAGCGGGCACGCCAGTGCGTTGATTGCTTGAAATCTGCGGGGCAGAGCAGCCAAGGGTTCCACAGATTTCAAGAAATTCGGGTGCAGCGTTCCACGCTGTCCACAGCAGCTCTGTATGACTTATACACAAGGTATGGGCAATCTGTGGATAAAAAAGCCACTTTTGACCGCTGGTAAAACTATCCACAGCTTCCCCCCCAGCCCCAGAGCCCGATATACAGGGGGTTTCAGGTGTATAAACTCCTTTAAAAACAACCAGATAAGCCTGTTCTCCACGAAATCTGGCTCTACCAGCACCACCATGCTTTAGATTTATACCCAGTTTTAAAGCTTGGGACGCCCTCGGACGCAGGAATCCAGGCCTGTGGACAGTGGAGCCAGCAGGTGCAGCTTCTCCTCCTCGCCGAGTAGGCCTGCGAAGTCAGCGCAGACCCATGGTCGAAGGAATCAACGGCTACCACCGAAGCCATCTGCGTCCCCCATCGATGAAGGGCGCACTGTCATCCGTCTGTTCTGGGCAATGCTCCACGTGGAACAAAAAAAACGCCCGGATCTCCCAGGCGTCTTCTTGTTTCACGTGGAACAACGCAAGCGTCAGAGACGCAGCGGCATCACCACGTGGCGCGACTTCTCGCTGCTGGATTCACGCACCAGCGCCGAGGAGTTGGAATCGCGCAGCTGGATGATGACTTCCTCGTCGCGCAGCGCGGACAGGGCATCCAGCAGGTAGTTCACGTTGAAGCCAATGGCCAGGTCGCTGACCGTGGTGTCGGCTTCGATCTCTTCCTGGGCTTCTTCCTGCTCGGGGTTGTGCGCGCTGATCTTCAGGTTGCCCGGCGAGACTTCCACGCGGATGCCGCGGTATTTCTCGTTGGACAGGATCGCGGCGCGCTGCAGCGAGGCACGCAGCGCTTCACGGTCCACCTTCACTTCGCGATCGGCGCCAATCGGGATCACCGCTTCGTAATCCGGGAAGCGGCCGTCGATCAGCTTCGAGGTGAAGGTGACATCGTCGCGCTTCACGCGCACGTGGCTGCGGCCGACTTCCAGCTCGATCTCGCGATCGCCGCTTTCCAGCAGACGCTGCAGTTCGGTCACGCCCTTGCGCGGCACGATGATCTGGCGCTTGGAACCGCTGGGCTTGGCCAGATCGGTTTCACACAGGGCCAGGCGGTGGCCGTCGGTGGCCACGGTCCGCAGGGCATCGCCGCGCAGATCGAACAGCAGGCCGTTGAGGTAGTAGCGCACGTCCTGCTGGGCCATCGCGAACGCGGTGCGTTCGATCAGTTCCTTCAGGGTCGCTTCGCCAATGGCCACGCGCTCGGTGGCTTCCACTTCGTCCACCGACGGGAAGTCGTTGGAGGGCAGGGTGGCCAGGGTGAAGCGGCTGCGACCGGCCTGCACGGTGATCTTGTCACCGGTCTGCGAGACGGTGATCCGGCTGCCGTCGGGCAGGGCGCGGATGATCTCGAACAGCTTGCGGGCGGGAATGGTGGTTTCGCCGTCCTGGGCATCTTCAACCGCGATCCGCGACACCATCTCCACTTCCAGGTCGGTACCGGTCAGCGACAGCTGGCCGTTCTGCACCTGGACCAGGAAATTGGCCAGAACCGGAAGGGTCTGGCGGCGTTCGACCACGTTGACGACCTGTGCCAACGGCTTGAGAAAGGCTTCGCGCTGCAGTGTGAAACGCATGTGGTTCCGTGCCCCTATGCTTTAAAAAAATGTGGAATAAATCAAAAGCTTGGTGGTGCTGGTAGAGACAGAATTGCTGGAAAACAACCCTAAGTCTTTGTAATTAAAGGGCTTTAAGACCGCGAAACCCTCTGCATTACCGACCCCCAAGGGGTGGGGAAAGCTGTGGATAAATCTGCCGCGATTTCAAACCGCTTTTTTATCCACAACTCATCCCGCGCTTGCTACCGGATTCTGCACCGTTTTGTGCGATGACGCCTTATCGGCGTCGGTGCATCATTCGCTCAGCTTTCGGATCAGCTTGTCCCAGTCCTCGCGGAGCTTGCCGTCGGTTTCCATCAGGGTGCGGATCTGACGGCAGGCGTGCAGCACCGTGGTGTGATCGCGACCGGCAAAGGCGTCGCCGATCTCGGGCAGGCTGTGTTCGGTCAGTTCCTTGGTCAGGGCCATGGCGACCTGACGCGGGCGGGCCAGCGAACGGGTCCGGCGCTTGGACAGCAGATCCTTGATCTGTAGCCCGTAGTAGTCGGCCACGGTTTTCTGGATGTTGGGAATGCTGATCGCCTGCTGCTGGGCGCGCAGCAGATCGCGCAGGGTTTCCTGGGCGAATTCGGTGGTGATCGCGCGGCCGGTGAAATTGGCGCGGGCGGTCAGGGTATTGAGCGCACCTTCCAGGTCGCGCACGTTGGAGCGCATCTTCTTGGCAATCAGGAACGCAACATCATCGGGAATCTCCGCGCCGCGCTCGCGTGCCTTGGCCAGCACGATCGCTGCGCGCGTCTCGAAGTCCGGCGGTTCGATCGCGACGGACAGGCCCCAGGCAAGCCGCGACTTCAGGCGCGCTTCCAGGCCTTCCACTTCGCGCGGGTACCGGTCGCAGGTCAGGATGATCTGCTGCTTGCCGTCGAACAGCGCGTTGAAGGTGTGGAAGAACTCTTCCTGGGTGCGATCCTTGCCGGCGAAGAACTGGATGTCATCGATCAGCAGCGCGTCCACCTGCTGGAACTGGCGCTTGAACTGATCCATGGTCTTTTCCTGCAGGGCCCGGATCATCGCGCTGAAGAACTGTTCCGAACGCAGGTAGAGCACCTTCGCACCCGGATTGGCCTGGCGCATGGCATTGCCGGCGGCAAACATCAGGTGGGTCTTGCCCAGGCCGGTGCCCCCGTACAGCAGCAGCGGATTGTGCGCGCGGTCGCCCGGCTTCTGCGCCGCCTGGAACGCAGCGGCCAGACCCAGCTGGTTGCTGCGGCCTTCCACGAAGTTGGCAAACGTGTAGTGGTTGTCCAGGTTGCCGGCAAACGGCACCTGTGGTTCTGCAGCCACGGCCGCTGCCGGGCTCGAAACCGGCGCGTTCTGCGTGTCCGAGGGCCGCGGGCGCGAGCCGATTTCAAGAAAAACGTCGCTGAAACCGGCGAAATGGGCCAGCAGTTCGCGGATGCGCGGCAGGTACAACTCGCGCACCTGGTCGACGATGAAGGCGTTCGGTGCATACAGCACCAGGTTGTCCACGCGCAGATCGGCTTGCAGTGGCTTCAACCAGGTGTGAACGTCTTCCGGCGGAAACTCCGCTTCGAGGCGTTCGAGACTTCGGGTCCAGGCATCCAT